>NZ_SCNV01000047.1 GCF_005503145.1 Burkholderia sp. 4M9327F10 | reverse complement strand
GTGGCGGACCTAGATGGCTCACTACGGGCTGGCGGTTGCAGCCCGCTTTCTTTTGCCTACTTTTCTTTGCGGCGGCAAAGAAAAGTAGGTGCCGCCCCGCACAGGGGCAACGCAAATAGACCGATAACAAAACAAGGAAAGGCCAACACCCCAAGAACACCAACCAAACAACAAGCCGCCGCAGGCAAACAGCCCCAAAACCGCCGAGCAGGCAAAAACCTCAAACCTTATACCCAATCCGAACCCCACCCCAATGCCTGCCCCCAACAAAAACCGGCGCAGACGCATCCTTCATCAAAACAAACTGACCACCCCCCATATCGCGCCGATAAGTCTGCAACAAGAAAGGCTTCGTATGGCTCGCAGCAGCCAACCCAGTCCGATCATCGAACACCCGCCGGTTCCGGCAATTCGCCGCATTCCAGACCGGATCGTCGCGCTGCGGTTGAGAAAACTTCTTGTTATGGGTAGGCAAATACCCCCGCACATCGACCGCGGCGCAAAACGCGACCCGCGGATCGAGCCCGAGCAAAGGCTCCTGCACAGCAGGCAATACCCGGTCGGTAAACGCAGTAAACCGCGTCATGAACTGTGGCGGATTCGTCCCCGGAACCGGTACATACGTCTGGTCGAACAAGTCCGCCTGGCTCAACTCGCCGCTCGCCAGCGCGCGCTCGAACAGCTTGCCGATCTTCGCCGCCGTCTCCTGCACGGCCTCGATAAAGCGCGTGTCCGTCGTCTCGGCGCCCGTGGCCGCCGTCAACTCGATCAGCGTCTCCGATACCCCCAGCAAATTGCCGAGCCGGTTCTTCGCCTGCACGAAGTTTTCGCTCGAATCCTCCACGCCGCTCGCCATCTCCAGCACCTGCGCTTCCAAGCCCGTGCACTGGCTCTCGATCTCGCCCGTCAGCGTCGCAATCTGTCCCGCCTCGGCGTTCAATTGCGTGATCGCTTCACCCGTCGAATGCACCACCTCGCCAATCCTGCGAGTGCCTTCACGCACCCGGTGCGCTCGCGCCGTGTTCTCCGAGCCCTCGCTCGTGAGCTGTTCCGTCTGCTGGGTTAGTTGCGCCAGCGTGGTTTCGATCTGTCCCGTCGCCTGTGCCGTTTTCGCCGACAGGTTCTTTACTTCCGCCGCCACCACCGCGAAGCTCTTGCCGGAGTCGCCGGCGCGCGCGGCTTCGATCGCCGCGTTCAGCGCCAGCAGATGGGTCTGCCGCGCAATCAGCGAGATTTCCTCGGAGACGCGGCTCACGTGCGCGAGCGCGGCCCGCAGCGCGCCTATGTGGCTCTCGATCACCGTCACGCCTTCGACCAGGCCGTGAATGTCCGCGAGCGATGCCTCCAGCGTCTGCTGCGATTCCTGCACGCCGCTCGCCACTTCGGTGGTGACGTCGCGCATCCCGCGTGCGGCGCTTGCTATCCGGCGATTGCCGTCCATCGTCTGGGCTGCGGTCTCGCGCAGCGAGCGGCATACCTGCGCCTGGTGCTGCACCCGTGCCGCGACCTCCTCGACGTGGCCCGAGACGTCGCATATCTCAATGCCCAGCTTGCCAGCCTGTGCCGCAATGTCGCCCACAATCGACGGCGCCCGGCCCGCCCGGCGAAAACTAAAGCGCGTCATGAGTCTCTCCTTGATGGCGCGTATCCGCACGGTCACCCAGGACGGATGCCGCGTCTTCTCCCTTCAATGACGGCACGCCGGCTCACGACTTGATACGGGGTATCCCGAGGTCGATATGATGGAGGTCCTCGCGCCGGCTTCTCCGTGCGGACCGGCGCTTTCGTCCATACCGCCTTTGTTTATCGTCCGACAGAATATGATTCAAGCCTTTGCGTACGCCGCAGGCTGGCAGCAGCTCTACCAGTTGTGGGAGCTGATTGTGCTGGCGTGCAAGTTTCTGTGGGATCTGTTGCGTCTGCTGGGGGGAGGGGGCTGAGCGCGCCCGCCCCAGGCAGGCGCGCCGTCGCATAGCCCTTACGCTGTGACGGGCTTTAAACTTACCGTATCTTTCGCGTCCGTCGCGAGAAAGGTCCGTAAGTCGTCCAGCACTCGCGCGGGGTCTTCCTCCATCGGAATATGGCCCAGCCCCGGGTACATCACTGACTGCGCACCCGGAATGCGCTGCGCGAACTCCGCCGCGTGCGCAGGCGGAATCCAGCGGTCCTTCGCGCCCCACAACACCAGCGTCGGCACGTCGAGTGTCCTCAGCACGCCGGTGTCGAGATCGGCGAAATCGAGCGTCGGCACCATCTTGCCGATGGCCGTGCGCGTGCCTTCGCCATGGAAGAACTCGATATAGCGCCGCAGTACCGGCGCGGCCAGCCTGCGCGCGTCGCCGTACACGTTGCGCACCGCGCTTTTGATGATGGGCTCGGGCAGCCACCACGGTGCGCTCATGCGTACCAGGGCGCTGTTGAAGAGGCCAATGTAGATCGGCAGCTTCATCGGAAAGCCGGCCGAATCGATCAGCACCAGCCGCTCGACCGCATCGCGATGCCGTGCCGCGTAGTCCCACGAGATCAGGCCGCCGAGCGAGTTGCCGATCAGCGTCGCACGGTGGATGCCGAGCACCTGCATGAACGTGTCGATAAAGCGCCGGTAGGTCGGCATGTCCATCGTCTCGATTGCGCCCGCGGCGTTGCGCAGCGGCCCCGTCACGCCGAACGGCGGCAGGTCGAGACGGATCACGCGGTAGCTGCGCGCGAGTTCCGCGCACACGCCGTCCCAGGTGTGCAGCGACGACGCGAAGCCGTGAATCATCACCAGCGGCTCGCCGCTGCCTTCCTCGACGTAGTGGACATGCGCGCCCATGATGTTGACGAACTTCGAGCCGCGCTGCGTGTAGCGCCGCCTCAGCACGTCGCGCGGCACGCTGGTGATGCCAAGACGCGCGGCGAGCGGGCGCCGGGGCAGCGGGGTGCTGTGTGCGGTTTGAGTGGTGTCGATGCCAGCCATGCCTGTCTCCCTGATTGTTCAAGTCGTAAAGCGCAGGTGCTTCGCCACCCAACTCAGCGCGCGAAGCGGTATTCGTCGGCGCGCACCCGGCGGGTGCGCTTGCGGAAGCTGAAGGTGAAGCCCGGCCAGATCGCGGTGACCTTGCCGCTCTTCGTCTGATACCAGCTATGGCAGCCGCTCATCCATACCGAGTGCTGCATGTCCTGTTGCAGGCGCTCGTTGAAAGCCTGCTGCACGTCGGGCCGCAGGTTCATGGTGCGGGCGCCGCGCCGCTCCAGTTCGCGCAGGCACGCGGCGATGTACTGGACCTGCGACTCGATCATGTAGATCATCGAGTTGTGACCGAGGCCGGTGTTCGGTCCTATGATCATGAAAAAATTCGGGAAGCCGGCGACGCTGGTGCCGAGATACGCTTCGGGGCCATCGCGCAGCCACTGCGCGCCGAGGTCCGCGCCACCTATGCCGGTGACGTCGAACGGCGCGCCGACATCGTTGACCTGGAAGCCGGTGCCGCAGATGATGGCGTCGGCGGCATGATGCACGCCATCTTCGGTGACGACGCCATCGGCGACGATCTCGCGAATCGCGTTCGTCACCACCTCCACGTTCGGCTGGCCGAGCGCCGGATAGTAGTCGCTCGAAAGCAGGACACGCTTGCAGCCGAGCCGGTAGTTCGGCGTCAGCCTCGCGCGCAGTGCCGGGTCCTTGACGCGCCGCTCCAGATAGCTCAGGGCGAACTTCATCGGGTACTTCGTCAGCTTCGGATTGACGACAAAGCCAATGGCGCGCGATTCAAGTTGCCAGTAGATCGCGTTGCGCACGAGGCGCTGCGTGAACGGCAGGTGTTTGAAGCACCATTGCGCTCTCGCGCTCACCGGTTTGTCAGGTCTCGGCATGATCCATGGCGCCGTGCGCTGGAACAGCGTGAGCTGTGCGACACGCGGCTGGATCTTTGGCACGAACTGGATGGCGCTCGCCCCGGTGCCGATCACCGCGACGCGCTTGCCTTCGAGCGGGTAGTCATGGTCCCAGCGCGCCGAGTGGAACAGCTTGCCTGCAAAGCGTTCGAGCCCTGCGATCTGCGGCAGGGCCGGGCGTGACAGCGGGCCGCTCGCGGCGATGACGATATCGGCTTCAACCGTCTCGCTTGAGAGTGGTGAGGCATGGGCCGGGTGCGCTTTATCTCCATGCTCGATTTCGAGTTGCCACACCTGGCGCGCCTCGTCGAAGCGTGCCGCTTTCATGCGTGCATGGCAGCGCACGAAGCGTTCGAGTCCGTACTTGCGGATACAGTGCTTCAGATAGGCGAAGATTTCAGCCTGCGGGCCGTAGGCGCGCGTCCAGCCGGGATTCGGCTCGAACGAGAACGAATATAGATGCGAGGGCACGTCGCAGGCCGCGCCGGGATAGGTGTTGTCCCGCCACGTGCCGCCAATTTCGCCCGCCGCCTCGTAAATCGTGAACGATTCGAGGCCCATCTGCCTGAGCCGGATTGCCATGCCGATGCCGGAAAAGCCGCTCCCGACGATGGCAATGCGTGGCGTAGCGGGCGAGGGGGACGACATGGGCAAGGGACTCCGGATCAAGACGGTTTGATGGACGGGTTTCAGGTGGCAAGATCAAGTGGTCGCTTCAGATGGCAGCAGCGGGCGGCAATAGACGCCACGCCGGTGCCCGGCGCGATATCGAACAGGGATATCGGGTCTGATGTCTACACTTGTCTACGCCGTAACGCGCAGAGTAGACAAGTGTGCACCTCGAGTCAAGATCGTTTACAGTGCAGTGGTTAGCGGCGTGTTGCGCACTGTGTCTGTGAAGCCCATGGAATCCACACCCGAACTCGAACCCGATCCTGATGTTGATTTCGCGCCCGGCAAGCGCCGGCTCATCGAGGCGGCCTTGCGTCTGACCGCCGGCGGGCGCAGTTTTGCGACGCTCGGCCTGCGCGAAGTGGCGCGCGAGGCCGGCCTGAACCCAAACACCTTTTACCGGCATTTCGACACGCTTGACGATCTCGCCCGCGAAGCCGTCGAATCGGTTAGCCGGCGGTTGCGGCCGATGCTGCGCCGCGAGCGCTGGCTGGCCGCGCACGACGAGCCGCTGAGCGTGCCGCGCCGTGCCTGCGCGGCGTTCTTTGCGTTTGCGCTCGACAACCGCGAGGCGTTTTTGAGCGCTCTCGCGGAGTATCACGGCACCTCAGCGGCGCTGCGCGAGGCGGTTCGGGCGAACCTGCAGGAGGTGTCGGTCGAGATGGCCGATGACATCGTGCAACTCGATCTGATGCCAACCCTCGCACGCTCGACCGTGGACGAGATCTGCACGCAGATCGTGCTGCAACTGTTCCATCTGTCGCATGAATACATCGGCGTGGCAGGGCATCGCGAGGCGCTGATCGGTTATGCGGAGCGCTTTATCGTCAGGCTGTTTGCCGGTGCGACAGTCATGGACTCGCGTCAGCAGCCGGCTTCGGCGAGCGCTTGAGCGACGCGTGAGTGACCCCGGCGCATTGCAGACAGTGCGCGAAGGCATTGCCGCAGCTAGCCCGCCGGTAGGCCGCCGTTAGTGCGAGACGCGACCTGACGAGCCCATAAAAAAACAGGCTCCATAACGGAGCCTGTCTTCAGCATAGCCTCGGCTGTTTGCACCGGCGGCGCCACCTCGCGGCAGCGCCCCCGACAATCAGGTATCGCTCCAGCCGCCCGAGTCGTCGTTGCCCATGTCGACGCCGCCACCGCCGCTGCCGTCGTCCCAGTTGTTCGACCCCTGGCCGAAATCGAGGCCGCCGTCGTTGCCGTTGTTGTTCTCGTCCCTGCGGCGGCGCGTTTCATCGTCGACGATCACTTCGCGCTCACGGCCCGAGTTGAGCGCTTCGCCGAGCAGCACGCCGGTCAGCAGACCGCCCATGCCGCTGCCGAAGCCACCACCGCCTTGCTGCACGATGACCTGCGGCTGTTGCTGCGGCGGATACGGATAGGGTGCTTGCGGCGGATTGCCGAAGCGTTCCGCTTCGCGTGCGTAGGCCGAGTCACCGGAGCCGGCTGGAGCGGCCGCGTACGGATCGGGGCGGCCCTCCGCACGCGCCTTCAGGCTGGCGACGCGTTGTTCCAGTTCGTCGAGCTGATACGGCGGCAGCGGATTCTTGCCGTTGGACAGCGTTTCGACGACGCCGCGCAACTGCTCTTCCGTGCTTTCGACTTCCTTCTCCAGCGCCTCGTGTCCCACCGCGGTGGAGAGCCTCACGTCGAGCTTCAGCGAACGCACTGCGTTCAGCAGGTCGGTGGCCCGCTTCAACTGGACGCGGCGATCGTCGTCGGCGCGCGAGTCGTCCTGGGTACGGGCGCGGCGCAGCGTCCAGCGCAACACCAGCGCAATTGCACCGATCAGCACAATGATGCCGATCCACATGCCCATGGACGGACCATGCCGTTGCGGCACCTGCGGCGCGGCCTGCTGCACCATGGCGTTCTGTTGCGCAAACGCATTGCCGGTCTGGCCCGTTGCCGCGCCACTGCGTTGCGCGTCGCGGCGGATGCGGGCTTCGGTCTGCGCGAAGCGCGTCGGGTCGGTAAAGCGGATTTGCGGATCGAGTGTCTTGGCCTGCTGGATTTGCGCAAGCGCATCGCCGCTGCGGCCTTCGCGATCGAGTACCTGCGCGTACAGATAGTGCGCGCGCGCGTTGTCCGGATGCGCCTGCAGCACTTCGGTCAAGCCGGCGTCGGCCTGTTGCCAGTTGCCCTGCGCCATCGCCGATTCGATCTGCTGCGCGCTCGGCACAGCGAACGCGGCGGTGGAGATCAGCATCAGCGACGCGAACGTGGCTGCGAGAAATTTTTTCATGTGTCGGACCGGGCGGCTTTACGCCCGTCTCCATGTCAATCGATTCTCCGGTGTGACACGCAGCGCCGCACGATTGCCGGCGCTGCGTCACATCCGCTGCACTGCCTCACGCCGCCTTACTGGGCCGGCGTGTTCAACTGCTTCTTCAACGCTTCGAGACGATCTTCGACCGACGGGCCGCGATTCAGATCCGCCAGCTTGTCGTCGAGCGCCTTGCCGCTTTTGACGTCAGCGGAATTCAGGCGCGCGTCGGAGCGCGCATTGGACAACGCCACCTTGTCTTCGAGCTTCTGGAAGTCGTCGGACAGATTGCGCCCGCCGATACCACCGAGCGCCGTTGCTGCGACGTCCTTGGCCTCGGCAATCTGCTGCTTGGCCTGCAGGATGTTCGAGCGTGCGTTGAGGTCGTTGCGGCGGCCGCGCATCTCGTCGATCTGGCTCTTCAGGTGGTCCACCGACGGCTCGAGGGTGGCGAGTTCCTTGGCGAGCGAATCGCGCTCCGCTTCGGCGGTAGCCTGGGCGCCGAGCGCTTCGCGGGCGAGCGCTTCGTCGCCCGACTGCAGCGCGCGTTTCGCACCGTCTTCGTATTTCTTCGCCTTGTCGGCGGCAACGTCACGCTTGCTTTGCTGAGTGGCCACCTGCGCCTGAATCTCGATCAGCGAGTTCTCGGCCTTGGCGATGCTGTCGTCGAGTTCGCGCACGATCTGACGCGAGTCGCGCGACGGATCCTGCACGGAATCGGCAGCGTCGTTCAGAAGACCTTTAAGCGTGCGCGAGATGCTGTCAATTAGCGACATGAATACCTCCGTAGAATGAAATCGGCGCTGAGTACCTGGCGCGTTCAAACCTTTATCACAACCAGTTTACGCTGCCGTGCGCAGTATTGCGCGGGCAACCGCTGCGGAAGTCGGGGCACGAGCGCGAATTGCAATAGCGGCATCGTAAATTGTTCGACTGCCGCGCGGCTCAGGCTGGAAAGTATGCGCAAAAGGACACGCCAGGCGGGCTCAACGGCTGGCGGATATTACACCACGAGATCTCTTAAAATCGTCTCAAAGGTGCGTTTGAAGCGGATTTTGAACGGCGCTTGCCGCCATCCGCTAGAGGAATATTTCAAGGTTTGTAAAGCGCGCAGCAAATTGCGTCGCGCTTCAGGCGAAACGGCCGTCTTCAGCGGTTGGGTCGTTGCGTGGATCGTCTTCGTCGCGTGTGGTTTCGATGCGCACACGCCGGCGCGGCGCTAGCGCGGCAGGGGGCTGCACGGCAGGCTCCGCGTGCGCCGGGGCTTCGTGTGGCGAGGTGATCGAGGCTGCCTTGGCCGCGGCGACGCGCGCCACCGCTTCGGCTTCCGCCAGCGCCTGTTCTTCTTCGGGCGTGCGCACCAGCGCGGCGAGCACGTCGGCGGGCAGCAAGGGGGCGTCGTTCGCCTGCGGTGTGTCGGATGTGTCAGGAGCGTTCGGCGCTGCCGCGGCGCCGTTCGTCCTCAGTACGGTGGGTTGGGCGGCGCGCGCGTGGCGGGTGCCGCGTGCGACCCGCTGCAGCGCTTCGTTGAGCGCGTCCGGTTCGCGCGGCGCGCGCAGCCTGTCGACGATGCTCGCCGCCTTCACCTGTTCGCTGGTCGCACCGAAGCTCAGCACCGCGCGCCGCATCAGCTCGCTGACACTGATGCCGAGCTCCTCTGCACTGGCGGCAATGGCGCGTTTCTGGGCAGGTGTGACGAATACGACGATGCGTTCGCTGGGCTTGTTCATGATCTGCTCGCGTATTTGTTGGCTTCGAACGGCTGATTTTGCGCGCGGCCGCGCTTTCCCCGCGCGACCAGACCATCATAAGGCGAGTTGCTTCGATGCGAAACGGGCGGTGCATGAAAATCCCGTGACATCAAAGGGTTGGATCGTTTTCGGCGAAGATGGAAAGTGTCAGCCGCACAAGGCGGCCGCGACCAGCACGAGCATGGCAAAGATCATGATCCACGCACCGAGCACCACGAGCATCGAGCGGCGCCGCTCCACAAGCGGATCCCGCCTGCGGGTGAACAGCGCCGCAATGCCGCACATCACAACAACCAGGACCGGCAACATCCTGAATCCGGGTGGAAAAGGCATGATTCGCCCTCCTTTCAAATTGAAAGCGAATGATCTTACGGGGGGGACGGCGCGCGAGCCATAATCGGAATTCGAAACCCGGACACGTGAGCCAACGCCACTCTCTCCGCGCCACTGCATGGCGGCATGGGTCACGTGCCCGGGGCGGCATGCCGAAGGGAATTCTTACAAAAAAATCGCCTTGGGCCGCGTCCGATTTCTTTAAAATGCGCTGTTACGTTGCGCGAGGCCCCCCTTTTCGGGCCTGATCTATCCGGGCGCGCGCCGTATGGCCAGCCGGGGGCATTGGGCCGTGCGGCAGTGGTTGCCGTCCGTCAAGAGGCGCGTCGTCATGCGTCAACTATTCGAGTCATGCCAATCATCAAACGACCGCAATCCTCAAATTCTCCGGGTGGTGCAGACCGGGATCCCTACCACGGCAACCCAGGACGCAACGATGGCGCACGCGACCAACCGCGCCGCCGCTCGCTCGGCACGCGCATCGCGCTGACCTTCGTTGGCCTCGTGGCGACCATGCTGGTCGTTGGCGCGCTGATTCTCGGCTATGCGCTCGTGGTGATGGGGCCGCAACTGCCGTCGCTCGATGCGCTGACCGACTACCGTCCGAAAGTGCCGCTGCGTGTCTATACCGCGGACCACGTGCTGATCGGCGAGTTCGGCGAAGAGCGGCGCAACCTCGTGCGCTTCGCGGACATTCCAGACCAGATGAAGAAGGCGGTGCTGGCGATCGAGGACTATCGCTTCTACGAGCACGGCGGCGTCGACTTCGTCGGCATCCTGCGCGCCGGCTCGGCCGACCTGCTGCATGGCGGCGCCTCGCAGGGCGCGAGTACGATCACCATGCAGGTGGCGCGTAACTTCTTCCTCTCGAGCGAGAAGACCTACACGCGCAAGATCTATGAAATGCTGCTTGCATACAAGATCGAGAGCGCGCTGAGCAAGGACCAGATCCTCGAGCTGTACATGAACCAGATTTATCTGGGCGAGCGCGCCTATGGTTTTTCGGCTGCGGCGCGCGTGTACTTCGGCAAGGACCTGAAGGACCTGTCGCTTGCCGAATGCGCGATGCTTGCTGGCTTGCCGAAGGCGCCGTCGGCGTATAACCCGGTGGTCAATCCGAAGCGCGCGAAGATCCGTCAGGAATACATTCTCAAGCGCATGCTCGATCTGAAGTACATCACCCAGGATCAGTACGACGCCGCCGTCAAGGAAGAGATTCACACCAAGAATCCCGGCAACGAGTACAGCGTGCACGCCGAGTACGTGGCGGAAATGGTGCGCCAGATGATGTACGCGCAGTACAAGGACGAGACCTATACGCGCGGTCTGAACGTGATTACCACGATCGACTCCGCGGATCAGGACGCGGCCTACCATGCGGTGCGCAAGGGCGTGATGGACTATGAGCGCCGCCACGGCTATCGCGGGCCGGAAGGCTACGTCGAACTGCCGCCGCCTGGCGACGATCGCGATCAGGCGATCGACGACGCGCTTACCGATCACCCGGACAACGGCGAGATCGTCGCCGCCGTGGTGACCGCGGCAAGCCCGAAGGAAGTGCAGGCGCAGTTCGTCGACGGCACTCAGGCCACCATCAACGGCGACGGCCTGCGCTTCGTGGCGACCGCACTCAGCGCACGCGCCGCGGCGGCGCAGCGCATCAAGCCGGGTTCGATCGTGCGCCTCGTCGCCGACGACAAGGGCAACTGGCAGATCACGCAGTTGCCGCAGGTGGAGGGCGCGCTGGTCTCGTTGACCCCGCAGGACGGCGCGATTCGCGCGCTGATCGGCGGCTTCGACTTCAACAAGAACAAGTTCAATCACGTGACCCAGGCATGGCGCCAGCCGGGTTCGAGTTTCAAGCCGTTCATCTATTCGGCCGCGCTCGACAAGGGCCTGGGACCGGCGACGATCATCAACGACGCGCCGCTCTATTTCCCGCCTAGCTCGCCGGGCGGCGACGCGTGGGAGCCGAAGGACGACGACCAGCCGGACGGTCCGATGCCGATGCGTCTCGCGCTGGAGAAGTCGAAGAACCTGGTGTCGATCCGCATTCTGTCGTTTATCGGCACCAAGTACGCGCAGGACTTCGTCACGCAACGTTTCGGCTTCGACGCCGACAAGACGCCGCCGTATCTGCCGATGGCGCTCGGTGCGGGGCTCGTCACGCCGTTGCAATCGGCGGCCGGCTACTCGGTGTTCGCGAATGGCGGCTATCGCGTCAATCCGTACCTGATCGCCGAAGTGACCGATGCGCGCGGCGAGCCGATTTCGAAGGCGCAGCCGCTCACCGCGGGGCGCGACGCGCCGCGTTCGATCGATCCGCGTAATGCCTACATCATGAACAGCTTGCTGCATTCGGTGGCCACGGCCGGCACCGGCGCGGGCACCAACGTGCTGAAGCGTTCGGACCTGCAGGGCAAGACCGGGACGACGAACGACGCCAAGGACGGCTGGTTTGCCGGCTATCAGCAATCGCTGGTGGCGGTGGCGTGGATGGGCTACGACCAGCCAAAGAGCCTGGGCAGCCGTGAATTCGGCGCGCAGCTTGCGTTGCCAATCTGGGTCGACTACATGGGCCGTGCATTGCGTGGCGTGCCGCAGGCCGAGCCCGCGATGCCGGATACGGTCACGAGCGTCGACGGCGAACTGTTCTACAAGGATGTCACGCCGGGCAATGGCTTCGTCGCCAGCATCGGCCTCGATTCGGCCAATCCGCTCGCGGGTGCGAGCGACGCTGTGGGCGGTGTCGGTCCGGCGGGCATGACGCCGCCAACTGTCACGACCAACGAGAAGCAGCAGATCATGGACCTGTTCGAATCGAACAAGCCGTGATGTATTGATGAAGCAGCGGGCCAGGGCGCGAGCGCGCCCTGGCCCGTGCACCGCGCTCAGCCGGGCGCGGCTCCTGCGGTTCCCGCCGTTCCCGCAGTTCCCTTAGCCGCCGAGGCAGCCGCCTCATCCACCGGCGGCGTCCCCATCGCCTGAAACAGCGCCGCCGTATCGGTCAGGCGCGCACCCGTATAACGGATCTCATCGAGCCGTGCATTGCGGAACTGCTGCTCGCTCGAACGCGCCGCCGATACCGGCACGGCGCCGAGCCCATAGCGCGCCGCAGTCTCATCCGAAATCCCTTGCGCCGCGCGCGCCGCAACGTTCGCGGCATCGAGCGCCTGGGCGTCGTGTTCGAGCTCGGCAAGCGTATCGGCCACATTCTGGAACGCCGTCAGCACCGTCTGCCTGTATTGATCGACGGCAGCCTCGTAGGCGGCTTGCGCCGCCTTGCGCTGTGCGAACAATGCTCCACCGTGGAAGATCGGCTGCGACAGCGAACCGGCCACCGCCCAGATCGCACCGGCGCCGGAGAGGGCCGATGGCCAGCTAAAGCCGCCCTGGCCCATCGAAGCCGTTAGCGACAGGCTCGGGTACATCTTTGCCGTCGCGACGCCTACGTCCGCTGCCGCGGCCTTGAGTGCAGCGTCGGCAGCCTGGATGTCCGGGCGCGCGCGCAGCAGTTCCGACGGCACGACCACCGGCACTTGCTCCGGCACATGCAATTGAGCCAGATCGAGATCGGCTGGGGCGGCGTCGGGCGTACGGCCGAGCAGCACCGCGAGCGCATGCCGCGTCGTAGTCCACTGCTGTTTCAAACCCGGCAAGCTGGCCGACAGCGACGCCGCGCTCTGCTGCGCGTTCAGCATGTCGGCATGCGATACCGCGCCGAGTGCATAGCGCCGCGCCATGTCGCGCGCGTCTTCATTGGCCAGCGTGACAAGCCGTTCGGTGGTGTCGACCTGCGCATGCAGCGCGGCCGAAGTGATCGCCGCGGTGACGATATTGGCCGCCAGCGCACGGCGCGCCGACTCCAGTTGATAGACCTGCACGTTCACGCGCGACGCGAGCGCGGCATTGGCAAGCCGTGAGGCGCCGAACAGGTCGATCGTGTACTGCGCCTGCAACTGACCGACGAAGGTGTTGTAGAGGAAGGTGTTCGGCCCCTCTTCGGGAATCGCCAGCGCGCGTTGGCGGGCGGCCTGGCCGACGGCATCGATCGTGGGCAGCATCGAACTGCCGATCTGTGCACGCAACTGCTCGCGCGCGGACGTCAGGCTCTTGTCGGTGGCGGCGAGCGTGGGGCTGTTGCGCAGACCTTCATCGACCAGCGCGTTCAGGTCGTCCGATTGATAAAGACGCCACCACGTCGGCACCGGCTTTGCGCCCACCACGAACTGCTGGGTCACGCCCTGCGCGGGCACGGTTTCGGTGGGCTGCGGCTCGGCGCCGTAGTGGGCCGGTTGCGGCATGACCGGCGGGTTGCCGTTCGGTCCGAACGAGCACGCCGCGAGGGACAGGGTGAGGGCGCTGCTGCCCAGCATCAGCGCCCGGGCAGGTCCAGCACGTTTGAAAACAGGATTAGCCATGATCAGTTTCCTGAGTGCGCCGCATGCGTCGCGGCTTCCGGCGGCTCGCGTTCGTCGCCGCGCACCCTGAATGAGGCCGCATACAGCGCGGGCAGATAGAACAGCGTGAGCACGGTGGCGCTCGTGATGCCGCCCATCAGCGCGGTCGCCATCGGCCCGAAGAAGTTCGAGCGCAACAGCGGAATCAGCGCCAGCACGGCGGCAGCGGCCGTCAGCGTAATTGGCCGGAAACGCCGCACGGTTGCACCCACGATAGCGTCGAAGCGTTTATGGCCGGCGGCGATGTCCTGCTCGATCTGGTCGACCAGAATCACCGAGTTGCGCATGATGATGCCGAACATGGCAATCACCCCAAGCATGGCGACGAAGCCGAACGGCTGGCCGAACAGCAGCAGCGTGGCGACCACGCCGATCAGACCGAGCGGCGCGGTCAGCACCACCATCAGCACGCGTGCAAAGCTCTGCAACTGGATCATCAGGAGCACCAGCACGGCGACGATCATGATCGGCATCTGCGCATTGATCGAGGTCTGTCCTTTGCCGCTTTCCTCGACCGAGCCGCCTATTTCGATCCGATAGCCGACCGGCAGCGTCGCGCGGATCTGGCTCAGGGCCTTGTCGACGCTATGCGTCACGTCGATGCCCTGGGCGTTGGCCGTGACGTCCGACTGCACGGTGATGGTGGGTTGACGGTCGCGTTCCCAGATCACGCCGTACTCCAGGTCGTAGCGCATGTGGCCGAGCGTGCCGAGCGGCACCGGGCCGTTCGGCGTCGGCATGGCCAGCGTGACGAGCTGCTCCGGATCGACGCGTTCGGTCTTCGGCGCGCGCAGGTCGACGCTGATCAGCTTGTCGCGTTCGCGGTACTGTGTGACCGTATAGCCCGACAACGTCATGGCGAGGAAGCTCGACACGTCGTCCGAGGTGACGCCCAGCTCACGCGCCTTCTTCTGGTCGATCTCGAAGCGCACCGAGCGCTCGGCCGGCTCGTCCCAGTCGAACTGCACGTTGGTCGTGCGATGGTCGTCGCGCATCGTCGCGGCAACGCGTTCGGCAATCGAGCGTACGGTGGCGATGTCGTCGCCGCTCACGCGGAACTGCACCGGATAGCCGACCGGCGGGCCGTTTTCAAGCCGCGACAGACGCGTGCGAATCGCCGGGAACTGATTGCGCAATTCCGTCTCGAGCCATTGCGCGAGCTTCTCGCGGTCCTTGACCGACTTCGCGGTGATCACAAACTGGGCGAAATTCGGCTGCTGCAATTGCTGGTCGAGCGGCAGGTAGAAGCGCGGCGCGCCGCTGCCCACGAAGTCGACCGAGTGATCGATTTCCGGACGGCCCACCAGTACCTTTTCGAGCCGCTGCGCCTGGCGCAAGGTCGCCTCGAACGAGGCGCCCTCGGGCAGCCGCACGTCGACCAGCAGTTCAGGGCGGTCCGAGCTCGGGAAGAACTGCTGCGGCACGAGTGTGAAGCCGGCCAGCGAGACCACGAACAGACCGACGGTGATCGCCAGTACAACGAAACGCCGCTCGACGCACCAGCTAATCCAGCCGCGCAGGCGGGAGTAGAAGCGGGTGTCGTAGATGTCGTGCTCGTAGTCGTGCGCTTCGTGTGCCTGGCGCTTCCTCTCCGGCAGCATGTGATAGCCGAGCAACGGAATCAGCACCACGGCGGCGAGCCACGAGGCGATCAGCGCGATCGCCGACACTTCGAAAATGGAGCGCGTATATTCGCCGGTGCTCGATTTGGCCAGCGCGATAGGCAGGAAGCCCGAGACCGTGACGAGCGTGCCCGTGAGCATCGGGAACGCGGTGCTGGTATAGGCAAACGCCGCGGCGCGGGCGCGGCTCCAGCCCTGTTCGAGCTTCACCGACATCATCTCGACCGCGATGATCGCATCGTCCACCAGCAGCCCGAGCGCCAGCACGAGGGTGCCGAGCGAGACCTTGTGCAGGCCGATATCGAACAGATACATGCACAGGGCCGTGACCGCGAGCACGATCGGAATCGAGATCACCACCACCATGCCGGTGCGCACGCCCAGTGATACCAGACTCACGACCAGCACGATCGCAATTGCCTCGGCTACTGCTTCGAGAAAGTCGTCCACCGACTTGGCGACCGCGTGCGGCATGCTCGACACTTCGACGAGCTTGAGGCCGGCCGGCAGATACGAGCGCAGGACGGTCGATTCCTTGTCCAACGCCTTGCCGAGTTCGATCACGTCGCCGCCGGGCTGCATCGTCACCCCGATACCGAGCACCGCCTTGCCGTCGTAACGCATCTGTGTGGAAACCGGATCGTCATAGCCGCGCTTGATGGTGGCGATATCGCCGAGGCGGAACGAACGGTTGTTGATGCGGATCAGCGTATCGGCGAGCGCATTGACGTCCTTGAACTGGCCGGTCGGGCGTACGAACACGCGGTCGTCGAACGTGGTCAGGGTGCCGGCCGCCGAGACGCTGTTTTGCGAGTTGATGGCCTGGGCGAGCTGTTGCGGCGAGACGTTCAGGCGCGTCAACTGCGTGTTGGAGACCTCGATGTAGATATGCTGGTCGGGGTCGCCGAAATAGTCGACTTTAGCCACACCCGGCACACGCAGCAGTACGGTGCGCAGTTCATCCGCGTAGTCATGCAGTTGTGCGGGTGAAAAGCCGTCGCCTTCGAGCGTGTAGATGTTGGTGTAGACGTCGCCGAACTCGTCGTTGAAGAACGGCCCCTGAATGCCTGGCGGCAAGGTGGAGGCAATATCGCCGACCTTCTTGCGCACCTGGTACCAGGTTTCCGGTACGTCCTTGACCGGCGCGGAGTCCTTCATCGAGAAGAACATCAGCGATTCGCCGGGGCGCGAATAGCTGCGCACAAAGTCTATATACGGCGTCTCCTGCAGTTTGCGGCCAATGCGGTCAGTGACTTCTTCCTGCACCTGACGGGCGGTCGCGCCCGGCCAGAAGGTGCGGATCACCATCACGCGGAACGTGAACGGCGGATCTTCCGACTGTGCGAGTTTCGTATAGGCGAGCATCCCGAACGCGGTAGCCAGTGCGATCAGGAACACCACCAGCGCCTGGTGGCGCAGGGCCCACGCGGACAGGTTGAAGCGTCCCTCTTCGTGTTCATGGGTTGTGCTCATGAAGCGAAGTCCTCGGGATGCAAGGGGGCGATCGGATGCACTTTCTCGCCGGCCGAAACGGTGTGCACGCCTTGCAGCACGACGCGCTCGCCGTCCTTGAGGCCGCCGGCAATGGCGACGGTCCGCTCGGTATAGCGTGTGACCTGCACGCGGCGCAGTTCGAGCACGTTGTCGTTGCCGCTTACCACCCACACCGCGGGCGTGTTGCCGTCGTGGAACAGCGCGGTGGACGGCAGCGTGAAGGAGGGCGAATCGCCGGCTGCCGTGCTGGAGTTCAGCGCGACATCTGCCGTCATGCCGAGCCGCACGTCGGGGCCCGGATTGAGCAGTGTGAGGTTCGCACGGTACGTGCGGCTCTGCGGATCGGCCGCAGGCGAAAGCTCGCGCACGCGAGCATTGAAGGTGCGCCCCGGCAGCGCCGACATCGTAACCGTGGCGGTCTGGCCGGGCGCGAGCGCGGCGAGCGTGCTTTCCGGCACGTTGACCACCACGTCAACATCGCCGCTCCACGCCAGGTTGTAGACCGCTTGCCCGGCCGACACGTTCTGGCCGGTCTGCGCTTCTTCGCTGGTGATGACCCCGGCGTGATCGGCGGGCAGGTCGGTGTACTGCAACTGGTTCTTTTGCAGCGCGGCTTGCTGTGCCGCCTGGTCGCGCTGGGCCAGCGCCGAGGCGTAGGCGTTGGTGGTCTGTTCGAGCTGCGCGGCCGAAATCAGGTTCTCGCGCGCCTGCGCCTGGTCGCGATCCAGTTGCTGCTTTGCGTAGACGAGGCTGTGCTGGGCAGCGTCGAGTTGCGCCTGCGTACTCGCGGCGCTTTTTTGCGCATCGGCCGGATCGAGGCGGGCGACGACCTCGCCGATCTTCACGGTATCGCCAAGGCGCACGTGCCGCTCGATGATCTTGCCGGCAATCCGGAACGACAGCGGTGTCGAGTAGCGCGCCTGCACTTCGCCTGGTAGCGACGCGGACAGCGGACTGCCGTCCGGATGCACGGCCACGGCCACGACCGGGCGCGGCGCGGGAGCGGCCGCCTGCTGTTGATGACATGCACCCAACGTGAGCAGACCGGCCAGCGCGAGGGCGTAGGCCATGCGGCGTGTGGGGGCGGAACGGGGATGCGGATGAGAGTGCTTGCGCGTCGGATGCGACGCGCTACAACCGGGACGATTCACAATTACCCCAATCAGGAGACAGCGAACGAACACGGCAAGCCGCAGTGGCTGGCCAGCGAGGCACGTTTGATACAGCGCGTGCAAGAGACTGTTGCTTCAGATGACGTGATGCATTCTAATACACACCTGTATCTGGATGTATAGTCGTATGTGAATTCTTTTCGGGCTAAACTCGCCAGCATGAAACGACAACGACTTACACGCGAACAGAGCAAAGACCAGACGCGCCTGCGCCTGCTCGATGCCGCGCAAGCTATTTTTATGAAGAAAGGGTTCGTCGCCACCAGTGTCGAAGACATTGCCGAGGCGGCGGGGTACACGCGTGGGGCGTTCTATTCGAATTTCGGCAGCAAGCCTGAGCTGTTCCTTGAACTGCTCAGGCGTGATCACGAGGAGATGCAGGCCGCGCTGGAGAGCATCTTCGAAGAAGGGGCGACGCGCGAAACGATGGAAGCGCGCGTGCTGGAGTACTACAGCAACCTGCCGCGCGACGACAAATGCTTCCTGCTATGGATGGAAGCGAAGCTGCTGGCGGCGCGCGACAGCCGCTTCCGGGCCAACTTCAACGCCTTTCTGCACGAGAAGCTGGGGCAGATGAGCGAATACATCCGCGCGTTTTCGGCACGCGCGGGCACGCCGTTGCTGCTGCCGGCGGAAACGCTGGCGATGGGCTTGATGGGCTTGTGCGAAGGCGTGCAGTTCTTCCACACGATCGATCCACGCAATGTTCCTGCCGAGACGGCGGAGGCGGTGCTGGCGGGGTTCTTTTCGCGCGTGGTGTTTGGGCGCGACGTGGGGCAGTGAGGTGAGGTAGTGAGCCGGCGGGCGCGATGCGCGTCCGGCCTGGCGGCCCGGGTATGCTGCCGTGCAATTGGCCGCGCACACCCGGAGCGTTTATCTGAATGAAGTCTGGCGCGCCGGCTCAGTCGACCGGCAGATTCGCGCAGGCGTCCGTGACCGGCGACGCGCAGATGAACGAATACTGGCCGCTCCACTGCAGCGCGGTCTTGCCGGCGTGCAGGACCTGGCGGACGTCGGGGTCGGTTTCGTAGGCGATGTAGGCGGAGCACGCCACTGCGGACAACACGACCAGCGAAAATGCAATTCTTTCGAAAACCTGAAAACGGTGTGGCATGGCGATATCTTCCTTTCGCTCTCCATCATACCGCAGATTAGGGTTTTCACCTAGTTGATCAGGCATCAAATCAATCCGTGCTGGCACGTATCTTTTCGGGCCAGAACCATAGCCGTCCGTGCCGCCTTCGCCCCCCGAACTGCGCGCAACTCCGTTTAATTCCGTTTGCATCGCCAAGCTGACCGTTTTGCCATCTTCAGGTCAGGGTTGGGCCATGAGCGCTCGATACAATCAATCACATAGCGTGGCTTTAACAGCGGCAGGAGTGGCTCCATGAATCATTTGCAGTCGATGCGCGTTTTCGTCAAAGTGGCCGACCTCGGCAGCTTTGCCCGTACTGCCGGCGTAATGGGCATTTCCACGGCCGTCGTCACGCGGCACGTGGCCGACCTTGAAGAGCGCCTCGGCACGCGACTGCTCAACCGCACGACCCGCAGCCAGTCGCTGACGGAGTCGGGCCGGGTCTACCTCGAACGGGTCCGGCCGATCCTCGACGATCTCGAAGGGGTCGAGCAGATGGTGGTGGCGCGCAATCACGAGCCGGTCGGTACCTTGCGCATCGTTGCACCGGTGGTGTTCGGACTGCATAACTTCGCGCCGGTGCTGCAGTCATATGCCCAGCGTTATCCGGACGTGATTCCCGATGTCACGCTGGTGGACCGCCATGTCGACCTGGTGGAAGAGGGTTTCGACGTGGGCGTGCTGATTGCCCGGCAGATGCGCGGCGCGAGCATCGTCACGCGGCGTCTCACGACCGGTCACATGACGGTATGCGCGACTCCCGATTACCTGCAGAAGCACGGCAGGCCGAATCGTCCCGAAGATCTGCAGGATCACCCGAGCCTCTCGCTGCCGGCCGAATACGGTGGCGACGAGCGTGTGTTTACCTGTACGGACGGCAGCGAGGTGCGGGTGCGGCCGACCAATGCGATCGTGGCGAACAATACCGAGATGCTCAGGCAGTTCGCACTGCTTGGCATGGGCATCGCCATCCTGCCGAGTTATCTGATTGGCCGCGACCTCGAGCGCGGCCGGCTGGTGCGTCTGCTGGACGACTACCGCCTGCCGCAGGTCGAGGTCACGATTGCCTATCCGAGCCGCCATCACTTGCCGGCCAAGGTGCGGACCTTCATCGACCATCTGGTCGAGCATTTCAGCCAGATGTCGCCGTACCTGCCGGGCGACGCGGCCGCGGCGCCGGCAGCTGCGCCGCGCGTGGTGCAGCCGCAGCGCGCGGTACCTGAGCGCGTAGCGGTGCTGCCGGAGTTCGACGACCTCGACGATGCCGCGTCGGAGGCGACAGCGGCAAACGGAGCGGCGACGGTCTCGCGCAAGGTTGCCCGGACTACCCGGTCCGCGATCAGAATGTAACAGCAGGCCCGACGCGGGCTTGCGCCGCGCAGTGCCTGACTTTGCGGATTGATTCAGATATCCCTCATACGGCTTCCGCGAGGGCTACGTCTGGCCCTCGCGGATCAGGCGTTAGAGGCTTGCCTGATAGTTCTTGAGATTCTTGATGTCCGTATCGTATGCGCTCGGCGATCCGAGCTCGACACCGCCGCTACGCACGTAGTATTCGAAGGGGATGCCGCGAGTGCCGAAGAAGGGCAGGAAATTGTCCGGCTGCAGGGTGCTGCCGTTCAGGCCGATTGCCCAGTTTCGGGCCTTGTAAACCTCAAGGTCTGCGACCACGCTGTTGACTGCAACGTTTTCAGCCGAACGGATGTTGTTGACATACTGTGTCAGCACGTCGATGTTCGCCTGATAGGCCGTGGGTTCGCCTACCGAGACACCCTTGGAACGGACGTAATATCTGAACGGCAGGTTCCGTTCCGTAAAAAAGGTTAGAAACCCGTCAGGGGCGAGGGTGTCGCCGTTCAGGCCGATCGCCCATCCCTTGTTCTGGTAATCCTTGAGGCCGGCAATCGTATCGTTGGCAGCCTTGATTTCGGTTTTTGCCGTAATGCTAACGGAAGTGATGTTGCTCATAGCGTTCTCTCAGGTTCGTGTGAAGTTCGACTGCTACCGTGGCCCTGCATCAGACCAGGACTGATTAAATTCCTGCCTGACAGTTCGGGTAACTGTCATTGTTATCAGTGCCGCTAAGTTGAGGTCTGGTCTGCTGGAGCGCCTGCGCATGTTCAATAATCCACTCCCGAAGAGGGGCAAGCGCCACTTGCCTCGACGCCTTGACTGCGTTCCTGCCCGCTAGCGCGACATACCCGCTACCGTGGTCCAGTCGGACACCACGTAGACGAGCAGGCACACGCATGCAATGACGGAAAGACCAAGGGAGAGCCATGCAATCCTGTTTGTCCATTTCATCGGCTTGCACCCCAGCTCCAGTTCAGTTGTGGTGATAGCTGTTGCCTCGCGATACGGCAGCCGGAGTACAATCGGTGAGGACGGCGAATCTTGATCATCGGTCTTGCTCATCAGGATCGGGTCCCGTAAAAAAGCGGGTGCTGTACAAGCCACCCGCCAGAAAACGCCGCGCGATTGCGAGGGCCTGTGCGCGACGCTGAGAGAAACCACACCCGGGCGCTGCTGTCCTCGATACGCAATCGAGGCGCGGCAGCCGCCCGGTCCGACTCGTTGCGCAAGGTGTAACCGCGTAGTGCGATCAATGCTGCTGCGGCCTTCCGGGCGTAGTCGCGCGAGTTGCTGCTCCACGTTGCGATCTACCCGGGCACGCGGGTCCGCACGTGATATCTCTTCCACGATTGCACCGTCGTCGCCAGCATGCATCGCTGCGCTTCATTATTCCCGGCCTATAGTCAGCCATCTGACTTGACATTGGGTATTCGCCAGTACGCTGAAAATGCGTTTTGAGTAATTCGAAAAGAAGCGTGGCGATTTTCAATAGATGCGGAACGCATTTCTCTTCCGATATGCCCGAAGTCATTTTCCTTGTTGTATAAAAGCTTGGCATCCGTGAAGACTACGGATTCTGGATGCATATCGGACTAATATCCCAATCTGTGTAGATGTGGATAATGCATCGAAAATTGACCGGATCTACTTCCGCGGTGTACGCTTCATAGCCCTGTATTGATTGCTTGAGCAGGTGTTGTTCCTTGTATTTTGCTCTCGATTCATATTCATTCTGGATAATAAAAATCCAGTCGAAAAATCTGAAATGCATAGGATGGACAAGCATCGTGAAATCCGACAGCGCGATCCTTAGCTTCATAGAAAATTTTCCAGTTTCAGCCAGCCTCAAGGAAGCTGATACCGGAAAATATATTGTGAATAATCGCTATAATTCGATGCAATTTGGCGTCAAAAATCCAAAGGATCTCGTTGGCCTGACGATAAATGATCTGAAATTTCGTCAACCGGAATGGGGCGCACGGTATGCCAATATGATCGAAAAACTTGATTTCCGTGCCCGGACCACGAAGTCTCATGTGCTAGGCAGGCATCAATTCCTGGATGACAACGGGGATGCGCAACTGGAGGAAATGGTCAAGTTTCCTGTGCTGGGTTCCCGGCAGAACATTCTGGGTATTGTGACCTATCGGCACGACCTTACACCGACCCTCCCGCCTGGCAATCTCTATCAGCTCTACAGGAAATTTTATGATGTCACGAACGCAATCAGGCGGGTGTTGATCAGCCTCGGTATCGATCAGTGTTTTTCCGTGCTACCGACAGATGCACAGTTCCGGGTCCTGTTGTTAAAAACCGAACGCCTCTCGAACAAGGAAATCGCGAAGCTCATCGGGATCTCCGACAGAACGGTGGAATGCCATCTGGACGCATTGCGCCAGAAGGTGATCGACGGCAATTTGCCTCGAGTGCTCTCCCTCGTGAAATGGAACACATTGTGCGCCGACGATTCAATCCCCTTCTGAAAATCGCGCTCACGGCGAATCTTTTTGAGTGGTACGAGTTCTCGCTCACCGCTTTCATGGCCCTGGAGATCGGTCGGCTGTTCTTTCCCGCTACCACGGAAAAGACCGCGCTGATGCTGAGTTTTTCGGTGTTCGCGAGCAGCTATCTGGTGCGCCCTTTGGGTAGCGTGGCCTTTGGCATTCTCGGCAACCGGCATGGCCCAGGTTTGGCGCTGAAGCTCAGCATGATCGGCATGGCAGTCCCGGCGTCATTGATTGCGTTTTTGCCGACTTATCAGACCGCCGGCTATCTCGCGCCTGGCCTGCTGATCGGCCTGAAGATGCTTCAGGGGTTCTCCGCAGGCGGCGAGATGCCGTTGAGCGGCTATTTCGTGTCGCTCAACGCCGCAGACAAGGATCGTGGTCCGTACTGCGCGTGGGTCGTTGTCAGCGGCTTCCTGGGTATGTTGCTGGCCTCGGGGATCGTTTTCGTGTTGCCGTATGGCGCCACGCTTGTGTCGCGGCTGCTGGGTACGGCAGCCGCGGGGCATTGGGCAGAGTCATGGCGATGGCCTTTCGTGCTCTGCATTCCCATGTCGCTGTGGATTTACTCGCTCAGGTCCTCGATTTCCGGTACCGTGGATCATGAGGCGCATCGCGCAATACGGGCAAGGCCGGTGCGGCCGCTGATCCAGGCCGTGATCCTGGTTGCCTTTATGGAAGTGCTCATCTATACGGCGTTTGTCTGGCTGCCAGGCTATCTGCACAGCTATCTCGGCGTATCCGCGTTCGACGCCCGCCTGACGAATGTGCTTACACTGGTGATTTTTTCGATATCGATGGTACTCGCGGGCTATGCCACACGTTGGATCGATGCGTCGAATCTCGTGCTGCTCGGAATTGTGTCGCTGGTCTGTAGCACTTACGGGCTGTTCGTGATGTTGCAACACGGTGATTTTTCAACGTTGTTGCTGGCGCAGGCCGCGTTCGCCGTAATGGGTGGATGTTTGGTCGGCGTTATTTTCGTTGTGCTGCCGGACCTGTTTCGGGACAATTGGCGTAGTTTCGGCATGGCGAGCACCTATTCATTTGCCACCGCGATTTTCGGCGGGACCGCGCCGGTGGTTTGCGCCGGTCTGATCAAGGTCACGCATCTGTTGACCGCGCCGGCGCTCTACATCGTGATAATGGGTGTGCTGGCCGCGCCCGTTGCATATCGCGTTTGCGTGGAACGGCGCGACCAGCGTCGTGCTTCTTTCGATGCGATCGGACTGAAGCGGCAACACGAGCCGTCCTCGACTCTCTAACGCTGACCGCTGACCGCTGACCGCTGACCGCTGACCGCTGACCGCTGAACCTCCATGACCGATTCGACGAACCTGCCGCCAACCTGCCTCGTTACGCCAGAACCGCCTGCCGGCAAGCCCTTCGCTGATTTTGTCGCGGACCTGGAACGCTCGCTCGAAGCGGGAGTCCGCCTGGTGCAGTTGCGGGCCAAGAGCCTGACAGCGCCGGAATATGTTGTCCTCGCCACGCAGGTCCTCGCTTGTTGCCGGCGCCATCACGCGAAGTTGCTGTTGAATGCCCCCATCGATGTCGTGCACGCCGTACAGGCTGACGGTGTGCACCTCACCAGCACTCGCCTGATGGTGTGCGTCAGCAGACCGTTGCCTCCCGGGCTGCTGGTGTCGGCCGCCTGTCACGACGCGCACCAGGTACTGCAGGCGAACCGTATTGGTGCCGATCTGTTGACTGTCTCCCCCGTGTTGCCCACGGCGACGCATACCACGGCGGAGCCCCTTGGCTGGCTACGCTTTCGTGAGCTCGTGAAACTGACCTCGATCCCGGTCTATGCCCTTGGCGGGATGACGACCGGTTGCCTGGCCGATGCCCGCGAGGCGGGTGCCCATGGTATCGCGGCGATCCGCTCGCTTTGGGCTGGCACGGTTGAATCCAGTTGATCAGGGAACCATTCGCGCCGGCAAGATTGATTACGCTGTCGCACGTTTGCCTCGTGCGTCACCCTTGAGCGTGTTGCGGCAATCAGGCGATACTGCGGGTCAGCGGCGATGCGATGCACGCACGCCGGCTATCCGCGGCACGTCCGCCTACGCTATCCGGGGAGCATGACGAATTGAGCGCGATTAACGCGATGAACGTAACCTTCGCCAGCACCACCAGCCACGACGCAGACACACTGGTACAGATCCGAATCGAAGCCATGCGCGAGAGTCTGGAGCGGATCGGCCGTTTCGATCCCGTGCGTGCGCGTGAGCGGTTTCTCGCTTCGTTCGATCCCGCCTGCTGCCGCTACATTCTGGTCGACGGAGAGAAGGCCGGCTTCGTGGTGGTCAGGCCCGAGTCGGCTCATCTGCTGCTCGATCATCTGTACATTGTTCCCGCGCATCAGGGCAAGGGTGTCGGCGCTGCGGTGCTCGACGCCGTGCTGGCTGATGCCGATGCCCAGCGCCTGCCGATCAGGGTGGGGGCGTTGCGCGAGAGCGCTTCGAACCGTTTCTATCAGCGGCACGGTTTCGTCAAGATCGCCGAGAGCGAGTGGGATATCTACTACCTTCGCGAGCCGAAGGCGGTGCTGGCGCAGGTCTGACGCGGGCAGGGCGGCGCAGGCATGTGGCGCCAGCCCGCCTCTGTCCGCCTCGACCGCTCAGATCCACAAGTCGTTAGCCGCCGTCCGCTCGTTCTCCTGCTCGCCGGTATTGCGCACGCCGCGCGGCTCGATCACCAGCATCTGCACCTCTTTTTCCGCATACGGCTTGTGCTCCTTGCCGCGCGGCACGACGAACATCTCGCCCGCGCCCAGGTGCACGGCGCCGTCCCGGAAGTCGATCCTCAAGCGACCGTCCAGCACGATAAACGTCTCGTCCGTATCCGTGTGCACGTGCCAGATGAAGTCACCCTCGATTTTCACGAGCTTGAACTGATAGTCGTTCATTTCGGCCACCACACGCTGTTGCCACTGATCGGGAATCAGCGAGAGTTTGTCCGCAAAGTTAATGGCGCGGTACGGCGCCTGAATGGCCGTGCTGGCCGGCGTGCTCGACATGGCTGTACTCCCGGGTGGTTGTAAAGAATGCCGACGAGCGTACGGCGTTGGTGCGGCATCGTCTTGTACGAATGTGCGCGGGGGCGATGGCGACCCGGCGCCGCGCCGTGATGACCCGGCGGTCCGGCGGCCCAGCGAGTCCAGCGAGTCCAGCGAGTCCAGCGAGTCCAGCGAGTCCAGCGAGTCCAGCGACGCCAGGCCCGCTAGCGCCTCGCGCTAAAACCCGAACTCTGGCCCGACACCGCCCCCGTATTCGCCGCGAGCTTCAGCATGTTCAGCCAGCGCGACGGCGAGATGCCCCACGTCTTCGTAAAGTGCCGCGTCATATGGCTTTGATCGGCGAAGCCGGCGGCGGCCGAGGCGTCGGCCAGCGGCCGGCCTTCGGTGGCGAGCCGGCGCACCAGGTCGAGCCGTCGCATGGTCAGATAGCGGTGTGGGCTGGTGCCGAACAGCAGCCGGAAATCGCGCGACAGGCTCCATTTGTCGCGGCCGCTCGCCATCGCCAGAACGTCGAGCGTCACGGGCTGGTCGAGCGCATCGTGGATGTACTGGCGCGCCCGTTCGGCCGCGTGATAGTCGGCGCTTCGCTTGCCCGGCTGCGGTTCGGAGCCGGCCACTGCGTCGAGCGCCATCGCCAGTTCGAAAATCGCGTCGTCCTGTTCGAGCGGGTCGAGCGCGCAGTCGATTGCCTGCAATAGCCCTTCGGTCGCCGCGAACAGGCGCGGGTCGTGCGACATTCCGCCCTCGACGAAGGGCAACGCCTTGCCCCCCAGCGCCTGCTGAAACAGCGCCGGTTCGATATACACCATGCGATAGCGAAAGCCCTCGTCGGTACCGGCATGGCCGTCGTGCGCTTCGTCCGGATGCAGCACCATGGTGGTGCCGGGCACGCTGTTGCGCAGACTGCGGCGGTAATGGAAGCTCTGCACGCCCGCGAGCGTGCGGCCGATTGCATAGGTGTCGTGGCGGTGCAGGTCGTAGGCGTTGTGATGAAAGAACGCCTCGATGCGTTCGATGCCGCCTGCCTGCGGCGCACGATCGATCCAGTCCGCGCCCGCGCCGTGGCGCGCCTTCAATATCACGCTCATGGTTCGCTTGATGGGTTCAGGCGCCGAGTCCGGGGCCGAAGTTGCTGCCGATCAGCCGGGTGACGGCTGCGACATCGGCATAGTCCTGCTCGGGCAGGCCGTCGAGCATGGCCAGCACTTCATTGCTGACGCCGGCTTCGCGCGCGGCATCGACCAGACCGTCCTTGTTGATCGGATAGCTGACCTCGCGCAACACGTCGCTGATCTGCAGATCGATCGCTTCGCCGGATTCGCCAGACTCGTCAGATGAAGCCGGATTGGCCATGCACGCGCTCCTTGTTTGATGTGACGATTATGCAGTTGCGTGGCGCACCCGGTACAGCACGACGTGACATCTTTCGGACCGCGCATACCCGCGTATAGCGCCATCGCGAAACGGCGCTCAGGTTTGCAGATGCTCGTTCTGTGCGTTCAGGCCGCGTTCCAGATGGCGCGACTTCGGCAGCGCGATATGCTCCCACTGCTGCGGCCGGTTGCCGTCGGTGACGGCCACATTGGGAGCGGCAGGCGCCACGGGCGCTGCGTTGGCGCGTTCCGCCGCGCTATTGACGGTGCTGTCGAGCGCGGTATGAACCGGCGCCGCGAAGCACGAAGCAGACAGCGTGACCATCACCATCAGTGTCGAGGTTTTCATCGCCCGACCTCCTTTGCTCATGCAGCGCAGAGGCTGCAGCAAGCACTGTGCCACTCCTGCGGCCGCAGGGCAGACACGCGCCTCGTGCAGCCTCGCTCGCGACGCGCCGCACTTCTTCCATCTTAGACGGCAAATCTTGCAACTAGCTCAAAAAAGTGCCACAAAAACAACCACAAAGCCAGGCAAGACCGCGAGGGCTTATGCCGCCTAGATGAATCATCGCAGAAAAATCGTACTCGCGTTGGAAACACGGCCGCGCTTGCCTAACGGAGCATTTCAAAACGTCTACAGCGCCGCGGCGGGCGCTCCCGTTCAGCGGGTCGGATTCATGCGGAAATACGCGTCGAGCAGCGAGGTCTTGTAGACCACCCCCGCCAGTTTCGGATGCGCAAGGCTCTCGATGACCGGCAGCCGCTCACCCTGGAACGCCATGAAGTGCTGCAGCGCGACGCCTAGCGGCATATCGGGCGTCAACACGTCGAAGTGCGGCTGCAGATAATCGGCGGCGGTTTTCGTCGCGGTATCGCGTTTTTCCAGCAGGTCGGAGGTGATGTCTTTCAATGCGACCACGCCGAGGAACGAGCCGTGCTCGTCGGCCACGTACAGATACTTCACCGGATATTCGAGGAACACCCGCGTCATCTCCTGCACCGTTGCGGCCGGCGCCACGACCGTTTCGGCCGGGCGGATCAGCTCGCGCATCTGGGTCGCGCGCAGGCGCACGCGTTCCTGTTCCTCGCGGTTGCGGTGCAGGGTGATCTCGTACATCGAGGTCTTGCCGATGGCGCGCGCCACGAAGTACGCGACCACGCACGACAGCATCAGCGGCAGCACCACCTGATAGCTGAGCGTCATCTCGAAGATCATCAGGATCGCCATCAGCGGCGCCTGGGTGGCGCCGGCGAGAAATGCACCCATGCCGACCATGGCGTACGCGTAGGGCGCCGAGGTGGCGTTCGGCCACAGCGCATGCATTCCCAGGCCGAACAGCGAGCCGACCACCGCGCCGACGAACAGCGTCGGCGTGAAAACCCCGCCTACCGCACCCGAACCGGCGGTGGCGGCGGTCGCCACCAGCTTGAACACGAGCACGAAGACGAGCGCCGTCCAGGTCCACGGCGAATGAAGGATCGAGTTGACGACGCTGTAGCCATTACCCCATACATCGGGCGACCATACCGACAGAATGCCCACGACAAGGCCACCCAACGCCAGTCTCACGGGCAACGGCAGCGGCAGCTTGCGAAACCCCGCTTTCGAGATGTCGAGCATGCGCAGGAACTGTGGCGCCGCTGCGCCGCATAGCACGCCTAGCGCGACGAACAGCAGGACTTCGAGGCCGGCTATGGGCGGAAACGCTGGCATCTCGTAGGGCGGACTGTAGCTGGTGAACTCGCGCATGGTGATGTTCGCGACCACCGCGGCGACCACGACCGGCCCGAAGCTTTCCATCGCCATTGAGCCGAGCACGATCTCGGTCACGAAGAAGGCGCCGGCAATCGGCGCGCTATACGCCGCGGTAATGCCGGCCGCGGCGCCGCAGGCTACCAGCAGACGCAGGCGCGGCGGGTCGAAATGCACCCAGCGGCCAATCAGCGATGCGGCGAGCGCCGCCAGCTGCACCATTGGACCTTCGCGGCCGATCGAGCCGCCGCTCGAGATCGTGAACAGCGACGACACGCTGCGCCAGAAGCTCAGCCGCACCGGCACCACGCCGTCGCCGATGGCCACGGCTTCCATGTAGTCGATGTGGCTGTTCTTGTCCACATGGCGCTGCGCGACCAGCAGCAGGAACCCGGCTATCAGGCCGCCCGCGGCGGGCAGCCAGATGCGCTCGGTCCACGGCAGGCTGAGCGCCATTCCGACGAGGCTGCCCGAGCGGCCCACAAATGCCAGTTGCAGCAGCGAGATGGCTTCGCGAAAGGCGATGGTCGCAAACGCGCCCGCGACGCCCACCACCACCGACCAGACCAGCATCGTGTGGGCGTCCGAGAGCCGGAACATCTCTTGCGCGCGGGTGCGCAGCTTCAGCAGGAATGAAAGCACGACGGCAGCGGGCCAGGTGATGAGTGAAGAGAAACCGCGCGCAAGAATAGCATTGCGCGGCGCGCGTGGGAGTGGCCCGACGGGGCGTTTTTGGAAGGGCGCAACACGTTTTTGCCGCGCCGCCGGCCATGTCCCGTCAGGGCTGTCAGAGCTGCCGCGAGGGTCACTGGGCGGCCTTGTCGAGTTCCGGATAGTGCCGGAAGATGCACGACTCGTTGTAGCCGAGGCGCCGCTCTGAAGCCAGGTAGGCGGCAACGTTAGGGCGTGCGGCGACCGCATCGTGCAGCGCGGCGAGGCGCGGGTAGTGCTCGCCGAAATGCCGGGTCGCCTTGGGAAAGGCGTAATGCAGGGCGTCGATCAACTGGAACATCGAGAGATCGACGTAGGTCAGCGCGGCGCCGACCAGGTGCGCGTCGCCCGCCGGATTCTGCTGCAGCACGCGCTCGAAGTAGCGCATGAACTTCGGCAGCCGATGATCGATGAAATCATGCGCGCGCAGCTTCGCGGCGTCCTTCTGCTCCTCATAGTAGAGGCCGCTTGCGATCGGATGGTGGGTGTCGTGAACTTCGGTGACGACATCGGCGATCGTCAGTTGCAGGCCGTTTGCCACATACCGTAGGTTCTCGTCGGCGGGCGCGAGGCCGAGCTTCGGGCCGAGGTAGAAAAGGATATTGGCGGTCTGCGAGATCAGCAGATCGCCGTCGCGCAGAAACGGCGGCGCAAACGGCGGGCAGGACACGCTGCGGCTGCGCATCGCGGCCAGCATCGCGCCGGTGCCTTGCCCGGAAGCTTCGTCGCCGCGCGCCACTTCGATGTAGTCCGCACGTGCTTCCTCCAGCGCGAGCCGCACGAATTCGCCGCGACCCTGCAAGCCGTCCCAATAGTAGAGTTCAAAGCTCATCGATCGATCCTCATTCGGCTGGTTCAGATGGCGCGCCCGCCGATCGACGTGACGCGCACGGCCAGTATGCCGCCGGTGCGCGCCGCGGTGTGCGCCGGGATGCGCAAAACCCCGCACGCGGCGGGGTTCGTGGCAAGGCGCATAACGGTGTCAGTGCGGCGCATCAGCCCAGCAGGCGCTGCACGGCCCAGGTGATGCCGAGCCCGCCGCCGATCAGCCACACGTACAGGATCAGCCCGGTGGTCAGCGCGCGCGGGCCGGCTTCGCGGATCTGCGAGATACGGGTTTCGATTCCAAGCGCGGTCATGGCCATGGTGAGCGCGAAGGTGTCGAGCGTGTTCAGCGTCTGGGTGGCCGCTTCCGGCAGGATATGCAGCGAATTCACCACCACGAAGCCGAGGAAACCGAGCGCGAACCAGGGAATCGCCAGCTTGCGCGGCGTGTGCTGCGCCGTGGACTTTGCGCCTGCTGCCGCACCGCGCGCCGGGCGGTTGATCCACACGCCGATTACGAGCAGCACCGGCACCAGCAGCATGACCCGTGTCATCTTGACGATGGTGGCAATGTGGGTGGCTTCCGGGCTGACGTTGCTGGCGGCGCCCACGACCTGGGCCACTTCGTGAATCGTGCCGCCGAAAAACAGCCCCGCGCCGACCGTATCCAGATGCAGCCAGCCGGCCTTGAACAGGATCGGGTAAAGGAACATCGAGAGGGTGCCGAACAGCACCACGCTGCCCACTGCCATGGCGCTCTTGTGCGGCTTCGATTGCAGTGTCGATTCGAAGGCGAGCACCGCAGCGGCGCCGCAGATGGCGCTGCCCGCGGCGGTCAGGAGGGCCGTGTCGCGGTCGAGCTTCATCAGCTTCATGCCGGCCCAGGTACCGATAGCGAGCGTGCTCACCACCACCAGCACCGATTCCGCGAGGCCCGGCAGGCCTACCTGGGCGATTTCCTGCAGGCTCACACGCAGGCCGAAGAACGCCACGGCGATGCGCAACAGCTTGCGCGCGGAAAAGTTGACGCCGGCCGCCCAACTGGCAGGCATCCCGTCGCGCAGCGCATTGCCGTAAAGGGCACCGGCGACAATACCGACGATCAGCGGGCTCAAACCGAGACCGGCAATGGCCGGCAGCGCGGCGATGCGCGTCACGGCGGCGGCGAACAGGGCGACGAACAGGATGCCGTTGAGCTGGCCTCGGGTGGAGGAGACGGCGTGGTTGTGAGTGGCGTGAATCTGGGCGGTGGACATGGCAGTCGCCTTGGAGGCGGTTCTGTTTGGATGTGCTAATCCTAATTTGAATATATCGATATGAAAAATCGTCATTTGTGACGTAAAGTATCGGTTGAACCGATATTTACTGCCCCATGACCCCCGATCAGCTTATAACTTTCGCGGCCGTCGCCGAGCATCGCAACATCAGCCGGGCCGCGCTCGCCTTGCATCTGTCGCAGCCGGCGGTGTCGGGCCAGTTGCGCCAGTTGCAGGACGAGTTCGGCGAGCCCCTCTATCAGCGCGACGGCCGTGGAGTGCGGCTGACCCCGGCGGGCGAACAGCTCGCCAGCTACGCCAGCCGCTTGCGCGATACCTGGCGGCAGGCGCACGCCTATCGCGACGCCTTGCGCGGCTTGGAAAGCGGCACGCTGCGGGTCGGCGCCAGCACCACGCCGGCCAGCTATCTGTTGCCGTATCTGATTGCCGGGTTTCACCGGCGCTATCCGGAGGTCGCGCTGCATACCGTCGACGGCAATACCGCCGAGATTGTCGGGGCGCTGGCTTCGCTCGATATCGCGATGGTCGAAGGGCCGGTTGGGGCCGATCTGCCGCCCGATACCGCTGTGCATCCGTGGCGCGAGGATGAGATCGTGGCGATCATGCCGCGCTCGCATCCGCTTGCGCAGGGTTTGGCAACGGGGTGTGAGGTTGCGTCGGGCGTCGCTACGTCGGGCGTCGCCACCCCGGGCGTCGCCGCACCGGCCGCGCGGATCGAACTGGAGGCGCTCGGGGCGCACCCGCTGGTGCTGCGCGAGGCCGGATCGGGCGTGCGGCAGATGGTCGAGCGGGCGTTCGCCCGCGCCGGGGTGCCGATGCGGGTCGCCCTGGAGATTGCCGGTGTCGAGGGTGTCAAGGAGGCCGTGCGCGCGGGCATGGGCATTGGCTTCGTGTCGGCCATGTCGATGCGCCATGAGGGCGGGGCGTTATGCCTGTTCTCGCTCAGCCCCGAACCATTAACCCGGCGTTTCTCGATCCTGATCCCGCACGCCAGCGCGCCCTCGCGGGTGGTGGAGCGGTTTCTGGCCTTGACCGCCGAGAGCGCGGACTGACCGCGTCCGGCCCGTGGGCGCGTGCGGCACGGTGCGAAAGCCTGCCTCGGCGCAGGGTGCGCCGCTTGCCCCGACTTGCCCGTCTGTGTGCTTCAGGGATTTCCACTATGGCGCCTGGACTCGCACCGGGCGCATTATCTCGTTATGGAAGCGCATGGGCGCTTTTTTTAAATGATCTCATGGAACCGGTTCCATCAGCGCGGAATCGAGAGAAAGCAGGGTGATTTCGACATGTCCGAGGTAGCGATTGTCGCGAGCGCTTTTGGCGCCGATGCGATTCGACGCGATGGCCACGCGGCCTGGGTGGAAGTCGCGGCACGTGCCGGTGCGGCGGCCTTCGAGGTGCGCCGCGAACTGTTTGCCTCGGAGGCGCAGACCGGTTTGTCAGCCTTGCGTGCGCTCGGCGAAGCGATTGGGGCGCACGGCATGTGGCCGATCTACTCGACGCCTGCGACGCTCTACACGGCAAGCGGCGCACTCGACGAAGCCGCCTTGCGGCTGGCCGCAGTGGAGGCGGACGCGCTCGGCGCACGCTTCGTGAAGCTGCAGCTTGGCGGCTTCGCTGCCCACGCGGCACAGACGGCACAGACGGCACAGACGGCACAGACGGCACAGACGGCACAGACGGCACAGACGGCACAGACGGCACAGACGGCACAGACTGGCAGCCCGGTCGGCGATGCGGGCTCTGCGCCCGAGCATCCCTTCACGGGCGCTCCGGCCCAGGCGCACGGCGCCCGGATTGCCGCCTGCCTGCAAGGCGTCCGCGCGCGCCTCGTGGTCGAGAACGGTCAACTGCGCGAAGGCGGCCTGATCGTTCAGTTCGCCGGACTCGTCGACGCGCTCCGCCGCGAAGGGTACGCAGACGTCCTCGGCATCACCTTCGACATCGGCAACTGGCAGTGGCCGGGCGAAGCGCCTCTCGAAGCAGCGCGGCAACTCGCGCCACACGTCGAATATATCCACTGCAAGGCGGTCGCAGGCGAGGGCGCACGACGCTTCGCCGTGGCGCCGGCCGCGGACGATCCGTTATTTACCGCAGCGTTGCGGCTTTTGCCCCGTGAAGTGCCGCGCGGCATTGAATTCCCGTTCGGCACGGGCATGAGCCGGCACGCTGTCGCAGCGGACGCGTCGCGCCATGTCGCGTGGCTGGCTAGCGCGTGATTAAGACGCGATGCCCCGAAACAGAACTCTGAATGGTCAGGATACCGTATGAACCCAGCTCTCGATGTCATCACCTACGGCGAAGCAATGGCAATGTTCGTCGCGGCCGAAACCGGCCCGCTTGCCGGCGTTAGCCAGTTCACCAAACGCGTCGCGGGCGCCGACCTGAACGTGGCAATCGGTCTCGCCCGGCTCGGTTTCAAGGTGGGCTGGATGAGCCGGGTCGGCAACGATTCGTTCGGCCAGTTTGTGCGCGACACCCTGAGCCGCGAAGGCGTCAACCAGCAACGCGTGACGACCGATGAGCGCTATCCGACGGGCTTTCAGCTCAAGTCAAAAAGCGACGACGGCAGTGACCCGGCGATCGAATACTTTCGCAAGGGATCGGCGGCGAGCCATCTGTCGCCGGACGACTACGCGCCGTTCTATGTGCTGGCGGCGCGCCATTTGCACCTGACCGGTGTGGCGCCCGCCATTTCCGCGTCGTCGCGCGAGCTGGCCTTCCTGCTGGCGCGGGAAATGCGTGCAGCAGGCAAGACGATCTCGTTCGATCCGAACCTGCGACCCACGCTGTGGCCGTCGCGCGCGGCAATGGTCGAAGGATTGAATGCGCTGGCTGAACTGGCGGATTGGGTGTTGCCAGGCATCGGCGAAGGCGAGATCCTGACCGGATATACGAAGCCCGAGGACATTGCGCGCTTCTATCTGGAGCGGGGCGCGCGCGGCGTCATCATCAAGCTCGGCGCGCATGGCGCGTATTACCGCACGGCGGACGATGCGGGCGTGGTGGCTGCCCAGCCGGTCGCGAAGGTGGTCGACACCGTGGGGGCGGGGGATGGTTTCGCGGTCGGCGTGGTCAGCGCCTTGCTGGAAGGGCGGCCGTTGCCGCAGGCCGTGGCGCGCGGCAACCGGATCGGCGCGCTGGCGATTCAGGTGATCGGCGATTCCGAGGGCTTGCCGACGCGCGCCGAACTCGATCTGCTGGAGCAGGCCGACGGCGGCGCCGCGGAGGCCGGCTTTGACGCACGGCGGTTGACGGACCCGGTTTGAAGTAGAAAAACTCGACGCATAACAACAAGATGCCGCAGAGGCTGATATAAGCAACCAGCAACTGAAGGCGCACCGATCCAACGGACTCAGGACCGCAATTAAATTGCATGGGATGGAAGCAGGAGCGAAAGCGCTTACTTCCATCGACAGGAGACATCCATGACCTCATCGCTTGCGATTCGCCGCTGGTGGACGATCATGCCGATCGTGTTCATCACCTACAGCCTCGCGTATCTCGACCGCGCGAATTTCGGCTTCGCGTCGGCCGCCGGGATCAATCAGGATCTCGGCATCAGCAAGGGGCTGGCGTCGCTGATCGGGGCGCTGTTTTTCCTCGGCTACTTCTTCTTCCAGATTCCCGGCGCGATCTATGCGGAACGCCGCAGCGTCAAGAAGCTGGTGTTCTGGAGCCTGATCCTGTGGGGTGGCTGCGCGGCGCTCACGGGTATCGTCAGCAATATCCCGTCGCTGATGGTGATCCGTTTTCTGCTCGGTGTGGTTGAAGCCGCCGTGATGCCGGCCATGCTGATCTTTATCAGCAACTGGTTCACCAAACGCGAGCGTTCGCGCGCCAACACCTTCCTGATCCTCGGCAATCCCGTGACGGTGCTGTGGATGTCGGTGGTATCCGGCTATCTGGTGCACTCGTTCGGCTGGCGCCATATGTTCATCGCGGAAGGGGCGCCCGCCATCCTCTGGGCCGTCTGCTGGTGGTTTATCGTGCAGGACAAGCCGGCCCAGGTGTCGTGGCTTACGCAGCAGCAGAAAGACGACCTCGCCGAAACCTTGCGTGCCGAACAGGCCGCCATCAAGCCGGTGCGCAACTACGGCGAAGCGTTCCGCTCGGCCGCGGTGATCAAGCTGTGCGCGCAGTATTTCTGCTGGAGCATTGGCGTGTACGGTTTCGTGCTGTGGCTGCCGTCGATCCTGAAGAACGGCTCGACGCTTGGCATGGTGGAAACAGGCTGGCTTTCTGCGCTGCCGTATCTGGCCGCGACCATCGCCATGTTGGGCGCCTCGTGGGCATCGGATAAACTGAATCGTCGCAAGGTGTTCGTCTGGCCGTTCCTGCTGATCGGCGCGGTCGCGTTCGCGGCTTCCTATGCGATAGGCTCGACGCATTTCTGGACCTCGTACGCCTTGCTGGTCGTCGCGGGCGCCGCGATGTACGCGCCGTATGGGCCGTTCTTCGCCATCGTGCCCGAACTGCTGCCGAAGAACGTCGCCGGTGGCGCGATGGCCCTGATCAACAGCATGGGCGCGCTGGGCTCGTTCGTCGGCTCGTACGTGGTCGGCTATCTGAACGGCGCCACCGGTTCACCGGCCGCATCGTATGCATTCATGAGCGTGGCGCTGGTCGCCGCGGTGATTCTGACGCTCGCCGTGAAGCCACAGCCGGCGGGCACCGCGCCGCTCGTCGCCACCCCACTGCAAGGAAAATAAGCTGATGAAAAAGATAGTCGCCTACAAGCCGCTGCCCGACGACGTGCTGGCGTATCTGCGCGAGCATGCCGAGGTCGTGCAGGTGGATGCCGCGCAACATGATGCATTCGTCGCGGCGCTCAGGGACGCGGACGGCGCGATCGGTGCGAGTGTGAAGATCACGCCGGCCATGCTCGACGGCGCGACACGACTCAAGGCGCTGTCCACCATCTCGGTCGGCTTCGACAACTTCGATGTCGACGATCTCACGCGGCGCGGCATCGTGCTTGCGCATACGCCGGATGTGCTGACCGAATCGACCGCCGACACGGTGTTTTCGCTGATCCTCGCGACGGCCCGCCGCGTGGTCGAACTGGCCGGCTGGGTCAAGGCCGGGCAGTGGCAGAAGAGTATCGGCCCGGCGCAATTCGGCGTCGATGTGCAGGGCAAGACGCTTGGCATCGTCGGCCTGGGCCGTATCGGCGGCGCCGTGGCGCGGCGCGCGGCGCTCGGTTTCAACATGCCGGTGCTGTACACCAACCGTAGTCCGAATCCGCAAGCGGAAGAGGCTTATGGTGCACGCCGCGTGGAGCTGGCCGAACTGCTGGCGACGGCCGATTTCGTCTGCCTGCAGGTGCCGCTCACGCCCGAGACGCAGCACCTGATCGGCGCGGCCGAGCTGCGCGCGATGAAGAAGAGCGCAATCCTGATCAACGCCTCGCGCGGCGCGACTGTCGACGAGGCCGCGCTGATCGAGGCATTGCGCGCCGGCACGATTCACGCGGCGGGGCTCGACGTGTTCGAGACCGAGCCGCTGCCCGCCGCTTCGCCGCTGCTGTCGCTGCCTAACGTGGTGGCGCTGCCGCATATCGGTTCGGCGACTCACGAGACGCGCCACGCCATGGCGTTGAACGCGGCCGAAAATCTGGTCGCCGCGCTCGACGGCACACTGACCCGCAACATCGTGAACCGCGACGTCCTGCGCAAGTGAGCACACCGTGAACACCCCACATACCCCTGCGGCGCGCCGCGCCACCATCAGCGACGTAGCCCGCGAAGCCGGCACCGGCAAGACCAGTATTTCGCGCTATCTGAACGGCGAGCTGAGCGTGCTGTCGCCGGAGTTGCGCGCGCGTATCGAAGCGGCAATCGAGCGGCTCGACTATCAGCCCAATCAGATGGCGCGCGGTCTGAAGCGTGGCCGCAACCGGCTGATCGGCATGCTGGTCGCGGACCTGACCAATCCGTATTCGGTCGAGGTGCTGCAGGGCGTCGAAGCGGCTTGCCATGCGCTCGGCTATATGCCCTTGATCTGCCACGCCGCCAACGAAGTGGAGATGGAGCGCCGCTACCTGCAACTGCTCACCACGTACCGGGTGGAGGGCGTGATCGTCAACGCGCTCGGCGTGCGTGAAGAGACCTTGCGGCCGGTTGGCGAAGGCGGGATTCCAGCCGTGCTGGTGGACCGTATGGTGGACGGCCTCACCGCCGACTTGGTCGGGCTCGACAACACGGCTGCGACCGAACTGGGCACGCGTCATCTGCTCGAGCACGGCTTCGACGACATCTGGTTCGTCGTGCAACCGTTCGAGCACGTCAGTTCGCGGCGCTTGCGCGAGGCCGCGTTTCGTGCGGTGATCGACGCTCAGTCGCATGCGCGAGGCCGTACCGTCGTGCTGGAACTGGGCGATGCGGCGGCAGTGGAGGGCGCGCTGGCCGAACTGGATCGCGCTCTCGACGCCGTGCATGGGGACGCCTCAGGCGTCACCCTCGATTTCACAACCGCGGTCACCCTCGATCTCGTGCCAGGTGGGCACGACGATCCCACACTTGCTGCTACGCCCGGCGCCGCGCCCGACGCGCCGCCTCACACGAGCTCCGGCCATGCGCATGGCGCTGCAACTGCCGCCGCCAGGGGCGCCCGCCGCCTTGCGCTGTTCGCCGCCAACGCCCCCGTCGCGCTGTGTCTCGCCCGCCATCTGAACGCACGCTACGGCGCGCGCTGGCAGGAGCGCATCGCGCTGCTCGCCATCGACGATCCCGAATGGGCCGAATTCGCCGGCATCACGACGATCCGCCAGCCGACCTATCAGATCGGCTACCGCGCGGTGGAGTTTCTGCATGAGCGTATCGACGGGGCTCAGACGGCCGTGCGCGACTGTCTGCTACCGGGGGAATTGATCGTGCGCGGGTCAACTTCGCGCTGATCTGCGATGATTCGGGCTGCGGCGCGCAGCGGGTGCGCGCCGGACATCCCAAGGAAACCCATGGTCGTTGCACCGCTCACGCTTACCTGTCTCGCGCTCGCGACACTGTTCGTCGCCGTTTTACCGATTGCCTTGTACCGGCGCCTGCGCCGTCCGCTCGGGCTGAGCGCCCGCGATTCGATTGCCGGCATTGCCGTGTTCGCGGCGTTCGCGATGGTGATCGAGCGCGCATTGAACAGCTATGTCCTGCATCAGAATGAGACCACCGCAGCGTTGCTGTCGAATCCGCTTTCGTTTGTGATCTACGGCGCGCTGGCGGCGGGCGTGTGCGAGGAAGTGGGACGCTTCATCGCCATGAGGTTGATGTGGCGCAAGGCCGTGGCTGCCAGAGATACGGCGCCGGATGCGCCGCTGGCGAATACGAACACGCTAACGGACGCGACCGGCGCGAGCGCCACCGCCACGCCCACGCGTCCCTCACTGGAAGCGCGGCTGGCCATGCGCAGGAAGACCGCCGCACCGCCTTCGACAGGCGATAGCACGGCGCTTGGCTATGGCATCGGCCATGGCGGCGCCGAGGCGTGGATGGTCGGCGTGCTGGTGCAGGTACAGTGGATTGTCTTCGCAGTCATGGCAAACCGCGGCGATCTCGACACCTATCTGGGCAATCTGCCGGATGAATCGCTGATGCGCATCCATCTGGTCCTTGCGAGCCTGTCGCCGCAGATGGCGGGAATTTTTGTGCTCGAACGGGCGGCGGCACTGGTGTTCCAGATCGGCCTGTCCGTGCTGATGTGGCGCGGCGTGCGAGCCGGCTGGCGCGGCATCCTGCCGCTCGCGATCGTCGTGCACGCGCTCGTCGACCTGCCTGCGGTGCTGTACCAGGTGCGGGTGCTGCCGCTCTACGCAGTCGACGGCCTGTATGCCCTGCTGGCGGTGATCGTGGCTGCGGTGCTCATCAAGCTGTTCCGGCCCATGGCGCGCAGCGCTTGAGCGCGCGCGACAATCCTGCAGCGTTTTTCCAACCTTCGGCCTGTAAAAATGGAAGCCTACCAATACGACTGCGCGAGCCCCGATGTGGAAGAGCTGGCGCGGGTCATCAGCGACCTGTTCCCCGAGCAGACGCAGTTCATCGAACGCCCCGCCGAGGACGGCACGCCGACCCTCGCGGTCCACTGGGTGGCGATGCGCTTCGGCGCCGCGGCACGCCGGATCACGGTGAGCGTGGTGGGCGCGCCCGCGGTGTGGGCGCGCTACCGGGCGTTGCCGCCGCGGCATCGTGCGCGCAGCTTTGCGGTGCTGCGCGCGTATGCCGAAGCGACCATCGGTTCGCTCGAAGAGCAGTATGCGAACGGCGAGCCGGTGCCGCGCGAAGTGACGATCGAACTGGACGAGCAGTTCGCCTGAAGGTACCGCCTCGTGCTAGTCGGCGCGACGGTACACCTTGGCAAAGCGCGCCGCCTGCACGACGCCATAGTCGCCCGGCGCGTACTGCATGACCCAGTCACCCGCGGCGCCATGCAGGATGTCGCCGCCGGCCGCCGAGCGCGCCAGCGAGAACGGCTCGTTCATCTGCCGCGCCAGCACGATCGCCGGCCGGTTGCGGTACGCACCCGGCTCGCCGTGGGCGAGTCCCGCGGCAGCAGGGAGATATTTCGCATCGAAGCGCTCGCGCGAGACCACCCAGCGGTCTCCGGTGGAGCCGGTGATCAACGCGTCGCCGGGCGCGTAGCGGTTCGGGCCTTCGAGGCTCATCAACTCGCCGCTCGCCGCGGCAAAATCGACGTTGACGGTTTCGTCCTTGACGACACGTTGAGCGGCCGCGTCGGAGCGCAGGTCGAGATTCTTGAGTTCGATCATGAAGCAGATTGACGGTAAGGTAAGACGCCAGGTAGCGGAATAATGCCAGAAGCATAAAGCACAACGCCCGCCGGTGAGGGCAGGCGTTGTGTCAAGGGTTCGGCAGGCGGCTCAATCCAGCGCCGCATCCTGCTCAGCTCAGCGTTGCATTCTTACTGCGGAGCCTTGCCGTGCTTCTTGCCGCCTGGGTGCGGATGCTGACGGAAGGTTTCATCGGCCAGTTTCTTCTGGTCCGGCGAGAAGCTGTTGTACAGCGGCTCGAATGCGTCGACCAGCTTCTTCATGCCGTCGGCGTGCGCCTGGGCGATGGTCGCGTATTGCTTCATGTCGTCGAGCGCGGACAGGTCGGTGGCCGCCTGGCGTTGCTTGTACAGATCGCTCATGGTCTCGCCGTTGCTGCGCATGACATCGGCAAACGTACCCCACTGCGGGTCTTGCGCTGGCGTGATCTTGAGCTGCGAGTGCAGATACGCGATGCGGTCTTCAACGTTGCGCTCGTGCTTGCCCGCCGGTGCGGAGGCTGCGGCGGGTGCCGAGGCCGGTGCGGCGGTCTGTGCGAAGGCGCCGCTCATGGCGAGCGCTGAAGCCAGGATTACCAGTGCTTTTTTCATCGAAACTCCTGATGTTCGTTCGTATTCGGATACAGCGCGCGGTCAAGGCGCGGGTCATGCATACGGCGTGCTGCTGACGAGCCGCTCGGAATGCCCGCTGTGCCAAGCTCGGTATTAGTAACACGATATCCCTACAATGCGTCTACGTTGCGACAAACGCTTACAACCGAAACGAACAGGAAACAGCGGGTGGACAAACTCGTCAGCATGGAAATTTTCGTGGCCGTGGTCGAGGCGGGCAGCCTGACGGCGGCGGCCGAGCGCTTCGACATTTCGTCGGCGATGGTCGGCAAGCATATCCGTTCGCTGGAGACCCGCCTCGCTACCCGGCTGCTGACACGCACGACGCGCCGTCAAAGCCTGACTGAGATCGGCCGTCAGTACTACGAGCAGTGCCGGCGGATTCTGGCCGATGTGAAGGCGGCGGAGTCGCTTGCTGAAGCGATGACAGCGACGCCGCGCGGCGTGCTGAAGGTGACGGTGCCGCTCACGTTCGGCGTCGAAGTGTTTGCGCCGGCGATGACCGATTACCTTACGGCGTGGCCGGACGTGAGTCTCGAACTCGATCTGTCCAACCGTGTGATCGACCTCGTTGAAGAGAGCTTCGATGCGGCCGTGCGGATTGGCCGGTTGCCGGATTCGAGTTTTGTCGCGCGGCCGCTCAAGCCTTACCGGATGCGGGCATGCGCCTCGCCCGAGTATCTCGCGCGGGCCGGCACGCCGCGCACGCCGGCCGATCTGGCGCAGCACGAGTGCCTCGGCTTTCTGCATTGGGGCCGCGAGGGAATCTGGCGGCTTAACGGCGAGCCAGAAGGCGAGAGTCCGTTGCGCGCGGGACGGTTTCGCGCCAACAACGGCCAGGCGCTGAAGGTGGCTGCGTTGCGTGGTTTCGGTTTGGTGTTGCAGCCGGAGGCGCTGCTTGCGAGAGAGATTGCCCGCGGCGAGCTGGTGCCGGTGCTCGACGAATTCTTGCCGCCAGGCTCGCCGGTGCATCTGATCTATCCGCGTGACCGGCGCGCGACGCCGAAGCTGACGAGCTTTATCGACTTTGTGATGGAGCGGCTTGGTGCGTGACGGGCGTGCTCGGTAGAGTCCAGGATTGTGATTCCTGTGGCCGTGGGTTCGAGTCCTATCGGCCGCCAAATCCAGACGTGGATCTCGGCCGCGAATCTAACGAGCAGCGGCCGTTGAAGCAACGCTATGCCGCCTCAGTTTGATTGAAGCGCTCTCTCGCGCGCCGGATGTGGTCCAGGACGAAACGGCAGTCGTTGACACATGATGCGGCGGCACGCTCGTCCATGGCGGCGCCGATTTCATAATCGGCCTTCTTTCTCGCTTTTTTTTAATAGGAAAGCCTGCGTGCTGCCTGCTGTGCATCAGTCCTACCCGGCACAAGATCTTTTCCCCATCTGGCGACAGCATCGATTACAGCCTTGTGCGATTCGGACGACTGGAATTCCGAGTTGGCCGGCGTGTACCCGTCTGGCAAACTCTCGATGCTGCCGTGATAGGCGCCATAGTAGGAGCGGGAGATAGCACTTCGCTTGTCGCCCTCGTTGCACGGATCGGCGAGCAGCTTTTCGGCGGTACTGATGAAGTCGTCAGGCGTCATTCGGAGCGATCTCCGGACCAAGCTCAATCGAAAAGGCACCCAACGGGAATTCTTCCACTGCGTCAAACAGCACGCTCGTGAGTTCCTCGTCGAGTTTGCGAACTTCGTTGGCGTCACCCGGGACCAACGCAGTTACATAGATAGCCTCTTCTCCCGGCGCTGAGTCGATAAACGCCTGCGCCCCGAGCCAACGCACATGCCTCTCGCTGAGAAATCTGAACAAGGCTGTGTGAAGCTGCTCGATTGCCTCGAACTTCACGCCGTTGCGCTCCGCGGTCCTGAAGGCGCGTTCGTGATAGCTGAATTCGAGCGGCATTTCATCCATTTTGCGCTTGCGATATTGCTCTTGCAGCTCCAGGGCGCGCGCCCAGCGACCCGCATTCCAGTTTGAATCTATGGCGATGCGCAAATACGCCAGGTTAGTTGGTTCGCGCTGCGCTGCCGCTTCAGCCTGTTCCGCTCCTTCCAGGAGACGGGCTGTGCAGTTCAGGCTGGTGGCGTAATTGACGTATATCGCACCATTTGATGCGTATCTCGTGGCGTGTTCGAAGTTGGAGTGCATACCCTCGACGTCCCATTTCGAAGCCGCGACAATGCCCAGCGTCTGGTATGCATGCTCAGGGTCATTGCCGATGCCCGCTCGAGCGGCCCGTTCAAGCCGGGCTGCGGCGAATTGATCGAGCTCTACAAAGCGCCTGTTCATGAGGGCAATGACCTCGTCGAAGGCTGCTTCCGCTGTAGATTTTGGCTGGGATAGCCGCATACCGTTTTTCAGATTTCTCGCTTGTTGTGGCCATCGCGTCCGGGGGCGACAGTACGCGCTGATAGTAACATCTGGCCTATCGCACAATATATCTGTCGCGCAGAACCTACGACCCGACCCGCTACACCAAGGATTGAGATTCCTGCCGTCGTGTCCATATGTGTCTGCGCTGTACGAGGCCGAACCGCGCGGGGATAATCCGCTACTCCCTGCTCAATTCCATGTAAGCGAAACTGCCATCCATGAGACCACCGCGCCTCGACCAACTCGACGACCTCGACCGTAACCTCGTTGCGCTGCTGCAGGCCAACGCGCGCGAAAGTGTCGCGGACCTTGCGCGCCAGCTCGGCGTGGCGCGCACCACTGTGATCGCGCGCATTGCGCGGCTCGAACGCACCAACGTGATTGCGGGCTATAGCGTGCGGCTCGGCCAGGATGTGCTCGATGCGAGCATCTACGCGTATGTCGGCATCATCATCGCGCCGAAGTATGGCCCGGACGTGCAGAAGCGTTTGGGCAAGATGCCCGAGGTGCAACTGCTGTGCGCGGTGAGCGGCGAGTTCGATTACGTCGCCTGGCTGCGCGCGGATTCTCCGGACCGGCTCAACGATCTGCTCGACCAGATCGGTACGCTGGAGGGCGTCGAGCGCACGACCACGTCGATCATTCTGGCCCGCAAGATCGATCGGGGGATGATTGGGGGGTGAGAAGAGATTGGATTCCATCATCTTCTGAAAGCATTGAAAGGCGCATCATTTGATGCGATAATTGATGCTTACCGTGTGGAGGATATATCGTGCGTACAACACTTGCACTCGACGACGACTTGCTCGCCAAGGCTCAGGCTTTCACGGGGCTTCAGGAAAAGTCAGCGCTTATCCGCGAAGCGCTCAAGGCGTTGATCGAACGAGAAAGCGCGCGTCGACTTGCCCGGCTCGGTGGTAGCGAGCCCGATTTGAAACCGGTCCGGCGCCGGCAGACGGACCCAGCATGATTCTCGTCGATACATCCATCTGGATCGACCATCTGCGCAAAGGCGATGCAACCTTGGCCGATCTGCTCGAGCAGCGGCGCGTTCTCGCCCATCCATTTGTTACTGGCGAATTGTCTTTGGGAAGTTTGCGTCAGCGAGAGATTGTCTTGAATAGCTTGCAGGAGTTGCCGCAGGCTGAAATCGCGCATGACGAGGAAGTGCTTCATTTCATCGCAGATGAAGCTTTGTTCGGTCTTGGTATCGGCTATGTCGACGCTCATTTGCTCGCCTCGGTCCGGCTTACGCCGGGCACTTCAATCTGGACGCGCGACAAGCGTTTGCTTGCAGCGGCTACGCGGCTTTCTCTTGCTGCCGGATTGAATCATTAAGTGATTCGCTGAACAGAGCACGCACACGCCGTTTACGGCTTTTTGACGTAATTTCGACATATCGACGCATTCGTTCGTCATATCGTCGAAGTTCATGGTCATAGCGCAGCATTTTGCGTCTATAAACTGTTTTTGCTTCTCCTTAAACTGTGTCGCAAGGGTTCGGCCCGCCGGGCGCAGCGCCAAGCGCAGCGTACTTTCGAAGCTGGAGACAGCATACACAGAACAAGGAGAAGCGCATGAAAGTTGCCATCGTTGGCGCAGGTTTGATCGGTCACACCATTGCTCACATGCTGCGTGAAACCGGCGACTACGAAGTCGTCGCCTTCGACCGCGATCAGCAGGCGCTCGACAAGCTCGCCGAGCAGGGCATTCCGACCCGCCGCGTCGATTCGGCCGACGCCGCCGCGCTTCGCGCAGCCGTACAAGGCTTCGACGCACTGATCAACGCGCTGCCGTATTACCTCGCCGTGAACGTCGCGACCGCCGCCAAGGGCGCGGGTGTCCACTATTTCGACCTGACCGAAGACGTGCGCGCGACCACCGCGATCCGCGCAATCGCCGACGAATCCGCTCACGCTTTCATGCCGCAGTGCGGCCTGGCGCCCGGCTTTATCGGCATCGCTGCGCACGAACTGGCGAACCGCTTCACGGAAATCCGCGACGTCAAGATGCGCGTGGGCGCATTGCCGGAATTCCCGACTAACGCGTTGAAGTACAACCTGACGTGGAGCGTCGACGGCTTGATCAACGAGTACTGTCAGCCGTGCGAAGCGATCCGCGATAGCCGCACGCAATGGGTGCAGCCGCTCGAGGGCCTCGAACATTTCTCGCTCGACGGCACCGAGTACGAAGCCTTCAACACCTCGGGCGGTCTTGGCACGCTGTGCGAAACCCTGGCAGGCCGCGTCGAAACGCTCGACTACAAGTCGGTGCGCTATCCGGGCCATCGCGAACTGATGAAGTTCCTGCTCGAAGACCTGCGCCTCGCAACGGACCGCGACACGCTGAAGTCGATCATGCGCCGTTCGGTGCCCTCGACCGCACAAGACGTCGTGCTGGTCTTCATCACGGTGACGGGCACGCGCAACGGTCAACTGGTCGAAGAAGTGTTTACCCGCAAGATCTTCGCGAAGACCGTCTGCGGCGTGCCGATGAGCGCGATCCAGATCACCACGGCGGGCGCGATGTGCGCCGTGCTCGATCTGTTCCGCGAGAAGAAGTTGCCGCAAAGCGGCTTTGTGCGTCAGGAGCAAGTGTCGCTGCGCGACTTCCTGGCGAACCGCTTCGGTCAACTGTATGAAGGCCAGTCGCTCGACACCATGGCGACGGTTTAAACGGGACGGCAGTCACAGGCCAGTCCGAGGGCCGTGAGCAGTGAGGAGGTAGGCAGCAGGCAGAACGGAACGGCCCCGTAGAGGGCCGCCTGGGCGCCCCCGGTCATTGATTTGGGGGCGCCTTGTTATTTGTAGCGTGCGAGCTGAGCGCATGGTTCGCGCATCTTCAGGGCGTTTCCAGCACATCGTCAGCGGATTTTCAGTGCGTCGTCAGCGCCTGACGGTTGCTTAGCCGACAATCCGCGCCAGCAGCGCGTCGTTGTCGGTCATGCCCGCCGCGGTATTGTCGAACATCAGCAGGTCTATGCAACTCTCGCCCTCCGGCATGAAGCGGCGCTGTCGGTATTCGTCCCAATGGGCCAGTTTGTACGCGTCGTTCGGATCGCCGCGCTCGAGTATCCGTTGACGCGCCGTTGCTTCCGCCGTGTAGACCCAGACGACCCGAATCTCCACGTCATCGCCCACCCCGAGCCACGCCCGATCGAACAGTTTGCGCTCACGCACTTCGCGCGAGAGTGGCGCGACCACCAGCGCACTCACGCCTAGCTCGAGATTGTCCCGTGCGGTGTCGATCAGACCGCGGTATTCCGGGTCACGCAGATGCTGCAGGAAGAGGGGGCTGTCGCGGTCGTTGGGGGCGCCTGTGAGCATGCCCATGGCGGCGGCGCTGTAGCCGCCGTAAGCGTGTCCTTGTCGAGCAGGCAGAAGGCGCCGCCGGTTGCGCTCATCAATGGGCCGATCAGGCGTTTGGCGAGTGTCGTCTTGCCGGTGCCGGCATGTCCACAGATAAAAACCAGATACGTCACTCAGGCTAGTCCTTTGTCGAACCGGGCGGGTTGGCGCTGCCGGCGGTGCTCGCAAGCGGATCGCCGGGCGCCGCGTCACGGGCGAACTTGCCGTTGGCCTCCAGCCACATTACGTTGATGATCCCGAAACCCAGCGCCACGCCGATACCGAGAATCCAGCTGAAATACCACATTGCAGTCTCCTTGATCGAAATCCCGTACGGGGGATGCGTGACGCATCTGTTGCGTGGGGTAACGCGAAGCAAACCTGCTGGAAGAGGAGCGGTGTTCACCGGAAGGGCGGCGAGTAGCGCGCCGCCCGTATGACACGATCATGAACAAGAAGCGGGCCGCGCGCAAGAGGGGCTGGCCGTTCGACCAGGGTGGCGGATTGCCGGCACGTTGCTATCATGGGTGGCGATGTGTGAATGGGAGGCGATATGGCAGATCTCTTGGTAAGAGGTGTAGACGAACGGTTGATCAAGGCGCTGGAGCGCGAGGCGGCGGCTCACGGCCGCAGTGCCGAAGCCGAGCACCTGGCTATTATCGAGGATGCATTGCATCGGCTGGAAAACCGCCAGTTCATCAGACTGCTCATGAGCATGCCCGATGTCGGCGAAGACGCTGATTTCGAGCGGATAGACGATACGGGCGAGGCACCAGTTGTATTTGATTGATACCAACGTCATCAGCGAGATCAGGCGCTGGGGGCGGGCTAATCCAGGTGTCCGGCGATTTTTCGAGCGCGCGACCAACGAGGGGCACGCTCTGTTCCTGTCAGTGATTACCGTAGGAGAACTACGACGGGGTGTCGAAGTAGTGCAATATCGAGGCGACAGGCCTCAGGCGATGTTGCTCGAAGCGTGGACGAATTCGGTATTGGAGATGTTCGCTGACCGCATCCTTGCAATCGGTGAGGATGCGGCGCAGGTATGGGGCAGGCTGCGCGTTCCGCGAGCGGAACACCCAATGGACAAACTGATCGCTGCGACGGCGCTTACCCGTAACCTGATGGTCGTCACGCGCAATGTTAAGGATTTTATGGGTACTGGCGTGCGCGTATTGAACCCGTTCGATTAACGCCGTCGCTGGAGGCCCACAGCATGCATCGCACACCACAGCAATAAAAAAGGGGGGAGACGCACCATGTCAAAGCACCCGCTGGCCGCCTGGAAAGCCTTAGTGCTGGCCGTCGTAGTCGCCTTGCTGGCCGCGTGCGCCTCCGAACCGGCCGAGCCGGTGGCCTTCAAGCCCGTGCCCGCCACACGTATCCTCAAGCCCGGCTACACGGACCCCGCCGCAGGACTCGTCGCCGTGGACGTGCGGCGTGAGCGTTCGCGCGACCTGATCGTGCGCTTTCGCGATGCGCTGGTCTACGTGGATGGCGAGCAGGTCACCGATCTGTTCAACGGCGAGCACGTCGTCTTCTATCTCACCCCCGGCACGCACCGGATCGCCGTCTCGACCCAGTTCGATCCGATCGTCGAAATGCATTTCATCGTGACGCCCGACACCCGCTACAGCAACCGCGCATCGGTCACCTTCAATGCGGATCACCGCATCGAGCTGCACCGCGTCGCGCAGTGAAGGCGCGCAGGCGATTCGCCGCGATGACATTTCGCGGACATCGCGGTCCGGCAAAGCCGCTAACATGGTGGCTTTGACAGCTTCAATCGTGCAGGTTTAGCAGCGCTGAGGCAGCCGCTGCCGCGGCATCACAAGCGGCACCACCGAGGGCACCACAAGTGGCACGCCAAGTAGCACCCCAGCGGGCACCCCAGGAAGTGCCGCAGTACCGCAGCCTGCCGCCGCTTTCAAGGTAACCGAAACTATGCTGATCAATTGCGCGGCCTACCAGGACGGCCGCAAGCTCGCCGATATCCCGATCGAAGACATCAGCGAGTATGTGGCGCGGCCGGAATGCTTCGTCTGGGTCGCGCTCAAAGACCCAGACCCCGAAGAACTTGCCGTCATGAAAGAGGAATTCAATCTGCATGATCTGGCGGTCGAAGACGCGCTGCAGGGTCATCAGCGGCCGAAGATCGAGGAGTATGGCGAGTCCGTGTTCGCGGTGATGCATACGGTGGAGATGGACGACGACCACGAACTGCTGATCGGCGAAGTGGATGTGTTCGTCGGCTCGAATTACGTGCTCTCGGTGCGTCATCGCGCCCGCTTTGGCTTTAGCGACGTGCGCGCGCGCTGCGAGCGCGAGCCGAAGCTGCTCAAGGAAGGCTCAGGCTTCGTGCTGTATGCGCTCGCCGACGATATCGTCGATCGCTACTTCCCGATTCTCGAGGCGCTCGGCGCCGAAATCGAGGCGGTCGAAGACCGTATCTTCGAGAAGAACGACGTCAGCGCATCGCGGGCGATCATCGCCGATCTGTACTCGCTCAAGCGCCGGCTCGTCAGCCTGCAGCATCATGTGGCGCCGCTCCAGGAAGCGATCAGCAAGCTGAGCGGCGGCCGCGTGCCGCAGGTGTGCTCAGGCATGGAGGCCTACTTCCGCGATATCTACGACCATCTCGAGCGGATCGTGCGCACCATCGACGGCCGCCGCGAGATGGTCGTGACGGCGATCCAGGTCGACCTCGGCATGATTTCGCTTGCCGAAAGCGAGGTGACCAAGCGCCTCGGTTCGTTCGCCGCACTGTTCGCTGTGCCGACCATGATCGCCGGCATCTACGGCATGAACTTCGAGACCATCCCCGAACTGCATTACAAGTACGGTTATCCGCTATGCCTTGCCGTCATGCTGTCGGTCGACATCTTCCTGTGGTGGCGCTTTCGCAAGGCCGGCTGGCTCTAGTCACCCGCGGCGGCGCCTCATCGCTGCTTGCCCCTTGCATCGGGCGCAATAAAAGTCCAGCATAGGCGGCCCGCCGCACGCGAAGCTTGCAAGTGGCGGGAAACCAGCAAGCGCGGACCAAGCGGGAGACTCATGTCGAAACAAGCTCTTGAAGTATGCGGGATGCAAGCCGTCGTGGCTTGCATTACGGCTAGACATAGGGCGTGGCGCCTGTGCAGTGCAACACTGCAATTCGTTGACACGCTGAACAGGCTACGCTGAGAATGAGCCTCGCAAACGTTTGCGCGGAGTCAAAAACACGGCTCATCCCGAGCCTATAAACCTGGAGATATGCATGGACCACCGCATTCGCCGCCGCGTTCTGGCGGCCGCTGTCGCGCTCACCGCTTCTGTTGCACTGCCGTTTTCCACCGCTCATGCCCAGGCCGCCAGTAAGCCGAAAGTGGCGCTTGTCATGAAGTCCCTCGCCAATGAGTTCTTCCTCACCATGGAAACCGGTGCGAAGGACTATCAGAAGCACAACGCCAGCCAGTTCGACCTGATCACCAACGGCATCAAGAATGAGACCGACACGGCCGCGCAGATCCAGATCGTCGAGCAGATGATCGTCTCGAAGGTCGACGCCATCGTGCTGGCGCCGGCCGATTCGAAGGCGCTGGTGCCGGTGGTCAAGAAGGCGGTCGATGCCGGCATCATCGTCGTGAACATCGACAACCGGCTCGATCCGGACGTGCTCAAGTCGAAAGACCTGAACGTGCCGTTCGTCGGTCCCGACAACGCCAAGGGCGCGGAAAAGGTCGGCGACTATCTGGCCCAGAAGCTGAAGGCGGGCGATGAAGTCGGCATCGTCGAGGGCGTGTCGACGACCACCAACGCACAGCAGCGCACCGCCGGCTTCAAGGCGGCCATGCAGAAGGTCGGCGCGAAGATCGACTCGGTGCAATCGGGTGAATGGGAAATCGACAAGGGCAACGCTGTCGCTTCGGCCATTCTCAATGAATACCCGAATATCAAGGCGCTGTTGTGCGGTAACGACAACATGGCAATCGGCGCAGTCTCGGCCGTGCGCGCCGCAGGTAAGCAGGGCAAGGTCTATGTGGTCGGCTACGACGACATCGACGCCATCAAGCCGATGCTGAAGGACGGCCGCGTGCTCGCGACCGCCAATCAGTACGCGGCCAAACAGGCGGTGTTCGGTATCGATACGGCGCTCAAGGCTCTGAGCGAACACAAGAAGCAATCCGAATTGTCCGGCGTGGTCGAGACGCCGGTCGATCTCGTGACGAAGTAAGTCCAGCCCCGCCGCTGGCTAGCCGGCAAGCCGGCACCGCGCTCGCCCGACCGTTCGGCGCGAGCGCGGCTCACCGGCGCGCTCCTATTCAATAAACGCTCAAGAAAGCTGCGCCGCCGCCGTTATTCCAGAGATAAGCGTCATGTCGGCGGACGCGGCGGGCCGGGGTGCGTTGGAAAGCCCAGCGCAAGACCCGCCTTGAGCCGGCATGACACGTGGTTGCCCGACCCGGGCTCCAGCCGGCTGCCGTCCGTCTGAAGCCCTCGCGAGGCGGCCCCGGAACCAGGATCGCGATGGAATTGACCGCCCACCACGCACTGCCCGCTGTACTGTCCGTGACCGGGATCGGCAAGACGTATGCCGAGCCCGTGCTCGCCGATGTCACGCTCTCGCTGTTTGCCGGCGAGGTGCTGGCGCTCACGGGTGAAAACGGCGCAGGCAAGAGCACACTGTCGAAGATCGTCGGTGGCCTCGTCGAACCGACTGCCGGCTCGATGCGTCTGGCCGACGCGCCGTACGCGCCCGCGAGCCGCACCGAAGCGGAAGCGCTCGGCGTGCGCATGGTGATGCAGGAGCTGAATCTGCTGCCGACCTTGTCGGTGGCGGAAAACCTGTTCCTGAACCGCTTGCCGCAGGCTGGCCCGCTGCGCCTCGGCTGGATCGACCGGCGCCGTCTGCGCGAAGACGCGCGGGCCGCGATGGCGCAGGTCGGGCTCGAAGCGATCGACCCGGACACCCCGGTCGGCGAGCTCGGCATCGGCCATCAGCAGATGGTCGAGATCGCGCGCAACCTGATCGGCGATTGCCGCGTGCTGATTCTCGATGAGCCCACGGCGATGCTGACCGCCCGCGAAGTCGATCTGCTGTTCGAGCAGATCGGGCGCCTGAAGTCGCGCGGCGTCGCGCTGGTCTATATCTCGCACCGCCTCGAAGAGCTGGCCAGGGTGGCCGAGCGCGTCGCGGTGCTGCGCGACGGCCGGCTGGTCAAGGTCGAAGCGATGAGCGCGCTGACCAGCGAGCAGATCGTCACGCTGATGGTCGGGCGCGAGATCGGCGAGCGGATCGATCTGGGCGAGCGCAAGATCGGCGCGCCGCTGCTGAAGGTCGAGGGCCTGACGCGCGGCAAGGTGGTGAACGACGTGTCGTTCGAGGTGCGCGCGGGCGAGATCTTCGGCGTGAGCGGCCTGATCGGCGCGGGCCGCACCGAACTGATGCGGCTTATCTTCGGCGCCGACCAGAAAGACAGCGGCACAGTCTCGCTCGCCGCCACGCCGGGCGCTACGCCCACGCCGGTGCAGATCGGCTCGCCGGTCGACGCGGTGCGCGAGGGCATTGCGCTCATCACCGAGGACCGCAAGGGCGAAGGACTGTTGCTGCCGCAACCGATTGCGGCCAACGTCTCGCTCGGCAATATCGGCAGCGTGGCGCGCCACGGCGTGGTCGACGCGAAGCGCGAAAACGCGCTGGCGCAGAAGCAGATCGAGGCGATGCGGATTCGCAGCTCGGGGCCCGGGCAGATTGTCGGCGAGCTGTCGGGCGGCAACCAGCAGAAGGTCGTGATCGGCCGCTGGCTGGCGCGCGAGTGCCGCGTGCTGTTATTCGACGAACCTACGCGCGGCATCGACGTCGGCGCCAAGTTCGATATCTATGGCTTGATGGGCGCGCTGGCTCGCGAGGGCCGCGCGCTCGTCGTGGTGTCGAGCGACCTGCGCGAACTGATGCTGATCTGCGACCGGATCGGTGTGATGTCGGCAGGACGCTTCACGGGGATTTTCGAGCGCGATAACTGGTCACAGGACGTGTTGCTGGCCGCCGCATTTGCCGGCTACCACGCCCGCGAAACCTTGCTGCACGCCCCCGACACCCATTCAGCAGGGAGTCTGTCATGACGAATCAACCCCAAGGCGGCACACCCGGCGGGGCCAACGCTGCCCCGGTGTCCGATCCGTCGGCGCCGCTCGCGAGCGGCAAGCCGGTGGGCACGCGCCTCGGCTTTTCGAATTACCTCGGTCTGGCCGGCGCCTTGCTGGCGATGGTTGTGCTGTTTTCGCTGCTCAGCTCGCACTTTCTGACTTACGACACGTTCAGCACGATCGCCAACCAGATCCCGGACCTGGTCGTAATGTCGGTGGGCATGACCTTCGTGCTCATCATCGCCGGTATCGACCTGTCGGTCGGCTCGGTGCTGGCACTGGGCGCCTCGGTGGTGAGCGTGGCCGCGCTGAAGTGGCAGTGGGGGCCGTTGCCGGCGGCGCTGCTTGGCGTGGCCGCAGCCGCGCTGACCGGCACAGTGACGGGCGCGGTGACGGTGAGCTGGCGGATTCCGTCGTTCATCGTCTCGCTTGGCGTGCTCGAAGCGGCGCGCGGGGTCGCCTACCAGATGACGAACTCGCGTACGGCCTATATCGGCGACGCCTTCGACGTGCTGTCCAACCCGATCGCCTTCGGCATCTCGCCGGCCTTCCTGATCGCGGTGGCGGTGATGGTGATCGCGCAACTGGTGCTCACGCGCACGGTGTTCGGCCGCTACCTGGTGGGCATCGGCACGAACGAGGAGGCGGTGCGGCTCGCGGGCGTCAATCCGCGCCCCTACAAGGTGATCGTGTTCGCATTGATGGGTGCGCTGGCGGGCCTCGCGGCGCTGTTCCAGATTTCGCGGCTCGAAGCGGCGGACCCGAACGCAGGTGTCGGCATGGAACTGCAGGTGATCGCCGCGGTCGTGATAGGTGGCACCAGCCTGATGGGCGGCCGGGGTTCGGTCATCAGCACCTTTTTCGGGGTGTTGATCATCTCGGTGCTGGCGGCGGGACTCGCGCAGATCGGCGCGAACGAACCGACCAAACGCATCATCACCGGCGCGGTTATTGTGGTGGCGGTCGTGCTGGATACCTACCGGAGCCGGCGCAAGCGCGCCTGACCGGTCAGAGCGGGAAAGCAGGGAAAGCAGGGAAAGCAGGGAAGCGGGACAGCATGCAGGGTGTGGATGCAGCAGGTTGGATCTGTCATTGATGCAAACGCCGGGCCGGTGCACGTCGCACCGGCCGGCGGGAAAAACAGGCAGGAGAGCAACAGGATATGGCGACCATCAAGGATGTAGCGGCCGTGGCAGGCGTGTCGTTCACGACGGTTTCGCACGTCGTGAACAACTCGCGGCCGGTGTCGGCCGATGTGCGCGCAAAGGTCGAGCATGCGATCCGTCAACTGCACTACGTGCCGTCGGCGGTCGCCCGCTCGCTGAAGGCGCGCGCGACCGCAACGATCGGTCTGGTGGTGCCCAACAGCACGAATCCCTATTTCGCGGAAATGGCGCGCGGCATCGAGGACGGTTGTGCGCGCAACGGCTACTGCGTATTCTTCTGCAATTCCGATGACGATCCCGCCAAGCAGCGCAACTATCTGCGCGTGCTGCAGGAAAAGCGCATCGATGGCCTGATCGTTGCTTCGGCCGGCGACGACGCCGTGCTTGCGCAGGCGCTCGCCGATGCGCGCGAGCCGCTGGTGGTGGTCGACCGTAACATCGAGGGACTGAGCGCGGATCTGGTGCAGATCGACCACGAAAAGGGCGCCTATCTGGCGACCCGCCACCTGCTCGAACTGGGCCACGTGAAGATCGGCTGCATTACGGGGCCCGTGGCGACCGCTGTCAGCGCCATGCGCGTGCACGGATTTATCCGCGCCATGGCGGAGCGCGGCATCGAAATTGCGCCGGGCGCGATCGTCGAAAGCGACTTTTCGGGCACCGGCGGCTATCGGGCCGCGAGCCAGTTGTTCGAGGCCGTGATGCCCTCGGCGATTTTCGCCGGCAACGATATGATGGGTATCGGCGCCTTGCGCGCCGCGGCCGAACGCGGGATCAGCGTGCCGCGCGACTGCTCGATCATCGGCTTCGACGACATCGAACTGGGGCGTTTTACTTACCCGGCCCTGTCGACGGTCGGCCAGTCGGTGCGCGCGCTGGGCGAGATGGCGGCACAGACGCTGATCGAACGGATCGCCGGAACCGCAGCCGACACGGCCGGTGCACCGGCGCGCCGGCGTGTGATCGCCCCACGCCTGATCGTGCGCGAGTCGACCACGACGTGGGCGGGCGCAGGGGCAGGGGCGGGGCTGCAGGGAGTGGTTGCTTAGGCCGCGACCTCAGGGCGAGGGCGCGAGGCGCCACGGCTGGCGCACACACAACTATTTGATGGGAGGCGACTTGGCGAGTCAGTCAGCGGGTGGACGGGTAACGGTGGTCGGCAGCCTGAACATGGACCTGGTCGCGCGGGCGCCGCGCCTGCCGCAGCCCGGCGAGACGCTCGCCGGCAGCACGTTCGCCCAGGTGGCGGGCGGCAAGGGCGGCAACCAGGCCGTCGCGGCGGCGCGTCTCGGCGCCCGCGTGGCGATGCTCGGTTGCGTCGGCGCCGATGCGAACGGCGCGCAATTGCGGGCGGGACTCGCCGCCGAGGGGATCGACTGCGCAGCGCTCGAGACCAGCCCATCGGCTCCAACCGGCGTCGCGCTGATCGTGGTCGACGACAGTAGCCAGAACGCGATCGTCATCATTGCCGGCAGCAACGGCGAGGTGACGCCGGAAACCGTTGCTCGCCACGAAGCGGCGCTGGCGAACGCGGACGTGGTGGTCTGCCAGCTCGAAACACCGCCGGCCGCCGTGCATGCGGCTCTCGCGAGCGCCCGGCGGCTCGGCAAGACGGTCATCCTGAACCCGGCGCCGGCGACCGGGCCGCTGACCACCGAGTGGTTCTCGCTGATTGACTACCTGATTCCGAACGAACTGGAAGCGGCCACCCTCACGGATTTGCCGGTCGACTCTCCCGAGGATGCCGCGCGAGCGGCTTTGGCGCTGCGCAGCGCGGGCGCGCGCAACGTGCTGGTGACGCTCGGCGAGCGCGGCGTGCTGGCCGCGCTCGAGGGCGCGGAGCCGACGCTCTACGCCGCACAGAAAGTGGCAGCCGTCGATACGACCGCTGCCGGCGATACCTTTATCGGCGCGCTGGCCGCGCAGCTCTCGCACGGCGAGGCCATCGACACTGCGATCCGCTTCGCCCAACGGGCGGCGGCGCTCTCCGTGACGCGCGCCGGAGCGCAAACTTCCATTCCCACGCTTGCCGAACTGGGCGCCTGACCCGGGTAACGCGGCGCCTGCGTTGCGAAGGCGCCGCGCACTCCACGCCTGACCCTGCGGCAAATGCTTCGCGCTCTCGCGCTGCGAGTGGGCGTTTGCCAGTTCCTTTCTTCGCCAACTCCTTTCCGGTCTCCTGGCGGTCTACCCGCACCCGTGGGCCATCCGCCGTGCGTCCGCCGATCCGTTCCCGACCCGTTGCGCGACCTCGTTCCCGACCCGCTTCCAAGAGAATTGTAATTTATACAGGCTTTGCCTGCGATCAATCCTCATACCATATAAAAGCTTTAAGTATGCTGCTTGGATGCCGTAAACGACTATTAGAGCGCCGTTCCTAGAAAGCGCCGGCCAGGGGGCGCTCAATGCCCATCTGGCACCGTACACGCCTCCTCTCATTCGATACACGTCACAGGAAGAAGCATGCTGAACAAGGGCATCACCATCAAGGCACGGATCGGCCTGACTATGGCTTTTCTCGCCGCATTGCTGCTGATCATCGGCGTTCTCGGGCTCACCGGCATGAGCCGCGCGAACGACGCCCATCATGAAACGTTCGCTAACCAGATGCCGAGTGCGGTCAATATCGGCAACGCCGAGCTCTACGCGGCGCGCGAGCGTCTTGCGCTCGACCGGGCGGCGTTCCTGTTCGGCACCCCGGAGGTTGCGGCCACGGTGGAGCGCGCCCACGTCATGCGCACGATGTCGGACGAATGGTGGAAAAAATATCTCGACTTGCCGCGTGACGCTGAGGAGGACCGCCTCGCGCAGGATGTCTCGGCCAGGCGGGAAACGCTGCAGCAGTCGATGGACGTGTTTGCCGGCATTGTCACCGGGACCGACCAGTCGAAGATTCCCGCCGCCGCGAAGGACCTGCAAGCCAAATACAGCGACCTGTCGACTGCCGACGATGCCCTGCGCAAGCTGCAGTTCACCCAGGCCCAGCAAGGCTTTGACACCGCCCAGGAGAGCTTCGGGACGTTTCGCCTCGTCAGCATCGTCGCGGTGGCCGTCGGGCTGCTGGCGGCGCTGTTTTCGTACCTGACGCTGAGCCGCGCGATTGGGCGCCCGCTCGCCGAGGCACTGGAGCATTTTGACTCGATCGCCGCCGGCGACCTGCGCCGCCCGGTGGTGGTGGGCTCGCGCGACGAAATGGGGCAACTGCTGGACGGCATCGCGAAGATGCAGCGCAGCTTGACCGAGACGGTGCGCTCGGTGCGCGGCGGCAGCGAGTCGATCGCCACCGCGACGCGCCAGATCGCCGCGGGTAACATCGACCTGTCCTCGCGTACGGAAGAGCAGGCGTCCGCGCTGCAGCAGACGGCTTCGAGCATGGACCAGTTGACCGGCACCGTGAAGCAGAACGCCGACAACGCCCGCCAGGCAAGCTCGCTGGCGGCGAATGCTTCCGAGATCGCCAATAAGGGCAATACGGTGGTCGGGCAGGTGGTCGGCACGATGGGCGACATCAACCAGAGCTCCGCCAAAATTGCCGACATTATTTCCATTATTGAGGGCATTGCCTTCCAGACCAACATTCTGGCGCTCAACGCCGCGGTCGAAGCGGCCCGCGCCGGCGAGGAAGGACGTGGCTTTGCCGTGGTGGCGGGCGAAGTGCGCAGCCTCGCACAGCGCTCGTCGGCTGCGGCCAAGGAAATCAAGGAACTGATCGATACCTCGGTGGAGCGCGTGCAGTCCGGCTCGGCACTGGTCGATCAGGCCGGTCGAACCATGACCGAGATCATCAGCGCGGTGCAGCGCGTGACCGACATCATGGGTGAAATCGCCGCAGCCTCCGAGGAGCAAAGCAGCGGGATCGAGCAGGTCGCACGCGCGGTCACGCAGATGGACGAAGTGACGCAGCAGAACGCGGCGCTTGTCGAAGAGGCCGCGGCCGCGGCTCAGTCGCTTGAAGATCAGGCCGGCAAGCTGCGCACTGCGGTCGCGGTGTTCCAGATTGCCGACGGCGATAGCAAAGCGCCGCTTGCCCAGATAGTGCGCAGTCCGGTCCGCAAGCCGGCGGTGGTGCGCAAGGCCGCAGCTGCAAGCCCGCGCCGCGAGCCGGTTGCCGCGCCTGCGCCGGCGGCGACTGCGAATGGGGCCAGCACGGATACGGTGGCAGCGTCCGCTGCCGCGCCGGCTGCAGCTAAAACACCAGCGGCCGGCAAGGCACTGCCCGCGGCCAAAGCGCCGGCCGCCGTCGGCAGCGATAGTGACTGGGAGACGTTCTGACGACCCGCTCGCTGTAGGCGGATTGAGGTGAACTGAGGCGAACTGACGGTGAACTGAGGGCCAGGCAAGGCCGGATTGCGGGTTAGCTAAGCGTTAGCAACGGCCCCGCCACTGAAGCGGCCGCTACTGCTGGCCCCACCAGCCCATCCCCGCTGGCGCAGAATCCGGCAGCACGAACAGGACCACGGTTGCACACGCAACCGTGGTCTTTTTTCATGGCCGATGCACAACGTAACCTGGTTCGCCTTGTGTTCCGGTACATTGTCGGGCGCGATTGCCCATTCCATGCGCCAGCCAGAAAGGACCGACATGACGCCACACGACCTCGCGCAACGCCTCGTACAGGCCCGCAGGCAACACCGCCTGATCGACGCTCCGCCGCCCGACAGCCTGCCTCCTGACGCCGCGACGGCCTATGCGATCCAGCAGGCCGTGCTTGTTGGCCTCGAGCAGACGACCGGTGCCTGGAAGATCGGCGCGAAGACGCCGGGAGGGGCCGCTTCGGGCGCGCCGATTCCAGCCTCGCTCGTGCACGAATCGCCGGCCCGGATTGCCCATGGCGGATTTTTCCGTGTCTTGCTGGAACTGGAGATTGCTTTTCGCTTTAGCGAAGCCATCGAGCCGCGCCGCGAGGCCTATGCGCGCGACGAGGTGCTGGCGCGGGTCGGCACGGTGCTGCCGGCCATTGAGATTGTCGATAGCCGCTTTAGCGAGTGGCCCAATATTGCACCGCTCGCACAATTGGCCGACGCGCAGAACAACGGTGCGCTCGTCACCGGACACCCGGTCGCTTACGCGGGATTTGCGCGCGCGTTCGATTTTGTCTCGCCGGATCTGGAATTAACATTTGACGGCGCCTCGCTGGTGCCCGAAGCAACCGGCAACCCGGCCGGCGATCCGCGCGAGCTGCTGGTCTGGTTTGTTAACCATTGCGCGGCAATGGGTATCACCATCGAGCCGGAGTGGACCATTACAACGGGTTCGTATGTCGGCGCGCACAGGGTGGACCGGGCGGGAACCGTGCATGGCCGCATCGACGGTCTGGGTGAACTCGAGATCAAGCTGACCTGACGCCGCGGCGTGACGCATCCGCCCGTCGCGCCTCCCCGTATACACCTATGAAATCGGAACCGCGTCGCGCCGACATACTGTTATGTACGCGGCCGACCATGCCGCCGATGTGGATATCGGTGAACCGGATGCCGATACGCATACCTCGCACGTCCCGTTGCGATCCGACGTGAACGAAAGTGGTGCCGCAGCGGCACATGCTTCAGTAACGAACGTCATGGGGCTCGACATGTAACAGCATCGCTCGCGCACAAACATGTAACACGGCGTCAACGCTGTGCACGGAAATGCTTCGCTGCGCGTTGAGGAAAAAAGTGCAAGGCAGGACGTGACACGCCGTGGTGCACGTGCAGGTCGAAGTACCGACCGAGGTAGCGAAGTTTCGCACATGGGAGCAGAGCAGATTGCCGCGATCCTGGCAGAGGCACACCGTGACCGGCAGTGCGGTCGAAGATTGTAGGTGACCGAATCTGTGTTTCCAAGTGAGGATTGTAGGGAGGGCAACACGGCACGATTTTCATCACGTAGTCCGTGAAAAAAAATTTAAAAGGGTTTAGGATGAATTCGAGCGATGTCGTTTCCGATTAGCGCGCCGCGCACGACATCGGTCTAGACTTTGGCGAGGAGGTAGCATGGATATCTACAGCAGTTTCGCGACCCGCTTCGAGAAAACGCGAGAAGATGAACTCTCGCTCGAGGAGTACCTCGCGCTCTGCAAAGACAATCCCGCCGCGTACGCTACAGCAGGCGAACGCATGTTGACGGCAATCGGAGAACCCGAACAGATCGACACTCGCAACGACCCGCGCCTGTCGCGGATCTTCGCGAACAAGGTCATCAAGGTATACCCCGCATTCCGTGAGTTCTACGGAATGGAAGAAGTGATCGAGCAGGTGGTCGCGTACTTCCGGCATTCGGCCCAGGGGCTCGAAGAAAAGAAACAGATTCTGTATTTGCTGGGGCCGGTCGGCGGCGGCAAATCGTCGATCGCGGAACGTCTGAAGCAACTCATGGAGCGCGTACCGTTCTACGCGATCAAGGGCTCGCCGGTCAACGAGTCGCCGCTAGGTCTGTTCGACTATGACGAAGACGGTCCGATCCTCGAAGAACAGTACGGCATTCCACGCCGCTACCTGAAAAGCATCCTCAGCCCGTGGGCCGTCAAACGGCTGCACGAGTACAACGGTGACATCCGCAAGTTCCGTGTGGTGCGCCGCTATCCTTCCATCCTGCGGCAGATCGGGATTGCCAAGACCGAGCCGGGTGACGAAAACAATCAGGACATTTCGTCGCTGGTCGGTAAGGTCGATATCCGCAAGCTCGAGCAATATGCCCAGGATGACGCTGACGCCTACAGCTACTCCGGTGGCCTGTGCCTCGCGAATCAGGGCTTGCTCGAATTCGTCGAAATGTTCAAGGCGCCGATCAAGGTCCTGCACCCGTTGCTGACCGCGACCCAGGAAGGCAACTTCAAGGGCACGGAAGGTTTCGGTGCGATTCCGTTCGACGGCGTGATTCTCGCCCACTCGAACGAATCTGAATGGAAAGCATTCCGCAATAACCGCAACAACGAGGCACTGCTCGACCGGATCTTCGTCGTCAAGGTGCCTTACTGCCTGCGCTATTCGGAAGAGATCAAGATCTACGAGAAGCTGTTGCGCAACTCTTCGCTGGCAAGCGCCGTGTGCGCGCCCGGCACGCTGAAGATGATGGCGCAGATGTCGGTGTTGACCCGCTTGCAGGAGCCGGAAAACTCCAGCCTGTTCTCGAAGATGCAGGTCTATGACGGCGAGAATCTCAAGGACACCGATCCGAAAGCCAAGTCGTATCAGGAGTATCGCGACTTCGCCGGCGTCGACGAAGGCATGACCGGTGTGTCGACGCGCTTCGCGTTCAAGATTCTCTCGCGCGTGTTCAACTTCGACTCGACCGAGGTTGCAGCGAATCCGGTGCATCTGATGTACGTGCTCGAACAGCAGATCGAGCGCGAGCAGTTCCCGCCGGAAACCGAGCAGAAGTACCTGTCTTTTATCAAGGACGTGTTGGCCTCGCGCTACGCAGAGTTTATCGGCAAGGAGATTCAGACCGCTTATCTGGAATCGTATTCGGAGTACGGGCAGAACATCTTCGATCGCTATGTCACTTACGCCGACTTCTGGATTCAGGACCAGGAGTTCCGCGATCACGACACCGGCGAGAGTTTCGACCGCGCCTCGCTGAATGCGGAACTGGAGAAGATCGAGAAACCGGCGGGCATTAGCAATCCGAAGGACTTCCGCAACGAGATCGTCAACTTCGTGCTGCGCGCGCGTGCTGCGAACGCAGGCAAGAACCCGGCGTGGATCAGCTATGAGAAGCTGCGCGTCGTGATCGAAAAGAAGATGTTCTCGAACACGGAAGAACTTTTGCCGGTGATTTCGTTCAACGCTAAAGGGTCGGCGGAGGAACAGCGCAAGCACGAAGACTTCGTCAACCGGATGGTCGCGAAGGGCTACACGCCCAAGCAGGTGCGACTGTTGTGCGACTGGTATCTGCGCGTGCGCAAGTCATCGTGACCTGCTCATGAAACTTGTGGCGTGCCGCCCGCGCAAGGAGACTGCGCGGGCACCTTGCGAGGCGCAAGTGGCATGGACATAGCGTTGCTGTTGCGCACGTGCAATTGCTGCGTGTGTTTGCAACCTGCGTCTCGCGCACCCGAAATTGAAGGCGCTGCATGAGACCGGAGTAAGCACTAAAGCGCTGACTCCGGTCGACACGGGAGACCGGATGTGCTTCATCAAATCATCGACCGCAGGTTAGCTGGCAAGAACAAAAGTATTGCAAACCGCGAACGCTTCTTGCGTCGTGTCAAAAACTATATTCGCCGTGCCGTCTCGGAAGCGGTGCGCGACCGTAGCATCAAGGATATCCAGAACACCCAGAGCATCACGATTCCGCGCAAGGACATTGCGGAGCCGTCCTTCCGCCATGGTCCTGGCGGCAAGCGTGAGATGGTGCACCCGGGCAACGCCGACTATATCCGCGGCGACAAGATTCCGCGCCCTCAAGGCGGGGGCGGCGGAGGCGGCGGCAACCAGGCCAGCAACGAAGGCGAGGGTCAGGACGACTTCGTGTTCGAACTGAGCCGCGAAGAATTCATGCAGTACTTCTTCGACGACCTCGAACTGCCGCGCCTCGTAAAAACCCATCTGCTGGCGGTTCCTACCTGGAAGAGTATTCGAGCCGGCTGGGCAGCCGAAGGCACCCCCAACAACATCGACGTGGTCCGTTCGCTGCGTAGCGCGCTCGGTCGGCGCATTGCGCTCGGCGCGCCGCTTGTCAACGAGCTGCATGAACTCGAGCGCCAGCTCGAAGTGATGAAGGCCGACCCTGCCGACCGGCGCGACGAGATCAAGGCGCTCGAGGAGGAAATCCATCATCTGCGCGGGCGCATCTGGCGCATCCCGTTCATCGATCCGTTCGACCTGCGTTACGTGAACCGCGTCAAGCAGCCGCAGCCGTCGAGCCAGGCGGTCATGTTCTGCCTGATGGACGTCTCGGGTTCGATGGACGAGCAGCGCAAGGATCTCGCCAAGCGCTTCTTCATCCTGCTGTACCTGTTCCTCAAGCGCAATTACGAACGTATCGAGGTGGTTTTCATTCGCCACCACACGCGTGCCGAGGAGGTCGATGAAGACACCTTTTTCCATTCGACGGAAAGCGGCGGCACGGTGGTGTCGAGCGCGCTGGAGCTGATGAAAAAGGTCATGGAGGAGCGTTATTCGCCCACCGAGTGGAACATTTACGGCGCCCAGGCCTCGGACGGGGACAACTGGACCGACGATTCGCCCAAATGCCGCAAAATCCTCGCAGATGACATTCTCGAGAAGGTGCGCTATTTTGCGTATATTCAGGTAACGCCCGAAGAGCAGAACCTGTGGCTCGAATACGCGCAACTCGCGCTATCCCAGCCGCATATGGCGATGAAGAAGGTCGAAACGGCCGCCGACATCTATCCAGTGTTCCGGGAGTTGTTTGAAAAGCAGGTGGCGTCATCATGAGCACCAAACATCTGCATAATGAGGCGCGCGGCTATCAGCCGGAGCGCAACAAAGGCGTGCCGAAGCAGCAATCCGGGCATGCCGAAGCCGCAGCGGCTGAAATTGGGGCCGTTGACGCGGGAGCGGGTCTTGATGATGCTGCAGCAGCACGGGGACACACCGGAACGCCCGCAGAAGGGCAAAGGGAAGTCCGTATGAACGTAGCCGACAGGCGGCCATTGCCGTGCCCGTCCGACTGGACCTTTGAGCTGATCGAGGAATACGACACGCATATTGCCCGTGTTGCGGAGCAATATGAGCTTGACGTCTATCCGATCCAGCTCGAACTCATCAGCGCCGAACAGATGATGGATGCCTATGCGTCCGTCGGCATGCCGGTCAACTACCGGCACTGGTCGTTCGGCAAACATTTTCTATCTACCGAGAAAAGCTACCGTCGCGGGCAAATGGGCCTCGCGTACGAGATCGTCATCAACTCGAACCCTTGCATCGCGTATCTGATGGAAGAGAACACGATGACGATGCAGGCGCTCGTCATCGCGCATGCGGCCTACGGCCACAACTCGTTTTTCAAGGGCAACTATCTGTTCAAGCTGTGGACGGATGCGCACGCCATCATCGATTACCTCGTCTACGCCAAGAACTACATTGCGGAGTGCGAGGAGCGCTTCGGCCTCGACCGGGTGGAGGAACTGCTCGACTCGTGCCACGCGCTGATGAATTACGGTGTGGACCGTTACAAGCGGCCGCAAAAACTTTCGCTGGAAAAGGAGTCCGCGGCGCGCCGCGAGCGCGAGGCGTATCTGCAGTCACAGGTGAACGAATTGTGGCGCACCTTGCCGACGAGGCAGACGCCGCTGCCGGAAGAAACCGACGACCGCTATCCGCCCGAGCCGCAGGAGAACCTGCTGTACTTCGCGGAAAAGAACGCGCCATTGCTGGAGCCGTGGGAGCGCGAGGTGATCCGCATCGTGCGCAAGATCGGCCAGTATTTCTATCCGCAGCGTCAGACCCAGGTGATGAACGAAGGCTGGGCAACCTTCTGGCACTACACGCTGCTCAACACGCTGTATAACCAGGGCAAGCTGGAAGACGGCTTCATGATGGAGTTTCTCCATTCGCACAGCAACGTCGTCTATCAGCCGCCCGTCACCAAGCCGTATTACAGCGGTATCAATCCCTACGCGCTGGGCTTTTCGATGATGAGCGATATTCGCCGCATCTGCGAGAACCCAACCGACGAGGACCGCAGGTGGTTCCCGGAACTGGCCGGCAGCTCCTGGCTGCAGTCGCTGCACTACGCGATGAGGAATTTCAAGGACGAGAGCTTTGTGGCGCAGTATCTGTCCCCGCATCTGATCCGCGAAATGCGGCTTTTCTCGGTGCTGGACGACGATATGCGCGATGCGCTCGAAGTCTCCGCGATTCACGACGACAGCGGCTATCAGTACGTGCGCCAGGCGCTGTCGCGGCAGTACGACATGCATCATCGCGAGCCGAACATCCAGGTATGGTCGGTCAATACGCGCGGCGACCGCAGTCTGACGCTGCGGCATTTCATGAGCGACAACCGCCACCTGTCCAACGACAGCGACGAGGTGCTCAAGCATATGGCGCGGCTATGGCAGTTCGACGTGTATCTGGAGAGCGTCGATGAAAACGGCACGGTCAGAAAGCGCTACGAGTGCCGCTATGTCCCGCCGGCGGTGCGTCTCTGATCCGGCCCGCGTCGCGAGCGACCTCAAAAGCCAGCCTTCGGGCTGGCTTTTTTATTGGGCGCGTTGAGCACGGCCGGCCACGTCTAACCTAACGTTTACCCGACAAATACCATCACAAAAGCTTTCATTTATGTAGAATTCGGCACGCGCGAAGAGAGCGCAACGTGAAGGCGGCGCCACGACCGCTATTTTCTGTCCACGTCAAGGAACGACACTGCATGACCGACCAAACTGACCAGGCCATCGTCACCGCGCACGACACGCGGCGCCGCATCTTCGCGATTGTCGGCGCCTCTTCGGGCAATCTCGTCGAGTGGTTCGACTTCTACGTCTATTCGTTCTGCGCGCTGTATTTCGCGCCGGCTTTTTTCCCGAGCGGCAATCCGACCACGCAACTGCTCAACACCGCCGGCGTGTTTGCCGCCGGCTTTCTGATGCGCCCGATCGGCGGCTGGTTCTTCGGCCGGCTCGCCGACAAGCACGGCCGGCGCACGGCGATGCTGGTGTCCGTGTTCATGATGTGCGGCGGTTCGCTCGTGATCGCGGTGCTGCCCACCTACGCGCAGATCGGTGCGCTCGCGCCGGCGTTGCTGCTGGTGGCGCGGCTGTTTCAGGGCTTGTCGGTGGGAGGCGAGTACGGCACCAGCGCGACCTATATGAGCGAAGTTGCGCTCAAAGGGCGGCGCGGCTTTTTCGCCTCGTTCCAGTACGTGACGCTGATCGGCGGGCAACTGTGCGCCTTGCTGGTGCTCGTGATCCTGCAACAGGCGCTGAGCACCGAGGAACTGAAGGCATGGGGCTGGCGGATTCCGTTCGTGGTCGGCGCGGTGGCGGCGCTGGTGGCGTTGTACCTGCGCAAGTCGCTGGAAGAAACCACCACCGCCGAGATGCGCAAAAGCCAGGAAGCCGGCACGATTCGCGGCTTGTGGGCGCATAAGGGCGCGTTTCTGACCGTGCTCGGCTTCACCGCGGGTGGCTCGCTGATCTTCTATACGTTCACGACCTATATGCAGAAGTATCTGGTCAACACGGCGGGCATGCACGCGAAGACCGCCAGCAACGTGATGACGGCGGCGCTGTTCGTCTACATGTTGATGCAGCCACTGTTCGGTGCGCTGTCCGACAGGATCGGGCGCCGGCAGTCGATGATCTTCTTCGGCCTGTTCGCGACCGTTGGCACCGTGCCGCTGCTGCATGCGCTCAAGGACGTGGCGAGTCCTTATGCGGCCTTTGGCCTCGTCGTGCTGGCGCTGGCGATTGTCAGCTTTTATACCTCGATCAGCGGCCTGATCAAGGCCGAGATGTTCCCGCCGCAAGTGCGCGCCTTGGGCGTGGGTTTGTCGTATGCGGTTGCCAACGCGATCTTCGGCGGCTCGGCCGAGTATGTGGCGTTGTGGCTCAAGTCGGTGGGCAGCGAATCGATGTTCTACTGGTACGTGACGGCGCTGTGTGCGATTGCCGGTCTGGTGTCGCTGCGAATGCGCGATCCGGCGAAGGTGGGGTATCTGCGCAACGAGCCTTGATAGGCGCGGAGTGGGGGCGATCCGCGTACGTACGTCCCCGCTTGACAACGAAACACAACAAAAAATGCCCAGCTATCGAGTGCTGGGCAAAGTCACCAGGCATCTGGTGACGGAGGAGTTCGGTATAGGCAAACAGGCCCGCGTGTACGGTGAGCGCGGGCCTGTTTCGTTATGGCGAGCCGTTAAACCGGCCCTGACTCAAGCAGCGATCCGATTAATGGCCGACGTAGACAGGCGCCGAGTACGAGCTGACGCTGACTTCCGCACGTTGACCGGACTGCGAGCTACCGTTTGTCGCGGCACCGTAGCCGGTGGTTTCGGCTTGCGCGGCGCCGTTTTGCGCAGCAACGCGTGCTTCGGCAGCCTGGATGTCGGTCGGGTAGTACGGGTCACGGCCGCGGGCGGGCGAATAACCGGCCTGCTCGATCTGCACCAGTTGTGCACGCACTTCCGCGCGCGTCAGCGGCTGGTTCGACTGGGCAAACGAAGCTACCGGGGTAGCGAGAACAGCGGCAATAGCAACAGCTTGAATGAGCGATTTCATGATATTTGACCTCCGAAGATTATTTTTTGGGGCTTGCTAACAGCACGTTTCTTAAACTGGTGAGCGCGGCTTAGTGACCGAAGAACACCGAACGCGGGCCGCTAGCCGGTTCACGCGAACCCGATTGCGAAGTTTGGTCCGCTACGCCGCCATACGAGCTGTTGGCATTCGCATTGGCACGTTCCGCGGCAACCGTCTGTGCGCTCTGGCCTTGTTGCGATGCAGGGGCGCCGACTGCCGGGCGATAGAACGGCGCCGGACCATAGCCGCTCGCGAAAGCAGGGACAGCGAAGGTGGCGGAAGCGGCAACCAGCAGAGCAGCAACGAACTTGGTCTTCATGATGGACTCCATATACGTTTCGACTTCAACTCAGGGAGGCGTCGCGACAGGGGCCGGTGAGGTTTCTCTGGTGTGTCTGCAACGTCGATGGAGGCAGTGTATACCCCAACTATCGAAACTTTGTATCGATAGTGCGAAATGACTATTTCGGATTGGCGGCTAATCCGCTCAGGGCCGCCAGATAAGGCGGAGCGGGGGGCGTAGAGGGAGATGGAGCGGGG
>NZ_SCNV01000046.1 GCF_005503145.1 Burkholderia sp. 4M9327F10 | reverse complement strand
GGAATGTGCGTTGATGGGCGGGGACACTTTGAACAGCGTCGTTCGGGCGTGCAATCGCCCGGCTACAATGGGGTCCTCCTGAATCCGCCACACTCTATCTCGAATGACTCGAAAGCGGAGGTTGACCAGATTCGACCCCCGGAAGGTGAATATGATTTCCTTCGATGCAGGAACCCACCGCTTCAACCTGAGGGCCGCCGCAGTGGTTCTGCACGGCGATCACGTGCTGCTGCACCAATGCGACGGCGACGATTACTGGAGTCTCCCCGGTGGACGGGTCGAGCCTGGGGAAGTTGCGGCGCAGACGGTGGTCCGTGAAATGGCAGAAGAGGTCGGCGCGTCGGTTGTCGTCGAGAGAATGCTGTGGATCGTGGAGAATTTCTTTTGCCACGACGGCCGGCAAAATCATGAGGTCGGTATGTACTTTGCCGCCACCTTGGCACCGGGATCGCCGCTTCTTGACCTGTCTCGCCAGCACCGTGGTGTTGAACAAAGTCGGGGACTCACCTTTGCCTGGTTCCGGCGTGACGGATTGCGGGATCTTGACGTGAGGCCACGTTTTCTTGGTCAGCAACTCATGGACGAACCCACTGGACTCAAGCATATCGTCCAGCACAATCCGGACGCTGAAGCCTTGAAGTAATGAACTGAGCAGGCGGCGAGCTCCGTTCGCGCTTTTCGAAGCGCTTACGACTTCGCGCAAGAGCCTCGTCGAAAAGCTGGCATGCGCTCGCGCAAGCACCTTTCGGATTGCCCCAGTTTGTGACGGAATATTCCGCCGGCATGCCTGCGAGTCCGCTTGGCGGCGTGCCTTCAACGTACTGCGCCGCCTGACGCAGCACTTCAACTGGCCGCACCCGATTACCACTGGTTACGATACAGCCAGCGTGACTCTTCGTTGTCACGCTTTCGCCGATATACTCGAACGAGATTCCTGTCTCAGGCAACTTTGGACGTTGCCACATGGTCCGGGCACTTGGTTGAATCGAACGATAAGCTATGAAGAAGGAATATCGGTTTGCTAGCGCATCAAGGTGGTTTGCAACTTTAGGCTGCATTGCATTCGTCAACGCAGCGCATGCGCAGGAACTGTCGGTGCTCGGCGGATGGCTGCGTGCCGATCGCCCCGGAGAATCGGCCTACTCATGGGGCTTCACCTATCTGCAGGCGCTCGACGAATACGATGGCCTGAGCTATTCGTGGCTCAACGAGGGCCACGTTCAGGACAATCATCGCGACGGCTTCGCCCTGCAATACTGGCGGCGCGCCTTGTTTTTCGACCGTCGGCTCGCACTTGCAGCGGGCGTGGGGGGCTATTACTACTTTGACACGGTCGCCTCCGCCAACGGCAGGCGGTATGTCGACAGCCATGGTCTGGGGCCGATCTTCAGTCTGTCGGCAACCTGGTTCACCAGCGAGCGCCTGTTTTACCAGTTACGTCTCAACGAAATTATCGTGCCGCGTAGCTATAACACCTTCAGTGCGATGTTCGGTATCGGATACGAACTCGATGCGCCGAAGGGCAGCGGCGCGCTCTCCGGCGGCACGAGCGACAGTGCGTCGAGCGGCAACGAGATTACCGCGATGGCCGGCTGGACCGAAGTCAACAGCCTCAGCTCGCCTGGTGCATTTGCGTATGGCTTCGAATACCGCCACGGCTTTGGGCGGTATATCGACGCAACGGTTAGCTGGATCAACGAAGGCCATACGCAACTCGACACCCGCTCTGGGGCGGCAGCGCAAGTGTGGCTGCGGCGCAGTTTCTTCGATGACCGGCTGAGCCTCGGTGTGGGCGCCGGACCTTATTACGCGCTCGATACGCACCGCATCAGGGGCGGCACGGATACCGGCGGAAGGGTCTCGGTGCTGCTGACGATGTCGGCCGCCTATAACGTCACCAGGCATTGGTACGTGCGGGCGTCGTGGAATCGCGTGATGACCAGCTATGACAAGGACAGCGATATCTATCTGGGCGGTATCGGCTATCGCTTTTAGACTGCGTGTCGCAAGAGGGACGCGCAGCCCTTGCACGTGACTCTCGTTTCGTCGGCTGCGATGCATATCCGGCCGTCCGCGAATTCATCGGCCTTCCATTTTGTCGCAATACAACCGACGTATGGCGATACTTTCTCGCGCCGCGGTGCGACCATGGTACGGGACCGGGCATTTCCCGGAACGCTCACCCTGAGTGATTTCATGCGGATGACGGCACACGGCGGCTAAAGAATGTCACTGCGGCGCGCGCTCAAGCAACCGTTGTTGAATGCAGTTGCGAGGCTGCCGGATAGCGTGCAGCGAGCCATGTTTGCGCCGCAGATACGCCGGGTATGTACTCGCGTGCCGCTGTTGCGCGCGGTCTACTCGGGGTGCCTGCGCCGTCATCCGATCGACTTGCAATATGGCACGCAGACGAGCGGCCTTGTGGATACGTCGACGCTGCAGCGCGATGAGCGCCTCGCCGGCCAGTTACGTCCTTATATGGGCTCGCAGCCGACTATCATCCGCCGCGCGCTGGACACGTTGGGCGATATCAGCGGCTATACGTTCATTGACATTGGGTGCGGAAAAGGCCGGCCGCTGATCATTGCCTCCGAATATCCTTTCGCCCGGGTTGTCGGTTGCGACATCAGCGCGGATCTCGTGAAGACGGCCAATGCGAACGCGGCCGTCCTGGCGCGGCGCTTTCCGCAGCGTCCGCCGATTCGCGCAGTTCATGCCAACGTCGCTGACCTGGCTGTGCCATCGGGCAATGTGGTTGTGTTCATGTTCAATCCGTTCGGCCCTGAACTGATGACGACGCTGCTTTGCAAGCTTGAAGCGGGCCTTGCGAGCGGTGCAATCGCGCATCTGTTCGTCGTCTATGACAATCCGGTATGCGGCGATGTGCTGGACGGCTCAGCGTATCTGAAACGCTGGTTTGCCGGGATGTTTGCATACGATCACCACGAACTCGGCTTTGGACCGGAGTCCGAGGAAGCGGTCGTGATCTGGCAAAGCCTGCGCGGCGCGCGGCCCGATCTGTTCGCGGAGCGCAATCGTCCCATTGCGGCAAAAGACCTGCTTATCGCAGTCGTCGAATGACGGGGTAGCCTCAAACCGCGGTGCATAGCCGGCGCAGCCGATGCAGATGCTGGCGCGCAGACTATCGGCAGTCCCCGAAGAGACATTGATAAGCGCCGCCAATCGCGTCGATTAACGATAAGCATTTCACGGCCGCGCACATAGTATGTGAATATCGATTCCGAAAAAACGATAGAAGGAATCGGGGAAATGACTGTGCTGCGAAACGTCCGTACCGGCACTCGTGTCGCCAGCGGTTTTGCGCTCGTGCTGCTGGTTCTTATCGCGCTGACTCTGGTGGAGCAGGCGGCAGCCGCCGCCGATACGCTGAAAGAGCAGGCGCACGCGCTGCATGGCGCAGTCGCGGTGTTTCGTGTCGACGACGCAGCCAATGGCGAGATCCGCAGAGCCGCGTGATTGCCGCAGTCATGAAGTTCTCATTGACGGCACACCCGGCCTACCTCGTTGATGGCAATGCGTCGCAACCGGTTGAGCTTGCCGGGATGAAAAACTACTTGCGTAACTGGAACCAGTATGAAGCGTGAACAACAGTCCTTTGCTCCTTCTGAATACGACGTGCCGGATCAGACGAGCCATGCACCAGAGATTCTTAAAACGCTGCTCGGTAAGGCCGATGTGGCGATCAACGGCGGCCGTAGCTGCGACATTCGAGTCTTCGATCCGGAGGTCTACAAACGCGTATTTTCGAGCTGGTCGCTTGGCCTTGGCGAGTCATACATGGATGGCCAGTGGGACTGTGAGCAACTCGATGAACTGTTCACGAGGCTGCTGCGCACGGATATTGATTCAGCCGCGGTGGGAATGGCGAAGGTTCGACTGGGTTTCGCGCATCTGCGTCACCGCCTCTTCAATCTGCAATCGCCTGATCGCGCGTTCCAGGTGGGCGAGCAACATTACGACGTGGGCAATGATGTATTCGAGGCCATGCTGGATAGCCGCATGATCTATTCCTGCGGCTACTGGGAGCACGCGACGGATCTGGAACAGGCGCAGTTCGACAAGCTTGACATGATCTGCCGAAAGCTGAAACTCCGCGCAGGAGAGACGCTACTTGATATAGGCTGCGGCTGGGGTGGACTCGCCAGGTTTGCCGCTGAACGATATGGAGTACACGTTACCGGCGTCACTGTTTCGAAAGAGCAACTGGCGCTGGCTCAGGAGCGTTGCAAAGGACTACCGGTCAGGCTGATTCTTCAGGACTATCGCGATCTGCAAGGGCGCTTTGACAAGATCGTCTCGGTGGGTATGTTCGAGCATGTGGGGCCCAGGAATTACACGACCTATTTCGATACCGTCAGACGCCTGCTGGCGCCCGAAGGTCTGTTCCTGCTGCATTCAATCGGCCTCGCCTCGACCAGCCAGGGAACGGACCCCTGGATCGACAGGTACATTTTCCCAAATGGCAAGCTTCCTTCGGCAAGAGAAATTGCGGACGCTGTCGAAGGCCGTTTCATCATTGAGGACTGGCATAACTTCGGCCCGGACTACGACCGGACCCTGATGGCGTGGTGGGATCGCTTCAACCAGGCGTGGCCACGTCTCCAGTCGCGCTATAACAAGCGCTTCTATCTCATGTGGAAATACTATCTGCATTGTTGCGCGGGCTTTTTTCGGTCGCGACAGGGACAGCTCTGGCAACTGGTGCTCACTCATGCTGGACGCGCGCAAACGTATCGGTCCATCCGGTAGTTTGAAATAACCTCTTGATGCACGCCTGCGCCGGCACCGTATCAGCATCACTCCAGCAAGACAGCCCGCCGTCTTCGATACCCGGCGGGTGTGATTCCCACATGCCTGGCAAACGTCTGCTTCAACGTATCGGCGTTGGTGAAGCCATACTTTGCGACGAGCCTCGGATTCGAATCGGGCGGGACGGCACAATCCGCGATTTCCGGGTTATGGCAGTCCACAACGTAAATTGGCAGGATTTGCAGTGATACTTCTATTGAAGACGCCTATTGGATTCCGGAGAATCAAGGCTGTTTTCTATGGAGGTTGACCATGACTGTGAACGTTTCAGGCATCACCATTCCCGATAGCCAACTGGCCCGCGAGATCACGGAGCTTGTCCGTGATACGGAGTCCGATCTGCTGTTCCATCACTCCAGCCGGGTGTACTACTTCGGCGCTCTGGCAGGCCAGCACCGCGGGCTCAAGTACGATCCTGAGTTGCTCTATTGCGGCTGCATGTTCCACGACATGGGGCTCACGTACAAGCACAGCAGCGAGTGCGAGCGATTCGAGGTGGACGGCGCCAATGCGGCCCGCGATTTCCTGAAGAGCAAGGGTATTGCCCAGCAGGATATCGACGTAGTGTGGACTTCCATTGCGCTGCATACGACGCCGGGCATCCCGCAGCATATGCATCCCGTGATCGCACTCGTCACAGCGGGCGTCGAGATGGATGTTCTGGGTCTCACGTATCCGCAATACAGCGACATCGAGCGCAATGCTGTCGTCCATGCGCATCCGCGCACGCCGAATTTCAAGGAAGACATCATTCAGGCGTTCTACGACGGGATCCAGCACAAGCCGGAAACGACCTTCGGTAACGTCAAGGCCGACGTGCTCGCCGACAAGGAACCGCATTTTCACGCCGGGAATTTCTGCAGCGTGATCCGCTGCTCCGAGTGGGCCGGTTGACGGTTAAAAGCCGGTCGCTCATCGCAGAATCCCCAAGGCTGAGCGGGGATTGTGTTCGCAATATGTTTCCCACTATCAGGTGTATTTAGGAGAGCTATCATGAGTGAGAAGTCGGTTGATCGTAAACTGACCCAGGCGAACGGTGCGCCGGTCAGCGATAACGTCAACATTCAGACCGCCGGTCCGCGCGGGCCCGCGCTTCTGCAGGACGTATGGCTGATCGAAAAGCTCGCGCACTTCGATCGCGAGGTGATCCCGGAGCGGCGCATGCATGCAAAGGGGGCTGGGGCGCACGGCACGTTCACCGTGACGCACGACATCACGAAATACACGAAGGCGAAAATCTTCTCGCAGATCGGCAAGCAGACGCCGATGTTTGCACGATTCTCGACTGTGGCCGGGGAGCGAGGTGCGGCGGACGCCGAGCGCGATATTCGTGGATTCGCGTTGAAGTTCTATACCGAAGAAGGAAACTGGGATCTGGTCGGAAACAACACGCCTGTGTTCTTCTTCCGCGATCCACTGCGTTTCCCCGATCTCAATCACGCTATCAAACGGGACCCGCGCACGGGGATGCGTAGCGCGGAAAGCAACTGGGATTTCTGGTCGCTGCTTCCCGAAGCGTTGCATCAGGTGACGATCGTGATGAGCGAACGGGGGATTCCGCGTTCGTTTCGTCACATGCACGGCTTCGGCAGCCATACGTTCAGCATGCTGAATGCTACCAATGAGCGGACCTGGGTGAAGTTTCACTTCCGCACGCAGCAGGGTATCGAAAATCTGAGCGACGCCCAGGCCGAAACGCAAATAGCAAAGGACCGCGAAACGCATCAGCGCGATCTGTTCGACAGCATCGAGCGCGGCGATTTCCCACGCTGGACACTGTTCATCCAGGTGATGACGGACGCCCAGGCCAAGGCATTCCGTTTCAATCCGTTCGATTTGACCAAGGTGTGGCCGAAGGCCGAGTTCCCGTTGATCGAAGCCGGCTATTTCGAGTTGAACCGTAATCCCGGCAACTTCTTCGCCGAGACCGAGCAGGCGGCGTTCACGCCCGCGAACATCGTTCCGGGTATTGGGTATTCTCCGGACAAGATGCTGCAGGCCCGTCTGTTTTCGTATGGCGATGCGCAGCGCTATCGTCTCGGCGTGAACTTCAATCACATTCCGGTGAATGCGCCACAGTGCCCGTTTCACAGCTATCACCGCGATGGCGCGATGCGAGCCGACGGGAATCTCGGCGGCACGCCGTCATACTGGCCTAACAGCAAGGGAGTCTGGACGGACCAGCCGCTGCTCAACGAGCCGCCGCTCGAACTGGATGGCGCGGCCGCGCACTGGGACCATCGGATCGACGACGACCACTATCAGCAGCCGGGCGATCTGTTCCGCAAGATGAATACCGTACAGCGGCAGATATTGTTCGACAACACCGCGCGACAGATCGCTGGGGTCTCGAAATCGATTCAGCAGCGTCACATCGACAACTGCACGAGGGCCGATCCGCAGTACGGCGCGGGTATTGTCGCGGCGCTGGTTCGGCTCGGCGCAGGACTTTAATTCAGAACCGGTAGTCAGGATACGGGCGCTGGCGGAGAATTACGGATTCGCCAGCATTCATCATATCTGTGCGATGTCGTGCACAGATAATTTGTCATGCTAAATATTTAAACCCTTCCGTTGGATCGGACTTATGCATGACCTTCCGGAAGGGGAGGCAGGCGAGGCTTACAGCACGCTACGGTCGCGTTATACGCGAGCGTAGTTGGCCGAGGCAAAATTCCAGTTCAGATGCTGCGATATTGTGGCGGCAAGATAATCAGGGCGCCGATTCTGGTAGTCGAGATAGTAGGCGTGTTCCCACACGTCGACCGTTAGCAGCGGCAACTGGCCGCTATGTGTATAAGGCGTTTCCCCGTTGCTGGTTTTGGCGACCGCCAACTCCCCATGATCCACAACCAGCCAGCCCCAGCCGCTGCCAAACTGCGACGCCGCCGTGGTTGCCAGTTGCTTCGACAATGCCTCGACGGAGCCAAACTTGGCTACGATCGCCGCTTGCAGGCGCTCGTCCGGGGCGGTTTTCGTCGGGCTCAGCGACTTCCAGTAGAAGTTGTGGTTCCAGGCCTGGGCGGCATTGTTGAACACGTCTTCAAGGTCGGCCCGGCCATGCGATTCGAGGACGATTTCCTCGAGCGACAGCGAACCCAGCGGCGTCCCATCCACCAGCTTGTGCAGATTCTCGAAGTAGGCCCGGTGATGCTTGCCGTAGTGAAAACTGAGTGTGCGGGCCGAGATCGCCGGCTCCAATGCATTCTGTTCGAAAGGCAGGTCGGGCAGCGTAAGAGGAGAGGAACCGAGGTAAGAAAGGATGGTAGCGTTGTCCAACCGGCCGGCATTCGAGGCGGTACCGGTGGCAGCAATGCCGAGCTTTGACATCACAAGTGCGACGGAACCTATCGAACCCGCGGTGAGCAGTTGACGCCGGGAGAGTAAAGGCTGTGTCATGGTCGTTTATCAGTTGTTGATCGGAGGGCGCTCATTTGTCGTACGGCCCGCCCGGTAAACGCATGGCCTTGCCAGGTTATTCCATGCAAATCCAAATATTGGTATTGCCGTGTCCGTCGTGGAGTGAAGCGCCGGGGAGTGGTTATTCCTTCGGATCGTAATGGCGGCAGTGGCTGTCTGTAAGTATCGGCATGGGCGCTTGGTGCTGACCGCTACTCCTGCCTCTTCGAGGTGCGGCAGCACGTTGCAGGGTCCGGCGTGGCGATGCGGCAGTGAAACTCCATGAAGGCCGCGAGTACGCCCGTGGGGTCCTCTACCTGCGGGTAATGGCCCACGTCCGGTAGCAGCACGGTATCGGGTTGCGGCACCAGCTCGCGAAAACGCCGCACCATATGCTCGCCGGAGACGGGGTCGACAGGGCCATTGATCAGACGCAACGGCACCTGGGCGGCCTGAAGGGCGCCCACCCAACGCTCGCGGTGAGCGCGGCGTTCCGCAATGTAGCCAAGAAGCCTGGGCGCTATGCGCTTGCCTCGTCCGTTCGAAAAGAGCTGCCAGAACTGATTCATCTCGACTGCGTCGGGCTTGCTCTTCTTGCCGAACAGGGCCGAGAAGCTGCGCGAGAAGTCGCGTTCGCTGAGCGCCGCCGCGATGAGTGGGCCGAGTGGAGTCAGCAATAGCTTCTGTGCGAGGCGGGCGCGGTGCGTCTCGGGGAACAGGCCGCCGTTGAGCAGGCAGACCGACTGCAGTTCGAGCGACGGGTCGCCGGCGGCACGGCGCTGCTCGTGCCGCGCCAGCAGTTCCTGCGCTACGGTGACGCCGTAATCATGGGCCAGTATGTGGCAACGAGTCACACCCTCTGCCAGCAGCAGGCTCTCGTGCAAGTCGGCCTGATCGAAGATCGAGTAAGGATAGGGGTCCGGTTTGTCGGACCAGCCGAAGCCGATCATGTCGAGAGCGATAACGCGCGAGAAGCGCTGGCACAGCGCTGGCCACAGCGCGTGCCAGTCCCAGGAGGCAGTGGGAAAGCCGTGGATGCAGATCAGCGTTTCCCCGCCGCCTGCCCCACTGGCTTGCCAGAAAATCTGATGGTTACGGTGGGAGAACCGCCGACCACCCGCTTGCCACGATTCAAATGTTGGAGGCGTCATGAGTCCGCTCATCATGGTCAGTTGTCCGCCTTCAAGCGTCGTATCCCGGGTTGACACGGTTTTTGAAAGAGTGGTGGCCTGTTCGTATGTTGTCATGCCTCGTCATTAGAAAGGCAGCTTGCCGCTGTAGACCTCGCGTAACATACGCAAGTCGCCGCGGTAGGACCACCATGGATGCTGGAATGTCGCGGGCCTGTTCTTTTCGAAGGCGAAGTGTCCAACCCAGGCCCAGGCATATCCCTGCACCATGGCGAGTGGGATCAGCCACCAGTGAACGCTAGCCAACGCGTAAGCAATCAGCAGTATCGACAGCGAGGTGCCGACAACGTGCAGGCGGCGGCTGGTGCGGTTTGTGTGCTCTCCGAGGTAGAAAGGGTAGAACTCTTCGAACGAGACGAAGCGGCGAGATTCGTGGATCGTGTTGTCCATTGCTTGAGCTCCGGTTGACGCCGCCATATGGCCGCAAATGGATGGTTCCAGAAAAGTGGACGAAACTCTGTCGAGTAAGCGACAGTTTCCGAGGGGAGGGGCGCCAGCCTGAAGAACGCGTGCAAAAAGAAGCGGAGCACGACAAAGCCCGGGGTAATGCGTGCCTGTTTCTCGACCTGCCCGCCGAATTGACGAAACGGCTTGCCGGCCTGTCTTGATCTGCGATATGGCACGGTAGTGATCTGCGATCCGGCAGCGTTGCCGAAGCTTGTGGAACGGCTTTCGGTGAGTCGTCCTTAAGCGTTGCAATGTCAATTCTGCTCTTACGAGAGCGAAGCACGATGACAGATTGACCAATACGTGTGGGACTAATCTAGAAGGGGAACAACACCATGAAAATGGACGCTTTTGCATTCGGTACAACAAACTGGGCGGAAGTCGAAAGAACAGAGCATCAAGGAGAGACCGGTACGGCCTATTGGCGTACGCGGTTTTTCGGTGAAGCGCCCAATCAGATCCGGGTGCGAATGGTCGAATACACCGCGGGCTACCTTGCCGACCATTGGTGCCAGAAAGGGCATGTCCTGTTCTGCATGGAAGGCGAACTGGAAACGACTCTCGAAGACGGACGGAAGTTTGTTCTGACCGCCGGCATGAGCTACCAGGTCGGCGACAATGCAGAGCCGCACCAGTCGTACACCAGGACAGGCGCTAGGCTCTTCATCGTTGACTGAACTGTTAATTTAAGCCAACCGGTTTGAGCCAACCAGCCTTCTTGTGACATCATTTGCCAGCGTCAACACTGGGAATGTTGCCGGATAATCCATTTCGCATCGCGAATCCGGTTGACACGCCAGGCGGCGCTTCGACGCATACGGAGTTGGAACCCCAACCTTCATCCGGTCATTCAATGTGAGGCAAAACCATGAAGTCGAGACTTGTCGTACCGTTTTTGATCGTATCGTTCCTTGGTACGCCCATTGCCGCGATGGCACAACAGCACAATGATGATCACGGCGGTGGCTATCCCGCGCATGGGCATGGCCGTGGACCGGCGCCGCACGAGGCTTCGATGGGTGGGCCAGGCGGTCCGGTTCCCCATAACGACTGGCACAAGGGCGAGCGGCTTCCGGCCGAATATCGTGACCGCAATTACGTGGTCGACAACTGGCACGAGCACGGCCTGCAGCCGCCGCCGCGCGGGTATCAGTGGGTCGGCGTGAACGGCGACTACGTGCTCGCGGCGGTTGCTACGGGAGTCATTGCCAGCGTTCTGCTTGCAGGGCACTAGCAGTCTGGGCGGCGGCGCTGACGAGCCCGCCGCTCAGCTTCCTGTACGCGCCAGGCGTTGTGCCGAACAGCATACGAAAGCTTCGGCTGAAATGCGCAGGATCGTTAAAGCCGTTCCTGTACGCAATGCGTTCAATCGAAAAATCCGCATAGAGCGGATTGGCCATATCGTCGCGACTCCGAGTCAGGCGATGCTCCAGCACGAATCTCCCGTAGTGCGTGCCATTGGCTTCGAACATTTTGTGAATGTAGCGTTTCGAGACGCTGAGCGCTCTCGCGCAGGCTTCGACGTCCAGCTCGGGATCGTGGAGATTGGAAGCAATGAAAGCGCGCAGTTGCGACCATCGCAACGGATTCGCAGCTCCCGCAACATGCCCGGCACTCGTATCGCCTGCCGACTCCAGATAGGCGGCCGCGAGCAGTGACACAAGCGACTGCTCCGCAGCCGCCGCCGTGTTCGCGCTCTGCTGCTTGAGCGATGGCAACACCGATTCGATGAAGCGGTGCACGGTGAGGACAATCCCCGATTCGCCACAGGCGCAGGAAGGTACAAAGGGGGAGAAGCGCGACATGGCATGACCGAAGAAACGTGTAATCGGCAGACGAAGCATGACGAATTTCGCCGGCACTTCGACGCGTGCCGTCGACGGTACGCGGGCCCGCCGGAATGTGATGTCGCCGGCTTTGAAAGGCAGTGTGTGCTGCTGCTGCGTGACCACGCCGCGGCCGTCGAGGACGATCAGAACGATGACGTCATCGCCAGCCAGATTCCGCAGATGCGCCGTTTCATGACGCACTTCCGAGCGCCCCAGTTGCACGGTTGCCAGCACCCCACCGCCCATGAGCCTGCCCGCGCGGATCTCGCCTTCTGACGTGTCTCCGGCCAGCAGAATGTCGCCCGGGGTGACAATGTCGTCGAGCGAAAGCTTCCATTCGTCGAGACAGCGTGCGGGCATTTCGCGGAGCGCCGGAGCATACGGCAAGTCGATAGTGTGCATGACAAACTCCCGGAAACAGCGTTGAAAGCGGCGCCCGCCCGTGTCGTTCGATTATCCCCCAAGTCCAGTGCTCAGCCAAAGCGACGGAAATAAACTAGAAAAGCACGTCCGGTTCACGCCGGATCACGCGTCGCCCGAACAGCGCGAAACTTGCCTTGACGATGCTCGGCAACAGCAGAAAGTCGTGCGATTCCTGCGCTAGTGCGGGGTCGATACGCGCGATCTGGCCCATGGATCTGGCAAGAATCTGGCTGCGCGCAGCGCGTTCAATCAGCACGGACAGATAGGCCGACTCCTCGATCGAGGAAGTGGCCGCGAGGAATCCGTGATTCGCCAGCAGAATGGTCCGTTTGTTGCCGAGCGCGCCGGAGATGATCTCGCCCTCACTGTCTGCGATCGGAAGTCCCGGCCATTCCTTCAGAAAGGCGCAGTCGTTAAAGAATGGCGTGGCATCCATGTGCGCGACTTCGAGCGGCAAGCCGGCCATGGACAGGGCGTTCACATAAGGTGGATGTGTATGGACGATGCAGTTGACGTCCGGCCGGCGCCGGTAAATCCACAGATGAAAACGGATGGCGGGGTTGGCCATGCCGTTGCCTTCGAGCACCTGCATGGCATCGTCAATGCGAATCACGCTGCTGCGCGTGACTTCGTCGAAGCCAACCGCCATCGCGGTGGTCAGGAACGTGCCGTCGGCAGCGCGCAGGGTGATCTGACCTGCGAGCGTTTCCGAATGTCCCTCGTGCGCGAGCATCCGGCACGTCAGCGCGAGCTTCTGCCGCTCGTCCCATGCGCCCTGATCGAGCTTGCGGTCCATCTCGGTGACGATGCCGCGAGTCAGGTTTGATTTGTCGTGTTCGCTCATGTGAGCCTCCTTGTGTTCGGACAAGTACTTACGATTGACCGGCTTGCGATGACGCGGCCGGCTCGGGCGCCACGCCCGGTGCGCTGGCGCCGCGCGGCGCCAGCAGCACGAAGCTGGCGGCGATCAATGCGCTTGCCGCGACATAGCACGCGACCCAGAGTGGATCGCCATTGCGCGCGGCGAGCAGCGTCGCGCAGATCACCGGGCTGATGCCACCGCCGATCACCGCGCCGATCGCCCCCACGGATACCCCGGAAAAGCGCACCTTGACGTCGAACATGCCGGCAAAGAAGCTGCCTTGCGGGCCATACATCAACGGATGGATCAGGCCGATTGCAATGACGATGGCGAGCTTGACGAGCGCCGGATCGCGCGTGTTCAGCAGGTTGAAGTAGGGCCACACGTAAAACGCACAAGCGATGAGCCCTGCCAGATAGATTGGCTTGTGGCCAATCCGGTCGGAGAGCGCCGCGAACAGCGGCACCATGAAGACGGCCAACCCTGCACCCGCCATGATCGCCATGAGCACCACCTGGCGCGGCAGCGCCAGATGAACGCTCACGTAGGCCACGGAAAACAGCAGCACGAAGATCGACCACGTGATTTCGCCGAGCCGCGCCATGAAGACAATCGCGATTTCGCGGCGGTTCTCGCGCAGCAAGTCGGCGAGTGGGAAGCGCGCGACGATTCGGGTTGCCTGCAGTTGTCTGAATTCACGGGTTTCCGGCAAGCGTGCGCGTCCCGTCAGTCCGATTACGACCAGCACCGCGCTGAACAGGAACGGCATGCGCCAGCCCCAGGCGAGGAAGTCGGCTTCCGGCAGCCTCGAGGTGAGGAGTAAGGCGCCCGTCGATAACAAGGCACCCCCGTAGCTGCCTGAGTTGCTCCAGCTTCCGTAGAGGCCGCGGCTACCGGCGGGTGCGCTTTCCACGCTGAGCACGGTGGCGCCGCTCTGCTCGCCTCCGATCGCAAACCCCTGGAATATTCGCAGCAGCGTTAGCAGAATGGGCGCCCAGATGCCGATCTGCGCATACGTCGGCAGGCAACCAACGAGTGTCGACGCAATGCCCATCACGAGCAGCGTGGCGAGCAGCAGCGTCTTGCGTCCGACCCGGTCGCCGAAATGCCCGCAGATCAGTGCACCCGCGCCGCGCGCAAAATAGCCGGCTGCGTAGGTGCCGAGCGAGGCTATCGTGCCCGCGAGCGGATCGAGCGTAGGGAAGAAAATCTTGCCGAAGACGAGTGCCGATGCCGTCCCGTACAGCAGGAAATCGTATTGCTCGATGGCGGTGCCGAGAAACGCCGAGATGAAAACGTACCGCCCGTGCTTGGGTGGGTTTGGGGACATGTGTTCCTCAACGCGTCTGGTTTTGTGCTCCCAGCATAATTTTTGGCCGAACTGGCGGATTGTCCGTGACGGAATCTGGAGCTTGATCCAGAGTGAACTGGCTTCGTCCTCGATGCCGCGCCTCGATTGCTGACGGGCTGTCCAGTCTGAGCGGACCGCCGACTGGTTGTTTCAGGGAGATCGAGTGACTAAATTCGCTCCTGCAGCGCTTGCTTTGAACGGTTTTCCAAACCTGCGCGAGGCACCTTGCTTACACATCCCATGCAGGAGAAGAAGTATGTCGAACTCACCTAGAACCTATGTCGTTACCGGTTCAGCTTCCGGAATCGGACGGGAAACAAAGCGGCTTCTCGAGTCGCTCGGCCATCGCGTGATTGGCGCCGACATTCGCGATGCCGAAGTGATCGCCGATCTTGGCACGCCCGCAGGACGTCTGGCGCTGGTCGAGCGGGTCACGGAGATCAGCGGCGGCGCGATCGACGCCGTGCTGGCTGTGGCAGGCGTCGACACGAACGGCCCCGTAACGGTGGCGATCAATTACTACGGGGCAATCGCCACGCTGGAGGGATTGCGGCCGTTGCTGTTGCGTTCCGCCGCGCCGCGCGCCGTCGCGGTATCGTCGATCACGTCGGTCCATCCATTTGACGATCAGTTGCTCAACGCGCTGCTGGACGGCACGGAGGAGATCGCACTGCAGAAGGCCGAGGAGGTTAAGTACGTCTACGCCACTACCAAGCGGGCCTTGTCGCGCTGGATTCGCCGCCACGCTCTGAAGGCGGAATGGGCGGGTTCGAATATCCCGCTCAATGCAATCGCTCCAGGCCTTGTGAAGACGGAGCTGCTCAAACGCCTGTTCGACGATCCCGACACGAAGAAGCGGATCAGCGCCGGCACGCCGATGCCTTTGAGCGGCCCTTACGAGCCTGTGGCGGCAGCCGAACTGCTTGCATGGCTGGCCAGCGAAAAGAACGGCCATATGACGGGCCAGACAATCTTTATCGATGGTGGGGCGGATGTCATGATCCGTGGCGACTCCGTCTGGTAATCCGGCCTTCGGCGCTACAATCCTGGAAACTACAATGCGGTGGGGCGGCTTGCCGGCTGGCCCACCATCGTCAACAGGAGTGTTTTGTGTCAAAGGTCAACGCTGACGCGCAGAAGGAGCAGATCCTGAACGCCGCCGCCAGGCTCTTCATCGAGAAGGGGTATGGCGGCGCATCGATGCAGGAAATCGCGGAAGCCTTGGGCATGACGCGCACGGCCGTCTACTACTACTTCAAGAACAAGGACGAGATCCTTGCTGCGCTGGTCGAAGAGGTCACGTTGCAGGCTCGGCGTCTGTCGAGCCGCGTGGCGGCGGAGGCCGGCGCTGATCCGAAAGAACGGCTGCGTGCCCTGGTCCATCAGCACGCGATGCTGATTCTCAGCCACCACAACGAGTTTCGCGTGATAGACCGGACCGAGCAGCAGTTGCCGGACCGAGCGTTCCGTGCGAATGAAGATGCCAAGCGCGCTGTGCTGAACAACTTCACGGCGGCAATCGAAGCGGGGGTGCAAGCCGGCCTATTCCGCGTCGTCGACGCAAAGGTGGCGGCGTTTACGATGATTGGCATGTGTAGCTGGCCGGCGTTCTGGTACAAGCCGGATGGCGCAAAAAGCGCGGTGGAGATCGCCGATACGATCGCCGAACTCGCAGTACAGTCGGTCGTGCGCCCTGCGAGGCGCCAGTTGAAGGGCGGCGGCGACGTGTCGGAGGTTATAGCCCTGCTGCGTGAGGATCTGGATCACCTGTCGCTGATGATCGAAAAGCCGCCGAAGTCAGGCTAGAAAATTTTTTTGCACGGAATTTGACATTAACGTCAAAAAATCTATACTTATGTCAAACTAAGGAGACAACCCATGAACGATAGGTCCGCCAGTGTGGTCAGCGAGGGTCCTCACGCGCTGACGATCGACTGGTTTCCCGAGTCCGTGCCGGCGTCCACGCGGCAATCCAGCGTGACGTTGCGTACCGAGGACGGCGCGGCGACTTCCGGCATCCTGTATCGCGGCGCGTCTGCAAAGACCGTGGTGTGCCTGATGCACCCGCGCGAGAACTTCAGTTTTCATTACATGATTCCGGGTCTGCTGCGCGCCGGCGCGTCGGTTTGGGCGCAGGCGGCGCGCTCGGTCGGCAATGACTTGCGGCTCGAGCACGAACTAGCCTTGCACGATGTCGCGGCTGGTTTGCGGTACCTGCGCGAGGCGGGTTTCGAGCGCATCGTGTTGCTTGGCAATTCCGGCGGCTCAGGTCTTTACAGTCTCTACCACCAGCAGGCCCGCCGGCCCGGTTCGGAGCGAATCGCACGCACGCCCGGCGGCCGCCCGACGCATCTTGAGACAGCCGCGATGCCCAAGGCTGATGGCATGATTTACCTCGCACCGCATCCGGGGCAGGGACGTTTGCTGCTGGGGTGTATCGATCCTTCGGTGGTAGATGAGGCCGACCCGCTTTCGATCGATGACAGCCTGAATCCCTTCAATCCTGCGAACGGCTATTCGCGCGAGCCGGGCGTGACGCGGTACAGCGCCGAATTCGTGACCCGCTACCGTCAGGCGCAGCGCGAGAGGGTGGCGCGGCTCGACGGGCTCGCTCGCCGGCTGATCGCGGTGCGGCAAGATGCGCGCCTTGCGGTGAAGGAAAAGCGCGCGGCGCAGCGCCAGAAGATCGAGGCGAACCACACCCCCATCATGACCGTATGGCGCACTGACGCGGATCTGCGCTGTCTCGACCAGACCCTCGATGCATCGGATCGCCATCCCGGTTCGCTGTGGTCGCCGAACCCGGTCGTGTCGAATTACGGCTCGGTTGGCTTCGGGCGGTTGTGCTCGCCAGAGTCGTGGCTCTCGACCTGGTCGGGGCTTGCGTCGAATGCGGCACTCGAATTGACCGCGCCGGCGCTCGACGTGCCGACGCTGCTGGTCGAATACACCGGCGACCAGACCACCTTTCCGCTGGCGGTCAGTGAAATTTTCGGGCAGATCGGCTCGGCCGACAAAACGCATGTCCGGGTCCGCGGCGACCACCACGGCAGGTCGCTTGCACCCGATGAAGAGGCCGGGCGCTACGTCGCGGCCCGCGTGATCAGTGGGTGGCTACAGGAACGCGCTTTCTTATAGGCAAGGAGTAAGAGGATGAATCAATCAGTATCGCTCGGCCTGCACGGGGTCGACCACACCGCGCGCCCCACCTGGAAATTGCGCGAGACCGTCGAGTTCTATCGCGACATACTGGGGCTGCCGCTCGTTCACACCATTTCGGCGCGCGGCTGGGGTCCCAAGACACACCCGGACTTTCTGCATTTCTTCTTCGACAGCGGTAATGGCAGCACGATTGCCTTTTTCTACTACCTTGGCGAGGCGGGTCCGGCGGAACGGCCATCAATGCCCCCGACTCCGGATGACCACGTATTCGACGCAACCCACACCGCATGGCTTGCGGACAGCAACGAGCAGTTACTGTCGTGGAAGGCGATGCTTGAAGAAAAAGGGGTGGAGGTGTCCTCGACCACCCAGCATGAGTTGATCGAATCAATTTACTTTCGGGATCCGAACGGATATTTCATCGAGATCACAGTCAAGCTGCGTCCGCTGCAATCGCTGGACGCTCAGGATGCGGCCCTGACGTTGCAGGCCGCCATCGACGCCGAGCGTGCCGCCGGGAAAGCGGCGCTTCCAGTACGGGAGATTGACGCGGTCTGGCGAGAAAAGGGCAGACTGTTGAGCGGAAAGTTCGGTGTCGCCGGGGACGCACCGGGGATTTTCATTCCGGCACTGGCCGAGTTTGCAAGCGTCGTGGAGGCAGCGGAGCGCGACACGGAATGCAAGGTATCCCGGCCATCGACAGGCTACTTCCTGATCGAAGGCAAGACCGCCCTCGAGTTCCATCGCAAGGAGCTCGGCCTGAAGCCGGCCGTCTGGTACGGGCTCTTTACCGGCGGACTGCGCGGCAGAATAGACACATTCGACAAAGATCGCGTGCGCGTCGTCGCGGCATAGCGGAAGACTGACTGGAGAAGACAGACATGGCGGGAATTCAATTTCGCCTCGAAGGCGTTGCGTACTGCGACCCGGCGAGCGCGCAGCAGTACTTCCGTGCCGGAGCATGGATCGATCAGACCTTTGGCGAGGCGCTCGTGGAGACGGCGAAGCGTTTGCCTGACAAAGCCGCATTTATCAGCGACGAACGGAGCATTACGTTTCAGCAACTGGATGAACAGAGCGACCGGCTCGCCGCCGCGCTGGTACGTCTGGGGCTCGAACGCGGTGCGCGGGCAATGTTCCAGATGGGCACTACCGTCGACACGGTGCTAGCGCTTTGCGCATGCTACAAGAGCGGTATTGTGCCGGTGTGTTCGCTGCCGCAATACCGCGAGGTCGAGATCGGCAAGCTCGCCGATCTTTCGCTGCCGCAAGCGTATTTTGTGCAAGGCGATATCGGCCGCTTCGACCTGGTCGGATTCGCCCAAACGATGTGCCGCGAGCATGCGTCGTTCAGGCACCTGATTGTTGCACGCGGTGAGGCGCCGGATGCTGCGCAGTCGATGGCCGCGCTGATGGACTCGATCTCGCTGGTGCAGGCACGGGAGATACTGGGCGGTGTGCAGATCGGCTCCGAGGATGTGTTGAGCTTTCAGCTCTCGGGCGGCACGACAGGCGTGCCAAAAATCATTCCGCGCTTCCACGCGGAATATCTTGGACATGCCGTGGCCTGGTCGAGGCATGTGGAGGCGGGCGAACACGCGACGCTGATCTGGTCTCTACCATTGCTGCACAACGCCGCGCATCTCTACGCGCTGGTACCCACCATTGCCATGGGGCAGACCACCGTGTTGATGCCGAACGTGGACGTGGTGCGCATGGCTGAGTTGATCGAGCAGCATCGTGTGACGCATGCGGTTTCGATTGGTCCGGTTGCGCCGCAGATCATGACGAATCCGCAGGTGCTGGAGCACGATCTTTCCTCGCTGAAGCTGTTCTTCAGTCTGACGCGCGCCGATAACCTCCAGTCGTACATCGGTGTGCCCTGTTCAAACATGTATGGCACGACGGAGGGGTTGTTGATCGGCTCCGGTGCTTCGGTAGCAGAGTATGTGCGTCATCACACGCATGGGCGCTCGGGCTGCGCGCAGGACGAACTGGTCCTGCTCGATCCGGACAGCGAGACACCGGTGGCGCCGGGGCAAACCGGCGAACTGTGTTTCCGGGGACCGTCGAGTCTGCGCGGCTACTACAACGCGCCCGAATCAAATGCAACGGCGTTCACGAGCAGCGGATTCTTTCGTACCGGTGACATGATGCGCGCCCACGTCATCGGCGGCGAGACCTGGTTTTCGTTCGAAGGACGTTTGCGTGACAACATCAACCGGGGTGGCGAAAAGATTGGCGCTGAGGAAGTGGAAGCGTTTCTGAGCCATCACCCGGCCGTGCTGGACGCGAAACTGGTTGCAATGCCGGATCCGTTGTACGGCGAGAAGGGCTGCGCGTTTCTGATTCTTCGCCAGGGTCATGCCGCACCCACCGTTGCGGAGATGATCGATTTCCTGTGCTCGAAGGGGCTTGCGAAATTCAAGTGTCCGGAACGCATCGAGGTGGTAGAGGAGTTTCCGGTGACACGCGTCGGCAAAGTAGACAAACCGGCAATGCGGCGCGTGATCGCGAGCATCCTCGAGTCCGAAGCTGCCAATCGCTCAGCCGCGTCCACGCAAGATCATTGAAATGAGCGAGCTCGGCTGCTGGATCGACGGGTGAAGGCAGCGAAGCTCGCTTTGCAGAAGAGGTGGTAATGAAAGTCGATATCGTCGGCGGTGGTCCAGGAGGTCTGTTTCTCTCATACCTCGTCAAAAAGCAGTTTCCTGCGTGGACCGTGCGGGTGTTCGAGCAGAACGACGCGGCCGCAACCTATGGATGGGGCGTGGTGTTCTCGGACGTCGCCTTGTCCTTTCTGGAAAAAGCGGACCCCGCATTTTTCAATCGGTTTACCGCGCGGCATGTGCGTTCCAGTCACATGGAAATCGTACATCGCGGTGTGCACGTTTCGATCGATGGGCATTGTTTTTCGCGGGTCGCACGAATCGATTTGCTGCAGTTCCTGCATGCCGAGTGTCGTGCCGCCGGTGTCGAGTTGCTATTCAACACACGTGTAGATGACGTGACGATGCTGCACGATGCAGACCTTGTCGTGGTTTCGGACGGCGTCAACAGCCGGATGCGAGCCCAGCTCGCCGATGCCTTCAACCCATCGTTTGTCAGGCGTCGCAACAGGTTCGCATGGTACGGCACCACTCAACTCTTTCCTGCTGTATCGTTGATCTTCCGCGAGACACAAGATGGAATCTTCATCGCGCACAGCTACCAGTACAGCGAGGGGATGAGCACCTTCCTCGTCGAGACCGATCCGCTGACATGGGAGCGTGCCGGACTCGGAGAAATGAACGACGCAGCGAGCCGGACCTTGTGCGAGCGCATTTTTGCCGGCGATCTGGGCGGACATGAATTATTGTCCAACAAATCCACATGGTTCGAAGCCGTAACGGTGAAAAACGAGCGCTGGCATCACGGCAATATCGTGTTGCTTGGCGACGCGTTGCGTTCCGTGCATTTCTCGCTGGGATCAGGAACGCGTATGGCCATGGAGGACGCGATCGCACTATGCGACGGCCTGCGCACACATGGGGCGGATCTCGCCGCTGTTTTCGATTACTTCGAAGCGGCGCGTCGGCCTGCGTCGGATCGCTTCCAGCAGGCTGCCGCGAAGAGTCTGGACTGGTATGAGAACGTAGCCGACAAGATGCATCTCGACTCGGTCGACTTTACCTACGACTACATGCGCCGGACCGGGCGTGTGACGCACGAGGATTTGCGCCGGCGCTCTCCGGCGTTGATCCGGCAATATGAGCGGCTTCACGGCGAGACGCTGAGCTAGGTAAGGGGGCGCGCCGTTTGCCCGGCAACCGTGCGCGCAACCCTATCCACAATCGCAGCGTGTTCGCTTCAGGCGGCGTCGCCCGACTCACTCAGATCAACCTTGAGCAGGCACTCGCCCGTATAACTGCCGATATAAAGCGCATTTCCATTTGCAAGCGCAACGGATGCGCCGCCTTGCAGCAGACCTGATGTGCCCTGGAATAACGGCCTCACCGTAAAGCTTGCCGGATCGAGCGTGGCGACCGAGAAGGCCAGCTTCTCCTGGCAGAGCTTTCCTTCGGCCTCGGTACATTCGCGCCAATAGTCGAGATCGTCGATACCGGCCACGACCAGCAAACCGTCGCGGTTCAACGTCAGGTTGTCGGCCTGAAACGGCATCTTTGCGACGCGGGTAATTCGCTGCGCCGCGCGATCGTATTCCAGCACCTCGCCGCTGATCCAGGCGGCAAACCAGACGTATCGGCCGTCGTTGCTGATCTGAATGCCGTTGTTCAGCTCTGCCTCGCTGCCGGGCAAGCGCTTCCAGCCGCTTTGAGGGTGCCACTCGGCGAGGTAGCCGGTTTTTGCTCCACTGAACATGAATGCCATGGGATCCTGATCACCGATCAGCGCGTTATCGAGCATCACGGTCGCGATGAAACCACCGTCGGGCGTGGCAGCGACGTCGTTGAGCAAGCCACCTTCAAATTTCACACCGCCATGCCAGAGCGCATCATAACTGCCGGCACTGGGCACGATTTCGAACGCCTCGACAGACTCGCGCGCATGATTGATCACGAGAAGCTGTGTGCGTCCGTCCGGCCGTTGCGATATATGCAGGCCATGACTCGCAATTCCGGTGGGTGCGCCGCAGGCCGGGTCGCCCCAGCCGGGCTCCGGCTGGAAGCGGATCGGCATGGGGCTGACGCGATCGTTCGCGAGATCGACCTGCATCAGGGCTGGGCCATCTGGACTGACAAAGCCGGCAGGCATTTCGCTGACCACAAGATGCGTACCGTCGGGTGTCAACGCAATGTCTTCGGGGCCAGTGAAGCCCCGGAGACAGGTGTACGGTTTGATCATCAGTATTGTTCCTGTTGGTTGAGATAGCGTGAAGAGGTTTTCCGGCCGCGCGCTGCGATTGCTTCCGCGCGGCTCGCATGGACGCCATAGATGGCGAGCTTGAGCACGATTGCCATGATTGCCAGCGCGGCGAAGCTGATGCCGCATCCAATCGCACCGCGCATGCCGAAGGTTTTGATGGCCCATCCTCCCGCGAATGAACCGCCCACGACGCCGAGGTTGGCGGCAGTCAGATAGAGGCTGGTGGCGAAGCTGCGGGCCTCGCGCGAAACCGAGCGCAACCACATCTGGCTGGCAACCAGGCCGCATGCATGCACAGCGCCCCAAAGCATGGCGATTGGGGCCATGGCGGGCATCCAGTTGCGCGCCAAACCGAAGAGAATCAGATAGACGGCGCTTAGTGCCAGCGGTTGAATTAGCACCACTTTGACCAGATGCGAGTCCAGCAGCTTGCCGATCAGGAGGTTGCCGAGCACCCCGCCAACGCCGAGCAGCACGAGCGTCACGCTGATATGCGTATCGCTCAGACCTACCTGACGCTTGAGATATTCGGCCGCATATCCATACACGGAGAAGAGCGAGGTAAACATCAGCACGACGGCGACGATATTCATCCACACTGCAGGTTTGCGCAGGATCGAGAGTTGTTCGCCGAAGCCGAGCGGGGCGCTTTTCGGTGCTTTGGGAAGCATGACGAACAGGCCCGTCGCGGCGATCACGCATACGGCTGCGCAAAACAGAAATGCGGCCTGGTAATTCGCAGCGGAGGCAATGGCGCTCATCATCGGTACTCCGACGACCAGTCCGAGCGTGGTTCCTATCACCGCCTGCGACACCGCGCGTCCCGTCTGCTCAGGAGGGAACAGCGAAGTCGCGGTGGCGAGCGCTGCCGCATAAAACATGGGGTGGAACAGCGCTGCAATCATTCGAAGTACAAGGATCCAGCCAAACTCGGGGACACTGGCTGACAGGACGCTGCATCCCGCGAACATCGCGAGCGAAACGACCAGGACCTTCTTGCGCTCCAGCCTTGCGGAGAACAGGACCAGGGCGGGCCCACAGACTGCTACGGTCAGGGCGAACAGGCCGGTCAACTGACCCGCTCGCGACACGGTGATGTGGAAGCGCTCAATGAGCGCGGGCAGGATACCCACTACGCCAAATTCGAGCGTATACAGCCCGAACAGGCCTAGTACGACAAACGGCATGGCGCGTACGGATTTCATGATGTCTGTGCGAGCGATGCGTTAGGCCGGCATGGCGGTGGTCTGGTGCATGACGAGTTTCCAGGCGTCTTGCTCGCGGCGCCAGACCACAGTGAAGACCGAACGCATGACTCGCCCGGTTCCGCGTACCGTGGCCTCCAGCGTGACTGTACCGTTGACGTAGAAGGCTTGATCGCCGAGTGGCACGACCTTCTGGATCTTCGGGTCCGCCCGGTGGTAGATAACCGCCCTGGTTTCCAGGGTGGCGAGGTACGCTTGCTTGTCATCTTGCAAACCGCTCGAATGGACGAACTGGAGGTCGTCCGAGAGCAGATCGGCGAGCATGGTGATATCGGCGGCCAGCGCCAGATTCCATCGTCTTGTTTCGAGTTCGGACGCAAGCTGGAGAAGTTCTTGGGCAGATGTCATGACAGGTTCCAGGGTTAGCAATACCAAAGTGTTTGGCCGATTCGTCGGGCGTTGTGCTCGTTCATGCCGACGCATGCGACAGACGCAAAAGTAACGTCTTTCCAACGGTGAATTAAGTAAGGTAGAGTTCCCAGCAGAACGGACAATACGTCCGCAAAAAACCGGGTCATGAAACTATGGATAGCTTTGCTCTCAACGTTTTCGTTCAGGCCGCAGACGCGCGCAGTTTTGTAGCGGCAGGCCGCACGCTGGGGATTTCGGCTTCCGGAATTGGTAAAAGCGTGACGCGACTCGAACAGGGCCTCGGTGTAAGGCTGTTTCATCGGAGCACGCGCAGTGTCAGCCTGACGGCCGAAGGCGAGATGTTTCTCGAGCGTGCGCGGCGCATACTCGCCGAGTTCGATGCGGCGCAGGCTGAGTTGTCGGTGATCAGCACGATCCCGAAAGGGCGATTGCGAATTGGCTTGCCGATGGTCGGCGAACCCTTTCTGGCAGTAATGGCCGAATTTCGCCGCCGCTATCCGGAGATTGAGCTCGACCTCGATTTTGACAACCGGAAGGTCGACATCATCGAAGAGGGTTACGACGCCGTCGTACGCAGCGGCGATGTTGAGGACTCCCGCCTGACATCGCGCATGCTTGGCCACTTCCGCATGCTTCTGGTCGGAGCACCGGCTTATTTCGAACGTCGTGGAAGGCCGACGCATCCGCGCGACCTCGTTCATCACGATTGCATTCAGTTCCGCATGCCCAACACAGGAAAACTGCAGGTCTGGCAGTTGCGGCGCGAGGCCGACGAACCTGAACAAGACCTGCAGTTGTCGACGACGGTCACCTGCAATACCAACGAGGCGCGCCTGTGCTTTGCGTTGGAGGGGCTGGGCATTGCGTACGTGTCCGAATTCCTGGTGCGTCGCGCGCTGGATGCGGGGCAGCTCGTGACGATTCTCGACGCGTACACCACCGAGCAGAACACCTTCCAGTTGCTCTGGCCGTCAGGCCGTCACGTGACGCCCAAGTTGCGGGCGTTTATCGATTTCGCCAGCCAGCACGTGGCACTGGAAAAAAGCCGTCAATGATCAGAACGGGTAGGCGGGAATCTGCTGGCGTGTCGTGATCCACTGCCATTCGCTGAATTGATCCGCATTGGTCAGCGTGCTGTGGTTAAAGCCGTTGCCCGATGCGCCGACGCCGCCAATCGGACCATAGACCTCGTGCAGCACGGTCTGGTCGTTGATATGGACGATACCGGAGTGCAACTGGTCGGCGATGCGCTGGGCGTGCGCAAGGTCGGCCGATGCGACAGCGGCCACCAGGCCGTACTCAGTGGCGTTGGCGAGCGCGATCGCTTCATCGTCAGTGCGGAACGTGGTGATGGGCGCAACGGGTCCGAAGATTTCTTCATCAAAGGCCGCCATGCCAGGCGTTACGCCTGTGATGACCGTGGGCTCGAAGAAGAGGCCATTGCGCTTGCCGCCGGTGAGAACCGTTGCGCCGCTCGCGCGCGTTGCCGCGACAATCCGCTCGACGTTGACGGCCTGGCGCTCGTTGATGATTGGGCCAATCTGGACGCGGTCGTCGAATGGGTTGCCCACGACCAGCGCTTTGGCCTTCCTGACGAGCGCCTCGACATACGCGTCGGCAACGCGCTCATGAACCAGATGCCGCCCCGCGGTCAGGCAGATTTGCCCCTGGTGGAAGAAGGCGCCCCAGGCTCCGGCGCTGGCCGCAGCCTCGATGTCAGCGCCTTCGAGCACAACGTACGGATTGTTGCCCCCGAGCTCGAGCGATACGCGCTTGAGCTGTGCGCCGGCAATCGAGGCGATCTGCCGGCCCACGCGAGTCGAACCGGTGAAGCTGATCATGTCGATAACGGGTTCGCTAACGAGCGCCGCGCCCGTGTCGGCGCCACCGGGCAGTACATGGAACAGGCCCGCAGGCAGGCCGGCGGCTTCGAACAGCCGGGCGAACGTCACGCCGCCGGCAATGGGCGTTTGCAAATCGGGCTTGAGGATCACCGCATTGCCCATGGCGAGAGCCGGGCCGATTGCGCGTGAAGCAAGAATAAAAGGCGAGTTCCACGGAGTAATGACGCCGACCACGCCGACCGGAATCCTCCGGGCGACGCTCTGGCGGCCTAGCGCCTCGGTGGCAGCCAGGATGCCTTGCGGCTGGCTGCCGAGTGCGGCAGCTTCCTGCACTTCGCGGGCAGACACCTGGACTTCCCAGAATGCCTTGGCGCGGATCGAGCCCGTTTCCCTGACAATCTGATCGGCGATCTCGTCAGCATGGACCAGCACCAGGCGCGAGAATTCGCGCAAGATGTCGCCGCGCGCCGGGCCGGGTACTTTGGCCCATTCCTTCTGCGCTTCGCGCGCCGCCAATGCCGCCAGGGAGACATCTTCCTGCGATGCAACTCCGATAGTTCCGAGTTTCGCGCCCGTTGCCTTCTCGCTCACCTCCTCGGTGCCAAGGCCCGGGCGCCTCCAGCCGTTGCTATAGATTTTCTCGCTCCACAAGTCGGTGGGCTTTAGCAGTGTCGAGTTTGTCATGTTGAATCCTCCAGAAACGATGGGTCAATCACCGCCCCTTGGTCGGGCAAAGAGGCGGGGTCTCCTTACATGAAATGCTTTGCTGTGATTCGCGCGGCAAGCCTGATGGCCGTCGCGTTTCGTCCTTGACGTTCATCAGGCTGCGACGGCGGCTTCGCTCCCGGTGATCGGCTTCCAGTTTGGGAGTGGCGTCAGGTAGTGCAACTCGAAGCGCCGCTCGATGAACGCCCATCGTGCGCCACGACGCTCGAACCGGTCGTTGTAACGCCCGCTTATCTGAGCCGGACCGAGCTCGACATGCGTGACCAACGCGTTTAGCGCCACCGTTCCAGTAGCGTTATCACCTTCGATGTCGATCAGCGCATTTGCCATCCAGTGATGCATATGCGGCATCTGCTGCCAGTTCTTGTGCGCTGAGTCAATGATCGCGTCAACGCCCGTATAGTTGCCGAAGGCGTCGCCTAACAGAAGCTTGGCGTCCTCGTGCCAGATACTGCGAAGCAATACTTCGTCGCGGTTGTCGAACGCCTGGTTGTAGGCGGCTATCAGGCGTTCCAGAGCGAAGCGGCTTTCCAGGGTGTCCAGACGCTGCGCCAGATCTTGCATATTCATCAATCATTCTCCGTCGTTGAGAAATCCGTGGATAGCGTGAGTTCGCGCCACTCGGCCACTTCCATGGAGATTGCTGTCTGAGGATGCTAGCTGGGAACGCGTAGGGGGAAAAAGCGGGGTGATCATCCACTTAATGCGGACAGAAGGTCCGCAGTCTTCACGTAATGTGGGGATGGGTGTTGTGCCTGGGGCTGGATGCGGCAGGAGTGCCGGAAGCGGTCACGCAAGGGTGGTTGGCAGGCGAATTTTTATTTCTCAATGAACGGTCAGTTTCCCAAACCGCCGTTCATCCCTCAAGCCGTCGCCGCCTTCTGCTTCACCGTTCTAAGGCGTGCCAGCGCCTCGCCATTTTCGCGGAACAGATGAACATGCCGCAGCGCGAAACTGGCGTCCACTGATTGCCCGTCGGACGTGGTCGATTCCCCCGAGCCTTTGACCTGAATCAGGACTCCATCGTCCAGATTCACATGCAGCAAGGTCTCGCCACCGAGATGCTCGACCACCATCACCTTGCCGGACAGCTTGCCCTGCAAATCGCTCGCGGCCGTCTCGGACAGATGCTCGGGCCGGATGCCGAGCGTTAGCGCGTCGCCTGCCTTTACGCCGTCCGGGAGGAACGGCAAAGCGATGGCCGCGCCGCCAGGCAAACCGACCGTAACGCCTGCCGTATCGGCACGTTGCACTTTCACGTCGAGGAAGTTCATCTTCGGCGATCCAATAAACCCTGCCACAAAGCGATTTACCGGTGTCCGGTATAGCTCGAGCGGTGAGCCGATCTGTTCAACCTTGCCGCCGTTCAACACGACAATCCGGTCGGCCATGGTCATGGCTTCGGTTTGATCGTGCGTAACGTAGATCATGGTTGCATTGAGCTGCTTATGCAGCTTGATCAGTTCAAGCCGCATCTGAACGCGCAACGCGGCATCGAGATTGGACAAGGGCTCGTCAAAGAGAAACACTTTCGGTTCGCGCACGATTGAGCGCCCAATCGCCACGCGCTGGCGTTGTCCGCCGGAGAGCGCACGAGGTTTGCGATCGAGCAACTGCTCGATTTGCAGGATCTGTGCCGCACGCTGCACACGTTCCTTGATCTGGGCCTCAGGCAGTTTGATCATACGCAGTCCGAACGCAATGTTCTCGTAGACCGACATATGGGGATACAGCGCATAGGACTGAAACACCATCGCCACGCCCCGTTGTGATGGTTCCAGTTCGGTGACGTCTTCAGCGCCAATCAGGATTTGCCCGGAGTCGCTGCGCTCCAGGCCGGCAATGGTGCGAAGCAGGGTGGATTTGCCGCAGCCGGAAGGTCCGACGAACACCATGAACTCACGATCGTTCACGGAGATGTCCACGCTCTTCAACACCTCCGTGCCGGAAAACGTCTTGCGGATCTGCTGCACTTGAACTGCACTCATGCTTGTCTCCTGTGTGGACGAGAGTGAGCGCTTTAGCGCTTGCTCGGGTCCCATGCACGCGTCTTCGCCCTGCAACGCAGCATACGACGCTTGTCGAATTTGTTCTTGACAACCGGTTCGGGTCCAAATATACAATTGTAATTACGAAATTACAAGTGAAACGAATCGGTCCAACCTCGCAGTCCACCCTCGCGGCCAACCTCGCCCGTTGCGGGCGTTTGCAAGAAGAACTATTCAGGAGACAGGCATGAAGAAGCACTACGCGCAGGCGGCGGCGTTCGCGCTGCTCGGCGTCACAGCGTCGTTTCTTGCGGTATCCAACGCGTCCGCGTGGACGCTGAAGGAAGCTGCCGAGCCGTATTCGGGCACCACTATCAATGCCATTTTTCTCGACCGGCCAGGCTACAAGGCGGCGTCGAAGCTGATCCCGCAGTTCGAGAAAGAGACCGGCATCAAGGTGCACACGGAGGTTGTGCCCTATGAGAACACCCGTGAGAAAGAAGTGCTGAATTTCGTGGGGGGCGGCGATCAGGACGTCGTGCTGGTCGACGTGGTGTGGATCGGCGAGTTTGCCAGCAACAAGTGGCTGGTTCCCATCAAGACCTTCACCGACAACCCCAAACTGGCCGACCCCAATCTCAACCTTGCGGGCTTTTTCCCGATCCTGCTCGATTCGTTCGGCACGTGGGACAAGACCACTTACGGTCTGCCGTTCGATAACTACTCGGGCCTGATGTTCTACAACAAGTGCATGTTGAAGGACGCAGGTTTCGACGAGCCGCCCAAGACCTGGGACGAGGTGCTCAACGTCTACGCGCCGAAGCTCACCAAGCCCGACAAGAACCAGTATGCGTTCGCGTTGCAGTCGCGCCGTGGTGAAACGCAATCGGCCGATAGCTTCATGCGCATGCTGTGGCCCAATGGAGGTTCGTTGCTCGATGCAAAGTTCAGGTCGAACCTGATGTCGCCGCAATCGCAGGCCGGGCTCGAATATCGGCAAAAGCTGATGAAGTACATGCCGCCTGGCATCGTCGACTATGACCACGCGGAGTCGGTGAACGCGCTTGCCCAGGGCCAGGTCGCCATGATCACCGAGTGGTCGGCGTTCTATCCGACGCTGACCGATCCGAGCAAGTCGAAGATCGGTAGCTGTCTCGCCATCACCACGGAGCCCAAAGGACCCGCTGGCCTCAAGCCCGCGCTTGGCGGTTTCTCGCTGGCGGTGAACGCCAAGTCAAGTGCGAAGAAGCAGGCTGCGGCGTGGCTGTTCATCCAGTGGATTACCTCGGAACAGATGGCGAGGCCGTATCTGGATGCGGGCGGCGTGAGCGGCCGTATGTCGGTCTACAAGGACCCGGCGGTACAGAGCAAGTATCCGTTTGTGAAGCCGATGGTGGAGTCGTGGCAGGGCGGTGTGCCCGACTATCGGCCCCGCTTCCCGGAATGGCCCGCAGTGTCTGAGGTGATCGGCGAGTGGGGCAGCAAGATCATGCTCGGGCAGGTCTCGGTGAAGGACGGTGCGCAGACCATCGGCGCCAAGACGGAGGAAATCCTGCAGAAAGCGGGCTATTACGACGGCAAGAAGCCTTTGCTGAAGTAACACCGGCGCGGGCGGGGCGCCAGATGTGCCGCCTCGCCTGCTGATGCAAGCCAACCCGCGGAGATGCTTGATGCTCAAGACCACGGTACCACCCGCCAGCGGCGCAATGCGCCCGCGCCGGCCTGCGCGCTTTCGCTTCATGCCGCGCTCGCCCGCGTTCTGGTTCCTGTTTCCAGCCGTCGCAGCGCTGGCGGTCATTGGCATCTACCCGCTGCTGCTCGCGCTCTACAACTCGTTCCACCTCTACAAACTCGCGGATGTGGCGGCTGGTACGCCGTTTGTCGGCTTCGACAACTACATCGCCACGCTTTCCGATCCGTCTTTCTGGGGGGCGCTCGGCCGTACCGTGTTATTCCTCTGCCTGACCTTGCCGATTGAAATCGCTTTGGGGCTATTTGCTGCCTTGATGCTGCACCGCACGGCGCTCCCGTGGCTGCGGGTGGCGGCACGTGTCGGTCTCGTGATTCCGATGGCGACCACCTACGCGGTGGTCGGTTTGATCGGGCGTCTGATCTTCAACCGCCAGTTCGGCGTGGTCAATTACCTGCTGGGCTTATTCGGTGTTCCGCCGCTCGACTGGCTGGCCGACCCCACGCTCGCCGTGGTGTCGGTGATGATCATGGACATCTGGCAATGGACGCCATTCTGCGCGCTGATCCTGCTTGCGGGTCTCGCGATGGTGCCCAAGGAAGCCGAAGAAGCGGCGCGGCTCGAAACGCCGAAGTGGAGCAAGATCCTCTGGCATCTGCAGCGTCCTTACTTGCTGCCGGGGCTCACCGCAATCCTGATTCTGCGCTCCGCCGACATGCTCAAGATGTTCGACGCCGTGTTCACGATGACGCGCGGCGGTCCAGGCACGGCAACCGAGTTCATCAGCATCTATATCCAGCGCATCGCATTCCGCCTCTTCGATCAGGGCATGGCATCGGCTCAGGCGGTCCTGTTGCTGATCCTGACCATCGTGCTGTCGCGGCTCTATATTCGTTTTGTCTATCGGGAGGCCGTGTGAGTACCGCAACGGATACCAGCATTCAGGCTGTGCCGCTATCGCCGCGTTCACGCCGTGCAAGGAACGCACGGCGCCGTGCAACGGTGTGGCACGCAATCGGCTTGCTGATTGTATTTCTCACGTCAGTGTTTCCGTTCTACTGGATGGTAACGACCAGCCTGAAGAGTCAGGCCGATGCGCTCGCCATGCCACCGGTGTGGTTTTTCACGCCAACGCTCTCGCACTACACGGACGCGCTGTTCGAACACGACGTCGCACAAAGCCTGTTGAACTCGCTGATCGTGGCGAGCAGCACAACGTTTCTGTCGATCCTGCTCGGCACCCCCGCGGCCTATGCGCTCGCGCGCTTCGAATTTCGCGGCAAGGAAGACCTGTGGTTCTGGTTTATCTCGAACCGGATGGTGAGCCCCGTGGTGCTGGCGGTGCCGTTCTTCCTGATCGCCACCAGGCTCGATCTGGTCGACACGCATATCGTGCTGATTCTGCTCTATCTGACGTTCTCGCTGCCGATCGTTGTATGGATCTGCACCGATCAGTTCCGCAATATTCCGGTCGAACTCGACGAAGCCGCGCGTCTTGACGGTGCGTCCGCGTGGCGCGTGTTCTGGCGGATCAACTTGCCGTTGGCGATGCCGGGCATCGTCGTGTCGGCGATCTTCGCCTTTATCTTTTCGTGGAACGACCTCCTTTACGCGCTGGTGCTCACCCGCAGCGACGCCATCACGTCACCGGTTGCGGCCACCAGTTATATGAGCGGCTACGAGTTGCCGTGGGGTGAAATCATGGCCACAGGCACGCTGATCGTACTGCCGATGGTGGTATTCGCGTTGGCCGTATCGGGGCGGCTGGTGCAGGGGCTGACAATGGGGGCGGTGAAATGAAGCTCGGCGCAAGGGGCGGTGAATTACTATCCGGTTGTGCCAATCAAAACCCATCATGCTCATGAATAAATCCATGCCACCCGCAGTCACGTCGCCGGGCGAATCGTCTGTTGATACGGAAGAGGAGTTGCAGGCGCGCGTTGCATGGCATTACTACGTCGGCAATCTGACGCAACAGGAGATTGCACAGCTCATTGGCAGCAATCGGGTGCGGGTGAACCGGCTGCTCGCCGCAAGCCGCGAATCAGGGATGGTCCAGATCACCATCAATAGCCGTCTCACGCCTTGTGTCGCGCTCGAGGAGACGCTGGTCAAGCGCTTCGGGCTTGAAGCCGCGGTTGTGGTGCCCTCGGGCGCCGATACGGAGGCCAACATGGCTGCGATCGGCATAGGCGCGGCGAACTACCTGGCAGGACAAATTGAGGCGGGACAGACGATCGGACTGGGTTGGGGACGCACGATCCGCGCTGTGCTGCGCGCTTTGCCGCAACGGACTTACGGAGGGCTTTCGGCGGTGTCGTTGCAAGGCGGCCTCTCGCATTGCCCGAGCATTAACACGTTCGACATCGTGTCCGACTTTGCGGACCTGTGTCAGGCCGACGGCTTCCTGTTTCCCGCGCCAATCTATGTAAGCAGTCAGGCGGTGCGCGACATCCTGCTCAAGGAAGATGCCGTGCGCGAGACCTATGAGCGGGCGCGCCAATCGGATCTGGTTCTGCTGACCTGCGGCGACCTGACGGAGTCATTGGTGGTGACCTACGGCATCAACGATCCCGAACAGGTGAGGGCGCTGCAAAAAGCGGGCGCAGTAGGCGATATGCTCGGCCACTTTATGGACGCCGATGGCGAGGCAATCGATCATCCGCTAAACCGTCGCACGGTCGCGATTTCGCTCGAGGATCTGCGCAAGATTCAGCGCGTGATTCTGGTGAGCGGCGGCACGAAGAAATTTGCCGTGACGCGGGCCGCGTTGCGTGGACGCTACCCGTCGGTGCTGGTGACCGACGAGCAGACCGCACGCCGTCTCTGCGACGAACCTTGACGAGCACTGCATTTCATTCCGTTCATTCCATAGCAGAGGGCTTCAATCATGGAAGCACTGGTTCTTGAAGAAGCACGCCGTATCAGCTTGCGCCCGTTCACCTTGCCGCAGGTTGTCGGTTCGCACGACGTACGCATTCGCATCAATACGGTAGGCATCTGCGGAAGCGACATCCATTATTATCAGCACGGCCGTATCGGACCATTTGTCGTCAACGAACCGATGGTACTGGGTCACGAAGCGGCGGGTACCGTGGTTCAGATTGGCGATGAAGTGACGCACCTGAAGGTGGGCGATCGTGTCTGCATGGAACCTGGGGTGCCGGACATGGCATCGCGGGCATCGCGCGAGGGCATGTACAACCTCGATCCGAGCGTGCGCTTCTGGGCGACGCCACCGGTGCATGGTTGCCTGACACCGTTTGTCGTGCATCCCGCCGCGTTCACTTTCAGGCTGCCGGACAACGTCAGTTTTGCGGAAGGCGCGATTGTCGAACCGCTGGCTATCGGCATGCAGGCCGCAACGAAGGCGAAGATAAAGCCGGGGGACGTGGCGGTTATTCTCGGTGCGGGAACGATCGGCATGATGTGCGCTCTCGCGGCGCTCGCCGGTGGTTGCAGCCGCGCGATCGTCTGCGATCTGGTGCCCGAGAAACTCGAACTGATCGGCAACGTGCAGGGCGTGACGGCGGTCAATATCCGCGACCGTAAAGTGAAGGACGTTGTCACGGAACTCACGGAGGGTTGGGGGGCGAACGTGGTCTTCGAAGCCAGCGGGAACGAAAGGGCATTCGACGGCATTGTCGACCTGCTGTGTCCCGGTGGTTGCCTCGTCCTTGTCGGCATGCCGCAACACGCGGTACCGGTCGATATTGTCGCGCTGCAAATCAAGGAAGCGCGCATCGAATCGGTGTTCCGCTACGCCAACATGTTCCCGCGAGCCATCCAGTTGATCGCCTCAGGCCGGCTCGATATCAAGCCGTTTATCTCGCGTTCGTTTGCGTTCGCGGACGGCATTCGCGCATTCGAAGAAGCGGCAAGCGGCAAGCCCACGGACGTGAAAGTCCAGATTGTCATGGAGTGAGCGTGGCCGAGAGGCATTGCCCGCACGGCCCGGGGTTTTTCGCGCGAGGCGCCCATGGGATGGCGCCTGCCTGCCAATCTGTCGGCGTTCACGCGGCATCTGGCCCGCTCAAGCGCCGGCAAGCAACGCGCCGGCGCCTGGGACGACTGGTTCGAGCCTGAGCCGATCGAGCATACCCCGGACTGTGCATACCGCAGTTGAAACGGTGCGGATTCCCAGCATGTCTTCAATGCGCTGAATTGCCGGTAATGACGGCATCTGGACGCATGCGGACGCTACGACTACATCCGCGCCTTCGGTGTTCAGGCGACGAACGTCCTCAAGCAGTTGCCGCGGGGCGCGCAGCCCGACTTCAAGGTTGTCGGGGATCTCAAAGCAGAGGGAATCGATGACCTCAATTCCTTCGTTTTCGATGTAAGCGACGACGAGATCCGTCAAAGGCCGCATGTACGGAGCCATCAGCGAAATGCGGCGTGCGCCGAGGGTTTTCAGGCCTTCTACCAACGCTCCGGCCGAGGTCATGACCGGCGCCAGGCAATGGTTGGCACGCGCCACTTCCAGCAGTTCGCGTTCGGTTTGCCGGTGATATCCGGGCCCCATCGCCATGATTGCGACGAGGCATGCCGTGCTCATTACATCGACACGGGCGTCAGCAAGTTCTGCCGCGCAGCGCAAGCCTTCTTTGTTCATCGCGGTCAATTCTTCCTTCGTAACCTTGTGCATTCTCATCCGGCTCGAATGGAAAGTGAATCGCTCGGGTCGAATGGCTTCTCGGGCGCGCAGCATGGCGGGAATTTCGGTTTCCATAGTCGTGTTTGAACTAGGAACGATCTGTCCAATGCGAAAACTCTGAGACATTTTAATCTCCAGTAAAATATTAAATAAGGTATGCGAAATAATTAACAAGCTGCCAATTAAACGGTAGTGTTCGATATCCCGTAGACGGGTTGCCAGGACAAACTCGCCTCGCCGGCATAGAATCGCGGTGCGCAGCGTTTGCTGCCGCGCTTCGATCACCGGCCTTGTGCCGCTCGAAAGCTATGCACGTAGGATGGCGGTTTGCAGGCGTGCTGAGAAGTTCTCAATGTTCAGTGCAGGCATCGCCAAATGAGATGGCCGCAATCGGCCCGAAATTCACCCCAGGGAGCGAGGATGCGGGTTTCAGCAGATCGTCCGTTACGCCTTGATATCGAGTCGCTGCGTATTTTCGTGGCGGTCATCGAGGAGGGCAGCATTGCCGCGGCCGCCGCCCGCACGCACATCGTGGCATCGGCCGTCAGCAAGCGCGTGTCGGATCTTGAAGACGACGCCGGAACACCGCTGCTATATCGCCATAGCCGCGGGGTACAAGCTACGCCCGCCGGCGAGGCGCTCTATCATCACGCCAGGCGATTGGGCGAGCATTTGCAGCAGATTGCGGACGAACTGTCTGAGTACTCCGACGGCATAAGAGGGCACGCCCGAATCTATGTCAACTTCACCGCGATGGTGCAGTATTTGCCAAACGCGCTGCGCTCGTTTCTGCACGAGAACCCAAAAGTGCGGATCGATATGGTCGAGAAGTCGAGCGATGAGGTAGTACAGGCGATTACCAGCGGTGTCGCCGATCTCGGCATCTGCTCGGCTACGGAGGACGCCCTTGGCGATCTGCAGTGGCGCCCGTATGGCGTCGATAAGCTGGTGGTGATTGTGCCGTCGGATCACCGGCTCGCCGGGCGCACAAGCATGGCGTTCGAGGAAGTGCTGGAGGACGACTTCGTCAGCATGCCCTATGGCACGTCCATTCCGAAACTGTGCCGCGCCGCCGCAGAGCGTAGCGGCAGACGGCTGCGCGTGCGCATAGAAGTGACCAGTTTCGAGGGCGTGCGCAACATGGTTAGTGCGGGCCTCGGGATCGGCCTATTGCCCAAAGGCAGCGTGACGCCTTATATGCATTCGGCGCCGTTTCGCGTCATTGAGCTTGACGAACCCTGGTCGCTGCGGCCGCTGTCGATAATCGCCCGAAATTTTGACACGCTGCCGCTCCCGGCGCGGATGCTGGTCGACCACCTCGGTAACCATCTGGGCAACGGATCGTGATCCCTGCTGCCGTGCAACCGCAGCGGTGCACGCTTCTTGCTACCTCGTAGACACTATCGGCAGGGTGAAGCGCGAGATCAGGTCACGACGTGGCCGCAGCTCCCCAGCCAGTCACGGAGGAGCGGCAATGCGAGCAATCAAAAACGTGGTACGGGCTGCAATTTTTTCCATGACAATTGCAGTGCTTGCGTCATGTGGTGGTGGCGGGCACGGCAGTAGCTCGGGTAGCGGCAGCTCGACACCGAGCGGCGGTATCAACCTGCAGATTGTCTCGTTCGGCGACAGCCTGTCGGACGTCGGAACCTACGCGCCGATCGCCAGCGCCGTGGGCGGAGGCCGTTTCACGACCAATCCCGGGCAGGTGTGGACCCAGAATGTCGCGCAGTACTACGGCAATACACTAAGCGCCGCCTACACGATCGATCTGACGCAAAAGCTGAGTCCGCAGGGCGGCATGGGCTATGCGGAAGGGGGCGCGACGGTGGCAACGCCGGCTAGCCAGAACGATTTCCTGACCGACGTGATCGGCGATGTCGAAATGCCTGTCAACCAGCAGGTTTCGAGCTACCTGGGCACTTACAAGAGTTTTAACTCAGGACAACTGGTGCTCGTGTGGGCCGGGGCGAACGATGTATTGCGCGCCGGAGCGCTGCCGGCCGCGGCGCAGACAGTGGAGACGGCGGCGACCACGCTTGCCCAGCTTGTGCAGCAGATCGTACAGGCCGGCGCGACTCATGTCGTGGTGGTCAATCTTCCGAACATTGGGCTCTCGCCCAAGGGCCTCGCCCAGTCGGACGGCGGCGCAACCTACACGCAGTTGTCGCAACTCTTCAACAGCACCTTGAACTCCGCCTTGCAGAGCGATGGTGTGCAAAGCAAGGTGATCCAGATCGATGCCTATACGTGGCTGAACCAGATCATCTCGAACTTTCAGACCAACGGCTTCACGGTGTCGAACACCGGCCAGGCCTGTGACCCTTCGAAAACCCCGGATGACACCTCGCTGCTGTGCTCACCGGCCACCTACGTAAGCGCCAATGCCGACCAGACCTATATGTTCGCGGACGATCTTCATCCGACCACGCATCTGCATGCGCTCTTCGCACAGTATGTCGAGCAGCAGATCGCCGCGAGCGGTCTGGGTCATTGAGACTGAAAGCAGGAACGCCCACGATGGGGCGTTCCTGCTCACGCTGCTCGCCTTAACAGTGTTCCAGCGCGTTCGAGAGGTCTGCGATCAGGTCGTCGGGATGCTCCAGTCCAACCGACACGCGAATCAAGCCTTCGGTGACGCCGGCTGCCGCGCGCGCGTCGGCGGGAACGCCTGAATGCGTCGTCGAAGCGGGGTGGCAGATCAGCGACTCCGTACCGCCCAGGCTCACTGCCGACTTGAACAGCGTCAGGCCGTTGATGAAGCGGAACGCCTGCTCGCGGCCGCCGTCGAGGACAAATGCAAACGTCGATCCGGGCCCGGTGCATTGACGCTGATAAACCGCCTGGTAGGCCGGGTCCTCGATCAGTTCGGAGTGCAGGACTTTCACCGGGCGATACGGATTGCTCGCGAGCCAGCGCGCGACGGCGCTACCGCTGCGCGCGGCCTGTTGCATGCGCAGCACCAGCGTCTCCATGGAGCGCGTGATCATCCATGACGAATGCGGATCGAGTTGCGAGCCAAGCGTGCTGCGGATCGCACGAATCCTGGTGATGAGACTGCGGCTGCCGGTGACGCCACCTGCGACCAGATCGCTATGGCCGCCGATGTACTTCGTCAGCGAATACACGCTCAGGTCGATGCCTTGCCGCGTGGGCTTCTGATACAACGGGCCCAGCAGCGTGTTGTCGCACACGGAGAGAGGGCGATAGCCGTGGCGTTGTTCAAACGCATCGATCTCGCGGCGCAGCCCTTCCAGATCGAACAGTGCATTGGTCGGATTGGCCGGTGTTTCGATGTAGCACATCCGCACGTGGCCCTTTTGCGCTGCGGCTTCGAGCGCGTCGTGAATCGCCGGTACCGAAAGACCATCCTCGATCACCTGGGAGCGGATGCCCCATTCGGGCAGAAACTTTGAAATCAATGTCTCTGTGCCGCCATAAAGCGGCACGGATTGCACCACACAATCACCGGGCCGCAGGAATGCCAGCAGGATGGCCGCGATTGCCGACATGCCACTGGAGGTCACAACAGCGGCTTCGGAATCGTCGAGCAAGGCAAGACGGTCTTCGACGATCTCGAGATTCGGATGATTGAAGCGGCTATACACGAGGCCCGCGCTTTCGCCTTCGGGTAAAGGCTTGCGGCCCGACACCATGTCGAAGAACTCGGCGCCGTCCTCGGCGGTGCGAAACGCGAATGTCGACGTCAGGAAAACCGGTGGCTTCACCGACCCTTCGGACAGAAAGGGATCGTAGCCATAAGACATCATCTGGGTTTCGGGATGCAGATCGCGACCGGCAATCGTGCGTTTGTGATAGGTGCGATAGGTCATGCTTTGCTCCATGCCATGTCGAGGGGAGGGTTGAACGGTGGTTGCAGTCCCAGCGCGCATCGTGCTCAAAGAGGATCGCTCTTTTGGGCCAGCGCGGGTCCATGCTACCCCATAGCGACAGGTTATCGCGAGCAGTACGGCCGGAAATGACTACGGCCACCCGAAGGCGGCCGTTTCCTGCTTGTGGGTACCTTATGCGCAGTGCTTCGCGATCAGCCGTGGACCGAAGCGCGCAACTTCCTGGCAGCCGCCACCATGTTGGTCAGTGCGGGAATGACTTCTTCCCATTGACGCGTCTTCAGGCCGCAATCCGGATTTACCCACAGGCGTTGCGCCGGAATGCGTTCAGCCGCCTTCTTCATCAGTTGAACGATATGCTCTTCGGTCGGGATGTTAGGCGAGTGAATGTCGTACACGCCCGGTCCGATTTCGTTCGGGTAGTTGAAGTTGTCGAACGCGTCCAGCAACTCCATGTCCGAGCGCGAGGTCTCGATGGTGATTACGTCGGCGTCCATATCGGCGATCGACGCGATGATGTCGTTGAACTCCGAATAGCACATATGGGTGTGGATTTGCGTTTCGTCATCTACGCCATTGGCGGTGATACGGAACGAGGTCACGGCCCAGTCGAGGTACTCACCCCACTGCGACTTGCGCAGCGGCAGGCCTTCGCGCAGTGCGGCTTCGTCGATCTGTATCACGCGCACGCCGGCCTTCTCGAGGTCCAGCACTTCTTCGCGGATCGCCAGAGCCAGCTGGTAGCACGACACCGAACGCGGCTGATCGTCGCGCACGAACGACCAGTTCAGGATCGTGACCGGGCCGGTCAGCATGCCTTTCATCGGCTTGCTGGTCAGCGACTGCGCATACTTGATCCACTCGACCGTCATGGCCTTCGGGCGGCTGATGTCGCCGAACAGGATAGGCGGCTTCACGCAACGCGAGCCATACGACTGCACCCAGCCGAACTGGCTGAACGCGTAACCGTCGAGCTGCTCGCCGAAGTATTCGACCATGTCGTTACGCTCGGCTTCGCCGTGCACCAGCACGTCCAGCCCCAGCGCTTCCTGCTCGCGCACGCTGCGTTCGATCTCGGCACGCATCGCGTCCTTGTAGCCGGCTTCGTCCAGCGTACCGCTCTTGAACTGGCTGCGCGCATGGCGGATCGTACTGGTTTGCGGGAACGAGCCGATCGTCGTGGTCGGATAAGCCGGCAGGTTCAGCAGGGCAGCTTGCTTGGCGGCGCGCGAGGGGTAGGCGCTCTTGCGCTGGCCGAGCGCCGGGTTGATCTTCGCGAGGGCGGCCTTGACGGTCGGGTTGTTCACGCGCGGCGAGGCGCGGCGCTCGGCAATGGCGGCGCCGTTAGCGGCCAGTTCTGCCTTGACGGCGTCGCGGCCGTTGTTCAGCGCGGTAGCCAGCACCTTCAGTTCGCCCAGCTTTTGCAGCGCGAAAGCGAGCCACGAACGGACTTCCGCATCCAGCTTCTGTTCGCTTTCCAGATCCACCGGCACGTGCAGCAGCGAGCACGACGGAGCGATCCACAGGCGCTCGCCCAGTTGCCTCGCGACCGGTTCGAGCCAGTCCAGCACGCCGTTGAGGTTGGTCTTCCAGATGTTGCGGCCGTTGATCACGCCAAGCGACAGCACGCGGTCTTGCGGCAGTTGAGCGATCACGGCGTCGACTTCGGCGCGCGCATTGATCGCGTCCAGATGCAGGCCGTGCACCGGCAGCTTGACAGCCAGCGGCAGGTTGCCGAGCAGTTGGCCGAAGTACGTTGCCAGCAGCAGTTTGACCTTGCTGTTCGCCAGCGCGTCGTATGCCGTGACGTACGCTTGCTGCCATTGCGCGGACAATTCAGTAACGAGGATCGGTTCGTCGATCTGCACCCACTCCACACCTTGCGCGGCCAGGGTGTCCAGCAGTTCAGCGTAGACTGGCAGCAGACGCGGCAGCAGGGCCAGCTTGTCGGAATCGTCCTTGGCCTTGCCGAGCGCCAGATAGGTCACAGGGCCGACGATCACCGGCTTGGCCCTGACGCCTTGTGCCTTCGCTTCGCCCAGTTGTTCGAGCAGGCGCGACGCGTCGAGCTTGAATCCGGTGCTGGCGCTGAATTCGGGGACGATGTAGTGGTAGTTGGTGTCGAACCACTTGGTCATTTCGCCGGCAGCGACGCCGCCGCAGCACGCTGCGTGGTCTTCGGCACCTTTGGCCGAGCGGCCGCGGGCAACGCGGAAGTAGTTGTCGAGCGTGTCGCCGTGGAAGCCTTGCACGCGCTCCGGCAGGTTGCCCAGGGTGAAGCTCATGTCCAGCACCTGGTCGTAGAAGGCGAAATCGCCCACGGCGGCGAGACCGAGGTCGGCCTGATGGGCCCAGTGGCGCTGGCGCAACTGGGCGCCCAGCGCTTTCAGCGCGCCGAGCGAGGACTCGCCTTTCCAGTAGGACTCGAGTGCGAATTTCAGTTCGCGCTTCGCGCCGATGCGAGGGAAGCCCAGATTGTGTGTCGTTGCCATGGTGTCACCTTGGTTCGATCAGGTTGGGGATGATGCATCCTAGCGAAGGCCGTTTATGAAGTAAAATGTCGATAATTCAACAAGCCATTAGTTTTGTTCATGTGCTACTTGCCCATGTGCCATCATGCTTGAGAGAATCCCTCTGTCCCTCGTCCAGGCGCTGGACAAGCACGGCTCGCTGAGCATGGCGCGGAAATCCTGTGCGCCGGCAGGACCGGCACCGAAATTGATTACAAATTGATTGCCTCAAGGCCTTTATTGAGCCGGCGCGCAAGCCGGCAGCGGCCTTGAATGAAACTGTGGAAACACCATGACACAATCTCTTGAACGTAAGCCGCTGACCGTGCCCGGTGGACACCGCAAGGTTCTGCTGCATTCCTGCTGCGCGCCGTGTTCCGGCGAGGTGATGGAAGCCATGCAGGCGTCGGGCATCGACTTCACGATCTTTTTCTACAACCCGAACATCCATCCGCTCAAGGAATACGAGCTGCGCAAGAACGAGAACATCCGCTTTGCGGAGAAGTTCGGCATTCCGTTTGTCGACGCCGATTACGATCGCGACAACTGGTTCGAGCGGGCGCGCGGTATGGAACACGAGCCCGAGCGCGGCATTCGTTGCACGATGTGCTTCGACATGCGGTTCGAACGCACGGCCCTCTACGCGCATGAGAATGGCTTTCCGGTCATCACCAGTTCGCTGGGCATTTCGCGCTGGAAGGACATGAATCAGATCAACGGCTGCGGCGTGCGTGCGGCCGGACACTACCCGGATCTGACCTATTGGGAATACAACTGGCGCAAGGGCGGCGGTTCCGCGCGGATGATTGAGATCAGCAAGCGGGAAAACTTCTATCAGCAAGAATACTGCGGCTGCGTCTACTCCTTGCGCGATACCAACGAACACCGCGTGGCGATGGGGCGCGAGCGTATCAAGCTCGGCGAGCTGTATTACGGGCAAGCGCCGGCGGGCGAGCAGGAGACGGCAGCACCTATGGCGCCCAGCGCGCCTGATGCAGATACGAGTTCTTCGAGCTAAGCGCTGAGCCCATGCTGCTACGCGACCCCATTCACGGCGATATCGAACTGAGCAGCGTCGAAACGGCGGTGCTCGACCTGCCCGTGATGCAGCGGCTGCGCGGCATCAAGCAGCTTGGCACGGCGCACCTCGTCTATCCGGGAGCGCTGCACACGCGCTTCGATCACTCCATCGGAGTCTGTGCGGTCGCGCACCGGATCGTGACGGGGCTGCGCCGCTCAGGTGTCCAGAATATTCCCGCTGAACTGGAAGAAGCCATTGGCGTGGCAGCCTTGCTTCACGACGTCACGCACGTGCCGTTCGGCCACACGCTGGAAGACGAGCGCCGCCTGTTTGCGCGGCACGACAAAGGCTCGCGTCTCGCGGATATGTTCGCGGGTGAGTTGGGTGATGCGTTGACCCGCCTGGGCATTCGGGATGTTGTGGCCAGCCTGCTCGGCCAGCCGTCTCCTCAAGGCGTGCCGCGTTGGGCCCAGGACATCGTGTCGGGCAGCATCGACGCCGATCTGCTCGACTACCTGCGCCGCGACAGCTTCTTTACCGGTCTCTCGCACAACTACGACGACCGGATCTTCCGCTGCTTTGCCGAGCACGACGACCGTCTGGTGATCCGGCTCTCCAAACATGGCATGGACCGGCCCGACGCCCGTTCGGAAATCATCGGCGTGCTGCGGTTGCGATACTTCCTCACCGAGCGCGTCTACTATCACCACACCAAGGTGGTGGCGGGCGCGATGATTTCCAAAGCGGTGGAGATCGCCCTCGACAACGGCGTGCTCGCCGAGAGCGACCTGCTTGAACTCAACGACTGGACGCTGCTGGAGCGCCTCGCGCGCTGCGGTGTCGCTAATGCCGCTGCCCTTGCGCGCCGCACGTTGAACCGCGACCTGCTCAAACGCGGCTATGTTGTGTCCGGCCGCAGTGTGCCGCTTGCCTTGCGCAAGGAATGGGTGACCCGGTACCACAAGTCGCGCACGCAGCGCGCACAGGCCGAGGCGGAACTCGCGGAAAAGCTGAATCTGCCCTTCGCGGACATTGTGCTGTACTGCCCGGCGCTTAGCGCCATGAAGGAAGCCGCCGTGCCGGTCGAAACCAGCCGGGGTGTCGAATCTCTGAACGCTCCCGACAGCGGCACCTTCGCCGAGATAGGCGCACTGCAGGACCGCTACGCCGATCTGTGGCGGTTCTATGTCTTCGTGCCAGCGCATGCGGTCGGGCGCGCCGCGCAGATTGCGAGCGAGATGTTCCAGACGCCGTGCGAGCTTACGTCGCGGCACGTCTGACCCTGCTCCACGATTCAACCCTCGCACCATAGCGTTTAAGGCGCATTTCTCCCGCCACGCCAGCAGGCCGCGCGCGCCTCGCCGCCGGTCTGGAATCCACGCTTGCCGGTCAATCGGATCGGCCTCGCCAGCCCCCGTTATTCCTTCGTGATTCGTGACGCGGATATTGCCGTTTTTCGATAACACTCCATTTTTTCGTCCCCCTATGATCGTTTGCACCTGTTGCCGATGCGGCGGCCTGCCCGGCCGGCGCTAGCGGAAGGGGTGGTGCCAGGACCACGGAGCATCGAGTATTACCCCAGCCGATCATCACCATAAGGAATATCGATTGTTGTTGATCGGGAATTTTCTCGTTCCTAAGATGAATCGACCGTCTGAAACAAGCGGTAACCCGGAGACACTGTCTATGGATGCGCATGCGAAGCCCGAACGGGCAATCAAAACAGTAGAGGATGCGATTCGCCTGGTGGAGGCGAGCCGGCTGACGCATATCAAGGTCGGCCTGTCCGACGTCGACGGCATTCTGCGCGGCAAATATCTGCGCAAGGATAAATTCATCGGGGCACTGCGTGCCGGTTTCGCTTTCTGCAATGTCGTACTGGGCTGGGATGTGGACGACCAGATGTACGACAATACGAAGTATACGGGCTGGCACACCGCCTATCCGGACGCCATGGTGCGCATCATCCCGGAGAGCTGCCGGCGCTTGCCGCTGGAGCAGGGTGACGGGGAGGCCATGCTGTTCTTCCTGTGCGAATTCGTAGAGGATGCCGAAGCAATCTGTCCGCGCGGCCTGCTCAAACGTGTATTGAAGCGCGCCGGTGACATGGGCTTCGAAGCCGCTGCCGCACTCGAATATGAGTTCTTCATGTTCGAAGAGACGCCGCACTCGGCACGCGAAAAAAATTATCGCGGCTTGAAAAACTGGACACCGGGCAATTTTGGCTATTCGGTGTTGCGCAGTACGGTCGAAGGCGATTTCTACCGGCAGTTGCTCGATCTGTGCGAGCAGATGGATATGCCGATCGAGGGGCTGCATACCGAAACCGGCCCTGGCGTGCTGGAAGCGGCACTCGCGGTCGACAATGCGGCCGAAATGGCGGACAAGGCCATCCTGTTCAAGACGTTTACCAAGGCGCTGGCGCAGAAGAACAATCTGATGGCCACCTTCATGGCGAAATGGTCGCATGACCATCCGGGACAGAGCGGCCATATCCACCTGTCGTTGCGCGAAAAGAGCACCGGAAAACCCGTGTTTTACGACGAAAGCCGTCCGTATAACATGAGCGCCACGCAAGCCCGTTTCATGGCGGGGGTGCAGCGTTACCTGCCCGAGTTCATGTCAATGTTCGCGCAGACCGTCAACAGCTATTCGCGCCTCGTGCCCGGTTACTGGGCGCCGCTCGATGCCACCTGGGGCGTCGAGAATCGAACCACGGCCTTGCGCCTGATCCCGGGTTCGGCGAAATCCCAGCGCGTTGAAGTTCGCATCGGCTCAGCCGACGCCAATCCTTATATCGCACTGGCAGCCGCATTGGGCGCCGGCTTGCATGGGATCGAACAGGGCCTGGACCCGGAGCCGATCGTTCAGGGCAACGCCTACACGCAGGATTTTCCGGCCCACCTGAAATTGCCCTGCACCCTCTGGGAATCCGCACAACGCCTGCGCCATTCCGAAGCGGCCAGGACCTTGTTTGGCGAAGCGTTTGTCGAGCACTTTGCCGCGACCCGCGAATGGGAAGAACGGCAGTTCCGTCGGCATGTGACCGATTGGGAGCTGGCGCGCTACTTCGAAATTATCTGAGTCCGAGAGTTCAAGCCCACCATGACGAAAGACGAGTTGATTACCATTAGCCCGATCGACGGCAGCGAATTTGTGCGCCGTCCTTATGCGAGCGAGTCGCAGATCGGGCAGACGCTGCAGCGTGCACAAGTTGCCCAGAAGGCGTGGGCCGCAAGACCGCTGTCGGAGCGATTGGCGCTGGTTGGCCGTGCTGTCGAGCACTTTGTCGAGAACAAGGCCGCTATCGCCGAAGCGATTACGCGGCAGATTGGCCGCCCGCTGCGCTACACCGCGGGTGAGGTGGACGGTTTTGCCGCGCGGGCGCGCCACATGATGGCGATTGCCGAAGATGCGTTGAAGCCCGTTCGGGTGGAACCGCAGGCGGGCTTTACGCGGTTTATTTCGCGTGAACCAGTGGGCGTGGTGTTGAGCATCGCGCCGTGGAATTACCCCTTGTTGACCGCAGTCAACAGCATCGTGCCGGCTTTGCTTGCAGGTAACGCGGTGATTCTCAAGCACTCCGACCAGACGCCGCTGTGCGCCGAACTCATCCATCAGGCTTTTGTCCAGGCCGAATTGCCCGAGGGTGTGTTCCAGTATCTGCACGTCGATCATGAGCGTGTTCGCCGCCTGATTCGCGCGGATGAAATCGGCTTTGTCTGCTTCACCGGTTCGGTGGGCGGCGGCCGGATCGTCGAGGAAGCGGCGGCGGGGCGCTTCATTGGTGTTGGGCTGGAATTGGGCGGGAATGATCCGGCCTATGTGCGAAGCGATGCACGGCTCGATCATGCGGTGGAGACCTTGGTCGACGGCGCCTTCTTCAATTCAGGCCAGTCATGCTGCGGTATCCAGAGAATTTATGTGGCGCAGCCGCTGTACAAGGATTTTGTCGAGCGCGCCGTGGCGCTGACGAATCAGTATGTACTGGGCAATCCGCTCGACACGCAGACCACGTTGGGGCCGGTCGTGCGAACGGCCGCTGCGGAGGGCGTGCGCGCGGTGATCGCCGACGCGCTGGCCAAAGGCGCTAAAAATCTGATCGAGGAAAGCCGTTTCGGCTTGTCGCGCGCCGGCACACCTTATGTGGCGCCAGGCGTGTTCGTGGACGTCGATCACGGCATGACGCTGATGAACGACGAGTGCTTCGGACCGGTGGTCGGCATCATGCCTGTGTCCGACGACGAACAGGCAATCGAGCTGATGAACGACAGTCCCTACGGTTTGACCGCCGCGGTGTTTACCAGCGACGAAGAAGCCGCGCTGTCGATTGGCCGCCGTGTCGAAACCGGCACCTTCTTCATGAACCGCTGCGATTATCTCGACCCGGCGCTGGCATGGACCGGAGTGAAGAACACGGGCCGGGGCGCGACCTTGTCGGTGGTGGGTTATGAACACCTGACGCGCCCCAAGTCCTTTCATCTGAAAACCGGCGTTTGACCGATACCATTGAAGGAATTTCGCATGTCACTCCCCTCAGTCAACTGGAATTACCCGACCGCGGTCAAGGTCGGTGCGGGCCGTATCCGCGAATTGCCGCAATGGTGCGAAAGCCTCGGCATGCGCCGGCCGCTGCTGATTACCGACCCGGGCCTCGCGGCATTGCCGCTGATCGCCCGCGTGCTGGATCACTGCCGGTCCGCCGGCCTCGAATGCGGCCTGTTTCACGATATCAAGGGCAACCCGACCGGCAAGAATGTCGACGATGGCGTGACGGTCTTCAAGGCCGGCCGGCATGATGGCGTGATCGCTTTCGGCGGCGGCTCGGCGCTCGACGCGGCCAAGGCCGTGGCGCTGATGGTTGGGCAGGATCGTCCGCTGTGGGATTTCGAAGATGTCGGCGACAACTATCTGCGCGTCAACGTGGCCGGTATGGCGCCGGTCGTGGCGGTGCCGACCACCGCCGGGACCGGCTCGGAAGTCGGCCGGGCCTCGGTGATCACCGACGAGCACGCACACGTCAAGCGGATCATCTTTCACGCGAAGATGCTGCCTGCGGTTGTTATTCTCGACCCCGAGCTGACGGTGGGCCTGCCGGCAAAACTGACGGCGGCAACCGGCATGGACGCGCTGTCGCACAACCTCGAAGCCTATTGCTCGCCGTTTTATCATCCGATGGCGACCGGTATCGCGCTCGAAGGGATTCGCCTGATCAAGCAGTTTCTGCCGCGCGCAGTCAAGGACGGTCAGGATCTCGAAGCACGCCTGCAAATGCTGGTGGCGTCGAGCATGGGCGCCACGGCATTTCAGCGCGGCCTCGGCGCAATGCATGCGCTGGCTCATCCGCTGGGCGCGCTGTACGACGCGCACCACGGCATGCTCAATGCCATCCTGATGCCCTATGTGCTCAAGGCTAACGAATCGGCCATTGCCGAGCGGATCGAGTTGCTGGCGCGCTACCTTGAACTCGCACAGCCGTCGTTTGCATCTTTCCTCGACTGGGTTCTGACGATGCGCGAATCGCTGGGCATTCCCCATACGCTGAATGAGATCGGCATCGGTGCCCAGGAGGCGGCGAAGGTCGGCGAAATGGCCGTGATAGATGGCTCCGCCGGCACCAATCCGATTGCGTTTAGTGCTGCTGACTATAGCCGCATTTTCGTTACGGCGGTCGACGGCTTGTTGTAGCGCCTGGTGCAATGAGTCAGCGTTATTGAGGGGTTGGTGTGGCAAAAATCGGGATCGCGGGTTTTTTACATGAGACGAATACCTTCGCCGCCAGCCGGGCGCGCTTCGCCACGTTCGTCGAGGCGGACGCGTGGCCCGGTTTGCTGGTCGGCGAGGAGATATTCGGCGCGGTCTCGGGTGTGAATCTGGCAATCGACGGTTTTATCCGCGCTGCACAGAGTTCGCATCAGCTTGTGCCGCTATTGTGGGCCTCGGCCAACCCCAGTGGCCCGGTGACAGAAGACGCGTTCGAAGCGATTGCCTTTATGCTCGACCGCATGATCCGCGATGCCGGCCCGCTGGACGCGCTGTTTCTCGATCTGCATGGCGCAATGGTGAGCGAACATCTGGAGGATGGCGAGGGCGAGTTGCTGCGGCGCCTGCGGCACAGGGTCGGCGCTGCGATGCCGATTGTCGTGGCGCTCGACTTTCACGCCAATATCACGCCGGCCATGTTCGAGCATGCGAGCGGCCTGCTGGCGTATCGCAGTTATCCGCATGTCGACATGGCGCAGACAGGGCAGCGTGCACAGGTGCTGCTTGACCGCTTGCTTGCCGGCAGAGTGTTGCACAAGAGCTTTCGGCAACTGCCTTTTTTGATTCCCATGCCCTGGCAGAGCACGTTGACCGAACCGATGCGTGGCTTGATGGCGCTCGGTGAATCGCTGGCATCGGAACAGGTTTTTGCGGCCGAGTTCGTGCCGGGTTTTCCGCTTGCCGATATTTATCACAGCGGCCCCAGTGTCATTGCTTACGGCTATGACCGGATGGCGGTCGAGCGTGCAGTCGATTCCTTGACCGAGGCTGCCCGCACGTGCCGTGCCGATTTCGGCGGGCACCTGTATGCGCCGACCGAGGCGGTTGCCTATGCGATTGAACGCGGGGCGCGTAAGGCGAGCGGCACAGTCATCCTTGCCGATACCCAGGACAATCCGGGCGGCGGAGGCAGCGGTGATACGACCGATCTGCTGCACGAACTGCTGCGGCAAGACGCGCAACGCGTGTGCGCCGGCGTGTTGTGCGATGCCGGGTTCGTCGAAGCGGCGAGGCTTGCAGGTATCGGCGCGGTGATCGATGTTCCGCTGGGCGGCGCCAGCGGGATTGGCGCAGCGCCGCTCGAGGCGTCATTTGAGGTGCTGGCGCTGGAAAGCGGCCGCTTCACCGGCACGGGGCCGTTCTATCTGGGCTGCCAGATGGATCTCGGGCCCATGACGCGCGTGCGCTGCGGCGGCCCTCGCGGCATGGAGATTGTGGTGTCGAGCCGCAAACAGCAGGCTGCCGATCAGGCCATGTTTCGCCATGTCGGCGCCGATCCGGCTGATTACCGCATCCTGGTTCTCAAGAGCTCAGTACATTTCCGGGCCGATTTTGCCACGCTGGCGGATGAAATCCTGGTGGTGGCCGCGCCCGGCGTCAATGTCGCGGACCTGCGCCAGTTGCGCTACGAAAAATTGCGGCCCGGCGTCAACCTGCTTTGAAATCAGCCCAGCACGATGGAGGGCAGTAGCCAGGGCGCATTGGCGTCGATGATCGGCAGGAAGCGATTCTTCAGCAATTGCACGCTGTCCTGGGCGAGTTGCTGCGGCAGCAGGCCGAGATCGTCCTGACGGGCGACCATGGTGAGTTCGCGGAAGAACTCCTCGCCGGGAATCGGGAACAGGCGAAACGCTTGAGAGAACCTGTTGTCCGCGGTGAGCCCCGACTGCAACAGGCACAGCGGCGTGGTGATGGTCCAGCCGGCATTGGCCATCACGAGAGACATGATGGCGAACGTGTTGTCGAGCTGCAGGCGCACCGGCGGTTGAATCCCCCATTTCTCCAGTTGGGTTTCAATGCTGCGGCCAATGACGGTGGTATTGCTGTAGCGAATGAAGTCGTCTCGGACCAGCAGGCTGCGCAGCGACGGAACGGGTCCTTTGAAGTCGCCGGGCAACACGAGTACGAACGGTTCACGCAGGATGCGCTGGCGGTATAGCGCGGGGTTTTTCAGCACCGGGTCATCGGAAATGATGATGTCTACACGTCTGGACAACAGCGCTTCAGCGTGCTGATGCGATTGGCCGGTCACCATCGACCAGTTGGAGGTGCGCTGCCGTATCGCAGCCAGCAGTTCGGCGCCGATGCTGGTGGCCATGGAATCGACCAGCGCAATGCGGATATGTTTGAGCGGCTCACCGGGAGGCTTGCCGAACTCCTGACTCAGATGCCTTGCGTCATCCAGCAGCGTACAGGCCCGGTTGTAGAACTGACGGCCCACGGGCGTGAGCATGGGAGGACGTTGCGAGCGATCCAGCAACTGCAGGTTGAGGGTTTGCTCCAGGTTCGAAAGCGTTTGCGAGACTGAAGACTGTGTGAGGTTGAGCCGTTGGCCGGCAGCCGTCATGCCGCCGGACTCGACGACAAGCACGAAGACTTCGAGCGCTTTCAGATCGAAATGGATGCCGTTTTGCATAAGACCGGCTGATTTGCCGTCGCGAGAAGTAGCCAGGCGCGCGTGGGGCGCGCCACACCTCGGCGTAGTGTACCCGCTGTTACCGGTGGTGTAAAAAGTGCCACTCAACTCTGGAAGATACGCATATGAGTTTATTTTCTGCTGAGCCAGAGCCTGAAGGAGCCGATGGGTTGCCGATTGCGGACGCCACGGCGCCGGAGCGCTCAACTGGCTTTTGCGTCAGTACGCGGATCGCCAGCGATGCCGACGAGCAGGCCAGAAATCTTTCCGGCTGGCGGCAGACCTACGATCAACTGACACCCGGTACGTTCTCCGGCAGCGTGAGCGAGTTATGCCTGCAGGACCTCACGGTATTTTGTGAAACCACCAGTCATGCGTTGCGGCAAACCTGCGAGATTGGCATGGATGCCTACTGGTTCGGCATTCCATTGCGAAATGAAGGATCGGGCCTGATCGACGGCCATCTGATTACGGACGACGCGCTCGCGGTGATGCGGGGGCACGACGAATTCGAGCTGGTGACAGCGGGCGGATACGGGATCCTCGGTGTGGTGATCGACGAAGCCGAATTGCGCACGTATGCCCGCGAGGTCGAGCGGATCGATTTTTCTGACGAGATGCTGAGCCGACAGATCCTGCACGTCGGCGCTCGGCGCAAGACTGGTTTGTGCGAAACGTTATCGGTCTTTTTGCAGACCGCGCAAGCCGGTGCGCAGCCACTTTCCGCGGTTGCAAGCGGCAACGTGCAGTCATGCGTGCTTGCCATGCTGTTCGATCTGGCGGGTTCGTGGCGTACCGACGATCTGCCTGAATACCGCTCGAAATCGGACCGCTACTGGATCGTCATGCAGGCGCGTGAGTATATTCTTGCCAACCGTAACCGTCCGGTTGCGGTGCCTGAATTGTGCCGCCAGTTTCATGTGAGCCGACGCACCTTGCAATACTGTTTCAAGGAGACCTTGGGCATGACGCCCATGTCATATCTGCGGGCGATCCGGCTCAATGGCGTGCGGCGCGACCTGAGTGCACCGCAGCCCCGGCTGGCCAGAACGGTGCAGGATGTCGCTTCCGATTGGGGCTTTTGGCATTTGAGCCAGTTCGCCATGGATTATCGCAAGCTATTCGGCAAGCGGCCTTCGGAGTCCCTGCGTGAGGCGGTCTACTGACTGCTTCGTCAGCCCGCCGGAAACCGCGCGTCAGCCTTGCTGCACGATTTCGATGGCTCGCCGCGCGCCGGATTGCAGCAGCGTAACGGCGTCCAGCAACGCTCGCCGGAAAGTCTCGCGACGTGCAAGCGTGGGCGGAAACACCTCCTCGATGGCGAGCATCGTCTCGACCAGTCGTTCCGGCTCCCTCGGATAATTGGCCGTGAGACGCGCTGCGAGCGGATCGCTGATTTCATAGCGGGCGCCGTCGTCGGCATGGCCGCGCAGGAAGACGAGCCATGCGGCAACTGCAAATGCGAGTCGTCCAATCGATTCGCCGGCGTCGAGGCGGGCTTCAATCGTCGCAAGCAGACGCGGTGGGATCTTCTGGCTGCCATCCATGGCGATCTGCGCCGTGCGATGCTTGAGCGCGGCGTTGGCGTAGCGCGCGAGCAGCCCGTCGCGATAAGCGAGCACGTCGAACGAAGGCGGCACGTGAAGCGTGGGTGCAATCTCGTGCGTCATCATGACGTGTATCAAGGCGCGCAGCGGCGGGTGCGCGATGGCCTCATCAATGGTGGAAAAGCCCGCTAGCATCGAAAGATAGGCGAGCGTCGAATGCGTGCCGTTAAGCATGCGCAGCTTGGCGAGCTCGAACGGCATGACATCGTCGACGAGCTGCGCGCCTGCGCGCTCCCACGCGGGACGTCCGCCCGGAAAACGGTCTTCGATAACCCATTGGCGGAATGGCTCGCAGGGGACGGGCGTGACATCGTCCAGTCCTAGGGCGTGACGGGCGGCATCGCGATCGGCGTCAGTGGTGGAAGGCACGATGCGATCCACCATCGTGGACGGAAACGCCACATGAGTGCCGATCCACCCGGCGAGTCCGGCGTCGACTGCATGCGCGAACGAAATAACGACCTTCTTCAGCGCTGCGCCGTTGTGCGAGAGGTTATCGCAGGAGAGCACGGTGAACGGCGCCGTTCCGGCGTCGCGACGCTGCCTCAGCGCGGCGCACAGGATGCCGGGAACGCTCGACGGCGCATCGGGATGTGCCAGATCGTGCTGGATGCCTTCGAGGCCCAGATCAACCTCGCCGGTGCGCGCGTCCCGGCAGTAGCCCTTTTCGGTCACGGTCAGAGAGACGATGCGTACCTTCGGATCCGCAAGCAGTTCGAAAAGGCGTGTGCGGTCGTGCGGCATGGCCAGCACTTCCTTCAGCGCGCGAATCACCGTCACACGCACGCCCTCGGGGCCACGCTCGACTACGCTGTAAAGCCCGTCCTGCGCCATCAACGCGTCGCGCTTGCTGACGTCGCCCTGCAGCGTCACACCGCAGATGCCCCAGTCGCCGCCCGCCGCCAGCATCGCCTCTTCCGTATAAACGGCCTCATGGGCGCGATGAAAATTACCGATCCCGAGATGCACGATACCCATGTCAGGATCGCGCCAGGTGGGCGCAAGCAGGTGACCGGTCAATGAGGTCAGGGCGCGGCGGCAAAGGGTCGATCTGGCGTTCATCCTGAGATCCGAAGCGGGAAAACCCGCGGTTGACGTTTTAATATACTTGTATGGTAGCATCGGTTTCAACGCATGCCACTCAAGGAAATCCCCATGAAAATCGTTCGCGCCGACGTGATTGTGACGTGTCCGGGGCGCAATTTCGTTACGCTGAAAGTGGTGACGGATGAGGGAGTCCATGGCATTGGCGATGCTACGCTAAACGGCCGTGAGCTGGCCGTGGCCTCGTATCTGAAAGACCACGTCTGCCCGTTGCTGGTGGGGCGCGATCCAGGCCGTATAGAAGATATCTGGCAGTTTCTGTATAAGGGCGCTTACTGGCGCCGTGGCCCGGTCACGATGACGGCGATCGCCGCCGTCGACATGGCGCTCTGGGACATTCTCGGCAAGGTGGCGAACCTGCCGCTGTACCGGTTGCTGGGCGGCGCGTCCCGGGAAGGCGTGATGGTCTACGGACACGCAACGGGCCGCGACATTCCCGAAGCGCTGGACCGCTACGGCGAGCATATCGAAGCGGGCTACAAGGCAATCCGCATCCAGTGTGGCGTGCCGAACATGCGCTCCGTGTACGGTGTGGCGAAGGGCAGCGGCATGTACGAACCGGCGACCAAGGGCGGCGTGGAAGAGCAAAGCTGGTCGAGCGAAAAATACCTCGACTTCGTGCCCAAGCTCTTCGAAGCCGTGCGCGAGAAGTTCGGCTTCGAATCGCATCTGCTGCATGACGTTCATCACCGCCTCACACCCATCGAGGCGGCGCGGCTTGGGAAATCGGTCGAGCCATACCGGCTCTTCTGGATGGAAGACCCGACACCCGCCGAAAATCAGGCCGGCTTCCGCCTGATCCGCGAACACACGGTGACGCCTATCGCGGTGGGGGAGGTGTTCAACAGCATCTGGGACTGCAAGCAACTGATCGAAGAGCAGTTGATCGATTACATTCGCGCGACGCTCACCCACGCCGGCGGTATCACGCACTTGAAGCGCATCGCCGACTTCGCTTCGCTTTATCAGGTGCGTACCGGCTGTCATGGGCCGTCGGATCTGTCGCCGGTGTGCATGGGCGCAGCGTTGCATTTCGATCTGTGGGTGCCGAATTTCGGCGTGCAGGAATACATGGGTTTTCCGCAGGAGGCGCTCGATGTGTTCCCGCATGCGTGGACATTCGAGCGCGGCATGATGCATCCGGGCGAAGCGCCGGGGCACGGCGTCGATATCGACGAGACACTGGCCGCGAAGTACCCCTACGATCCCGCCTATTTGCCGGTCGCGCGTCTCGAAGACGGCACGCTGTGGAACTGGTGACCTGAGACGAAAATAAAGACGCAAAGGAGCAGCATGATGCTGGCAGCCGTTCTGCACGAACCCAGAAAACTCGTCATCGATGAACTCGATGCCCCTCAACCGCAGCCAGGCCAGGTGCAGATTCGCGTGCGAGCGGGCGGCATCTGCGGCTCCGATCTGTCGTACTACTTCAAGGGCAAGAGCGGCGACTTCGCTGTGCGCGAACCGTTCGTGCTTGGGCATGAGGTCGCGGGTGAAATTGCCGCGCTGGGTGAGGGCGTGAGCGGCCTGAGCGGCCTGAGCGTCGGGCAGCGTGTCGCGGTCAATCCTGGGCTCAACTGCGGCACCTGCCGCTATTGCGTGCAGGGTATGCCGAATCATTGCCTGAATATGCGCTTCATGGGCAGTGCCTCGACGTTTCCGCACATGCAGGGCATGTTCCGGCAGTTCATCGCGGTGGATGCGCGTCAGTGCGTGCCGGTGCCCGACAACCTCGACTTCGCGCAGGCGTCGATGGCCGAGCCGCTCGCCGTCGCGTTGCATGCGCTACGCCTGGCCGGCTCGCTGGTCGGCGCGAAAGTGCTGCTGGTCGGTTGTGGGCCAATCGGCTGCATTCTGCTGGCGGTGGCGAGGCGTGCGGGTGCGCACCGCATCGTCGCGGTCGATCTCGCCGGCAAGGCGCTGCAGATGGCGGCGACGCTCGGCGCCGACGAAACCGTGCTCGCCGACGATCAGGCGCGTATCGACCAATGGTCGCAGCAGCGCGGGACGTTCGATGTCGTGCTGGAAGCATCGGGCAGTCCCGCCGGACTCGATACCGCGTTGCGGGCGGCGCGCGCAGGCGGCACGGTGATCCAGGTCGGCAATCTGCCGGCGGGGCAGTCGCCCGTGGCCGCGAATCTTGTGATGTCGAAGGAGCTGCGCTATCAGGGCTCATTCCGCTTTACCCATGAATACGCGGTGGCGGCCGAAGAACTCGGTGCGCACAAGATCGATCTTCGCCCGCTGATGACCCACGCATTCCCGCTGGCCGAAGCAAACCACGCGTTCGATGTGGCGCACGACCGCAACCAGTCAATGAAGGTGCACTTGCAGTTCGACTAACTCGAAACTCGAACCGCCCAACAAAACAAGAGGCGGCACCGGAGACATGTCATGATCAAGAGCCAGCGATGGTTCGTCGTCGGCCTGCTGTTTCTGGCAGGCGTCGTCAATTATCTGGACCGTGCGGCGCTTTCGATCGCCGCACCACTGATCCAGAAAGACCTGAACTTCTCGCATGCACAACTGGGCATCGTGTTCAGCAGCTTCTTTCTCGGCTATGCGCTGTTCAACTTCGTCGGCGGCGTGGCTTCGGACAGGTTCGGCGCGAAACGCGTGTTCGGCGCGGCGATGGGCATCTGGTCGATCTTCTGCGGCGCGACCGCGCTCGCGAGCGGCCTTGTGTCGCTGATCGTGCTGCGCGTGCTGTTCGGAATGGGCGAAGGCCCGTTCAGTTCATCCAACAGCAAGATGGTCAACAACTGGTTTCCGCGCCGCGAGGTAGCGAGTGCGATCGGTGTCATCAGTTCGGGCACGCCGCTTGGCGGGGCAGTCGCAGGGCCGGTTGTCGGCTATATGGCGATCCGCTTCGGCTGGCGCTGGGCGTTTGTCGCGATCATGCTGCTCGGACTCGCGTGGCTCGTGCTATGGACGCTCACCACAACCGAACACCCGCAGCAGAATCGCCGCGTGAAGGCGGCTGAACTCGAACTGATCGTCGCGGGCCAGCAGCAGGCTGCGTCAATGGAGCATACGCCCGCGGGAAAGCAGGCGAGTCTGGGTTTCTATCTCAGGCAGCCGATTATCCTCGCTACGGCGTGCGCGTTCTTCGCATACAACTACGTGCTGTTTTTCTTCCTGTCGTGGTTTCCGACTTACCTGACCGAAGCTCATCATATGTCGTTGCACGACATGAGCATTGCCACGGTGATTCCGTGGGTGCTCGGCAGCATCGGACTCGCGGCGGGTGGTTTCATCACCGATCTGATCCTGCGCGCGACCGGCAAGCCGCTGCTGTCGCGAAGAATCGTGCTTTCGTTGTGCCTGGGTATTGCGGCGGTCTGCGTGGCATTCGCCGGACGTGTGCAGAGCATGGAAGGGGCGGTCGCGCTGATGTCGGTGTCGATCTTCTTCCTGTACGCCACGGGTTCCGTCTATTGGGCCGTGATCCAGGACACCGTGCGGCGCGAGAACGTGGGCGGTGTGGGCGGCTTCGTGCACCTGCTCGCCAATCTTGCGGGCGTGATCGGGCCGGCGGTGACAGGCTTCATCGTGCAGGCCACGCACGGCGCTTACGGCAGCGCGTTCATTCTGGCGGGGGCGATTGCCGTGCTGGGGGCAATGTGCGCGCTGATCTGGGTTCGCGAGCCGAGAGCACAAAAAGACGCAGCGGAACGTAAACTAGTATGGTAGCGTTGTGACATCCGCTTACTGTCACATTTACGTATGAAAAATGCCAGCTTGTCCGCGCGCCGTGGGCGCGACAGTGGGGCGCCCAAAACATCGCTTCCCGACGCGGTAGCGGGCCTGTCTCTGGAATCGCACGAGCCAATCGGGAAGCAGATTTTCCGCTCGCTGCGCGAGGCGATTTTTACCGGCTTGCTCGCACCCGGCACGCCACTATCGGAAAAGGAAGTGTCGGAAATGTTTCAGGTGTCCCGGCAACCGGTGCGCGAGGCATTCATCAAGCTGGTCGAGGCCGGTGTGCTTCAGGTGCTGCCGCAACGGGGCACTTTCGTTAAGCGGATTTCGCCGCGCAAGGTGCGTGAAGGCCGCTTCATTCGCGAGGCGATCGAAGCGGCTGTGGTGCGTAAGGCTGCAGTGGCGATCACAGATGAACAGCTAGCGGGGCTCGCCGCTAATCTGCGTGAACAGAAGGCCGCTTCGAAGGCCAACAACACCGCCGCGTTTCTCGCCTGCGATGAGCAGTTCCATTTCCTGATCGCGCAGTCGATCGACTGTGTGGCAGCGTGGGACACCATTCAGGACATCAAGGCGCAGATGGACCGGGTGCGCTACCTGAGCCTGCATGAAGTATCACCGCTGGATCTGCTCATCAGGCAGCACGTGCACATCGTCAACGCGTTGAAAGCGCACGATCCCGAAGCCGCCGAAGAGGCGATGCGTGCCCACCTTCGCGAGATTCTGGTGTCTCTCGGGCCGGTCGCCGAGCGAAATCCCGACTGGTTCGAACCGGATGAGCCGGAGCTGGTCGCCCTGACGCTGTGAGATGCGGCGCCCGCCTGGAGAGTCAGGTGGTCGGGGCAGGCAGCGTCCGGCTATCCCCGCCCGTTGCACTAGCCGGGGTACCTCATGCTTCGGATGAGCGATGTATCCGCACCGGCAGCATTGTTGCCGCTGCGAACGCCAGCAGATGCAGACAGGACAGCGCAACAAAGGTCATCAGAAATTCCTGCGGCTGAGCGCCCGTATGATCGCGGACGGTCAGCGAGATGACTGCCGCGAGCAGGGTAGTCGAAATCGGACCGCCGACCCGTTGTGCAATGTTCAACGCGGTGTTCGCCACGGCAAGCCGCGCTTTGGGTATTGACGAATACGCTGCCGAAATCGACGGTATGGTGATCGTTCCCTGGCCCGCTCCGGCCAGGAACAGACTTATCACAGCCCATGTCGCTGAGAATTGATGTCCTATCATCCATAGGAACGGGAGCGTGCTGAGGAAAGCGAGCAGCGCGCCTCCTGCCGAGACCGCGCGGCAACCATATCTGTCGGTCAGAAATCCCAGCAACGGAAACAGGCACATCATGCCAATACCCGTCGACGCGATGAGCCAACCCGCGTGCGCGGCGCTCAACCCACACCCTCCTATCAGGTACAGCGGCACGACAAGTTGCCGGCCAAACAACAGGCCGTTGGCGAAGAATTGCGTGGTCGCTGCGACCGAGAAAGTCCGTTGCGTAAAAATCGTTACATCGATCAGTGCCGAACTGCCTTTGCGCACTGCGTGTGCGAGGAATCCCGCAAGAAACACGACGCCGGCTAGCAGAACCCATTGCCCCTCGGTATGCGACGCGTTTTGCAGCCCATAGATGAAAGCAACGAGGCCCGGCGATATCAACACGAAACCGGGGAAGTCGAACGGGCGTTTCTGTAAAGACATGGTGTCGCGCGGAAGCAGCAGCACAGCCAGTACGACACCGAGAATGCCGATCGGGACGTTGAGATAAAACAGCCACGACCATGCAGCCCGCGCGAGGATCGTTCCGGCCAGTACGGGGCCCAGAATGGGCGCAAGCAGAATGGGCAGGGCGGTGTAGCCCATCACGCGCGCCATGTTTTTTCCGGCCACGCGCGCAATCATCATCTGCGTCATGGGCGCCAGCACGCCGCCTACGAGACCCTGGAATACGCGGGCAGCGATCAGCTCGCCCATGGTTCGGGACGCGCCGCATAGAATCGAGGCGAGCGTAAAGGTCGAGAAGCAGATAAGGTAGAGCCGCTTCGCGCCGATGCGATCCACGAACCAGCCGTTGAGCGGCAGCATCAGCGCCATGGCCAGCAGATAGCCGCTGACGACCCACTGCGCAGTGGCAATCGAGGCGTCAAGCGTGTGGCTGATGGTGGATAGCGAAACGTTGACCACGGTCGAATCGAGCTGTGTCATAAACGGCCCGATCACGGCGACAACCGCCACCTTCCACACCGACGAACCGATGCCGCGAGGCGCGCTGGCGCTCGTACTGGCCTCGCTCATTTTTCGGCCAGCCGCTTCATGATTTCACCGGCCTTGAGCAAGGTGTCGCGTTCCTCTGCGCCGAGCTCCGAGATCGCTTTCGAGAGCCACATCTGCTTCGCCTCGCGGTTCTTCTTGCGCAACTGAACACCCTTTGGCGTCAGCTCGATCAGCAGTTGGCGGCCGTCGCTAGGGTGCGGCGTGCGCTTGACGATGTCCAGCTCCTCGAGCGACGCAATCGTCGTTCCCATTGATTGCGGCCGCATTCCTTCGGCTCGCGCCAGTGCCGCGATAGTGGCGGGGCCGTCGTTAGCCAGCCGCGACATGACGACCGCTTCGGTCATGGACAACTCTCCCGCATAGGATTCGCTGCGGGTGCGCCGGATCAGCAGGCCCAGCGACTGCATGAAATCGATAACGGCTTGATCGAGGGGCGTGACGGGCATGGTGGTTCAAATACGGTTGGCTTGAGTCTGCGTTCATGATGAAGGTAGACAGATAAACTTGCAAGGTAAACTTCTAAGTTTTGGCTGGCGAATTAATGTAAGCTGTAATGCATCCCGGCGAGCTATCTTCGAGCGTATGCCGCGAAGGAGGGCAAACGTTCGCGGCGCTGACAGCCCAAGCCGGCATTTCACAGCTGGCGGTGTTCGGGCATCTCGCGCTGCTGAAGCAGGCCGGCCTGATTCAAAGCGGGGGAGCCAATGGATGCATCGGAACAGATCGATCAACTGATAGCGGGAATCACCGACTGGCGCGGCAAGACGTTCGCCAGTATCCGCAAGATTATCCTCGGCGCCGACCGGGAGATCATCGAGGAATGGAAGTGGATGGGAAGCCCTGTGTGGTCCCGCGATGGAATGATCGCGGTTGCTAACGCCCACAAGGGAAAGGTGAAGCTGACCTTTGCCCATGGGGCGGGTCTCGCCGATCCCGACAAGCTCTTTAACGCGGGCCTGGAAGGCAACGCAAGACGAGCGATCGATTTCTTCGAGGGCGATGCGGTTAACGAGCGCGCCCTGAAAAAACTCGTCCTTGCTGCTATCGAATACAACCAGAGCAAATTGAAGAAGAACGCGCCTGCGGGGCTGCAAGCGAAAGCGAAAGCGAAAGTGAAGGCGAAAGTGAAGGGCAAAGAGGCCTGATGAAGCTGCCGCCTCCGAAGTGCGCGGCACTAAATAGATTAAGATTTGACTCCCACACCGGACTCTGCCGCCGCCAAACATGTTATCCGCCCAAGATCGCAAGCTTTTACGCCGCAAGTGCCCGCACCAGGTGTCCGGGTTTATCGAGCCGAGGCCCGCAACGCTATTTCGGCAAATGGCGGATTGGTGTGAAGCGAATCATGTCGATTACGATCGCTATGGCGAGGGCGATCTTATCGAGCATTTTGAGCAGAAGATCGCGGCCTTGCTCGGCAAGCCGGCTGCGGTATTCGTGCCAAGCGGAACCATGGCCCAACTCGTCGCGGTACGAATCTGGACCGAGCGGCAACGCGCAGCGCGCATCGGTCTGCATGTCACCTCGCACCTGGAAAATCACGAGGAGCAGGCCTATCAGGCGCTCTTCCGATTGCAGGGGGTAAAAATCGGCCAGCCTTTCAGGCCTATTGTGGCGGACGATATTGCAAACCTTGCTGAGTCGTTGGGATGTCTGATCGTCGAATTGCCGATGCGCGAGATCGGTGGACGCCTGCCGTCATGGGAAGAGCTTGAATCCCTGAAGTCGGCCTCTCGTGAACGCGGGATACCGCTGCATATGGACGGCGCCAGGCTTTGGGAGTGCCGGGCTTTTTACGGCCGTTCATACGCTGAAATAGCCGATGGATTCGACTCGGTCTACGTGTCGCTTTACAAGGGAATCGGCGGCATCGCGGGTGCGGTTCTCGCGGGCAGCGAAGACTTCATTGCGGCAGCCAGACTCTGGCGCCAGCGCATGGGCGGCAGACTCATTAGTCAAAGCCCGATGCTGGTTTCCGCGGCAATGAATTTCGATGCACGGATTGCCATGATGGAACCTCTCTATGCGAGGACCATAAGCTTTGCCGAAGGGCTGAACGCGATTGACGGGATCAGGACGCTGCCGCGTATTCCGCAAGTCAATATGCTCCACGTCCTGTTCGAGACAGGCGTCGACGAACTGAACGATCGGCGCGATGCGATCGCTTCGACGCAAGGGTACTGGTTATTCAACGGAGCCAGGGAGTCGGGCGTGCCGGGCTGGAGTCTGGCTGAGATTTACGTCGGCGACGGCCTGCTTGCCATGGCGGACGAGCAGGTCTTGCCGATGTTCAAGCGGCTGATGGCCGAAGCGCGCCGGTCCTGACGCCGCCATCACTGCGCACGTAATGCATGCATGCGTGCCTCTCAGCGGTTCGCTAGAGCGCTTTGCGCTCAAGCGCCGGCCATTTATACAACGCAACGCTTCCCCGCACGCGTCCTTGCCGGGTGGCCGTGACCTGGCGACCGCGAAACCAGAACATCACCGAGACGACACTCGTGCCAGGCTTTAACATGCCGTCGAAAAGCTCCGCCAGTTTGACCATAGGACTGCGCATCAAATAGCAGGTCACCGCATCGGCGTCCGCTAAGTCGCACTTGTTGAAGTTTCCCCAGACCAGCGACACATTGGACATCTTGCGAGTCCGTAGCCGGGCAATCCAGTAGGGTAGCGGCGACATTTCGATCCCACGCACCTGGGCATCCGGGAACGCGCGCGCCAACGCGATCACAAGCGCACCCCAGCCGCTGCCGAGTTCATAGATGATCGCCCGTTGCGGAAGGTTCGCTTCTTTCAATAGCGCGATTGCGTCAGCGGCTTCAGCAGCGCTCGAGGAGAGGGAGGGGACGCCGGTGAGTAGCTGAACGACAACAAGCGAAAGGCAGCCGACTACGACGGCGAACATCACGAGAAACGATACGATATCTGACATGGCGGACTGCCGGTTTGTTATTTTCCCGTTGAAACGCCGTCAATTCGCCTGCCCTTGCAGCCGGCGCTCGGGCTCCGTCCTGTGGAGATGCACGGCGTAGGTGTCCCAAGGCAGTTTAACGGCCTGTTCCGAACCGTTGGCAACCTGGACCAGAATCCGTCCTGCCTCGCCACGGTGATAACCACCGTGCGTGACGACGTGGGTCAGCATCTCGTCGCGCGTCATGTATCCCTTGTCGCCATCAGTGAAGGCAAAGGCTACCGATTCGGACAGTATCGCGGGCGTAACCGTCCCCACGTAGTCGAGGTACCACTGATCGGTAGCCGCGTGGCCGGCACGCAGTTCCGCGAGATCGGGTGTGTGGGGCGTATTGTCCGACTCGAAGTGATGTGTTTCGACCAAAAGATGCGCTGCGAATATCCGGTTCACCACCAGGCAATGATTCATCAGCCGGATGGCAAGATGCCGTTCCGCCGAATGATGCTCGGCGCTCAGGCTATCAATTGCGTCGAGGAGTTCGACGTTAGCCCAGGCCTGATAACGGAACATCTTGAGCAGCAGTTCGCGTGCACCCATCGTGTCGATCTCCTCGCCGGAATAATAGATGTGGGGTTGGTGCCACATTATTTCCGCGCGGGCCTCGTATGTCTACTTGCGTTTGCGGATTCTCCTAGGGTTGCCGCGCACCTAAAGACTGCGTAGTCATGCGGCGTCTGAGATCCGCGGTGGTCTCCCCCTTGCCATCCGGGCGCCACCCGGGCGGCATGAAGAGATAGCCGCACACTTCACGTATGGACCGCGCCTCGAGCAGATCGCGCCACAATGCGCGCCATTGATTGAACTCGACCGTTAGCAGGTTATAGGTCGTCATCGGCGTAACGAGTCCAAAGCGGCACGGTATGCCAGGCTTTTCGGCAATATACGTATTGAACAAACGGTCGAACACGATCAGCACGCCGCCATAGTTTCCATCCAGGTACTCGAGGTTAGACGCGTGATGCACCCGGTGCGCGGAAGGCGTGTTCAGAATCCACTCCAGCGGGCCCAGGCGCGGAATCCATGTTGCATGCAGCAAGAACTGATAGAGCAGGTTCAGCGAAAGCATCAGGAGTACGATCTTTGGCGGCATGCCGAACAGCGGTGCGAGTACGAAAAACGCCGTGGATCCCGTCAGCCGCCCCAACCAGCCGAAGCGATACGCGGCAGAGAGGTTGAGCTGGTTGGGCGAATGATGGACCGAGTGGTTGCACCAGAACCAGCGCGTCCGGTGCGCCGCGCGGTGAAACCAGTAATAGCAGAACTCCTGGCCGAGGAAGCAGCCGAGCCAGCCGCTCCAATGGTTCATCGGCAAGGTCCAGAGCCGGTGCTGCCAGAACCAGTCCATCGCATGGCCCCAGAACGCCAGCGGCAGCAACCACTGCAACGGATACTCGCGAACCAGGAAATCGATCACCGACACGGAGGTGGCGCGCCAGTCATAGCCGCGCCAACCGTGCCGCACCGACAGCACGAGCGCCTCGGCCATCGAGGACGCGAGAACGATGTACACAGCGTATTTGAGCAGGATGAGCAAGGTGGCCATGATCGGAGCTTCGACAGGATGATGTTGTTCAGCGTAGTTCGAGGCTAGTTACCTGGCAATTGACTTGGGACGAGTCGGGTCTTGCGTGTGACGAACCGGGCGATTGGCGTTATTGCAAGAGGCGCTGCATAAGCGCCTCGCGATGCTGCCGGCTGCACGGCACCTCGGCGCCGCTATGCAGCGTCACGACGGCATCGCCTTTGCTGCGTGGCCGCACGGTGGCGACGGCGGTGAGCGCGACGGCCGCGCCGCGGTGCGTGCGGACAAACAGGGTGTCGAGATCGTCAAGCAGCGAAGCGAGTGTGCGGCGGATCAGCAGGGTTCGCCCGGGCAGATGGAGCGTGACATAGTTGCCGGCGGCCTCCAGCCATTCGATGTCGGCACAGCGCACGACATGGGTTTGCCCGCGATCGGCGATCATCAACTGGGTTGGCGCACCAATCCGCGGGCGTGTCGCGCCACGCACCGAATCGCGCAGCCGCTGCACAGCACGCTCGAGTCGCTCCGGTTCGACAGGCTTCAGCAGATAGTCGGTGGCATGGGTGTCGAATGCCCGCAATGCGTACTGGTCGAAGGCGGTCACGAAGACCAGCGCCGGAGCGTCGTCCGGTAACGACGCGGCGACGTCGAAACCGTCCACCCCGGGCATCTGTACGTCGAGAAAGATCACGTCGGGCCGCAACTGCATCGTCAGCGCGAGAGCCGCCGCGCCGTCGGAGGCTTCGCCGACCACGTCGACATCGGCAAACGCGCGAAGCATGCGCAGCAGCTTGCTGCGCGCGAGCGCTTCATCATCGACAATCAGCGCGCGCACGGCAACCTCACTTCCGCGATCAGGCCACCGCCTGGCCGCAGCTTCAGTTCGAGACTCGCCCGCGTTCCGTACAGCGACTGCAGGCGGTCCACGAGATTGCCGAGACCGACTCCGCGTGTGGCGGGGAGCTGCTGCAAATCGCCGTCGTCTTCTATCTCGACATGCAGCATGCCGGCGCTCAGTTGCGTCCGTATCACGATGTGCGTGAATGCATTGCGCCGCTCGACCACGTGGTGAAAGCAGTTTTCCAGCAGCGGCTGCAGGCCGAGCGTGGGTACGCGGCAGTTCTGCGCCGCGTCGTCCACCTGCCACGAAATCTGCACGCGGTCGGCGAAGCGTTGCACCATGATGTCCGCATAGGCGCGCAGCAAGGTCAGCTCCTCGGCCAATGATTGTTCGGGGCGCCGGCTCGCGTCAGTGGCCGCGCGCAACAGGGTCGCGAGGCGGGTGAGCACCCTGTCGGCGGCGTCGGGATTGCTGTGCATCAGGGCTGAGATGGTGTTTAGCGCGTTGAACAGAAAATGAGGCTGGAGTTGCTGGGTCAGCTGCGCAAGCTGGGCTTCGCGAGCGAGGGTGGCCTGCTGTTCCGTGCGCAGGCGTTCGGTCGCCCATGCGAGGTACGAGCGCACGCCGAAATGAATGCCGCTGAACAACGTGTAGTACAGGGTGAAAGTCGTCGCTTCGTAGACCAGGACTTCGTGCCACGGTCCATGCTTGTACCGTAAGCCACCCAGCGCGTAGATGCCAATGCGCATCGCAAACATCGCGCTGAGGTAGGCGATCATTTGCAGCGGCATCCATGCGCAGGCGCGCAGAAACCATTGCAGCGGATGGTTCAGGAAGCGATCGAGCCGCGCGGTGCGCTTCATCTGCACGGCAAGGAGCAGGGTGGCGCCGAGCGCGGACGTGCCGTAGTCGACGAGCGGCCGCCAGACATGCAGCTCGCCTGTCCAGAGGGACTGCTGTATCCCGACGGCGAGCATGAGCAGCCAGAACGCGGCCCAGGGCCAGACGAGGCGCCGCCACGGGTTGGGCGGTCTGGGTTCATCGACGAGGCAGCTAGTGTTCATTGACCCGGGTCATTCGAGCTGGTCTGGGGTAGGGGCGCGAGGCACGGCATGTCAGGCGCACGCCGGAGACGGTTCGGCGTCGCCAGGCGACGACCATGGTAATCGCGAAGGCGCGCCGGTCCCACTGGTTTTGCTATCATTACTGTATAAACATACAGCTACCCATGATCGCCCCGTGGTGACAGATGCTTCCTGACGCGCCCTCCGTCGCTCCTGCTGAGGTTCCCTTTGCCGCGGCCGGCGCGCCTTCAGCCACGGCCGGCGCACCTGAGACGCCGGCCGCCGCCCTCTACTACCTGCTGAACTTCGAGCGCGCGCTGGCATGGCTTGCCGAGCGCTATGACGACATCCTCGGCCCGGACGAACGCCGCTTTCTCGACGCATTCCGCGGCCTGCCGCAGGCGTCCCGGGCGTTACTGGTACGCATGCTGATGCGCAAGGGTACGCTGTTCAGAGCGAGCCGGCTGACGTATGACGAGATCGGCTGTCCGTTGCAAGCCGCCGCGCCGCTGATCGCGCTCGGCTGGATCGACCCCGCGCCGTACCTGAGCCTTGACGAACTGTTCGCGCTCGCGACCCGCCCCGAACTACAGCAGATGTTCACCGATGCCCCTGCGCGCAAAGGCAGCCGCAAGTCGGATCTGCTCGACGCGCTGCGGGCCACGCATGGCGAAGCGCGTCCCTTTGGCGCCTGGAACCCGCAGTCCACCGAGCCGGTTTTCCACGTCGTGATTGCGCCGCTGTGCGAGCGTTTGCGGCTGATGTTTTTCGGTAACCTGCATCAGGACTGGTCCGAGTTCGTCCTCGCGGACCTGGGGGTGTTCCAGTACGAAACGGTGCCGTTTGCGCCGTCGTCGCGGGCGTTCCAGCAGCGTGAGGACGTGGACCGCTATCTCGCCTTGCAAGCCTGCCGCGAAACGCTTGAAACGCTCGCGCAGGGCGATTCTGTCGAGCCGTTGCTCGGCGAGATCGGCGCCGTCGAAACCGCCAACCCGTGGCTGGAAACGCGTCGCGCCAAGCTGCTGTTTCTCGTCGGCCAGCACTGCGAGCGTCACCGTCAGTGGGACGCGGCGCTTGCCGTCTATAGCGGCTGTGTCTGGCCCGGAGCACGCCATCGGCGCATCCGGGTGCTGGAGCGCTGCGATCGTTTCGACGCGGCTTTGACGCTGGCGGCACAGGCGGCCGAAGCGCCGGAAAGCGAAGAGGAGCGTCAGCGCGTGGCGCGCATGCTGCCGCGTTTGCAGCGCCGTCTGGGCCAGCCGGTGGCGAGGGCGGCCGCGGCAGGCCGTATCGAGCGCAGCGCGCTGGTGCTGGCAAGACCCAGTGCGCCGCTTACCGTCGAGTATGCCGCGCGTGATCACCTGAGCAGCGCGGAGGCGCCGGTCCATTACGTCGAGAATGCGCTGATCAACTCGCTATTCGGCCTGCTGTGCTGGGAGCCGGTTTTTGCGGCGATTCCAGGCGCGTTTTTCCATCCGTTCCAGCGCGGCCCGGCCGATCTGCATGCGCCGGATTTTCATCTGCGCCGTGCCGCGCAGTTTGATGCCTGCCTTGCGCAACTGGACACCGGCGCATATCGCGAGACGATCCTGCGGCACATGGAGCGCAAAGCCGGCCTGCAGTCGCCGTTTGTGTTCTGGGGTGTGCTGACAGCCGAACTGGTCGGGCTGGCGCTCGACTGTCTGCCGGCCACGCATCTGAAACTGTGGTTCGAGCGCTTGCTGCGCGATATCCGCAGCAACCGGTCCGGCCTGCCCGATCTGGTGCGCTTCTGGCCGGGCGAGCGGCGCTACGAGCTGATCGAGGTGAAGGGGCCGGGCGATCGTCTGCAGGACAACCAGATCCGCTGGCTGGAATACTGCGTGCAGCACGGCATGCCGGTGCGGGTGCTCGACGTGCGCTGGGCCGACGATGCACTCGCAGCCGGCGTCGGAGCGGCGGCATGAGCTACGTGGTGGCGGTGCGGGCGATGTGCGAGTTCACCGCGCGGCGCGGCGATCTCGACCTGCGCTTTACCCCCGCGCCCACGGCGGCGGAAGGGATTGCTGGACACGCCACCGTGGCTTCGCGGCGGGGGCGCGGCTACGAATCGGAGATCACACTGGGCGGCACGCACCGCAGCCTCAGCGTGCGCGGCCGCGCCGACGGTTACGATGCGACGCTCAACCGGCTCGAGGAGATCAAGACCTATCGCGGCGATCTCGACGCGATGCCGGACAATCACCGTGTGCTGCATTGGGCCCAGGCGCTCGTCTATGGGCATCTGCTGTGCCAGACACGCGGGCTGGGCGAATTGCAGGTCGCGCTGGTGTACTTCGACATTGGCAGCCAGAAGGAAACCGTCCTGACGCAATCGCACAGTGCGGCCGAGCTGGAGGCGTTTTTTGTCGAGCAGTGCGAACGGTTTATCGGCTGGGCCATGCAGGAGGAAGCGCATCGCAGCGCGCGCAACGCGGCGTTGAGCGTGCTGGCTTTTCCGCACGGCCAGTTCCGCAGCGGGCAGCGCGAGCTGGCGGTTTCGGTGTATCGTGCGGCGCGCGATGGGCAGAACCTGATGGCGCAGGCGCCAACCGGTATCGGCAAGACACTCGCAACGATTTTTCCGCTGCTGAAGGCCTGCGCCGGGGATCAGGTGGAGCGGATCTTCTTCCTGACCGCCAAAACGCCGGGGCGCGCACTGGCGCTGGATGCGATCGAGACGCTGCACGCCAGTGCCGGTGCAGCCGCCGAGGCAGACGTTGCTGCTAGCGCGAGCCCCGGCAACGCCGTCGTGAATTCCTCCGCCAGGCCGCCTCTCCCATTGCGCACACTGGAACTGGTCGCCCGCGACAAAGCCTGCGAACACCCCGACAAGGCCTGCCACGGCGACTCCTGCCCACTCGCAAGCGGCTTCTACGACCGCCTCGACGCCGCCCGCAGCGCGGCACTGGCGGGGCGCCGCCTGGACCGCTCGGCAGTCCGCGCAGCGGCGCTCGCGCACGACGTCTGCCCGTACTACCTCGCGCAGGAACTCGCACGCTGGAGCGACGTGGTGGTGGGCGATTACAACTACTACTACGACAGCAGCGCGCTGCTGTATGCGCTCACGCAAGTGAACCAGTGGCGGGTCGCCGTGCTGGTCGACGAAGCGCATAACCTGCTGGACCGCGCACGCCGCATGTACTCGGCCGCGCTGGAGCAAACCGCATTCCGGGCGGCCCGCAAGAGCGCCCCCACTGCGTTGCGCAAGCCGCTCGAGCGGCTCAATCGCGAGTGGAACGCGTTGAATCGCGCCCAGACCGACGTCTACCAGGTGCACCCGGACATCCCGCCCGGCCTCCTGAGCGCGGCGCAAAACCTGATTGGCGCGGTGACCGCGCAGATGACCGAAGCGCCGCTGTCGATCGACGAGACCCAACTGCGTTTCTATTTCGACGCGATGCATTTCGTCGCGCTCGCCGAGCAACTGAGTGAGCACTCGGTGTTCGACACCACGCTCGCGCCGGAGCGCCTTGGCGCGCGTCCCAGAACCGCTTCGACCCTGTGCGTGCGCAACGTGATTCCCGCGCCATTCCTCGCGCCGCGCTACGCAGCGGCGCGCACCACGGTGATGTTCTCGGGCACGCTTAGCCCGCATCATTTCTATCGCGACACGCTCGGCCTGCCGGAAAACACCCGCTGGCTCGACGTAGAGGGGCCGTTTCGCGCGGAGCAACTGAAAGTGCATGTGGCCGGTCATGTGTCGACCCGCTGGCGCGACCGCGAGCGCTCGCTTGCGCCAATCGTCGATCTGATTGCGCGGCAGTACGCCACGCAACCCGGCAATTACCTGGGTTTCCTGAGCAGTTTCGATTATCTGCAGCGCGTCGTGGCGCTGATGCGCGAACGCCATCCCGATCTGCCGGTGTGGGCGCAGGAGCAGGGCATGGACGAGGCTGCGCGGGAAGCCTTTCTGGCGCGCTTCAGATCGACGGGCCAGGGGGTGGGTTTTGCGGTG
>NZ_SCNV01000045.1 GCF_005503145.1 Burkholderia sp. 4M9327F10 | reverse complement strand
ATCGCCGGCACCTTGCCGAGGCCAAACAGCATCAGCACCGGGATCAGGTACACGAAGCTCGGCAGCGTCTGCATGATGTCGAGCACCGGCAGCAGGATGCGCCGCAGCCATGCGCTGCGCGAGGTGAAGATGCCAAGCGGCACGCCCAGCACCACCGACAGCACGGTGGCCACCAGCATCAGCGCGAGCGTCTCCATGAGCTTGTCCCACAGGCCGAAGCAGCCGATCGCGTAGAGCAGCAGCACGAAGAAGGCGGCGATGGGCAGGCGCCGCGTCGCATTCCAGGTGATCGCGCCCACCGCGAGCAGGATCAGCCACGCGGGTGTGGCCCGCAGCGCGCCTTCGAGCGGTACCAGCAGATAACGCAGCAGCAGGATGCTGAAGTTATGGAAGCTGTCACCGTGCGCGGTGACGAACGACTGGACGACGTCGTTCACCCAGTCGGCAATCGACAGATGCAGGAAAAACGAGTTCATGATGCGCTCGCGGGTTTAGCTAGCCAGGCTTGCCTGGATTTTCGAGGCGACGTCGGCCGGCACCCATTGCTTCCACATCTCCGGATGCGTGCGCAGGAATTGCGTGGCCATCGTGCTGCCGTCGACCTTCTTGACACTCATGTCGAGGATGGTCTCGTTCAGGAAGTCCATCGGGAACTGGACCTTGTTGAACATCGCCATCAGTTGCGGATCGTCGTTGTAGAACGGCGTCGACACGCCCACCGTCACATGCGAGACCATGTATGACGAGGCGCACTGCGAGGTGCTGCTTTCGTCACGCAAGGTCTTCCAGCAATCGGCGTTGTACGGCGGCATCTTCAGCTCGGTGAGCTTGTACTTGGCCATCAGCGCGGCCGGCCCCCAGTAGTAGAAGAGGATCGGCTTGCCGCGCGTGTACGCCGAGGCGATCGCCGCATCGAGCGCGGCTCCCGTGCCCGGGCGGAAGTTAGTATACGAATCGTCGAGCTTGAGCACCTTCAGGAGACGCGTGTTGACGCGCTCGCAATCCCAGCCGCTTGGGCAATTGAGGAAGCGGCCCTTGCTGGGCTCTTCGTCATCCACGAACACATCCTTGTACTTCGGCAGATCGGTCACGGCAACGAGTCCCGGCGCCGACGGCTTGATACCGCGCGCCGGGTCGCCCTTCACGACATAGTCCGGCACGAACCAGCCTTCCTTGGTGCCGCCCGGCAGGGTGTCGCCGACCAGCTTGACGCTGCCCGAAGCGACGGCCTTCGCGGTGATCTCGCTGCGGCCCGTCCACTGTTCGGCCCATACCTGCACGTCGTTGTGTGCGAGAGCGGTTTCGGTCGCGGCGGTGCTACCGGGGACGACATCGGTCTTGCAGCCGTAGCCTTTCTCGAGAATCTGCCGCAGCACTTCGGTGGCGAATGCGCCGCTCTCCCACGTGATGCCGGCAAAGTGCACGGTCTTGCCTGCGCCGCACCAGTTGTCGGCCGCATGGGCTGAGCCGGTTGCGAGCAAGGCAGCAGTCAGGAACGCGGCGCGAAATTGTCTGAGTTTCATGGTTGACTGTCTCCAATGTTGTCTGAATGTCTTTTTAGTTGATCGCCGTAGTGCGCGAAGCCGGCGCCGGGCTGGGCGTGCAGCGGGACTGCGGCGGTCCGGGCCTTCGGGCGGCTGTGCATAGGCAGACCCGATTTGCATACGACGGTGTAGCGTGATTGTGCTGTTCGTTGGCGCGGGCGAAGAATTGATGTTTTTTGATCTCAGGTATGAGCCTGACTCAATATCGGGTTTTTACCGAGCGGTGCGCTATGCAGGCGAGGGGACGAGGGTGTGAAGATTGTGCGAGTGCACTGGGCGGGGGCTCAGGCGGCCGCGAATGCGGCCGCCGGCAGGCAGCAAAGGACAGCAAAAGGGCAGAAGACAGCCGGCAGACAGCCAGCAGACAGAAAGGGCGCCGCGCGCTCTCGCCTCAGAACGGCTTATACGGCAGGAACTTGCCGTCGAGTGTGATGACTGCGCGTGAACCGCCTTCGGGGTCGTCCACCTTCTTCATATCGATCTTGAAGTTGATCGCACTGATGATGCCGTCGCCAAACTGCTCGTGCACCAGCGCCTTGAGCGTCGTGCCGTAGACCTGCACCATCTCGTAGAAGCGGTAGATGGTCGGATCGGTCGGCACGCTCTCTACGAGGCTGCCGCGTTGCGGGATGGCTTGCAGCAGACGGATGGCGTCCGCGTCGAGTTCGAGCCGCTCGCCCACCCGTTGGGCCGCATCGGCCGGCAGCGGGTGCTGCCCGAGCAGGGCCGCGGTCACGTAGGTGAGACTCAGGCCCGTGCCCTCGGCAAGCTCCTGCCACGAGAGGTTCTTGCGCAGCTTCGCGTCGATGATGATGTCGGTCAGTTGCAGGCGGGCGGCCTGGCTCACTTGGGATTGCAGCATGGCGGTTCCTTTTCTCGACTAAACGGGCTGAGTGGGCTACGGGGCAAGCGGGTTGAGCAGGTTAAGCCGGTTGGGCAGGTTAAGCGGCCGGACGCCGCGGCCGCCCGCGCTAGCGGGCTTCGCCGGTCCGGTCTTCTTCAGTGGCCTGATGGATCTTCATCTCATGCGTACGCATCGCGCAGGCGTTCGGATGATCGACGAGCGAAACGAAGCGCGGCGGGGTGGTGCTGCCGTCGAGAGCGTCGATCGCGCCTTTTTCGATGTCGTAGACCCAGCCATGCAGGTTGAGCCGCCCTTGCGACAGCGCCACCGCAACCGAAGGATGGGTCTTGATGTTGGCAAGCTGGGCTTCCACGTTATCGCGCACCAGCGCATTGAGGCGCGCCTGGGGCGTGGCATGCTCGCGTGCGGCATTGACGGCCTTGGCCGCATCGGCATGCCGCAACCAGGCGGCCACAGCCGGCAGGTGATCGAGGCACATGCAGCTCGAGATGGCCGTCATTGCGCCGCAATCCGAATGCCCGCAGATGACGATCTCCGTCACGCCCAGCACGGCGACCGCATATTCGACGGTGGCCGAGACGCCACCCGGCTCCGGTCCGTACGACGGCACGATATTGCCGGCGTTGCGGATCACGAACATGTCGCCCGGTTCGCGCTGCGTCAGCAGTTCCGGCACCACGCGGCTATCCGAGCAGGTGACGAACAGCACGCCGGGGCTCTGGCTGGTGGCAAGCCGCTTGAACAGCGCGGAGCGGGCGGGGAACACTTCCCGCTGAAATTTCAAAAAGCCTTCAATGATGTCCTGCATGAGCGCTTCTCCCGGTGCAGATCAATGTCACAAGCATGATCTCATTTAACTATAGGGTCCAAGACCGGATTATGATGGATCTAATAAGTCACATCTATAGTTGAGTGGGCATGCTGCTACGTCATATCCGCTATCTGCAGGCGGTTGCAGAACACCAGAACTTCACCCGCGCGGCTGAGGCCCTGCACGTCTCGCAGCCCACGCTCTCGCAGCAGATCCGGCAACTGGAAGACGGTCTGGGGGCGCAACTGTTCGACCGTTCGAGCCGCACCGTGCGGCTCACGGATGCGGGCGAGGCCTATCTGCGCCATGCACGGCGTGCGCTGCAGGATCTCGACGCCGGCCGGCGGGCCATTCACGACGTGCAGGATCTGAGCCGCGGCACCCTGAGGCTCGCGGCCACCCCGACCTTCACGGCCTACCTGATTGGCCCGTTGCTGGTCCGTTTCAACGAGTCTCATCCGGGCATCGCCGTGAGCCTCGAGGAGACCACTCAGGACCGCATTGAAGCGGCGCTCGCCGACGACCGGCTCGATATCGGCATCGCGTTCGACGAGGTCCGCGCGCCGGAGCTCGAGAGCGAAACGCTCTTCGTCGAAACGCTCAGTCTGGTGGTCGGGCCGGCGCACCGCTGCGCGAGGCAAGCGGCGACGCAAGCGCCGAAGCAAGCGGTAACACTGTCGGCGCGCGAGGCCGCTGAGGAGTCATTCGTCCTGTTGAACGGCGATTTCGCGACGCGCCGCCATATCGATCTGTATTGCCGTCAGCAGGGCATCGTGCCGAAGGTGGCGATCGAGGTGAATTCGATTGGCGCCGTGGTGGAAATCGTGCGGCGCGGTCAGCTCGTGACGGTATTGCCCGATGCGATTGCGCGCGAGCATGAGGGTTTGCATCCGCTTGCCTTGAGGCCGGCTTTGCCGCGCCGCACGGTCAAGCTGCTGTGGCGCAGCGGCGGGTATCGGAGTGCGGCCAGCGACGCGTTTGCCGCGCTGGCGATGGAGTGGGGTGCAGGCGCGCCGCGTTAGCGCGCGATGCTGATCGGCGGGAGCAGGTGCAGCGTGTGCTGGAGGATCGGATACACGCCCACGATGAAGGCGGCGTAGAGCGCGGCCATCGTCACGCCGGCGGCTGTCCCCCAGACGTCGCGCGATGCGGCGCCCTGGCGGAAGTGCACGGGCAGGCCCACAATCACATAGCCGAAAGCGAAAAATGCAAGCACAGCCCACACGGGCGACATATCGTGGCCGATGTATTCCAGCAGGTGAATCAGGCTGAGATTTTGCATAGAGTCATGCGGGATCTGAAGAGAGTAAAACCAAGGCTAAAACTGGGCAGATGGTGGCGATTACAACCGATGCACAAAACCGGGTCAAGCGGCAAAACGTTAGCGTTTTTTACACAGCAAATAACATGTTCGACAGCTTTCAGTTCTGTATTTTTAGTCGCCTGATTGTCGACTGATTTTGCAGAATTGAAAGCCTGCTCCAGCGGCCATCAAGGCCTGTTGTTTCATGACAAGGCTCGGCAATGCGGTTTAGCTTGCCGGCCGTTCGCGGCCTTTGCGCAGCGGTTCGATTAAAGACGACAGGCCATTATGGTCGATCTCGTGCATCAGGGCGAGCAGGCGGCCGATCTCGCCGGGCGGAAAGCCCTGGCTCGCAAACCAGTTCAGGTAATGCCCCGGTAAATCCGCAATCAGCCGGCCTTTATATTTTCCGTAGGGCATGACACGGGTGACCAGCAATTCGAGGTGTTCTGGATTCATCTTCAGGCTTGCAATGTTGCGATGGGGCAATGAGGGCGTTGCCATAGTCCGTGCGAGCTGCATTTTAGCTGCCCTGCAAGCATTTGGTGGCCGTGGTAACGTCGGCATCTTTCGTACACACAGACAACGGGAATCGATCGATGGAATACCGCAAACTGGGCAATACCGGCGTCGAGGTCAGCCTGATTGGTCTCGGCACGATGACCTGGGGCGAGCAGAACACCGAGCGCGAAGCACACGAGCAGATCGACTACGCGCTCGATCACGGCGTGACGCTGATCGACGCCGCCGAAATGTATCCGGTGCCGCCGCGTCCCGAGACTCAGGGCTCGACCGAGCGCTATATCGGCACATGGCTCGCGCAGCATCGCAGCGCGCGCGAGAAAATCGTGCTCGCCACCAAGATTGCCGGCCCGGCGCGTCAACCGCATAACCCGCGCCATATTCGTGGCGAGGGCAATCAGTTCGACCGCAAGAATCTGACCGAGGCGCTCAACGACAGCCTCAAGCGCCTGCAAACCGAATACGTCGATCTGTATCAGCTGCACTGGCCCGATCGCAGCACGATGACGTTCGGCCGCAGTGCGTATCCGTGGGTCGAGGATACCTATACGGTGCCGATCGAGGAAACCTTGTCGGTGCTCGCCGAGTTCGTCAAGGAAGGCAAGGTGCGGCATATCGGCGTGTCGAACGAAACGCCGTGGGGTGTTGCGCAGTTTCTGCGCGCCGCGGAAAAACTCGGCTTGCCGCGCATCGTTAGCATCCAGAATCCGTACAGTCTGCTGAACCGGACTTTCGAAGCGGGCTTGTCGGAGTTCACACACCGCGATGGCGTCGGCCTGCTGGCCTATTCGCCGCTCGCGTTCGGCTGGCTGTCGGGCAAGTATGAAGGCGGCGCGCGTCCGGCGGGCGCCCGCATTACGCTGTTCGAACGCTTCCAGCGCTACAGTAAGCCGCAGTCGCTGCAGGCGATCAGCCGCTATGTCGAACTGGCGAAGCGCCATGGCCTGTCGCCCGCACAGTTTGCGCTGGCGTTCGTCAATAGCCGCCCGTTCATGACGAGCAACCTGATCGGCGCAACCTCGCTCGCGCAGTTGAAGGAGAACATTGCGAGCGTGGACGTGAAGCTCTCGCCCGAGGTGCTGGCGGAAATCGACGCGCTGCACGAACTGCAGCCGAATCCCGCGCCCTAAATCCTGAACGCCGGCACGAAAGAAGCGGGCCCGCTTGCTTGCGCAGCGGGCCCGTGGTTCATTCCGGCTCAGCGTATCCTGAGCCTCGTTCGCACCGCGTACAGGGCGATGAGGCTCAGCACCGCGCAGAACATCAGATAAAAACCCGGCGCGAGCTTGTTGCCGCTCGCTGCAATCAGCCACGTGATGATGAAAGGCGCAAAGCCGCCGAAGACCGTCACGCCGATGTTGTAGCTGACGGCAAGACCCGTCGCTCGCGTGCGGATCGGAAAGATCTCGGACATCAATGCCGGCAGGGCGCCGAAATACGCGGCCTTCAGTGCGCCGATCCAGGTCATCGCCACCAGCATCGTCGCAAACGAGGCATGCCGGTTCATGCAGGCGAAGGTCGGATACACCGTCGCCAGCATCAGCAGCGCCGCCGCGGCCATGAGCCGCACGCGTCCCGCCGTATCGGACCAGTGGCCGATGACCGGAGTGAGCACGGTCAGCACGAAGCCGGTGGCGAGCGTCGCGGCGAAGCCCGTCGCGGCAGGCAGATGAAGCTGCTTGATCGCGTACGTCGGCATATACAGGATCATGTAGTTGGCCGCCGTCGAAATGACGAGCGCACCCACCGCCAGCAGCACACGCGTCTTTTGTGTCACGAGCAGTTCGCGCACCGGCGAGTGGGTCTGCGCCGGGGTCTGCATGAGCGTCTTCTGCTGCGCGTCGAACTCCGCTGCCTCGTCGACGTACTTGCGGATGTAGAAGCCGACCGGCCCGATTGCGAGGCCAAAGAAGAACGGGATGCGCCAGCCCCACGATTCAAGCTGCGCGCCCGAGAGCTGGCTGGTCAGCAAGGCGCCAAAGCCTGACGCGAGCAGCGTCGCCAGTCCCTGGCTGGCGAATTGCCAACTACCCATGAAGCCGCGCCGCTCGGGAGCATGCTCGACCAGAAAAGCCGTTGAGCAGCCGAACTCGCCGCCGGCGGAAAAGCCCTGCATCAAACGCGACAAGAGGATGCCGAACGGCGCCCAAAGGCCGATCGTGGCATAGCCCGGCATGATGGCGATCAGCAGCGTGCCGATCATCATCAGCGCGATCGACAGCAGCATCGAGGCCTTGCGTCCGGCGCGATCGGCAAACGAGCCGAGCACGAAGCCGCCGAGCGGCCGGATCAGGTACGAGATGCCGAAGGTGCCGAGCGTGAGCATCAGTGAGATCGCTTCGGTGCTGGCCGGAAAGAACAGTTTGGCGATCGTCACGGCGAAAAAGCCATAGACGACCAGGTCGAACCATTCGAGTGCGTTGCCGATCGACGCCGCAAGGATGATGCGATGGACTTGGGCCGCGGAGGGCCGCACGGCCCCGGCGGGCAGGGTGGAGGTGTTCATGGTGGTCAGGTCTCGCGACGGCGAACGAGGGAGCGCCGATGGCTCGGCGGGGGTGCGTCAGATTCGATGCGGCTTCACGCCGTACCGGCCGTGAATGCACGCACCTGCTTGTAGCCGCTGCGCGCGACTGCAGCCGGCCGGCGAGATTCAACCGCCTGCTGTACGCGCTTTGGGTGAGTTTTCGCCGAGATCCCAGAAGAGCCCCGCCATGATCTGCAGTCCTTCACGTACGACCGGTCCGAGCAGATGCTCGTTTGGCGCGTGTTGCGAGCAGGCGGGATACGAGTGCGGCACCCAGATGGTCGGCAGGCCCAGCGTGTCGGCGAAGACTTCGTTGGGCAGCGTGCCGCCGAGGTTCGGCAGGACCGCAGTCTTCTTGCCGGTGGTCTGCTCGAGCGAAGCGATCGCCCAGGTCACCCACGGGTCTTCCGGATCGAGCCGCGTCGCCGGTGCGCCGCGCTCCACGCTGACCTCGACCATCGTGAAGCCATGCGCATCGAGATGCGTGCGCAGGTGCTGCGCGAGGTTGTGCCAATCGGTACCCACCACGAAGCGCAACTGGCAATGCGCGTAGGCGGACGACGGAATGGCGTTGACCGGGTTCTCGGGATTGCCTGCCTTCATCGCCAGCACTTCGAAGCTGTTCCAGCCGAATACGCGTTCGGCCGGTGTGAGGCCGGGCTCGCCCCAGTTGTCGTCGACAGCAGGGTCGCCAGGGCCGCCGCCCACGTCGATATCGGCCAGCGCCCGGCGCACGGCATCGGAAATCGGCGGCGGACGCAGTCCTTCGACGGCAATCACCCCGCGTGCATCGACAAGGCTCGCCAGTGCGCTGGCGAGCACCGTGGCGGGATTGCGCAGCAGGCCGCCCCAGTTGCCCGAGTGATGCGCGCCGTCGCGCAGGTTCAGTGCGAGCCTGAAATTCACCGAGCCCCGCGAGCCGAGGAACACGGTCGGGCGCCGCGCGGCCAGACGCGGGCCGTCCGAGGCGATCAGCACGTCGGCGGCAAGCGCATCCTTATACGTATGACAGATGGCGTCGAGTCCCGGCGAGCCGGTTTCTTCACCCATTTCGATCAGCAGCTTGGTATTGAAGCCGAGCTTGCCGTCGCGGGCGGCGAGCACGCTGGCGAGCGCCGCCAGATTGATGGTGTGCTGTCCCTTGTTGTCGGCGGTGCCGCGGCCAAACCAGCGCTCGCCTTCTACCGTCACGGCCCACGGCGTCAGCGGCGCGCGCCATTGGCTGTCGTAGCCGCGCACGACGTCGCCGTGGCCGTAGATCAGCACGGTCGGCAGCGCATCGCTTTCGTGGCGCGTGGCGATCAGGAACGGCCCCGCACCGGTCACGGGGTTATCGACGATGCGGGTCGCGAAGCCTAGCCGCTCGGCTTCCGGGGTGATCTCATCGGTCAGATAGGCGAGCAGGGCGGCGCTGCGGCCGGCTTCCTGGCTCTCGGTGCGAAAGCCGACGCGGCGGTTGAGGTCGGCGAGAAAGGCACCCGAATCGAAATGGTGCGTGGCGTGCTGGATGGCCTGGTTGCGGCTCAAGTTCGTCTCCGGTGGGGGCAGTAGAGGTCTGGGAATCAGTCTGCAATCGATTCTAGGAGGCCGATTTTTTTGTCACAATGATCGTATTTCGAAGCTTGCGTTGCCGAAAAGGCAAAGTACGGGCAACCCCAGCAACCCTTGCGAGACCTCGTTCCATGGCTCTTTCCCTGCACGGCATCGCCTTGCGCTATTTCGTCGAAGTGGCGCGCACCGGCTCGCTCAGCGAAGCGTCGGCGCGGCTGCACGTGGCCGTCTCGGCGATCAGCCGCCAGGTGGCGCGGCTCGAGAGCGAGATCGGCACGCCGCTGTTCGAACGGCGGCCGCGCGGCATGGCGCTCTCCGAAGCGGGCGGGCGCCTGCTTGCCTACGCACAGCGCAGCCTGCTGGAAGCCGAGCATGTGATGAAGGAGATCGGCGGACTGGATGCCTTGCACGGCAGCATGATCAAGGTCGCCAGTTCCGAGGGTTTTGCCGCGGATTTTCTGCCCGGCGCGCTGGCCGGCTTTCGCCTCAGGCACCCTGGCATCGACTTCAACCTCGCGGTGCTGACGCCCGGCGAAGCGACCCGGCGGGTGCGCGATGGCGACGTCGATCTCGCCTTGACCTTCAGCCTCGCGCCGGAAAAGGGCGTCAAGGTCGAGCATACGGAGCGTGCGCCAGTACTCGCGCTGATGCCGGCCGATCATCCGCTCGCCGCGCGTGCGAAGGTCTCGCTTGCGGATCTGCAGCACTATCCGCTGGTGATGCCCGAGCCCGGCACGACGATCCGCCAGCTGATCGACATTACCTGCGCGCTCGAAGGGCTGCTGCTCGAACCGGACCTCACCAGCAACAACAGCGGCGCGATGTACCGCTACGCGCAAAAGACCGGTGCGATCATGTTCACCGGCTTGCTGTCGGTGCGCGACCGCTATGCCGACGACGGCTTCGTGGTGGTTGCGCTGAGCCATCCTCAGATGCGTCAGCGCAGCATCCAGGTACAGACCATGGCGGGGCGCGAGCTGCCGGCGTCGGTGCGGGCGTTCCGCGATTTCCTGATTGCGCAGATCAAGGCGCCACAGCCGGCGCGCAGCCACCCCATGCGATAATTCGGCTTACCGTTTGCCTCCATCCCGGTGATTTCATTCGAGATCAGCCCTTCTTTGCGTTGCCCAATTGAAAAACCTGCTTGTGCCGCTCGATCAACTGGGACGCTTCGACGAGATCGTCGACGTGCGTACCCCGCTTGAGTTTGCAGAAGACCACATTCCGGGCGCGCTCAATGCGCCGGTGCTGAGCAATGAAGAGCGGGTGATCGTCGGCACGATGTACAAGCAGGTGTCGCCATTCGAGGCTACGCGGGTCGGCGCGGCGATGGTGGCGCGCAATATCGCGCAGCACCTCGACACCACCTTTGCCGGGCGTCCGCGCAACTGGCGTCCGCTGATCTATTGCTGGCGCGGCGGCAAGCGCTCCGGGTCGATGACCACCTGGTTCAACCTGATCGGCTGGCAGGCGCGCCAGCTCGAAGGCGGCTACAAGGCGTATCGCGGCTCGGTGCTCGAGCGGCTGGCGAGCCTGCCGGGACAGTTCGACTATGTGGCGCTGACCGGTCACACCGGCAGCGGCAAGACGCGTCTCCTGCAGGCGTTGCGCAAGGCCGGCGCACAGGTGCTCGATCTGGAAGAGCTGGCCTGTCATCGCGGCTCGCTGCTCGGCGCGCTGCCGGACCGCCCGCAGCCGGCGCAGAAGGCTTTCGATACCGCGCTGGTGGGAGTGCTGTCCGGCTTCGATGTGCGGCGGCCGGTGTTCGTCGAAGCGGAGAGCCGGCGCATTGGCGCCATCACGTTGCCGCAGACGCTGCTCGAGCGCTTTCATCGCGGCGCCTGCGTGGAAGTCGAGGTCAGTCATGACGAGCGCGTTAGCTTCCTGCTGCAGGACTACGCGCATCTGTTCGACGATCCGGCTGCGTTCAGGCAGCAACTCGATCGTCTGGTCGGCCTGCATAGCCGTGAACAGGTCCGCCATTGGCAGCAGTTGATCGACGCGGGAAGCGCCGCGGTTCATGCTGATCAGGCGGGTGATGTGGCAGATGCGTCGGCCGCCCGCGCGGAACTGTTCGGCGAGCTGATCGAGCGCCACTACGACCCAGCCTATCAACGCAGCAGCCGCCAGCATTTCAGCCGCCTCGGCGAGGCGCTGCACTTTCAGTTCAGACCCAACGCGGCTGACAGTGTCGAGCAGGCGGCAGCGCTGCTGGCGAGCCTGCCTGATGCCGGTGGCGAGGCATCGATGGGTGTGGCGACGGGTGGGGCGGCGTCTGGGTCTGCGGTTACGGCCTCAGTTGCGGCAGCAAGCGCGCCGCGACGCAATGAACCCGCGGCTGCTCACGCTGCCGCTGGATCGGCAGCGGTACCGCCTGCCAGCGGCTTGTCAGGCAACACACTCGTGCGACCGGCTGCTGTCAAACCAGAGTAGTCTTTGCTTGAAAACTAACCATACCAATACGATGAACACCACACGCCAAACCCAACCCGCCACTGGCTGGCTGGTCTTCCTGCTGGTCGCCGTCGCCGGGCTCTTCTACGTGAAGTGGTTTCCTTACTATCACCGCGCGTTCACGGCAGCCGAAACCCATTCGATCGGCAAATCGATCCTGATGGGTAGCGACGCGAGTCCGCCGGCGCCCTCGCTCGCGGCCGCGCTCGGCTATGCGCTCGCTTACGGCAAGGCGATCTGGCAGGCGATGGTGCTTGGTCTGCTGCTCGGCTCGGCGGTCCAGGTGTTGTTACCGGTGCAATGGATCGCCCGCGTACTGGGCAAGACCAGCTTCGGCAGCGTGGCGGCCGGCGGGCTGCTGGCCATCCCCGGCATGATGTGCACCTGCTGCGCGGCGCCCGTGGTGGTGGGCCTGCGCCAGCGTCAGGCCTCGCCGGGCGGCGCAATCGCCTTCTGGCTTGGCAATTCGGTGCTCAATCCTGCCACGCTGGTCTTCATGGGTTTCGTGCTCGGCTGGAACTGGGCGGCGCTGCGTCTTGTGCTGGGCGTGCTGATGGTGTTCGGTCTGGGCTATCTGGTGAACCGTCTCGTCACCCCGCAGGAAGCCGTGGCTGCCGAGGGGCAGCTCGCGCAACTCGCCGAGCAGCAGGAACAGGCGCGCGGCAATGCGTTCATACGCTGGCTAGGCCTTTTCGTCCGCATGGCGCTGCGTCTGATTCCCGAATACATCGTGCTGATCCTCCTGCTCGGCGCGGCGCGTGCGTGGCTTTTTCCGCATGTGGGTCCGGAAATCGGCAACCAGTTCGTCTGGATCGTCGCACTGGCGGTCGCCGGCATGCTGTTCGTGATCCCCACCGCCGGCGAAGTGCCGATCATTCAGGCGATGCTTTCGCTCGGCATGGGCGTGGGCCCCGCGGGCGCGCTGCTGATGACCTTGCCGCCGATCAGCGTGCCGTCGCTGGCGATGCTGGCACGCTCGTTCCGGCCGCGTCTGCTGGCGCTGGTGGCGGTGTCGGTGGTGCTGTTCGGCATCGTGGCGGGCGGTCTTGCGGTTGCCTTTGGATTCTGAACGGAACCGCTCGCCTCAGGCAGTACGCGTCACAAATCTTCAATGCCAGATGGCGAATCACGTCCTACACTGGGGAACGGAGGGCGTTCAGATCGAACCGCGGCCAGGTTCGAGTGGGTTAGGACGCTCACCGGTGGTACGATTCGGCGCGAAAAAAAGCACAGGCGGCATGAAGGGTGAGACGCCGCCGCATACACTCAAGCGATTGCAATCAGGAAACAGAATGGCGCAACAAAAAACAAATCCGAAACTTGAACAGGCGCTGACGCGCGGGGACCTCGCGATCCGCCAGGCAAACTCGGCGCGTGCCACCGCGCTGCTGCGCGCCTTGGGCAAAATGATCATCGAAGCATCGGCAACCATCGGCGTGGAGGCATTCACGCTGATTCCCGATGGCGACCGCATTTATGATCCCGCTGACGGTCTGTGGCCACAGGAACTGCTGGTGTCGCTCGACGGCCCGGTGGAAGAGTCCGATCCCGACGAGGTGCGCACGGTGCGCCTGATTGCCGACGATCCGGGCACGCTGTTTCGCGTCGAATGGCAACGCGCGGACGGCAAGATCGGACGTCAGGAAGGCGGGCCGTTTGCGACGGTCGCGTTCATTTCCGACGTCGAAATTCCCTGGACGGATGACGAAGACTGAGGCCGTCCTAGCGCATCATCCTGCGCCGGAACAGCACGGCTGAGATGCAGAACGGCACCACCACGTAGGCGGCCAGCACCGCCACGTGCAGCGTCACGTGATCGAGCGGCCGGCCGAGCATGGCCGGCCGGATCAGATCCACGGCGTGCGCGAGCGGCAGCAATTGCGTGATGAACTGCGCGAGCGGCGGCAACTGCGCAATCGGAAAGAATACGCCGGAGAGCAGCAGCATCGGCGTGAGCGCGAGCGTCTGATAAAACATGAAGAAATCGTAAGACGGGGCGAGCGCGGTCACGATCATCGCCACTGCCGCAAATGCGAGGCCGGTCAGGGCAATCACGGGCAGCGCCAGCAGCATCGACGGGAAGTTCGCATAGCCGAGCGCGCCGGCCACCAGCATGATCGCCGCCCCGGACAGCATCGACTTGCTGCCCGCCCACATCACCTCGCCCAGCACGATATCGCCTAGCGTAAGCGGTGTGTGCATGATCGCCTCCCACGTGCGCTGCACGTGCATGCGCGAGAAGCCCGAGTACATCGATTCGAAACTGGCCGACATCATCACGCTCGAAGCAACGGTGCCAGCCGCGAGAAAGGCGATATACGACACGCCGTCGACGTGTCCGACCATCAGGCCAAGCCCGAAGCCCAGGCCAAACAGGTAGATCATCGGATCGGCGAGATTGCCGAACATCGAGGCAAGCGCGAGCTTGCGCCACACCAGATAGTTGCGGCGCCATACCGCGATCCAGTTGACGGCGTTGGCGGGCAGGGCGGCGAAGGGTTCGGTGGCCGCGGTGGCCTGGCCGGGGGTGTCGTAGCTGCGTGCGTCCATGATTGTTATGTCCTGCTTCAGTCCTGCATTTCACGGCCGGTGAGCCGCAAGAACACGTCTTCGAGATTGGCCGGCCGGTGCAGGTAGCGCAGGTCCGAGCGTTGCTTCAGTCGCGCATGAATGGGTTCTGCATGAGTGACATAGCAGAACAGCGTTTCGCCGCTGATCTCGGTGCGTTCGGCAAGCGGCGCCAGTTCGTCGCGTAGCGCGACGGGGTCCGGCCCATAGATCTCGATGACGTCGCAGCCGATCTCCGAGGCGATCAGGTCATTCGGTGCGCCTTCCGCAATCTTGCGCCCTTCTTCTATGACGCATAAGCGATGGCAAAGCCGCTCGGCCTCTTCCATGAAGTGGGTGGTCAGGAGAATGGTCTTGCCGCGTGCGAGCAGCGAGCGCAGCCGCTCCCAGATCAGATGGCGCGCCTGCGGGTCGAGCCCGGTCGTGGGTTCGTCCATGATCAGCACGTCCGGATCGTTGACGAGTGCGCGGGCCAATGTCAGACGCCGCTTCATGCCGCCAGACAACTCGCCGACCCGTGCGTCGGCCTTGCTTTCGAGGCGGGCGAATTCGAGCAGCGAGGGCACCATCGCATGCGTTTGCGCCGAACTCAGTCCGAAGTAGCGGCCGAACACCAGCAGGTTTTCGCGGACGGTGAAATCCGGATCGAGGTTGTCGAACTGGGGCACCACACCCACGCGCGCCCGTGCAAACCGCGAGCGCACCGGGATCGGCTCACCGCACAGGCGGATCGTGCCCGCATCGGGTGCCGCGATGCCGAGCAGCATGCGCAGCGTCGTGGTCTTGCCGGCGCCGTTCGGGCCGAGCAGGCCAAAGCATTCGCCGCGCCGCACCTGGAACGACAGGCCGTCGACCACTGTCTTATTGGCATAGCGCTTGTGGACTTGCAGGAATTCGATGGCGGCTTCAGACATGGGGTCGTTGGGGATTCCGAAGGACGTTAAAGGCCGGTGCGGCTGCCCATTCTAGGGCATCGGCGGCACCCTGTCGGCGCTCGTGCACCCGCTTTGGCACTGGCAGGGTGCGGGTTCTTGCACTGCCGCATACGCGGTGCGCCGGGCGGAATGTAATGGGCGCGTACTTTGCACGCGGTTAGCGTTTTCCATCCCTTGCAAGCTGAATTGCGGCGCACCATGATTCAGGACACAACCGCGATTGGCGCGGTAGGGAGAACCTCATGGCGAGCTACAAAAAAATCCTGCTGTGTTACGACGGCTCGCGCGAAGGCCGCAAGGCATTGCGTTGCGGGGCCGACCTGGCACTGGACCTGAAAGCGGAAACGCATCTGCTATCAGTGGTCGACATGCGCTCGAGCATTGCACAGAGCGCAGGCCTGCTGACCGATGTGGCTTGCGGCAGCTTCGAGAAAACCGCCCGCGACATTCTCCAGGAAGGGGTCGACTGGCTGACTGAGCGCGGTGTGAGCGCTCAGGGCCATTTTGCATTCGGCCATCCTATCGACGAAATTGCCAACCTCGCTAACGACTTGCATGTGGACCTGGTCGTGGTCGGCCACCGCTGCCGCACGGGCTTGTCACGTTGGTGGATGGGGGCGGGTAATACGCCGTTGCTCGATCGCGTTTCGTGCAGCATCCTGGTGGCGTGCTCGTCGGTTCAGGAGCAGCAGGCCGCTGCGGCCGATGCCGCTGCAGCGACAACTGTCTGACAAGGGGCGCAGCGGCCCGGCTTGCGTGCCGGGTCACTGCGTGCGTAGTACAGGGTTGCTGCGTGCCGGGTTACTACGTGCCCACTCACGCGGGAACCGGTCCCGCCACGCCATAGCACACCGCGTGCCGCCTAGCCGTTCAGATTCACCGCGGCCAGCTTCCACGAAAACAGCCCTTCGCGCCGCAGGATCGCGGAGTAGCGCGTATCGCCCACACCATGCTGATACGTGACTACAAATTCGTTGATGCCGCGATAGCTCGCCGTGGTTTGCGGCGGCTGGGGCGGTGCGTTTGTTCCGGCCGTTTCTGCCGTTGCGGCCGTCTGTGCGGTCGAAGGCGCCGGTGCGGGCGTCACCGCGGCCGGTGTTGAATTCGCGGAATCGCCTGAACTACTTGCTGCCGTATCTTGTGGCACAGGCGGGCGCTGGGTAGGGTCGCCGCGTGGCGGCATGCCGTTCAGCAGCGCAGCGACGCCATCAGGCGTGGCATAGGCATCGACCAGCGGACCGATCAACGCCACGCCGATCATCGCCCCGAGTGCGGCGAGCGGATTGCCGTTGGCGCGCGCCTCGAGCTTGCGCGTGAGCAAAGCGGAAACCTGCTCCTTCAGACTTTCGCGCAGTGCAGGATAGTCCACGTATTCGCTGACGGTTTGCGCATCGCGGGCGTCGGCGGCACGCTTGAGGCGATCCAGTGCGAGATAGGGCGAGGCATAGCCGTAGCCCAGTACGGCCACAATCGCAATCACAAGCAGTGCGACGATCAGCGGCCGTGCGATACCGCCTTTGGCGCGGCGTTTAGAACCGCCTTTGATGCCATGTCTGGCACGTTTTGCAGGTGTGGAAACAGCCATCGGGCGAAGCTCTCCATGAGATGTGATCCTGAATGGACCACATTTGCGCGGAAACGATCCCTGCGTAATCGCCATGCGTCCGCACCCTTGCACTCATTCCACCTGCTTATTCAAACAGCGCGTTCTGCGCCCCGGCGCGTTCTTCAGCGATACAACGGTCGATCATGCGGCACACCGCGTCCACGGTACCCACCATGATGAGGCGCGACGGGCCGTGATAGACCCGCACCGGCGCACGCCGGGCCGGCTCCGCCGTATTGAGCCCGGAATTCAGCGACACCCGTGCGAAAGCCGGCAGCGCCGACGGCAAGGTCGAGCTTTGCGGCTCCGGGGTGTCGAACAACGAAGGAGTAGTGCTGGACGCCTCGATCGGTGCGCAGGGCACCAGATTACGCAAATGGCGCAGACGACCGAACTGGCGGAAGGGCAGCAGGCGGGCAAGGCGTTCCATGAATCTCTCCAGTCTTGTTCAGGGCAGGGTTCAGAACTCGGTAGGGCGAATCAGCCCCACCGCGATGCCTTCCAGTGCGAACTCCGCACTGCCGGCCTGAACGAAGATGTTTTCGTAATCGGGGTTCTCGGCGATCAGCTCGATGCCATTCGGCCGGCGCTTCAGACGCTTGACCGTGACGTCGTCGCCCAGGCGCGCAACGATGATCTGGCCGTCTTTCGCTTCGCTTTTCTTCTGCACGGCGAGCAGGTCGCCGTCGAAAATGCCCGCGTCCCGCATGGACAGCCCGCGCACCTTCAGCAGGTAGTCCGGCTTGCTCGAGAAGAGCGCCGGGTCACAGGCGTAGTGCTGCGAGATGTGCTCCTGCGCGAGGATCGGACTGCCTGCGGCCACCCGGCCGACCAGCGGCAGCGATAACTGCATGATGCTGGGATGCGGCAGCGTGAACTGATGCGGCGCATCGTCCTGATCGGACAGCAGCAGCCGGATGCCGCGCGAAGCGCCTGCCGCGAGCTCGATCACGCCCTTGCGGGCGAGCGCGCGCAGATGCTCTTCTGCCGAGTTGGCCGAACTGAAGCCCAGTTCGGCGGCGATCTCCGCGCGGGTGGGCGGAAAGCCGGTGCGTTCGATGGCCCGGCGGATCAGGTCGAAAACCTCTTGCTGTCGTGCGGTGAGTTTGGTCATAGCGCCACTGTATGGATAGACAGGTGACTGTATTTTTATACAGTATCGAGCGCAATTCAAGCTTTACTTTAAGTTCGTGACCCTGGGTGCCGCTCCAGTGCCGCTGACGGGCGCTTTGGCAGTCGTTTGCACGCCACAGCACCGCGTCCGGCTGTCATTACCACTTTTGGGTATTAAAGAATAAGGAAACATTATTTTTAATGATGAAAGCGGTTCGATAGACTGGCCTCCACGCTGGCGCCGGCAAAGGCGCGGCGCATAACGGACAACACACAGCACACCACATCGGACGCAAGGCGTCTGAACCAACCACAACGCGGAGAAGGTGGATGATCGATCAGGGCACGGGGTTCGCAGGCAAGACCAGAAAACTCATCGCGGCATGCGCGTTCGGCGCAGCCGCGCTGCTTGGCGTCGCGGCGCAAGCCCATGCCGCGGATACCACGCTCCTGAACGTGTCCTACGACCCGACCCGCGAGCTCTATCAGCAGGTCAACGACGCGTTCGGCAAGCAATGGAAGGCCCAGACCGGCGAGAGCGTGACCTTCAAGCAGTCGCACGGCGGCTCGGGCGCCCAGGCGCGCTCGGTGCTCGACGGGCTGCAGGCGGACGTGGTGACGCTGGCGCTCGCCTACGACATCGACGCGCTCGCCAACAAGGGCCTCGTCGACAAGAACTGGCAAAAGCGTCTGCCGGATAACGCCTCGCCGTACACCTCGACCATCGTGTTCCTCGTGCGCAAGGGCAATCCGAAGCACATCAAGGACTGGGACGATCTGGTGAAGCCGGGCGTGTCGATTGTCACGCCGAATCCGAAGACCTCCGGCGGCGCGCGCTGGAACTATCTGGCAGCGTGGGCCTACGCCGAGCATCAGCCGGGCGGCAACGACCAGAAGGCGAAGGACTTTGTCTCGAAGCTCTACAAGAATGCCGGCGTGCTCGATTCGGGGGCGCGCGGCGCGACCACGAGCTTCGTGCAGCGCGGTATCGGCGATGTATTGATTGCCTGGGAAAACGAAGCGTTTCTTTCGGTGAAGGAATTCGGCCCGGACAAGTTCGAGATCGTGGTGCCGTCGGTGAGCATTCTGGCCGAGCCGCCGGTGGCGGTGGTCGACAAGGTGGTGGACAAGCACGGCACGCGCAAGCTGGCCGAGGCCTATCTGAACTTCCTGTATAGCGAGCAGGGCCAGGAGATCGCGGCTGAGAACTTCTACCGGCCACGTTCGGACAAGGTGCCGGCTGCGCTGACGGCGAAGTTTCCGAAGCTGAAGCTGTACACGGTGGACGATACGTTCGGCGGCTGGGCCAATGCGCAAAAGACGCACTTTGCGGATGGCGGCGTGTTCGATTCGATCTACTCGCCGCAGTAACAAAAACGGCGCAACGTGGCGGATGTGCGCCTGAAGCCGGCGCCACGGATTTCACCCTGACAGAGCATCCAGCATGACGACGTTGACCTTCCGCAAGCCAAGCGCGCTGCCTGGCTTCGGCCTGACACTCGGCATCACGGTGGCCTATCTGAGCCTCGTGGTGCTGATTCCGCTTGCGGCGACCTTTCTCAAGACGGCCTCGCTCAACTGGAGCCAGTTCGTGCATGCGGTGGCCGCGCCGCGTGTGCTGGCGTCGTACCGGCTGACGTTTTTCTCGGCGCTCGGCGGCGCGCTGATCAATGCGGTGTTCGGTTTCCTGGTCGCGTGGGTGCTGGTGCGTTACACGTTTCCGTTCAAGCGCCTCGTCGACGCGGTGGTCGATCTGCCGTTTGCGTTGCCTACCTCGGTGGCGGGGATTTCGCTCGCGGCGGTCTATGCGGGCAACGGCTGGATTGGCCAGTTTCTCGAACCGCTCGGGATCAAGGTCGCCTTCACGCCGGCCGGCGTGCTGGTTGCGTTGACCTTCATCGGCTTGCCGTTTGTGGTGCGCACGGTGCAACCGGTGCTCGAAGAGTTCGAGCGCGAGCAGGAAGAGGCGGCCGCGTGCCTCGGCGCGTCGCGCTGGCTGACGTTTCGCCGCGTGGTGCTGCCCGCCGTGGTGCCGGCGCTGCTGACCGGTTTCGCGCTGGCCTTCGCGCGGGCGTTGGGCGAGTATGGCTCGGTGATCTTCATTGCCGGCAACGTGCCGATGAAATCGGAGATCACGTCGCTGCTCATCATCACCAAGCTGGAACAGTACGACTACGCCGGCGCGACGGCGCTGGCGGTGGTGATGCTGATCGTGTCGTTCCTCATGCTGCTCGCGATCAATACGCTGCAGTGGTATCTGCAGCGGCGTACGCGCCGCGGCGCGGCAGCGGGCGCGCCGTCCGGCGCGGTGGCGGCCAGTGTGCCCGGGGGTGTGCAATGAGCCACGATTCGGCCGCTCTGCCGTCCGCCTCGCGCGGAGCCGCGAACGCCGCGGCCCGGCGCTCCGATCCTGTCACTGAGCCGCGCCTCGTGCGCTGGCTGCTGACGGGCATTGCGCTGCTGTTTCTCGCGCTGTTCCTGGTGGTGCCGCTGGTGGCGGTGTTCTATCAGGCGCTCAGCAAGGGCATCGGCTTTTATCTCGATGCGCTGGCCGATCCGGACGCGGTTTCCGCAATCAAGCTGACGCTGCTGACGGCGGCGATTGCGGTGCCGCTGAACCTGGCGTTCGGGCTGGCCGCGTCGTGGTGTATCGCCAAGTTCGAGTTCAAGGGCAAGGCGCTGTTGACCACGCTGATCGATCTGCCATTTTCGGTGTCGCCGGTGATCTCCGGGTTAGTGTACGTGCTGATGTTCGGCGCGCAAGGCTGGTTCGGCCCGTGGCTGCAGGATCACGACGTGCAGATCATTTTCGCGGTGCCGGGCATCGTGCTGGCGACGATCTTCGTCACCTTCCCGTTTGTGGCGCGCGAGCTGATTCCGCTGATGCAGGCGCAGGGCAACGACGAGGAAGAAGCCGCTCATGTGCTCGGCGCTTCCGGCTGGCAGACGTTTCGCCGCGTCACCTTGCCGAACGTCAAGTGGGGGCTGCTGTACGGCGTGATTCTCTGCAACGCGCGGGCGATGGGAGAGTTCGGCGCGGTGTCGGTGGTGTCCGGCCATATTCGCGGCCAGACGGACACGATTCCGCTGCACGTCGAGATTCTCTACAACGAATATAACTTTTCGGCGGCGTTTGCCGTGGCTTCATTGCTCGCGCTGCTGGCGCTCGTCACGCTCGGGTTGAAGCTGCTCGCCGAGCGGCATCTGTCAGCCGAACTGGCGCAAGCGCGCGAGCTTCCTGCGCACGCCGGTCCCGCTATCGCACAGCCGCCCGCGGGGCGTGCACCGGCGCAGCAGCCGATCCGTTAAGCAATCAGTGGCATGGGGCCTGGGTCAGTGCGCGAAGCAGCGCCAGACCGGGTCGACAAGGGAGTAATCAATGGGCATCACCGTTCGTAACCTGCAAAAGCGCTTTGGCGATTTCACCGCGCTCGATGACGTCTCGCTCGACTTCCCGCCGGGCGAACTGGTTGCGCTGCTCGGGCCGTCGGGCTGTGGCAAGACCACGCTGCTGCGCGTGATTGCGGGTCTGGAATTTGCGGACTCCGGCCAGGTCGTGCTGCAAGGACAGGACGTCGCAACCGTAGGCGCACGCGAGCGCCAGGTCGGCTTCGTGTTCCAGCATTACGCGCTGTTCCGGCACATGAGCGTGTTCGAGAACGTCGCCTTCGGCCTGCGCGTCAAGCCGCGCAAGGAGCGGCCCTCGGAGGCCGTGATCCGCGAGAAGGTGCATGAACTGCTCAAGCTCGTGCAACTGGACTGGCTCGCGCAACGCTATCCGTCGGAGCTTTCGGGCGGCCAGCGCCAACGCATTGCGCTCGCTCGCGCGCTGGCGGTCGAACCGAAGGTGCTGCTGCTCGATGAGCCGTTCGGCGCGCTGGACGCCAAGGTCCGCAAGGAACTACGCGGCTGGCTGCGCCGCTTGCATGACGATCTGCATATTTCGACGATTTTCGTCACGCACGACCAGGAAGAGGCGCTGGAAGTCGCGGACCGCATTGTCGTGCTCAACCGCGGTCACGTCGAGCAGGTGGGCAGCCCGCAGGACGTGTACGACCATCCGCAGACCTCGTTTGTCTACGAGTTTCTCGGCGCGGCCAACCGCCTGCACGGCAAGCTTGACCGCAACGGCTTCGTGGTGGAAGGCGCCGCCTTGCCGGTGGCCGCCACGGCGGGTTTCGAAGGTCCGGCTTTCGCCTATGTACGGCCGCATGACCTGCAGCTTTATCCGCAGCACGCCGGTCATCGCGAAGGCATCGTGGTGGATGTGCGGCGCGTCGTGACGCTGGGCGGCTCGGTGCGCGTCGAGCTGGCGGGGCGCGAGGGCAGCGTGCTCGAGGCGGAGCTTGACCGCGAAGCGTGGCGCGCGCTGCAACTGAATATCGGCGACGGCGTGACGGCGGTGCCGCGTGCCTTGCGCGTGTTCCCGGCGCATTGAGCGCGCGCGGACTAACGATTACCCTATCACTTCACTCTGGCCGAACCGGAGACACACAGATGAACTTTCAGCAACTGCGCTTCGTGCGCGAGGCCGTGCGCCAGAACATGAACCTGACCGAAGTCGCGAACGTGCTGTACACGTCGCAGTCGGGGGTGTCGAAACAGATCAAGGACCTCGAGGACGAACTCGGCGTCGATATTTTCATTCGCCGCGGCAAGCGCCTCACCGGGCTGACCGAGCCGGGCAAGGCGGTGCACCAGTTGATCGAGCGGATGCTGCTCGACGCCGAAAACCTGCGCCGGGTGGCGCGTCAGTATGCGGACCAGGACAGCGGCCACCTGGTGGTCGCCACCACGCACACGCAGGCGCGCTACGCGCTGCCCAAGGTGATCCGCCAGTTCACCGAGGTGTTCCCGAAGGTGCATCTGGCGCTGCGCCAGGGTAGCCCGCAACAGATCGCGCAGATGATTATCAATGGCGAAGCGGATATCGGCATTTCGACCGAAGCGCTCGACCGCTTTCCGGACATCGTCACGTTCCCGTGCTATTCGTGGCACCACATCGTGGTCGTGCCGAAGGACCATCCGCTGGTGGGCCGCGAGAACCTGACCCTCGACGAAATCGCCGAGTTTCCGATCGTGACCTACGATCAGGATTTCACGGGTCGCTCGCATATCGACCAGGCGTTTGCGAAGGCGGGCGCGTTGCCCGACGTGGTGCTGACCGCGATCGATGCGGACGTCATCAAGACCTATGTCGAACTCGGCATGGGGATCGGCGTGGTGGCGGCCATGGCCTACGACCCGAAGCGCGATACCGAACTGGTTGCGCTCGACACGCAGCATCTGTTCGAGGCGAGCACGACCCGCGTCGGCTTGCGCAAGGGTGCGTTCCTGCGCGCCTATGCGTATCGTCTGCTGGAAATGTTCGCACCGCAACTGAAGGAAGCCGAGATCGCCGCGCAGTTGCGCGAAGTGGCTTAAGAGCGGCTCGATATTCGCGTTTCAACGCATGGCGGCGAGCGGCGCATCGCTTACAATCGCCGCCATGAATACTTCGACTTCCTCCTCCTCCGGCGCAACGGGCGCCGGTTCCACGGGCGCTGCGGCCACGCAGGCGCAGGCACTGCCGCGCATTGCGGTGCTGGCGACGGGCGGCACGATTGCCGGTTCCGCCGCCGATGTCACCAATACCTCCGGCTATCAGGCCGGGGTGGTCGGCGTCGACCGCCTGCTCGAAGCCGTCCCGGCGCTCTCTACCGTCGCGCAGATTCAGCCTGAGCAGATTGCCAGCGTCGACAGCAAGGACATGGCGCTGGCGCTGTGGACGACGCTTGCGCAACGCGTCAACGCCTTGCTGGCGAGCGACGACATCGACGGCGTGGTGATCACGCACGGCACCGACACGCTCGAAGAAACCGCCTATCTGCTGCATCTGACGGTAAAGGGCAGCAAGCCGGTCGTGCTGACGGCCGCGATGCGGCCCGCGTCGGCGCTGTCCGCCGACGGCCCGCTGAACCTGCTCAATGCCGTGACCGTCGCGGCGAGCGCTGCGGCGCACGGGCAGGGCGTGCTGGTGGCGTTCAACAACCGCATTCATAGTGCGCGCGATGTGGTCAAGACCAGCACCTATGCCGTCGATGCGTTCCAGTCGCCGGAAGTCGGCGCGCTGGGCTGGGTGCAGGACGGCCGGGTGGAATTCCAGCGCAAGGTGGTGCGCCCGCATACCGTCGAGACGGAATTCGTGATTGGCGCGCAGTGGCCGAATGTGGAGATCGTGACGAGCTATGCCGGGGCATCGCGGCTCGGCGTGGATGCGCTGGTGGCGGCAGGCGTGCGCGGCATTGTCGTAGCCGGCACCGGCAACGGCTCGATTCACGCCTCCGTGCAACAGGCGCTCGCCGATGCGGCGGCCCAGGGCGTGGCGGTGGTGCGCTCGTCGCGCGTCGGTTCGGGGCATGTGATGCGTAACGGCGCCGCGCCCGATGATGCGCTAGGCTTTGTCACGGCGGGGTCGCTCAATCCATACAAGGCGCGCGTGCTGCTGATGCTGGCGCTCGCGGGCGGCCACTCGGGGCCGGTGGCGCTGCAGAAGATCTTCGACACCTACTGACCGGCACGAGGTACAGCCGGGCTCAACAAGAGCGGCACGGCATCGATCGCGCCGCGTACGACCTGTGCAATAACGCGTTACGCAATGAAACACGCGGCGATGCGAGCTGACTGCCCGCACCGCCGCGTTGTTGTTTGTGTGACATCAATACCTAAAATCCGACAGCCGGACACCCGACGACGACGTCTGACCGACCAAGGCTTCCCCGACGTCGCCGGGCGCCGCTGCGGACCCCACTTGCCGCTCTCAGCCCAGAGCGGCACGATTTGCCCGGTGCGTTACGCGTGCCGCGCAATGCACCGGACGCCCCACCTGCCGGTTGCCGTGACATCCACGTCAACCGATGTTGCTGCCAGAGACTGCCTGAAGCGTTACGCGGCCTTGGCCTCCGTGCCGGGCGCCTGAGCCACTTCGAAGTTCGCCATGATTTCCAGCGCGCGCACCATGGCCGAGTGATCCCACGCCTTGCCGCCGTTTGCTGCGCAGACGCTGAACAGTTGCTGCGCGCTGGCGGTGTGCGGCAGGGCGATGCCCAGCTTGCGGGCGCCGTCGAGCGCGAGGTTCAGGTCCTTCTGGTGCAGCTCGATGCGGAAGCCCGGATTGAAGGTGCGCTTGGTCATACGCTCGCCGTGCACTTCGAGAATCCGCGACGACGCGAAGCCACCCATCAGCGCACGGCGGACGCGCTCCGGGTCGGCGCCCGAACGCGCGGCGAACAGCAGCGCTTCGGCCACGGCTTCGATGTTCAGCGCGACGATGATCTGGTTTGCGACCTTGCAGGTCTGGCCCGCACCGTTATCGCCGATCAGCGAGATGTTCTTGCCCATCAGTTCGAACAGCGGCTTGGCGAGCGCGAAGGCTTTTTCCGGACCGCCCACCATGATCGTCAGCGACGCTTCACGCGCGCCGACTTCGCCGCCCGAGACCGGCGCGTCGAGGTAGTCCGCGCCCAGCGCGTTGATCTTCTTTGCGAACGCCTGCGTGTCGAGCGGCGAGATCGAGCTCATGTCGATCACCAGCTTGCCGGCGGTGAGGCCGAGAGCGACGCCGTCGTCGGCGAACAGAACATTGGCCACGTCCGGCGTGTCCGGCACCATGATGATGACGATGTCAGCGGCTTGTGCAACGGCGGTCGAATTGGCAACCACCGTGGTTGTCTTGCTGAGGTCTTCCGGCACCGGGTACGCGCCGTTCACGAACAGCGAGTGGCCGCCCTTGATGAGGTTGCGCGCCATATGCGCGCCCATGATGCCGAGGCCGATAAAACCAATCTTTGCCATGTGTCTATGTCTCCAGTGGGTTGGGGTAGAGGGTCGGTGCGGTCAGGCGGCCACGTGCGCCGCGCCGCGTGCCTGGCCGGCTACGCGCTGCACCCAGTCCAGACCTTCCGTGGTGGTCGTGCGCGGCTTGTATTCGCAGCCGATATAGCCGTCATAGCCGAGCGAGTCGAGCAGGTTGAACAGGAACGGGTAGTTGATTTCGCCTGTGCCCGGCTCATTGCGGCCCGGGTTGTCTGCGAGCTGGATATGCGCGATCGACGCCAGGTTTTTCCTGATGGTGGCGGCGAGTTCGCCTTCCATCCGTTGCATGTGATAGATGTCGTACTGCAGGAACAGATTGTCCGAGCCGACCGCGCGGATCACATCGAGCCCCTCGGACGAGCGGTTCAGTGCGAAGCCCGGAATGTCGTACGAGTTGCACGGCTCGACCAGCAGCTTGATGCCTTCCTGCTTCAGTGCGGCCGAAGCGAAGCGCAGGTTGTCGACCATCGTCGCGTGGGCGCGGCCGGCGTCGACGCCCGGGCCGGGAATGCCGACGAGGCAGTTCAGTTGCGGTACTTTCAGGGCCTTCGCGTATTCGATGGCGCGGCCGACGCCTTCCTGGAACTCGCCGACGCGATCCGGCAGGCAGGCAATACCGCGTTCGCCGGCTTCCCAGTTGCCCGCGGGCAGGTTGTGCAGCACCAGCTTCAGGCGGTTCTGCTGCAGGCGCTCGGCAAGTTCAGCGGCCTGATACGGGTATGGGAAGAGGAATTCGACGGCGTTAAAGCCCGCGTCCGCTGCCGCTGCGAAGCGGTCGAGGAACGGGACTTCGTTGAACAGCATGGTGAGATTGGCTGCAAATTTCGGCATGGTGCTGGGGTCTCGCTGGTCGGTCAATGAAACAACTTCGATCAGGCGGGCGGGCGTGAATCACGCGCCGCACCGCCCGACCGGTCAGGTCAAACTGAGGAGGTAACTGGCGAGGCTCAGTCGAGCGCGCTGATGGCGCTCGGTGCATCTTCGCGCTTCGCAGCCAGTTCTTCGAACTCGTTGACGGCGTCGATTTCGGTGCCCATCGAGATGTTCGTCACACGCTCGAGAATCACTTCGACGATCACCGGCACGTTGAACTCGGAGAGCATCGACTGCGCCTTTTGCAGGGCCGGCTTCAGGTCTTCCGGCTTGAACACGCGGATCGCCTTGCAGCCGAGGCCCTCGGCGACCGCGACATGATCCACGCCATAGCCGTTCACTTCCGGCGCGTTGATGTTGTCGAACGCGAGCTGCACGCAGTAGTCCATATCGAACGCGCGCTGCGCCTGGCGGATCAGCCCGAGGTACGAGTTGTTCACCACCACATGCACGTACGGCAGCTTGAATTGCGCGCCGACTGCGAGCTCTTCGATCATGAACTGGAAGTCGTAGTCGCCGGAGAGCGCGACGATCGGACGCTGCGGGTCCGCGGCGCGCACGCCGAGCGCAGCCGGAATCGTCCAGCCGAGCGGGCCCGCCTGGCCGCAGTTGATCCAGTTGCGCGCCTTGTAGACGTGCAGGAACTGCGCGCCGGCGATCTGCGACAAGCCGATCGTGCTCACGTAGCAGGTATCGCGGCCGAACACCTGGTTCATCTCTTCGTACACGCGCTGCGGCTTGATCGGCACGTTGTCGAAGTGCGTCTTGCGCTGCAGCGTGCGCTTGCGTTGCTGGCAGTCCGCGACCCATGCGCCGCGGTCCTTCAGCTTGCCGGCGGCTTTCCATTCCCTCGCCACTTCGACGAACAGTTCGAGCGCGGCTTTCGCGTCCGAGACGATGCCGAGGTCCGGCCCGAACACGCGGCCGATCTGCGTCGGCTCGATGTCCACATGCACGAACTTACGGCCCTTGGTATAGACCTCGACGCTGCCCGTGTGACGGTTGGCCCAGCGGTTGCCGATGCCGAGCACGAAGTCGGAGGCGAGCAGGGTCGCGTTCCCGTAGCGGTGCGACGTCTGCAGTCCGACCATGCCGGCCATCAGCGGGTGATCGTCGGGAATCGCGCCCCACGACATCAGCGTCGGAATCACCGGCACGCCGAGCGTCTCGGCGAATTCGACCAGCAGGTCTTCCGCTGCGGCATTCAGCACGCCGCCGCCGGAGACGATCAACGGCTTCTCAGCGTCGTTGAGCAGGGTGAGCGCGGCTTCGATCTGCTTGCGCGTCGCCTTCGGCTTGTAGACCGGCAGCGGCTCATAGGTGTCGATATCGAATTCGATTTCGGCGAGCTGCACGTCGATCGGCAGATCGATCAGCACCGGACCCGGACGGCCCGAGCGCATCAGGTGAAATGCCTGCTGGAAGGCGCGCGGCACCAGCGCCGGTTCGCGCACGGTGACGGCCCACTTGGTGACGGGCTTGGCGATCGATTCGATATCGACGGCCTGGAAGTCTTCCTTGTAGAGGCGGGCGCGCGGCGCCTGGCCCGTGATAGCCAGAATAGGAATCGAGTCAGCCTGAGCGGAGTACAAACCGGTGATCATGTCGGTGCCGGCGGGGCCGGACGTGCCGATACACACGCCGATGTTGCCCGGCTGGGCGCGCGTATAGCCCTCGGCCATGTGCGATGCGCCTTCGACGTGACGCGCCAGCACGTGGCTGATGTTGCCGGCTTTACGCATGGCCGAGTAGAACGGGTTGATGGCGGCGCCCGGCACACCGAAGGCGGTGTCGATACCTTCTTTTTCGAGCACCAGCACGGCTGCGTCGACGGCTCTCATCTTGGCCATGAATGTCTCCTGAATGTCTATGAATGCGGATCAAGGGGGTTGAGGGCCACTTTAGGCCTGACCCAAAGGTTTGATAAGATCAGTCCGGGTCGCTTATTTCGAAACAAAAAGTATGGGATGGTGGCAGCGGTAAGACAGGCAGGAGACAACAATGGACCGCTTCAAACAGATCGAAACCTTTGTGCGCGTGGCCGATGCCGGCAGTCTGGCCGCGGCGGCGCTGGAAGAGGGCGTGTCACCGGTGATCCTCGGGCGGCGCATCGACGCGCTGGAAAAGCGTCTCGGCGTCAAGCTGATGTACCGCTCGACGCGGCGTCTGGTGGTCAGCGAAGAGGGCGCGGCGTTTCTGGAGCGCTGCCGCGGCTTGCTGACGGAATGGGATCAGGCGGAAAACGAGCTCGCAGCGGGCCGCCGCGCGGTGAGCGGGCACCTGATCGTCTCCGCGCCGGCGGCATTTGGGCGCAAACACGTCGCGCCGCTCGCGCCCGCGTTTCTCGCCGACAAGCCGGAATTGCAGGTGTCGTTCAACCTGACCGACCGGGTGGTGGATCTGGTGCGCGAAGGCTATGACCTGTCGATTCGCATCGGCGGCGCGGTCGATCCGAATTTCGTGGCCGTGAAACTGGCCTCGAACCGGCGCGTGGTGTGCGGTACACCGGAATACTTTCGCAAGTACGGTAAGCCGAAGACGCTCGAAGACCTGCCGCAGCACAACTGCCTCGCCTTCAACCTGCAAGGGGGCCAGAACCGCGGCTGGTACTTCCGGCGCAACGGCAAGCTGGCGACGGTGCGGGTGGGCGGCACGCTCGACTGCAACGACGGCGAGCTGCTGCACCGCTGGGTGTCGGAAGGGCTGGGCCTCGGCTGGCGCTCGACCTGGGAAATCCAGCAGCAGCTTGCACGCGGCGAGCTGGAGACGGTGCTCGATGACTTCGCGCTGCCTGATTACGATATTCTCGCGGTCTATCCGCAGCAGCGTTACGTGCCGGCCAAGGTGCGCTACTTCATCGACTATCTGAAAGAGGTGTACGCGAGCGCGGATTACTGGAATCGCGCCACGTATTAGCGGCACCGGCACCGGCACCGGCCGTACCCGGGGTTCCGGGGCCCTAAATCCTTGAAAATACACCCGAATCAGGCGCTGGATTAACGGGATGTATTGCAACCCGGCCCCAATCGGGCTATACTCTCCGGCTTCTCACTTGCCACACCGGTACCGACGCCCGGGTGGCTTCTATCCAAAAGTCAGCACAAGGAGTGTGTATGCGTCATTATGAAATCGTCTTTATCGTGCATCCCGATCAGAGCGAGCAAGTGCCCGCCATGATCGAGCGCTACAAGAGCACGATCACCTCGCACGGTGGCCAGATCCACCGTATCGAAGACTGGGGCCGTCGCCAACTGGCCTACATGATCGAGAAACTCGCGAAGGCTCACTACGTCTGCATGAACATCGAATGCGACCAGACCACGCTCGACGAGCTGGAACACGCATTCAAGTTCAACGACGCCGTTCTGCGTCACCTGATCGTCAAGCAGAAGAAGGCCGAAACCGGCCCGTCGCCGATGATGAAGGAAGTGCAGCGCGAAGAAGCCAAGAAGGCAGCTGCTACGCAGCCGTCCGAAGCGCAGGCTTAAGACACATTATTTAAGCTACCAGGTTAAGCGTCGCTCTCGTGAACCGGCTGCAACTCACAGCCAGCGTCGTTGAACGCGAACCGGTGCGGTATACCCCCGCCGGCGTTCCGATCGCAAGCTGCACGTTGCAACACCGCACCGAAGTCGTCGAAGCCGGCATTGCCCGGCAGGTTGAACTGACGATGCCCGCGGTGGCGGCCGGCGAGGCGAGCGGCAAGCTGGAAAGCTGTGCGATGGGCGTCGAAACGCTCTTCACCGGCTTCCTGGCAAAGAAAAGCCGCAACGCGAGAACCCTGGTATTTCACATCACAGCATTGCAGGACATTGGAAAGGACTGAACATGCCCCGCCCGACTGGTAAGAAATTCGACAAGCGTCGTCAGCAACAAAACCCGCTCTTCAAGCGCAAGAAGTTCTGCCGTTTCACGGCAGCCGGTGTCGAACAGATCGACTACAAGGACATCGAAACGCTGAAGGACTTCATCGGCGAGAACGGCAAGATCACGCCGGCGCGTCTCACGGGTACGAAGTCGCACTATCAACGCCAGCTGGACACGGCAATCAAGCGCGCACGTTTCCTCGCGCTGATGCCGTACACCGACCAGCACAAGGCCTAACCCGACGACGCGACAAGGAGCATCAGAATGCAAGTTATTCTTCTGGAAAAAGTCGTCAACCTGGGCAACCTGGGCGACATCGTCAAGGTGAAGGACGGTTACGCACGTAACTTCCTGATCCCGAACAAGCACGCACGTCGCGCAACGAAGGACGCAATCGCTGAATTCGAAGTCCGCCGCGCAGAACTGGAAAAGATCGCTGCTGAAAAGCTGGCGGCTGCTCAGGCTCAAGGCGAAAAGCTGGCAGGCTCGACGGTTCAGATCGGCCAGAAGGCCGGTGTCGACGGCCGTCTGTTCGGCTCGGTGACGAACGCTGACATCGCTGAAGCGCTGGTCAAGCAAGGCTTCGCAGTGGAAAAGGCGCAAGTGCGCCTGCCGGAAGGCCCGCTGAAGATGGTCGGCGACCACGCAGTGCAAATCTCGCTGCACACCGACGTTCTCGTCGATGTGACGGTGTCGGTGCTGGGCGAACACGTCTAAGCCGACTGCGTCCTAGCAGCAAAGCAGTATTTGCCAGGTAGTCTGACTGGCGAAAGGCAGGGGCCGGGTGACCGGCCCCTGCCTTTTTTGTCGGCCGATTTTAGTTTTGCCGCGGCCACGCGTTTTGGTTTCCTGCCGCCCGCATTTGCCCGATAATTCCATCCCATGAACGCACCGTCCAAAGATCCCCAGCTCGAGTCGCTAAAAGTCCCGCCGCATTCGATCGAGGCCGAGCAATCGGTGCTGGGCGGCCTGCTGCTCGACAACGCCGCATGGGACCGCATCGCCGACTTCCTGGCGCAGAGCGATTTCTACCGCTACGACCACCGGATCATCTTCGAACACATCGGCAAGCTGATCGCGGCCACGCGTCCGGCCGACGTGATCACGGTCTACGAGGCGCTGGGCACGTCGGGCAAGGCCGAAGAGGTGGGCGGCCTCGCTTACCTGAACGCGCTGGCGCAGAACACGCCGAGCGCGGCCAATATCCGCCGCTATGCGGAAATCGTGCGCGATCGCGCGGTGCTGCGGCGGCTGGTTTCCGTGGCCGACGAAATCTCAGCCGACGCCTTCAATCCGCAGGGCAAGGAAGTCCGCCAGTTGCTGGACGAGGCGGAATCGAAGGTGTTTTCGATCGCCGAGGACGGTGCGCGGGGCACGCAAGGCTTCCTGGAAATCGGGCCGTTGCTGACCCAGGTGGTCGAGCGGATCGATACGCTGTATCACACCGCCAATCCGAGCGACGTGACCGGCACGCCGACCGGCTTTGTCGACCTCGACCGGATGACCTCCGGCATGCACGGCGGCGAGTTGATTATCGTGGCGGGCCGCCCGTCGATGGGTAAGACGGCGTTTTCGATGAATATCGGCGAGTACGTGGCGGTCGAATACGGCTTGCCGGTTGCGGTGTTCTCGATGGAAATGCCGGGCACCCAGCTCACGATGCGTATGCTCGGCTCGGTCGGGCGGCTCGACCAGCACCGTATGCGTACCGGGCGCCTGACCGACGAGGATTGGCCGAAACTCACCCACGCCGTGCAGAAGATGAGCGAAGCGCAAATCTTCATCGACGAAACCGGCGGCCTGAACCCGATGGAACTGCGCTCGCGGGCGCGCCGCCTGTCGCGCCAGTGCGGCAAGCTGGGCCTGATCATTATCGACTACCTGCAGCTGATGAGCGGTTCGTCGTCGGGCGAAAACCGTGCGACCGAAATCTCGGAAATCTCGCGTTCGCTCAAGGGGCTCGCCAAGGAGCTCGACGTGCCGGTGATCGCGCTGTCGCAGTTGAACCGTGGCCTGGAGCAGCGTCCGAACAAGCGGCCGATCATGTCGGACCTGCGCGAATCGGGCGCTATCGAGCAGGACGCCGACGTGATCCTGTTCATTTACCGGGACGAAGTCTATAACCCGGACAGTCCGGACAAGGGCACGGCGGAAATCATTATCGGTAAACAGCGTAACGGCCCGATTGGACCCGTTCGGCTCACGTTCCATGGTCAATACACGAAGTTCGATAATTTTGCGGGCGCGCAAAACTTCTACAGCGAGTAAAGGGCAATAGGGGAAAATCTCGCAGCGCTGTTGTAACGGCGCTTCCAGGGGCACGACGGCATCCCGGTACCGGTACAATGTTGCGGTTTTATGTCAGCCATGACGTGACCAAAATTCCGGGATTCCAATGTTCGGCCGATTCATGCCCACCGAGGGCAAGTTCTTTGAAATTTTTAACGAGCACGCAAAGTGCATCCTCTCGGCCAGCCACCAACTTGAGCTGCTGATCGACAACCTGCAGGACGCAGAGACGCATAAGCAGAACGTGCAGCTGGCCGAAAAGGCCGCCGACAAGCTCACGCACGAAGCGATCGACCTGCTGCACAAGACCTTCATCACGCCGCTCGACCGCGACGAAATCCACAAGCTGATCACCACGATGGACGACATCCTCGATCTGATGGAGGACGTTGCCACCGCTATTTCCCTGTATGACGTGCAGTCCGTGACGTCCGAAGCGAGCCAGTTGGCGCATATCTGCACGGCGGCCACGGAGCGCGTGCAGCACGCCGTCAGCCTGCTGTCCGACATGAAGCAGGCCAGCCAGATCCTGAGGGCTTGCGAAGACATCGACCGTCTCGAATCGGAAGCCGACCGCGTGCTGCGCTCGGCCATGTCGAAGCTGTTCCGCGAGGAGGACAACGTCAAGACGCTGATCAAGCTGAAGGCGATCTACGAGCTGCTCGAAACCATCACCGACAAATGTGAGGACGTGGCGAACATCATCGAAGGCATCGTGCTGGAAAACGCCTGATGCAATCGATACAACTCGCCATCTGGGTGGTCGCCACCCTGGTCGCCGTGTCGCTGGTGTTCGACTTCATGAACGGTTTCCACGACGCGGCGAATTCGATCGCCACGGTCGTCTCGACCGGCGTCCTCAAGCCGCAGCAGGCTGTGGCCTTTGCGGCGGCGTTCAACGTCATCGCTTATTTTGTGTTTCACCTGAAGGTGGCGCAGACGGTGGGCAAGGGCACGATCGATCCGGCCATCGTCGATCACTATGTGATTTTCGGCGCGCTGGTCGGCGCGATCGGCTGGAACATCGTCACGTGGCACTACGGCATTCCGTCGAGCTCGTCGCATGCGCTGATCGGCGGACTCGTGGGTGCGGCGCTCGCAAAGTCGGGCTGGCATTCGCTCAACTTCGACGGGCTGATGAAGACCGTCGCGTTCATCTTCATTTCGCCGCTGCTCGGCTTCGTGCTCGGCTCGTTCTTCATGCTGGCGGTCTCGTGGATCTACTTCCGCACTCCGCCCAGCAAGGTCGACGGACGCTTCCGCCGCTTGCAGCTGATTTCGGCCGGCATGTATAGCCTTGGGCACGGCGGCAACGATGCGCAGAAAACCATCGGCATCATCTGGATGCTGCTGATTGCCACCGGGTATGCGTCGTCGCTTGCTGACGCGCCGCCGCTGTGGGTGATCGGCGCCTGCTATCTGTCGATGGGCCTCGGCACGCTGTTCGGCGGCTGGCGCATCGTGCGCACGATGGGGCAGAAAATCACGAAGCTCAAGCCGGTCGGCGGCTTTTGCGCGGAATCGGGCGGGGCGATCACGCTGTTTATCGCGTCGTTCCTCGGTATCCCGGTGTCCACCACGCATACGATTACCGGCGCGATTGTCGGCGTCGGAGCGACGCAGAAACTCAGCGCAGTGCGCTGGGGCGTGGCCGGCAATATCGTCTGGGCGTGGATTCTGACGATCCCCGCCTCCGCAGTGCTCGCCGCCGCGGGCTGGTGGTTCGGCCACCGCTTCCTGTAATTCGCCGTTCCCCTTCCTTGCGAGGCGGGCGCGCCACGCTCAAATGAGCGGCGCGCGGCCCCCGTCCATCGGGATGATCGCACCGGTCACATAACTCGCCCGGCGGCTCGCCAGAAACAGCGCGACGTCGGCGATTTCCTCAGGCTTCGCGTAACGGCCAAGCGGCACCTGCGCCAGGTTGCGCGCCAGTACCTCCGCCGTATCCACACCTTGCTGGGCGGCTTCCAGTTTCAGCGCTTCCTCGACGCGCTCAGTCAAGGCCGGCCCCGGATTGATCGCATTGATGCGGATGCCGTAGCGCCCGTAGTAATGGGCGAGGCCGACCGTCGCCAGCATCAAGGCGGCGTTGGCGGCGCCGCCTGCGATATGGATATCGCTCGCCACCTTGCCGCCCATGCCGACGATGTTGACGATCGTGCCGGGCTCGGCGCTGGGGTTTGCTTTCGCGCGTTCCGCCATCCGGCGCAGCACTTCCTGCTGCGGATAAATGTACGGAAAGTACTTGCTCTCCATGGTTGCGCGGAAGGCGGCGGCATCCAGGGTTTCCGGGTCATAGCGGCGGGCGCCGCCGGCGCTGTTGACCAGCACGTCGATGGGGCCCAGCGCGGAGCTGACTTCCTCGACGATATCGGCCGCGCCGTGCGGCTCGTGCAGGTCGGCACGCGTGAGATGCACGTGCAGCCCCTCGCTTGCCAGTTGCTCGCGGGCGCGGGCTAGATTGGCCGGATCGCGCGAGACGATCGCGATCCGGGCGCCCTCCAGCGCGAAGGCTCGCGCACAGGCGAGGCCGATTCCCTTGCTGCCGCCCGTGACCAGCACCACTTTGTCTTTCAGTCCAAGTTCCATGGTGAGCACCCGCCGTCTGAGGAATATCGAAGACGATAGCAGATAGCTTGGTCGTGCGTGTTTGGCGGGCCGGATGGTTGGCTGCCCGAAGCAGAGACTCGCTACGCCCTGTCAGATGCCGTCAGAAGTTGCCGTTGGCGAAGTGCGCGATCGGATCGTCGCTGGACTGCGTGGGGGCGGGGACACCGCGTGAACCGGTCGAGGCGCGAATGATCTGCACGCCGTTCGCTGAACCAGCGGAACTGGTGGCGCCTGCCTGCTGTTCCTGGCGAACAGCGACGGAGGCGGGCGGTGGTGGTTCGAAGGCGTCGGCTGCGGCGTCGATCGGGTCCTCTGCGTGCGCGACACTGGCGGGTACGGCGGAGCGCACCGGCGCGTATGCCGTGGAAGCGGGTGCGGTCATCGCCTCTGCGTTGGCTTGCGACCGTTCGGCAGGAGGAACCGTAGCCGGTGCAACGGAACCCGCCTCACGCGCCTGCATTTGCGCGGCGCTCATGGCCGGAGGCGGCGGCTCGAAGGCATCGGCCGGAGCAGCAGCCGGCTCGACAGCCGGCTGGGCGGCGCCTGCCGTCAGCGGGGCGCGCGTCGTGGCTGCAAAGCGTTGCGGCTGCTGCTGTTGCAACGGCGCTTCAGCAGGCGCTGCCGCATAGGCCGGTTGCGGCTCCGCTGCCAGTTGGGCAGGGATCACGGCTGCACCCGCATAAGATGCTTGCGGCGCCGCCGGCACCCCCTTCTCCGGCGGGCTCGACGCCTGATAGGTCGGCGCCTCGAACGGCGTCGGCGCGTGGGTCGGCGCGGCGACCCGGCGAATGCCGTCGAAGTGTTTGGCCCAATAGGGATTGGTCAGGTAATCGATCCGCACCGTGCCGCCGGTCGACGGCGCATTGACGAAGCGCAGCTTGCCGACGTAAATACCGACGTGCGAATGCGGGCGTCCGGTGGTGTTGAAGAAGATCAGATCGCCGGGCGCGACTTCATCCGGCTCGATTGACTCGCCGCTCCCGCTCATGTCCGCAGTCGTGCGCGGCAGATTCACCGAGGCCGCGCGCGCCACCACATAGCGAACCAGGCCGCTGCAATCGAAGCCGCTATCGGGCGTATTGCCACCCCAACGGTAGGGAATGCCGACAAGGCTCATCGCCTGAATGGAGATTTCTTCGCGTCCGACGCTGTGATCGACGAAGTTCGGGAAGCCGGGTGGGGTGGTGCGATAGGCGCCGCTGCTGGACGCATATGAAGAGCCACTTGGGCCGCGCGAAACCCGCTGCGGCGCGCTGGAACAGGCGGCAAGCAGCAGGAGAACCAGCAGCGAAAACCCAAGTCGGCGCATACAGACAAGGCGAGCGTAAACACTCGCTTAAAGCGGGCGATGTCGCGATGGTAGCCGGTCCACCGTAGCCTGAGCAAGCAAAGTTGATAAATTACTTGAAGTTTACGCGCTAAATGTTGTTTGGCCGGGACGCAAACGCCGGGCGTTCCGGCTTTTTCAAGGCCGGCAAACACGCTAAAGCACAGACAAAAAAAAGCCGCGCCTGGCGTGACCCGGGCGCGGCTTTTGAACGACTCAGCGGTTAAAAAACGCGTCTTACAGAATATCGGACGCGTAATCGGCAAGGCGTGAACGCTCGCCGCGCGCCAGCGTCACGTGCCCGCTGTGCGCCCAGCCCTTGAAGCGGTCCACGACGTAGGTCAGACCCGAGCTGCCTTCCGTCAGGTACGGCGTATCGATCTGCGCGATATTGCCCAGACAGATGATCTTCGTGCCCGGACCGGCGCGCGTCACCAGCGTCTTCATCTGCTTGGGCGTCAGGTTCTGCGCCTCGTCGATGATCAGGTACTTGTCGACGAAGGTCCGGCCGCGCATGAAGTTCATGCTCTTGATCTTCAGGCGCGAGCGGATCAGTTCCTGGGTCGCTGCGCGCCCCCATTCGCCCGCTGCATCGTCGGTTTTCTGCAGGACTTCGAGGTTGTCGTCGAATGCACCCATCCACGGCTGCATCTTTTCCTCTTCCGTACCCGGCAGGAAGCCGATGTCCTCTCCGACCGGCACGGTCGCCCGCGTCACGATGATCTCGTTGTAGCGCTTGTCGTCGAGCACCTGCGCGAGACCCGCCGCCAGCGCGACGAGCGTCTTGCCGGTACCGGCCTGGCCAAGCAGCGTGACGAAATCGATCTCCGGATTCATCAGCAGGTTGAGCGCGAAATTCTGCTCGCGATTGCGCGCTGTGATGCCCCACACGTTGTTCTTGTGGTGGCCGTAGTCGCGCAAGGTTTGCAGCAACGCGGTCTTGCCGTTCAGCTCGCGCACCAGCGCGTGGAACGCCGGCTCGCCGTTCTGCGGCTCCAGATAGACGAACTCGTTGACCAGCATCGAGGCGCACAGCGGTCCGGTCACACGGTAATACGTGGTGCCCGTCTTGGTGTCCTGCCAGCTCTCCATGCCCTTGGCGTGCTTGGTCCAGAAGTCCTGCGGCAGGGCGCGGATACCGGAATAGAGCAGGTCCTTGTCTTCGAGAACCTGGTCGTTGAAGTAGTCTTCAGCGGGCAGGCCCAGCGCGTGCGCCTTGATGCGCATGTTGATGTCTTTCGACACCAGCACGACCTGGCGGTCGGTGCGGTCGCGCTGCAAGGCGCGCACCACGCCGAGAATCTGGTTGTCCGCCTTGCCTTGCGGCAGGCCTTCAACCGGCTCGATATCCGTCAGCTTGGTCTGGAAATACAGGCGTCCGGCGGCTTCGCGGCTGCCCAGGCGCGACAGCGAAATGCCGTCCGCCATGTTGCCGCCGTTGGCGACCAGCGCGTCCAGCGTGCGGCTCACCTGACGCGCGTTACGCGCGACTTCCGACATGCCCTTCTTGTGGTTGTCGAGTTCTTCCAACGTCATCATCGGCAGATAGACGTCGTGTTCCTCGAAACGGAACAGGCAGGTCGGATCGTGCATCAGCACGTTGGTGTCGAGCACGAACAGCTTGCGGATGTCGACCTGATCGGCCGAGCCGCTGCGCTTTTTGGCGCTGCCGCGGGCGGTTGCAGCGGGGGTAGCCGCGGGGCTGCTGGCCGGCTGCTTGCCGGCGCGCGCCACGACCGGTTCGGCGCTGGCCGGTTGGGCGGGCTCGGCACGAGCCGGTTCCTGACGGGCGGCAGGCGTGGGCACCGGCTGCAGCAACGCGGCGGTCTGCTTGCTTTTGCGGCTGCGCGTGGGAGCAGCCTTCTCGACGGAGTCGGAAGGAGAAGAGGCTGGAACCGGCCGCAGGGTAGTGGCGGCATTGGCCGCGCGCGCCATGGGTGTGGCGACGCTGGCCTGGCCGAAATCGGCCGACTCTGCTTGCTCCCCTTCGACCGCCTGTTTTCGGGCGGAGCGGGCCGGCGTGGCTTTGGCCTTGTATTCGTCAGCCGGTAAGAGATTGCCGAGCTTGCTGGGTGCGGTAGGCAAAGGCATGGTTTCCCTCAAAAAAATCGGGTCACATATCGTGCGCCGCCTGTCGCATTCTGCCGGTGGGCCGGATAGGTCCACGCAGTTTGCGCCCGGAGGCGCGCTTTCGGTCTAGAAATGCCGGTTCGCCTGGTTTTCGATCGGCTCCTTGACGAGAGCGCGTGGCCGAAGAAATGAACGGCTTCGCGCAATTAAAAAAGCCGCCGCCCCGGCAAACGGGGCAAGCGGCTCGACTTCGGTCATCGCGTTGCGCCTCACTGCCTCAACCACAGAGGCGTGATATGCGGCGCAGCCGCGGAAAGAATGGGGTGGACAGGCACTCATTGCAGCCCAATATAACGCGCCTCACAGCGCTTGTACAGCCTCCAGAATTTCATCGACATGACCTGGTACTTTCACGCCGCGCCACTCCTGGCGCAGGACGCCCTCGCTGTCGATGACAAACGTGGATCGTTCGATTCCCCGTACTTCTTTGCCATACATTTTCTTCATTTTGATGACGTTAAAGAGCGCGCAGAGCTTTTCTTCCGCATCGGAGATCAGCGGGAAGGGCAGTTCGAGTTTCGCCCTGAAATTGTCATGCGAGCGCAGGCTGTCGCGCGAGACGCCGAGAATCTCGGCGCCGGCCTTCTTGAACTTCGGATACAGGTCGCGGAACTGCAGACCTTCGGTCGTGCAGCCTGGCGTGTTGTCCTTCGGGTAGAAATACAGCACCACCTTCTTGCCCCGAAGGCTGGACAGCGTGATGTCGCCACCGGTTGCGGGGGCGGTAAAGTCGGGGACGGGTTGGTCGACTGCGATGGGCACGTGGTTCTCCGGTTGTTATGGCCGGTGGCGCCGCCTTGCAGCGGCATCGCCGGACCTGGCATCGAGGCTGGGGGGAGGTGACCGGTACGCGCGAGGCGCGGGCCAGCCGGAAGCCAGTTAGCAGGGTGACGGTTGGTCAGGCCGAAACCACTGCGGCAGTCTCACGACGGCTGGATGATCAGTTCGCCGGAGCGGCCAGGAATTTCACCCCAGGTGACAGGGTACGATGGCAGCGTGTCGCGGTCCAGCGCGGCGTGATAGTCGCCCATGGTCGCAAACGTGTGGCCTTGTGCGCGCCAGCCTTCGAGCAGTTGTTCGAACACCGGCGCGAGCTTTTGTCCTTCGAGTTCTGCGTGCAGCGTGAACACCTGGTCGTGCGGATTGTTCTCGGTGCGCTTGAGCATCCTCGCGGCAACGTTGCCCAGATCGACACCGTCGACGCCGAGCACTTCGTCGAGCGTGGGCAGCGTGGTGGGCATCTGCACATGCGAAAGCGTCTTGCCGTCCACCACCGGGAAATACGGCGAATGACCGCGCCCGTCGGACGCGTAGTGCATGCCCCACGCGTCGATCTGCTCGAACGCATGGCCGTTCATCTGCCAGCCCGCGGCGCCGTGCGTGACGGGCGGCGCGCCGAAGATCTCGATGAAACGCTCGTGGCTCGCCTGCATCTGCGCGACGGTCCAGTCGCGCGCGCGGTGACGCACGTTGTCCTGCCAGTACACATGGTCCCACGTGTGGATGCCGCATTCGAAGCCGGCTTCGTGAATCGCGCGCATCTCGGACGCCGCCCGCGCGCCGATATCCGGCCCCGGCAGCAGCACGCCGTACATCAACTGCCTGATGCCGTAATGCTCGACCACCGAGGTACGCGACACCTTCTGCAGGAACCCGGGCCGCAGCACGCGGCGCATCGCCCAGCCGGTGTGGTCGGGCCCGAGGCTGAACAGGAAGGTGGCGCGCGCCTTGAAGCGGTCGAAGATGCGGGCGAGGTTCGGCACGCCTTCGCGGGTGCCGCGCAGCGTGTCGACGTCGATCTTCAGAACGATACGAGGCAAGACGGGCGCCCTTATTGCTGTTCGACGAGGGCGCGCGCTTCCGCGACGTGGCCGCGGTACGCTTCAAAAATCTTGCGCAGCGCTTCGTCGAAAGTCGACTTGGGCGCCCAGCCAAGATCCTGCATGGTGTTGTCGATCTTCGGCACGCGGTTCTGCACGTCCTGGTAGCCGTTGCCGTAGTACGCGCCCGACGAGGTCTCGACCAGTTGCACCTGCTTGGCGGTCTGTGCGTATTCCGGGAATTCCGCGGCCAGCGCCAGCATCTTGTGCGCGAGCTCACGCACCGAGAAGTTGTTGGTCGGGTTGCCGATGTTATAGATCTTGCCGGTGGCGACGCCGTCCTTGTTCTCGATGATCTTCATTAGCGCGCCGATGCCGTCGTCGATATCCGTGAAGGCGCGTTTTTGCGCACCGCCGTCCACGAGGCTGATGTTCTCGCCGCGCACGATATGGCCGAGGAACTGCGTGACCACGCGCGAGCTGCCTTCCTTCGGCGTGTAGATCGAATCGAGGCCCGGGCCGATCCAGTTGAACGGACGGAACAGCGTGAAATTCAGGCCCTCCATGCCGTAGCCCCAGATCACGCGGTCCATCAACTGCTTCGAGCACGCGTAGATCCAGCGCGGCTTGTTGATCGGGCCGTAGGACAGTTGCGACTCTTCCGGGTCGAACTGCTCGTCCGTGCACATGCCGTACACCTCGGAGGTGGATGGGAACACGAGGTGCTTGCCGTACTTGACCGCTGAACGGACGATGGGCAGGTTCGCCTCGAAGTCCAGTTCGAACACGCGCAGCGGCTGCTTCACGTAGGTGGCCGGCGTGGCGATGGCGACGAGCGGCAGGATCACGTCGCACTTCTTGACGTGATACTCGACCCACTCCTTGTTGATCGTGATGTCGCCTTCGAAGAAATGCATCCGCTCGTGATTGACGAGGTCGCCGAGGCGCTCGGTCTGCATGTCCATGCCGAACACTTCCCAATCGGTCGTTTCGAGAATGCGTTTGGACAGGTGATGGCCGATGAAGCCGTTCACACCCAGAATCAGGACTTTTTTCATGAATGACGGGAAGATTGAATGAACTGGGTGAATTCGGCTGGGGAGACGACGGGCTCTTCACCATCGTGCTGGCGCCGCAATTCGTGGATGGCGATGGCGCGGCCATCGCCGCACACCGCAAAAACGGCATTATCGCTTACGTGGAGGCCCAGGGGCAAATCCGAGCGGAGCGCGCCGGGGCGGGCCAGACGCGCCTGCGCGACGATAAAGCGCTGGCCGTCGATCTCGGTGAACGCGCCGGGATAGGGCGGCGCGACTGCGCGAATCAGGTTGTAGACGTCCTGGGCCGGCTGGCTCCAGTCGATCTGGCCGTCTTCCGGCTTGCGCCCGCCGAAGTAGCTGCCGTGCGCCAGATCGTTCGGCAGATGCGGCGCCTCACCGGCGAGCAGCGCCGGCAGCACGCGCCAGAGCGTCTGCTCGGCGGCCACGGTCACCTTGTCGAACACCTGCGCAGCCGTGTCGTCGGGCAGGATCGGCACCGGCGTCTGGGCGACGATGGCCCCCGCGTCGGGCTTGGCCGCCATTTCATGCAGCGTGGCCCCGGTTTCGGTTTCGCCTTTCAGGACCGCCCAGTTGGTCGGTACGCGGCCGCGGTACTTGGGCAGGAGCGAGCCGTGCATGTTGTAGGCGCCGCGCGCGGCCAGCGCGAGCAGCTCGACCGGCAGCATGTGGCGGTAATAGAACGAGAAGATGAAGTCGGGCCGCGCGGCGCTGACCGCGGCGCGCAGCTCGTCGCTGCGCGGATCGGCCGGCGTCACGGTGGGAATGCCGTAGCTCGCCGCCACCGCGGCGACGCTGCCGAACCAGATGTTTTCGCTCGGGCTGTCCTCGTGGGTGACGACCAGCGCCACGTCGACGCCGCGCGCGAGCAGCACCTGCAGGCAGCGCACGCCGACGTTGTGATACGCAAATACCACCGCGCGTGGCTTCATGAGTTGGGTCCCTGATTGACGAGCGGGGCCGGCTGGACGGCTTGCACCAGCGTCTGGCGCGGCGCTTCGGCGACGGTCGTGCCGTTGCGCTGTTCGAGAATCGTCTGCACCAGATAGCGGGGGCGCGCACGCACCTGCTGGTAGATCCGGCCAATGTACTCGCCGAGCAGGCCGAGCGCGAAGATGATCACGCCGAGCAGGAAGAACGTAATGGCGAACAGCGTGAACACACCCTGTACTTCCGCGCCGATGATGAAGCGGCGAATCAGCAGCAGCACGAACAGGGCGGCGGAGCCTAGCGAGAGGATCACGCCGATGAACGACAGCCACTGCAGCGGCACCACCGAGAAGCCGGTCACGAGGTCGAAGTTCAGACGAATCAGGCTGTAGAGCGAATACTTCGATTCACCGGCAAAGCGCTCTTCGTGGGCGACTTCGATTTCAACCGGGTTCTGCGCGAACGTGTAGGCCAGCGCCGGAATGAAGGTGTTGATTTCGCCGCAACGGTTGATGGTGTCGATGATGTGGCGGCTGTAGGCGCGCAGCATGCAGCCCTGGTCGGTCATCTTGATGCGGGTGATGCGCTCGCGCAGGCGGTTCATCGCGCGCGAGGCCTTGCGGCGCCACAGGCTGTCCTGGCGCTGCAGGCGGATCGTGCCCACGTAGTCGTAGCCCTCGCGCATCTTCGCGACCAGCTTGCCGATTTCTTCCGGCGGGTTCTGCAGGTCGGCGTCGAGCGTGATGACGATCTCGCCGCGCGACTGTTCGAAGCCCGCCAGGATCGCCATGTGCTGGCCGTAGTTGCCGTTCAGCAGGATCACGCGGGTGGTGTCCGGCCGGTTGCGGAACTGCTCGGCCAGCAGCGCGGGGGACTTGTCGCGGCTGCCGTCGTTGATGAAGATCACTTCATAGCCGGTGCCGAGCGCATCGAGCGCCGGGTAGAGGCGCGCGAACAGCGCGGCCAGCCCGGCTTCCTCGTTGTACACCGGGATGATCACCGAGACTTCCGGCGTATCAGACATCGGGGAGCGATGTTCCGTTTGACTCATTTCCGCTTATTTTCCGTATTGTTCGCAAATTTCATTGACCGCGTGGCAGACCCGCGCCACGTCGCCTTCGTTCATCAGCGTGAACAGCGGCAGCGTGACATTGGTGGCGCCGAAGCGCTCTGCGTGCGGGAACATCCCTTCCTTGAAGCCGCGCGCGCGGTACAGCGAGAACAGGTGGATCGCCGGGTAATGTACGCCCGAACCGATGCCGCGTTCCTTCAGCTGGCCCATGAAACCGGCGCGGTCGAGCGACAGTTTCTCGAGCGGCAGCGTGATCTGGAACATGTGCCAGTTGCTGTTTTCAAAGTCAGCAAACGGCAGACCCACGCCCAGCTTGACCGCCGCGCCGCCTTCCAGGCCCGCGAAGTAGGCGCGCACGAGCTTCTTGCGCTGCTCGAGAAAGCGCTCCAGATGCGGCAACTGGCCGAGGCCGACGCGCGCCGCCACATCCGTCAGATTGTATTTGCCGCCGAGCACGTCGCAATCCATGCCGTCGAAGCCCGTGCGGGTAATGCCTTGCAGGCGGTATTTCTGGGCGAGGATGGCTTCTTCCTCGTTGTTCAGCACCAGCGCGCCACCTTCGATCGAAGTCAGGTTCTTGTTGGCGTGGAAGCTGAACGACACCATGTCGCCGATCTTGCCGATGCGCTCGCCTTTCCAGGTCGAGCCGAAGGCCTGGGCCGCATCCTCGATCACGCGCAGCTTGTGGGCGCGGGCGATGGCGTAGAGGCGGTCCATGTCGACCGGCAGTCCGGACAGATAGACCGGGATGATGGCCTTGGTGCGCGGCGTGATGGCCTTCTCGAGCAGCTCCAGATCGATGTTGCGGGTCTTGGGGTCGATATCGGCGAACACCGGCGTCGCGCCCGTTTCGTAGATCACGTTGCTGGTGGACACCCACGAGGCGGGCGTGGTGATGACTTCGTCGCCAACGCCTACGCCGGCAATGCGCAGGCCGATCTCCAGCGTCGCCGTGCCGGAATTGAAGGTGCGTACGGGACGGCCGCCGCAGAATTCCGACAGCGCGGCCTCGAACGCCTGGTTCTGCGGGCCGGTCGTGATCCAGCCGGAGCGCAGCACCTCGGCTACGCCCTGGATGGTCTCTTCATCGATTTCCGGACGGACAAACGGCAAAAACGGGACTGATGACTGGCTCATGAATGCTTCGCTCGAAAGAAATAGGGCGGCACCAAAAAAGGGCAGCAAAAAGCAGCAAAGGGCGACAACGGCGCCGCAAGCCGGCAAGCATACTTCGGCAGGACCGGGCGGCGTTGTGCGAGAGTTTAAGTCCTCCGCGCGTGCTGCTTACGGTCCCTTACGCCAGCCTAGCTGCGCGCCAGCACGACCACACCGATCAGGATGATGCCGATACCGACGAGCCGCTGGACCGACAGCACCTCGCCGAACAGATACCAGGCGGCGATCGCGTTGACCACATAGCCGAGCGACAGCATCGGATAGGCAATCGACACGTCCACGCGCGACAGCCCGACCACCCACACCGCCACGCTGATCACATAGCAACCCAGCCCGCCGATGATCGGCAGTTGGGTAGCCAGCTTGAAGCCGATGGGCAGGATGTTCGCACGGGTGAATTCGAAGTGTCCAACGGCATTCGTGCCGGCCTTCAGCAACAACTGCGCGCAGGCATTCAGCGTGACGCCCGCCAGGATACAAAAGAGCGAAATCGGATTCATCAAGGGTTTAGATCCTGATATGGGGTCATTGCTGCGGTTTTGCCATGGCTGGGCTGGCCGCATCGGGTTGTGCGGCGCCAGTCCCGGCGGCGCCGGGGTTTTCTGCGCTGGGTTTTTCCACGATCACGCGTCGCGAGTCGCGCGCGACAACCTGCATTGGCACATGCTGCGCCAGCAGATTTTCGTAGCGGTCCGGCGGGATCAGCGCGAGCGCATAGCGCTCCGCGTCCCAGCGCTGCACCCATTGCGCCACTGTCGGCACCCACTTTTGCGGTTCGACGGAGACGCCGAAGGCCAGTTCGTCGGGATGCTCGACCATGATCATGGTGTGGTCGACGTAGAACGGCAATGTGTGATCGAGCACGCCGACCGAATAGAACGGTGTGTCGGGCGGCAGCCTGGCAAGCGCCGCCTTGATGGCCGGCGCGAGCGGCGCGCCGGAACTGAGGCGGCCGAAAACGTCGTGTCCGGTGCCGGCGATGGTGCCGAGCAGCAGCCATGCGGCGCCGAACATGGCGACGGCGCCGCCGATGCCGTTGCCGATGCTGTTGCTGTTACCGATGCCTTTACCTGTGCCGTTGCCGCCGCGGTTGCCGCTGCGGCGATTCAGCCACAGCGCGGCAAGCGTCAGCACAAAGGCGACACCGAGCGCGGCCACCACCCAGCTCCGGTAGGCGACGTACAGCTCGTTCGGATTGCGGGAGTCGCCGAAGCGGCCCATGAACAGCAGTGCGCCGAACCCCGCGAGCAGCAGGAACACCGCGTAGCCCACCAGGTGGCGGCGCAGCATGGCGGGTGTGACGAGCGGCAGATACATGCCGATCAGCAGCGCCAGCGCCGGGGCGATCGGCAGCGTGTAGGACAGCAGCTTCGAATGCGATGCGCTGAAGAACAGGAAGATGAACACCGCCCACACCAGCATCATGATGACCGGGGCGAAGCCGTTCGGCTGGCGCGGCACGCGCAGCGCATGGCGCACGCTCTGCACGCTCACCGTCAGCCACGGCAGGAAGCCCACGAGGATCACCGGCACGAAGTAGTAGAACGCGCCGGGGCGGTTCTGCTCAGGCGTCAGATAGCGCTTGAACTGCTGAACGATGAAGAAGAAGTTGAGGAATTCCGGGTTGCGTTGCTGCACCAGCACAAACCAGGGCGTGGCGATCGCGAAGAACAGGATCAGGCCGCCGATCAGGTGCAGGCGCTTCCAGAGCGCCCAGTCGCGGGCGACCAGCGTGTACAGCACCAGCACCGCGCCCGGCAGGATCACGCCGATCAGGCCTTTGGAGAGCACCGCGAGCGCCATCGACGCCCAGCAGACCCACATCCACAGGCGCACCTGGCCGGTGGGCAGGTTGGGGCGCTGGGCCAGCAGCAGCGAGCACAGCGTCAGCTCCATCCAGAACGACAGGCCCATGTCCAGCGTGTTGAAGTGGCCCATCAGGTTCCAGTACGGCGAGGTCGCAAGCACGATCGCCGCGAACACGCCGGTGGCGGCGTTGAACACGCGTGCGCCGGTGTAGCCGAGCAGCAGGACGCCCGCGAAGCCGGTAAGCGCCGTGTAGAGCCGCGCCTGCCATTCGCCGATGCCGAACCACGCGAAGGTCAGCGCGTTGGCCCAGGTTTGCAGCGGCGGCTTTTCGAAGTACTTGTAGCCGTTGTAACGCGGCGTGATCCAGTCGCCGGTCAGGAACATCTCACGCGCCATTTCGGCGTAGCGGCCTTCGTCGCTTGGCAGCAGATGGCGCCAGCCGAGCGGCACGAACCAGATCAGGGCAAGGACGAGCACCAGCAGCAGGAGGGCGGTGCGGTTGAGCGGTAGCCGGGACGGCGTATCGTTCATGGATGGTTAGCCTGTTCTTTTGCGACGCCGCACAGGCGGCGTGTTGGTGTTGTTAGGAGCGGACCTCTGGCTGCGCAGGGCCGGTTGCGGACGGCCGGTTGCGGACGGCCGGTCGCGGAATGCCGCTTGCGCAGGGCAACTTGCGACCAGCCCGGCGCATACGGCGAGTCACGCGCGGCCCGATGGGCCGGGTCGGCCGCCGGCGGCTGACGCGCAGTTTACGATACCGGCGCAACAAGACCGCAACCGAGCCGCGGATTACGCTTCGATCAGCAAGGCGGCCGCAACCTTGCGGCCCTCGGCCATCAGAATGTTGTAGGTGCGGCAGGCGGCCTTGAAGTCCATCGTCTCGACACCGATCCGATGAGCCGCGAGCGCCGCGGTGAGCCGCGGATGCGGAAAACGCAGCCGCTCACCGCTGCCGAAAATGACCACTTCGGGCGCCGGCCCGACCAGCATCGCGAAATGCTCCGGGCTCAGCGCTTCGAACGAAGCCACCGGCCAGGGAATGACGCCTGCCTCCGGCATCACGAGGATGCTGCCCACATGGCGCTGCAGATTGATTTCGACATAGCCGGCGCCGTAGCCGGTCACGGTGTTGAGGGCGCCGCTCGAATCCTGGTGTAATTTCAAATTCGTTTTCCGAAGTCGTTCTTGCCGATTCTTGCCGAATGAGTGCCCCAAAACCTGTCGCAAAGGCGTCGCGCAATGAATGCGAAGGGGCCGAAAGGGCGTCTGCATGCACTTGGTGCATTGCGGAAGTCGGCCAAAATCCGCTAAATTATAACTTTTTAGCCGGGGAGCGGCGCCCCCCGCTTCGCGTGCCGCCATAAGCAGCACCTGAAGCCACACCCGAAGCCGCTGCCGGCCACCCGGCCAAACGCGCCGGGTCAGTGCAGGGTGAAGCAGCCTATCAGGCGCTCCTTAAGGCTGGCTGAGGGCTGCTTCAAGGAACCTGACGGTGCCTGAAGGTGCCTCTGGAGGCACTTGAAGGCGCCCTCGGGTACCTGATCAGGCACCCGAGGCTGCCTCAGGGTTCCCGGAAGGCTCCCTGAGAGGCCCCAAAGGGACCTTGAACGATTTCCTTTCAGCATCCTGGCGCACCCGGCGTAACCCGCCGCGAGCACCAGTCAGACAAGCCCGCGGGCGCCGCGCATGAATCGGCCGCTTCGCATTCAGATGCCTTTCCACCCGTGACCAGTGTGTTGCGGGCGGCTCCCTAGGTTCCTTATCAGGCTGCCTGTTAGCCCCCTACTTACCCAGGATGAAGTGTCCGCCGTGAAACCGATTCTCAAATCCAACAAACTGTTGAACGTCTGCTACGACATCCGCGGGCCGGTCCTTGAGCATGCGAAGCGGCTCGAAGAAGAGGGCCATCGCATCATCAAGCTGAACATCGGCAATCTCGCGCCGTTCGGCTTCGAGGCGCCTGACGAGATCATCCAGGACATGATCCTGAATCTGCCGGGCTCGTCGGGCTATTCCGATTCGAAAGGGGTGTTCGCCGCGCGCAAGGCGATCATGCATTACACCCAGCAAAAGGGCGTGCATGGCGTCGAGCTGGACGATATCTACATCGGCAACGGCGCCTCGGAACTGATCGTGATGGCGCTGCAGGGGCTGCTCAACGACGGCGACGAAGTGCTGCTGCCCGCGCCTGACTACCCGCTGTGGACGGCGGGCGTGAGCCTGTCGGGCGGCACGCCCGTGCACTACACCTGCGACGAAGCGAATAGCTGGATGCCGGATCTGGACGACATCCGCGCCAAGATCACGCCGAACACGCGCGCACTGGTCGTCATCAACCCGAACAATCCGACCGGCGCGCTATATTCGGACGAACTGCTGCTCGGCCTGATCGAGATTGCGCGCCAGCATGGCCTCGTGATCTTCGCCGACGAGGTCTATGACAAGATTGTCTACGACGGCAAGCAGCATACGTCGATGGCGGCGCTCTCCGAAGACGTGCTGACGGTGACCTTCAACAGCCTCTCGAAGAGCTACCGCTCGTGCGGCTATCGCGCCGGCTGGATGTTCATCTCGGGGCTGACCGGCGAGAACCGCCGCCGCGCCAAGGATTATTTCGAAGGGCTCGGCATTCTCGCCTCGATGCGCCTGTGCCCGAACGTGCCCGGCCAGTATGCAATCCAGACCGCGCTGGGCGGCTACCAGAGCATCAACGACCTGATCGTGCCGGGCGGCCGCCTGTACAGGCAGCGCGAGCTCGCCTACGACATGCTCACGGCCATCCCCGGCGTCACCTGCGTGAAGCCGGAAGCGGCGCTGTACATGTTCCCGCGCCTCGATCCGAAAATGTATCCGATCGAAGACGACCAGCAGTTCATTCTCGAACTGCTGCTGGCCGAACGGGTGCTGCTCGTGCAGGGTACCGGTTTTAACTGGAAGACGCCGGATCACTTCCGTGTGGTGTTCCTGCCGAATGTCGACGACCTGGCCGATTCGATCAACCGGATCGCCCGTTTCCTCGACGGCTACCGCAAACGTCACGCAGTCTAAAGTAGTATCGAACCGTATCAGGCAGTATCAAGCAGTATCAAGCGCACGACAGACGCTGAAAACCGTTTCCCTTAATCCTTACTCGAACACACACGCTGCATGGAACCGATCAAAGTTGGACTGCTGGGCTTCGGCACGGTGGGCAGCGGCACCTTCACGGTACTGCGCCGCAACCAGGAAGAAATCAAACGGCGCGCCGGTCGCGGCATCGAGATTGCGCGCATTGCCGTGCGCAATCCGGCCAAGGCCACGGCGGCGCTCGGCAGCGCGGCCGGCACGGTGGAGATCACCGATAGCTTCGACGCCGTGGTAGACGATCCGTCGATCGACATCGTCGCGGAAATGATCGGCGGCACGGGCATTGCGCGCGAACTGGTGCTGCGCGCCATCGCCAACCGCAAGCACGTGGTAACGGCCAACAAGGCGCTGCTCGCGGTGCACGGCACCGAAATCTTCGAAGCGGCACGCGCCAACGGCGTGATGGTGTCGTTCGAAGCGGCCGTGGCGGGCGGCATTCCGATCATCAAGGCGCTGCGCGAGGGGCTGACGGCGAACCGGATCCAGTACATTGCCGGCATCATCAACGGCACGACGAACTACATCCTGTCCGAGATGCGCGACCGCGGGCTCGACTTCGCGACGGCGCTGAAGGCCGCCCAGGAACTGGGCTATGCCGAGGCCGATCCGACCTTCGACATCGAAGGCGTGGATGCCGCGCACAAGGCCACCATCATGAGCGCGATTGCGTTCGGCGTGCCGGTGCAGTTCGACAAGGCTTATGTCGAAGGCATCAGCAAGCTGGCGGCAATCGACATCAGATATGCGGAAGAACTCGGCTACCGTATCAAGCTGCTGGGCATCGCGCGCCGCACCGACAAGGGCATCGAGCTGCGCGTGCATCCGACGCTGATTCCGGAAAAACGCCTGCTGGCGAATGTGGAAGGCGCGATGAACGCGGTGGTCGTGCATGGCGACGCGGTCGGCACCACGCTGTACTACGGCAAGGGCGCTGGCGCGGAGCCGACGGCTTCGGCCGTGGTGGCGGATCTCGTCGACGTGACGCGCCTGCATACGGCCGATCCGGAGCATCGCGTGCCGCATCTGGCGTTCCAGCCGGACAGCCTGTCGAACACGCCGATCCTGCCGATCGACGAAGTGACGAGCGGCTACTACCTGCGTCTGCGCGTGGCCGACGTGACCGGCGTGCTTGCCGACATCACACGCATCCTCGCCGACACGGGCATCTCGATCGACGCCCTGCTGCAAAAGGAATCGGAGCAGGTCGACGCCAACGGCAAGGGCGAGACCGACATCATCCTGATCACGCACGAAACGGTTGAAAAGCACGTGAACGCGGCGATCAGCAACATCGAGGCACTGAAGACCGTGGTTTCGCACGTGACCAAGCTGCGCATGGAAGCGCTGAACTAGGCCAGAGACTGATATGAACTACCTTTCCACGCGCGGCGCCGGAGCCGGCGAGCGCCATACGTTTTCCAACATCCTGCTGGGCGGTCTTGCCAGCGACGGCGGCCTGTACCTGCCCGCGCAATATCCGCGCGTCTCGGCCGACGAGCTGAGCCGCTGGCGCACGCTTTCGTACGCGGATCTCGCGTTCGAGATCCTGTCGAAATTCAGCGACGACATTCCCGCTGAAGACCTGCGCATGCTCACGCGCCGCACCTACACGGCAGCCACCTACTGCAACGTGCGCGACAACGAAAGCGCTGCGCAGATCACGCCGCTCAAGACGCTGGGCGTCGAGAATGGCGCGCCGCTCTCGCTGCTCGAACTCTCGAACGGCCCGACGCTGGCGTTCAAGGACATGGCGATGCAGCTGATCGGCAACCTGTTCGAGTACGCGCTGGCGAGGAACGGCGAGACGCTGAACATCCTCGGCGCCACCTCGGGCGACACCGGCAGCGCGGCCGAATACGCCATGCGCGGCAAGCAGGGCATTCGCGTTTTCATGCTTTCGCCGCACCAGAAGATGAGCGCGTTCCAGACAGCGCAGATGTACAGCCTGCAGGACCCGAACATTTTCAACCTCGCGGTCGAAGGCGTGTTCGACGACTGCCAGGACATCGTCAAGGCCGTCTCGAACGATCACGCGTTCAAGGCGAAGTACAAGATCGGCACGGTCAATTCGATCAACTGGGCGCGCGTTGTCGCTCAGGTCGTCTACTACTTCAAGGGCTATTTCGCCGCTACGAAGTCGAACGACGAGCGGGTTTCGTTCACCGTGCCGTCGGGCAATTTCGGCAACGTCTGCGCAGGCCATATTGCGCGGATGATGGGCCTGCCCATCGAAAAGCTGGTCGTCGCGACCAATGAGAACGATGTGCTCGATGAGTTCTTCCGCACCGGCATCTACCGGGTGCGCAAGGCGGCCGAGACGTATCACACCAGCAGCCCGAGCATGGACATTTCGAAGGCGTCGAATTTCGAACGCTTCGTATTCGATCTGCTGGGTCGCGATCCGGCGCGCGTGCTGCAACTGTTCCGCGACGTCGAAGAGAAGGGCGGCTTCGATCTGGCGGCGAGCGGCGATTTCGCGCGGGTCAGGGAATTCGGTTTCGTCTCGGGCCGCAGCAGCCATGCGGACCGCGTCGAGGCGATCCGCGACGTGTTCGAGCGCTACGACACGATGATCGACACCCACACGGCCGACGGCCTGAAGGTGGCGCGCGAGCATCTGCAGCCGGGCATCCCGATGATCGTGCTGGAGACGGCGCAGCCCATCAAGTTCGGTGAGACGATCCGCGAAGCGCTGCTGCGCGAGCCGGAACGGCCGGCGGCGTTTACCGGCCTCGAGTCGCTGCCGCAGCGCTTCGAAGTGCTGCCGGCGGACGTGCAGCGCGTGAAGGACTTCGTTGTCGCACATACCGGCGCTTAAACCGGCGCTTGAGGCCTTGTTTGACCAGGGGGCGGGCGCCGGCGTGGCGCCCGGCAAAACCTCCCCATAAGGCCGGGCCTCCCCCGGCCATCCCCGCGGCCCGCTACAATATTCTTTTCCGTTCTGCGGGCCTTCCCCTCGATGTCCACGCCCACTTCTCCGGCGCCGCGCGCCCCGATGCTCTCCACCGCCGATGCGCTCGCGACGCTGCTCGGCGCGGCCAACGCCGTGGCCGGCACGGAAACACTGCCCACGCTAGCGGCGCTGAACCGCGTGCTGGCTGTCGACGTGGTTTCGCCGCTCGACGTGCCGCCGATGAACACCAGTGCGATGGATGGCTACGCAGTGCGGATTGCCGATCTCACCCAGGGCGAACGGCGCTTGCCGGTCTCGCAGCGCATCCCGGCCGGCCATGCGCCGCAGCCGCTCGCAGCCGGCACGGCCGCGCGCATTTTCACGGGGGCGACAGTGCCGCCGGGCGCCGATGCGATCGTCATACAGGAGCAAACCGAAGCCAGTGGCGACGCAGTGACGATCCTGCATATGCCGAAGGCGGGCGAATGGATCACGGCACAAGGTGCGGACATCCGCAGCGGCGCGGTGATCCTGCCGGCGGGCACGCGTTTGACGCCGCAGGCCCTGGGGCTGGCGGCATCGGTCGGTTGCGCGGAGCTCGCGGTCGTGCGGCGCGTCAAGGTGGCCGTGTTCTTCACCGGCGACGAGCTGACCATGCCCGGCGAGCCGCTCAAGCCCGGCGCCATTTACAACTCGAATCGCTTCACGCTGAGCGGATTGCTCGAAAAGCTCGGCTGCGAGGTGACCGATTACGGCATCGTCGCCGACCGGCTCGACGCGACGCGCGAGACCTTGCGCGAAGCCGCGCAGGCCCACGACCTGATCCTCACCTGCGGCGGCGTCTCGGTGGGCGAGGAAGACCATGTGAAGCCCGCGGTCGAAGCGGAGGGGCGTCTTTCGATGTGGCAGATCGCCATGAAGCCGGGCAAGCCGCTCGCGTTCGGCGCGGTGCGGCGTGGCGGTACGGCGGATGCGGCCGGGGCTGTTGGCGGTTCAGTCGGCGGCCCCGCTGGCGGCTCCGGCGATGCCTCAGCCGCGCCTGCCCCGGCCGAAACCTTCTTCATCGGCCTGCCGGGCAACCCGGTGTCGAGCTTCGTCACCTTTCTGCTGTTCGTGCGGCCGTTCCTGCTGCGCCTGTCCGGCGTGCGCACCGTGACGCCGCGCGCATTGTCGCTGCGCGCCGATTTCGCGCAGTCCAAAGCCGACCGGCGCAACGAATTCCTGCGCGCGCGCATCAATCCGGCCGGCGGCCTCGATCTGTTCCCGAACCAGAGTTCAGCCGTGCTGACTTCGACGGTGTGGGGCGACGGCCTGATCGACAATCCGCCCAATCATGCAATCAGCGCCGGCGAGACCGTGCGCTTCATTCCCTTTTCCGAACTGTTGAACTGACGTGATGCCGGCGGTACCCGGCGGCGAACCCGATGAAGATTGATCTGAAGTATTTTGCCAGCGTGCGCGAAGCGCTCGGTACGGCCGCGGAGACGGTCGAGGTGCCCGATAGCGTCGCCACGGTGGGCGACGTGCGGATCTGGCTGCGCGTGCGCGGCGGCATCTGGGCGGAGACGCTCGCCGAGGGCCGCGCGCTGCGCATGGCCTGCAACCACGAGATGACTGACGCCGGCACGCGCATTACCGACGGCTGCGAAGTCGCGTTCTTTCCCCCGGTCACGGGCGGTTAAGGGCGAAGGAACCAAGGGCAAGGGAGCATGCGATGACCGTTCGCGTCCAGACAGAAGACTTCGACCTGAGCACCGAAGTAGCAGCCTTGCGCGCACAAAATCCGAAGATTGGCGCGGTGGCCTGCTTTGTCGGCACGGTGCGCGACCTGAACGACGGCAGCGCGGTGCAAACCATGGAGCTCGAGCACTATCCGGGCATGACCGAGAAATCGCTTGGCGCGATCGTCGAGGCCGCGCGTGGGCGCTGGCCCGGCGTCGAGGTGCTGATCGTTCACCGGGTCGGCAAGCTGATGCCGCTCGACCAGATCGTGCTGGTGGCGACCACCGCGGCGCATCGCGGCGACGCGTTCGCTTCCTGCGAGTTCGTGATGGACTATCTGAAGACCGCAGCGCCGTTCTGGAAGAAGGAAAAGACCGAGCAGGGCGAGCGCTGGGTTGACGCTCGCGTGACAGACGACGCTGCGCTTGCACGCTGGGGTATTGATCTGACGAATACCCAGTCCACGAAGCCCGAATAGCGTGTCTCGCGCTGCGCCCACCTGCGTGGCGGCGTTTCAGTCCTCGCTTGAGCTCCCGATGATCTTTGCCGGAAACGGCTCGCCGCGCGCGCTTCTGGCCGGGGGGGTCTCCGGGTGCGCATGTTCGGCACGCTCGCGCCGGGCCGGCGCTACCCGCGCGAGCAGGGCCTGTTGCTCGGCGGGAATCGTGTACTCCCAGCCAAACCGGCTCAACTGCAAGCTCTGCGCGATGCGCAAGGCCGGTTCCATGAAGCGGACTGCCGCGGCGGGCTCGTAGCGCGACTCCACGGTATCGAGAAACAGATACAGCCAGTGGCTGAAATGCTGCGGCTCGATGCCCGGCAACGGCTGGTGCGCCTGCTGCACATTGCCGCGATACTGCTTCGCGCCGAGCACGAGGCTTGCCCAGAAGGTGCACATCTTCGGCAGATGCTCGTCCCAGCGTCCTGCCAGCGCCTGCTCGAAGATGGGGCCGAGCAGGGAGTCGGCGCGCACCCGGTCATAAAACGCGTACACGAGTTCGCGGATATTGGCTTCGTCGGGTGCGGCGTGTCGCGGCGCAGCGGCCGCCGGCGTAAAGATTGGCTTCATGCAGTGGTCACAGGGAAACGCAGAGGCGACAGGGGCGGTAAGAAGTCACACGCCTCAATCGCAATGACCAGGTATCAGGTATGGGTCTGACATTGATCAGAAAAACAACGATGCGAGCAAACGATACCATTCAGAATGAGAAGGATTACGGAAAGTCCACGCCTTTAACATGCGCAGCCCCTGCATGTTATGGCGTAGCGGCTACACCGGCAACCCTCGCGCCGACAAGGTCTTCCAGCGGATCGTCGTCGCTCATCATGATTTTGCGACTATGAGACTGACCGACTACACGGATTATTCACTACGCGTCATGCTGTATCTGGCGGTACGCGGCAAAAGCTTGTCGACGATCCAGGATATCTCGGATGCCTACGGGATTTCGAAGAACCATCTGATGAAGGTCGTGCAACGGCTCGGCGAACTCGGCTGGGTCGAAACGGTGCGCGGCCGTAACGGTGGCCTGCGGCTCTTCGAGCACTCGGGCACGCTGACGGTGGGCGAAGTGGTGCGGGCCACCGAAACCGATTTCGCGCTGGTGGGCTGCTTTCCCGACGAGCGCGGCACCCACCGCCATTGTGTGATCGAGTCGCAATGCCGCCTGAAAGGGGTGCTGGAGGTGGCACGGCATGCATTCCTATCCGAGCTCGATCGGCATACGATCGGGGAGTTGGCCGAGCCTGCGGGCCCCCTGGCGGCGCTGCTCGGCATGCGCGCAATTATCCCCATCGAACTGGCCGCACCCGGCGACGCCGGGGCGGCGCCTGCCGATTGACCAGAGCAAACCGGTTGTTCGTCTCAATTGTTAAATACTTGCTGTCGCATGCAAAAAAGCGCTTGAAACCCGCAGAAAACGCCTCATTTTGGTGATATTCGAAAATTGGAGGTCTCTTGATGAGAGTCGACAAGCTCACCACTAAATTCCAGGAAGCGTTGGCGGATGCGCAGAGTCTGGCCGTCGGCCATGACAATCAGTACATCGAGCCGGTTCATCTATTGGCGGCGCTGATCGCACAACAGGACGGCTCCGCGCGTTCGTTGCTGTCGCGCGCCGGCGTGCATGTCCAGGCGCTGCAAACGGCGCTGAACGACGCGATTACGCGTCTTCCGCAGGTGCAGGGCACCGACGGCAACGTGCAGATCGGCCGCGATCTGACCGGTCTTCTGAACCAGGCCGACAAGGAAGCGCAAAAGCTCAACGACACGTTTATCGCCAGCGAAATGTTCCTGCTCGCAGTGGCTGACGACAAGGGCGAGGCCGGGCGCCTCGCGCGTCAGCACGGCCTGTCGCGCAAGTCGCTGGAATCGGCCATTGCCGCCGTGCGCGGCGGCTCGCAGGTACATAGTCAGGACGCCGAAAGCCAGCGTGAAGCACTGAAAAAATACACCGTCGATCTGACCGAGCGGGCCCGCGCGGGCAAGCTCGATCCAGTGATTGGCCGCGACGACGAGATTCGCCGCTCCATCCAGATCCTGCAGCGCCGCACCAAGAACAACCCGGTGCTGATCGGCGAGCCGGGCGTGGGCAAGACCGCTATCGTGGAAGGCCTCGCGCAGCGCATCGTCAACGGCGAAGTGCCGGAAACGCTCAAGGGCAAGCGTGTGCTCTCGCTCGATATGGCGGCACTGCTGGCCGGCGCCAAGTACCGCGGCGAGTTCGAAGAGCGCCTGAAGGCCGTGCTGAACGATATCGCCAAGGACGAAGGCCAGACCATCGTCTTTATCGACGAAATTCACACCATGGTCGGTGCGGGCAAGGCCGAAGGGGCCATGGACGCAGGCAACATGCTCAAGCCTGCATTGTCGCGCGGCGAGCTGCACTGTGTCGGCGCCACCACGCTCGACGAGTATCGCAAGTACATCGAGAAGGATGCGGCGCTCGAGCGGCGTTTCCAGAAAGTGCTGGTCGACGAGCCTTCGGTGGAGGCGACCATCGCGATCCTGCGCGGCTTGCAGGAAAAGTATGAGCTGCACCACGGCGTGGATATCACCGACCCGGCGATCGTCGCGGCGGCGGAACTCTCGCATCGTTACATCACGGACCGGTTCCTGCCGGACAAGGCCATCGATCTGATCGACGAGGCGGCCTCGAAGATCAAGATGGAAATTGATTCGAAGCCCGAGGAGATGGACCGGCTCGACCGCCGTCTGATCCAGCTCAAGATCGAGCGCGAAGCCGTCAAGAAGGAAAAGGACGAAGCCTCGCAGAAGCGCCTGCAACTGATCGAGGAAGAAATCGAGCGTCTGAATCGCGATTATTCGGACCTCGAAGAAATCTGGACTGCCGAAAAGGCGGCGGTGCTGGGCAGTGCGCAACTGAAGGAAGAGATCGAGCGGACCCGTGCGGAAATCACGCGCCTGCAACGTGAAGGCAAGCTGGAGAAGGTCGCCGAGCTGCAGTACGGCAAGCTGCCGGGGCTCGAAGCGCAACTGAAGGAAGTCACCATGGCCGAGGCGAAGGAGCAGAACAATCCGACCCGGCCGCGCTTGTTGCGCACGCAGGTGGGCGCCGAGGAAATCGCCGAAGTGGTGTCGCGCGCAACCGGCATTCCGGTTTCGCGGATGATGCAGGGCGAGCGCGAAAAGCTGCTGCAGATCGAAGAAAAGCTGCACGACCGCGTGGTCGGTCAGGACGAAGCCATTTCGGCCGTCGCCGATGCGATCCGCCGTTCGCGTGCGGGTCTAGCCGATCCAAACCGTCCGTACGGTTCGTTCCTGTTCCTTGGCCCGACTGGCGTGGGCAAGACCGAACTGTGCAAGGCGCTGGCGTCGTTCCTGTTCGATTCGGAGGATCATCTGATCCGCATCGACATGAGCGAGTTCATGGAGAAGCATAGCGTCGCGCGGCTGATCGGCGCGCCGCCGGGCTACGTCGGCTATGAGGAAGGCGGCTATCTGACCGAAGCGGTGCGTCGCAAGCCGTACAGCGTGATCCTGCTCGACGAGATCGAAAAGGCTCACCCGGACGTCTTCAATGTGCTGCTGCAGGTGCTCGACGACGGCCGCATGACCGATGGCCAGGGCCGCACCGTGGACTTCAAGAACACGGTGATCGTGATGACGTCGAACCTCGGTTCGCAAGTGATCCAGGCGATGGTCGGCGAGCCGCAGGAGGCCGTGAAGGATGCGGTGTGGGAAGAGGTGAAGCTGCATTTCCGCCCCGAATTCCTTAACCGGATCGACGACGTTGTCGTGTTCCATGCGCTCGACCGCTCGAACATCCAGTCGATTGCGCGGATCCAGTTGCAACGGCTGCAGGAGCGGCTCGCGAAGCTCGACATGCAACTGGTGGTGTCGGAAGACGCGCTGGAGCTGATCGGCAAGGTCGGCTACGACCCGCTGTTCGGCGCCCGGCCGTTGAAGCGCGCGATCCAGCAGGAGATCGAGAATCCGGTTGCGAAGCTGATTCTGGCCGGCAAGTTCGGACCGAAGGATGTGATTCCGGTGGAAGTGGACGACGGCAAGCTGGTGTTCGACCGCGTCGTGCATTAAGCGGTGTTGGGCATGAGCGGTGGCGCTTGCCACAAGCTCGGCAGGTTCGGCAGGGCGGCTGAGTTTGAGCCACCTTTAGCGGACGAACGGTGAAATGAAAAAGGGCAACGAAGCTTGATTCGTTGCCCTTTTTACTTGTGGTGCGGCGCGCGCCATTCAACGCGGCGGCCGCCGCTACGTCAAGCGTTATGCGTTGCCCTTGCCGAACAGCGACGACAGGCTGCCGAGTGCGCCAAGCACGCTGCCCGTATCCACCTGGCCGGCGGCGGGCACTTCGCCATTGGGCGTTGCCGCATTGACGACGTGCGGCAGGATCTGCGACAGCAGTCCTGTGACCTGATCGGGTTGCACGCCGGCCTTGGCAGCCAGATTGGCGACCGTGTCCGAGCCGAGCACGCTATGCAGCGCGTCTGCCGAGATCGGCTGATTCTCGCCGTTGCCGACCCACGAACTGATGATGTCGCCGGCGCCTTTGTCCTTGAACTGCTGGATCAGGCCATTCAGGCCGCCCGGCTGGTTGTTGACGAATTCAAGCGCGGTGCTGATAAGGGCCTGCTGGTTGCCGCCGCCTTCGGGCGACTGGCCGAGCAAGGAACCGAGGGTGTCGAGTAGGCTCATGACGGTCTCTCTTGAATGCCGGCGTTCTGTCGAGACGCCGGCGGGTGAAAACGCCGCGCGGTTGCGCGGCACCGGATGGATGTGAAGCAGGGCGTTCGCGATACCGCATCGCAGGGCTCAGGCGGACTGTGTCACGCCGTTGCACCCGACGAATCTCACGTGCCCGAAGCTGCGGCAGCCGATGCTGCGGCAGCCGACGCTGCCTTGCTCTTCCTGGCCTTCTTCGACTTGGTGGCCTGGCTGCCCGATGCATCTGCCGGCGCGCTTGCAGCGGCTGTGGCAGGAGCAGAGGCAGCGGCCGCGTCCGAGGCCGCCTTGCTCTTTTTCTTCGACTTCGAAGCCTTGCCACTTGACGCTGCTGCAGGGGCACTCGCAGTGGCAGCAGCCGGTGCGGCCGTCGTCGTAGCGGCCGTGGTGGCTGCGGCCGGCGTCCTGGCTGCCGGCGCGCTCGTGCTCGTGGTGTTGCCAGCGTTCGCCGTGCTCGACTTGGCTGCGGTCTTCGCGCCGGTCGGTGCTGCTGAAGAACCGTTAATCGTGAGGCCGGCTGCTTCGAGGTTGCTCACCGATTTGGTGCCGAGGCCCTTCACGCGCGAGGCGAGATCGTCGGCATCCTTGAACGGGCCGTTCTTGGTGCGCTCGTCGATAATGGCTTTGGCATGCACCGGGCCGATACCCTTGACTGTTTCGAGCGTGGCCTGATCGGCGGAATTGACTTCGACCGCGGCGGCGAAACCGGCTGACAGCGACAGGGCGAGAGCGAGGCAAAGCATGAGCAGCTTCTTCAGCATGGCAAGCACTCCATTGAGGGCAAAAAAGTTAGCCGGGAACGGACGACGCGCTCAGTCAGCATGCGCTGCGCTTAAGCATAGGACAAATTGCGCGCCCTTTTTATGAAAGCCGACGTTTTATACCGATCGATTCGTGACAAGTAAATCACTTGGACAGTATTTGAACCTTTTGCCTATTGCGTAGGCTGTTTGGGTGCGCCGGGTGTCTGAGCCGTGCGGGCCACCGCGCCACGTACTTCGAAGCGCACCGAATCGGCGACGCTGCCGTCGGCATTGACGAGCTCCAGCAGATGATGTCCGGGCCATGGCAGCCACGGCACGCGCGGCGCATGACCGAGCGTCTTGCCGTCGAGCCGCCATGTGCTGAGCGTCGAGGCGCCGCTCGCACGTTCGAATGAAACACGTTGGCGCGCGGCGGGAATATCGGGGTCGAGCGCGAAGATCGTGCCGTCGGTGGGCGTGCCGATGCGCACCGCGCCGCGCGTCGAAATGCGGCGCGCGCTGTCGTCCGCGTTCGCTGCGAGTTCGACCCGCGGCGTCTCGGTGCCGCGTACGAACCACTCGTTGCGCGCCGGTTCGGTATTGTTTTCAAACGTGACGCGTGTCTCGATCACGCCGGGTGGCATGGCGGGCGGCGTGCTCGGCAAACGCCGATGCAGGTAGCCGACAATCGCGGCCCACACGGGCGCCGCGCCGGTCACGCCCGAGACGTCCCACATCGGCGTGCCGTCCGCATTGCCGACCCACACGCCCACCGTATAGCGCGAGGTGAAGCCGACCGTCCAGTTATCGCGCATATCTTTGCTGGTGCCGGTTTTGACCGCGGAAAAGAAGCGTGTGGCGAGCGGGCTGTCGAAACCGAAGGTGCGCGTGCGGGCGTTGTTGTCCGACAGCACGGTGGTGATGATGAAACTGGCATCGGCGCTGAAGACACGCTGCGCCGGTTTCGCTTCGGCCTGCTGAGGCGCGTTTGCATCAGGCGACGCATTGGGCCGCACGCCGGACTGCGCGACGGGACGATGCGGCAGATCGGCAGCAGGCGTCGCGAGACCGCCATTGGCGAGAGCCCGGTAGGCATTGGTCAGCGCAAGCAAGGTGACGTCGGCGCTGCCGAGCGCAAGGCTATAGCCGTAGTAATCGCCGCTTTGCGTGAGCGGAAGTCCGAGCTCGGTGAGCGTTTTCGCAAAGCGATGCGGCGTCACCATGACGAGCGTGCGGACGGCCGGCACGTTCAGCGACGAGCCGAGCGCCGTGCGCACGCTGACCCAGCCCTTGAAGTCCTTGTCGTAATTCTGCGGGATGTAGAGGCCGCCACCGGCGGCCAGGTCGAGCGGTGCATCGTCGAGCAGCGACGCGCTGGTGAGCCGCCGCTCGTCGATCGCCTGGGCGTACAGGAAGGGCTTGAGCGTCGAGCCGGCCTGGCGCAGCGCGAGCACTGCGTCGACGTCGCGGGCGCCCGAGAGCGCGCCCGACGAACCGACCCAGGCGCGTACTTCGCCGCTCGCGTTATCGAGCACCACCACCGCGCCGTCCTGCACATTGCGCGGATGCGCGCGGGCGTTCAGTTCGAGCAGGGTGCGGGTGAGCGTGTCGCGGGCGAAGCGTTGCAGGTTGGCGTCGAGCGTTGAGGCGATGCGATCGCCGGCGAGCGGATGCACTTCGGCCGCCACGCGTCGCGCGAAGTGCGGCGCGAGCGATTCGTCCCCGGATGCCAGCGACAGTGACGCGGGCGCAGGGCGCGCGAAAGCCAGTTGCACGAACCCGCCGAGATTCGCGCATTGGCCGGCCGCCTGCATGTCGCGCAGAATCCGGCAGGCGCGTTCGCTGACCTTCGCATAGGGGGCGTTTGGTGCGCGGATCAGCGCGGCGGCGACTGCCGCCTCGCGCTCGTCGAGACCGGACGGCGCCTTGCCGAACAGGGTCATGGAGATCGCCGACAAACCGATCGTCTCGCCGCGAAACGGCACCAGATTCAGATAGGCCTCGAGGATCTGGTCCTTGCGCCACGTCCGTTCGAGCCACAACGCCTTGACGGCCTGGTTGGCCTTTTGCACGATCGAACGTTGTCCTGAACGCTGCGGGTCGTCGTCGAGCAGGCCGGTCAACTGCATCGTCACGGTCGAGGCGCCGCGCGTGCGGGTATTCCACAAGTTGGCCCAGGCGGCGCCGGCGGCGCCGCGCCAGTCGACGCCGCTATGCTCGTAGAAGCGCTTGTCTTCCGACACCACGATCGCCTGGCGCAACGCCGGCGAGACATCGGCGAGCGCGATCCAGTCGCCGCGCCGCTCGGTGTTGTCGATGCGGGTGCGCTGCAGCGGTTCGCCGTCGCGCGCGAGCAGCACCCAGTCCGAACTGCGCCAGTGTGCGTGGACCTGGTCGAACGAAGGCAGGGCAAACGCGCTCATCGAACTGCTGAGCAGGCCGATGCACACTGCCGTGCGGACGAACGCAAGCGCCACGCTTCACCTCACTTCGACGCCGCGGGCGCAGTGCCCGCAGCAGGCTGCACCACCAGCGCCGCATTCGGCAGCGCGCCGAATGTCGACGGCGCATAGAGCGCCTCGACGCGCGTCGGCGGCAGGCCGAACGTGCCGACGTTATTGAGCCGCACCGTGTACTCCACCGAGAATTTGCCCTTCGGCACATAATCGTAGTACGCGCGGTAACCGTCGAAACCGCGCTCGATAAACGCCGGCCATGCACTACGTTCCGCGTCTGCGCCGCTATTTTCGCCTTGCGTTGCCGCCTCCGAGTCGCGTCCCAGACCCGAGCCGAGAATCGTTGCACCGGCCGGCACCGGATCGTTGACGACCACCCACGTCATGTCGGTCTGCGCATCGATGTCCAGATGCACGCGCACCACATCGCCGCGCGTGTAGACGCCTTTGACCGCCGGGTCGAGCGGCGTGACGGTTTTGGTGATCCGATAGCCCGCCGCGAACGGTGTTTTCAATGGCACGGCAGCGAGGCTTTCGATCGTCGCCCATGGCTTGCCGGTGCCGTCATGAGTCAGCGTCAACGGCGCGGCCGTGCCCTGGTTCGCGGGCGGCCACGGCAGAAGCTGGCTGTGGCTGTCTTTGGTCTGCGTGGCGGGTGTCGCGGGTGTGGCGGATACCGCCGTATCCGCGGCCGGCACGGCAGCCTGCCTCCACGAGATCGTCTTGTCGAGCGGGCCGAGTTGCAGCCGTGTCTGTCCGGTCACGGGCGTGCTCTCGAAGACCTGCGAGAAGCGTTGCACCGCGAGCGAGCCCCACACGTTGGCGGTCGTGGTCTGCCATGCGCCGTTGCGTTGCAGCGCCAGCAGCCCGGCGACAAGACGCGGCATCTCGTCTTTCCACGCGGGGGAGTCGACGAAGGTCAGCGCGGTGCGCGCCGCGTTGTCTTCAGTGCCGGTCATGAGCCACCAGAGATCATCGTCGGCTTCGGTCGAGAAGGTGAGGCGGGTGCCCTGATAAGTAAGCCGGGCGCGCAGGATCTGTTCGAGCTGGGCGCGCTTGTCCTCGCGCTGGGGAATGCCCTGTACGCGCGACAGGATCGCGTAGTAGTCGAGCAGCGCCGAAGTTGGCCACTGGTTCGGCGCAATTTCAATCGATTCGAGCATGCTCGGCTGCGCCATCCCATAGCGCGACAAAGCTTCGAGCGCTTCGAGCTTGCGCAGCTCGAGATCCTTGCGCGGCGCCCATACGTCGCGCTGGATCTTGCCCTGCACGAAGCTCACGAGCCCCGCTTCGAGTTTGCCGCGCAGATCGTCGGGCAGGGTGAAGCGCGGATCGAGCTTGGCGGTTTCGTCGGTGACGGCGAGCAGATAGGCGCTTAGCGTCGTGCTGCCGTGGTTGCCGCTATCGTCGCTTGGCGGGAAGTAGTTGGCGAGGCCGTCGTGGTCCAGGTACACCGGCATGCGCGCCACCACTGCCTGCCATTGCGCCGGGTCGCGCAGACCGATCGCCCGCGAGGTCTGCTGTTCGAGACAGTTGTACGGATAGCGTTCGAACCAGCGGCGCACACCCGGCAGCCCGTCGGAGAGCTTCGACTGCAGCGACACCGCAATGCCGCCGCGGATCGCCCCGGCCTGAGTCGTGCTCGCGTCCGGCGGCGCGGCCACCGGCAGCGACAGCGTGCCGTCGACCTGCGCGAGCGTCGCTTGCTGAACCGTGACGGGTACGGCAGCCGTGACGCGCTGCGCGATTTTCAGCGCATCGCTCGCATGCGGGCCGCCTTGCTCGGCCGCGCTCACGTTCCACGTCAGAGCACCGGACGGCGTATCGGAGAGGCCATCGGGCGGGGTCACGGTCCATGCGATTTCGCGTGCCGAGTCCGCGGCGAGATCGACTGTTTGCGTGGCAAGCGTGAGGCCTGGCACGTTCGGCGTGACGACCACTTTCATGGCGCGGGCCGTGGTATTGCGCACGGTGAACTGTGCGCGGAACACGTCGCCTTCGCGCACGAGCGGGGGCAGGCCCGAGATCAGTTGCAGATCCTGGGTGCTGCGAATCGACGTGCTGCCGGTGCCGAACATGCCCGGGCCGACCGCGGCGATCGCGACGATCCGGAAGCTCGTCAAGGCGTCGTTGAGCGGAACGTCGAGGCTGGCATCGCCGTTGGCGTCGAGCGTCACGCGCGGGTTCCACAGCAGCAACGTGTCGAACAGTTCGCGCGTCGCGCTGTGGCCGCCGCCACCGCCGGCCGGCACGGCCTTGCGCCCGAAGTGGCGCCGGCCGATGATTTCCATCTGTGCAGTCGACGTTTCGACACCGTAGGCGCGCCGCTCCAGCATGGCGTCGAGCAAGTCCCAGCTCTGGTTGGGCATCAGTTCGAGCAGGGCTTCGTCGACGGCCGCCACGGCGATCTGCGTGCCGGCCGGCGCGGGCTTGCCGCCTGGCATCTGCACGTGCAGCTTGACGTGCGCCTTGCCGCGCACGGTGTAGGACGTCGCATCCGGCGTGACGCTCACCGCCAGCTTGTGGGCGGCCGTGCCCACCTTGATCTCGGCCATGCCGTAGCGGAAGGCCGGCTTCGACAGATCGACGAGCGGCGTGGGCGCCTCATAGTGACGGCCCTCGTACCAGAACGCGCGCGCCCATTCGAGCGGGGCCTTCCAGCCCCACGTGAAGAACGAGTACCACGGCACTTCATGAATCCGTCCGCGCAAGGCCAGCACCGACACGTAGACGTTCGGCCCCCATGCTTCATTCACTTTCAGCTCGACGGTCGGATCCTTGCCGTCCAGTTGGACGACGTGCGTTTCGATAATGCCCTCGCGTTCGACCGCGACCAGCGCGGTGGCGAAGCGGAACGGCATGCGCACCTGGAAGCGCGCGGTCTCGCCCGGTTCATAGGAGGGCTTCTCGGGCAGCACGTCGATGCGGTCGGTGTTCTCGCCGCCGAACCACAACTCGTCTTCGCGCGTGACCCATACCGAACTGCTCGCCGTCGACACATTGCCGTCGCCGTCTTTGGCCGTGACGACGAGATCGATATTGCCCGCGTCGCGCAGCTTCGCGTCGCAGGCGAGCAGGCCGTGGTCGTCGCTCGTGCCGCTGCACAGCGAACCGAGGTCCTTGGTCTCGGTATGGTTGTCGTAGGCGTAGAAGCCGCCGACCATGCGTTTTCTCGAGGTCGTCGTGATGCGCGCGTAGCCATGCACGTCGAGCGCCACGCCGGCGCGCGGCTTGCCTTGCAGATCCACGGCGAGGGCCTTGACCGGCACCGTGTTGCCCACCGACACCCATTGTCCCGACTTGATGCCCGCCACCACCGCTGCGGGCCATAGCGTCGCGCCGCCGGAAATGGTCTGCACCTCGCCGTTCGGATCGGCGAAGGTCGCCTCCAGCGCGAGGCGTTTGGGGGCGTCGACATGCGGCAGGTTCTTCAGCGTGAGGCCGCCGGAACCGTTGCGATCGAGCGTGACGGCTTCCTTGTCGGCGACCAGCTTGGCGCCGTCGTCGGCGGGTTGCTGCGCGTCGCTGTCTTCGTCGTCCGAGGCCGAGGTGTCGTCACCGGTTTGCGGCGTGTAGGGCGTGAAGCTGAAGTCCGGGAAGTTGTCGGTGAAGCCCGGTGTCGTGCTCCTGAGCAAGGCCGACACCTGCACCGGCAGATTGGCCGCCGCGCCGCCCGACACATAGTCGATCTGCAGCGTGAGCGGCGCCTGTTTCGCGGCGACCAGCGGATGGGTCTTTTCATCGCGCACGGCAATCGTGCCCTTGAAGACCGGCAAGCGGAATTCCTCGACACGGAAGCTGCCGGACTCGTAGCTCATGTGCGGCGAAGCGCTGTTGCTGCTGTTATCGCTGTCGTCGGCATTGTCGCCATCGTCGCTGTCGTTTCCGTTTGCCGCGCTGGAGGACGCGGTTGCATTCGGATCGCCGTCGTCGAGCGTGACGCTGTATTCGCCGAGTTTTGCCGCCACCGGAATCGTGAAGCTCGAATCCGCGCTATGGTCGGCGGACCATTTGAGCGGCAGATGATAGGTCTGGCCACTGCCCAGATGACGGATTGTCACCCGGGTCGGATACTTCTGCGGATACGCGAAACCGTGCAGCGTCTCGACGCGGATCAGATGCTTCATCGAAACCGTCTCGCCGGCGCGCAAGAGCGTGCGGTCGAACACGGTATGGGCACGCACCGTCTGTTCGATGCTGGTGTCGGTAGGCACGTTGAAGCGCCAGGACTCGATGCCGCGATTCCAGTCGGAGCGCACGAACGCCATGTCGGCGCCGGTCTTCGGATCGTCGACGCGGGCCGATACGAAGAAGCCTTCGAAGCTCGTGTCGCCGCATTCCTTCACCGGTGCGAGCGCCTTGTCGATGGTCAGCACGCCATGCGCGTCGGTCTTGCCGGAGGCGAGGTCGGCGCCATTGCAGTCGCTGACCTGGATGACGGCATTCGGCACCGGCTGGCCCTTGTCGAGCGAGGTCACCCACACCACGCTATTTTCGCGCCCTTGCTTGAAGTGCACGCCCAGGTTGGTGACGAGCACCGCGGTGCGCACGTACATGGGCGCCTTCTTGCCGAGCAGCGAGGCGCCGAGCGCGGGGGAGGCCAGCTCTATCACGTAGAAGCCGGGCTTCGTCACCGGTACGCCGACCACTTCGAACGGCCGCAGGGCCTTCGGGTCTTCCTTCGGCAACGCCAGTGTTTCGACACCGCGCTGTCCCGCGAGCAGCGAGAGCGAGCGGATGTCGATCTCCGGGTCCTTCCTGTTTTCGTCATCGGCCGCCTGGCCGGGCGTGCGCTGCACATAGACCGGATTCTGCGAGCGTTGCAGCAGGCCTGGCATCAGCGAGTCGATGGTCGAGCGGTTCATCGAATAATCGTCGAAGCGCTCGACAAGACGCATCCACTCGCGGATATCGGTGTCCGCATCGACGCGCAGTTTGCTGAACTGCGCGTCGCCCGCATTGAGGCCGGCCACATGCAGGTCGGCTTCGACGTTGCGCAACGTCACCGGCACCAGCGCGGGCATGTCCGGCTCCGCGAAACGCTCGACAATGCCGAAGGTCCCCGACGAGAACTTGGCAAGAGGCGGCATCGGCGCCGTGGTGGTCTTGAGCGGAAACAGATTGGCATTGGTGAGCGCACGGCCGCTGACGTCTTTCAGGTTCGCGGGGATGTCGATGGTGAGCTCGGCGTGCTCGGGCAGCGGCGCGGCGAATTCGACCGCCGTCGTTTCGGAATCCTTGTCGTCGGGCTTGAAGGTCGGTGAAATCGTGCCGCCGGGGCCCTTGAGCGTGAGCTTTTCGGCATCGGCGCGGCTGATCGGCGCGTTGAACTGCACCTGCACCGGACGCAACGGTGTGCACGGCGCCTTGGCATTCTCGCGCTCGCACGAGAAGCTGGCGGCAAAGGGATCGCGCACGGTGTAGTCGAAGCGGCGCTCCACGTCGTTGGCAAGGCCGCTCGGACTCGCCACGCCTACGCCGTACACCAGTTGCATCTTGGCCGAGGAGGGCAGCGTCTGCTGACATTGAAGCGTCAGGACGCGAGCAGCATCCTTTTGCAGATGGAAATGCTTGAGGAGCGCCGCGCGCGCCGTGTCGTCGAGTTTCTTGACGGGGATGCGATTGCCAAGGCCGCTCGATTCGCACCACACATGATCGTGCACCGACGCATCTGTCGCCGGTCCATTCAGTTGCAGCACGAACGCCTGGTCTTCTTCGATCTCGCCGTCATCGGGCCGGGCATTCTGCACGAACGGACCGCCCGTTTGAAACGCATAGCGGTGCGGCCCCGTGATAGCGTGGCCGGCAAACGATTTCAACCCGTCGTTGAGATCGACCGTGCAACTGAGGCCGGGCGGCAGGTCCGCGGTGAAATCCCACGCCCAGGTCTTGTCGTCGATCCAGTGCGCCTGGCCGCCACTCGCGGCTGCATCGTTGCAATGCACCTGGGCAGGCGCCGCGGCCGCTGCCGAGCCGAACGCGATCATCGCTTCGTCGAACTTGACAACCACTTGCCGGACCTGTGCGACCTTGCCTTGCGGCGAAACGCTCGTGATGCGTGCTGCATCGGCTCGCCACGATGACGCGCTCAGCAAGCCGAGCGCCGCTACCGTCGCCCACATCCACTTCCGTTTGAGTGTGCCGCTTCGCATCGACCGCGCTCCTGTCGCTTTCAGATTGCTGGCGATTCTACCGGACGATCCTCAGTATCCCCAACCTTGTCGGATCTCAAAAAACAACTCGATTGCGGATGACGAATGACATCGTATGCCGCTTGACTTAGAGTGCACTCGAAGTCCTAACCTGAGTTCCGTCATGTCACAAGCACTCACCATTGGCCAGGTCGCCGCAGCAACCGGCGTCTCCACTCACACGCTGCGCTATTACGAGCAAGCGGGCCTGATCCGGGCCGTCGGACGCACTGGGGCGGGACACCGTCTCTATTCGCCCACGGACCTCGACTGGCTGCAGTTCGTGATGCGCTTAAAGGCAACCGGCATGCCGATCGCCGGGATGCAGGCGTTTGCCGCGTTGCGTGCGCAAGGGGAGACGACCATTGGCGCGCGGCGCGAATTGCTGGTCGAGCATCGCGATGCGGTGCTCGCGCATATCGCCGAACTGCAGACCAGCCTGGAGGCGATCGTCGACAAGATCGCTTACTACGAGGCGGCTGAGCGCACGGTGACACGACAAGCCGATGACACCCAATCAGACAAGGACTCACCATGGAATACGCACAGAACGACCGCTACACCCGGGGCTGGAACAAGCTGAAGGAAATCGACGGCGCCGCCGGCGAAATGGTGATCGCCGCGCTCGCGCCGATCGCTCCGGATTTCGGACGGTTGCTGATCGAGTTCGGCTTTGGCGATATCTACAGCCGGCCGCAACTGGACCTGCGGGCGCGCGAGATTGCGACGATTGCGTCGCTGGCGACACTCGGCTGTGCGCAGCCGCAGTTGAAGGTGCATATCGAAGCGGCGCTCAATGTCGGCTGCACGCGTGAGGAGATCGTCGAAGTGTTTATGCAGATGGCGCTCTACGCCGGCTTCCCGGCGGCGCTCAACGCACTGTTTGCCGCGCGCGAGGTGTTCGAGCGGCACGATGCACAAGCGCACGGCGGCGAGGCGCCGGGCGGAGCGGCGTGATGGGGTGGTGTGCCCGGGCAGGATGAGTTTGCCGGTGGCGAGACAGGGGAGGGAGGAGGCCAGGGTGGGGCTTGGGACGCGTGCGGCGTGGCGGGTCTCGGGATGAAACGCAACTAACGGTCCGACATTGCGGCGCCCCCCGATAAGCGGGACAGTGCG
>NZ_SCNV01000044.1 GCF_005503145.1 Burkholderia sp. 4M9327F10 | reverse complement strand
CCAGAAGCATGTTGCTCGCGGGAAGCTGTTGCCGCGTGAGCGGATCGAGCAACTGCTCGATCCGGGAACCCCATTTCTGGAGATCGGTCAACTCGCCGCCCTCGGCATGTACGACGATGAAGCGCCTTCGGCCGGTGTCATTGCGGGGATCGGGCGGATCGAAGGCAGAGAATGCATCATCATTGCCAACGACGCGACGGTCAAGGGAGGGACGTATTACCCGATGACCGTCAAGAAGCACCTGCGCGCCCAGGAGATTGCAGAGCAGAACCATCTGCCGTGCATCTACCTCGTCGATTCTGGCGGCGGCTATTTGCCGCGTCAGGATGAAGTGTTTCCTGACCGGGAGCACTTTGGGCGGATCTTCTTCAATCAGGCCAACATGTCGGCGAAGGGCATTCCGCAAATCGCCGTGGTGATGGGTTCGTGCACCGCCGGTGGGGCTTACGTGCCGGCGATGAGCGATGAAACCATCATCGTACGAAACCAGGGGACCATTTTTCTTGCTGGCCCACCGCTTGTGAAAGCTGCGACCGGCGAAGTCGTGGGGGCGGAAGATCTTGGCGGAGGAGATGTCCATACGCGCATCTCAGGCGTCGCGGACCATCTTGCCGAGAATGATCAGCATGCGCTGTTCCTTACTCGACGCATCGTCGCGACCTTTAAACGCCCGGCTAAGCCTTCGACGCTATATGTGCCAGCTGAAGAGCCACTTTACGACCCCAGCGAGATCTATGGTGTCGTACCGGCGGATACGCGAAAGCCGTACGACGTCCACGAGATTATCGCGCGACTTGTGGACGGATCCCGCTTCGACGAGTTCAAGGCACGCTACGGTAGCACGCTGGTGACCGGATTTGCGCGTCTGTACGGAATGCCTCTTGGTATCGTCGCCAACAACGGCGTGTTATTCGGTGAGGCGGCACAGAAGGGCGCGCACTTCATCGAACTGTGCGCGCAGCGCGGCATTCCGCTCCTTTTCCTTCAAAACATCACAGGCTTTATGGTGGGCCGCAAGTACGAGAACGAAGGCATCGCTAAGCATGGCGCGAAGATGGTGACGGCAGTAGCGACGGCACAGGTTCCAAAACTCACTCTGGTGATCGGCGGCAGCTTTGGTGCGGGCAACTACGGTATGTGTGGTCGGGCATACAGCCCGCGCTATATGTGGATGTGGCCGAACGCGCGTATTAGCGTGATGGGTGGCGAACAAGCTGCGTCGGTCCTCGCCACGGTACGCCGTGACAGTATCGAGGCGAAGGGCGGCCAATGGTCTCCGGAGGAAGAAGACCATTTCAAGGCGCCGATTCGCGCTCAGTACGAACGGCAAGGTCACCCGTTCTACGCGACGGCGCGAATGTGGGACGACGGGGTGATCGATCCCGCACAGACACGACGCGTGCTCGGACTGTCGTTGGCGACGACCCTGAACGAGCCCATTCCCCCGATGCGCTTTGGCGTGTTCCGTATGTGAGGACCAAGTGAGCTGGACTACTCTTGAACTTGAATCTCGTGGCCCAGTTGCCTGGGTCTGGATGAATCTTCCTGAGCGCCATAACGCCTTCAATGAGACGTTAATCGCGGAATTGACGGGATTGCTTCAATCGTTAGACACCGATACGTCGGTGCGCGCCATTGTATTGGCGGGCCGAGGCAAAAGCTTTTCTGCTGGAGCCGATCTCAACTGGATGAAGCGCCAGGGTCAGGCGTCAACCGAAGAAAACCTCGCTGACGCTCAGCGTCTTGCAGAGCTTTTTCGGACCGTGTCGGAATGCACGAAGCCGACGATTGCGCGTGTGCACGGTGCCGCGATGGGCGGCGGTATGGGAATCGCGTCTGCGTGTGACATTTGCGTGGCGTCTACCAACGCGATTTTCGCAACGTCGGAAGTACGGCTTGGCTTGGCGCCGGGTGTCATCAGCCCCTATGTCGTACGCGCCATCGGTGAAAGGCAGGCATATCGTTATTTTCAGACCGCCGAGCGAATTTCCGCTGCACGGGCCCGTGAGATCGGCCTTGCACACGAAGTAGCGGAACTGGATCTTCTGGACGATCTGGTGGAGACGACTATCGAATCGCTGCTGGATGGTGGCCCGTTGGCGCAGGCCGCTTCCACTGCGCTGATCCGGCTGGTCGCGAACCGGCCTGTTACCGCCGGTCTCACCGACGACTGCGCGTGCTTCATTGCAGCGCTGCGTTCATCGCCCGAGGCGCAGGAGGGCCTGAGTGCCTTTCTCGAGAAGCGGGCGCCTACATGGAAGGGGCGCTGAAACATGTTCAACAAGATACTGATTGCCAACCGGGGGGAAATCGCCTGCCGGATCATTAAAACGGCAAGGCGTATGGGTGTGTCGACCGTTGCCGTCTATTCGGAAGCGGATGCGGGCGCCCGGCACGTCCGGTTGGCAGACGAGGCAGTGTGTATTGGTCCAGCCGCCGCACGCGAATCCTACCTGGTCATCGAACGCATCATCGGGGCCGCGATGACGACCGGTGCCGACGCAATCCATCCGGGCTACGGGTTCCTGTCGGAGAACGACGAATTTGCTCAGGCTTGCGAACGCGCCGGGATCGTATTCATCGGACCCACGGCGGCAGCCATTCGGGCTATGGGCTCCAAATCGGCCGCCAAGGCGCTGATGGAGAAGGCTGGTGTGCCGCTTACGCCCGGATACCATGGCGAGAACCAAGCCCCCGAGTTCCTGGCCGAACGCGCGGACGAGATCGGCTATCCGGTCTTGATCAAGGCCAGTGCTGGCGGTGGCGGAAAGGGCATGCGTCGCGTCGACCATGCGGAGGAATTCGCAACTGCCCTGGCCTCCTGCAAGCGCGAGGCGATGAACGCTTTCGGGGACGACCAGGTGCTGGTCGAAAAGTATGTGCTGCGGCCGAGGCATATCGAGATCCAGGTCTTTGGCGATATGCACAAGCAATACGTCTATCTGTTCGAGCGTGACTGCTCAGTGCAGCGTCGGCACCAGAAGGTGCTTGAGGAAGCACCGGCTCCGCACATCTCCGCGGAGCAGCGTGCGGCGATGGGACGTGCCGCGATTGACGCAGCCAGCGCGGTCAGCTACGTGGGGGCAGGCACTGTCGAATTCATCGCCAACCAGGATGGCAGCTTCTACTTCATGGAGATGAATACGCGGCTACAGGTAGAGCACCCTGTCACCGAGATGATCAGTGGCGTGGACCTGGTGGAATGGCAGTTGCAAGTCGCTTGCGGCGAGCCATTGCCGCTGACGCAGGAGCAGTTGCGGATCGATGGCCATGCCATCGAGGCGCGCATTTACGCCGAGGATCCGGCGAACGGCTTTCTTCCTTCAACAGGGCGGCTGATTCACCTCGTGCCTCCGCCGGAGTCCGACCATGTGCGCGTAGATACCGGCGTCGAGCAAGGGGACGAAATCACGCCGTACTACGATCCGATGATCGCGAAACTCATCGTCTGGGACCGGGACCGGGATCAGGCGCTGGCCCGCATGCGTAAGGCGCTCGCGCAGTATCGCGTAGTCGGTGTTCAGAACAACGTCGAATTTCTTGCGCGGCTAGTCACCACTCCGGCCTTTGCTGGCGCTGATCTCGATACGGCGCTCATCGAGCGCGAAGCCTCCATCCTGTTTCCGGACGCGCCCGACGTTCCTGATGAGGGTTGGTTGCTTGCCGTGCTGGCGGAATTGCTGCATGAGCACCGGGACGGGCAACGCTACGCGGGCGCGGATTCGGCTTCACCGTGGCGGTCGCTCGATGGCTGGCGCCTCAATGGTCGTGGCCGGCGCACGATGAAACTTCGTCGCGGTGACGATTACCAGACGATTGAAATTGTGCCGTCACATGACGGATGGGAAATGACGATCGCAGCGCGGACAGTCATGACCCGCGGGACGCTGGAAACTAACGGGGCGCTGCATGTGCAAATCGGCGAGCGGCGCTTATCGGCCGCGGTGATCATCTCCGGGGAGCGTCGGCATGTTTTTCTCGAGGGCCGCTATTTCCCGATTTCGCGGGCAGACACGGTAGAGCATGGCGGTCAGGGGGAGGAGGCGGACGGTCAATTGCGCTCCCCAATGCCAGGTCGAATCACGGCTTTGCTTGTGGAGGAGGGTGCTGCAGTGGACAAGGGAACCCCGCTGCTCGTGATGGAGGCAATGAAAATGGAGCATACCATCGCCGCGTCGAAAAACGGCACGGTCAAGGCCTTCCGCTACGCCGTCGGGGATCAGGTGGTAGATGGAGCGACGCTGGTGGACTTTGAGGCTGATGCGTAGCGCCGCCATTGCAGTCTCTCGTTGGGCCCCGATGATTGGCGCCATCAGGCTAGTTCTGGCTGATGGCCTGCAATTGGGGCGATGCAATCGAAGATGAACGAAACGCGTCGACGTGTTGGGCGTGTTCGAGGAGTTGGAATGATGTTCCCGAGTAAGGTCAAGATCGTTGAAGTCGGTCCGCGCGACGGATTGCAGAACGAGAAGGAATGGGTTCCCACCGACGTCAAGATAGAGTTGATCGAACGTCTTGCAGACGCCGGCTTGTCGGCAGTGGAGGCGACCGCCTTCGTTTCGCCGAAATGGGTACCTCAAATGGGCGACAGCACCGAGGTCTTGAAGAGGATTCGACGCAAGCCGAGTGTCAGCTATCCGGTATTGACGCCGAACCTGAAAGGGTTCGAGTCCGCCGTTGAGGCCGGCGCGACCGAGGTCGCTATATTCGGCGCAGCGTCCGAGTCGTTCTCGCAGAAGAACATCCACTGCAGCATCAGTGAGAGCCTGAAGCGTTTCGAACCGGTAATGTCCGCGGCGAGAGCCGCGGGAGTCAAGGTGCGTGGCTACGTTTCCTGCGTCGTTGGCTGCCCGTATGAAGGGAAAGTCGAGCCGCACCGAGTCGCGTGGGTGGCCCTATCTCTCTACGAAATGGGCTGTTATGAAGTCTCCCTCGGCGACACGATCGGTGTGGGGACACCTGCCACCGTTCGGCGGATGCTGGAAATCGTTGCCCGGGACGTGCCGCTTTCGTCGCTTGCAGGTCACTACCACGACACGTATGGCATGGCGATCGCGAACATTTACGCGTCTCTGGGGTTGGGAATGTCGGTTTTCGACAGCTCAATCTCTGGTCTCGGCGGTTGCCCATACGCGAAGGGCGCGTCCGGTAACGTCGCAACGGAAGACCTCGTCTATCTGCTCAATGGCCTCGGAGTTCATACCGGAATTGATCTGGAGCGTCTGGCGACATGCTCGGGCTGGATCAGCAATGCGCTAAGACGCAATCCCAATTCGCGTGTTGCGCAGGCGCTGCTCGTTGGGCGCGACCACTGACACCTCAGATTCTGGAGCAGTCTTGATCAAGCTATATCACTGCATGAGCGCCCGGTCGTTCCGCCCCCTGTGGATGCTGGAGGAACTGGCCGTTCCCTACGAACTCGTGATGCTGCCTTTTCCTCCCAGAGTGCACGATCGCTCCTATCTCGCTGTCAATGCGCTGGGGACAATTCCGTTACTGGTCAACGGTGAAACCCGCATGACCGAGTCAGCCGCAATCTGCCAGTACCTTTGTGCGGTCCATGCGCCGACGCCGTTGCAGCTTGAACCGCACGAGCAGGGATTTGGTGCGTTCCTGAACTACCTCCACTTCGGGGAAGCGACGCTTACGTTTCCTCAAACGCTCGTGTTGCGATATTCCCGCTTTGAGCCGGAGCATCGACGGCAGCCAACGGTAGCGGACGACTATGCGAAGTGGTTTCTGGCAAGGCTGCGGACGCTGGAACCACTGCTCGCCGAGCGCCCGTATCTGTGTGCGGACCGCTTTACGGCCGCAGATGTGTCCGTCGGTTATGCGCTGATGCTTGGCCAGCACTTGGGACTGAGCGCTCGGTTTACGCCTGCAGTGGCAGCGTATTGGGATCGCTTGCAAGAGAGAAACGCGTTTGTCCGCGCATTGCAGGCGCAAGAGGCGGCTGCACTCGAGCAGCAGGTGTCGACGGTCCCGGCTCCGGATACGATCCCGGATCTCTAACCAAGGCTCAAGCAACCGGCCAATCGTGCTTATTTGCCTCGGACAACGCTTTTTTCTTGCGCGAAGTCACTTCAACCGGAACGAGTAAACCGGAGCGGGTCGTCAGTCTCTCGTGGTTATCCGATTGGCGCAAGAGGAGCCATCATCGCTACGAAGGCTGTTTGCGAGCTACAACGCATCAATGGTCACTCTGTTCTTTTGACGATTCGTATTGTGGGCAGTCAAGGCATTGCGGCGATCTTCGAGCGCGTTTAACGCACACGCGATTCCATGCAACTAGAGAGCGCATGCATCGTCGTCGCCCAAGGAGGTGGCACATGTCGCTCTACGCTGTGTCGATGATCGAACATCTGCGAACAGCCTTGGCTGCCATCAAGGGGAAGCAATAGTGACTCGACGGGAAATTCTGAGGTCGGCGTAGGAGATTCAGCTTCTTATGGTCAGTAGAAGTGGTGAGGGTATCGCATTGGTCCAGATTTTGTCAGGTTTGCGACAGCCGGGTATTCGCGACCCGACCACGACGGTGCTGTTACGGGCGGCGCGATTAGGCGTCAGTCCCGGTGTGAGTTTTAGCGACGAAGTTGCAGAGCTGTAGCTCGCTTGTTGATGGGCATTGGCGCCGCGATAGTGCTCTCGAATTCGCGACGAGTATTGCCGCTGAAGAATTACCAACCATGGCAGGTAGCAAAATTGCCTGCCTCAGGAGACTTATCGTGACGGTAATTACTACGATCTCAGCATCGAACTTGAGAAAACGTGCTTTCTCGTCGAAGGCTCGTTGGCGCACAGATGAAATCGAGGCACTCTACGCGCTCCCTTTTACAGATCTATTGTACCGGGCACAGGCGATTCATCGACTGCATTTCGATGCTAACGAAGTTCAGCTTTCTACACTTCTGTCGATAAAGACTGGCGGTTGTGCGGAGGATTGTGGCTATTGCCCCCAGTCGTCACATTTCGACACAGGCGTTGCTGCTACCAAACTGTTGCCACTGGAACAGGTGCTTGACGCCGCAAAATCAGCCAAGGCCCAGGGTGCAACACGTTTTTGTATGGGTGCTGCATGGCGCAGTCCGAAGCAGCGTGACATCGAGCGCGTAAGCGAGATGGTTCGCGGCGTGAAGGCACTCGGGATGGAGACGTGCATGACACTCGGCATGCTCGACATGGGCCAGGCGCATGCACTGAAAGACGCAGGGTTGGATTACTACAATCACAACATTGATACCGCGCCGGAATTCTACGGACGCGTCATCAGCACGCGCACATACCAGGACCGACTCGAGACGCTGGAAAAGGTACGTGAAGCCGGCCTCCGTGTCTGCTGCGGAGGAATTGTCGGGTTAGGTGAGGGGCGGACGCAGCGTGCCGGACTCATTGCTCAATTGGCGAATCTCGAGCCATACCCGGAATCAGTGCCAATCAATAACCTGGTCCAGGTCGAGGGCACCCCGTTAGCCGGCATTGAGGCTATCGACCGGTTCGAGTTCGTACGCACAATTGCGGTGGCGCGGATCACAATGCCCAAGGCGATGGTGCGCCTTTCGGCTGGGCGGGAGCAAATGGACGACTCGTCGCAGGCGCTTTGCTTTCTTGCTGGAGCCAATTCGATCTTCTATGGCGATAAGCTCCTGACCACCGACAATCCTCAGGTAACACGTGATCAGGACCTCCTGACGCGGCTTGGAATGAGGACGCAAAAATGAACTCATCGGACTGGCGGCCGCGGTTCACCAATGAAGCATTTTTCGCAGATCCGTATGCGATCTATGATGCGCTCCGTGAGGCAACTCCCATCTTTTGGAGTGGTGAATTCTACGGCGGCGGATGGATACTGACACGCTATGAAGACGTGGAGGCAATGCTGCGCGACCCAAGGTTCTCTGCTCGACGGACAGGGCGCTGGATTACCGGACTCGGAAGCGATGCGAAGAATGAGTTGCAGGATTTCCAGCGATTGTTTTCCAGAGCGATGTTATTTTTGGATGCGCCGGACCATCAGCGGATGCGCGAAGTGCTCAACGCAGGGTTTCGGGGAGAGGTGATGGGTCACGCGCGATCGTTGATTGCGTCACAAGTCGAGGAGCTCATCGACGGCATTGACTCGCGAAATGCATTCGACTTCGTGGAGCGTGTCGCGCGTCCACTTCCCGCGCTCGTCATCGCGGGCATGATGGGCGTCGACGCGCGAGACATGAACGACTTTATTGCATGGTCAAACGATCTTGCTGAGTTCATTGGTGCGCCGAAGCCGACAATGGCTCAGGCTCGGCGGGCAAGAGCAAGCCTGCTAGCGATGAGTCGTTACTTCGAGGGGCGAATAGCGCAATGGGATTCGCCTGCGAACAATCTGGTCGACCATCTTGTCGTGGCCAGCAGGGACGGAAGAATAGCCGGCGGGACTGAGGTACTCGCGCAATGCGCGATGCTTCTCTTTGCTGGACATGAGACTTCCCGGCACTTCCTTGCCAACAGTCTCTATCATCTGCTCGCTTATAGCGAGATTTGGGAATTGCTACGCGAGGAGCCACGTCGCGTGTCTGCTGCAGTTAGAGAACTGCTGCGCTTCGATAGTCCCGTGCAGTATACGGCGCGACGCCTGGCCGTAGATATGTCGTTGCATGGTCAAGACTGTCGCCGGGGTGATCTGGTTATTGGTTTAATCGGTTCGGCAAACAGGGACCCCCGTCGATACCAGAATCCGCAGCGACTCGACATCTCGAGGAAACCGGGCCAACTCCTCGCATTTGGTTCTGGGCCGCACGTCTGCATTGGTGCCGGGCTGGCTCTCGCAGAAGGGGAAATCGTCATTAATAGTGTCTTGCGCCAATGGCCGGGATTGCGGTTGGCGCAAACGGGAACGGTCTGGAATCGGAATCCGGTCTATCGTGGATTGTCGGAGCTGATGGTTATTCAATCACCCACTGACCATGCGCATTCAAACGTACAGGCGAGATAGTGAAATAGCTGAGTATGAGATTCTCAGCGCAGATCGTACAGTCGATCAGAGCGGCAACGACGATACGGGCAATGCACATTGAACGGATCAGAAAAGAATTGATTCCCCGATCTAGGCGATTGCTGGGACACTTGTATCGAGAGTATGGAGAAGGGGATGGCGAGTACAGGAAGGTCGCTAAGGACGATGGTTCAGGATTGGTTGGCGCCGGACCCTACGAGGGGATTTCGAGTTAGCCACTACGGACGATCGAGAAGCGGACGTTACGTCTGTGTCGTCGCAGATAACGGAGCCGGCCCGTTGGCTATGTTCTTTTATCGTCACCGTGATGGAAGATGGTGCATCTATCCGCCCGAACCCGAAAGGCCAGTTATGCGGGTCCCGGAATTTGTCCCAGAACTCAACCCACCAGATCAACACGGGGAGCCGTAAATCGACTTGTCCTCAGTCCCCTTCATAGGGGTCCGTTTGGACCGGGCAAGAAAAGGATTCATTCATCCGTTTCATTTTTTGACGCAAATAGACTTTACGTTGAAGGATTCCTGTACATAGCGCTATTACGTGACAGCCTTGCTAACTCTGGAGATCATCGAGATTGGCATTGCGGTTGCGTGACGTAGGTCGTGTCGCTAATATCCACCTAAGGACGAATTCTTGAATGAATTTTTTTTGGATCTTGCTTGCCTTACCTGAACAAACTCGGTCCGTCAGATCTGACGCAATTGCAAGTGGATCAATCCGCCCGTCACCGCTTACATGCTGACCGGTGACGACGGTGTTCCGTTTTCCGCACATCCAGGCTGGCGCCGAAGCAACAGCCAACGTCAGCTCCGTTTGGGCAGGCAAAGGCTCGCTCGTAATTGAGGTGCAACTTGGAGCGCGAGAAAATAACAGGCAGATTCTTAAAGGCGGTATGCCGCTGGAGGCCCACGGATTTTTTCGGGCTCGTACGTCTGCTTGCGGCGGCCGTCGTCTTCGCATATGGCATATTTTTCGTCTTCAAAGACGCCTTGGAGATCGTGCTGAAAGTTGTGTCGTGTAGTTGATTTTTCTCTGACTTCTAATGCGAGCGCACGATGCTCGACATGAACTCTAGCGTTTGATACATCCTTGCAATCTTTCCCGCTCAACTCCAAGCGAGACGGGAAACTATAAAAACCGTTGGCCCGGCAATGTCACTTGAGGTGGGCGAAAGCGCCGCGTGACATCCATACAGACAAATCAGAGGAGCAAAGCGATGCAACGTGAAGTGGTGGTAGTGAGTGGCGTACGCACGGCAATCGGTGACTTCGGCGGCAGCCTGAAAGACTTCGCACCGACGGATCTTGGCGCGCGCGTCGTCCGCGAAGCATTGTCGCGTGCGGACGTCGGCGGAGAAGACGTCGGCCATGTCGTGTTCGGCAACGTGATCCACACAGAGCCGAGAGACATGTATCTCGCGCGCGTGGCGGCGCTCAACGGCGGCGTCGCGCAGCATGCGCCCGCGTTGACCGTGAACCGGCTATGCGGCTCGGGCCTGCAGGCTATCGTTTCGGCGGCACAGACCGTTTTACTCGGCGACGCGGACATCGCGATCGGCGGCGGCGCGGAAAGCATGAGCCGCGCGCCGTACAGCATGCCGTCGGCGCGTTTCGGCCAGCGCATGGGCAACGCGAGCATCGTCGACATGATGCTCGGCGCGCTGCACGACCCATTCCAGGCGATCCACATGGGCGTGACGGCCGAAAACGTCGCGAAAAAATACGAGATCTCGCGCGACACGCAAGACGCGCTCGCGCTCGAATCGCATCGACGCGCCGCAAAGGCGATCGAAGCCGGCTACTTCAAGGAACAGATTCTCCCGATCACGATCGCGTCGAAGAAGGGCGATACCGTCTTCGACACGGACGAGCACGTCCGCATGAACGCGACGGTCGACGACTTCTCGAAGCTGAAGCCCGTATTCGCGAAGGAGAACGGCTCGGTGACGGCGGGCAACGCTTCGGGCATCAACGACGCGGCGGCAGCTGTCGTGCTGATGGAGCGCAGCGTCGCCGAGAAGCGCGGCGCGAAGCCGCTCGGCCGGCTGGTCGCCTATGCGCATGCGGGCGTCGATCCGAATTACATGGGCATCGGTCCCGTGCCTGCAACGCAAAAGGTGCTGGAGCGTGCCGGACTGAAGATCGGCGATCTCGACGTGATCGAAGCCAACGAGGCCTTCGCCGCTCAGGCCTGCGCAGTCAGCAAGGAGCTCGGCCTCGATCCCGCGAAGGTGAACCCGAACGGCTCGGGCATTTCGCTCGGCCACCCGATCGGCGCGACGGGCGCGCTGATTACCGTGAAGGCGCTGTACGAGCTGCAGCGCATCGGCGGCCGCTATGCGCTCGTGACGATGTGCATCGGTGGCGGCCAGGGCATTGCTGCGATTTTCGAGCGAATTTGATTGGAGTTGCGAAACATGACTGTCATTGGTACGGCGCCCAGCCGTCGACGGCAGTCGCCGTCGTGTCACACGGGAATTTCTTTGGAAGACGCACTGAGAAGCACCAACGCTCAGCGCGCAATCGTTAGGAAAAGCGGAATGAAGCTCCAAAAGATACACCTTGCCTCGCATGCCTGTGATCATCCGTTACCAATCGGAACACTGGATGACTGGGTCCGTGAATGGCATCAGTCAGCCATTGCAGCACGCTTTATCGTGCCGTCATACGATGCAGACGAAGCGACTATTCTGCTGCTCAAAGACTATTACTATTGCGGTCTTTTGCCAGCCGAAGCGGTGTTCGCAATGTTTGCTCAGAAGCACTGAGTGGACCCGTCCTTGCGCTTGCGGCTCAGTTGCGTCATGACCTCGAGCAGAATTGGAATCAGTGCGTTCAGTACTGGAACTCTCGCATCTGCGGGGTTATAAAAAAACTTTTTGAAATCAATGCCTATCTCTTTGACCCCATCTTTGCTGTATCGCGTTTGGACGCTCATATTGAGCGTCTCGAAACGCACTCAGTCCGTTGCTACGCTGCAAACGAGGGATGCGGGCTGTCAATAACGTTAAGACTGAACTTGTATGGAACATATAGCGAGCGAAAGACAGTTGTGTGATGACGATCATGAGGCAAGCGGGCGGATGCAAGCCCGATTGCAGAGCGACAGGAGTGAGGAGGCGTCCCGTCCAGTCTCGACTTGGTCGTGGGCTACGATGAACTCTCACTATGACTGGATGGACTGGCATGCGCCGTTTGCTAGCGATGGCTAACGGTTGACCGAGGGTCTCGTTCTTCTTTCTGGTTAGGTACCTGCGGAGGCTCGATTTGACTGTCGCGCATTTTGTGTGGTGCAAATATAACCACCGAGGCGGCGCATTTGGTCTCAAAAAGTTTTTCGAGACGCACGTTGCGTGGGATCGTGATTGCTACCGCGGGTGGACAATTGCTGGGATCGGGCGCATTGAAAGTAGAGGGCGCATCACTATTGCCAACGATATGACGGTCAAGGGTGGAACGTATTATCCGATGACCGTCAAGGCGCACCTGCGCGCTTAGGAGATCTACGAAGGCTATGCAGGAGATGCAACAAATCAACCGTCGCTAAGACCTCGTGACGATGTGTATTGAAGGCGATCAAGGCGCCGTGGATCTTCGAGCGCGTTTAGCGCACACGCGATCCCATGGAGCGAGAGGTACAAAGAAAACCAACGCTGGCTTATTGTGCTCTGTTTGATGGACTCGATTGCTGTATTTGACTACTTAACGGCCAAATTTTTTCCTGATGCGGTCGTGATTTTTGATGGGCGTGGTTAATATCATGATCTTCGATCGACAGCAGCTGGAAACATTCTCGGTTGTAGTGGAGTTGCGAAAATTCGATAGCGCTGCCAAAGCGTTGCATGTCACTCGGGGGGCAGTTTCGCAACGAATCATCGCGTTAGAGCAAGCCTTGGGGACGCCGGTGCTAGTGCGCGATGGAAACGTGCCGACGCCTGCGGGCGAAGCAGTCCTTCGACACGTCCGGACCCTCAAGCTGATGGAAGCAGACACGCTAAATCAAATCAAGCCCGATACCAACGGGCGAACGAATATCGCGGTCGCGGTCAATGCAGACTCGCTGGCAACTTGGTTTGAACCGGTTGCCTGTACGATTGCCAAGGAGAACTTTGCACTTGAACTCATAGTTGACGATCAGGATTTCACCCTGCCAGTGTTAATACGCGGCGAAGCGATTGGCGGTGTTTCCACGGCAAGCAACGCACCAACTGGATTTGTGGCGGAGACTATTGGTGCGATGGAGTACGAGTGCGTGGCTACACCATCATTTTGTGAGGCACATTTTTCTCAAGGGCTCAATCTGCACGATATCCTAGTTGCACCTGCCGTGCTTTTTAATCGCAAGGACGGCTTACATGCGGAATTCCTTGAGAGGCTCCTTGGATTTCCTGTAAGAGGCTATGCAGTGCATTATTTTCCGTCTCCTGTGGCGTTGCTAATGGCGGTTCGGGCTGGCGTGGGATATGGTCTGGTACCGTCCATGCAGGTTCAGCCGCTTATTGACTCAGGTGAGCTAGTCGCCCTAGCACCGCGCAGCAGAGTTTTCGTCAATCTGTATTGGCATCATTGGGAGAATGCGCCACCCAATGCAAAGCGGATCAGCGAAATTGTGATGCAATATGCACGTCAGGCATTAATTCAATCACCTGAAGAGCTGATGTGAGAGCTGTAGAGGACTAAGTGTGGGAGGTCGTTCGGCTGCGCGACGCTGGCAACTGGTTGAACTCCCCGGATGTTGCATTGATATGAGGCAGAGGTGCTAACGCAACCATGAGTGAGAGTGGAGCGAGAAGAGAAACATAGTTGCTTCTGGCAATTTCTGCGGCATCCGTTCAGTGGAGCACGTAGCAAGGCGTTGCGATGCCGCATACGGTAGCCATTGATGTACTGACAGCTTGCTCTGTGCAGCTGAAACACTTGTTGGCGAGTTAGGCCGTTCAAGGGGACGCTTCTATGACTGGGACTAGGAGTTCTCCGTCTAGGAGGAGCAGCAAACTGGCTCCCGAGAGCTCCGCGGTATCGCCTTCACGATCGAGAACGATCGCATGTCGAAGTCTTTTTCTTTGGTGGTGTCCAGCACGCGATACGAGTTCGGATAGAGACAGGTAGTCTTTGCGTCCGTCGGCGCGCTTCGCAGGTGCGCACGCCGGAATTCGGTAGCGCACACGGAGAGGCCAGGCTAAGCTGCCGGCATTGGATGCTCTTGCAGCGTGACCGTCAGTTCGACGGCATCAGTCTTGGTCAGGAAGAAGTCTCGCGTTTTGTGGAGCATCGCTCTGATGTGCAGCGAAGCGCTCGAGCTTATTCAGACAAATATCCCCTATGCTCTCCCATGGGACTTCAGTGTGCATGCTACCCGCTGGGCAGATCGCTGACGCATCGACCGACGGTGTCTTTGCTAGTGCTGACGACAGGCGATTGGATCTTCAAGGCGGTCGGAATCCGACATGAACCAGGCTTGCGTGATGGCAGACTGGAATAGCACGCATCGTGTTGGCCGAGCGCAATCCAACTGACCTTCAGGAGTCCGTGATTCGCTCGTTTCCCCGGCAGACAGTTGAACGGCGCCAAAGCAGTATGGAAATCAGGAGTAAAGGAAGAAAGTAAACGGTCAGCGGATTGGTTTCCGGGATTGTCGTCAGCCCTGTCCACTTCACGAAGTAGATCGCGATTGCCATGCTGCATCCGATCGCCAATGTCGCGTTGGCCCACCTGTCGGAAATGCGGCGGTTGAGCAATGCAAATCCCACGAGTGGCCCGACGGCGGTAATGTAGACCATGTTGAGATCGATCATCATGTCGACCAGGCTCTGGCCGCGAATGGAGACGATCGTGCCGAGGGCGATCGGCACGACGCGCGACCAGATTGGCCGTGCGGAGGAGCGCGGGCCAAGGGAGGCCGTGGCATCGGTCATCGCCCGAAGTATTGAACAGCCGGCACCGAGTGCGGTTGTGAGCAATACGACAATGACGAGCGTCCTCGCCGTATTCGCTGAAGGTCCGGAGAGTGTGTGTATCAGCACAACCGGAATGACCTGAACAGGGTCGACGAGATGCTGCAGATGCCAGGCTGGGGAAGCTGCGACGACTGCGGACGCTGGCAGGAAGCCGATCAGGAAAACGCACCCTGCCGCGAGGAGACAACCATTTCGCGCCATCGCCGGCGTGCGCGCCGCTAGCACGAACTGCTGATAATCTGCGCCACAGATGACCATGAGCACGACCGACGCGACCGTGAACCCTGTATGGTCCAGCGTTGTGCCCTGAAGTCCATTCAGAAACTGGATGGGGGCGTGCAGCCACACGTCGAGTCCACCGGTCAGGAACAACGTGCGCACGAGCACGACGTTGCATGCGAACATGCAGATCGCGAACCCTGCGGCAAGCCACGACAGTTGCAATGTCGAAAGACAGATCAATAGGACATCGACGAGCAGGAGTGCGGACGTCGAACCGATGCCGGCCAGGGTGAGTGTCGCTGTTCCACCCCGGATCTGTGCAGCGAGTACGCCGGTCATCCAGACAAGGGAGAGCAGGGCCACTGCGCGGCCAACTGAGGTGCCGTAGATCTGGTCAAGCCTCGTCCAGATGGATTTCCGCGTTATCGAAAGGCCACGTGCACATGCAGCGAGCACAACCAGGCCCAAGGCGCTGGCGATCGCATAGAGACAGCCGACCATTCCTTCATGGAGTGCGAGTTCGCCGGTGCCAAGGAGAAAGCCGGTACCGCAGCTTGTGGATACCAGCAGGCTTGCAATCTGGGCCGATTTCAATGTGCGATCAGACATGGGCCGCTCCCCACTTCGTTACGCTGGATCGACCGCCTTTCACGTAGGTATCGCAGATGATCGCGCGTCGATTGAAACCCGGGATCTGCTTCAGGTGAGCGTTAAATTCGGGCAGGTCGAGGTAGGGAATGTGCGGAAACAGATGGTGTGTCAGGTGATAACCGTTGTGATGCGGATGCAGGATGACCGAACTGAGCCCATGATCCGGAATGTCTCGCGTATACGAAAAAATACCCCCCGGTTCGAGCCCGTAGTGATCGGTCATTTCGCGAAACGTTGTGATGGCATGGAACACCGTTGCGCGCGCGCCGATCCATAGCGTAAAAAATAGCAGCGCGAAATGTGCCCCGCTGATGATGTCAAGCAGTGCTTCGTACACTGCCCACCACACGACAATGGCGAGCTTATGACGCAAGGCGAGGCGTTCGTCGATGAAATGTCCGAAAACCGAGCCAGCCCAGATGGACGGTGTGGTCAGCACGCGCAGATATACGCTGAACCAGTGATCACCGGCGTGCGTGACGCTGGAGAGATAGTCCGGATCGCGAGCCGGGTCGCCGAGTGAACCGTGATGCCAGGCATGCTGGAGACGGTAGAGCGTCAGCTCGTTGAAGAGTGGCGTTGCAAGAAGGGCACAGGTGATCCGGTCGTTTACGGCGCGGCTATTGCTCAGGTTCTGGTGTCCGCCTTCGTGCAGCAGGTTACCCAGCGCCCGCTGGCGGTTGCCGATGACGAAGATCGCAGCGACACTTGCCCAGACCCCGATCCGGTAGGCAAGCCACACGGTAAGGCATATGATTGCCCAGTCCGTGGCGATGTCCGAGAGTGATCGCCACGTTCTGGCGCGCGGGGTTTTCCAGTCCATGCCTGTTGAGTCCAGGGCGGTGTGCATGGCTGTCTGATCGGCAATAACGGATGATGATGCGGGTGATCTCATCGCAGGCTCCTTGTGATTACGTGAAGTCCCCAGTGGTCCCCGATCCTTGAATGCGTATCTGTTCAGTAAAAGCTTTGATCTGATCTTAGGCGGTCGATCCTGTCCGGGCGGCGGCAGTTAGAAATGCTGCCCTGTGTGCAGTATTTTTAAACTCATGAAGCGTGTGCCACTCAGGGAGTGGCATAACGTCACCAACAAGGGAGGGTGGAAAGTTGAGTGAAAAGGACCTTGCTAAGCTGTGTGCGACGCTCAGTCCTGTCGTGGCGGAGGCCACCTACGTTTATTGTTCGTTTCCGGACTTCGCCTTGCCGGCGGGGTTAAGGGTGTTCTGTATCGTGCGCGAACTCGAGGGCCTGACGGCAATCATGGAGCGCGATGAAGCGCTGCGGCTCGGACTTGCCTACATCTACACCGCCCGTCTAATTACCTTGTCAGTTCAATCGAGTCTCGAGGCGGTTGGATTTATCGCGGTGATCAGCCGCAAGCTCGCGGATGCAGGGATCTCGTGCAATGTGATCGCAGGCTATTACCACGATCACATCCTGGTGCCCGTCGACCGGGCCGATGAAGCGATGACGCTGCTGCTCGAAATCGCGAGTCCTGCTGGATAAGGTGTGCATGTCTGTTTTAAAGGACTTGGGCATGAGCCCGATATTTTTTCTGTACGACGATTAGCTTTTATATCTTCAGAGGGCCTTGTCTTGCTGTATGTGTAGGCAATCAATAGATTAATGGGAGGTCAGGGGGAGGGTGCTGCTCCCGCGAAAGAGGATCTCTGGCCAGGCCGTGCCGTGATTGAGGTATCGACGTTGATATCGAACGGTCCCGTGCTGCACTGAAGAGGAGGGAGCATGTTCGAACCGACCGATGGCAGACTGGCACAAGGAATTCAAGATCCGACATCAACGCCTGAGCTTGAATACTGGCAACGACGTACTGAAGAAGCACAGGCCCTGATTACGCGTCTGACAGCGCGCCTCAGGGGCCGCGACCGACGTATTGCCCGTCTGGAGCTGGCTATCTCCCGGACCGTAGTGATGAATCACGTGTGGGCGTCACATCTTGAACGCAGGCTCGAACGCCTGCCTATCACTGTTACCATCCCGGCCGACACACCGACCGCAGATGCCGCGCATGGGCGCGGCATGACCGTGCGTCTTCCTCACCTGACGAGAACCCTTGAGGCGCTCTTCGAGGTCATGCAGGAGTACTGGTCGGAGTGGGAGCCCGATCGGCCGCCGAAATCCTCCACGGTTGCGCGCGCACTCGACGAAAGACTCGGACTCAAAGGTCAGGCGAATGGCGAGGCGTCGCGCAGTTCGCAGACGTTGGCCGCCGTATTGAGGCCCGACTCGGTCAACGAGTCGGATGGGCGCCATCACTGATGGCTACTTCTGACGGGCACTTCCGACGATATGACGGAATTGCCCGTCAGGCTCCCCACCTGATTGAATGAGACCCATGCAGCAACTCTTTCGAACAGGACAGCGGGAGGTTGGCCATGTCGGTCCAGTTGAGGGGAACAGGCGCGATACTACGGCGCGGGCAGGTCGAACGGGAGGTCGGACTGAAGCGTTCGACGATCTACCAGCGGATGCAGGAAGGCACGTTTCCGCGCCCGATCCGTCTCGGCGATCGCGCGGTGGGCTGGCGTGCATCTGACATTGAGCAGTTCCTTGAAGACCCGGCGGGGTATCGCGTCTCGCCGCCTGCCGAGGATGATCGTGATGTATGAGCGCGCCACACAGCGATCTCTCGACGCACGGCTCGATAACTGGGCGAGCGCTGGCCGTGGTCCGTACGATCCGGTCGATGCGGATCATATCGAATGCGCATGGAGGCGACTCGCCGTGCGTCACCGCGATCTGTTGCGCATGGTGTATCTGTGGCGTGCCGGTCGCGAGGTGATCTGTCGCCGGCTCGGGATTCCAAGGTCTCCCTGGCGCCGGTATGAGCTTGAGCTTTCATCTGCGAAGCAGGCGCTGGCGGGACTGCTAGCGGAGAAACCTTGAATTGACGTATCCGGGAGCATGCCGGAAAAGCGCGCGGTCGGTCGATGCGGCACGATCTCGCGGTTCGGTGGCACAGCCCCGGCAGTAATTCGACAACCTGTTCCGGCCGACGTGCGACATGCACGGCCGAGTACGCATAGGCGGCCCCGACGTATCGACGGATGCGTGTGAGCACGGCGGTCGTGTTCCGATCTGAGACCTGCGTTCGCAGGTCTTTCTGTTTGTGTGCCTGATCCTGACGACTGATCCCCCTTGAGCCCGCGGTTTGCCCCCCAGGCGCCATGGGTTCCTTTTTCACCATCCGGTTCGACACCTCGGCGTTGCATCGATGGAAGGAAACGGATCATGAATTTGTTTCGTACGGAATTGATGGGATGGCGGTTGCATACGATGCGCGGCATTGTGCGTCGGTGGGCGCTTGCCCTGACGCTGTTCGCCGGCACTTCCGTTCTCGCGCCTGGCGTGGCGCACGCGGACGACTGGGGTTGTCAGGTGCTGCTTTGCCTGTCGAACCCGGGCGGTCCTGAGCAGTACGGCGCGTGCGTGCCGCCGATCGAGCGACTCTGGAGTGCGCTGCGCCATGGCGATCCGTTTCCGACCTGTGACTTCGGCGCAGGCGGCTCGCAGGGAACGTCCGCGACCAATACCTTCGCGAGCGGCGGGTATTGCCGGGAAGACCTCCTGTACTGGGGCAGCCCGGAGCAAAGCGAACTGCTGTGCCGTGCCACGGGCGCAATCAATGTCGACATCGACAACCAGCTCTATACCCGGGTCTGGTGGGACGTGGCCGGTGCGGGGGCGAGCATCACCGAGTTCTACGGTGCGGGCACTACGCAGACTCCGTCTCAGGTGCCGTCTCATATCCCATACGACCCGACGCAGTCTGCTGCGCTGTTCCTGCAGCAGAGCGAACAGCAAGGCGGTCAAAGTGGCCAAAGCGGCGGGGGGCACTGATGTTGCCGTCCGATTTCGCCACGCTCGTGCAACAGTGCGCGCCCCAGGTCTCGCCGGTCACGATGGCCTCGATCGTGCGGACCGAGTCCGGATTCAATCCCTATGCGATTGGCGTGGTGCACGGTCGACTGGTGCGTCAGCCAGCGAACCAAGCTGAGGCTGTGGCCACGGTCCGCGCGCTTGCGGCCGCCGGCTGGAACTTCAGCGTCGGTCTCGCTCAGGTCAACCGAGCGAACTGGGCGGCGTATGGCCTGAACGAGCAGAGCGCGTTCGATCCGTGCCGCAACCTGGCGGCGGGAGCTGCGGTCCTCGAGGGCTGTTTTACCGCAGCGCGCCTTGCGCAAACGGATGCCCGGCGTGATCCACAGGCTGCGCTGCGCGCAGGCCTGTCGTGCTACGCGAGCGGCAATTTTTCGACGGGGTATCGCACCGGGTATGTGCAGCGTGTGGTCGATAACGCCCACCAGCCCGCGTCGATTCCCTCACAGACCGTCGTGCCGGCGATTGAGCCGATTCTGGTTATTCCGGCTGCTCCAACTGATCGGGCGGTGCCCGCAGCCCGGACGTCGTCACAACCGGTGAGGCATCGGCTGCCGGATTCGCCGGATACCGCATCCGGCACGAATGCCGACGACTCAGGCGGTAGCGCGGTGGTGTTTTAGCCCGGTATCTCTTCGATAGCAAATCCAGTTCAGTTAGAAAGGAGTTTTTCATGAATTTAGGAATACTTATCATAAAGAGGAAACCCGGACATATGCCTGTCCCACTTTCTTCTGGTCGCCGGATGGCGCGATGGGCTGCTGTCATCGCGACTGCGATGCTGGTGGCCTCGCCCGCATGGGCGCAGCTGTCGCAGGTCAATACGCTGCTGAGCACGATCCAGACGACCCTTCTGGGTGTCGGCGGTGTGATCTGCTCGATTTCTATCATCTGGGCGGGCTTCCGGATGATGTTCCAGCATGCCCGGTTCGGCGACATTGCGAATGTGTTCATCGGCGGTCTTTTCGTCGGGTGCGCGACCGTGATCGCCGGCATGCTCATCCCGACGAGCTGATCCGGGGCCAGCAACCATGAACCCGATCATGAATACGCTCAGGGATCCCGTCTTCAAGGGATGCACGCGGCCCGCCATGCTCTGGGGTGTGCCGCTCGTACCATTTCTCATGGTCGGCGGCGGCATGCTGATCCCGGCCATCTGGGCCTTGCTTGCCAGCCCACCGCTCGGTGTCGGGCTGCTGTTCCTGATGATCCCGGTGTTCGTCGCCATGCGCGTCGTCACACGCCGCGACGACCAGTGCCTCGCGCAGTACGCACTGCGCCTGCGCATGGTCCTGCGGCAGGGTAATCGCCGCTTCTGGGGTGCGCGCGCCTACGCGCCGGTTCGCCTGAAGAGGAGGGGCCGACATGCTGGCTGATCCGACACACGGCGCCGTTTCAAAACGTGAGGTGGCGCTTGCCGACTACATCCCTTACTCGACGCACGTCACCGATCAGGTGATCAGGACGCGCGAGGGCGATTACCTGCGGATCTGGAAGCTTTCCGGCATCGCATTCGAGGCCGCCGATCCGGTGGACATCCTCGTGCGCCATGATGGCTTCAACCAGTTGGTGCGTGCGCTGCCCGGTGGTCACGTCGCACTCTGGACACACCGGCTGCGCCGGCGTGTCTCGGACCACTTTGCCACGCCTTACGGCAACCGCTTCTGCCAGGAGCTGGCCACCCGCTACTACGCGAGCTTCGCGGGTTACCGGATGATGGCCAACGAACTGTATCTGACGCTCGTCTATCGCCCTAAGCGCACGAAGCTCGGACGCGTCTTCAGCCGTGCGGCGCGCCGCACGCGCGATGACATCCGGCGCGACCAGCAGGAAGCGCTGAAAGTGATGGACGAACTCGGCGCCCAGGTCGAGTCGGGGCTGAAGCCCTATGACCCGGTGGGGCTCGGGGTCTATCGTAAGTCGAGTCCTTTCATGAAGCGACCGCGCCGGTATTCGTCGGCGCTGGAACTGCTCGGCTATCTCGTCAACGCCGTCTGGGAGCCAGAGCCAGTCCCCTCCGGAGCGATCCGCGAGGCACTGCCGAACTCGCGCCTGTTCGTAGGCGTCGAGAAGGTCGAGATCCGCATGCCAGCCGCGACGCGATATGCCGCGCTGCTCGACCTGAAGGACTATCCCGAAGAGACCGAGCCGGGCATGCTCAATGGCCTGCTGTATGGCGACTTCGAGTATATCGAGACGCAGAGCTTCACGATCCTCGACAAACCCGGTGCGAAGGAAGCGCTGGAGCGGCAGCGCAACCAGCTTATCGCCGGCGAGGATGTGGCTGTCTCCCAGGTCGAGGCGATGGACCGGGCACTGAACGATCTGATCAACGGCGATTTCGTGCTGGGCGAATATCATTATTCGCTCGCGGTGCTGGCTGATACGCCCGGGGCAGTCTCGAAGCACGTTGCGAAGGCCCGCACGCAGCTTGCCGACGCCGGATTCCAGACTGCGCTGATTGACCTCGTGGCGGACGCCGCATGGTTCGCGCAGTTGCCGGGCAACTGGCGTTACCGGCCGCGCGAAGCGAAGCTGACGTCCCGCAACTTTTGCGGCCTGTCCAGTCTGCACAATTTCGCGACCGGCAAACGCGACGGCAATCCGTGGGGCGAGGCGATCACGATCGTCAAGACGCCGAGCGGCCAGCCGCTGTACCTGAACTTTCACGTGACGCCCGAGAAGCAGGATTCGGCCGACGAGAAGGCGCTCGCCAATACCCAGATCATCGGCCAGGCCGGTGCGGGCAAGACGGTGCTCGAACTGTTTCTCCTCGCGATGGCGACGAAGTTCGGTCTGACCGCGGTGCTGTACGACAAGGATCGCGGCACCGAGATCGCGATCCGGGCGATGGGCGGCATCTATACCGTATTCCGCCGTGGCGACGCGACCGGACTCAACCCGTTCCAGATGACGCCGGACGAGTCGGTGCTCGACTTCTGGGAGCGGTTGGTGCGCAAGCTCGTTGACACGGGTCTGCCGCTGTCCGCCAAAGAAGAACTCGACATCTCGCGCGCCGTGCGCGAAGTCGCTCGCATGGAAAAGCCATTGCGGCGCCTGTCGATGGTGAGGCAACTGCTGCCGAATGTGGGCGAGAACAGCCTGCACGCGCGTCTCGCGAAATGGTGTGCGGGCGGGCGCCTGGGCTGGGTGCTCGACAACCCGACCGACACCGTGGACCTCGCACGCGCGAATCTCTTCGGCTTTGACGATACCGAACTGCTCGACGACGCGGAAGTCTCGACTCCCGTCACGATGTATCTGCTGCACCTGACGGAAAGCCTGATCGACGGCCGGCGCTTCATCTATGTGATGACCGAATTCTGGAAACGGCTGGGCGACCCGGTCTTCACGGACTTTGCGAAGAACAAGCAGAAGACGATCCGCAAGCAGAACGGGCTCGGCATTTTCGATACCCAGTCGCCAGCGGATGTGCTGCGTAGCGATATCGCACGGGCGCTGATCGAGCAGAGCGCGACCTTCTTCTTCCTGCCGAACCCGCGAGCCGACTACGACGACTACGTGCATGGGTTCAAGCTGACCGAAGCCGAATTCAACATCGTGCGCAATCTCGGTGAGAACAGCCGCATGTTTCTGGTCAAGCAGGGGCACCAATCGGCGATCGGAAAGCTCGATCTCGCGGGGCTCGGGGATGTCCTCGATGTTCTGTCGGGTACGACCGACAACGTCGAGCTCCTCGACACGATCCGCGCACAGGTGGGTGACGACCCCGATGTATGGCTGCCGGTTTTCCACGCGCAACTCGCGAAGCGCCGGGCGACCCAGGCAACCCAGACAACTCGTGCAGGAGGTACGCGATGAGCGGGCTCTTTACCGCGATCGGCGGCACCCTCGAAAACGGCATGTCGACCTACGTCACGAACGTCTCGTCGGCGCTGTCGGGCGCGCTGGTTCCCGTTGCGACGACCGCCGTCACGATCTGGATCCTCGCCTATGGCCTTGCGATCGTGCGCGGTGAGGCGCACGAAGCCGTGCCCGCATTCGCATGGCGAGGACTGAAAGTGGCCGTCATCCTCGCTTTTGCGCTCGGCAGCGGCCTCTACCAGCAACAGGTCGTGACGGCCGTCAGCGGTGCGACGTCGGGCCTTGCCCAGGCGATCCAGATCGCCGCCAACACCACGGGTGGCGGCAACCCGGGTTGTGGATCGGTCAGCGGCAGCAGCGTGACGTCGACGAGCGCAACCAGCATCTACCAGACGCTTGACTGCTACGACCAGCAGATCGATCTGGTGCTGGATGCCTATTCCGAGAAGGCGACGCACGAAGGGCTCAGTCCGAGTGGCCTCGCTGCTGCCATCGGCGACATCGTGTGCGGGTTCATCGCGGCGGTTGGCGGCTCGATCTTCCTGATCGTGCTCGCGTTCGAGGTCGTGATGGGGCGCATGCTGCTCGACCTGGTGCTTGGAATTGGTCCGATTTTCATCGCGTGCGCCGCGTTTGCGCCGACTGCCCGCTTCTTTGAGGCATGGACCGCAAAAGTCGCGAACTACGCGCTGCTGCAGGTACTGGTGGCCGCTTTCCTGGGGATGGCACTGACGGCGTTCTCGACCGAACTCGCACCATTCCAGGTGACGACGTCTGCGCCCGGTGCCAACGCGGCAGCGCTGGTGGCGGCCAGTCAGGCGGCGCTCGAAGCCGCGTCGGCCTGGGGCGCGGCGCTCGGCATGTTCGCGACGGCAATTTTCCTCGCGATGGTCGGCTGGCAGTTGCCGTCGGTGGCGTCTGGCCTGTCCGGTGGCGCGACCGTGTCCGGCTTCGGTGCGTTTGTGGCGGGTGTGGCGTCGCGGCGTCTCGCGACCGTGATCGGTCAGGTGCTTACGCGCGGCGGGAATGGGCCGCGTCCTGGCGGCACGATCCGTGACCGGACGGGCTCCGGGGGCGGATCGGGAAATTCATCGGGCGGCGTGGCGCCGGCTTATCAGCGCGCTGCGCACGCCAACCTGGGACAGCAGGGCAGTTGAGAGAGGTGGACATCATGAGAGCACGATTGAAGGTAGCCGCTGCTGCACTCGTCTGGGCGGCAGTGTCTCCGGTGGGCTATGCCCAGGGCATTCCGGTATTCGATGCGCAGAACGTGGCGCAGGCCATTGCGACGGTGATGCAGCTTGAGCAGGAGGTCCAGCAGGAGATCCAGATCTACCAGTCGACGGTCGGCACGCGGGGCTTCGGTGCGCTGCTAAGCAATCCGGTGGTGGCGAATTCGCTGCCGTCGAACTGGCAGGGCGTGTACACGGCAGTGCAGAACGGCGGCTACGCGGGGCTTACCGGAAGCGCCCAGGCGCTGCGTTCGGCCAGCGAGATCTACAACTGCGAGGATCAGGCCGGCATCGACCAGCAGGTGTGTCAGCGGGCACTGAACAAGCCGTTCCAGGACAAGGCTTTTGGCCAGCAGGCGTACCAGGCGGAACAGCAGGAACTGAACCAGATCCAGAGCCTGATGCAGCAGATTGACGTCACGCAGGACCCGAAAGGTATTGCAGAACTGCAGGCGCGCGTCCAGACGGAGACCACGGCAGTCGGTGACGAGATGACCAAGCTGCAGCTCTTCCGGATGCTCGCGGATACCGAAGACCGGCTCGTCGCCGAGCAGCAGAGCGAACTGGTATTGAGTCGGGCGGGCAATACCGTCCGGCTGCAGGACCAGATGGTGCCGGCTTCGTTCGGAAACTGAGGGGACGATCATGAAAAAATTGCTGACCGGATCGCTCCTGGTAAATTTCGTTATCCTAATCAGTGGATGCTCATCAGATCCGCCGAAACCCGTCCTGCCGGATGGCTCGCATCGTGTGCCGGTCAACCGTGAGCTTCCTGTTCCGCCGGTGCCGTCTGCCGCGTCGACGGTGGGGGCGGCATCATGAGTACGGACAACGACTATGGACGCGTGCTTGACATCGAGGCATCGCTGACTCACCTGCAGGAGCAGTCCGAGCGACGGGCTTGGCACGTGGCCTACGGGGCGGTCGGTGTAGCCGTGCTCAGTGTGATGGCACTGGCCGTCATGGTGCCGTTCTACCGGGTGGTGCCGCTACCGATCGAGGTCGATCGTCTGACGGGCGAATCGCAGGTGATCGATGTGCTCGATGCGCGCCACGTGCATACAAAGGAAATCCAGGACAAGCACTGGGTTGAGGCGTACGTGCGCGAGCGGGAACGCTACGACTGGGGGCTGCTGCAGATGGATTACGACAGCGTGCTTGCCATGAGCGATGACGTGGTCGCGCGCGACTACCGCGGCATCTACAGCGGCCCCGATGCGCTGGACCGGCAGCTTGGCCCGAACACCGAGCGGCGCGTGCGGATTCTCTCGACGACGCTGCCTCCCGATGAACCAGGGCGCGCGGTCGTGCATATCGAGCGCACGACTCTGAAGAACGGTCAGGCGAACGCCGAGCCGACGCAGCGGTTCGTCGTCACGCTGGCCTACGCCTACCGGCCGCCGGTTTTCACGCGTGAGAGCGTGGCGGTTGCGAATCCGTTCGGCTTCAAGGTGACGGCTTACAGCCGCGATCCCGAATATACGCCGCCGGCTTCTTCCCCAAGCGCGGGAGGTGCGCCATGAGAACGCTCCCTCTTCCGGTGCTCTGCCTTGTAGGCCTGCTGGTGCTGAGTCCGGTCGCCCGTGCCTGGGATGTGCCGGGCTGGTCTGATGACTCGCGGGTGCGGCAGATCGTGTATGCGCCCGACGCCGTCGTGCGCATCGATGCGCAGCGAGGGTTTGCCACCCATATCGCGCTCGATCCACACGAGCAGATTCAGGTAGTCGCACCCGGCGATCGCGATGGCTGGCAGGTGGTGGCGAACAGGGGAGACCACGACGTCTACCTGAAACCGCAGCTCGCCGCGCACAACTCGAATCTCGAGATCCGCACGGACAAACGTAGCTACAGCTTCGATCTGGTGGTGCTGCCGCTAAAGGCGAAATTCGGCAACGACGAGGAGATGTACCGGGTGACGTTCGTCTACCCGGATGAGGTCAGCGCCCAGACGCATGCCGAAGCCGATGCGGCGCTGGTAGCGCGGCGTCTTGCGCAGCCGTCATTGGTGCGCAACACCCGGTATTCGATGCAGGTCATGCCACATTCGGACGACATTGCACCGGTCGCGGCGTGGGACGACGGGCGATTCACCTCGATCCGCATCCCGGCCAATCGGCGCATCCCGGCGATCTTCCGGGTGGCGGATGACGGCACGGAGAGCGTGGTCGACAAACACATGGAGAACGACACGATTGTCGTTCACGAGGTGGCGAAGCGCTTTGTGTTGCGGCTCGGCGACGAGGTCGTCGGTATCTGGAACGACGCGTACGACATGGATGGTGTACCACCCCGCGACGGCACAACCGTCAACGGCGTGAAGCGCGTCTTGCGGAGTCCGGATCATGAGTGACGATATCCGCAACACGATTGAACCGGATGATCCGTCCGGCCAGCATCCGACCGGATCTGATCGCAGTGCTGTCGACGAGTCCGGAGCGCAGGTCGACCGAGGCATGCCTGCGCTCGGGCAATACCGGGGCACACGCCCGCGCGCCTGGTGGCTGACACCGCTGGTGGTCATTCTCCTGGCCGGTGCCGGCGCGGTCTGGACGGTTCACACGTTCCTCGCACGCCACGACGCGGAGGCGAAAGCGCACCGCGACGCAGTCGAGGGCACGGCAACCCAGGGACGCGTTTTCAGGGACGCGCCGGTGGCCGCGGGCGCGGCGTCGACGCCAATCGCGGCAAGTGCGCCTGCTGCGGTCTCGGGGCCAGTCGTCGCCCGTCCTCCTGTCACGGTTCAGCGCCCGCTACCGGTCCGCAGCTATTACGATGCGCCGCTACTCGCGGCCGGTAGCACGCCGGGGGCGGTTGGCCAGGCTGGAGGCCTGACAGGTATGCTCGCCGCAGGCGGTATCGCTGGCGGCGTCGAAGTGGCCTCGTCGGTGGCGGCATCGGTTCCCGGCCAGCCATTGACAACACCGGGCCAGGGCGGGATGGGGGCACTTGCGCAGGCGTTGACTCCGACCGCCAAGCCGCGGGTGCGTGCCGGTACGCTCGGTGACCGTAGCCTGATTCTCGCGCAGGGCGCGAAGATCGATTGCGCAGGCGACACCGCGTTCGATTCGACGGAAGCGGGGTTGTCCACCTGCACGGTGACGAAGAACGTCTATTCCGATGACGGGCGGGTCGTGCTGATCGAGCGCGGTTCACAGATCAACAGCCAGTATCGTTCGAACCTGTCGTCCGGACAGAAGCGGACTTTCATCCTTGCGGCTCGCATCGAGACGCCCCACGGCGTGACCGTCGAGATTGACTCGCCAGTTGCCGATGCGCTAGGTCGCATGGGGATCGATGGCTACGTCGACAACCACTGGGGGCAGCGCATTGGCGCCGCGATGACGCTGGGCATCACCCAGGACGCGATCGGATATCTGGCCACGCGAGGCGGCAACAGCAACGGGTCGATCGTCTACGAGAACACGCAGCAGCAGGGCAACGACATGGCGACGCGGGTGCTCAACAGCACGATCAATATTCCGCCGACACTGACGCAGAACCAGGGCGCCGAATTCACCATCGTCGTCGCGCGCGATCTGGATTTCGGGACGGTCTATGCGCTGCAGCCGGAGCGAGCACCATGATCGACCGCGCTGACATGCAGGATGGATACGTCGATACCGTGCTCGTGCGGCTTCCGGACGACGCGTCGGTACGCGAGCTGATGCGGCCGTTCGCGCCGCTGCTTGACGATGCCGACGTGACTGAACTGGTCATCAACCGGCCGCAGCGCGTGCTGACCGAGACCCATCTCGGCTGGCGCGGTCACGACTATGCCGATCTCGATTACGAGCGGCTGATGTCGTTCGCGGTCGCGGTCGCAACGCTCACGAACCAGGAGGTGTCGGCGCAGCATCCGGTGCTCTCGGCGTTGCTGCCCGGAGATGCACGTATCCAGATCGTGGTACCGCCCGTCGTGCCGCGGCGCACCGTTTCGGTGACGATCCGCCGGCCTTCCGCGCGCGAAAAGAGCCTCGACGCATATCGCAACGAAGGGCTGTTCGACGACACTATATGGCACCGTCCGGATGGGCTCGACACGGTGTTGCAGGCGCTGCGCCCGACAGACCGGAAGCTTGTGCAGTGCCTCGAAGAGCGGGACTGGTGTGCCTTCTTCGAGCGGGCCGTGACCGGGCGGCTGAACATTGTGATCGTCGGCAATACGGGGTCGGGCAAGACCAGTTTCATGAAAACTCTCTGCCGCTCGATTCCGGCGACCGAGCGGATCGTAACGATCGAGGATGTCCGCGAACTCTTCATCCGGCACATCGAGAACTGCGTCCATCTGCTGTATAGCAAGGGCGGTCATGGTCAGGCACGCGTGACGCCGGCCGGCCTGATCGCGAGCACGATGCGCATGCGTCCCGACCGCGTGCTGCTTGCCGAACTGCGCGGTGCCGAAGCCTATGACTTCCTTAAGCTGCTGACGACCGGCCACGCGGGCTCCATCACGAGCTATCACGCGTCGAGCGCGACGGTTGCGATCGAGCGCTTTGCACTGATGGCCAAGGAGCACCCCGAAGCCGCGACCTATGACGATACGGCACTCAAGCGTCTTCTCACCCTGACGATCGACATCGTTGCGCACATGGAAGCGTATCCGCTCTACGACGAGGCGGGCAAACAGACCGGCAAGCGCTGGGGCATGACGGAAGTCTGGTTCGATCCGGTGCGCAAGGCGCGCACGACGTTTTCCTGAGGCAGGCATGGATACGAACCGTCGTTCCTCAATTCCTTCCGACATCGCTGGTCCGGCAGCACATCATGTGCGTGCCACCCTGGTCACGGTCACCGTTCTAGCGGTTGTCGCGGGGGCTCTGCTGGCCTCGTCGTGGGTTGCATCCTTTTTCCTGTACGCGAGCCTGCGGCTGAACCCGTTCCATGCGGGCCTATGGGGCTGGCCCGATGCACTGCTGGCCTGGCACGGCGGCTTGATTCCGCACGGCGGCAGGCACCTGGCAGGCGCGGGGCTTCTTGGGTTACTCGTCGCCGTAGGTTGCCCGGCGATGGCGCTGTATTCGATCTGGGAGCGGACCGGCCGGCGACGTCTCTACGGCAGTGCCCGGTTCGCCAGCGAAGCGGAAATCCGCGCGGCGGGGTTGCTATGAGCACGCGGACACTGATCGACGCGCCGTCCATCGTCGTCGGAATATGGCGAGGACGCTACCTGCGCTTTGCCGGACAGCAGTTCGTGCTGCTCGCCGCGCCCGCCCGCTCGGGTAAGGGCGTCAGCATCGTGATCCCGAACCTGTTGAGTTATCCTGATTCGGTCGTGGTCCTCGACATCAAGCGTGAGAACTACGCGATCACGGCAGGATTCCGGCGCGCACACGGGCAGGAGGTCTATCTTTTCGACCCGTTCGCGGAAGACGGCCGCACGCACCGGTTCAACCCGCTGTCGGCCATTTCCGATGGCCTTTTCCGCGTCGGCGATATTCTCGCGATCGGCTACGCCCTATATCCGCCAGGTGGCCACGACGACTTCTGGAAGGATCAGGCGCGCAACCTGTTTCTCGGCATCGTCCTGCTCCTGAGCGAGTGGCGTGACGCACGACGGGCGGGCAAGAGCGAATCCATCCACGACTACCCCGTCACGATGGGCGAGGTATTGCGCCAGTCGTCGGGCCAAGGCATGCCGGTCAAGTCTTACCTGCAGCGTGCACTCGTCCGGCATCGCGCGCTGCTCAGCGGCGCATGCGTCGATGCACTCAACCGCTTCCTGTCCAACGACGACAAGGTACTGGCGAGCATTCTCGCGACATTCCACGCGCCGCTAACGATCTGGGCAAACCCCATCGTCGACGCGGCAACGAGCGCCAACGATTTTGACCTGCGCGACGTGCGTCGGCGTCGCATGTCGGTCTACATCGGAATCACGCCCGATCACCTGTCCGAGGCCGCGCTGCTCGTGAACCTCGTGTTCTCGCAACTCGTCAACCTGAACACGAAACAGTTGCCGGAGGCTGACCCGACCTTGCGGTTCCAGTGCCTGCTGCTGCTCGACGAGATGACCGCAATCGGCAAGATCCATATCATCGCGCGCGCCGTGGCCTACATGGCGGGCTACAACCTGCGTCTGCTTTCGGTCGTTCAGTCGATCGCGCAGCTGGAGTCGGTCTATGGCCGTGCCGATGCACGTACCTTCCTCACGAACCACGCGATGCAGATCCTCTACGCGCCGCGCGAACAGAAGGATGCGAACGACTATTCCGAGATGCTCGGCACCTTCACGGACCAGTCGCGTAGCATCAGCCGTCCGAGCGCGATGTTCGGCGGCCGAAGTGGATCGAGCGAGAGCGTGTCCGAGCAGCGTCGGCCACTGCTGTTGCCACAGGAGCTCAAGGAGCTGGGGCGCGACAAGGAAATCATCGTGCTGGAGAACGCGAAGCCGATCCTTGCCGACCGGATCTGCTACTGGCGCGACCCTGTTTTCGCTTCGCGGGTCTCGGGTGCACCATCGGTGCCGGCCATGGACCTGGTGCGCTTCACCGCCCAGATCGAACGACGTGTGCGCGAAGTCGGGTCTGACGAGATCGATCCGGACGGTGCGGGCCTCCTTCATCTGTCGGGCGAGTATCTGGAGGTGCTGCAGGCCTGGGATCCGCGCGATCTGCCGCCGCGGCTCGCCGACCTCAGCGAGGACGAGGTCACGACCTACGTCGAACGGCACTTCATGCTGCTGGGCGTTCCGGCGAAGCGTATCGGGCAGGCGACGCGCCGGTTGTCGGTTGCGGACCTCGACGTCGCGGAGCTGGTGCCGCCAAAGTCCACGCAAGCAAGGCGTGACCCGGTGACACGTGCCGGGACGAACGCGGCATCGATTGAGGGAGCCCCGCGATGAGTGCGCCCCATGTGGACGAAACCGCCCGTGTACGGGCCGCTCTTGCCGTGATTCCGGCGGAGGACTACGGCACGTGGGTCGACATGGCGTTTGCACTGAAGCACGGTTTGGGTGATGCCGGCTTCGAGATCTGGGACGAATGGAGTCGCACAGCCGGCAACTATGACGAGCGGGCGGCCCGCACGACCTGGCGCTCGGTGAAGAAGTCAGGCGGCAAGACGCTCGCGTCGCTCTTCTGGCTCGCGCGAGAGCATGGGTTTGACCTGAGACGTGGGCATTACCCGGACCAGATGGCAACGACGCTCGTGCCGGGTCCCGATGTGCTTGAACGTCGCGCGCGGGATGCGGCACGCCAGCAGGCACGGCATGCTGCCGCGGCTCGTGAGGCACAGGAAATCTGGCAATGGGCACGACCTGTTGGTCCGGAACATCCGTATCTCGTGCGCAAGGGTCTCGATCCCGTGCAGACACTGCGCGAACTGGAAGCGCCTGAACTGCGTGCGTTGCTGGGCTATGCCCCGGCAAGCGAGGAGCGGCCGCTTTCCGGGCGGGTGCTGGTCGTGCCGGTCTGGATCGGACGTGCCGTCTCGACGCTGGAACTGATCGACGAAGCGGGCAACAAGTCGTCGCTGGCCAGTGGCGTCAAGAGAGGCGGGTACTGGATCGCCGGGCCAGCGCCTGTCGCAGGCGGACAGGCGACGCCGATCCTGATCGGCGAGGGCATGGCGACCATGCTGTCGGCGCATCGCGCAACGGGATGGGTGGCGCTGGCGGCGCTGTCGAGTGGCAATCTGCCGCCCGTCGCGGAATCCGTGCGCGAGCGATTCCCGGACGCAGACATCGTCGTGCTGGGTGAACTGGGACCGGGGGAGGCCAAAGCCCGACAGGCTGCGGAAATATCGGGAGACCGCATGGTCTTGCCCATATTCGCCGCCGACGCGCGAATTGACGACAAGGCTCCGACCGATTTCAACGACATGGCGGTGTTGTCCGGATCTGCAAGTGTGGGCGACCGCCTGCGCGAAGTCGTGGGCCGCGATGACGCGCGGGTGGTCGATGGCATTGGGTCGCTGGCGGGCACAGCAAACGGCAGGGAGCTGGACGAACCGATGGAGGACAGGATGGGCAACGTGAAGGAAAAACTCGTCAATGCTGGGGACGACGCATCGCGTCGTCGCGCGTCGAAGCGCGGCGCACCGAAGCCGACCACTCCGTCGGAAGCACCTGAGCCGGTGACGGCATCGGCGGAGGCACAACCGAGGGGTGAGCAGTCTACAGCTCTCCCTGCAGTTGATACTCCGGCCGCTGAGCCGAGGCGCTTCGCACCAACGCGTCCACCAGTTGGCGAACCATTGTTCGCCGTCGCGGATGTGCCTAACGAGGTCAGGGCACTGGCCGAACATCGGTTCGGCTCCCCGCTCCGGATGGGCACACCTCGGGAAAACGGCGGACCGTACCGTGGTGAGGTCTTCAACACCGAGCACTACCTGATCCAGGAAGTGGCGACGCGTAGCGTCGTCTTCCATCCGAAGACGCAGATGGAATTCGTCTCGGAGCGGCTGCGATGGATGGACGAGAATGCCCGGCTCAATGGATCGGAACTGCAGGTCGGCTACGAGGGCGATCGGCCCAGGGTCTATCCGTGGGATCGCGCGCGTGACCTGCTCGACCGCACGGTCGGCTCGCTCAAGAAGTCCGCCCGTGAACTGAATTTCAGTCCGAACCTCGAGGGGATGCTCGACCAGTTGCAGGCACGTTCATGGGCCCGGATACGCGAAGCACGTACAGCGGCGCTCGAGTGGTCGAAGGAGCGGTCCGCATCGCAGGATCCGCCTGGGCCGGATCGCTAGACCAAAGGATGTATCGCCTGGAAGCATGACCGATCAGAAAGGAGCCCACCATGTCTGAAACCTTGCCGCCTGCCGAGCCAGTCATTAATGTGATCGAGCCGGATGTTCCCGGACATTCGCCATCCGTTGAACACACCAAAGGTGATGGAGATACCAGTCGCCTCGATGCGGCGGCCCTGGATGCTGTGTCGGCCCGGCGCCAGCGTGAATTTGACGCGGCACGGGCGCGTCTGCGTGATCAGGCTATCCGGGACGATGCTCGTGCGGCACCTCAGTCTGCTCACCGCCCAACCGGCGACGCGCCAACCGAACGGGAAGATCACGCTGCTGTTCGCGCGCCGCTTGACCAGCCGCCGGTGCGCGTACGCAAACGCTACCTACGGGCCGGGAATCAGTATTTCCTGAAGGACGCGCCGTATCAACTCGCGTTCGAGGATATCGGGCCGTACCTCGTCACCGAACACAACCGGCCGGATGTCGTGGAATCGATGGTCGACATGGTGGCGGCGAAATCGTGGCGCCGTATTCGCGTGTCCGGTCACGAGGCGTTCCGCGGCGAGGTGTGGCTGCAGGGATCGTTGCTGGGCATCGAGGTCAGCGGGTATGAGCCAAAGGCCGCCGATCTGGCGCGTCTGGCCGATGCGCGGCAGGGTCGGCTGAACAACCGGATCGAGGCTGATGCGTCGTTGTATGCAGCCGGTTCTCCGATAGGCGTAGCAGAGCGCAGTCGTGCACCGTCTGCCCCCGCGCCAGCCGCCGGGCCGCCGAACGTTGCGGATGGCGCTGCATCTGCAGCCCTGCGACGGGATGCTCAGCAGGGTGATCCTCTTGACGCGAAGCGACAGCCGGCAGCGGGCGACGAAGCCGACACCCCGAGGCGATATACCGGTGAGCTGCGCGAGCACGGCGGTGCGCCGTACCAGAATAATCCGGCGCGCAGTGAGTCGTATTACGTTGTGTTCCGCGATGCGACGGGCGCAGATCACGTGGTCTGGGGCGTGGATCTCGAGCGCGCAGTGCGGGAATCGGGCGCGCAGCCCGGGCAGGAGGTCGCACTTGAAAACCTGGGGCGACGGCTCGTCACGGTCAAGGTACCGATCCTGGATGAGCACGGTGTGGTGATCGGTGAAGACGGGCGCGATGTGCACCGGAATACCTGGCAGGTTGATGTGATGCGACGAGAGCGTACGGGGGCGCAATCTGTGTCAGAGCCCGAACGCATAGCGGGAGCAGACGTGACAGCTGTGGCGACGAATGCGCGCGAAAACGGCCAGGGACTGCGACGCCCGAGCATTTCCGAGGAAGACAAGGTGCTGCACCTGGCCGTGCTCACCGGCGCGATGCGGGAGCAGGGATTCAGTGCGCGCTCGATCGGGCGTGTGCAAAGGCGCGCGGAAGCGCTGCTCGATGCGTTTGGTCGCGAGGGCATTCCCGTGCCGCGGCCGAAGGTATTCGATCCGAAAGCGCCGTCGGAACGGGATCGTCGGACACGCACAGCGGTCGGACGTGCACCTGCGCGAGATATCGAGCTTGAACTGGTACACACGCCCGTCGAACCCTCGCCGACGCGCTAGGATCTGTTATGCGTGTACGCGAGCGCCTGTGTGTCGAACTTGGCAGTATGCGACGGGATTGGGATCGATGGTGTGTGCGCCGGGGCCTGACCGTTGGTGAGGGCGCGCGGCAACTGGTGGCCGCCGCGTTGCGTGCAGAGGCTGGCAATGATGATCTGGAAATCGACGCGGATGTTCGCTGGACTGCCGTCGGCGATCCTCGCATCCGGATCGAAGTCAGGCTGACGGCTGCCGAACTCGAGGCGGTTGAGTTGCGCGCGGAGGCGTCGGGCCTGACCGCTAACCGCTGGATCGTTGCGCTGATCCGTGCGCAGTTGACGCACGACCCCCAGCTTGGCGCGCGCGAGATGCGGCTGCTGGCCGATTCGAATCTGCAGCTTGCTTCGATCGGCAGGTGGCTTGCACAACTTGCCCGCGGCGGCCACATACGACATAGCGGACAGGACGGGAACGGTGACATCGAGGCCATTCGTGGGGCGATCGATGCGCACCTGCGTGTCGTGGCAGATGTGATGCGGGCGAACCTGGATCGATGGAGCCGGTGAGATGCCTTATCCGAAGGTCTACATCGATGCGATGCTTATGAACTGGGGTGACCGGCTGTTTCAGGAGCCGTTCAGGCATGCGAGGGCACAGCGCCTCTCGCATGCGAGTCTGCGCGACGAGGCCGCGAGAATGCGTGAGCAACTCGCGCGCACGCTCGGGCGCACGCCGGAGGTGATGATCAAGATCACCAACAAGGCATCGGGCGCGCAGGGCATCGGCGCGGTGCGCCGGCACCTTCGATATATCTCCCGGAACGGTCAGGTGGAGCTGGAAGACCAGAATGGCGACCGCATCGCCGGACCGGAGGCGGTACGAGACCTCGTGCAGACCTGGCAATTTGGCGGATGGGGTATACCGGAAGCGAGTGTTCGTCGCGAGGTGTTCAACATTCTGCTGTCGATGCCGCCTGGTACGAACCGTCAGGCCGTGCGGGACGCCGCCCGTGATTTCGCGGCCGTTGAATTTGGAGATGGGCGTGCCTATGTGTTTGCTGCGCATGACGACGAGGCACACCCGCATGTTCACCTGAGCGTGCAGGTGCGTGGACCGGATGGCCGGCGGCTGAATCCGCGAAAGCAGGATCTGCGTCGCTGGCGCGAGCGGTTCGCCGAGCAGCTACGCGCAAACGGGGTGGATGCCAATGCGACGCCCCGACGGGTACGTGGCGAGACGCGACGGTATCCCGTTCAGGGTGTCAGGCATATGATGGAGCGTGGCGAGACCCCGAAGTACTGGCGCGCCGTGGCGAGCGAAGAGCAACGCCAGGCTGGGTGGCAGGCTCACGACATGGTATTTGCCGCGTGGCGGGAAGTGGCGCGGACAGTGGCTGCGTCTCCAGCCGGTGCGGACCGCGCGATGGCCGTCGGCATCGTCGAGTTTGTGCGTGCGATGCCTGTCCAGCGGGACGCTGTTGTCCCCGACATACAGCGGGATTCTGTACCAAAGCGTGAGAATCGGACGGCGCCAGAGCGAGATAGTCAGCCTGACGATCCCGGTCCAGACATCGAACGCTAGTGCGGTCAGGGCGATCGTAGTGTTCCGACGGGCGAAGCGAGCGACGCACGGTCCGGTATCCGCATCCACGCACCGCGGCGGGCTCTATGGGGCAGTCTTGAGAGACGCGTCGCGCATGGCTGCGCATCTGTCACCGTGTTCTTGCGAAGATGGCGTTGAAGTGGCGGTCGGTATGAACGGTGTGCTGGCGTGAGATGGAATGTGACGACGCAGAGCATGCAGGCGCGGTTCCTCTCAACTGCAAGCCGTTCACAGATCGATAAGCCACACGGGTGCGCCCTTGTAGGTCGCGAAAAGCAGGAAAATCAGGGCGATCGCGAGGAGCGGCAGGCCGTAGAGTGCCACCGGAAAAAACAGCACGAGCTGGAGAGACGAGCCGACGCCGCCGTAGAGGATGTTTGTTGCGTGAACGTTTTCGTAGATCAGCCAGCCCGCTGCAGCGATACCCAGAGCCATCAGCGCAAGTCCTCCTGACGGAGGCGCGTGATGGAGTGCGGCCGTCGCCCACGCATAGTATCCCCACCAGAGGAAATTGATCGCGATGGCGGCCAGCCAGAATCCGCGCGCAGTAAAGAAGCTGTGGCCGAAACGACACCGACATTGGCGACCACATAGCCGGATTGCCATGGCAGTACCAAGAAGAATGCCGATCACGACGGCAAGTTTCAGCAGAGTCATAAGACGTGCTCCTGTGAAACGTGACTGCGCAGGATTTGAGGAAAACGCACAGCCTCAATATCCACAAATGCAATATAGACGTTGCCCTGTCGAATGCCATGAAGGGTTAGAAAAGATGACCAGCGGTTAGCGTGCCACTCGGCTACCACGAGCGCAGTTGTTGTTGAATCAGTGCGATGTCGATACATAGCGTGCCGATGCTCAGCAGTTTCGCTGTGTCCTTCCGCAGAGCGCGTTCGTATAGTTCCAGAAACAATGGGGACCAGTTTTCATGGCGATCCCGAAATGGCCCGGCCGTTCGCGCACCGTTGCAATGGAGATCATTCTCCCGAAGGGTTGCTGGCAGAATCGGGACATCGATTCGCGTCACGAGGCCATGGCGCCCGGGGCTGAAATCAGGGTGATCTTTCCGCGACAGGAACAGGAGAGTAGCGATCAGCTGTATGTCTTCCTCCAGTCGGGCTGTGTGGCGGGTCTGGGCGGTAGCAAGGCCGTACGCCGCAACCATTTCGCTGCTGCGGCGAGAAATCCACTGTTCTGCCTGAGCCAACTCGTCGTTGAGCAGGCGCAAGCGGTTGCAATCCTGTTCGTTGAGGTCAGTGCCGAGGTCAATCGGCGGTCGCTTGTCCTGCATTTTTGCCTCCTGCGTTTCCGGGAGGAGCATATAAACCGCTGGACCGTGGTCGTGCACCGATGGTCCTGAAGCGGCGCGTATCCGAGGCGGTCACGGTGGAGGCGCTTCAAGCATCTTCAGGTTACGTCCGAATGCTACGATAATCGTAGTATCTAAGCAGACGCTTTGCAACGATATTCGTAGCTTCGTATATAACGAGCTACCAGTGAATGTCCGCGGCGTCATCTTCGATTTTTGGAATTCGACTGAAGGAGGCTCGACTGGAAGTTGGGCTGTCACAAAAGCAGCTCGGGATCGAGGCGGGCTTGGACCCGTTTGTGGCAAGCACTCGCATCAACCGCTATGAACTGGGCATTCACAAGGTGGACTACACGTTTGCTGTCCGTCTTGCGACAGTCCTCAAGGTGCCCGTGGCGTTTCTGTACGCTGACGATGCCGATCTGGCTCGTCTGATTCTTCTGTTTGGTCGACTTCCAAAGAGAAAGCAGGGCGACCTTCTGTCTCATGCCCAGACCCTGATTGCTGGCTGAATCTTTGTGGCTGTCGCCCAGCGTATGCCGTCGGTGCCACCACATTGAACGACACGGTCATCAATTCCGATCTGCCGGGGCTCCAGGTTAACTTGATGGAGAACAAGGATCTGGTGTTACGGTCGTATCAGCCGCTCTTTATCTAGGGAGCAGCAATGCCATGAGCACGACCCGCGAAATGCGGCGGGGGCATGATCAAAGACCGGGAACGTCAAGATGACCTTTGCGTGCCCGGTGCATGTCAAGATGACATAGGCTGTCATGCCGCGTTGCACGCGCAAACCTATGGCGAAGCGGGTGAAGCGAAGACGTCCAAGGGCGAGCGCTTTCTGGCGATTGCTGGCGAAAGTATGTGGTTGGCCGACGCGGCTAGGGTACTGAAACAACGCACGGGGCCGGCCGCCAAAAATGTATCGACGCGGGTGCTACCTAATACAGCGGTGCGTCTGGGGGCGCTCAAAGACCCGGCCTTGAGAGGGGCCGTGTCATTGTTAGGCTTGGACCTGAACGCCACCAGCGAAAAGGCGATGTGCCTACTCGGCTGCTCGCCCCGCTCGCGCGAGGAAGCAATCGTTGCCACTGCCGAAAGTCTTGTTCGGCTTGGACTGCTGCATAGTCAACAGTAGCGGCTCCAATGAGTTGACGGAAAGCGGCAACGTTCGTTTGGCATCCTGCTGGGATCACGCGTGCCGGCAGCTTTCAGCGCTGATGAGACGGCCCTTTCGGAAACTACAAGGTAATGGCTTGACTTGACCAGCGAGCTCTACGGAATCAAAGCTGATATCCGCAGCAAACCACCGGACGAGCGCAGACGCATGAGGCAGGAAAAAGCAGCCCGTTTCTCGCGACGCTCAAGACGCCGATGAGGGAGAAACTCACGACGCCTTTGGCCGAAGGCACCGCTGGTCGAAGCGATCCACTACTCGCTGAGCCGCTGCGATGGGCTAACGCTGTTCTGCGCCAACGGCAGCGGCCAGATCAGCAACGTGCTTGGAGAAAGCACCTTTGCGTTGCTTCGAGTCGGAGGGACTTCATGTTCGCCGGTTCCGGATGCGGTGGCGAGCGATCCTTCGCAATGTATAGCTTGATCGGTTCGTGCAAGTTGAACGGAATCAATCGGCGCGCCTGCCTAGAATCAGTGGCTAGGCGCATCGCCGATCAACAAGCGAACCTCATCGACGAACTGTTGCCCTGGAACGTGGCGAAGCATCCACCTCAAGCTGCATCGAGCTAATCCCCTTCTTCGAACGGCTCGCTGAACCTACCGAGTTGTTCAACGCTTGTCTACGGAATTCTCAACGGCACTTACGCGAAACATGCGATTTGAGGCACTGCATCAGAAGTGGTAACGGCCCGAGATGGCTCGACGCGTTTGGTGGGGTCGATGGGATTGATCACGTGTCTTCTCAGTTCTCGATATAGACTGAAAATCGGCGCAACTGCGTCTCGCTATTCGATATCTCCGCAAGTCTTTCTTCGCCTCCGTCAGTGACCATCAGTGAGGCTAGCGTTTGCGCAACCGCCATCGCGGGCAAGATCGATGGTATGAGCGATGGGCTGGTATTTGGCGCAAGCAGCGTCACGCTTGCGCCGACCGCAATTGGCGAAACCGCACTATCTGTAATCGCGATGATTTTCGCGCCTCGTTCGCGGGCGAAATCGCACGCGTTAACGCTCGTTACTGCATACGGTGAAAAGCTGAAGGCGATAAGCACATCCTCTGCATCGATTCGGCGCAGTTCGTCGGCAAGTGTGCCGCCCGTACCGGCCAGAAGGGTTGTGTTGCCGCAGAACATACAACACACGTAATGGAGGTAGTAAGCTGCCGGAAACAGGCTGCGCAGGCCAAGAATATAGATGTTTCTCGCTCGCCCGAGAGCCTGTCTTGCTGTGTTGAATGCCGCCGCGTTCTGGTCGCCGAGCGTTTGGTCGAGATTGACCATCTCCGTGTTGAAAACTTCCGATAGCAGCTTGCTTCTGCCTTCGTGCGCGGAACGGCGGCGCAATTCCGCGGCCCGTTTAACGAACGTACTGTCGTGGTTCGATACCCACTCCATGTATATAGCTCGAAAGTCCTCATAGCTATCGAAACCGAGTTCGCGCGCGAGCCTTAGCATCGAAGCCGGTTGCAGTTCGGCGTTGGACGCAACCGCGCGCATCGACAGTAGCGCCACTTCTTTGGGCGAGTCCAGCACATAACGCGCCGCGGCTTTCAGCTTCGGCGTCAGCAATGTGAAGCGAGCCTTGATGAGGTTTTCGAGTTCGTCTTTTGTCATCGCATGTTCAGTATCGGTAAAAAGCGTGGCTCAACGTATGGGTGTCCGACGTCGTGGAACAAGCGAAATAATATACCGCTCTGCGGAAACACATGATTTATTATTGCATTTTGCTAACAATATATTACTGTTTGGTTTCGTGTGGCCTTACGCGCGCACCGCCGGCGGGCCATCAACGTCGTGACGAGTGATAAGCGAAGAGGACATCTTTCTTCAAATTGATCAAACGATAAATATTTGTGAAAAATTAATTTTTTGTTTTATTGTCTGGTCCGTGTTGTTGCACCGAGGCGGAGCTAGGTGAGTTTGACCGTCGAGCGGACGTGAAGTGTCCACGAGGGCGGAGGATCTCAGTTCGCAATGGTTCGCGGCATAAGAGCATCGGCACAAGATCGCTTTGGATAATTAGGTATGCATATTAAATATAGACGGACGAAAGTTAGCTCAAACACCGGTTGACTGGAATGTCGTATCGATTCGACCGGGCATTGCTGGCGTTCGCGTATTCGCATGTCGACGTCTATGAGCCAACTGGCAGCAGTTATTTGCCGCCGGCGGCAACGCAACCGGCCGGGGGTTCCTGGAAGTCGTGGAAATTCGACAACTTCGAAGCGAACGGCCAGTTCTATTTCCGGCCCGACTTCTGGTTCGGAGCGTCGTACACGTTCACGCGCGCGACGCTCGAATCGTCTGTCGGTAGGTTCGAGCCACGCTGGCACCAGATTGCGCTAATGCTCGACTATGACCTGAGCAAGCGCACCTCGCTTTATGTCCAGGGTGCATATCAGCACGTCCAGGATGCGCGAACCGGAACCGGGTTGGACTTCGCGCAGAACGTCGCATCGGCAGGTGCAGCGTCGGGCGCTAGCCAGCTGGTGTATCGCGCGGCCATGATTCATCGCTTCTAGCGGTACGCCGGCTTGGCGGCGCACGGACGGCGCCGCCACCGGAGGTGCGTTTTTGCGCCGCACAATGAAACAATTGAAAATTTTCTTTTAAAAATAAATCAAATGTTTTATCGTGATGTCGAATTCAACATCCGACACGGGACCGCTGCACACCGACGCAGCGGCCCGTCATCAGGTTCGTGGAGGAGAGCAGGTGGCTCGCGAAAAGGAAGTGGTCATGCATACGTGGTGCGTTCAGACGAAGTGGGACGCACCGACGATCGTTGGGGGCGAAGGTGCGATATTCCACGACGACAAGGGACGCTCGTATCTCGACATGAGCAGTCTGGCGGAATCGAACAATCTCGGGCATCAGCATCCGCGTGTCGTCGCGGCGATTCGCGAACAGGCGCAGCAACTCTGCTTCGTCACATCGGAATGGGGGGCGAAAAGCCGTGCGGAGTTGGCAGAGCAATTGCTGGACGTGAGCGGCTTCGAGGGGGGCCGGGTGTTCTTCACGTTAGGTGGAGCCGATGCCAACGAGAACGCAGTGAAGTTCGCACGTTGGGCGAGCGGCAAGCCGAACGGCAAGATCATTACCCGCTATCGCTCGTACCACGGCGCAACGCCTTCGACCGGCGCGCTGTCGGGAGATCCGCGCACCACGCGCCAGGCGCCCGGCATGGCGGAAGTCGTGCACGTACCGCCGCCTTACTGCTACCGCTGTCCGTTCGGTCTGCAATACGGAAGCTGCAAGACACGCTGTGCGACTCATCTCGATGATGTGATCGGCTGGGAAAACGCCGATACGATCGCGGCCGTGCTGATGGAACCCAGTGCCGGCACCAACGGCATCATCGCACCTCCGGAATTCTGGCCGCGCCTGCGTCACATCACGAAAGAGCGCGGCATTCCGCTGATTGCCGACGAAGTGATGAGCGGCTTCGGCAGAACGGGCCGTTGGTTCGCCTGGCAAAAGTACGGCGACGCGGGGCGGCCGGACATGATGACACTCGCCAAGGGGTTGACCGGAGGGCATTTGCCGCTTGGCGCGGTGATCGTTTCGGCAGAGATTTCACGGCGGCTCGAGAACCAGATGCTCTATACGGGGCTGACGTATGGAGGGCATCCGCTGTGCTGCGCGGCCGGACTCGCGGCTGTGCAGAGTTATGCACAGGAGCAACTGATTCCGCGCGCCGAAGATCTTGGCGCGGTACTCCGCGCGCGGCTTGTCGAAATGAAGCGGCGCTATCGGGTGATCGGTGATGTGCGTGGAGAAGGGCTCTTCATGATCGTCGAGTTCGTGTCCGATCGCGACACCGCGACGCCACTGACGGAGTGGGGCGGCACGTCCGCGCTGCTGCGTCGGCTCGTCGACAACGGACGTGCCGTGGGCGTGTCGTTCGGCGTGAGAAGCAATCTGGTCATTCTGGCGCCGCCGCTCAACATCACTGAAGAGCAACTGCATCACGCGCTGGACGTGCTGGATGGCCTGATCGGGGAGTGCGAAACACAGGTTCACGGTATCAACGAGGAGGTCTGACATGAGCGATTTCAAGCTCACTTATTCGACGATGTTCGCGCCGCCGCGCGAGGTGCACGAGCGTTTCGCGCAGGCGGTAAGCGCGCTGCAGGAGACGCCTCGCAAGCAGTACGGCCGGATGCTGATCGACGGCCAGTGGGTTGCGGGTAAGGAGCGGGTCACCACCCGCGATCCGGCCGACCGCAGCAGGATTCTGGGCGAGTTCGCCGTTGCCGATTGCAGCGACGTCGACGCCGCGGTAGCGGCCGCCCGGCGCGCGCTGCCTGCTTGGCGGGCGACACCCGTGGCGGAACGAATCGCGTTGCTGCGCCGGGTCGCGCGCATTGTTGAAGAGCGTCTTTATTCGATTGCCGCTGCCGTGTCGCTGGAGGTCGGCAAGAACCGGATGGAAGCGCTGGGCGAGGTCGCGGAAGTCGCTGAATTTTTCGATCTGTACGCGCAGGCGATGGAGGACAACCGCGGTTTCGACCACGCATTGCCGGATGACCCGCTTCCTGACGCGACGAGTCGCAACCGCAGTGTAATGAAACCCTATGGGGTCTGGGCTGTCATCGCGCCGTTCAATTTTCCATTCGCGCTGGCGGGCGGACCGACCGCAGCCGCGCTGGTAACGGGCAATACCGTAGTACTCAAAGGCGCGATCGATACACCCTGGGCCGGTGTGTTGCTCGCTGAGTGCCTGCAGGATGCGGGCGTGCCTACAGGCGTGTTCAATTATCTGGTGGGAGACGGGCAGCCCGTCGGCGAAGCGCTGATTCAACACGATGGTATCGACGGCGTGACTTTCACGGGTTCGTATACGGCGGGCATGCATATCGCGCGCAGCCAGATGGCGCGCAAGGTGCCCCGGCCCTGCATTGCCGAGATGGGCGGCAAGAATGCGGTCATCGTCACGGCAGGCGCCGACCTTGCCGCTGCTGCACAGGGCATCGTTCGCTCGGCGTTCGGCATGTCAGGGCAGAAGTGCTCCGCGTTGTCGCGCATCTATGTCGACAACGCCGTTGCCGATGCGTTGATCGTGGCTTTGCAGCGCGAAATCGAGACTATTTCGATCGGCGTGCCGCAGCTGGAAAAGACGTGGATCGGACCCGTGACCACGCGCCGGGCGCATGACGCATTCCCCAAGTACTGCCAGATGCTGCGCAAACACGGCGCACGGATCGTCGCTGGGGGAGGAACGCTGGGGGAACACAACGCGTCGGCTGGCTTTTTCTGCGCGCCGACGCTCGCCGAAGCGCCACTCGATCATCCGCTCTGGCAAGTCGAAATGTTCGTGCCGATCGCGATGGTCGGCCGCGTATCCAGCAAGGACGAAGCCATGGCACTCGTGAATGCCAGCGACTTCGGCCTGAGCGCGGGTTTCTATGGCGCGGAACAGGAGGTGCAGTGGTTCTTCGACCACGTCGAAGCGGGCGTGACCTACGCGAACCGTCCACAAGGCGCGACCACCGGTGCATGGCCCGGCTATCAGCCGTTCGGCGGCTGGAAGGGATCCGGTAGTACCGGCAAGGCGATTGCCTCGCGCTACTACCTGCCGCTTTACATGCGTGAGCAATCGCAGACCCGCATCGTTCCGTGAAGCAGGATGTGCGGACAACACGCCCGGCGGGCGTGATTTGTACAGAACGGGCCGACGACGGCCCAGACTTTGACAGGTAACCGATATGAGAAACCAACACATCAGAACCGAATTGCCGGGCCCCAACGCGCAGGCGATGCTGGAACGCGACCGGCGGGTCGTGTCGCCTTCCTATCCGCGCGACTACCCGTTCGTGATGAGCCACGGCCGCGACACGGAAGTGTGGGACGTGGACGGCAACCGGTTCATCGACTTTGCCGCGGGTATCGCGGTCTGTTCGACGGGACATGCGCATCCGTCGGTAGTCGCAGCGATCAGGACCGCGACGGAGCAATTCCTTCACATCTCGTCCGACTACTGGCACGAAGAGCAGATCCGTCTTGCAGAGCTCGTCGCGGAAATCGCACCGTTCGAAGAGCCGGCCATGACATTCTTCTGCAACTCGGGAACGGAGGCGGTCGAGGGCGCGCTCAAGCTCGCGCGCAGTACGAGCGGCCGGCAGCGCTTCATCGGTTTTATCGGCGGCTTCCACGGACGCACGATGGGCTCGCTTGCATTCACTGCGAGCAAGTATTCGCAGCAGGCCGGATTTTTCCCAGCGATGCCGGGCGTCACGCACGTGCCGTATCCGAACACGTATCGCCCATTGCTCTCGGGAGAGGATCAAGGCAAGGCGGTGCTCGACTACATCGAAAACGTACTGTTCCAGAGCAACGTGCCCGCCAACGAAGTCGCCGGCATTCTGGTCGAGCCGATTCAGGGCGAGGGAGGCTACCTAGTGCCTCCGGAGAGTTTTCTGCCGGGTCTGCGCGCACTGTGCGACCGCCACGGCATTCTGCTGATTGCCGATGAGGTGCAGGCAGGCGCGGGGCGCACCGGCAAGATGTTTGCGTGCGAGCACTGGGGCGTGCAACCGGACATCGTGACGATGGCGAAAGGCGTGGGGTCGGGCATGCCGATCGGTCTCGTGGTCGCGAAGCGTTCGATCATGGAGAAGTGGAAGCGCGGCGCGCACGGCAATACGTATGGCGGCAACCCGGTCTGCTGCGCTGCTGCGTCGGCCACGCTGGAGCTCGTGCGGGGCGGCCTGATGCAGAACGCCGCGACGATGGGCGCTTACATGACCGAGCGGCTGCTGGAGTTGCAGTCGCGGTATCCGGATGTGATCGGCGAGGTTCGCGGCAAGGGATTGATGATCGGCGTGGAGCTGATCCAGGGCCGTACCGCGCGCACACCCGCGAAAGAGATGACGGACCGGTTGCTTACGCAGGCGTGGCGCAATGGAGTGCTGTTGCTGTCGTGCGGTGCGAGCACGTTGCGTCTGATGCCGCCATTGACCGTGACGAAGCCGATCGCGGACGAGGCCATGACGATTATCGAGCAGTCCCTGAAAGCAGTCCTATAAGCCGAAGTTGTCGATTCACTGCGCTTCGCGCCGTGCGGCAGCACGGCCGGAGCCTCTTTTCCAGCGAGTCCCCGAAATGAAAAAGCTTCAGTTGATTTGTGCCATTGCGCTCGTGTGCGCATCGGCCGTGTCGCAGGCGAAAACCTGGACCGATATCCGTATGGGCGTTGAAGGCGCTTATCCGCCGTTCAACGAGATGGGAACCGATGGCAAACCCAAAGGCTTCGACGTCGATATCGGCAACGCGCTATGCGCTCAGTTGCATGCACATTGCACCTGGGTCGTGCAGGACTGGGACGGTATGATTCCCGCGCTGATGAGCCGCAAGTTCGACACCATCATGTCGTCGATGACCATCACCAACGAGCGCCGCGAGAAGATCGCATTCACTGACAAATACTATGCGGCCAGCGCGCGCCTTGTCGCGAAAGCGGGCGCGCCCTACGACGCATCGAAGCCCGCCTCGCTGGCAGGCAAGCGCGTCGGCGTGCAGCGCTCGACGCCTCACGAGACGTTCGCGAACGCGGTTCTTGCACCAGCCGGCGCGACAGTCGTGTCCTATCCGACCCAGGACGAAGTGTTTGCAGATCTGCGCAGCGGGCGGATCGACACCGCGTTGCAGGATACCCCGCTGGCGGCCTCGGGTTTTCTGAACATGCCGCAGGGCGCGGGCTTTGCGTTCGCTGGCGCGGCCGTCGCCGATCCGAAGTACTTCGGCGACGGCATAGGCATCGGCGTCCGCAAGGAGGATGCCGATCTCGTTGAACAACTCGACAAAGCACTCGCACAGGTTCGTGCGAGCGGCGAATACGCCCGGATCGCCAAAAAGTATTTCAACTTCGACATCTATACCGGCAACTGAGATCGCGGCGGCGCGTTTCCTTGCGGGACAACCCGGCAAGGCAACGTGACGTGCCCTCCGTTGCGGGCGGCGATGTTCGTCTACGGACATCGCTGGCGAACGACCTGAGGATGACTAGGTAAAACATAGGTCATGGAGACGATTCATGCTTTACGGTTATGCGAACGCAATTTTCGTTGGAGCGATCGTGACGATGAAAGTCGCGTTCGGCTCGCTGCTGGTAGCGGTCATGCTCGGATTGACGGCGGCGCTGGCGAAGACGTCGCGTTACGCGATGCTACGTGTCTGTGCAAGCGGCTACACGGGGCTGACGCGCAGCGCCCCCGACTTCGTCTGGCTACTGTTTCTTTACTATGGAGGCCAGGCGGCACTCAATCAGCTTGTCAATGCGTTCGCCCCGGGCCGCGGCATCGACATCGATTCGTTCGCGGCAAGCGTCACAATTCTCGGTCTCATCTACGGCGGCTACTTGGCCGAGACGTTTCGCGGCGCCTTCCTCGCGGTGGCCCCTGGCCAGCTCGAAGCCGGTTACGCGTTCGGTTTGACGCGCTCGACGGTCGCGATGCGCATTCTGTTTCCGCAAATGATGCGCTTCGCGCTTCCGGGCTTGAGCAATAACTGGCTCGTGCTCGTCAAGGCCTCGGCGATCACGTCGATGGTAAGCCTCAACGAACTCGTGTTTCTTTCCTCTGCGGCGGGCCGCGCCACGCACCATGTGTTGCTGTTTTTCTGCGTGGCGGGTGCGGTCTATCTCGCCATCACAACGCTATCGCTGTGGCTGTTGCGAGGTCTGACGCACCGCTATTCGATGGGCACGCGCGAGGTGGCACTGTGAACTTCGGCATCGTTTTCGACAATATTCGACTGTTTCTATGGACCGACGGGACGGCGACGACCGGCCTGTTGCTGACGCTCCAATTGCTGCTGTTATCGGTTCTGTCCGGTTTGTTGCTGGCCTTGCCGCTGGCGGTGATGCGCGCCTCGCGAAAGCGCTGGATTTCCGGCCCCGTGCAGTTTTTCACCTACGTTTTTCGCGGCACACCTTTGCTGGTGCAGATGTATGTAATCTATTACGGCCTCGCCGAAGTCGAGTTCGTCAGGCAGAGCTGGCTATGGGTTTTTCTGCGTGAAGCTTACGTCTGCGCATGGGTAGCATTTGGCCTGAATACCGCTGCCTATACGTGCGAAATCATTGCCGGCGCACTGAGAACCACGGCCGCAGGTGAACTCGAAGCCGCCGCCGCGTTTGGCATGAGCGGCTGGGTTCGCCTGCGCTTTGTGCTGTTGCCGGGTGCATTGCGCCGCGCATTGCCTGCCTATAGCAACGAGGTGATCTTTACGCTTCATGGCACCGCCCTCGCGTCCGCGATCACGTTGCTCGACCTTGCGGGTACCGCGCGCGCCGTCAGCATGCGCTACGCCGCACCTTACGAACCCTACATCGCGGCGCTTGTGCTGTATGGCCTGTGTACGTTAGCTCTGCTGCAGATATTCCGTTTCGCCGAGCGGCGCTGGCTCGTTCATCTGCGTCCGCGCCAGACCGCCGGCACTCGCGAATCCCGACTGCGCCGCCGTTTCGGCAAGCGCGACGCGCTGTTGTCCACCCACCCATTCAACGCAGAGGAGGGCAATGATGTTCGCTCTTGAACTCACAAATATTCACAAGCGCTACGGCGATCATGAAGTGCTGAAAGGCGTCTCGCTCCGCGCGGTGCGCGGCGACGTGATCAGCATCATCGGTTCGAGCGGATCGGGCAAGAGCACGCTGCTGCGCTGTATCAATCTGCTGGAGCAGCCGAATGAAGGGACGATCGCCGTAGGCGGCGAACCGATCCGGCTGAAGGAGACCCGTCATGGCCTCGCGGCTGCGGACCGGCGGCAACTGGAACGCATGCGCACGCGGCTCGCAATGGTGTTCCAGCATTTCAACCTTTGGGCACATCTGACGGTACTGGAGAACATCATGATGGCGCCGATGCGCGTGCAGAAGCGCTCGAGGGAAGCGGCGCGCGAGTGTGCATTCGAGGTACTGCGCAAGGTGAAACTCGATCCCGTGAAAGTGGGGAACGCATACCCCGCGCATCTGTCGGGCGGGCAGCAGCAAAGAGTGGCGATCGCGCGGGCGCTCGCCGTTGATCCGGAAGTGCTGCTGTTCGACGAACCAACCTCCGCGCTCGATCCGGAACTGGTCGGAGAGGTGCTGACGGTAATGAAGGAACTTGCTCGCGAAGGACGCACGATGGTAGTGGTCACCCATGAAATGACGTTTGCGCGTGAAGTGTCATCTGAAGTCGTATTCCTGCATCAGGGAAAAGTCGACGAGCGCGGAAAACCTGGCGACGTATTCGGCAATTGCCGCAGCGAGCGGCTGCGGCAATTCCTGAGCGGCGCGTTGAAATAGGTCGACGCAATGACGTCAAAAAATCGATTTTCTGGCCGACGGTTTTCGCGATTCTGGTCCGACGGCTGTGGATGAAGAAAAAACTTCGATGGATTTGCACGAACCATCGAGGTGGCGAGCGTCGCAATAACACCTTCGCTGCCCACTTTGTGGGCATATGCCCCAATGCTCTCCACCGGCCGAAGGGCAGCACCATAAGTGCGCCTCGGCCCGGTACGACTTTCCTTATAGAAACGTTGGAGATGCCCGCCAAGATTACGTGGCTTGCGCTCGATAAAAAGTGCGACCGGGCCGTCGATTTTGCGATCTCCGTCTCGATGCTAGGACGAAGCAACGACGTGAACTCCACCGGGGACACCCAGCTGATAGCGTCGAGCAGGAGGATTGCGTCAGGCTGGTCAGGAACGGCGAACTGGCTGATCCAGATCGATCCCTCTTCCGTTTTGAACAGTTGCATGCTTTTGCTGCTGTAGTTCAAACAGACTGTTGACGAAAAGCGTTGCGACGTTTTGGGTCGTCGAAATCGACGGTAATGCTTGCCAGCGAAAAGTCAAATCTCTCCTGCCTCGAAACTCTCGCTGCCCGCCGGCCCACCGGAGCATTTCCTCCGCGGCACAGTTGAAACATAACATATGGTGCATCTCATGACGTGTCTGTCAACGCCGATCGATAGAGATCGAATGCCATTTTCGGGAGCGAGAATCGCTAGGTCAATGTCGGCGCAACATTGCCCCGGATCTCTGGCACGCCTTTTCATGATCTTCGCCGTGGCGAGGGGCTTGATGTTGTATGAGGTAGCCGTACGGGACCTCGTGTGTCGTGGTTGGACCGCGGTCCTTCAGCTGGTGCCGCGCCCTTCGCTTGCCTGGCAACGTGGTGACCGATCGTGCCTGTATCGGGAAGCCCATATTGATGTGTGGGAGGCCGACGGTAGTCGCCGCAAGAATTCGTCATCGTCCCGGTACTTTTAGACTCGATGCGGGTGCCGTAACAACTTATGCGCGTCGCCGGCGCCCACAACCGGCGGAGGCCAATCCTGCCATCCCTTGTTTTCTGTGCATTCTTTGTGGTCCAGAGTAAACCCCGTGCGCAGAGGTTTCTGCCTTCGAGTAAACGGCCGATCGTGCCGTGGAGAACGGCGTGCGTTGTCCTTGCGATGACGATGCGACGTGAGGTTGTGTCTGAGTCAACGCATTGCGTAAAACGATGTGTTAAGGGATGCGCAACCAGTGCGTCATGAACTGCGAACCAGTGGCGAACCCAATGTGTGAAGTGTGCGCGCTGCCGTGCGCTGGGTGCTCACAAAAATTCGAATGGGTATATGTGCTGATCGATGCGCTTCGCGCGGCGCACGAAAATACAAAACGAGAGAGTGTGCTGGGAGCCTATGCAAAGCTCGGAACGAGTGAAAGGATGTGGACGGTGCGATTCAAGCGGTGCGCTATGGGGCGAGCATCGAACGCGCAGACGAGAGCGAAACACCATGAGCAGTTCCCGGCTAGGCGTGTACAGTCTGCATGCCTACATGTGATGCAGCTGAAACCATAATCCGGCGTCAAGGTGATGGTCTCCGGAGTGAACGGCAAGCGCTACCCCGGCGCTCCTAAATGCGTTGGTGAAGCGTGTCGCGCGCGCACCACATTCGCAAAAAAGTGCGTTGTTCTCCTACATTCCCTTCGCTGCCGGTGTGTTCCTGCTCGGGCAAGTCGTGCGCAAAAACCGTGTTGACGCGTGCTCAGGACGTGCGCACGATGGTGTCACAGCGAAGCGTAGCCGATGTTCAGGAGGGTAACGATGCCTGTTGCGAAGGTCTATACGAAGTCGCAATGGGAGGCGTTTGGTCGCGCACTCGACGCGCTGCCGGAGAAGCCGGATACCGAACGTGGCGTGACGGTGCGCGATGCGATGAAGGACATGCGTGTGCGCGTGAGGACTGCGCAGGCGAAGGGCTATACGCTGGAGCAGATCGCGGAGCAGGCGCAGCAGCAAGGGCTCGACATCACGGCTGGGACGATTCGCTATGCACTGCGCTCGACCGGGAAAGGCGGTAGCGCAGGTGGTGTTGCGCGGCTAGCATCAGGTGCACGCGCGCCCGGTGCTGAGAAGGTGTTCACGGCGCAATCGCGGGCGCAGGATGCGACGTCTCAGACAAAGCATGTTCGCAAGGATGGGGGAAAGACGGAAGCCAGACCGCAATCCGGGCTAGTGCAGGGTGCATTCGGATTTGCGATCCGGCCCGACACCGACGATCTGTAGAGGAGTCGCGATGGACACGGCAGTCAATCCCATCTATCTCGTGGGCGGTGGCAAGGGCGGCGTTGGCAAGAGTCTTGTCGCGCTCGCGCTGGTCGATCATCTGCAGCGGCGCGGCGTCAAGCCCGTGCTGGTTGAGAATGACACGTCAAACCCTGACGTGATGAAGGCCGTGCAGGGCGAGATTGATTGCGCCGCGTTCGATCTGGACGAGGCGGACGGGTGGATCAATTTCGTGAACTACTGCGACGAGCATCGCGACGCGGTTGTGGTGGTCAGCACGGCAGCCCGCAACCAGGATGGCATCGCCCGCTACGGCGCGACGCTGGCCAGCACTCTGGGCGAGCTTGGCAGGCGACTTGTCGTGTTCTGGGTGATCAACCGGCAGCGCGACAGTCTGGAACTGCTGCGACAGTTCGGTGAAACCTTCCCTGACGCGATGACGCACGTCGTGCGCAATGGCCATTACGGCACACCGGACCGGTTCGTGCTGTATCAGGACTCGAAAATCCGCAAGAGTGTTGAGGCGAAGGGCAAGTCGCTTGACTTTCCCGAACTTGCCGATCGTGTGGCGGACGATCTGCGCAGTCAGCGCCTGTCGGTGCGCAAGGCGGCGGAGTCGCTGCCCATCGGGCAGCGCGCGGAACTGCTGCGCTGGCGGGCGCTCTATGACGCGATGTTCGCCGGGGTGACGGGCAATGCCTGAGCGGCGAGCGCGGCGAGGCCGCCCCGTCGATCCGCTCGCCCGGCTCTTTTACGACGTGACCGGGGAGAAGCCGGATGACGCGAGCCTGCTGCGCATGCGTCGGGTGTCAGTGGCCCTGAACCTGCGCGACAATGATGCGCTCTGGTCGGTGCTGGCTATGCTCGAATACTATGCGCGGCTTTACGAAGCGATGCCGGAGCGCATCGTGCAGGCAGGCAAGGGTAATCTGGACGCGGTGCGGGAGGAGGCACGTGAGGCGACGGACGCGCTAATGGCGCAGCACCGCGACGCGCTCGCGCGCTGCAAGGCGACCATCGAACTCGCAGAACGCATGGCCGTTGAGCACGAGGCGAGGTATCGCGCGACGCTCGCAGCACTGAATGAACAGGCGTTGGTCACGCAGGTGGGGCGCGCCGCTGACCGGATTGCGCGCATCGCGGGAAACCGGGTCGTGGGCACGGTAGCCGTCGCGTTGCGTGAGCATCGGCAACAACTCGACGCAGCGGTAGCTATGTTTGAGCGGGAGATGAGTGCGGCAGCGGCGCGTGCCGCGAAGGTTGACCAGATAGCCGAGAGACGGATGACGAGGGCGTTCCGTGCACTGGTGGTCGGAGCGCTGATCGTGATTCTGCTCGCGGCGGTAGTAGGTGGGCTGGCGGGGCGGTTCACCGGCGGTCATCCGGTGCGGGCAGACGGTTTGCCTTCTGCCCGCATGGGTCATACTTAGTTGGTGTCGCCTTTCATGAACACGAGGGCATCATGAAGCGCGCGCGAGGCCGGCAGCGGTTGGAAAGGGCCACGGCGGCGGCACGCCGGCTGTGGCGGGAGCCACAGCCCCATTGCAATCCGTGTTGTTGATGCCACTGTAATTGCTCCCGGGCTCGGCGGCACGGTCGTCGTCTTGCGCGTCGTCGGAACCATTGTTGATGTCCGGGTCGTGTTCGTCCTCCCCGCTGTTCCCGTCGTCGTCGCGCGCTTCCCATGACGGCGTGAACGGGATTTCCGTATCGGTGAGGATTTCCGGGAGCCACGCGACTTTCGCCAGCCGTAGTTCGGCTGCTGCCGCGGCGTCGGCCTTCTTCATCTTCCCGAGGTCGGCGGCCACCTTTGCCGAAACCGCTGCGGACACGACTTCCCCGATGCGCGCCTTGCTGACATGGTCGAAATACGTTGCACGGGTCGGGGTCCAGTACCGGGTCATGTCGAGGTTCAGCGCGCCCGCGAGCGCGCTGGTCGCCTGCGGCTTTTCTTCGCCGACGATGCCGTCGAGCAGGGTGCCGGTGCAGAAGGCAAGCAGATCGAGCAGCGTCGTCCCGGGATCCTGCTTCGCGAGCCACGGCAGCAGGTCGGTGCGTTTCGCGGGCAATTCGGCGGTCCATCGGGCGCGTTGTGCCTCGACGGCGTTCCATGCAGCACTGGTGGGCAGATCGTCCGCCGCGCGTAGCAGGCTGTCGTGATTGTTGTCGCCAGACAGCGCCAGATAGCCGCGCGCGGACGCGTAGCCGTAGTGCTCGGGCAGCGCCTGCGGAACGAGATGCCGCAACAGGGCGGCGAGCGCGACGGCGGGCTGCGCGACCATTTCGGCGTGGATAGCGACGGTGCGGTGCGCGGTGAGTCGCTGGCAGAGTTTCGCGCTGTGGACTGGCTTGATCTTCGTAACAGGACAGTCTGCCGGGTCCGCCGCTTCCGCCTGCGGCGTGCCGGAGACGGTCGCACCCGCCGCGTCCAGCGCCGCACTGTTCTCGCGCCGCACGAGACCGCGCTCGATGAGCAGTTTTCCCTGCGGATCGATGATCACGAACGCGCCCGCCTCCGCCATCTGCTGTGTATCCCACACGAGAGCGCGGCTTTCGAGTGCGACGATCGCGGCGTTGACCCGTTCGATTTCAGCATCGAGGCGGTCGGCTTCCTCATATGCATTTTCATCGTCCTCGGAGAGCGCTTCCAGCTTCCCGGACAGGTTGTCCTGCAGCACGGTGAGCGCGTCCATCTCGCGCTGTTCGTCTTCAGTAAAGGGGCGCTGGATGGGGCGCAGCTTTCCGTAGCGGTTGAGTTCCAGCAGGTCGCGCTCGACGCGGGTTTCTGTCCAGCCCCAACCCTCGGCGCGCAGTTCTTCTGCGGCTACGTCGAGTTTCTGTGCGACGAGACGCTGCAGCAGTTCGGCATCGGCAATGTAGCCTGCATTCCCGTCGTCACTGAAGAGGTCACGGCGGACATACCCGCCTGCTGCTTCGTAGGTGTCGAGACCAATAAAGCGCACAAGGCGGCTGCGGCTCGCGTCGATTTCGGCCCGCGTGATCGCCTGCCGCAGATAGTTGGGCTGGCGCTGCCAATCGTTCGCATCGAACCAGACGTGTTCCTGCGTTACATGGTTGTCCGCGAGGGCGATTGCGGCAAGCTGGTCGAGTGTGATCGAGTCCTCCCGCAGCAGTGCCAACAGCTTTGGGGATACGCTGGCGAGCTTCATGCGTCGTTTGACCGTGAGTGGTGAGGCAGAAAAGAGCGCGGCAATGTAGTCGACGCTTCGCCCTTCCTCGGCCAGCATCCGGTACCTGCGCAGCGGGCTCCCGATATGTCCTGCCTTCCGCTATGCCGCAGATCGATGCATGTCCAAGGCGACATTAAATCGGGTTACGCAGCTCGTTGCCGAACGGGCAAAAGCGGCTGGACTACCCTTGGAGCCATTCACCGTCCATGATTTGAGGCGTACAGGCTCAACGCTGCTTAACGAAGCGGGTTTCAATGGCGACTGGATCGAAAAGTCGCTGGCGCATGGAGGAGACGGGAGATCTTCGCGGGCGGTGTACAACAAGGCCGAGTATGCCGTACAGCGTCGGCATATGCTGCAGGAGTGGGCGGATATGGTCGACGCATGGGTGCAGGGAGGTGGACATAGGCCGAATCTACTGCCTTCTGATATGGGCATCTCGCCACGTGGTCTCCCCCCTCGACAATTAGCGGCCGAGCTGACGTGACGCCAGCATTCCCAATTGTCGAACACCGTCCTCCATGCGGCTGTTCCACTCGTAAGCGGCGCTCAGTCGCAGGCAGTTTCGGAAGCGCCGGCTGGCGGAGAAGACGTCTCCAGGTGCGAAACAGATTCCGTAATCCAGCGCCTCATCGAAGAGCGTGCGCGAATCGAAGTGCTTGGGCAGTTCGAGCCAAAGAACGAACCCTCCTGCCGGTCGGCTTACTTTCGTTTCGGACGGAAAACTTGCCTCGATGGCGCGCGTCATGCGTGTGAGGTTTTCATCGAGTAGGCGACGCAGGCGCCGCAAATGTGAATCATAGGCTCCGCTCTCGAGAAAATCGGCGAGTGCCACCTGAGGCAGGGCGGGGCAGCACAGACTGAACGCCAGCTTGCGTTCCATTACCTTCTGCACGCGTGTTCCAGCGGCGATCCAGCCGATTCGATATCCCGGCGCGAGGCTTTTGGAAAATGAGCTGCAGTAGATCGTATTGGCACCTCCGTCGAGTGCGATGAAAGGCTTGGGCCGTTCGCTGCCGAATTGGATATCGCCATAGACATCATCCTCGATCAGCGGCACGCTGTTTCGCGCCAGCAATTCGAGAAGTGCGCGCTTGTCCGTTTCCTCCATAGCGGAACCGAGGGGGTTACTGAATGTCGAGGACAGCACGCAAGCCGCGACCGAGCCGGCTTCGAGAATCCGGGCAAGGACACCGACGTCGACGCCGCGGGTCGGGTCGGTCGGCAATTCGAGCGCCTTCAGGCCAAGCACTTCCAGCGTATGCAGTAGACCGAAATAAGTAGGCGATTCGACAGCGATCGTATCGCCGTGCCTGGCCACCGTGCTGAGCGCAAGTGCCAGGGCTTCGGTACAGCCGTTCGTAACGAGTATGTCGTCCGGTGAAAGCACATGCCCGAAACGCATTGCACGCTTCGCTATTTCCTGACGCAGGCGCGGGTCGCCGTACGGAGGGGAATAGACGTTGTAACGCGTGCCTTGCTGTCGCGCGACCCGGGCCAGCGCCAGATCCAGCCGCTTCGACTCCAGCAATGCCGGGTCGGGCACAGCACAGCCCAGCGGAACGAGTGCCGAGTTTGCGGCATGCTCGAGCAACACTGAGACGGCACCGCTAATTGACACGGTCGACGGCTTGGCACGTGCGCGCGACGCCGACGGCAGCGCAAGCGTGCCGCGCCGCGCGGCCGCGACATAGAAGCCCGATTGTGGCCGTGCGACCAGCACGCCACGATCCTCGAGCAGCCTGTATGCCTGTAGCGCCGTGGAAACGCTGATGTGGTGCTGTTCGCTGAATGCGCGCACCGAAGGCAAGCGCGTACCCGGCACCAGCGTGCCCTTGTCGACCATTCCGACAATGAGATCGGCCAACTGTTGGTATCGGTACGGAGAGGACGTTTCCATGCAATGTTCTCGTGTCGAGGTATGGCGCGATTATCGGTCCGGCATCTGTCGCGCGACAAGCTAAATTGTGATGGTCTAGATTCGATAAATTGTGACTGTTATGGTCGTCGCCAGGGCGCTACGATACAGAGGTCCCGATCGTATCTGAACGAGTTCGGCGACATCGGAATCGATGCGCTGCGCGCACGGTGTCCGGTAGTGGATCGTTCAACACGGCAATCAGCGCAAACGAGAGGCACTCACATGAACGCTTTCGATCAGGACTCCGACCTGGACCGTCAAGTAACCCACGGCGGAGTTCGTGTCGGCCAGTGGAGGGGGCGATTCCCCTACAACGAGATCATTTCGCTGCTCGACGTGAATCGACCGTTCAACCTGGCAGAGAGCACGTCCCAAGACCTGACCGTCGGGGAGGTTCTGGACCTGGCCGGTCTCGAGTCGATTCGTGCACTCAAGCTCGGCTACAGCAAATCCGCCGGCGTCGGTGTACTTCGCGACGCCATTGCAAAGGTCTGCAAGATTCCGGCCGAGCAGGTGATCACGACGCAAGGTACGGCGCTCGGGCTTTTTCTGCTTGCATTCGAGGTTTGCCGCCCCGGCGACGAGGCGGTATTGGTGACGCCGTGTTTCCCGCCGTGCCGCGACAGTTTGCTCGGCGCCGGCGTGACGGTGCGGGAGGTGCGCCTGTCGTTCGAAAGCGGCTATCGGCTGGACATGGACCAGATCGATGCGAGCCTGTCGCCGAAAACGAAACTGGTGAGTCTTGCGTCGCCGCAAAATCCGTCCGGTATCCAGACGTCACGCGCCGAGATCGAGAAGCTGCTCGGGTTGATGGCGCACCGTGCGCCGGATGCCATTCTGTTCGTCGACGAAACCTACCGTGAGGCGAGCTATGGCGACGTGGTAGTGGTCGACAGTGTTGCAGGCTTCGACCCGCGGATCGTCACCGGCGCGTCTGTATCGAAGGCGCTCGGCGCGCCTGGCTTGCGAACCGGCTGGCTTACCGTTGGCGACGCCGATCTCCGTGCGCGTTTAACCATCGCCAAGATGAACACGGTCATCTCGGGGTCGGTGCTCGACGAAACGCTGGCTGCGTCGTTGCTGCTGCATCGGGAAGCGGTGCTCGCGCCGCGTCGGCGATTGCTCTCTGGCGCGCTAGACGAACTTGCGAGCTGGTGCGCGCGCGAGGCACGGCGAATCGAGTGGGTGCGACCCGATGCGGGCGCGCTGTGCTGCCTGCGTCTACGGGTCGATGCGCTGGACGCCGCGGCTGTTTCGCGCTTCTGGGCCGTGCTTCCCGACTATGAATTGCAGCTTGCGTCCGGCACCTGGTTCGGCGAAAGCGATCGCGTTTTCCGGCTCGGTTTCGGCTATTTGCCGCCCGAACGGCTCGGACCGGCGCTGTCCGCGCTCTCGCTGGCGCTCGACAAGGCTGCTGCTTGATCGCGGTGTCGCCGTGATGGTGACTATCCCGGTGACGAGCATGCAAATGTGGCGGGTGCTTGCGCACGGCAACGAGTCCCCCCCAAGCGCGGCGGGGCGCGTACTCACCGGAACTGCAACGGCAGGAGGCATGCCGATGAAATTGATTAGATTTGGCCCACCCGGTCAAGAGCGGCCTGGAATTATCGATGCCGATGGCACTGCGCGCGACGTGAGCAGCCTGGTTCACGATTGGTCCGGCAGTGCGCTGGAGACCCGATTTCTGAGCACATTGACCGAAGCCACTATTTCTCGGTTGCCAGCGATCGACGGGGATTCGCGTCTTGGCTCACCGATCGCGATTCCGGGAAAAATCGTCTGTATCGGTCTGAACTACGCCGATCATGCCGAGGAAACCGGGTTCGACCTGCCGTCAGAGCCGCTGCTTTTCTTCAAATCCCCGACGGCGCTGAGCGGGCCGTTCGATCCGATCGTCATCCCGGAATCCGCGCATGCAGTGGACTGGGAGGTTGAGCTGGGCGTGGTGATGGGTGGCGTTGCGCGTAACGTGCGAGCCGAGGACGCGATGTCGCTCGTCGCGGGGCTGGCGGTCGCCAACGACATCACCGAGCGAGCATGGCAGTTCGAGCGCGGCGGTCAATGGAGCAAAGGAAAAAGCGCGGACACCTTTGCTCCGCTGGGGCCGTGGCTCGTGACGCCCGATGCGCTGCCAGAGTCGCTGGATCTCGAGATCTGGTTGAGAAAGAACGGCGAGCTTCGGCAGGACAGCCGTACCAGCAGGCTGGTGTTTTCCGTCAGCCGTATCGTTGCCTATCTCAGCGAGTTCATGACGCTGTTGCCCGGCGACCTGCTGCTCACCGGGACACCTCGCGGTGTCGCATACAACAAGGCGGATCCTGACTACCTGAAAGATGGCGACGTCGTTACGTGCGGTATCGAAGGGCTCGGATCACAACGTTGTGCCGTTCACGCGGCGGTCCGGGCACGCTCGGGAGCCTGATTGCATCGGCGCACGCGCGCGGAGCAGCGAGTATCCCGTCGGTCAGGTCTGCCATCGAAATATTCACCGTTGAAACCAGGAGAACGATCATGAAAGTCAGTCTTGCCTATATCGAGGAGCCGCCGTTCTACTGGACCGGCGACGATCGCTCCCCGACCGGCGCGGATATCGAGCTCGCGAACGTGGTGCTGCACGCTATCGGTGTCACGACCATCGACTACCGGTTGACGTCGTTCGAGGAACTGCTTCCCGGTGTCAGCCAAGGCCGCTGGGATATGAACGTGCCGATCTTTGCAACGGCAGCCCGGGCCGAGCAAGTTGCATTCAGTGTGCCGGTCTGGTCGCTTGGCGATGGCTTCGTGGTCCATCGGAGCAACCCGAAGACTTTGACCAGCTACGACGCAGTGGCAAAGCGGGGAGACGCGAGACTGGGTCTGATTCCGGGACAGGTCCAGGTCGATTCCGCAAAATCTGCGGGCGTGGGTGATTCCCAGATCACGCTGTTCAGGGACCAGCCCGAGGCGCTTGCCGCGTTGCTGGCGGGAAAGATCGATGCGTTTGCAGCGACGGCCATCGGCAACAGGAACATTGCGCAAGCGAATCCCGAACTGGAGGCCGTCGCCCATGCACCGGACGCGACAGGGAGGGCGCCTGTCGGCGCATTCTCATTCAGCAAGCAGAATCACGATCTTCTTCGTGCCGTGAACGAGCAGTTGCACCTGTATCTCGGGTCGCCCGATCACCGTGCGCGAATGGCGAAGTATGGGATCACCGCGACCGAGATCGATGATGTCGTGTCCGGTAATGCGGCGAAGTGAAGCCCGTTTGAAGAGGCGTGACCGTCGAAAGACTGGTGCTGCCCGGTAGCGACGGGCGCGCGCCGATGATTACCGTCATCCGGTCGGCGGTCGCCGCACCGGGATGCGCAGGAGGCTGAAATGAATCACAGCTACGAGGTGGTCGATGTGTTCACGTCCCAGCCGCTACGGGGTAATCCCGTGGCGGTGGTGCTCGATGCGCAAGACCTGTCCAGCGAAACGATGCAGACGATCGCGCGGTGGACGAACCTGTCGGAAACGACTTTCGTGCTACCACCCACCGATATGCAGGCCGACTATCGGTTGAGGATATTCACCCCACGCAGCGAACTGCCGTTTGCCGGACACCCAACGCTGGGCAGCGCGCATGCGATCCTGAAGGACGGGCGCATTGCACCACGCCATCCCGGCCGGCTGATACAGCAATGCAATGTCGGTCTAGTCGAAGTGACAGTCGACGAACGGGATAGTGGTCGCGAGCTTTCGTTCAGGTTGCCGCCCGCGAGGATCAAGACATTGAACCCGGACGAAGTCTTCGAGCTCGAACGCATCGTCGGATGCCGGGTGGACACCCTGCATGCGCCAGCCACCGTGGATGTCGGCCCGGTCTGGGTGATCGCCTACCTCGCCGATGCAACGACCGTTCTCGACTTGCGTCCGGACCTGGCTGCGCTGGCAGCGTTCGAGCGCCGCGCTGGCGTAACCGGCCTAACCGTATTCGGCCGTCACGAGCAGGGAGGCACGGCGATCGAAGTGCGCACTTTCGCGCCGTCCTGCGGTGTCGACGAAGACCCGGTTTGCGGGAGCGGTAACGGCAGCGTCGCCGCCTACCAGTGGGCGCAGCACATCTTGCCGCCCGGCGGGTGCGAGTACCTGGCCACCCAGGGGCGCCGCGTCGGTCGAGACGGGCAGGTCAAGGTCAGGGTAGATGGGCAGGGGCATGTCCGGATCGGGGGGGCCTGCGTCAGCTGTGTGGAAGGGGTCCTCGCTGTTTAACGGACCGATGAAGACTCCGATGGGTCCAGGAGAACATCATGAAACGCGTCCTCGACAGAGTCGATACAAAAATCCTGTCGCTGCTGACTGAGAACGCACGCCTTTCGCATAACGATATCGCCGTGTCAGTCAATCTGTCCCGCAGCGCCGTGAGGCTTCGGATCGAACGACTGGAGCGTGACGGGTACATACGCGGGTACACCATTCGCCACGGCTTGCCGGAAGCAGATTCGGCGCCGATCAGGGCTCTGATGTTCGTCTACCGGAAGGACCGGATGCGGGGAGCCGACGTGATCGCTCATGTGCGGACCTTTCCGGAGGTGGTGGCCTGCGACGTAATGAGCGGCGAACTCGATGTCGTCCTGCATATCGAGGCGACCAGTTCCGAGCGCATTCACAAGCTGTGGGAGGAAATTGCAGCGCTGCAGGGTGTGCTCAACACGGTTACTTCGTTCGTGTTGACCCGCTCGAAGGATACACACTCCTGTCGAACGGATGCGGTGCCGACATGAGCGATATGTCACCTCGGCGAGCAGAACGCTCGCAACTTCGATCAGTTTGACAGATGCCTTGTGACAGTGCGCGTGGATACCATGCTTGTCAGTATTCATCGCACATCGTCTGCATTCGACATCGAGAATTGACAGGAGACCCTTCGATATGAACATGCCCGCATTCCCTGGCGAGACGCCGCACGGATTCATCACGGTGATCAATCCCTTCGACGGCGTCGAAGTGGGGACCGTGGTGAATATTCCGCCCGAGGGTGCGTCGAAGCTGATTCAGGCCGCGAAGGACGGCGCACGTGTCTGCCGCAATTTGTCCCGTTACGACCGTGCCCGCGTGCTCGAGACGTGTGTATCGCTGATCGAACGCGACAAGGACACGTTTGCCGAGCTGATTGTCGCGGAAGCCGGCAAGACGATCAGGCAAGCCGCCAAGGAAGTGATGCGCTGCGTCAACACGCTAAAGCTGTCCGCCGATGAAGCGCGCCGCAATAGCGGCGAAGTCATCCCGTTCGACGCCTATCAGGGATCGGAAAACCGGCAGGGATGGTTTTCCCGCGAGCCGCTCGGCATCATCGTTGCGATCACCCCGTACAACGATCCGCTGAATCTGGTGGCGCACAAGCTCGGACCGGCGATTGCCGGGGGCAACTCAGTGATCCTCAAGCCATCCGAACTTACGCCGCTGTCCGCCATCAAGCTCGTCAATTATCTGGTGGCCGCAGGCTTGCCATCGAACGTCGTTTCGGTTGCCACCGGCGGTGCCGCTCTAGGCGAAGCACTCGTTTCGTCGCGCGACGTGAGAATGATTTCTTTCACGGGCGGCTTCGTGACAGGCGAGAAGATCGCCCGCTCGGCCGGCCTGAAAAAGCTCGCGATGGATCTTGGCGGCAATGCGCCTGTCATCGTCATGGGCGACTGCGAGCTCGAACGGGCAGTCGAATCATGCATCTCCGGCGCCTTCTGGGCAGCGGGTCAGAACTGCATTGGTACGCAACGCATACTGATCGAATCACGCATCTACGATGCGTTCAGGGAGCGGTTCGTGGCTGGCACCCGAGTGCTGAGATATGGTAACCCGGCACTCGCGGATACCGACGTAGGCCCGATGATCAACGCACAGGCCGCGGCACGTACGAAGCAGATTGTGGACGCGGCGGTCAGCAAGGGCGCGCGACTGCTCTGTGGAAATACGCTGGACCGCTCGACATACTCACCGACCGTGCTTGAGGAGGTCGATTTCGAATGCGATCTCTGGCGGCAGGAGGTGTTCAGCCCGGCTGTCGTGCTGCAGCGGATCGAGACGCTCGACGAGGCGCTCGCGCTTGCCAATGATCCCGAATACAGCCTCCATGCCGGCATCTTCACCGGGAACCTGCAGACTGCGCTCAAGGCCGCGAAGCAACTGGAGGCGGGCGGCATCATGATCAACGACTCTTCGGACTATCGGTTCGACGCGATGCCGTTCGGCGGGTTCAAGTATGGCAGCCTCGGTCGCGAGGGCGTCCGGTTCGCCTATGAGGAAATGACGCAGCCGAAGGTCGTGTGTATCCGGAATATGCACGAATAATCCGGATGCGCGGATCTGCTTTCATAGGGAGGTCGGAATCCGAGATTTTCAATCCGTTTTTATCGAATGAGGTGGGAGATGGCAACGAAGAACATTCGACCGCGGCCCGACAAGCACGATCCGGAGACTCTATCCTTCGACAGTCAGGCTGTCCATGCGGGCAATGTCGTCGATGCAACGACGGGTGCGATCAGGACGCCGATTGTGATGGCGAATTCGTATCGATTGGCCGACGATCCGTCTTCACTCGACTGGTCCGATACGCAAGCACTGTTCTATACCCGCAATCTCGGCCACAACCAGCGCTGTCTCGAGCGGAAGCTGGCTGCGATGGAGCGGGGTGAGGACACGGTCGCTTTCAGCACGGGCGTCGCCGCGCTGCATGCGATATTTTTCACGTTCCTGAAAAGTGGCAATCACGTCGTCGTCAGCGACGTGACCTACGAAGCCGTATGGCGTCCCTTCAGCGAGCTGCTCCCGGCCCGCTACGGAATCGAGGCGACATTCGTGGATATCAGCGACCTCGACGCGGTTCGCAACGCACTGCGTCCGACAACGAAGCTGATTCACGCGGAGACGATCGCCAATCCCACTACGAAGGTGACAGACGTGGCAGCGATCGCAGCGATTGCGCACGATGCCGGTGCCCTGTTTTCGATCGATGCCACCTTCACACCACCGCCGATGTTTCGCGGGCTCGAACACGGCGCGGATTTCGTCGCCCATGCACTGACGAAGTACATCAACGGGCATAACGACGCCATGGGTGACGCTGTCATCGGACGGGCGGAACATGTCCGTCGACTGAAGGGTGATGCTCTCGTCGACGTTGGTGGCTTGATCTCCCCCTTCAATGCCTGGCTGATCACGCGCGTCACCAGTCCCAGCCGGCTATCGAACACGCGCTGTGCCTGGCCGGCGGTCCAGTTTTCTCGCTGAGACACCGGCGCAAAGTTGCGCGCACCGACCACAAAATAAATGGATGCCGCGAGGCTCGCTTCACCCAGGTGAAGGAACTGCTGATAGGCAGGGAAAGCCGGGTCGTGCGGATCGGGGGCGAGTGGCAGCCGGCATCTCGCCGGCCTTGGCCCGGCAAGATCAACGAAAGTTTTCGACCGTTGACAGGCCATGCTCCATCAAGGCAAGGAACGCGGCATTCGCCTTCTTTGCCGATGCACCGCGCCCGATCAGGCGAATCGCTTCCTCGCGCGCTGTGCGCACCGTTAGCACAATCATCCCGGCCATCAATCGCGTGAGGCCGTCAGGTTTTGCACCCCCCAGCCCGATCGCGAGTGCGTCAGTCGCTTCATCTGCGAGTTCACGCAGGCGTGCCTTGAGCGACGGGCTTGCGTCAACGATGCGCCACCCACTCACCATCTGGCAAACCTGCCATTCGCGGGATTTTAAATAAACATCTTCATTATCATTGGATTGAACAGGTTAAAATTGACGCCTGCCGTCGAAAGACCGGTATCAGGTCAGCTAATGCAAAAAACATAAATTAAACTGAAGCGGTGGTTGCGACTTTAATGGAACTGGAGCGGCCCCGTAAATCGCCCGACATGGATACCCATTTAAACTAACGGGTGGCCGTATTGGCGTTACGGATCTTGGTCGGGCGCGTGAGAATCCGTCCCCACGTCGTGTTTGCCAGCAACAGCCACGACTGCATGCTTCCCGGATTGGACGCGATCGAGATAACTCGGGTACGATAGTCACCTCCGTCCAGAAAAATGACGCCCCTCGTCCCCGGCGTGCCGCATTTTAGGAAATTTCAGGAGGTACTTTCCGTAATACGAACCCCGATTTTTTGCCAGATCCAAATGCCTAAAACATTTCCGTGTTTTTTTGTAATTAAGATTCTCTCACCGTTAATTGACAGGCATGATTTGGTTTGGGTTATCCCGATGGGCAGACGTGAGCCTGACGCGTTTCACGTCTGAATGACCGGCGTCATCCGATTGCATGAATTCGCCGGCGCCCCCATCGATCCACGCCCCGCAATATTGAGGAATTCATGGACTTGCTAGCTGCAATGCGTATTTTCGTGCGAGTCGTCGAACGCGGAAATCTGTCGAGAGCCGCGAAGGACCTTGGGCTGGGCCAGCCCGCGGTCAGCGACCGGATCGAACGGCTTGAGCAGCATCTCGGCGTGCGCCTGCTGCTGCGAAACACACGCGCCGTGTCGTGCACGGACGAGGGCTCGCTGTTCTACCAGAAGAGCAAGGTCGTGCTCGATGCCGCCGACGAGGCGCGCGCGGTGGTCACGCTCGGCAACAAGGTCGTGCGCGGGCGGATACGGATCGCCGCGCCGCACGGCCTGGGCGACGTGGTGCTGCCGAAGATCATCGAGACCATCCGCGAGCAGAATCCACAGCTCTACGTGGATATGATCCTCAACGATGAACTTACCGATCCGGTCACGGAGGGCGTCGACATCTCGCTGCGGCTCGGCCAGATTGGCGACGGCAACTTCGTTGCGCGGCGGCTTGGCCACATCCGCCGCGTGCTGGTCGCATCGCCCGAATACATTGCCGCGCACGGCTGCCCCGAGGACCCGACCGATCTTGTCCGGCATCCGTTCATCCGCGTCGCTGGGCTGTTCGCCGACGGGCAGCTACGGTTCGTCAATTCGTCGAAGGCGGCGCGCGCCGCGCCGATCAACATCGTCACCACGGTCAGCCACTGGGGGCCTGTCTATCAGCTACTGCTCAACGGGTGCGGCATCGGCGTGCTGCAGGAGATTGTCTGTGCTGAGGCGCTGAACTCGGGCCGGCTCGTCAAGCTGCTGCCGAACTACACAGTGCCGGGTTTCGACCTGAATGCGCTGCTGCCCGTCACGCGGCCGGTACCGACCAAGACGCAGATCGTCGTCAGCATACTCGAGGAGCGTCTGCCGGACTCGGTCCGGGCTCGCACCGTTACGTAGCTGATCGAGGTGTGAATTCGCGCGGTGCCGGCCTGGCGCCGCATCGTCATCCCCACCGCATCCACGCGGCATCGCGCCAGGCGATCGCGTCCATTGCGTGCTTCGCGTCCGGCACGCACCTCGTCGGCATCCAGCCAGCATCAAGCCGGCATCCAGTCAGCATCAAGCCGGCATCCAGCCGGCATCCAGCCGGCATCCAGCCGGCATCCAGCACGCGTCTTACAAACCTTCCCAACGATATCGCGCGACCGGCCACGCGAGAGCTGCCCCGTCGACGCCTGCGCACAGCATATGCCGCGTGAATAGACCGCGGGCGCCGCGCGAAATCGTTTCGGAGTCCTGTCCGTATCCCTCCGACCCGCCCCGGCAGGGTCGCGCCGGCTATTCCGGATTGCGCGCCGTTCGAGCATTTCAGCGATTCCGGGAATGGACTAATCAGCTTCTCTGATAGCTGAAATTGAAAGCTCGGCTCTACTCCGGGTTTTCCCCGTCGATTACTTTAAGCGGCAACTTCACTTCGCTCGAGGCCACTTCATGTCCAAACTTAATCTCAAACTGCTAGGCCCATGTCTGCTCGCAATCGCGATCGACGCCATGGGTTTTGGCCTGGTGTATCCGATCATGGCGGCGATCTTCTCCGATCCGCATTCGGGCATCGTCGGCGCGGCCGCCAGCCCGCAACTGCGCAACTTCTACCTCGGGCTCGGCTACGGCGTGTATCCGTTCTTCATGTTCTTCGGCTCGTCGCTGATGGGCGAACTGTCCGACGGCTACGGCCGCCGCAAGATCATGCTGCTTTGCATCTTCGGACTCGCGCTCAGCTACCTGCTGATGGCGCTCGGCGCGCTGCTGCCGAGCATCGCGCTGCTGTTGCTCGGGCGTGGCCTGAGCGGCCTGATGGCCGGCTGCCAGGGTATCGCGCAGGCCGCGATCACCGACGTCAGCACGCCTGAAACCAAGGCCTACAACATGAGCATCATGTCGATGGCCTTCAGCGCCGGCGTGATCGTCGGCCCGGTGCTCGGCGGCATCACTTCGGACCGCACGATCCTGCCGATCTTCAACTACGGCACGCCGTTCCTGCTGGTCGCCGCGCTGTCGGTGTTCTGCGGCCTGTGGACCTTCTGGTACTACCGCGACGCGAATCTGCCGAAGGGCAAGACGCGTGTCGACATCCTGCTGCCGTTGCGCATCATCTACGAAGCGGGCCGCCATCAGCGCGTCGCGTTCCTCTCGATCGTGTTCTTCCTGATGCAGGTCGGTTACGGCCTCTACCTGCAGACCATCATGCTCGTGCTGCAAACGCGCTTCGGCTATACCAGCTCGCAGTTGGGACTGTTCAGCGGTCTGATCGGCATCTGCTTCGTGTTCGGGCTGATGGTGATCGTGCGCCTGATGCTGAAGGTCTGGAACGTGGTCGACATTGCGAAGCTGGGTCTGCTGATCGCGGGCATCGGCCAGTTGCTCTCGGCGCTGCTGCCGCACGAGGGCATGCTCTGGGCGCTTGGCATGGTGGTGGGCTGTTTCGACATGGTGGCCTACACGACGATGTACACCGCGTACTCCGACGCGGTCACGGTCGAGCGGCAGGGCTGGGCACTCGGCGTCGCGGGCTCCGTGATGGCGATCGCCTGGGTGGTGACGGGCTTGCTGACCAACCTGCTGCCGGTCCTGGGCGAGTTGGGTCTACTGATGGTCGGCGGCCTGAGTTTCATCCTGAGCTTCCTGATGATGGTGGCGTACGGCCGGAAATGGTCGTCGGGTGCCGTCGGCGTCGGAGCGGGCGTGTACGACTGAGGCCGGTCCGCGGGTGGCCGCGCGCCGCCCACACGAGGCTCTTCGTGGGCCGGACCGGGTGTTTCCAACCAGGCAATTTATCGACAGCAAAGGATCAAGATGTTGACTCACAATACGCAGAAGCAGGCCTTCGACATGGCCATCGTGGGCGCGGGTGTTGCTGGTCTCTACATGTTGCACCGTGCACGGCAGGCCGGCTTGCGGGTTCGCCTCTTCGACGCGGCAGACGGCATTGGCGGCACCTGGTACTGGAATCGCTATCCGGGCGCGCGCGTGGACATCGAGAGCTTTGAATATTCGTACTCGTTTTCGCGCGAACTCGAACAGGAATGGCACTGGACCGAGCGCTACGCCTCGCAGCCCGAGCTGCTGCGCTACTTCGATCACGTCGCGACGCGCTTCGGGCTTTACGAGGACATCCAGCTCGGCACGCGCATCGATTCCGTTGTGTTCGACGAGCGCGATGAGGCCTGGCGCATCGAGACGCAGGCCGGCGAGACCTTCGGCGCGCGCTTCTGCGTGATGGCGACAGGTTGCCTGTCGGCGCCGAAGGTGCCCGACATTCCCGGCTATGGCAGCTTCGGCGGCGAGACCTACTTCACGTCGCGCTGGCCGCAGCAGAGCGTGCAGTTCGCCGGCAAACGCGTCGCGGTGATCGGCACGGGATCCTCGTCGATCCAGCTCACGCCCGTGGTGGCGCGCGAGGCGGCGCACCTGACGGTGTTCCAGCGCACACCGAACTACAGTATTCCGCTGCGCAACCAGCCGATGGACCCTGCGTACGAGGCGCGCATGAAGGCGAACTACGCCGAGTTGCGCCGCATGGAATGGCAGTCGCCGGGCGGCTTCGTGTGCGTCGGCGGCGAACCCCGCCAGCCACTGCGCCTGCCGGCGATGTCGGTGTCGCAGGAGGAGCGCCAGCGCGAGTTTCAGGCACGCTGGGACGCGGGCGGCCTCTGCCTCTACACCTCGTACAACGACCTGCTGACCAACGAATCCGCCAACGCCGAGCTGTCCGAATTCGTGCGCGCCAGGCTGCGCGAGAAGATCGACGATCCGGCGCTGGCCGACAAGCTCGTACCGCGTGACCACCCGATCCTGACCAAGCGGCTGTGCGCCGACAGCGGTTACTTCGAGGCGTTCAACCGCGACAACGTCTCGCTCGTCGACCTGCGCGAGACGCCGATCGAATCGATCACGACGCACGGCATCGTCACGGGCGGCGTCGAGCAACCCTTCGACATCATCGTGTTCGCGACTGGTTTCGACGCGGTCACGGGCGCCTTGCTCAACGTCGATATCCGCGGCCGACGTGACCTGTCGCTGCGCGAGGCCTGGCAGGATGGCCCGAAAACCTACCTCGGCCTGATGAGCGCCGGCTTCCCGAACCTGTTCAACATCGCCGGCCCCGGCAGCACCGCGTCGCTGAGCAGCGCGGTCCCCTGCGACGAACACCAGGTCGACCTCGTCATGAAGCTCGTCGAGCGCACGCTGCAGGGCAACGCGGCCACCGTCGAGGCGAGCGACGACGCACAGGGCGCCTGGACGGCCCGCATCTTCAAGAACGCCGAGAACTCGCTGATCCACCGGACCAACTCGTGGTACGTCGGCGCGAACATTCCCGGCAAGCCGCGGGTCGTGCTTCTCGACCTCGAAGGCTTCGACGCCTACATGGCGTTCTGCGACGACGTGATCGCCCACGGCTACGCCGGCTTCGTGTTTGGCGGCGCCCGTAGCGTGGACGAACTGGCGGAAAGCGTCGCGCAAGCCTGAGTCACGGATCGTTCCCTCCTTTGCCGCACTCGCGCCGGCGCTTGCCGGTACGAGGCGGCCTCCCTGAGGAATTCGCAATGAGCAAGCTTCATTCAAGTGCGGCCGCCGCGCTGGACGGTATCGTCGCGGACGGCCAGACGTTCGCCGTCGGCGGCTTCGGCCTGTGCGGCATTCCCGAGGCGCTGATCGCGGCGCTGCGCGCGAGCGGCGTGCGCGATCTGACCTGCATCAGCAACAACGCGGGTGTCGACGGTTTCGGCCTCGGCCTGTTGCTCGAGACGCGCCAGATCAGGAAGATGATCTCGTCGTATGTGGGCGAAAACAAGGAGTTCGAGCGCCAGTACCTGGCCGGCGAGCTCGAACTCGAATTCACGCCGCAGGGCACGCTCGCCGAGAAGCTGCGCGCGGGCGGCTCGGGCATTCCGGCGTTCTTCACCAACACCGGCTACGGCACGCTGATCGCCGAGGGCAAGGAAACCCGCCAGTTCGGCGAGAACCACTACGTGCTCGAACATTCGCTGACGGCCGACGTCTCGCTGGTCAAGGCATGGAAGGCCGACAAGTCGGGCAACCTGATCTATCGCCGCACGGCGCGCAACTTCAACCCGATGTGCGCGATGGCGGGCAAGATCACGGTGGCGGAAGTC
>NZ_SCNV01000043.1 GCF_005503145.1 Burkholderia sp. 4M9327F10 | reverse complement strand
GTCCCGCTGCGCCCCCTGCACCCCCCAAATTTCAGCCGGATTTCCACATAACTGGTCCCGCAACCGCGCCGTGAGTGGCGTGCGCGCAACGCCGATTGCGCACTGCGGCAGCGTTGCGGCGCGCACCGCCAGAACACGTATGGAAAACCCTGTTGCAGCGCGCCAGTCCTGTACAATTCGCCGTGTTTCAACTGTCCTGTGCCCGAGTCCGCCGCCATGTCCGAGATTCCCGACCTTTCGCAGATTGCGCCCACCCTGAAGGCTGAAATTCTGGCCGAGGCGCTGCCTTATATTCGCCAGTATCACGGTAAGACCGTGGTCATCAAATACGGCGGCAACGCGATGACCGAAGAGCGTCTGAAGCAAGGCTTCGCGCGCGACGTGATTCTGCTGAAGCTGGTCGGCATCAATCCGGTCATCGTGCACGGCGGCGGTCCGCAGATCGACCAGGCACTCAAGAAGATCGGCAAGCAGGGCACCTTCATCCAGGGCATGCGCGTCACCGACGAAGAGACGATGGAAGTCGTCGAATGGGTGCTCGGCGGTGAAGTGCAGCAGGACATCGTCACGCTGATCAATCACTTCGGCGGCCACGCCGTGGGTCTCACGGGCAAGGACGGCGGCCTGATCCACGCACGCAAGCTGCTGATGCCGGATCGCGACAACCCCGGCCAGTACGTCGATATCGGCCAGGTCGGCGAAGTCGAGGCCATCAATCCGGCGGTCGTGAAGGCACTGCAGGACGACGCATTCATCCCGGTGATCTCGCCGATCGGCTTCGGTGAAGACGGTCTCTCGTACAACATCAACGCGGATCTGGTCGCGGGCAAGCTGGCGGTCGTGCTGAATGCCGAAAAGCTGGTGATGATGACCAACATCCCCGGCGTGATGGACAAGGAAGGCAATCTGCTGACCGATCTGTCCGCACGCGAAATCGACGCGCTGTTCGAAGACGGCACCATCTCCGGCGGCATGCTGCCGAAAATCTCCTCGGCGCTGGACGCGGCGAAGAGCGGCGTGCGCTCGGTGCACATCATCGACGGCCGCATCGAACACTCGGTCCTGCTGGAAATCCTGACCGAACAGCCGTTCGGCACGATGATCCGCTCGCACTGAGCATGCATCGGCAGGCCGCTCGTCCCGTGGATGAGCGGCCTGCTTTCCAGACAGCGCCGGCCCAAACCGGTACGCTTTCCCTCACCATGCACACCTTCCCGTCGAGACACGCTAAACGCCGCCGCCCCTACGTCGCAGGCGGCAGCCCGGTCTGGCTGTTCGATCTGGACAACACGCTGCACCACGCGTCGCATTCGATTTTTCCCGCGATCAACCAGGCGATGACGCAGTACATCATCGACTCGCTCGCCGTGGACCGCGACGAGGCCAACCGCCTGCGCACCGGCTACACCGAGCGCTACGGCGCAGCGCTGCTGGGCCTGGCACGCCATCATCCGGTCGACCCGCACGACTTCCTGAAGGTCGTGCACACGTTCTCAGATCTGCCTTCGATGGTGCGCGGCGAGCGCGGCCTCGCGCGCCTTGTCGCCGCCCTGCCGGGCCGCAAGATCGTGCTGACCAATGCGCCCGAAAAATACGCCCACGCGGTGCTGGCCGAGCTGGGCATCGAGCGGCTGTTCGAACGCGTGATCGCCATCGAGCACATGCGCGATCGCCGCGGCTGGCGCGCCAAGCCCGACGCCGCCATGCTGCGCCGGGCGATGCGCGACGCCCACGTGCCGCTGGCCGACGCGATCCTCGTCGAAGACACGCGCTCGCATCTGAAGAACTATCGCCGGCTGGGCATCCGCACGGTGTGGATCGTCGGCCATCTGCCGCACCGGCTGGGCGCGGACGGCACGCCGGGGCGCTTGCCGGGCACGGGCCGGCCGCACTATGTCGACCGGCGGATTCGTTCGTTAAAATCGCTGAGATTGGGCACCCGCTCAGTGCGACTGAAGGGACGACAGACATGCAACCGGATCACAAGCATGACGAGGCCGTAACCGAAGACCCGCCCGCTACGGGCAATGTCCGCGCCACTCGCCTGAAACCGGGCGAGCGCCGCGTGCATATCCTGCAGACGCTCGCCAGCATGCTGGAGGCGCCCAAAAACGAGAAGATCACCACGGCGGCACTCGCCGCGCGGCTCGGCGTTTCGGAGGCCGCGCTGTACCGGCATTTCGCCAGCAAGGCGCAAATGTTCGAAGCGCTGATCGAATTCATCGAGCAGTCCATCTTCGGGCTGATCAACCAGATCGCAACGAAAGAGCCCAACGGCGTGCTGCAGGCGCGCACCATCGCGTTGATGCTGCTTAATTTTTCCGCAAAAAATCCCGGCATGACCCGCGTGCTGACGTGCGAGGCCCTGGTGGGCGAACACGAACGCCTGACGGAACGCGTCAACCAGTTGCTCGAGCGCGTCGAGGCCTCGCTCAAGCAGTGCCTGCGTCTCGCCCTGATGGACGCCAACGTGCAGGCCGGCGCCAATCCACAGCAGGCGCAAGGCAGCGTCGTGCCGCTGCCGGCCGATTACGATCCGGCCGTGCGGGCCAACCTGCTGCTCAGCTATATCGTCGGACGCTGGCACCGCTATGTGCGCAGCGGCTTTGCGCGCAATCCGGCCGAACATGCCGACGCCCAGCTAAGACTGATTCTTCAGTAGTCCACTGGAGTCATGCCGGCCCCCAGGGCCGCGCCGGACGCTGCCACACGGAATTTTCCGCTATACTTTGCGCCTGACCGTTGTCACCAACGGTCGTAGACGCGCCGATTTGCTGACTCGATTGCGGGCGCGCGAACCTGCCGGAATCTGTTCCGGCGGTTCACTATAAATGCGGCTAAAGAGGTCGTCAGCCGCGCACACAGTCGCTCTCCGTGCCTTGCCGACACCATTTAGCCGCCCCTGTTGAAGGCGGAATGAATGGAATCGATCGGTATCGTCGCTCCCCAGAAAATGCATTTCTCCGAGCCGCTGCTCATGCAGAACGGCAGCTCGCTGGCCAATTTCGACCTGATGGTCGAAACCTACGGCACACTCAACGCCGCACGTAGTAATGCCGTGCTGGTTTGCCACGCGCTCAATGCTTCGCACCACGTGGCGGGCGTCTACGCCGACGACCCGAAAAACGTCGGCTGGTGGGACAACATGGTCGGCCCCGGCAAGCCGCTCGACACGAACAGGTTCTTCGTGATCGGCGTCAATAACCTCGGCTCGTGTTTCGGCTCAACCGGTCCGATGAGCCTCAATCCGGCGACCGGCGTTCCGTATGGCGCGAGCTTTCCGGTCGTGACGGTGGAAGACTGGGTGAACGCCCAGGCGCGCGTGGCCGACACCTTCGGCATCGAGCGCTTTGCGGCCGTGATGGGCGGCAGCCTCGGCGGCATGCAGGCGCTTGCGTGGAGCATGATGTATCCGGAACGCGTCGGCCATTGCATCGTGGTGGCATCCACGCCGAAGCTCTCCGCGCAGAACATTGCCTTTAACGAGGTGGCGCGCTCGGCGATCCTGTCCGACCCGGACTTCCACGGCGGCAACTACTACGCGCACGGCGTGAAGCCCAAGCGCGGGCTGCGGGTGGCGCGCATGATCGGCCACATCACGTATCTGTCCGACGACGACATGGCCGAGAAATTCGGCCGTTCGCTGCGCCGGGCGGAAGGCGCCGTCGACGAGTACAACTTCAACTTCGACGTCGAGTTCGAGGTGGAATCGTATCTGCGCTACCAGGGCGACAAGTTCGCCGACTATTTCGACGCCAACACCTATCTGCTGATCACCCGCGCGCTCGACTACTTCGATCCGGCCAAGGCCTTCGACGGCGACCTGACCACTGCGGTGGCGCACACCACAGCGAAATACCTGATCGCCAGCTTCACGACCGACTGGCGTTTTGCGCCGGCACGCTCGCGCGAACTGGTGAAGGCGCTGCTCGATCACAAGCGCACGGTGACGTACGCCGAGATCGACGCGCCGCACGGTCACGACGCCTTCCTGCTCGACGACGCGCGCTATCACAACCTGATGCGCGCCTATTACGAACGAATTGCCACCGAGGTGAACGCATGAACCAGCGCGCTCTCGATTATCTTGCGCTGCGCCCCGATTTCCGCGCCATTGCCCGCTGGGTCGAACCGCGCGCGACGGTGCTCGATCTGGGCTGCGGCGACGGCTCGCTCCTCTCCACCTTGACCGAGGAACTCGAAGTCACGGGTTATGGCATCGAGATCAACGACGCCGGCGTGCTTGCCGCCACCCAGAACGGCGTCAACGTAATCCAGCAGAATCTGGAAGACGGCCTGCGCCTGTTCGAAGACAACAGTTTCGACTTCGCCATCCTGTCGCAGACGCTGCAGACCATCCACCAGACCGCGGCGATCCTGCGCGAGACGGTGCGGGTCGGCAAGGAATGCATCGTGTCGTTCCCCAACTTCGGCTACTGGTCGCACCGCCTTTCCGTGTTGCGCGGCCGCATGCCGGTGTCGAAGTCGCTGCCGTATCAGTGGCACAACACACCGAACGTGCGGGTGCTGACCATCAAGGACTTCGAGGCGCTGGCCCCTGAGGTGGGCATCGAAATTCTCGACCGGGTCGTGCTGCACGGCGGCCAGGCGGTGCGGTGGGGCGAGAACTGGCGTGGTAGTCTTGCGGTCTATCGCGTCAAGAAAAGCTAACGCCACACACCCAAATGTCGAACCCGCCGCACGAGGCGCCCGCACTTACCGCTCACGTCGAACACGCTGGCTGGCGTGCGTTTCTCAATACGCACATGCTGATCTGCGTCTTTCTCGGCTTCACGTCGGGATTGCCGCTGTTCACGCTCGTCTATCTGGTGCAGGCGTGGTTGCGCTCAGAAGGCGTCAATCTGAAGGAAATCGGCCTGTTTGCGCTGATCCAGTTCCCCTATACGTGGAAATTCGTCTGGGCGCCGCTGATGGACCGTTACGTGCCGCGCCTGCCCGGCTGGCGGCCGGGCAGGCGGCGCGGCTGGATGCTGGTCACGCAGATTCTGGTGGCGGGCGCCATTGCCGCGCTCGGTTTCGTCTCGCCGCGCGATTCAATCTGGACGGTTGCGGCGCTCACCGCGCTGGTGGCGTTTTTCGGCGCGAGCCAGGACATCTCCATTGATGCCTACCGGCGCGAATTGCTCACCGATACCGAGCAGGGTCTCGGCAACGCGGTACACGTCAACGCGTACAAGATCGCGGCGCTCGTGCCGGGCTCGCTCGCGCTGATCCTGTCCGACCATCTGCCGTGGACCACGGTATTCATCGTCACGGCGGCGTTCATGGTGCCGGGCATGCTGATGACGCTGCTCGTGCGCGAGCCGAAGATACACGGCGCGCCGCCGCGGAACCTGCGCGAAGCGATCGTCGAGCCGTTCCGCGAATTTATCCTGCGCGACGGCTGGCGCGGCGCCTTGCTGGTGCTCGGCTTTATCTTCCTGTACAAGCTCGGCGATACGATGGCGACCAATCTGTCGACCTCGTTCTTTCTCGACATCGGCTACTCGCGCACGCAGATCGGTGTGATCGCCAAGACCACGGCGTTCGGCGCGAGTCTTGCCGGCGGGATTGTCGGCGGCATCTGGATGATGCGTATCGGCATCGGCCGCGGGTTGTGGGTATTCGGCATCCTGCAGATGCTGTCGACGCTCGGCTTCGCGTGGCTCGCGCATCTCGGGCCGGCATCGCCGGGGCTCGCCGAAATCTACGATTTTGCGGTGTTCACGAGTCATGCCGTGACGAAGCTGCTCTCCGTGTTCGGTATCGACTGGGCGGTGCAGCTCGATCCGCGCTCGGTGGCACTCGCGCTCGTCTACGGCCTCGAAACCTTCGCAACCGGCCTGACGATGGCGGCATTTACCGCCTATATCGCCAGCACCACCGATCCGCGCTACACCGCCACCCAGTTCGCGCTCTTCACCAGTCTCGCGTCGGTGCCGCGCACGCTGGCGTCGGCGGCAAGCGGTTACGTGGTCGCGCAGATCGGCTGGTTCGACTACTTCCTCGCCTGCACCGCGCTCGCGCTGCCCGGCATGCTGCTGTTGCTGTGGATCGCACCGTGGAGGGTCCGGTCGTGAGCGGGTCCGCCCCGCGCCGTGCGCTGCGTGCTGCGCTGGCGCTGCTCTGCTGCGCCGGACTTGGCCTTGGCACCTTTGCGACGCCCTCGAGCGCCTTTGCCGGCGCATTGCCGCTGCTCGCGGCCAGTGCCGCGTCGGCTGCGAGCGCGCCCGCGGCCAAATCGGCGCCGGGTGCCGCTGTGCCGGAGAGCCCGGCTTCGGCGACGGCCTCCGCCAGCACGGAAAGCCCGGGCGCAAGCGGCCAGGGTTCGGGCGCCGGCAACACCGCTAACGCGGCGCATGGACCGGCGGCGCCCGCAGCGGCATCGGCAACTTCCGCTCCCTCCGCAGCGTCAGCCCCGCTTGCCTCTCCGGGCACGGCGAAGCAAACCGCGCGAACCGGCGCCCCCGGCGCGGCCGACAGCCGCCCGCCGCCGTACACGCCGCCCGCCCAGCAACTGCACTTCGGCAGCTACGCCGTGTTCCGCAATCTGATTCCGTCGCAGCAACTGGAGGCCCAGGCTGCCGACGAGTTCGAGCAGATCGTCTACGGCGCCCAGCATGCCGATCGGCTTTATCCCGACACCGACGCCCGCGTGATCCGCGTGCACACGATCCTGGACAAGCTGATTCCGTATTCGCTGAAGTGGAACGAACGGGCGAAAAACTGGAAGTGGCAGATTGCGGTGATCCGCTCGCCGGACATCCGCATGTACTGTCTGCCGGGCGGCAAGGTTGTGATTTACAGCGGCATCCTCGATCGCGTGCATCTGAACGACAACGAACTCGGCATGCTGCTCGGCCACGAGATCGCGCATGCGCTGCGCGAGCACGCGCGCGAACGGCTCGGCGAGCAGCAGGCGGCGCAGCTCGATTCGTCCGGCACGATTCCGCAGCTATTCGGACTGGCCGATCTGGGCGCGGCGCCGCTCGGGATCGGCTCGCAACTGCTGGAAATGAAATACACGCCCACCGACGAAACCGAAGCCGACGTGATCGGCAGCGACATCGCCTCGCGCGCCGGCTACGATCCGCGCGCCGCGATCACGCTGTGGGACAAGCTGGCCGCAGCGACCCACAGCAACCGCAATCAGGGCTACATCTACGTGCATCCGTACACACCCACGCGCCGTCAGGATCTGATGAAGCGCCTGCCGGATATGCTGCAGCTCTACGCCAAGGCAATCGGCAAGACGGTCGATGAACTGCCCGACTATGCGGGCATCGGCCGTCCGCGCCGCATCCCTGTGCGCGGCGACTGAAGCGCCGGTGCACTCACGCGCTGACGGACCGGCGCGCGCTTACTTCTTGAGCTTGTGGTCGTAGTCGACCGTCACGGGCGCGTGGTCGCTGAACTTGATATCGCGGAACACGTCGGTACGCTTGGCCTTGCCGGCAATGCCGGCCGTGGCGATCTGATAATCGATCCGCCACCCGACGTTATTCGCATACGCCTGGCCGCGATTGCTCCACCACGTGTATTGCTCGGGCCGCTGGTCGAGCGTACGGAACACGTCCACATAACCCACTTCGTCGAACAGTTTCGTGAGCCACGCGCGCTCTTCGGGCAGGCAACCTGAGTTCTTCTGGTTGCCCTTCCAGTTCTTGATGTCGATTTCCTTGTGGACGATGTTCACGTCGCCGCACACGATCACTTCGCGTTCCTTGCTGAGTTCGGCGAGGTGCGGCATGAACTCGTCCATGAAGCGGAACTTGGCCTGTTGACGATCTTCGCCGCTCGAGCCCGACGGCACATACACCGAGATCACCGAGAGCTTGCCGAAGCGCAGTTCGACATAACGCCCTTCCGGGTCGAACTCTTCACTGCCGAAGCCGATGATCACTTCGTCCGGCTCGTGGCGGGTATAAACGCCGGCGCCGCTGTAGCCCTTCTTCACCGCATGCTGGAAGTAGCCGGTGAAGTTATGCGGAGCGAGAAACTCGGGGGTCATGTCGTCCTGCGAGCATTTGATTTCCTGCACGCACAGCACGTCCGCCTTCTGCTCACCAAACCATTCGAAAAAGCCCTTTTTCGCCGCAGAGCGGATGCCGTTCAGGTTGGCGGTAATCACACGCAACATGTCGTTCCTTTGTTGTAGGTTCGTTGTCGATTCGTAGTTGAATTCTGGTGCTCATTCGACCTTCACGCCCTTGAGCGATTCCTTCGCAGGCGGATATTCAAGCTTCATTGCTTCAAACGTGCGCAGCAGTAGTTCAGCGACCATCAGGTTGCGATGCGACTTCGAATCGGCCGGGATGATGTACCAGGGCGCATAACGCGTCGAGGTTGCAGACAGCGCGTTGTGATACGCCGTCTGATACTGATCCCACTGCTTGCGCGCTTCCAGATCCGAAACGTCGAACTTCCAGTGTTTGGTCGGATCGTCGATGCGTGCCTGCAAGCGGGAACGCTGCTCGTCCTTCGAGATGTGCAGCGTGCATTTGATGATCGTGGTGCCGTTGTCCGCCAGCATAGCCTCGAAATCGCGGATGTGGCGGTAGCGCCGCTCGCGCGCGGCCTCGTCGAGCTGGCCGAGCACGACCGGCACCAGCACGTCCTCATAATGGCTGCGGTTGAAGATCGTCAGTTCGCCGGCAGCGGGCGCCTGCGCGTGCACGCGCCAGAGGAAATCGTGCGCCAGTTCGGTGGCGGTCGGCGCCTTGAACGGCACGATGTGCAGGCCGAGCGGATCCACCTCGTGAAACACGGCGCGGATCGTGCCGTCCTTGCCGCTCGTATCCATGCCCTGTAACACGAGCAGCACGCGTTGCAGGCGCTGCGCATGCAGGCGTTCCTGCAACTCGTCGAGCCTCGCGCCGATCTCGGCAAGACGCTCGCGGTCGCCGTCCTTCGAGCCTGTCGAAAACGGCTTCGCGGCAGGATCGAAATCGGTGAGCGCGAATTTCGCGATCTTCTTGTCGTCGAAGTACGGCACGCGGAATTCGTCGAGTTCTGGCTGTTTCGCCATGCAGTGTCTCCAGAGGCGCCTAACGTTAGTGAAAATTCGGGTCGCGCCAACCAAAGGAAACGGGCCGCTGCCCCACTTTCGTCCGGCAACAGCCCGTTGTGACCGAAGCCGCGCGCTGATCCACACACGCGCGGTTCGGCATTTACATCACTTGCGTCAGGATAGCTTTTTCTTCAGCAGCTCGTTGACCTGCTGCGGATTCGCCTTGCCCTTGGTGGCCTTCATCGCCTGGCCGATCAGCGCGTTGAACGCCTTTTCCTTGCCGGCGCGGAATTCCTCGACCGACTTCTGGTTGGCCGCGAGCACTTCGTCGATGATCGCTTCCAGTTCGCCGGTATCGGAAATCTGCTTGAGACCCTTTGCTTCGATGATGCGGTCGGCGGCCGCTTCGTCAGTGGCTTTCTCGTCCCAGATCGCGACGAAGATTTCCTTCGCGATCTTGTTCGAGATCGTGCCGTCGGCAATGCGTTGCAGCAGCAGCGCGAGTTGCGCGGCGGAAACCGGGCTGTCGGCGATGTCGAGATCTTCGCGGTTCAACAGCGACGAGACTTCGCCCATCAGCCAGTTTGCAGCGACCTTGGCTTGCGCCGCGCCCACCTTTGCGACCACCGCTTCGTAGTAAGCGGCCATCGCCTTGCTCGAAGTCAGCACGCCCGCGTCATAAGGCGTCAGACCGTACTGCCCGACAAAGCGCTGCTGGATCGCCACCGGCAGTTCCGGCATTTCGGCCTTCACACGCTCGACCCACGCCGCGTCGATCACGAGCGGCATCAAATCCGGATCGGGGAAATAGCGGTAATCGTGCGCGTCTTCCTTGCTGCGCATCGAACGCGTTTCGCGCTTGTCCGGATCGTACAGACGCGTTTCCTGCACCACCGTGCCGCCGTCTTCGATCAGCTCGATCTGGCGGCGCACTTCGTACTGGATCGCTTCTTCTAGGAAGCGGAACGAGTTCAGGTTCTTGATCTCGGCACGCGTGCCGAATTCCTCTTGCCCGAGCGGCCGCACCGACACGTTCGCATCGCAGCGGAACGAGCCTTCCTGCATGTTGCCGTCGCAGATACCGAGCCACGTGACGAGCGTATGCAGCGTCTTCGCATACGCGACTGCCTCCGCCGCGCTGCGCATTTCCGGCTCGGTGACGATTTCGAGCAGCGGCGTGCCGGCGCGGTTCAGGTCGATGCCGGTCATGCCCGCGAAGTCTTCGTGCAGCGACTTGCCTGCGTCTTCTTCGAGGTGAGCGCGCGTCAGGTTGATGGTCTTCTCGTACGCTTCCTTGCCGGCCTTCTCGTTGGCGGGCACCTGAATCGTGACCTGGCCGCCCTGCACCACAGGAATCTCGTACTGGCTGATCTGATAGCCCTTCGGCAGATCGGGGTAAAAGTAGTTCTTGCGCGCGAAGATGCTGCGCGGCGCGATGGTTGCGCCGATCGCGAGACCGAATTCAATCGCCCGTTGCACGGCGCCGCGGTTCATCACCGGCAGCGAACCGGGCAAGGCCAGATCGACAGGGCAGGCCTGCGTGTTGGGTTCTGCGCCGAACTGCGTGGCGGCGCCCGAGAAAATCTTCGAGACGGTCGACAGTTGCGTGTGCGTCTCGAGACCGATAACGACTTCCCATTGCTTGGTCATGTGTTCACACTCCTGCCGGGGCCCGGCGATGCCAGTCGGTTGCGCGCTGGAACGCATCCGCAACCTGCAGCATGCGAGCTTCGTTGAAATAGTTGCCGATGATCTGCAGACCGACCGGGCGCTGCGCATTCGCGCCCGCGCCGAAGCCGCACGGCACGCTCATGCCGGGCAAACCGGCGAGGCTCACCGACAGCGTGTAGATATCGGCCAAGTACATCTGCACCGGATCGTCGCCCTTGGCGCCGAGATCCCACGCCACCGACGGCGCAACCGGTCCCATGATCACGTCGCACTGCTTGAACGCTTCCTGGAAGTCGTTTGCGATGATGCGGCGGATCTTCTGCGCCTGCAGGTAGTAGGCGTCGTAATAGCCGTGCGACAGCACGTACGCACCCACCAGAATGCGGCGCTTCACTTCCGGTCCGAAACCCTCGGCGCGCGACTTCTTGTACATATCGAGCAGATCGCGGTACTCCGCGGCGCGGTGGCCGTAGCGCACGCCGTCGAAACGCGACAGGTTCGAGGAGGCTTCCGCTGGCGCGATCACGTAGTACACGGGGATCGACAGTTCGGTTTTCGGCAGCGTGACTTCGACCAGCGTGGCGCCGAGCGCTTCGTACTGCTTCAATGCTGCGTCGATTGCGGCGCGCACGTCGTCAGCCAGGCCCGCACCGAAATATTCCTTCGGCAGGCCGATGCGCAGTCCGGCGAGCGGCTTGCCCGTAGCATTGCCCGCAGCGTCGGCCGACCATGTCTTGCCCAGATAGCGCGTGTAGTCTTCGTCGTCGCGTACGAGGCTGGTCGAATCGCGCTCGTCGAAACCGGCCATGGCGTTGAGCAGCAGCGCGCAGTCCGTGGCGCTTTGCGCCATCGGGCCGCCCTGGTCGAGCGACGACGCGAACGCGATCATGCCGTAGCGCGACACGCGGCCGTAAGTCGGCTTGATGCCCGTGATGCCCGAGAACGAGGCCGGCTGGCGGATCGAACCGCCGGTATCCGTGCCCGTGGCGGCCGGCGCGAGGCGCGCGGCCACGGCGGCAGCCGAGCCGCCCGACGAGCCGCCCGGCACGGCCTTGGTGTCCCACGGGTTCTGCACCGGACCGAAGTGCGAATTCTCGTTGGACGAGCCCATTGCGAACTCGTCCATGTTGGTCTTGCCGACGCACACCATGCCCGCGCGGTTCAGGCGCTCGACCACGGTCGCGTCGAACGGGCTCACGTAATTGGCGAGCATCTTCGAGCCGGCGGTGGAGCGCCAGCCACGCGTCACAAACACGTCCTTGTGGGCGATCGGCAGGCCGACCAGCGGCCCGGCGTGGCCGGTATGGAGCAGCGCGTCGGCGGCTTTAGCCTGCTCGAGCGTGAGATCGGCGTCCACCTGGACGAAGGCGTTCAGGCTGTTGGCTGCCTCGATCCGCTTCAGATAGAGCTGCGCCAGTTCGACTGCGGAGCATTCTTTCGCAGCAAGGGCGGCCCGCAGTTCGGTCAAGCTTTTTTCATGCATTGCGTTCTTCCAGTCCAGAATGGCGCGGCAGCGCAGCAAACACTGCGCGCCGAACCCATGTTTTTATTCAATGACCTTCGGCACCAGGTAGAGCCCTTCCTGCACAGCAGGCGCCGGGCGCTGGAATTCATCGCGCTGGACGATTTCCGTCACTGCGTCTTCGCGCAAACGCAGTGCAACATCTTCGATCTGCTCGATCGGATGGGCGAGCGGTTCAATGCCCTTGGTGTCGACGGCCTGCATCTGCTCGACAAGGCCGAAAAAATCATTGAGCTGGACGAGCGTGTGCTCGGCTTCGGCGTCGGCCAGTTCGAGCCGCGCAAGATGCGCGATGCGCTTAACATCGGTCAGGGTCAGAGCCATGCAGTCACCGGAAAATGTGGCGGACTGTCACAGTGCGGAAAACAAAGCTGTGACAGCGGGTTACGACACTGGAGGGGGCCCTCGAAAAAGGGGCCAGCGGAGGCAAAAAGTGCCAACCGTTTCCTTCAAATCAAGCAAAATTATAAGGTATCATTACGCGTTCGACCCAAACCCGGACCGTCTTACCAAGGCCTTTCTGGTCATTAACCTATAAATGAATCAGAGATAGAAGCCGGCCTTGTGCCAGCCTCCGGTAGATTCCCCCGAAGCTTCAAGCCGCTGTGGCGCAGTATCCGCCCGGTTGAAGCTGTTATTTTTCCGCTGCCGCCCTGCGCAATGTTTGCGAGGCCCGGCCCCCAGCGAGACAGGATTTTGAATGTTCGGTTTTTTGCGCAGCTACTTCTCCAACGATCTGGCGATTGACCTCGGCACCGCCAACACGCTCATCTACATGCGTGGCAAGGGCATCGTTCTCGACGAACCGTCGGTCGTTTCCATCCGCCAGGAAGGCGGTCCCAACGGCAAGAAAACCATCCAGGCAGTCGGCAAGGAAGCCAAGCAGATGCTTGGCAAGGTGCCGGGCAACATCGAGGCGATCCGCCCGATGAAAGACGGCGTGATCGCCGACTTCACCGTCACCGAGCAGATGATCAAGCAGTTCATCAAGACGGCTCACGAATCGCGTATGTTCTCGCCGTCGCCGCGCATCATCATCTGCGTGCCGTGCGGCTCCACCCAGGTGGAACGCCGCGCCATCAAGGAGGCGGCTCACGGCGCAGGCGCTTCGCAGGTTTATCTGATTGAAGAGCCGATGGCCGCTGCTATCGGCGCGGGCCTGCCGGTCTCGGAAGCCACCGGCTCGATGGTGGTGGACATCGGCGGCGGCACGACCGAAGTCGGCGTGATCTCCTTGGGCGGCATCGTCTACAAGGGTTCGGTACGCGTCGGCGGCGACAAGTTCGACGAAGCTATCGTCAACTACATCCGCCGCAACTACGGCATGCTGATCGGCGAGCAAACCGCTGAAGCGATCAAGAAGGAAATCGGCTCCGCGTTCCCGGGCTCGGAAGTCAAGGAAATGGAAGTGAAGGGCCGCAACCTGTCGGAAGGCATTCCGCGCAGCTTCACCATCTCCAGCAACGAAATCCTCGAAGCCCTCACCGATCCGCTGAACCAGATCGTGTCGTCGGTGAAGATCGCTCTCGAGCAGACGCCGCCGGAACTCGGCGCGGACATCGCCGAACGCGGCATGATGCTCACGGGCGGCGGCGCACTGCTGCGCGACCTGGACCGTCTGCTCGCCGAAGAAACCGGCCTGCCGGTGCTCGTCGCCGAAGACCCGCTGACTTGCGTCGTGCGCGGCTCGGGCATGGCCCTCGAGCGCATGGACAAGCTCGGCAGCATCTTCTCGTACGAGTAAGCGAGAGCTTCGCTCCATGTCAGCAGCGCGGATCGGACGGCTAGCCTTGATCGGGCCAGCCTGTCTTGGGCTGGTTCATCCAGCCGCCGCGCGCTGAGCGCGTGTTTTCGCGCCGAAGTTAGACCAACCGCTCACGCCCCCGGCGCCGACCATGGAATACAGTCCGCCGCCTCTGTTCAAGCAAGGCCCCTCCGCACTCGCACGGCTGATTTTCTTCGTGCTGCTGGCGCTCGCCCTGCTGATCTCGGATGCGCGCTTCAGGACGCTGGAGATCGTTCGCGGCGTGCTGGGAGCCGGCATTTATCCGTTGCAGCGCGCGGCGCTCGTGCCGCGCGACATCTTCATGGGCGCCGCCGATCTGGCAGTGACAAGCGCCACGCTGCGCGGCCAGAACGAGACCCTGCGCAAGAAGAACCTGCAGCTCTCGCTGCAAGCCAACACGGCAGCCGAACTGGGCGCCGAGAACGAGCATCTGCGCTCGTTGCTGCAACTCTCGCAGCGCATGACCACCCAGTCGATCCCCGCGGAAATCCAGTACGACACGCGCGATCCCTTCACGCAAAAAGTCATCATTGGCCGTGGCGCGCAGCAGGGCATTCAGGACGGCTCACCGGTCGTCAATGAAGACGGCGTGGTTGGCCAGGTGACCCGCGTGTTCCCGCTGCAGGCCGAAGTGACGCTCCTCACCGACAAGGATCAGGCCGTGCCGGTGCAGGTGGTGCGTACCGGTCTGCGCAGCGTGATCTACGGCACGCCGAAGGGCGATTCGCTCGACCTGCGCTTCGTGCCGATCAGCGCGGACGTGCAAGCCGGCGACGAACTCGTGACGAGCGGCCTCGACGGCACCTATCCGCCGGGCCTGCCGGTCGCGAAGGTGGTGCGGGTCGACAAGCAGGCCGATACCGCGTTCGCACGCGTGATCTGCCTGCCGGTTGCGCCGGTGCGCGGCGCGCGTCAGTTGCTGGTGCTGCATTATCAGAACACCGTGCCGCCTCGTCCCGCAGACGAACCCGATGCGGCCAGCTCGGCGAAAGAAGCGAAGGCGAAGAAGGGTGCCAAGCCTGCGGAAAAGACTGCGGACAAGAACGCCAAGGCAGCCGTGCCGGCATCGGCCACAACTGCGGCCCCGGCAGCATCCAAGCCGGCTTCGGGCCCGGCAGCAACAGCGACAGCGACGGAAAAGAAGGCCGCGGGGGAGAAAAAGCCCGCCGCCGAGAAAAAGTCCGCTAGCGAGAAGAAGGCCGCCGAAGCACGGCCGCCCGTAGAAAAGACCCCGAAACCCGCCACGGGGGGGATCGACGAGTGAACCGTCCTCAATACATCCTGCAGCCGGTCAATCCGTACTTCATCTCGTTCAGCCTGGCCGCCGCCTTCCTGCTGAACCTGATGCCGTGGGGACGCCTGATCGGCATTCCTGATTTCGTGGCGCTCGTGCTGCTGTTCTGGAACGTGCACCAGCCGCGCAAGGTGGGCATGGGCATCGCCTTCCTGCTCGGCATCCTGATGGACGTGCACAACGCCAGCCTGCTCGGCGAGCATGCACTCGCGTATACGCTGCTGTCGTACGGCGCCATCACCATCCACCGACGTGTATTGTGGATGCCTATGGGCGTGCAGACTTTCGCGGTAATGCCGTTGTTCGTCATCGCGCAACTTGTGCCGTTCGTGATCCGTCTACTGATGGGCGCCGCATTTCCGGGCTGGGGCTACCTGATCGACGGATTCGTCGAGGCCGCCCTGTGGCCCATTGCAAGCGTGCTGCTGCTGATGCCGCAGCGCCGTCCGGCCGATCCGGACGACACCCGCCCCATTTAGCGCCGTGCGCGTCGAGCCTTTCGTTGTTTTGATCTAAAGCATGGCCGCCGAATTCAAGGACACTCAGCAACAGCTCTCAAAGTTCCGCCTGCGGGTCGCGGCGGCGGGCCTGTTCGTGTTCGTGTGTTTCGGGCTGATCGTTTTCCGCTTCCTGTTCCTGCAGGTCTGGCACTACAGCAAATACTCGCTGCAAGCCGACGAGAACCGCATTTCGGTGGCGCCGATCGTCCCCAACCGCGGCATCATCACGGACCGTAACGGCGTCGTGCTGGCAAAAAACTACTCCGCCTACACGCTGGAAATTACGCCCTCGAAGCTCAATGACACGCTCGACAACGTGATCAACAACCTGTCGACCGTCATTTCCATCGACGCCCGCGACCGGCGCCGCTTCAAGAAGCTGCAGGAAGATTCGAAGAACTTCGAAAGCCTGCCGATCCGCACGCGCCTCACCGACGACGAAGTCGCGCGCTTCACGGCGCAGCGCTTCCGCTTCCCGGGCGTCGAAGTGCGTGCCCGCCTGTTCCGCCAGTACCCGCTTGGACCGACGGCGGCGCACGTGATCGGCTATATCGGGCGGATCTCGCAGCGCGATCAGGACAAGATCGACGACGCCAGCGACCAGAACGACAAGGACCCGGATCACTACGATCCGCGCCTCGACGCCAACAACTACAAGGGCACGGACTACATCGGCAAGATCGGCGTCGAACAGAGCTACGAAACCGAACTGCACGGCCAGACCGGCTTCGAAGAAGTCGAGGTCACAGCAGGCGGGCGGCCGGTACGCACCTTGTCGCGCACCCAGGCGACGCCGGGCAACAACCTCGTGCTGTCGCTCGATATCGGTCTTCAGCAGGTTGCCGAACAGGCGTTCTCGGGCAAGCGCGGCGCGCTGGTGGCGATCGAACCGTCAACCGGCGACGTGCTCGCGTTCGTCTCGGCGCCAAGCTTCGACCCGAATTCGTTCGTGGACGGTATCGACCAGCAGACCTGGGACGACCTGAACAACTCGCCGGACCATCCGCTGCTGAACCGCCCGCTGCACGGCACCTACCCGCCAGGCTCGACCTACAAGCCGTTCATGGCGCTCGCCGCACTGACGCTGCACAAGCGCACGCCGAGCTGGGGCTTCCAGGACCCGGGCTTCTACACGTTCGGCGGCCACACGTTCCGCAACGACGTGCGTTCGGGCCAGGGCTGGATCGACCTGAACCGCGCCATCGTGGTGTCGAACGACACGTATTTCTACATGCTGGCGCACGATCTCGGCGTCAACGCGATCGCCAACTTCATGAAGCCGTGGGGCTTCGGCCAGATCACCGGCATCGACATTGCCGGTGAAGCCAAGGGCATTCTTCCTTCCACCGAATGGAAGCGCAAAGCCTACCGCAAGCCCGAGCAGCAGCGCTGGTATGAAGGCGAGACGATCAGTCTGGGCATCGGCCAGGGCTACAACTCGTTCACGATCCTGCAGCTCGCCCACGCGGTCGCCACGCTCGCCAATAACGGCGTGGTGATGAAGCCTCACCTGGTCAAGGAAATCGAAAATCCGATCACCAAGGACACGCGTCTGACCGTGCCGAAGGACGATGGCCGCATCAACGTGTCGCAGTCGGATATCGATATCGTCAAGCGGGCGATGGTCGGTGTGGTCACCAACGGTACGGCGTCCAAGCTGTTCATCGGCGCGCCCTATCAGGCCGCCGGCAAAACGGGGACGGCCCAGGTGTATTCGCTGCAGGGCGCCAACTACAAGGGCCACGCGGTCGCAGAAAACCTGCGCGACCACGCGCTCTTTATCGCCTTCGCGCCCGCCGACAATCCCAAGATCGCGCTTGCACTGATCGTGGAAAACGGCGGCTGGGGTGCGGAATCGGCAGGTCCGATTGCGCGCCGCGTGCTCGACTACTACCTTGTCGACCGGCAGAAGCCCGGTGCAGAAGCGGCGGCGGTCGCCGCTGCGGCTTCGGCAACGGCAGATGCGTCGGCGCCGGTGATTGGCGCGGCGCCTACCGCCGTCGAGATTACGCAGCCAGCGTCCGTCGCCGCGGGCTTCACCGCCCTGCCGATGCCAGGCGCAGCGTCGAATGCGGCCGGCGCTTCGGCGCCGTCCGCGGCGTCCGCTGCGTCGGAGGTTGCACCGGCCGTGCCAGCGGGCCCTGTGGTCGCTGTGCCCGGCGTCAGGAACGCAACCAGCGTGGCTGCCAGGTCGGCGGATAAGGTGGCCGATAACGCGGCCGACGCGGCCACAGCGGGCGCCTCCGCGCCGTTCGTCGCCACCACCGTCATGACCGACCCGGCCTCGGCGCCCACCCGGACGCTCGTGCCGCGCAAATCCGGCCCGCATCACCCGCGCCCCGGCAGCGAGCCGGCACCCAGCGCCGCTGCCCCGTCACGCGAAGACAGCATTCAGCCCACGTCACCCAGCCAGCCGGTTTCCGGCGGCATCGACGAGTAAGGAGAAAGGCATGCAATTCGACAAGCGCGCCTGGCTCGACCGCATCAAGAAGATGTTCATCGGCTTCGACCGACCGCTCGCACTCGCGGTGTTTCTGCTGATGTGCGTCGGCATCGTCACGCTGTACAGCGCCACGCTCGACATGCCGGGCAAGGTGGAAGACCAGTTGCGCAACATCATGCTCACCTTTGTGCTGATGTGGGCGCTGGCCAATGTGCCGCCCACCACGCTGATGCGCTTCGCGGTGCCGCTCTATACCTTCGGCATCGCGTTGCTGGTGGCGGTGGCGCTATTCGGCCTCACGCGCAAGGGGGCCAAGCGCTGGATCAACGTCGGCGTGGTGATCCAGCCGTCCGAGATCATGAAGATCGCCACCCCGTTGATGCTGGCGTGGTACTACCAGCGCCGCGAGGGCGTGATGCGCTGGTACGACTATCTGGTGGGCCTGCTGATCCTCGCCGTGCCGGTCGGCCTGATCGCCAAGCAGCCCGACCTCGGCACCGCTGTGCTGGTGTTCGCGGCGGGCCTGTTTGTCATCTATTTCGCGGGACTGAGCTTCAAGCTGATCGTGCCGGTGCTGATTGCAGCGGCAATCGCGGTCACCTCAATCGCGGTGTTCCAGGACAAGATCTGTCAGCCTGAGGTGCAGTGGCCGCTGATGCACGACTATCAGAAGCACCGCATCTGCACGCTGCTCGATCCCACCTCCGATCCGCTTGGCAAGGGCTTCCACACCATCCAGGCGGTGATTGCGATCGGCTCGGGCGGCCCACTCGGCAAGGGCTGGCTGAAAGGCACGCAGGCGCACCTGGAATTCATTCCTGAAAAACATACCGACTTTATTTTTGCGGTGTTCTCCGAAGAGTTCGGGCTGGCAGGCGGGGTTGTGCTGCTGGTGCTGTATATGGCGCTGATCGCGCGAGGGCTTTATATAGCGGCCAATGGGGCCACGCTATTCGGCCGATTATTGGCGGGGTCGCTGACGATGGCCTTTTTCACCTATGCGTTCGTCAATATCGGCATGGTGAGCGGGATCCTGCCGGTGGTGGGCGTGCCGCTGCCGTTCATGAGCTATGGGGGCACGGCGCTGATTACGCTCGGGGTCGCGACTGGCCTCATCATGAGCGTCGGGCGACAGAAGCGCTTGATGCAGAGCTAGAAGAAAAGAGGGGCGCGGATGCGCCCCTTGTTCATTGGCAAGCCGCGCTACTGCGGCTTCGCTTCGTGCTCGTCGCGCAATTGCGCGCTCAATTGCTGAAACTTGAGCTTGGCCGCCGGATCGCCCTGCGCCGCGGCCGCCGCATAGTAAGCGCGCGCCACGTTCAGATTCTTGTCCACGCCATCGCCACCGCGCTCGTAGAACGAGCCTGCCACGTACTGCGCCGTCATATCGCCGCCTTCCGCGGCCTTCTTGTACCAGAAGAACGCCTGACGATTGTCACGCGCCGTGCCGCGGCCATCGAGGAACTGGTTGGCGAGCGCAAGCTCGGCCTGCACGTGGCCTTGCTGCGCGGCCTTCAGGAACCAGCGATGCGCTTCGACCGGATCGCGGCCCACGAACTCGCCATCGTCGTACATCTTGCCGTACACATACTGGGCGTGCGACATGTTCGCGTCGGCGGCCTTGCGCAGCCACTTCTTGCCTTCCTCGACGTTGGCAGCCGCGCCTTCGCCATTGAGCAGCATCATCGCGTAGTTGAATTCAGCAAGCCGGCTGCCGTGCTCGGCCGCCTTACGGAATTCGCTGAGCGCCGAGCTCAGGTTGCCCGCGTTGTAGTCGGCGACCGCCGTCTGTGTCTCGGGGTCCGCCTGGGACGGCTTGTCCTGTGCGTACACCGTGGCAGATGCCGCCAACGCTGCACAAGTGGCGAGACCTACCGCAACGCGCACGGCGCACTGCGAAATACCCTTCATGACCGCACCTCCTGCAGCGCTTGACGCGTCGCGCGCAACAGCCACATGACATCGGCTGCGAGCGCGATAAAACGAAAACCGGCGTCGCGATACTGACGCGCACCGGCCGAATCCATGGCAAAAATGCCGGTCGCAATACCGGCCTTGTCGGCTGCCGCCACCACGTGGGCCATTGCGGCCTGCACGTCCGGGTGCTTCGAGTCGCCAAGATGACCCAGGCTCGCCGCGAGATCGGCGGGCCCGATGAACAGGCAGTCCACGCCCGGCACCGCCGCGATCTTCTCGACTTCCTGCACGGCCTGCGCGGATTCGATCTGCACGATAGTGGCGATCTGCGCATTGGCGCCCTGCACATAGTCACGCCGCATGCCATACGAAGCGGCACGAACCGCCCCTGCCACGCCACGCCGGCCGTCGAGCGCCTCGGCGGTCGGATACTGGGTCAGGCGCACGGCCTCAAGCGCTTCCGCGGCGGACTCGATATTCGGAAACATCAGCGTGCGAGCACCCGCGTCGAGTACGCGCTTGACGAGCCAGCCTTCGCTCGCCGGCACACGCACCACCGGTTCACTCGGCAGGTGCGCCGCAGCAATCGCGCGCAACTGGCCGGTGACGTCGCCGCTGTCGTTCGGCGCGTGCTCCATGTCGATCAGCAACCAGTCGAAACCGGCGTGCGCCAGCGCCTCGGCGGCGCTTTCGCTGCCGAGCGACAGCCACAACCCGAAGAGCGGCTCAGCTTCAGCAAGACGTTGTTTGAGAGGATTCGTAAAGGTGCTCATCGCCATGCTCCGCGGCGGCGCACAAGGCCGCCTGAAACACGGGAGAGAAGGCTCGCGCGGCGCACCTCGCGCCCGCTTCGCTGTGTGATGACCGGCATGTCTCGCTCCGAGTGGTTATCGAAACGATCATACCGTGACAATAACGGCGACGCTTAGTCCCGAACCACGTCAGCCCAGCAGTTAGGCGTCTCGTAGAGACGCACCTTGTGCAGACGCAGATTCACACCGTAGTGAGCGTCGTAGACGTTCGCCAGCAGGTCGAACGCGACAGCCGCGAGATTTTCCACGGTAGGAATGCGATCGAGCACCACCGTCTTGTGACCGGGCATCGAGTCCAGAAAGCCGCGCACCTGCGTGTCGCCTTCATAGACGAGAAACGCGTGATCCCATTTGTCGATGAGGTGTTCGACGGCGAGTGACTTCACGTCCGCAAAGTCCATCACCATGCCGCGATCCGGCGCGCCTTCCGTTTCGACCAGATCGCCTTGCAGCGTGATTTCGAGCACATAGCGATGCCCGTGCAGATTCCTGCACTGGCTACGGTGATCGGGAATGCGGTGGCCCGCGTCGAATTCGAGTTTTCGGGTAATCGTCAGCACGGCAAATCAGGGAATGTTCAGATACTTGTGGGTCTGCATCGACAGGCGCCATTGCGGGTGGCGTTTGCACCAGTCGATCGCGAGTTTCGTATTGATGTCGCGCGACGGGCCGTCCATTGGCTGGACAAGAAAATACTGAAAGTCGAGCGCTGCGTATTCGGCGAGCCGCTGGTTGTCCTGCGGAATCACGACTTTCAGTTCGTTGCCCTTGGTGACGACCAAGGGCGCGTCGGCCTTCGGGCTCACGCAGATCCAGTCGATCGTCTCGAGCACCGGCAGCGAGCCGTTGGTCTCGATGGCGATCTCAAAGCCGGCCGCATGCAGCGCATCGACGAACGGCTGATCCATCTGCAGCATCGGCTCGCCGCCGGTACAGACGACAAAGCGCTCGCCCTCACCTTCGGGCCACTGCGAAGCGATCATCGCGACCAGCTCTTCGGCCGTGCGGTACTTGCCGCCGTTCTCGCCGTCCGTGCCGACAAAGTCCGTATCGCAGAAGCGGCACACGGCCTCCGCGCGGTCTTCCTCGCGGCCCGACCACAGATTGCAGCCGGCGAACCGGCAAAACACCGCCGGGCGTCCGGCATTCGCGCCCTCGCCCTGCAATGTGTAGAAGATTTCCTTGACCGCGTACGTCATGCTGCTTTCTGCCTGGCGCCAGAGGGCGCCTGATTAAGGTTGCCGCCGCCCCTTGCTCCGCGATCGGCCACAACGGGCCGCAGCGGGATAAAAGGGCGCACGGATCAAACGGGTGCTTCTGTTACTTTCTCGCCGGCCAGATAGGCTTCATAGCCGCGCTTGCGCAGACGGCACGCCGGGCATTCGCCGCAGCCGAAGCCCCACGCATGCAGCTCGGCGCGCTCGCCGACGTAGCACGTATGCGTTTCGACGCGAACCAGCTCGACCAGTTCGTCGCCGCCCAACTCGTGCGCCAGGCGCCACGTATCCGCCTTGTCGAGCCACATCAGCGGCGTTTCCAGCAGGAAGCGCTGATCCATGCCGAGATTGAGCGCCACCTGCAACGCCTTCATCGTGTCGTCGCGGCAATCGGGGTAGCCCGAAAAGTCCGTCTCGCACATGCCGCCCACCAGCACCTGCAAGCCCCGCCGGTAAGCAATCGCCGCAGCGATCGTCATGAACATCAGGTTGCGGCCCGGCACAAACGTATTCGGCAGACCGTTGGCCGCAGCCTCGATCTGGATTTCGCGCGTCATCGCGGTATCGCTGATCGAACCGAGCACCGACAGGTCGATCATATGGTCGTCGCCGAGGCGTCCGGCCCATGCCGGAAAGGCCCGGGCAATCGCATCGCGGAAGCCTTCGCGGCACTCCAGCTCGACCCGGTGCCGCTGACCATAGTCGAAACCGAGTGTCTCGACCGTTTCATATCGTTCGAGCGCCCAGGCGAGGCACGTAGCCGAGTCCTGACCGCCGGAAAACAGCACCAGAGCGCTACTTTTAGCGTCTTTGCGGATCACCGTGAAACTCCGTGAATGATGAGTGCCACGTCGCGCTGCGCGGTGTGCGCCATGCAGCAACGCGGCGCGACGCGTGCCGGCGTGTTACCGGCTCATGCAGTATAGGCCGCGCCATCCTTCTCCAGAGTCGCTGGCGCTTATACCGCTGATCGTCGGGCGCAGGGGTCCGTGCGCGGTGCAGCGTGGCTGAAAAGCCGGGCCGCAAGCCCCCCCTGAAAAACAAAAAGGACTTGTCAGGCGAACGCAGCAAGTCCTTGAACTGGCGCGATTTTATCACGCGCCGCACGAGGCCGCCGAGCACACGCCATGACCGGAGCACCGCACAATGAGGCGCGCTGGGTGCCAGTCAGATACCAATCAGAAAAGGAAAAGCCCTAGGAATCTTGCGATTTCCTAGGGCTAAATTCTGGTGGCCTGGGACGGAATCGAACCATCGACACGCGGATTTTCAATCCGCTGCTCTACCAACTGAGCTACCGGGCCAACGAAGAAGCGAGAGTATAACAAAGGGTTTCCGACTGCTCAAGTCCCTTCTTGAAAATTTTGCCAGGCGGCTAAGCGGCCCTTGGTGTGCCGCCTTACTCCCCTTTGTTCTTGCCGAGGTCGACGCCGAGCTGCTTGAGCTTGCGATACAGGTGAGTGCGTTCGAGCCCCGTCTTTTCGGCGACCCGCGTCATGCTGCCGTTTTCGCGTGCGAGGTGATACTCGAAGTACGCGCGCTCGAAAGCATCGCGCGCATCGCGCAACGGGATGTCGAATGAAATCGAGGCGGTCTGCGCGGCCAGCGTGCCACTGCCGATGCCGTCGCTAGAAAGCATCGGCAACGAAGCCGCCGAAGCCACCGCTGACGAGCTCGCCGGCAGCGCCGGCTTCGCCGCCGCGCCGGGCGCCGCAGGTGCCGGATTGCCGCGTGCGAGTCCCTGCTCGACCGCCTTCAGCAGCTTCTGCAACGCAATCGGCTTCTCGAGAAAGTTGAGCGCACCGATCTTGGTGGCCTCGACTGCCGTGTCGATGGTCGCGTGACCCGACATCATGATCACCGGCATCGTCAATTGCCCCTGCGCGGCCCACTCCTTGAGCAACGTGACGCCATCGGTGTCGGGCATCCAGATGTCGAGCAGCACCAGGTCGGGCGCCTGACGCAGCCGGAACTCGCGCGCTTCCTGCGCGTTTTCCGCCGCCTCCACGACATGCCCTTCGTCGCTCAGGATCTCCGAGAGCAATTCCCGGATGCCCATTTCATCGTCTACCACCAGGATGGTTGCCATTTACGCTGCCCTTGTCTGCACTGTTGCTTTTGTCGTTCCCTGCGACGCCTTGCCATGCGCCGCCTGCGGCCCTGCTCCGGGTGCCGCAACATCATCGTCTGCTAATTGAAGAAAGAGGATCGAAATCTGCGCACCCTCGATCACATCGCCCGCCTTCAGACGGTTGCGAATGTCGATACGCGCGCCGTGTTCGTCGACGATCTTCTTGACCATCGCGAGGCCGAGCCCTGTCCCTTTGGCCTTGGTCGTCACGTAAGGTTCGAATGCACGCGTCAGAATGCGTGCGGGGAAGCCCGGTCCGTTGTCCGATACGGTCAGACGCACCGCGACGCGCGCTTTGCCTTCCGCGTCGGGATCGCCATATTCTACTGTCCTCGTTTCGAGCAGCACACGTGGATGCCCGGCCTCGGCCACCGCATCCTGCGCATTCTGCAACAGGTTGTGGATCACCTGGCGCAATTGGGTCGCGTCGCCGCGAATCACCGGCAACGCAGCGAGCTCGACGTGGATCGCGCTCTTGCCTTCTTCGATACCGTACAGCGTGAGCACTTCGCTCACCAGCTCATTCAACTGCAGGTTGGCGAGCACCGCCGGCGGCGTGCGCGCGTAGTCGCGGAAGCTGTCTACCATCTGCTTCATCGCCGCCACCTGATTGACGATGGTGGTCGCGCCGCGCTTGAGCACGTCGGCGTCGGACGGCGCGAGCTTGTCAGCCAGTTTCATCTGCAAACGCTCGGCCGACAACTGGATCGGCGTGAGCGGATTCTTGATCTCGTGCGCAAGACGCCGCGCCACTTCGCCCCAGGCAATCGAGCGCTGCGCCGAGATCACGTCCGAGATGTCGTCGAACACCACCACGTAGCCGGAAGTCTGCATGTCTTCTGCATCGCGGTCCGTGGCGGAGACGAGCCGTGCACCGCGCACCAGCAGCGTCAGCGGTTCGGTTTCACCCGGCACCTGAACCGAGAACTGCTGCTGCCAGTGACCGCCGTCGTCATGGCCGTCGCCGCTCGCCGCCTCGCGATCGGCGAAGGCCTTGCGGACCATCGCGCCAAAATCGCTCAGCACGCTAATGCGGTCGAGCGCGGAACCGAGCGCCGACTGGAACTGCTGGCGGAAAATGCGTTCCGCTCCGCGGTTCGCGGTGGTCAGCCGGAACTGCCGGTCAAATACAAACACGCCCGCGGTCAGGTTGGCGAGGATGCTCTCCAGATAGGCCTTCGAATGCTCCAGCGCGATGCGGTTGTTTTCGACTGCTGCGCGCGCCTCGGAGAGCTGGCGTGTCATCGCATTGAACGACTGTGTCAGGAAGCCGAGTTCGTCGCGCGACTTGATTTCGCGCTTCGGCGTGTAGTCGCCCTCGGTCACTTCCTTCGTGCCCTGGGCAAGCAGGAACAGCGGCCGGGCAAGCTGATTGCCGAGCGCGAGCGCGAGCATCATCGCAATGAAGGTGGCGAGAAACAGCGCCAGCGTCAGCGTGCCGATATACATCTTGCGCAGACCGGTACGGCCGAGCGCCTTCTCCTGGTACTCGCGATACGCGCGCTGCACGGCGTCGGCATTGCGCGCGAGTGTGGGCGAGACCGGCTGCGTCAGTTGCAGGAAGCGCTCGGTCGGCTGCAACAACGCCGCGTTCGAATCCGGAATGCGCTGCACGACACGCAGCCGCAGCACGCCCTTGCCGCCGTTGGCGTGCGGATCGCCATCCACTTCACCTTCGATGGCGGCGAAGCCGTGGCCACGCGCCTGATCGATCATCATCGCGGTCGGCAAGTCGTTCGGCACGAGCGTCACGTAGTTGCCCGAGGCCTGCGCCACCACGTGCATCTCCGGCGCTGCGCCCGACATGCTGCGCACCGGCTCGACGATCGTCGCATCCTGCACGCCGAACTGATCGCGCAGCCGCAGCAGCGTGAGCGTCGTGCCCGCAGCGTCGGCGCTGGCGAGCTGCTCGGCCATCAGCCGGCCCTTGGTCTGCAGGTCCGACAACGATGCGTCGAGCATGCCGCGCCCGAGGTTCAGCCCCGAGGTCAGCGCGGTTTCGACATTCACGTCGAACCACGATTCGATACTGCGCGAGACGAACTGATACGACACGATGTAGATGATGCCGCCCGGCACCACGCCGACCAGCGCCATGAAGAACGCGAGCTTGGCGAGCAGGCGCGTGCCGAATTTGCCCTTGCGCAAGCGGTAGATGATGATCAGGACGAGCGCCGTCACGACCATCAGGAAGATCAGCGCGACTGCAACGTTGGCTGCGTACAGCCATTGATAGTAACGGTCGAAGAACTCGGTGTTCGCACTCGCCGCGGCGAGCAACACCAGTAGCAGGACGGCCGTGACCGCCACCGTCGACACCAGCACGCGCACGACGATGCTGCTGACGCTGGTGGTGCCGCGTACTTTATTTAGCACGTTCGGTCACCGTGAAAGTAAAACGCTTCCAGTCGGAAGAGAGATTCCAGTCGCGGTTGTTCACAGCGTCGATCTGGAATGGCTTGGGCATCAGTGCGATGTCGAGCTGCATGCGCACGGAGGCGGTATAGGTCTCGCCGTTCTGCACCTGGCTGCGATCGATCACATGCCATGAGGTGACATGCTGGATCACCGCGAGCGCGTCTTTCAGCGTGCTGAAGCCGAGCTGCAAGCCGCCCGTCGACACCCGGTACTCGCGCGTGAGCGGCTGAAACGACAGGCGAATGCTCTGCGACACACTCACCGGCTGCTCGTCGAACCAGTACCAGCGTGGGCGACTGAGTTCGAAATCGGTGGTGAAGTAGAGCGGGATGCCTTTGTTGACAGCGTCCTCAAGGTTGCTGTTCAGCTCGAAGTCAAAGCGCGCGTCGAGACTCCAGCCGCCGCCATCCGACTGCAGCGACGCGCGCTGCACCGCAATCGAGTCGGCATGGGCGAGGTCCGGTGTGCTGAGCCAAATGGCCAGCACAATCCAGAGCACGGCCGCGAGCCGAAGCGGGAAGAAGCGTTTGGTGGTCACCGTTTCTGAAAGCGCGCGTAGAAAAATCCGTCGTGGTCTGGGTTCGAGCCGGTGCCGGGTCCGGCACGGGAACCCTCCGGGGCGTCGGCAGGCGCGCGGGCCGCTGCGGGCAACAGTTGCCCCGGCGCGTCCAATCGTACCGCATCCTGGTACTTGTCTCCAAACCACTGCGCCTGCAATTCACCCTCATCGGGAAAGATCGAGCACGTAACGTAGAGCAACTCGCCGCCTGGCTTCACGAGCGGCCAGAGCGCCGTCAGAATGCGCCGCTGTTCAGCGACGAGCGCCGGAATATCTGAGGCGCGGCGCAGCCAGCGGATGTCAGGATGACGTCGGACGATGCCTGAGGCTGAACAGGGCACGTCGGCCAGGATGCGGTCGAAGGGGCGGTCGAGCGGGTCGTGCCACTTCGTAGGATTGCCCGCGTCGCCGATGCGCACTTCGGCGCTGAGGCCAAGGCGCTGCAGGTTTTCGTCGATGCGGCGGGCACGGGTCGCATCGCTTTCGAGCGCGATCAATTCGAGGTTGGCCAGCTCGAGCAGATGGCCCGTCTTGCCGCCGGGCGCGGCGCAGGCATCCAGCACGCGCATGCCGTCGCGCGCGCCGAGCAACTGGGCGGCGAGCTGCGCGCCGGCGTCCTGCACCGAGACCACGCCCTCGTTAAAGCCCGGGATGCGGTCGACCGGCATCGGCGTGGCAAGACGCACCGCGTCTTCACCGGCGCGGGTGGCGTCGATATGGTGATCTTGCAAGAGCTGCAAATAGGCGTCGACGGTCGTGTGGCGAGCGTTCACGCGCAGTGTCAGCGGTCCTTGCGTATTGCCGGTTGCGAGCACGTCCTGCCAGTGGTCGGGCCATGCGTTTCGGACTGCATCGATCCACCAGGCGGGATAGTTCCAGCGTGCAACCTCGTCGGCCTGCGCGTCGTTCAACAGCGTGTCGCGCTCGCGCAGGAAGGTGCGCAGCACGGCGTTGACAAGGCCCTTCGCAAACGAGAACTCGCGGCGCGCGGCGATTGCGTTGACGGCCTGGTCGACCACGGTGAACGGCGCGTAAGCCGCTTCCTCTTCAGCGTCTGCCAGCAGGGCCAGGGCGCAGGCGAGCAGGTTGGCGACGTGCGGCGGCGGTGCCTTTTTGACCAGCTTCGCGATCAGCCAGTCGGCTATCGCCAGACGGCGCATGGTCCGGTACGAAATGTCCTGCACCGCGCCGCGCGCCGCGGCAGCGCTGCCTTCAGGAGCGGATACGAAGACCGACTGCAGCGCCGCGGGGAGCGCCGAGCCGAGGCGTACCGCACCCACCGCCTGAGCCGCGCAGTCGAGCGCAAAACCCAGCGATTCGGGCGAGAGATGCAGCGTCGACAGGCGTGATTCGCGCGGACGCGGCGAAGGCGGAGCAGAACGTGTAGAAGGCTTTGAAGTCATGAACAAGGCAAAAGCAGGCCGCGCGGTGCGCGCGGCGCGAACAGCACATTGTAGCTTGGGCGGCTCGGTGGGCTACGGCGCGGCGGATCGGGCGCGCGTGGCGACAAGACTTGCGCCACGCGGGAAGCTCAACTCGCCAGCAAAAAGGGCGAGCCCTGTTGGGGCCCGCCCTTCTCGATCGTTAGCCGGTTCATTACCCGATATACGCGGGAATCTAGCTCGAATTTGGCCAGGATTTGGTCTGAACGCAGCCGGCAAAGGCGCTAAACGGCTTACTCGAAGCGCCCCGTGCGCGCCATTTCCATGAGTCGCGCGACCCGCTCCTCGGTGGCCGGGTGCGTCGAAAACAGATTCGCAATGCCGCCGCTCGCAAGCGGATTCATGATCATCATCTGCGCCGTGGACGGATGCGCCTCAGCTGCCGGGAACGGAATGCCGCTGGCGTAGCGATGGATCTTGTCGAGCGCCGACGCGAGCGCTTGCGGGTCGCCGGAAATCTGCGCGCCGCCGCGGTCGGCTTCGAACTCGCGCGCACGCGAGATCGCCATCTGGATCAGCGCACCGGCGATCGGCGCGAGCAACGCGACCGCGATGCCCGCGATCGGATTCGCCGGGCGGCCGTTTTCGTCGCGGCCACCAAAGAACATCGCGAAGTTTGCCAGCGCGGAGATCGCACCCGCCATGGTGGCGGAGACGGTGGAGATCAGAATGTCGCGGTGCTTCACGTGAGCAAGCTCGTGCGCCATCACGCCGCGCATCTCGCGCTCGGACAGCACACGCAAGATGCCCGTGGTCGCCGCGACAGCGGCGTTCTCCGGATTGCGGCCGGTAGCGAATGCGTTAGGTGCATCTTCGTTGATCAGGTAGACGCGCGGCATAGGCAGGTTGGCGCGCGTGGCCAGCTCGCGCACCATCCGGTAGAACTGCGGCGCACTGCTCTCGTCGACTTCCTGCGCGTTGTACATGCGCAGGACCATCTTGTCCGAGAACCAGTACGAGAAGAAGTTCATGCCGAGCGCGATCAGCAGCGCGAACATCATGCCGCGCGAGCCGCCGATCATGCCGCCGATGACGATGAAGAGGGCCGTGATCGCGGCCATCAACATCGCGGTTTTGACCCAGTTAAACATGTTCACCACTCCTTGCCCCAAATGCGGGTTCATATCCTGTACCGCCTGATGGCGGCAATTGATTGTAAGCTTATTGTTAGATATGGGCGGGCAAGAAAAATTCAATCACCGCGATGCCGTGGCGAGCTTGACGCCGAGTCCAACGAATGCACTGCCGACGCCGCGATCCAGCCACCGTTTCACACCGGGTTTGCCGGAAAAACGCTTTGTGACGCTGCCCGCGATATACGCGACGAAGCTGTTCCACACCATGCTCATGAGCACGAACACGGCGCCGAGCGTCAGGAAGGCGAGGGCCTTGTGATCGCTGCCCGTGCTGACGAACTGCGGGAAGAAGGACACGAAGAACAGTACCACCTTCGGGTTCAGGACGTTGGTCCAGAAACCCTGCAGAAACAGTTGGCGCAAAGACTTCGGTGCGCCTGCCGCGAGTGGTTTTCCCGCGGCCGCGGCTGCGGCGTCGGCTTCAGCCGCCGGCTTGGCGAAAATCAGCCGCACACCCAGATAGACCAGGTAGAGCGCGCCGACAAACTTGATTACGGTAAACGCGGTTGCTGACGCGGCGAGCAGCGCGGTCAAACCGAACGCGCAGGCAAGCGAATGCACGCAGCAGCCAGCCGAAATACCCAGCGCTGACATCAGGCCCGCGCCGCGCCCTTGCGCGACGCTGCGGCCGACGATATACGCCGTATCCGGCCCAGGCGTCACGTTGAGCAGGAAAACAGCGACAACGAAAAATCCGAAATGGGTGATGCCGAACATCGAATCCTCTAAAAAAACACCGGAGCGCCGCGAGCTTTCTTACCGCATCAGGGTTTGGTGCAGCGCTAATGGTTTGGGAGCGCCCTGAAGCACAACACACAGCATGAGCGATTCTAGCGCGCCCTGGCATACGGCGTGAGTCGTCCAAACGGCCTATGGCGAGCAGGCCGTAACGCCGGTTATTGTGCTTCCGTCAAGGCGAAACGTTGGCCAGCGGCAAGCGTCGCGCCGGCCAGGAATTCGCGTACCGGCAAGCGTTTGCCGCCGGGTTTTTGCAGTTGCGTGAGACACAGCGCGCCTTCACCGCACGCCACAATCACGCCTTCTGGAGAAACGTCGACGATGGTGCCAGGTTCCCCTACCTTGCCCTGCGCTTCAACGGGCAGAGCAGACCAGATTTTCAACTGCGTGCCGTCGAGCGTCGCCACGCCGCCCGGAAACGGATCGAACGCACGCACCTGACGCGCCAGCACTGCCGCGGAACGCCGCCAGTCGAGCGCCGCTTCGTGCTTGCCGATTTTCTCGGCGTAGGTGAAGCCTTCCTCCGGCTGCGGAGTCGCGTCGAGCTTGCCGTTACGTTCAAGCTCCACCAGCGCCTCCACGATCAGGCGTGCGCCGGACTCTGCCAGACGGTCGTGCAGCGTCGCCGTAGTGTCGTTGGCGTGAATTGGCGTGCGGGCTTCGGAGATCATTGCGCCCGTGTCGAGCCCCACGTCCATCTGCATCAGCGTGATGCCGGTTTCCGTGTCGCCCGCTTCGATGGCGCGGTGAATTGGCGCGGCGCCACGCCAGCGCGGCAGCAACGAGGCGTGAATGTTGATGCAGCCATGCGGCGCGATATCGAGCACTTCCTGCGGCAGCAGCAGGCCATAGGCGGCAACCACCATGACGTCGTGCGGGGTGGCGCGCAGCAGGTCGATCGCGGCCGTCGCCTCGGCTGGGTATTTGCCGTTACGGCGCAGCGAAGGCGGCTGGGCGACGGTGAGGCCGTGCTCTTCGGCGTAACGCTTCACCGGACTGGCCTGCAGCTTCATGCCGCGCCCCGCCGGGCGATCGGGCTGCGTCAGCACGAGCGGCACCGGGAAGCCGGCCTGGTGAATAGCTGCGAGCGCTGCCGCGGCGAACTCCGGCGTACCGGCAAAGATGACGCGCAACGAATGACTCATGTACGGGGGCGGTAGTCGGAATGGACGCGCATCACATTGCGTGTGCGAGCTTCTTCATCTTGCTCTTGATGCGGGTCTGCTTGAGCGAAGACAGGTACTCGACGAACACGCGGCCCATCAGGTGATCCATCTCGTGCTGGATACACACCGCGAGCAGGCCTTCGCAGTCCAGTTCGAAGGTTTCGCCCTTTTCGTTGAGGGCGCGCACGCGCACCTTTTCGGCACGCTCGACGTTGTCGTAGATGCCGGGCACCGAGAGACATCCCTCTTCGTTGATCTTCCTTTCGTCGCTCGACCAGATGATCTCGGGGTTGATGAAGGCATGCAGTTCGTCGTGCGCGTCCGACACGTCGATCACTACAACGCGCTCATGCACGTCGACCTGGGTGGCCGCGAGGCCTACGCCGGGTGCCGCGTACATCGTCTCGGCCATGTCCGCGACCAGTTTGCGGATGCGGTCGTTGACCACTTCGACCGGTTTGGCGATCTTGTGCAGCCGTTTGTCCGGGTAGTTGAGGATATTCAGTAAAGCCATGATCTTGAAGTTGATTTTGGCGCCGCTCACGGGCGGAAGGTCGCGTATTGGCCATCCGGCCAGCTTGTCGGGCAGTCGCGTTGCGCAGAGGATAGGTGGTGTCGAACAGGTTCGATTCAACGCGCCGATTTTGCGCAAACAACGAGCCCGCGCGGGTGGGCGCGGCGCTGCAGTTATTTCGGATGATGAAAATTTTAGCATGGCGACCGCCTGCCCGCTGGCCGTGCTCAAGGATGGATACGCAATGCAGACCCTACCGACAACCGATAACGAACTTGCCGCCTGGCTGCGCCTTTCGATGGCGCCGGGGCTGAGGCCGGGCGCACTGCGTGCCATGCTCGGCGCATTCGGCCTGCCGGCCGCAATCCTCGAGCAGCCTTTTTCGCTCCTCGCAGCCGCTACTGATGAAGCCTCGGCCCGCGCGGCGCTCGCTCCGCCCGCTGGCGAGTTCGAGCGCTATCTGGACGCCGTGCTCGCGTGGCGCGAGCTGCCCGGCAACGCCATCGTGACGCTCGACGACCCGGTCTATCCGCCCGCCCTGCTGACCATTCCCGATCCACCCGCGCTCCTATATGTAAAGGGCAAGCTGGATCTGCTGCATGTCAAGGGGGTCGCCGTGGTCGGCAGCCGCAGCGCCACGCCACAGGGCATCGAGGATGCGGAACGATTCGCCCGGGCGCTCTCGGCGGCAGGGCTGGCGGTCGTCTCCGGGCTCGCCCTCGGCATCGACGGCGCGGCGCACCGCGGCGCGCTGAGCGGCCGCGGCGGCACCATCGCGGTGATCGGCACCGGTGCTGACCTCGTCTACCCAGCCGCCCATCAGCCGCTCGCACGGCAGATCGCGGCGGAAGGTGCGATCGTCTCGGAATGGCCGCTCGGCACCCCAGCGCGCGCAGCCAACTTTCCGCAGCGCAACCGGCTGATCGCGGGCCTGGTCGGCGGGGTGCTGATCGTCGAGGCGGCCATGCGCTCGGGTTCGCTTATCACTGCGCGCCTTGCCAACGAAATGGGGCGGGATGTATTCGCGCTGCCCGGCTCGATCCATGCGCCGCTGTCACGCGGCTGCCACAGGATGCTCAAGCAAGGGGCCAAGCTGGTCGAAACGCCGGAGGAGATACTGGAAGAGCTAGGCTTCGCGGCACCGCCGGCGACTAAAGGCGCTGAAGCTGCGTTGTGGAGTGGCGTGCCGCCACGCCCTAAGGCGGCGCCGGGACCTGTCGCCCGTGAGCGTAAGCACGAGCGTGAACACGAACACGAGCCGGGGCCGGAGTCGGAGCCAGAGCCGGCTCTTATAGCCGGTGAGCCCGAACCAGAGCTGGCCCCGGATGCGCAAAAACTGCTCGCCGCGCTCGGCCACGCTCCGGCGACGCTTGAAATTCTTGCCGCCCGGACCGACATGCCAGACACGGCGCTGCAAAGCACGCTGCTCCAGCTCGAACTGGCCGGTCATCTGACGGTTCTGCCCGGAGGCCGCTTTGCCCGCGTGAGCCATGGCTGAGCATGGTCAATCACCACACTCTGCGCGCCATGCTACATTCGCGCCAAAGCACCCGACACAGTACCTAAGGAACCCACATGCCCGCGCTGAACCTCGACACCGACCAGGACCGGATCGCCGAGCGCGTCAACGACCGCGACACCCTGTTCGTGGCCTGCCTGTGCGCGGAGTGGTGCGGAACCTGCCGGGAATATCGGGATGCGTTCAATCGCCTGGCGGACAAGCATCCGGAAATCTGTTTCGCCTGGATCGATATCGAGACCCATGCGGATCGCTTTGACGACCTCGACGTAGAAAATTTTCCTACGATCCTGATCGAAGACGGTGTAACCACCCGTTTTTTCGGCACCGTACTGCCGCAAGCGGCCATCGTCGACCGGATGCTGGCCGACCTGACCGCGCTGCCCGGCGTCACCGGTGCGCCCAAGCTAAGGCCGGCTCTGGCCGTCGCCTGAATCGCGTATTTTGGCCGGCAGGCAGGCGGCATGGGCGTTGCGCGTAGACCGCAGCGCGCCCGCCGCCGCTTGCTGCATATATAGACACGCAATTATGATGAGCCGCTTTTTATGGCACTTGACACGCCCCCACGGCGCCGTGTGCTATAAAGCGGTCGTTAATGGGTCGCAAACCTTGGGGTCGCAAGCCCAAGGCCTGAACCCGGATCTACCAACTCATATCCAGTCATGTCCAAAGCACTGATCATCGCCGAAAAGCCTTCCGTCGCGAACGACATCGCGCGGGCTTTGGGCGGTTTTACCAAGCATGACGAATACTACGAAAGTGACGATTACGTCCTTTCCTCGGCAGTCGGCCACTTGCTGGAAATCGCCGCGCCTGAAGAATACGAAGTCAAACGCGGCAAGTGGAGTTTCGCCAATCTGCCCGTCATTCCCCCGCATTTCGACCTGAATCCGATCGCAAAAAGCGAATCGCGTCTCAAGGTGCTGACCAAGCTGCTCAAGCGTAAAGACGTCGAGCGCCTGATCAACGCATGTGACGCGGGGCGCGAAGGCGAGCTGATTTTCCGCCTGATCGCGCAGCACGCAAAAGCCAAACAGCCGGTCCAGCGCCTGTGGCTGCAGTCGATGACGCCCGCCGCCATCCGCGACGGCTTTGCCCATCTACGCACCGACGAAGACATGCAGCCGCTCGCCGACGCCGCCCGCTGCCGCTCGGAGGCCGACTGGCTGGTCGGCATCAACGGCACGCGCGCCATGACGGCGTTCAACAGCAAGGGCGGCGGCTTCTTCCTGACCACGGTTGGCCGGGTGCAGACGCCGACGCTGTCGATCGTGGTGGAGCGCGAAGAAAAGATTCGCCGCTTCGTGCCGCGCGACTATTGGGAAGTGAAAGCGGAATTCGTCTGCGCAGCGGGCTTCTACGAAGGCCGCTGGTTCGACCCGAAATTCAAGCGCGACGAGTTCGACCCGGAAAAACGCGACTCGCGCCTGTGGGCCCTGCCGGCCGCCGAGACGATCGTCGCGGCGTGCCGCGGGCAGATCGGCACGGTCACGGAAGAATCCAAGCCCACAACGCAACTCTCGCCGGCGCTGTTCGACCTGACGAGCTTGCAGCGCGAGGCGAACGGCCGCTTCGGCTTCTCCGCGAAGAACACGCTGGGCCTCGCCCAGGCGCTGTACGAAAAGCACAAGGTGCTGACGTACCCGCGTACCGATGCGCGCGCGCTGCCGGAAGACTATATGGAGACGGTCAAGCAGACGCTTGGCATGCTCAAGGAAAGCAATAACTATCTGCCGTTCGCCAAGCAGGTGCTCGACAAGGGCTGGGTGAAACCGAACAAGCGCATCTTCGACAACTCGAAGATCAGCGACCACTTCGCAATCATCCCGACGCTGCAGGCGCCGAAGAACCTGTCCGAGCCGGAACAGAAGCTGTACGACCTGGTTGTCAAGCGCTTCCTGTCGGTGTTCTTCCCGGCCGCCGAATACCGGGTAACGACGCGGATCACCGAAGTGGTCGGCCATCACTTCAAGACCGAGGGCAAGGTGCTGGTTGAACCCGGCTGGCTGCAGGTCTATGGCCGCGAAATCAGCGGTGAAGACGCCAACCTGGTGCCGGTGCAGAAGGACGAGAAGGTCAAGACCGACAAGATCGCGGCCCAGCAACTGGTCACCAAGCCGCCGGCACGCTACAACGAAGCGACCTTGCTGTCGGCCATGGAAGGCGCGGGCAAGCTGGTCGAAGACGACGAACTGCGCGAGGCGATGGCCGCGAAGGGCCTCGGCACGCCGGCTACGCGCGCGGCGATCATCGAAGGGCTGCTTGGCGAAAAATACCTGATTCGCGAAGGCCGCGATCTGATTCCGACCGCCAAGGCGTTCCAGTTGATGACGCTCTTGCGTGGCCTCGACGTGAAGGAGCTGACCGCGCCTGAGCTGACCGGCGAGTGGGAATACAAGCTGTCGCAGATGGAGCGCGGCAACCTGCACCGAGACGCGTTCATGCAGGAAATCGCCCGCATGACGCAGACCATCGTCAAGCGCGCCAAGGAATACGACTCGGACACGATCCCCGGCGATTACGCGACGCTGCAAACGCCGTGTCCGAATTGCGGCGGTCAGGTGAAGGAAAACTATCGCCGCTTCGCATGCTCGAAGTGCGAGTTCTCGATCTCGAAGATTCCGGGCGGCCGGCAATTCGAAATCGAGGAAGTGGAAGAGTTGCTGAAGAACAAGACGATCGGGCCGCTGTCGGGCTTTCGCAGCAAGATGGGCCGGCCGTTCTCGGCGATCCTTAAGCTCTCGCTCGACGACGAGATCAAGAACTACAAGCTCGAATTCGACTTCGGTCAGGACTCGGGCGGCGAAGACGGCGAGGCGCCTGATTTCTCCGAGCAGCATCCGGTAGGCGCCTGTCCGAAGTGCAAGGCACGCGTGTACGAGCACGGCATGAGCTATGTCTGCGAGAACTCAGTTGCCAATCCGAAGACCTGCGACTTCCGCTCGGGCAAGGTGATTCTCCAGCAGGAAATCACGCGTGAGCAGATGGGCAAGCTGCTCGAAGAAGGACGCACGGATCTGCTGACCAACTTCAAGTCGTCGCGCACGGGTCGCAACTTCAAGGCCTTCCTCGTCAAGCAGAGCGACGGCAAGATCGGCTTCGAGTTCGAGAAGAAGGAACCGTCGGCGAAAACTGCGGCCAAGACGGCGGCGGCCAAAACTGCAACCAAAGCCGCGCCGGATACGGACGACGAAGACGGTGCTTCGGAAGAGGCTGTGCCGGCGAAGAAAGTCGCGGCGAAAAAGGTCGCAGCCAAGAAGGCTCCGGCTACGAAGACAGCGGCGGCCAAGAAGGCGCCAGCCAAGAAAGCCGCGGTACGCAAAACGGGTTCGTAGGCGATCGGGCTCCCAAGCGATCTCGCAAACAAGAAAGGGCGCAGCCATTTAATCTGGCTGCGCCCTTTTTGTATGGATCGCGTTTCGGTTAGGCGGGTCGAGCCGCCAACCAGTCACCTTCTCGCCTCACCCCATCACAGCGGCGACAGCGCCGCCGTCCGGCCCCGCGAAGACGGTGTCTTGGCCGGCAGCTTCGGCGAAAGCTCGCTGTCGAGCAGACGCGACAAGGGCTCGGCACCGTCGAATGCTTCCGGCGGCATGATCTCCGACGAATCCACATTCGACATCAAAGTGGGACGCCCTTGGCCGTCCTTGATCCACTGCTCGCCGAGCAGGCTATTCGGCGTCTGGTTGAAGTGCTCGACCAGATGGTCGATAAACGTACGCACCTTGGCCGGCAGGTGACGGCGGCTCGGATACGCAATGTTGATCTCGACTTGCGGCAAACGGTACTCGCCGAGGAGACGCACCAGACGGCCGCGCGTCATATCACGACCGATCAGGTAGCTCGGCAGGATCGCGATACCCATGCCGAGCAGCGCGAACTGACGCAGCATTTCCGTGTTATTGGCCACGATCACATTGGTCGGACGCACCCGCACTTCGCCTTCCGGACCCGTGAAGACCCGTTCGTCGCCCCAGTACTCGGAAGGCAACGAGAGGCACGGATGCTCAAGCAGATGCTCCGGACGCGTCGGCATGCCGTGCTTTTCCAGATAGGCCGGCGTCGCGCACACGGTCATGCAACCCGTGGTCAGACGCCGCGTCACGATGCTCGCGCTACGCATCTGCCGGGCAATCACCACGCCCACGTCGAAACCTTCTTCGACCAGATCGACCTGACGGTCAACCAGCGTGACATCGGGAATGACTTTCGGATAGCGCTCGGCGTAGGTCTGCAGCACCGGCGCAAGGTTGTGCAGCCCAAACACCACCGGCGCGACGATTCGCAAAGTGCCGACGGGTTCGTGATTGCGCGCCACCACCATCTGCTCGACGTCTTCCAGTTCGTCGAGAATCTGGCGTGCGCGTTCCAGATAAACCTGACCTGACTCCGTCAGCGAAAGGCTCCGGGTTGTACGATTGAGCAGACGGGTGCCCAGACGGCCTTCGAGATCGGCTACGTGGCGGGTGGCCACTGCGTTTGAAATATCCATTGCGCTGGCCGCGCGGGCAAAACTGCCGAGATCCGCCACTCTGACGAATACTCGCATCGACTGCAAATGATCCATAAGACAACTCCTGCCGTGTTACAGCTTCCTGACAAACCGGTTCGGCCAGTGAAGCGAACTGGGAATTCTCCTACGACTCGTTAATTCGTGCAGAAGTTGCTCAAGAATCCGGTTTTTTATTAAGTTTCGTATCACCGTACTCGCCAGTGCGGTATCCGGGAGTCAATTGTTCCTTTTCAGGAAACAATATGCTGCGCTGCAGCTTGCACTGTGTTTATTGTTCGAACAGCGGACACCCTGCGATAACGCACCCACGATAGACTGAAAGTCAGCCGCAAGCGGCGAAAATACAAAAAACCACAAAAAAACCGCCCGAAGGCGGTCTTTTATGCGGAGTGAGTACTCACATGATCAAGTTGTGAGCCGTTCCTCAAGCGCCGTTTTTGCATCGCGCAGGGCCGGAGGCAGGTTGTGCTGCAGCGTGTCGAACAACTCCGCATGCAGAGCAAGCTCCGCGCGCCAGGCTGCGTCGTCGACGGAGATCACCTGATCGAACTGGGCCTTGGTGAAGTCGAGACCGCTCCAGTCGATGTCCTCGTAATGCGGCGAGACGCCGAAAGCATGCTCTTCGCCCTGCGCCACACCTTCGATGCGGCCAACCATCCAGCTCAGCACGCGCATGTTTTCGCCGAAGCCCGGCCAGACGAACTTGCCGTCCGCGCCCTTGCGGAACCAGTTCACGCAGAAGATCTTCGGCAGCTTTGCGTTCAGTTGCGCGAGCCGTTCGCCCGTTTTCAGCCAGTGAGCAAAGTAGTCGCTCATGTTGTAGCCGCAGAAGGGCAGCATCGCGAACGGGTCGCGCCGCACCACGCCTTGCTGGCCAGCGGCCGCAGCAGTGGTTTCCGAGCCCATGGTCGCCGCCATGTAGACCCCTTCGACCCAGTTGCGCGCCTCGGTGACGAGGGGCACCGTGGTCGAGCGACGGCCGCCGAAGATGAATGCATCGAGCGGCACACCAGTTGGATTCTCCCAATCGGCATCAATCGAGGGACATTGCGACGCCGGCGCCGTAAAACGCGCGTTCGGATGGGCGGCCTTGCGCCCGGTCTCCTTGGCGATGGCCGGCGTCCAGTCCTTGCCTTGCCAGTCGGTCAGATGAGCGGGGACCTCATCAGTCATGCCTTCCCACCAGACGTCGCCGTCATCGGTCAGCGCCACGTTGGTGAAAATGACGTTTTCCTTGAGCGTGGCCATCGCATTGAAGTTCGTCTTCTCGCTGGTGCCCGGCGCAACGCCGAAGTAGCCAGCCTCCGGATTGATCGCGTAGAGGCGGCCGTCCTTGCCGGGCTTGATCCAGGCGATGTCATCGCCGATTGTCGAAATTTTCCAGCCGTTCAGGCCCTCCGGCGGAATCAGCATCGCAAAGTTGGTCTTGCCGCAAGCCGACGGAAACGCCGCCGCCACGTGATGCTTGCGCCCCTTCGGCGAGGTCACGCCAAGAATCAGCATGTGCTCGGCGAGCCAGCCTTCGGCGCGGCCCATGGTGGAAGCGATGCGCAGCGCGAAGCACTTCTTGCCGAGCAGCGCGTTGCCGCCGTAGCCTGAACCGTAGCTCCAGATTTCCCGCTGCTCGGGGAAATGGACGATGTATTTGGTGTCGTTGCATGGCCACGGGACGTCTTGCGCCCCCTCCGCAAGCGGCGCACCCACCGAATGCACGCACGGCACGAAGTCGCCGTCGGCGCCGAGCACGTCGTACACCTGGCGGCCCATGCGCGTCATGATGCGCATGTTGGTGACCACGTACGGGCTGTCGCTCAATTCGACGCCGATATGCGCGATCGGCGAACCGAGCGGCCCCATCGAGAACGGCACCACGTACATGGTGCGGCCGCGCATGGCACCCTCGAACAGGCCGTCAAGCGTGACACGCATCTCTGCGGGCGCGATCCAGTTGTTAGTGGGGCCAGCATCCTCGCGGCGCTGCGAACAGATGAAAGTCCGGTCTTCGACGCGGGCCACGTCCGACGGATCGGACCAGGCCAAGTAGGAATTGGGACGTTTGGCGGGATTGAGCTTTCTGAGCGTGCCTGCCGCGACCATCTGCGCGCACAGGCGGTCATATTCTTCCTGCGAGCCGTCGCACCAGACGATCCGATCAGGCTTGGTCAACGCAGCGACGCGTTCCACCCAGTCGATCAGTTTGCGGTTTTTGACCCAGTCAGGCGCCTCAATGACCGGGTTTCCTGCAAAGGCGGGATGATTCATCGAGCTGTCTCCGTTTCGTTTATGTAAGCAAAAAGAAAAACGGTACGAGCCCAACGACGCTGCTTGCGAGAGGCGTCAATCCAGTCGCGCCGGCCAGCCGGCGCACGATTGTGCAGGTCGTGATGGGCCATGCAGCCTGTTGCGCGGCGCCTTCCGCCAGCGGCCCTCTGCAACCGTCTGTAAAGCGGCTTGCATCGACACGCAACAAACTGTTAAAAACGTTCTCAACTCTTGCCTTTTCGTTGTCATGCCATCTATGCGGCACTTTCTACGATAAGGCATCCATCCAAACCAGCGTGTGATCTACCTCACATGATGGGACAGCCAGCTTAACACTCCGTTCCGCACCGTCATGGTGCGTCGCAAAACACCAAGACTATGAAGATTGCCATCCTCGACGATTACCAGGACGCCGTCCGCAAGCTCGACTGCTTTCAGTTGCTCGCCGACCATGACGTCAAGGTGTTCAACAACACTGTCCGCGGCCTCGGGCAACTCGCCAGCCGTCTGTCGGAAGTCGACGCGCTGGTGCTGATCCGCGAACGCACCCGCATCAACTCGCAACTGCTCGACAAACTCCCTCATCTGCGCATGATCAGCCAGACCGGCAAGGTGTCGAGCCATATCGATCTGGCCGCCTGTACCGAGCGCGGCATCGCCGTGCTGGAAGGCAGCGGCTCGCCGATCGCGCCGGCCGAACTGACCTGGTCCCTTATCATGGCGGCGCAGCGGCGCATTCCACAATACGTAGCAAACCTTAAGCAAGGGGCCTGGCAGCAGTCGGGATTGAAGACGTCTGCGCTGCCGCCGAACTTCGGCCTGGGTCAGGTCTTGCGTGGTCAGACCCTCGGCATCTGGGGCTACGGCAAGATCGGCCGCCTTGTCGCGGGATACGGCAAGGCGTTCGGCATGGATGTGCTGGTCTGGGGACGCGGTAGCACGCTCGAAGCAGCGCGCGCCGACGGTTACGGTGTAGCCGAAAGCCGTGAAGCACTGTTTGAGCAAAGCGACGTGCTGTCCCTGCACTTGAGGTTGCACGACGACACACGCGGCATCGTCAAGCAGGAGGATCTGCTGCGGATGAAGCCGACCGCGCTGCTCGTGAACACGAGCCGGGCCGAACTGCTGGAAGAGAATGCACTGGTGAATGCCTTGGCGCGTAACCGGCCAGGCATGGTCGCCATCGACGTCTACGAAAGCGAACCGATTCTGCAGGGCTACAGCCTGCTGCGGATGGAAAACGTGATTTGCACGCCGCACATCGGATATGTGGAGCGTGAGAGCTACGAGCTGTATTTCTCCGCGGCGTTCAGGAATATCCTGGCATTCGACAGCGGGGATACGACGAGCGTGGCGAATCCCGAGGCGTTGCAGGGCGGGCGGCGGAAGGCCTAGGCCTACTAGGCCTGAGGCTAGGGCGGCCCGCGAGGCCGCCACGCTTCAGGCTTTCCGTTTTGCTTCAGTCGTGCAGTGCGGTCTCGAGCAATTGCGGTATGTGCCGCAGGAACTGCTCACCGTCCGAGCGGCCGAGGTTGTAGGCGTGCTGCATCTGCGACGGGCTCGTGTAATCCCAGCTCGAAATGGGCACCTTGCGCGACGGCTGCACGTACAACCGTTGCTGCGCGCCGTGCGGCACGACGAACATCTGCGGGCGCGGATAAAGGCGCGTGACCATGACGAGGACGTTGCCGGGCGTTTCATCGAGCGCGCCGACCGGCACGTTGTCGACCATCCCGCCGTCGAGAACCGGCCGGCCGTTGCGCCGCAAGACCGGCGTGAAGGGCGGCGTCGAGGACGATTGCAGGATCAGGTCGGCAAGATCTTCGACACTCGCGCAATCCTGCGCGCGCACGAACTCGGGATGAAAGCCGAGCGTCTGGCCGAGCGTGGGATGCAGCGTCTTGCGCACGTACTTCTCGATGTTGTAAGCGATCAACCCCGCCGCGACCGCGCTGCGCGCGCCGAGCCAACGCGGCAAATGCGACACGCCGATGCGGATTTCCGGCGCCTGCGCGAGCGCAGCGAACTTCTCGCCATAGATGTCGAGCAGCGCCTTGCGGTAGATCCGATAGTGAGGAAACACCGATTCACCGCGCAGCAGGTTGCCCCAGTAGGCATTTCTGGTGTTGTGGCGCAGCGCATCTTCGTAATAGCGCATGACCCAGTCGGAATCGCGCGTGTAGAGCATGCACGCAGTGGCCGCACCCGCCGAGATGCCGGTGATGACGCGCGGCCGGATCTTCAGCTCCGGCTGCACGAGGTCCCAGAAGCCCGCCTGCCACCAGCAGCGATTGCCGCCGCCCGCGAATACAACCTGATCGAACATTATTCCTTTCCCTTGGAATGCGGCGCGTAGCGCTTACGACAGCAGTGCATAGGTGGTGGTGGCGTGGACCGCCATCGTGCCGTCCTCGTCGAACAATTCGACTTCGCCGAATACCAGGTTGCGACCCATGCGCAGCACGCGCGCCGTAATCAGTACGTCGCCCTTGCGCACGGCGCGCATGAAGCTGATGTTCAACGACACGGTGGTCATCGGCTTGAAGCCGTCGAGGGCGGCGGAGATGGCGACGATCATCGCGGTGTCGGCCGCCGCCATGAAGACCTGGCCGCAGATCACGCCACCCGAGTGGCGCAGTTCGCCGGAAAACGGCAGCCGCATGGTGGCGCTTTCCTCGTCGACCTTCACCGGGGTCAGCGCGAGCGTGCGCACCCACGGCGCCAGCACGCGGTCGAGCAACTCTGATATCGCTTTGTCATCCATCATTCGCCCCCGTTTGGGCCGCGTGAGGCTTCTCGCGGCATGGTGTGGCGACATGATACCGGGACGGTAGAAATTGCGTGCTTTTGCGGCCTGTTAGGGCGCCCGCGGGGATGCGATGCCGGGGGTTACGAATTTTTTTAAGAAATCTGCGAAAGGGGGCTAGGCAAGCGGAAGAAAGTCCTGCATAATTCGCAGTCTGTTGGGGGCGTTAGCTCAGTTGGTAGAGCAGCGGACTCTTAATCCGTAGGTCGAGTGTTCGAGTCACTCACGCCCCACCAAAGATATCAAGCACTTAGCCCGGTCACTGCGACCGGGCTTTTTGCTTTCTGGGTCCATGTAGGCAAATTCGGGCCACACTGGTGGCACACCGTCATTTGATAGGACGAACAACGTACCAGAGAAAGGCAGGCGCTTCACGCACGACCGAATAGAAATCGCGAAACTCCCAGAAGCGAGGATATGCGCCACTGACTTCGTCGACGCCAAAGCGTTTGAGAGCCAGCATAGCCCTGGGAAGATGAAAATATTGCGTTACGACCACAGCACTTGAGAGTCCACGATTCCGCATGAATTCGCTAGCGTGGCGTGCTGTAGACCATGTGTCATTTCCTGCGTCATCCACAAAGACCCTATCGCCAGGGACTCCTCGGCGAACAAGCCAGGCCCGCATCGCCTCACCCTCGTTTGTGCCAGAGGAGTCAATGCCGCCGCTAACGAAGATGATTCCACATTGATGTCGTTGATAGCATTCCCAAGCGCGAGTCAGCCTTGCCGCCAATCTTGGTGACGGGCTACCATTTCGGTCTACGGTGTTACCGAGCACAACGGCAATGTCTGCCGAGTGCGGGTGGGTTAGCAGGCCCGCTGAAGCCAACACCACGCTGAGAATCAACCATACACTTACAACGATTTTCAAAAGGTTCAAATGAGAATCCTCGCGGGGCTTGGTGCCATTATCGTTATTGGATGGCTCGCCGTTACGACCGACTTGCCACGTGCGCCCTTAGTCGAGCCATGCACACCAGAATGGTTCTCATACCTTTCTAGTCACTACTTCGATATTTCTGATGGAGAAGGGCACGGACCGGACCCCGGTAGCAGCGAATGGCTTGGATCGATCGAGCGACAGATCGGTCTGCCAGTGGGAGAGCACACTTTAAATTCACAGCGCTGCCAGTTAATTCAGGCGCAACTAGAACATCATACATACATCATTAACCAACAGCTTGGTTGGGCAATTTCACTTTGACGGTGCCGCGAGTCCGAATTTCGCACGCATATCCTCAACCACTTGCATACCGTAGCGCCCCGGACATGCTCGCCCTTCATTGCCAGGCGCAAGGCGTTGATACTCGCGATGCCCTCCCAAAGCGGCGACGTTGAAAAACTCTAGCAGTGTCCCAACCAAGATAGATAACGCGTCAATCTGCGCTCGGGTCGGTATCGCATGATCGATAGCCACGGCATCCCGGGCGATATCTAGCGATCCCTTAAGCTTCTGCCAAAGCGATTTCTGGCTGTACTCCTGCTGCCACGCCTCGCCCGCCTCAGCCAAGTTCTCAAGCAGGACAATCCCTATCTTGCCGGTGTTGTCGCCCGCGACGTGTGAGCCCGTGAACCGGATATCGCGCGCTTCAATCAGTTCGCCCGGACACGAGACAGCATAGTGATAACCGATGTCGTAGAACTTGCGCATGTCATATCCCTGCGCCTTCTGGATTTGTTCGATTGCACCTTGCTCATCCACCGCACACGAATAGCTGTGCCCGGCATGGTGAATCACAATGTCCTGATAGTCCCAGTTCGTCGGAGTTAGGGCGTTCCTCGGTGGTTTTGCGTGCCACGAGGATCGCTCGAGAAGCGCATAACCTTTCTGCTTCAACCGTGTAATGATCACTTGCCGTGTTGCGGCTCGATTGTTGACGGATACCGAGACGGCGTCGTCTTTGCTGCTGCCAGGGACGGTCCGCGCAGAAGTCCAGTGTTCGATCTCGTAATCTGCCACAGTCAGGCCTCCGTGCAAGGTTTTAGCGCGCGCTTTGGTGACGCAAAAACCACGTGGACATCAAGCGGCTGCTCGCCGTCAGTTTCGATCTTTACGTAACCGCCCGCATCGGTTTTACCAGCGTGCTTTTTACCCGCAACGTCAGCAAAATAGTTGCGGTTGCGAAGTGGCTCGCCAGTAGCTGCGTCCCATACAAAGAACCAGCGAACATGGCATGGCTTCTCGGGTTTCTGCGGCACGGGTGATGTAGCGCCCATCGCATTTCCCGCGATGCCGCTGGGCGTCACGTCACCGCCGTCCGATATCATGAACTTGCGCCCATAAACCGCAACGATCCGGGGCGGCGTAGCACATTTGCACAGAACGATGTCACCACCAACAGCCTGGAGCCGGCCACCGTTGACAAGATCAACCATGCGCTTGCGTTCACTAACACCCGCGCCATAGGTGATAACGCCGCTGCTATTACACTTCGCGCAATAACCCTCATCCCCGATGAACACCATATTGCGGGACCTGCCGTTTTCGTCTGCAATGGCCCCAATGGTTTTCTTTGTCGCATAGATGTGGCCGCCTTCGGCGCTGTCAAGCGAATCGCCTTCGACCGCTGCATAGTAGGTAGTCACTCACACCTCTACTGTTTCTCTGTTAGTCAATTTCCTGCAGGCGAAACTTCGCATGAGCGCGTCTCCTGCACCCCAAGGCTTCCGTGTTCATGATGAATACACAGTCCGAAACACATTCTCGAGAAAACCGATCTCCAATAAAATCAGATAAGTCTCGAAAATTTGGGAAATTAGCGACAATGCGCGACGCTTTTGGCGCATTGAAATCGGATGTGGCTCGTCAAGACCAGTTGGCTGTTGGCGGGCTTGCCTCAACCAAATCTGGTGATTGGCATCACTGCCGCTGGTAGGAGCGAAAGGAAAACTGCAGTTCACGGGTTGTTACTGTGGCGTGGGGGCATCGCTGCTGCTGCCGGTGCGCCGGGATGATGCCGATGACCGCAATGTGTCGCCATAGGTAGGCGTGCCTCCTTGCTGGGTTTTGCGGGAGACACCGTCCTCCGGCCGACGGCGAAGCATTGCTGACCTTTTTCATTTCTTCGCACGCAATCCTCACTCCCGCCGAATGCCTTACCTTGTCAGATTCAGTAAGAGACCCAGCGTCGTCGTGGTCGCTCGATATCCGTAAAATCGCCCCAGAATGATCCTCGGGCGGTTGTCAGGTGAGAGAGATGCGAGCGTACATCCGGCTTTGTTTTCAAATTCTTCGATACCTGCCGGTCGTCGTCGCCATCTGCATCGGCGGCATCCAGTCGGCGCATGCCGATTGCGCCTCCACCAGCGCAAACCTGCCGCTGAATCTCACCCTTCCCCCAACGAATATTGCTGTATCTCCGAACCTGCCGCTGGGCGCCACGCTCGGGTCGGCCCACGTCGCCGCGCTGCAAGATATCCCCTTTGTCTGTAACGGGAAGTCGAACGCGCGCGAGGTGCGGTTGGTAACGCCTCCGGTTCCAGTGGCGGATTTCGCCAACGTCTACCGCACCAATATTCCGGGTATCGGCATGCGGATCACCGCCAGCGGCGGGAGCTTCGCCGGAATCGACGACGGCCCGCGACTCGCCCCCTACAACATCCCCTTGCAGCAGCAGGCGAACCACTTAACCGGCTTCGCGCTGCAGGTCGACTTTATAAAAATCGGCGAAGTACAAAACGGAACCTTGGCCGCAGGCAAGCTCGTAACCGTATTCGTCGGCGGCGCTGAACTCATCGACGTCGCGATTCCGAATAGCGCCGTCCTGTTTGTGGCGAATCAGTGCGACGCTGTGCACGTTGGAGGGGCGGTCGCAACAGGCATCGGCACGGCAGGCGCATTCAGCTACGAAAGCATCGCGGTGGGTACCGGTTGCAATCCCGGAGTCGGCGTCGTGCTGCAACTGGATCAGGGCTATGTGTATGGTCGAGGAGCACCGCTGATTACCCAGGACGTGCACAGAAAGGCCGCTACGGTGCCTGACCTCGCTGTTGCCAATCATGCGCAGCTGAGCTACCGAAACCCCAATGCAATCGACGCCTCGGACGGCGGCACCAGCTTCGGCTCCGCGGCGTTCGGCGCGCCTAGCTACGGAGCGGGCGCGTTCGGTGGCAACGCATTCGGCGGAAATTTCCACCGGTAAGCGGCGCCGCTGTAAAGCACTGCCGGGGAGTTTCCTCGTCCAATCCGGCTCCACGGCATCCTCTGATTCCGCGCAGAAAAAGCCGTTCGCCCTGCCAACTACCACCCCGCATCGATCCCTCGCCTAGGCGTGTGGTATCCGCTCCCTCCTCCCTCTTCATCGTCAACCTCACTCTCCGCTTGCATCTACCCAAAATACTGTATAAATTCACAGTATGTATGTTCATACAGGTAGGGGTCAGGCCATGAACCAGCTTATCCGCATCTTGAATGACGACGACCGCGAGACGCTCGCCTGGTTGTGCAAGCACGCTGGCGACGCGCGCGTAGCTGCCGCTGCGCGGCATCTGGGAGGCAACGGCAAGCCGTATGTCTCCGCGGTATGCCGCTATCTGGGCGTACGCCCGCCCATGCCACGCCAGCACATCCGGCCCGTTGAGGACTGCACGGTCGGCGATAGCCATCTCGCCAAGATCCGTCAGTTGCTTGCGCAGCGAGGCCAAGCCCCTTCGAAACACCATCTTTAAAGCAACGCGTCGCCCCGATCTACAAGGAAGATAAGACCATGATCAACGCCACGGCCTTCGATGCGGATGTCCGCGACATCGATCCGATCGCCCTTGAGCGCGCGCTCCGTGCCGCCTCGCTCGACCTTCAGCAGGTTATCGTCACCGTCGCCAAGCGCCACCTTGATAGCGGCCGTCGCGCCTACCCGATCGGCGGCCGAGCACCGACCTGGCGCACGCTACAAACAATCGACGAACAGGTGTTCGAGAACCCCGGCTTTCGCGCAAGACACAAAGAGCACGTGCGGGAGATGTTTGTCCGGTTTGGCGACAGCCGTCTATCCGGAGGGGATCTTGACGAACCGGTTGACTGGCGGCGCGACGACGACGACCTGCCAGTGGTGTATCTAACCGTACGTGCGCTACTGCAGGCCGGCTCGGGCGACGCCGGCGGATCCGACTAACGAATCGAACCGAACAGAACCGGAAGTACCCGCTTGCTAAGCGTGACCCAATAGTTATATTATGACTAGATATTCCAGCACTAGTCATATCCTATGGTCCGCCACTCGCCCCTAGCTCTTGCCGTCCTCGCCATGCTCACCGAAGCGCCAATGCATCCTTACCGGATGCAGCAGCTCATCAAAGCACGCGGCAAGGACGAGGTGATCAACGTCGGCCAGCGCAACAGCCTGTACCAGACCATCGACCGTCTGCTGCGTGCCGACCTGATCGCAATTCGCGAAACCGAGCGCGACGGCGCGTTTCCCGAGCGCACGGTCTACGAAATTACCGAAGCCGGCCGCGACATCGCGCGGCTTTGGCTGCGCGAGCAGCTTGCGCAACCGGCGCGCGAATTCCCGGCGTTCCCGGCCGCGCTCTCGTTCCTGCCGCTGCTGTCGCCCGACGACGTGCGCCGCCAGCTCGAAACCCGCATCGGCGCGCTCGATCGCGAACTGGCCCGCATGGACGCTGCAACCAAGGAGGCCACCGCGATCCAGATTCCGCGCCTGTTCCTGCTGGAAGGCGAACTGGTGCGCGCGCAACTGGTCGTGGAACGGGACTGGGTAAGCAGCGTCGTTGCCGATCTGAAGGCCGGCACGCTGACATGGAGCCCGGAGTGGCTCGACGAGATTGCCAAGCGCTTCACCCTGCCCTCCGATGCATCCACCTACAAGCCAGTCAAGCCCGCTGCCAGGAAGGAGACTCAAGCATGAGCCGCGAACCTTTGAACGTCATCATCATCGGCGCCGGCACCGGTGGCCTGTGTCTTGCGCACGGTCTTAAGCAGGCTGGCATCAATGTGACCGTCTACGAACGCGATCGCACCCGCGTCGACGGTCTGCAGGGCTACCGCGTCGGCATCAACGATCAGGGTGTCGCTGCGCTGAAGGCCTGTTTGCCGCCTGATCTGTTCGACACCTTTCTCGCCACCTGCGCGCGCACGCCGGGTTACTTCAATATCGTGACGGAGCGCATGACTGAACTGTTGTGCGTGCCGATCGACGACGAAGCGTTAAGCGGCGGCAAGTCGGTCAGCCGGATGACCCTGCGGCAAGTCCTGCTCACAGGTCTGGAGGACCACGTTCACTTCGACAAGACCTTCACCTCATACGAGCAGCACGCTGACGGCAGCGTGACCGCGCATTTCGCCGACGGCACGCACGCCACCGCCGATCTGCTGGTCGGCGCAGATGGCGCGCGTTCGAAGGTGCGTCGGCAGTTGCTGCCGGAGGCCCGGCTCGAAAACACCGGCATCGTCAGCATCGCGGCCAAGGTGCCGATGACCGAGGCGTCGCGTGCCCTGCTGCCGCCCAAAGTGCTGGACGGCATCACGCTCATCAACGCGCCGAAGGGATTCGGCGGGATCATTCATGTCATGGAGTTCCCGTGGAGTGCGGAGGGTCCGAAAGAAGGCATCGGCAGCAACGATGCCGAGCTACTCGCGCGTTGGCCTGGCCTGCTCTTCGACAACAGCCGCGACTATCTGATGTGGGGCGTCTGGGGCGCCTTGCGCAATCTGCCGGCGGATCCGAAGTCGCTCGGACAACCGGCGCTACTCGCCCTCGCCACGGAAATCACAGATGGCTGGCATCCCAATCTGCGTGCACTGATTCGCGCGTCCGATCCGGGTACGACCTTTAGCGTGGATGTCCGCACCTCGCTGCCGGTCGAGGAGTGGCCGACCACCAACGTAACCGTCCTCGGCGATGCGGTGCACCTGATGACGCCGGGTCGCGGCGTCGGCGCCAATACGGCCTTGCGCGATGCGGCACTGCTGGCCGCGCGCCTGGGCGATGCTCAGAGAGGCAGGCTGTCCGGGCATGATGCCGTCGCAGGATACGAGGCCGATATGCGCCGCTACGGTTTCCTCGCGGTCGCGGAATCGCGCAAGCAGTTCGACGACCGCGGTGCGCTGCACCGTCCGGTGGTCGGGCGCGTGGCGCTCGGCGCGATGCGCACTGGCCTGCGCGTGGTGAACAATGTGCCCTTGCTCAAGCGCCGGCTGATCAACGCCGAGAACGCGTTTCGCAGCGCCGATCAAGTCGCGCAAAACAACTGATACGGGCTACTTCGGCGTGACGTCGATATTGCCGAGGTACTTCTGCGCCAGCGTCTTTACCGTGCCGTCGGCCTGCACTTTGGCAATCGCCGCGTTGAGCTGGTCACGCAGCGCGGTGTCGCCCTTGCGCAGTCCGAAAGCAATTCCACCGCCGAGGATCTTGTCGTCGCGCACCGGTTGACCGACAAACGAGAAGTCTTTGCCATCCGGCCGCGACAGGAAGCCTGATTGCCCGGAAGGCGCCAGCACGAGCGTCGCGTCAAGCCGGCCCGCACCGAGGTCCGCGTAGATCTGGTTCTGGTCCTGATACGACACGACGTTGACGCCTGCCGCTTCCCAGTGCACCTTCGCGTACGTTTCCTGAATCGACGCCTGCAGCACGCCGACACGCTTGCCCTTCAGCGATTCAGGCGTCGGTTCGAGGCCGCTGCCGTTCTTCGCAATCAACTGCGTGGGCACGCGGTAAATCACATTGGTGAAATCAATCGCCTGGCGGCGCTTCTCGGTGGCGTTCATCGCCGAATTGATCGCATCGAACTTGCGGCCCTGGAGCGCGGGAATCAAACCGTCGAACGAGGTTTCAACCCACTTGCAGCTCAGATGCGCGGCCGTGCAGACCGCCCTGCCGATGTCGATATCGAGGCCTTGCAGGTCACCGTTCGGCCCTTTCGATTCGAACGGCGGATATTGCGCTTCGAGACCGAAGCGCAGCGCGCCAGTGTCGGCAGCGAACGCAGAGACCGACGCCAGCGCGCATGCCAATGCCAACAGGGGTTTGAACAGTTTCATCATGGATTCTTCACCTGGAATTTGACGTCATATCGAGTCTGCCGGTCGCGATGCCAACGACCGGCGGCGGCACTCGTCAGATCGCACAGAGGCGTCGCGCCCCTTCGATCAGCGTGGCATCGTCTTTCGAAAAACTGAGCCGGATCAGGCCGGAATCCGTTCCGTCCGTGTAGAAGGCCGAGAGAGGAATCGTCGCCACCCGGGCATCGCGAATCAGGCGCAGGACGAAATCGCTATCGCGTTCGTCGGAGAAGCCACGAAAGCGCGCCAACATGAAAAAGCTGCCTTCGCTCGGCAGCAATTCGAAACGCGAGTCGCGCAACGCGTGCGTGAGCAGATCGCGCTTGCGTTGATAGAACGCGGACAGCCCGAGATAGGTTTGCGGATTCGCCAGCGCGTCGACGAACGCGTATTGCATTGGCGTGTCGGCGGAGAACACCATGAACTGGTGGACCTTGCGAATCTCGTCCATCAGTTCGGCGGGGGCAAGGCAATAGCCCACGCGCCACCCGGTCACGTGATACGACTTGCCGAACGACGACACAATCACGCTGCGTTCCGCCAGTTCAGCGTGACACGCCATGCTCTGATGCCGCGCGCCGTCGAACACGACGTGCTCATAGACCTCGTCGGCCAGCACCACAATATTGGTGTTACGCGTGACCGCCTTCAGGCGTTCGATATCGGCGTCGTTGAACACGGTCGCCGTCGGGTTGTGCGGCGTGTTGATGATGATCATGCGGGTTTTTGGCGTGATCGCCGCGGCAACCTCGTCCCAGTTCACCCGGAAATCTGTGAGCGACAGTTTGATCGCAACCGGCGTTGCGCCTTGCAGGCGCACGATCGGCGCGTAGCTGTCGAAGGACGGTTCGAAGTAGATCACCTCGTCGCCCGGGTGCACGAGGGCGCTGATCGTCGAATACAGCCCCTCGCTTGCGCTGGCGATCACCGTCACTTCGGCGGCGGGGTCATAACGCACGCCATACAAAGTCTCCACCTTGTCGGCGAGTGCCTCGCGCAGTGCGGCGATGCCGGCCATTGGCGCGTACTGGTTATGTCCGGCGCGCATGGCCGCGGCCACACCTTCCACCAGTTGCGGATCGGGCGCAAAGTTCGGCGCGCCCTGCGAGAGGTTCAACGCTTCGTGTTGGGCGGCCAGTTGGCCGATCACGGTAAAGATTGTCGTGCCTACATCAGGCAATTTTGAGCGGGCGTGCAAGGCGCTCTGCATGGATGCTTTCTCCGTCTGACTGCGAAGCAGCGGAGCGCGTGTTCCATGCGCCCCGGCCGGTTTGACGATTAGGCATCAGCCGGGGCGGGGTCACAATCGATAGTTTGTCATGCACGGCATGAGTTTATGTCATGCCGTGCGCAACGCCGGTACCGCTTACTCGTCCATCAAACGGACTTTGACCTTCTTGCCCTTCACCTTGCCGGCGCTGAGCTTGCGCAAGGCGTCGCGGGCGACACTGCGTTCGACGGCGACATACGTCGAGAACTCGGTCACGTTGATCTTGCCGATCTGCGAACCAGCGAAACCCGCTTCACCGGTGAGCGCGCCGAGCACGTCGCCGGGGCGGATCTTTTCCTTGCGGCCACCGAGAATCTGCAGCGTTTCCATGGGCGGCAGCAGGCGCTCATTGCTGGTCGAAGTCAGTTCGGAAAGCGGATGCCATTCGACCTCGCGCCCCTGCACCTGTTCGAGACCGCCGACTCGGCCCATCTCGTTCATGCTCGCGAGACTCAGCGCCCAGCCTTCCTGATCGGCGCGGCCCGTGCGCCCGATGCGGTGCACGTGCACCTCGGGATCCGGCGTCACGTCGACGTTGATCACCGCTTCGAGTTGCGCGATGTCCAGACCGCGCGCCGCGACATCCGTTGCCACCAGCACCGAACAACTGCGGTTGGCGAACTGGATCAGCACCTGATCGCGCTCGCGCTGATCGAGTTCGCCGTGCAGCGCGAGCGCATGAAAACCTTGCGCGCGCAGCACGTCGAGCAGATCGCGGCATTGCTGTTTGGTATTGCAGAACGCCAGCGTGCTGACCGGGCGGTAGTGATTCAACAACAGGCCAACTGCATGCAGCCGGCCGTCTTCCGTCACTTCATAGAAGCGTTGCCGGATCTTGCTGTTGTCGTGCTGCTCTTCGAGCTTCACTTCCTTCGGACTGCGCAAGAATTGCTGGCTCAGCTTGGCAATGCCATCGGGATAGGTTGCGGAAAACAACAGCGTCTGCCGTTCCTTCGGGCATTGACGCGCCACCGTGGCGATGTCGTCGAAGAAGCCCATATCGAGCATCCGGTCGGCTTCGTCGAGCACCAGCGTGTTCAGCGCGCCCAGCGCGAGACTGCCGCGCTCGAGGTGATCCATGACGCGACCCGGCGTGCCGACCACGATATGTGCGCCTTGCTCAAGGCTCGCGGTCTGAGGACGCATCGGCGTGCCGCCACAGAGCGTCAGCACCTTGATGTTTTGCTCGGCTCGGGCGAGGCGGCGGATTTCCTGGGTGACCTGGTCGGCCAGTTCACGCGTCGGGCACAGCACCATCGCCTGTACGTCGAAGTTGCGCGCGTCGAGGCGCGCCAGCAACGCGAGCGAAAACGCCGCGGTCTTGCCGCTGCCGGTTTTCGCCTGGGCGATCAGATCGTGGCCGGCCAGCGCGATCGGCAGGCTCGCGGCCTGGATCGGCGTCATGTCGACGTAGCCAAGCTGCGCGAGGTTGGCGAGCATCGCCGGCGCCAGCGGCAGCAGGCTGAACGGGGCGCCTGCGGGCGCGGCGGTGGTCGTGGGACTGTTCATGTGTCGATGGCTCGGATGGGCTTACAGGAAAGGACGGCCGTCGATCTGCTCGTAGACCACCGAGCCATCGTCCGCGTCGAAACGCTCGACGTAATTGCGCGCGCCGCACATCGGGCAGCGGAACAGGAGCCCTTGGCCCTCGTTCTTGATCACGACGTCCGCTTGCTCCCACTGTGCTTCGCAGGACTGGTTTCTACACTTGAACACGTTGATTCTCCAACTTCGATTCGTTGATTGGTTCGGCCCTGCCGCAGGCATCGCGCATGCGGCAGAGTGACAGGTTCGGGCGGGCCAGCGCCCGCTCAACCCAGATGGGTATGACGGGAGCGGGGTGCGCTCACTTCCATGTCGGTGAGCCCGTGGACGATGCCGCAATCCTCTACGGCCTGTTCGATCTGGCATTGCTCGCGCAATGACGTCAATTGCGCCTTGAGCTGCTTGAGCTCGTCGATCCGCGTATCCACGTGCGCGATGTGCTCGTCGATCAGCGCGTTGATCGCGCCGCAGCCGTCGGCCGGGACATCGGTCAAGCGCAGCAGGGCGCGGATCTCGTCGTGAGTCATGTCGAGCGCCCGGCAGTTGCGGATGAAGCGCAGGCGTTCGACGTGCCGCGCCGCATAGCTGCGGTAATTCGCTTCGGTGCGGTCCGCTTCGGGCAACAGACCCTCTTTTTCGTAAAAGCGGATGGTTTCGGTGGTGCAGTGGGCAATCTTCGCGAGTTCGCCGATTTTCATGGAGCCTCCGGATTGCGGCCTTGACCTTGTAGTGGCTTCAAGGTGTTTACTAGACCACAAATCTAGCCAGGAAGCCACCATGCCTAACGCCAGCCACGCCGAAACGCACCGTCACGAGCACGGTAAATCGTGCGCTCACGCCCACCCAGAGCGGGTTCTGAAGGAAACCGATGACCATGAAGATGGTCATGCCGGTCATCAGCCGCATGCTCACGCGCCTGGGGAACACCATGACCATGCGCACGGCGGCGGGAATTGCGGGCACGATCATGAGGCGGATGTCGCCGTTGTGGAGGGGGATGAGCACGCGCATTCCCATGATCACGACGGGGCAGACGGTAAAGGGGCCGGATGCGGGCATGCGCACGGCGAAGCTGAAGGGCATACGCACGATCACGCCCACGGCCATGCGGACGCTCACGAGCATCACCACGCCGGTGGCTGCGGCCATGCGCACGGCCACTCTGACGGCCATAAGCACGCTCACGCACACGCCGAGGGCCACGCTCACGAACACGAACACGATCACGATCACGAGCATAAGCACGCCAGCAGCTGCGACCACGACCACCGGCATGCTGACGGTCACAAGCACGATCACGCACACGCCGGCCATGACGGCCACAGCCACGATCACGCCCACAACCACGCCGACTCCTGCTGCTCCGCCGCCCCCGCCGTCCTGGCCAAGCTCTCCGGTCCCGAAGTGATCGGCGACAACGTGCGCACCTCCATCCGCATCATGCAGATGGATTGCCCGACCGAAGAGGCGCTGATCCGCAAGAAGCTCGGCCGCATGCCATACGTGCGCAGCCTCGACTTCAACCTGATGCAGCGCGTGCTCACCGTCGTGCACACCCCGGAGGCGCTGGGTTCGATCCTGGCAAGCCTGCGCTCGCTCGATTTCGATCCGCAACTGGCGGACGCCGCCGCCCCGCTGGAAAGCGCCCCCGCTGCGCCGCCCAAGCCTTGGTGGCCGCTGGCGCTCGCCGGCGCGGCAGCCGTAGGCTCGGAAGCGGCTAGCTGGCTCGGCGCACCCACGTGGCTCGCGGCGGCGCTGGCAATCGTCGCGGTGCTCTCCTGCGGCCTGACCACCTACAAGAAAGGCTGGCTCGCCATCCGCAACGGCAATCTCAACATCAACGCATTGATGAGCATCGCCGTCACTGGTGCACTGGTCCTGCGTCAATGGCCGGAAGCGGCAATGGTGATGGTCCTGTTCACGATCGCCGAACTGATCGAAGCCAAGTCGCTCGACCGCGCCCGCAATGCGATCAAAGGCCTGATGCAACTGACGCCTGAACAGGCCACGGTCAAGCAACCCGACGGCAACTGGCGCGCCGTCGATATCAAATCGGTCACGCCGGGCAATATCGTGCGCGTGAAACCGGGTGAGCGTATCGGGCTGGACGGAGAGATCGTCAGCGGCCGTTCGAGCGTGAACCAGGCGCCGATCACCGGCGAAAGCCTGCCGGTCGACAAGACCGAGGGCGACGCCGTGTTCGCCGGCACCATCAACCAGGCCGGTTCGTTCGACTATCGCGTGACAGCCGCCGCCAGCAACACCACGCTCGCGCGCATCATCCACGCCGTCGAGGAAGCCCAAGGTTCGAAGGCGCCGACGCAGCGCTTCGTCGACCAGTTCGCCCGCGTCTACACGCCGATCGTATTCGCCGTGGCGTTGGCCGTGGCAGTAGTCCCGCCGCTGCTGTTCGGTGGCGTGTGGCATGACTGGGTCTACAAGGCGCTGGTGATGCTGGTGATCGCCTGCCCGTGTGCGCTGGTAATCTCGACGCCGGTGACGATCGTCAGCGGCCTCGCCGCTGCCGCCCGCCAAGGCATTCTGATCAAGGGTGGCGCGTACCTCGAACAAGGGCGCAAGCTGAAGTGGCTCGCGCTCGACAAGACCGGCACGATCACGCATGGCAAACCGGTGCAGACGGACTTCGAACTGCGCGCGGATCTCGACCTCGCTCGCTGCCGCAGCCTTGCCGCAAGCCTCGCGGGCCGCTCGGACCATCCGGTGTCGCAGGCCGTTGCGAACGCGGCCAAAGCCGACGGCATCGCGACATCGAAGGTCGAGAGCTTCGAAGCGATTCTCGGACGCGGTGTAAGCGGCACCATCGACGGCGTGTCGTATCTGCTCGGCAACCACCGCCTCGTGCACGAACTCGGCCGCTGCTCAGCGGCGCTCGAAGCCAGGCTCGACGCGCTCGAACGCCAGGGCAAGACAGTCGTCATGCTGATGGACGCCGAGCGCGTGCTGGCCCTCTTCGCCGTCGCCGACACGGTGAAAGACAGCAGCCGTGCAGCGATTGCCGATCTGCACAAGCTGGGCGTGCAGACCGCCATGCTGACCGGCGACAACCCGCACACGGCCGAAGCGATCGCGCAGCAAGTCGGTATCGATCAGGCGCGCGGCGACCAGTTGCCGGAGGACAAGCTCAAGGCGGTCGAAGGACTCGCGGCAAATGGCGCGACGGTCGGGATGGTCGGCGATGGCATCAACGATGCCCCAGCACTCGCGCGTGCCGACATCGGTTTCGCGATGGGTGCGATGGGCACCGACACCGCCATCGAAACGGCGGACGTCGCCCTGATGGACGACGATCTGCGCAAGATTCCGCTCTTCATCCGGCTCTCGCAGGCGACGCACTCGGTCCTCGTGCAGAACATTGCGCTGGCGCTGGGCGTGAAGGCGGTGTTTCTGGCGCTCACATTGATGGGCTACGGCACGATGTGGATGGCCGTCTTCGCCGACGCAGGCGCCAGCCTGCTGGTGGTAGGCAATGGCCTGAGACTCCTGCGCAAGTAAGCGTAGCGTAGCGAATCGAGTGGCGCATCGGGTCGATTACAGGTCTGTAGCGAATGGCTCAGCGAGACTGGGCGAAGGAGATTGCCATGGGATTCTGGGGAAAAATGCTGGGCGGCCATCAAGGTGGCGGTCATCACAGAAGCGGACGAAGCAACCACGGCGGCAGTGCTCACCATGCTTCAAGCAATAGTTTGCCGCCGTACCGAAGTAGCCAGCCGCTGCCGGCGAGCGCCATCACCGCAGCCTGTCCGAAGTGCCGCGCGTTCGGTGCGCCCGGCGACCACTTCTGTCAGCAGTGCGGTACCGCGCTGGTTCCGCTCGCGTGCGGCACCTGCCGCTCCGAGGTGCCTATTGGCGCGCGGTTCTGCCAGCAGTGCGGAACGCCTGTGACGGCACTGGGTTAGCAAGCCACACGACAACTCTACACAGCCATAAGACGGGCAGCCTCGTGCTGCCCGTTTCCGTTTACTCGCGCGTTTGTTGGGTAGCTCGCCGCGGGCCGAGCAACGATTGTTCAGTTATTGAGCAGCCTGTGCACGCGCTGTTCAGAATCGGCGCGTGCAACGCTGAACACCTTGAACAGATCCGGCGTGCGGACGGCCCCTCTAGCGCCCACCAGGCCAGCACGGCTCATTCATGGCACGCATTGGCACGCTTCTGGCGTATGCGACGGGCGGCAAGCGGAACAGCGCGCCGGATACCCACCATTCAAACATGTGAGGAGCACACAGATGAATCATGCAGAGATGCAGTTTCTGACCACCGAATTCCCGTACAAAAAGCAGTATGCGAACTTTATCGGCGGTGAATGGGTGAAGCCGGTTGGCGGCGAGTATTTCGACAACGTCTCGCCCATCACAGGTGAGCCGTTCACGTCGATCCCGCGTTCGCGCGAGGCCGATATCGAACTCGCGCTCGATGCCGCGCATCGCGCCAAGGCCGCATGGGGCAAGACCTCCACGACAGAGCGCGCCAATATCCTGAACCGCATTGCGGACCGCATGGAAGCGAATCTGCAACGTATCGCCGTCGCGGAGACGATCGATAACGGCAAGCCGCTACGCGAAACGATGGCGGCGGATATCCCGCTGGCAATCGATCATTTCCGCTATTTCGCGGGTTGCGTGCGCGCCCAGGAAGGTTCGATCTCCGAGATCGACGACGACACCATCGCCTATCACTTCCACGAACCGCTCGGCGTGGTGGGACAGATCATTCCGTGGAACTTCCCGATTCTGATGGCGGTATGGAAGCTCGCGCCGGCTCTCGCTGCCGGCAACTGCGTCGTGCTGAAGCCGGCCGAGCAAACGCCCGCCTCGATCCTCGTGCTGCTCGAACTGATTCAGGATCTGCTTCCCCCCGGCGTGGTCAACGTCGTGAACGGCTTCGGTCTCGAAGCGGGCAAGCCGCTCGCCTCGAACAAGCGCATTGCGAAGATCGCCTTTACCGGTGAAACGACCACCGGCCGCCTGATCATGCAGTACGCGAGCCAGAACATCATTCCGGTGACGCTGGAACTGGGCGGCAAGAGCCCGAACATCTTCTTTGCTGACGTGATGGATCACGACGACAGCTATTTCGACAAGGCGCTCGAAGGCTTTACGATGTTCGCGCTGAATCAGGGTGAAGTCTGCACCTGCCCATCGCGCGTGCTGGTCGACGAGAAGATCTACGACCGCTTCATGGAACGCGCGCTGAAACGCGTCGAAGCCATTACGCAAGGCCATCCGCTCGACAGCAAGACGATGATCGGCGCGCAGGCCTCGCAGGAACAGCTCGAAAAGATTCTCTCGTATATCGATCTCGGCAAGCAGGAAGGCGCGCAATGCCTGATCGGCGGCGAGCGCAACACGCTCGAGGGCGAGCTGAGCAAAGGCTACTACATCAAGCCGACCGTGTTCCGCGGCCACAACAAGATGCGCATTTTCCAGGAAGAAATCTTCGGACCGGTCGTGTCGGTGACAACCTTCAAGAACGAAGACGAAGCGCTGGAAATCGCCAACGACACGCTGTACGGTCTCGGCGCCGGCGTATGGACGCGCGACGGCACGCGCGCCTATCGCATGGGACGCGGCATTCAGGCGGGTCGCGTGTGGACCAACTGCTATCATGCGTATCCGGCGCACGCGGCGTTCGGCGGCTACAAGCAATCGGGCATTGGCCGTGAGAATCACAGGATGATGCTCGATCACTATCAGCAGACCAAGAACCTGCTCGTCAGCTACAGCCAGAAGCCGCTCGGCTTCTTCTGATCCATCCAGACGTTCCTTGCGAGCGGGTCGTGTGGCACGGCTCGCTCTCTTTTTCAGCGCGGAGTGTTTATGGCAGGCAAGGAAGTGGAACGCGTGATCGTGACGCCTGCAGCGGCGGCGTTGATCGGGAAGCTGCAGACCGAGCATGGGCCGGTGCTGTTTCATCAATCGGGAGGATGCTGCGACGGCAGCGCGCCCATGTGTTTTCCGGTGAGCGATTTCATGGTCGGCTCGGCCGATGTGAAACTGGGCACGATTGCGGGTGTGCCGTTTTATATGAGCGAGTCGCAATTCGAGTACTGGCAGCACACGCAATTGATCATTGATGTGGTGCCGGGCAATGGCGGGATGTTTTCGCTGGAACGGCCTACGGGGTTGCGGTTTCTGACACGCTCGCGGCTCTTTGAGGACGATGAGAATGCCTGGCTGGAAACGCATCCGGTTGAGCGGGCCGATGCGTGAATGGGGCTATTTCGGCGGCGCGGTGATGGCGGGTGTTTCCGGCGCCGCTTCAAGCAGCGCGTCGCTATCGTCTTTCAGTCCCACCCCGGTCAGACCGAGACGGCGTGCATGCGTGAGCAGATAGTGCAGCTTGTGCGCCGCTGCCGCGTAACTCAGGCCCTCGGGTCTCACGTTCGAAATGCAGTTGCGCTGCGCATCGCTACAGCCTACTTTAGGCTCATACGTCAGGTAGATGCCGAGACTATCCGGCGAGCTCAACCCTGGACGCTCGCCGATCAGCATGACCACGAGCTTCGCGCGCAGCAGTTCGCCGATCTCATCGCCCAGCGCTACCCGTCCCTGCCGCGCCACCACGACCGGTCCGATTTTCCAATCCGTGAGTTTTGCGCACACCGCCTGCAAAAGCGGAATTGATTGCTTCGAGGCGGCAAACGCCGATAATCCGTCTGCGATCACGAACACCACTTCAGGCGGCTCGATGGCCGCCTGCTCCAGCTCGAGCGCTTCACGGCTGTCGTCGGCCAAACGCCGGCCCAGATCCGGGCGCCGCAAATAATGCTCACGATCCGGCGCCGCGCTATGCACATCGAGCGTCGTGAAGCCGTTGGCGCGTAGCTGCTCGTGCAGCGCCACCACATCCAGCGGGTGATGCACTGCGTCCCGGGCTTGCGCATGCGACAGTTTGAAGGCGAGCAGCGGAGCGGTCGGCAGACTGTTGCCGGCGCGACCCAAGGCAATGCGTGCATTGGTGAACTGCCGCAGCGCGCTCCATGGATTCTTCTCGAGGAAGTCCTTGCTCATGCGATGCCCATCCACTCTCGCGCGCCTTCCAGCAGAGGCTGCTGTGTCACGCCGTTGAGCAGAATGCCGCGCGTGTCGGTGATCTGCATCGACTCCAGCCATTCCTCGAATTCGGGCGCGCGTCTTAGGCCCAGCACGTCGCGCACATACAGGGCGTCGTGGAACGAGGTGCTCTGGTAGTTCAGCATCACGTCGTCCGCACCCGGCACGCCCATGATGAAGTTGATGCCCGCGACGCCTAGCAGCGTCAACAGGTTGTCCATATCGTCCTGATCGGCTTCCGCGTGATTCGTATAGCAGATGTCGCAACCCATTGGCACGCCGAGCAGCTTGCCGCAGAAGTGATCTTCGAGACCGGCGCGCGTGATCTGCTTGCCGTCGTAGAGATACTCCGGGCCGATAAAGCCGACTACCGTATTGACAAGGAACGGATTGAATTTGCGCGCCACCGCATAGGCGCGCACTTCGCAGGTCTGCTGGTCGACGCCATGATACGCATTCGCCGAGAGCGCACTGCCCTGCCCGGTTTCGAAATACATCACGTTGTTGCCGACCGTGCCGCGATTCAGCGACAACGCGGCTTCATACGCTTCCTGCAGCAGCGCGAGCGAAATGCCGAAGCCCGCATTCGCTTTCTCCGTGCCGGCAATCGACTGGAACACCAGGTCCACCGGCGCGCCCTTGCCGATCGCGGCGATCGTGTTGGTCACGTGAGTCAGCACGCACGATTGTGTGGGCACCTGATAGCGCTGCCGGAAGTCGTCGATCATCAGCAGCAGCGTGGTGATCGCAGCGAGGCTGTCCGTGGCGGGGTTGATGCCGATCATCGCGTCGCCGCAGCCGTACATCAGGCCGTCTAACATTGAGGCGGCAATGCCCTTGACGTCATCCGTCGGATGATTCGGTTGCAGGCGCACCGACATATGTCCAGGCAAGCCCACCGTGTTGCGAAAACGTGTGATCACCGGACGCTTGCGCGCCGCGGCGATCAGGTCCTGGTTGCGCATCAGCTTCGAAACCGCGGCGACCATCTCCGGCGTCAGTCCTGCGGTAATACGGGTGAGCGCGGCGGCATCGGTCTCGCTGCTGAGCAACCAGTTACGAAAATCGCCCACCGTCAGATGACTGATTTCGGCGAAAGCGGCAGGGGAATGATCGTCGATCACGAGGCGCGTGACCTCGTCGCTCTCGTACGGAATCAACGCCTCGTTGAGAAAGGTGCGCAGCGGCACTTGCGCGAGCGCCATCTTGGCCGCCACGCGCTCTTCCTCGCTCGCCGCTGCAACACCCGCGAGCTGGTCGCCCGAGCGTAACGGACTCGCCTTCGCCATCAGCGTTTTCAGATCGGCAAACCGGTAGGTCCGGCTGCCGATGATCTCCGTATAGCTCATCTCTACTACTCCGTCGCCGTTGCTCGCGCAGCGGCTTGATGCGTCATTCTTCGAGCAGCGCGTCCGCTGGCGCGACTTCGCGCTGGTGACGCGTCAGCAGGAAGTAAACGTATCCTAGCACCAGAAAAATCGCGAAAATAAAGGCAACCAGAAGGTTGAAGTAGACCATTGTCGCCAGCGAAATCACCGCGGCCACCAGTGCGAACGCCGGAAAGAACGGGAACAGCGGCGCGCGGAACGGCCGCTCCATGTTCGGCTCCGCGCGGCGCAGCTTGAACAGCGCCAGCATGCTGATGATGTACATCACGATAGCCCCAAACACCGACATCGTCACGATGTTCGCGGTCAGCGTCTGGCCGGCGAACTGGATCAGCTCGTCGCTGTAGATCGCCGCAATGCCGATCACGCCGCCGGCAAGAATCGCGCGGTGTGGGGTCTTGAAGCGCGGATGCACCTTGGAGAGCCACTCCGGCAGATAACCGGCACGGGCCAGCGCAAAGATCTGGCGCGAATAACCGAGGATGATGCCGTGAAACGACGCGATCAGTCCGAACAGACCGAGCCACACGAGCATATGCATCCAGCCGCTATGCTCGCCAACAATGTATTTCATGGCTTGCGGCAGCGGGTCGTTGATATTCGAGAGCTTGGTCCAGTCGCCTGCGGCGCCCGCGAACACCATCACACCGACCGCCAGCGCGACGAGCGTCAGGATGCCGGTCACGTAGGCAATCGGAATGGAACGCTTGGGGTTTTTCGCTTCTTCGGCGGCCATCGCCACGCCTTCAATAGCGAGGAAGAACCAGATGGCGAACGGAATCGCGGCGAACATGCCGTGGAACGAGCCCATGCTGAAGGTGTCCGCGCCCGCCCAGCCGCCCTTCGTGAAGTTGGCCCACTGGAAGCCGGGCGACACGACACCCATGAATACCAGCAATTCGAAGATCGCAAGGACCGTGACAAACAGCTCGAACGCCGCTGCAATCTGCACGCCGACAATATTCAGTGCCATAAACACCAGATACGCGCCCATGGCAGCATGCTTCGGTTCGAGTCCGGGGAACTGCACATGCAAATAAGCGCCGATAGCCAGCGCAATGGCCGGCGGTGCGAACACGAATTCAACCAGCGTCGCGGCGCCTGCGATATAGCCGCCCGTCGGGCCGAAGGCGCGGCGCGCGTAGGCAAACGGGCCGCCCGCTTGCGGAATCGAGGTGGTGAGTTCCGTGAAACTAAAGATGAAGGTGGTGTACATCGCGGCAATAAACAGCGCCGTGAAGACGAAGCCAAGCGTGCCCGCGCTCGCCCAACCATAGCTCCAGCCGAAATACTCGCCCGAAATAACGAGCCCGACTGCAATCCCCCACAACTGCCATGTACCGAGCGTCTGCTTCAGCTCGTGATGCGTGACCGTCCCGACGTGCTGGCTTTTCGACTCTGATCTCATTGAGAGCTCCCTGGGTTGGCCGCTTGTTGTGCTGCGCGCCGCAAGGTGCGGGCGTGAGCGGTCAGGTTTCAGGCGATGGTAGTGAGCCATTAATCGAGGCGTTATCGAAAATCGGCAAAGATCGCTGGGTGGGGAGATGTTGCGGGTTTGCCCTTCAGTGAGAGGAGGAGCCTATTGCGGCGCAGCACCGTTTGGGTCGATTTTTTGCTTTAGTGATCTAGCAGCCGTAGAAAAGTCCGCAGGATTTGGTAAAGCCGGACGTGCTAACTTGGCTCCTATACAACGCCTGCTCTCCTTGCCACCGATATGAATGACCTTAGCCAGCGAGCACGCTACGAAGCGCGTTTGAACCGCGTGCTCGACCATATTTACGATCATCTCGACGAGCCGCTCGATATCGACCGGCTCGCGGAGATCGCGTGCTTGTCGCCCTATCACTGGCACCGCATTTACCAGGCGATGTACGGCGAAACGGTGGCCGCGACCGTGCGCAGGTTGCGCTTGCATCGCGCGGCGGGATATCTCGCGAACGGCTCAATGCCGATTGCGCAGATTGCCGAACGCTCGGGGTATAGCAGCTTGCAGTCGTTTTCGAGGACGTTTCGGGCGATGTTCGGCATGCCGCCCGCGCAATATCGCAAGCAGGGCACACATAACCGGTTTCGGCCGGCACGATCAGGAGACGATGAAATGGTGATGCGTGAAGTGGTGATTCGGGACGTGCCGGCCACTCAGGTGGTGACCGTCGATCACGTCGGTTCGTATATGCAGATCGGCAAGGCCTTCGATGCGCTGATGGGGTGGCTGGCTGCGCGAGACCTGCTTTGTCCTGAGATGCGGATGGTCGGCATTTACTATGACGATCCGGGTGTCGTGGCCGAAGCGGCGTTGCGGTCGAAGGCTGGCGTGGTGTTGCCGCATGCGGTTGAGGTGGCGGCGCCGGTTTCTCTGACGCCTCTGCGCGGTGGACGCTACGCGGTATTGCAGCACAAGGGACCGTATGCGGATATGGCCGCGGCTTATCAATGGCTGTATGGGGAATGGCTGGTGCAGTCCGGACACGAGGCGGCGGATGCACCTGCGTTTGAAGAGTATCTGAACAACCCTAAAGACACTGCGCCGTCTGATCTGGTGACGGAGATTTGCTTACCGCTGGCCTGATGCTTTAGGTACGGTTGAGTGCGCGCTTGCCACGCATTTGCGCGGAGCGAATGCTGCAAGCGTGTGCCTTGCTTTTGTTTTTCTCTGTATACATATATATACGTAGTAATAGTTAACAAGGGCAGGTGTTCTCTGTGGATAACTCCAATCTTCATTGCTAGATCAACGCTCTAGGGATTCCATAACCCTTAGGGCGGATCGTGAACAGGCATCCTGAGCCAGGGACAACTTTTGCGGCTCTTGCGAGGGCCGCTGCTTTATCAAAGTTCGGCCCACAGGAAGTTAGGGGCCTTATCCCGTGGTTGTCCAGATGCGGATGTGGATAACTCGCTTCCAGCTACCTGCCCTTCGCTGCTTTCGTCTGTTCCAATGCCGGGGAAATTGCGGCCACGAACGCTTCCGAAACCGGCGGCAGCGTTCTGCCCCGCTTCTTGATGAGCGCAATAGGACGGACGAAGCGCGGATCGTCGATCACGCGCGCGACCACGCTCGATTCCGCGAGAATCTCTCGTGATGAACGCGGCAGGATGGTCAGGCCCAAACCGGCGCGGACCATTGCGACGGCAGTCATCATGTACGTCGGTTCACAGGTGAGGACGGGCGCTACGCCCGCCTGTTCGAACGCGGCGTCGACGACAGCGCGCACGCTCGTGCCCGCCGCGGTCAGCACGAGCGGATGATCCACGAGGCTTTCCAGCGTGATGCGGCGCTTGCGAGCGAGCGGGTGACCGGCCGGACAAACGATACACAGCTTGTCCTCACCGGCATACAGCACTTCGAGCGAGGGATCGACCAGCTCGCCGCCGGTTAGCCCCAGATCCGCCTCCTCGCTACGCACCAGGCGATTGACGACGCTTGCGACCACATCGCGGATATCGAACGCCGCGCCCGGCACCTCGCGTCTGAACTCACGCACAAGATCCGGCAGCAGGCTGGCGGCGAAGGACGGCAAGCAGGCAATGCGCACCGTACCGGTCGAGCCATCGCTCAACGCACGTGCGTCGAGCAGCACGTGCTCCATCTCCCGCAGCGACTTTTGCAGTACCGGCAGCAGTTCCCTTCCCACCGGCGTCAGTGCGACGTTGCGGCTGTTGCGGTCAAAAAGGCGCGCACCCAAGGTCTCCTCGAGCCGGCGAATCTGCACCGTCAAGGCAGGCTGGGACAGGTGCAGACGCACGGCGGCGCGCGTAAAGCTGCCCGCTTCGGCAACGGCGATAAAGGCGCGGATTTCGCGAAGATTCAGATCCATTACGAAGTGTGATTACTGCGATCAAATCATTTCAATTGCTCTATTCATGCATGGAACCTACGCTTGTCGGTACTAAAAGACAAGATCGGAGACATCCACGTGCTGCCACTACTGGGTCTGGCCACCATCGTCGTTCTGCTCGCGGCGATCCTTTCCAAACGCATGTCGCCACTGGTCGCGCTGATCATCGTGCCGATTGCGGCCTCGCTGATCGGCGGCTTCGGGCTGCAAACCAGCAAGTTCGTGATCGACGGGCTGAAGAGCCTCGCGCCCGTGGTCGGTATGTTCGTGTTTGCGATTCTCTATTTCGGCACGATTACCGATGCCGGCACGCTCGATCCGATCATCGACCGCATCCTGCGCACCGTCGGCACCCGGCCGACACGCATTGTCGTGGGCACGACGCTGCTTGCGCTGCTGATCCACCTCGATGGTTCAGGCGCGGTGTGCTTTCTCGTCACCATCCCGGCGATGCTGCCGCTCTACGACCGCCTGAACATGGACCGGCGCGTGCTGGCGGCGGCGGCGTCGATGGCGGCAGGCATCAATTTCCTGCCGTGGACTGGGCCGATGATCCGCGCCTCGGCCTCGCTGCATCTGCCGATTTCCGAGCTATTCAATCCGCTGATTCCGGTGCAGATCATTGGTCTCGTGTTTGTGTTCGGGATGGCTTTCTGGCTCGGACGCCGCGAAGAGAGACGCCTTGGACTCACGGCAGCCGCGGGCAGCGTGCCCATGCCGCAACGCGAACTGAGCGAGGAACAGAAGGCGCTGCGCAGGCCGCGCAACTTCTGGTTCAACATTGTGCTGACCGTGATCGTGTTGGGTTCGATGGTTGTGATGGGCGAGAAAGTCCCGCCTGCGCTCGTTTTCATGGTTGGACTGTGCGTGGCGTTGCTCGTGAACTATCCGAATGTCGAGATGCAGCGCCAGCGGATTGATGCGCATGCGCGCGCGGCGTTGATGATGGCGGGGATTCTGCTCGCGGCCGGGGTTTTTACCGGTGTGATGCAAGGCAGTGGAATGCTCAAGGCGATGGCGCAAACGGCTGTGGGTTTCGTGCCGGCCGCGATGGCCTCGCATATTCCGGTTGTGCTCGGTCTGGTTTCGATGCCGCTCAGCCTGTTGTTCGATCCGGACTCTTTCTACTTCGGTGTCTTGCCTGTGATTGCTGAAGTGGCGGGCCAACTGGGCGTGCCCGCAGTGAAGATCGGCCAGGCGGCGTTGCTGGGCCAGATGACCACCGGCTTTCCGATTAGTCCGTTGACACCCGCGACCTTCCTCGTGTGCGGGTTGACCGGCATCGATCTCGCGGACCATCAGAAGTTCACCTTTCCTCTCCTGTTCGGCGCATCGATTGTGATGACGATCGCCTGTGTCGTGCTGGGTATTTTTCCTCTTTGATCGAGTTGAACTGCAATGAATACAGCGAGTCCTTCTCGGGTTGTCAGGATTGGCGCCGGCGCCGGGTATTCGGGCGACCGCATCGAGCCTGCGGTAGAACTGGCGACGCACGGCGCGCTCGATTATCTCGTGTTCGAATGCCTGGCTGAGCGAACGATTGCGCTGGCGCAGCAGGCTCGACGCATTGATCCTGAGAGTGGGTACGACCCGCTGCTTGAAGCGCGCATGCAGGCGGTGTTGCCGGTTGCAAGGCGTAATGGCGTGCGGATCGTCTCCAATATGGGCGCGGCTAATCCGTTGGCTGCGGCGCGTAAGACGGCTTCGATCGCTAAAGCACTTGGGTTGGGTGGTTTGAAGGTCGCTGCGGTGACCGGTGACGATGTGCTCGATGTGGTGCGGCGCGGTGATTGCCACTTTGAAGAGTCGGGCGAAGCCGTGGCTGGGTTCGACGAGCGCATCGTGAGCGCCAACGCTTATCTTGGCGCTGCGCCGATTGTGGCAGCGCTGGAAGCAGGTGCGGACGTTGTGCTGACCGGACGTGCGGCGGATCCGTCGCTGTTCACCGCGCCGTTGATTCATGAGTTCGGCTGGGGATTTGACGATTGGGACCGGCTTGGGCAAGCGACTGTGGTTGGGCATCTGATGGAGTGCGCCGGGCAGATTACCGGTGGGTACTTTGCTGATCCTGGGTTTAAAGACGTTGCGGGTCTCGCGCGACTGGGGTTTCCGATTGGTGAGGTGTCGGCGGATGGCTCTGTGGTTATCACCAAGGTTGAGCATGCGGGGGGCTTCGTGACGCCTGCGACCTGCAAGGAGCAACTGCTCTATGAGATCCACGACCCGCAGCGCTATCTGCAGCCTGATGTGGTGGCCGATTTTACGCAAGTGAGGATTGTGGAGGAGGGCAAGGATCGTGTGAGGGTTGTGGGTGGGCGCGGTACGCAGCGCACTGCAACGCTTAAGGTTTCGGTGGCTTATGTTGATGGGTATATCGGCGAAGGACAGATTTCTTATGGTGGTCCTGGCGCGGTTGCGCGTGGCCGGTTAGCGCTGGATGTCGTGCGCGAGCGGCTGACGATCATTGGGGTGGATGTGAGTGAACTGCGCTTTGATTTGATGGGTGTGGATTCGCTTTATGGGTCGACCCTTGGTGGCTTCCACGCGGAACCTTATGAAGTTAGGGTTCGTGTGACGGGGAGGACATTGTCCAAAGCAGATGCCGTTCGGATAGGCAATGAAGTGGAAACGCTGTATACCAATGGTCCGGCTGGTGGCGGTGGTGTGAGTAAAAGCACTCGCGAGGTTGTCGCTGTGCAATCGGTATTATTGCCGCGCGATCTGGTGAAGCCCACGTTTGAGATCGTGGAGGTTTGAGATGAAGCTAAGGGAACTCGCGCATTCGCGGACTGGAGATAAGGGCGATACGCTGAATGTGTCGGTGATCTGCTATGACGAGCAGGACTATGCGCATCTGCTTTTGCATGTCACGGCGGAGCGGGTTAAGGCCCATCTGAGCGATGTCGTGCGTGGTGAAGTGATTCGCTATGAGCTGCCGCTGATCGGTGCGATGAATTTTGTTTTGAAAAATGCGCTTGGGGGTGGGGTGACGCGTTCGCTGGCGATTGATGCGCACGGGAAATCGGTTAGTTCGGCGTTGCTGGATCTGGAGATACCGGGGCGGGTTTGATCTCCGATGACACGCACGACAACTGATGCCTGGCCGGCGCATCGGTGTCGAGCGCATAACGCGCGAAGTCGAGTCTCATCTATCTTAAAAGTGCGCGAATAGACCCGAGCGTTGACAGCCGTTTGGCGCTCGATTATTGTCACCTCGCGGGACGGCGGGTCAAGCTTGCCAAGGGCCGGGCAGTCAACGTTCCAGGCACTACGGGGCTACCCCGTGGATCGGCATGATCTCCGCAGTTCGTCGCATGAGCCAGCTTTGCGTCCTACGCAAGAGAGCTCACGCAGCACCAGACGCGTTGACTCGCCGGCCCGCCTCATTTCACGCTATGCGCTTATCTTCCCTGCAACAGATCACCTATGCCATTGCCGACGCCATGCTCGCGGGGCCGGCCGAACCGGATTCGATGGTCGAGCGCATGAGCGCTTCGTTAGGTGTCCGGTTGGATTGGATGCTGGGCTTGGTGCGCGAGGTGGTCAAGCGCTTCGGAGCACGTTGGGATAGCGTCGAAAGTAGCGAAGTGTCGATGGTGGTGGCGAATACACCGGGATTCGTTGCTGCCTGGCGTAGTGACACGCGGCCTTTCGTCGTGCGCCTGCTGCGGCGTCCACCGGTGCAGAAGCTGCCTCCGCCGCGCTTGCGTGAGGTTGCGTTGCCGCAGTTGCCTACGCTCGGTGATTTGGCTGCATGGCTGGAAGTCGAGGCTGGCGAGTTGGATTGGCTTGCAGACCGGTGGCGTGTGCCAGCGCGCGGTGCAGATTCGCCGCTGCACCATTACACATACAAGGCGATCGAGAAGCGCGATGGCCGGTGCCGGTTGATCGAGATTCCGAAGTCGCGCTTGCGGAGTCTGCAGCGCAAGATTCTGCACGGTCTGCTTGAGCGGGTTCCGGTGCACGATTGTGTGCATGGGTTCCGCAAGGGGCGTAACACTGTGACTTATGCCGCGCCGCATGCCGGGAAGGCCGTGGTGGTTCGGTTTGATCTGGCGGATTTTTTTGCGTCGGTTCATGCTCCGCGTGTTCATGCGCTTATGCGGACGTTGGGGTATCCGCTGGAAGTTGCGCGGGCTCTTACTGCACTTTGTACGAATCGGGTTCCCAGTGCGCGTTTGCTGGCTGCGGATGTGCGCGACAGGATGGACTGGCTGGAGCGGCAGCGATATCGGACGCGGCATCTGCCGCAGGGTGCGCCTACGTCGCCGGCGCTGGCTAATCTGTGTGCGTATCGGCTTGATCTGCGGCTTGAGGGGCTGGCGCGTGCGGTTGGGGCGAGTTATACGCGGTATGCGGATGATCTGGCGTTTTCTGGTGGTGAGGATCTGGCGCGGATCATTGAGAGATTTGAAGTTCGGGTGGCTGCTATCGCGCTCGAAGAGGGATTCTCGATTCAGTTGCGCAAGACGCGGGTGATGCGGCGCGGTGCCAGGCAACACCTGGCTGGGGTGGTGGTGAACCGGCATCCGAATCTCGCGCGGAGTGAGTTCGATAGGCTTAAGGCGATTTTGACGAATTGTGTTCGGTATGGGGCTGCTTCGCAGAATCGGGAGGGGCGTGCGGATTTTCGGGCGCATTTGCAGGGGAGGGTTGCGCAGGCGGTTATGTTGAATCCGGTGCGGGGGGCGAAGCTTAAGGTGATTTTTGGGCGGATTGGGTGGGAG
>NZ_SCNV01000042.1 GCF_005503145.1 Burkholderia sp. 4M9327F10 | reverse complement strand
CCGCTATTGCCCGCACCGCCCAGCACACCCGCAGGGCCGAACACCACCTCCTCGACCGCCGCCGCGTCCGCCACGCACAGCAGCACCGTTTCAACGCACCCTGCCAGTTCACCCGGCGTATCGACCACCTGGGCGCCCGCCTCACGCAGCGCCTCGGCCTTGGCCCGCGTGCGGTTCCAGACGTGCACGGTGTGCCCCGCACGCAGCAAATGCCGAATCATCGGCGCGCCCATCAGGCCTGGGCCGCAAAAACCAATTTCCACTCTGATTGCCTCGTGATGAAGTTGTCCTGCCAGACGGGAGCCGCTCGTCGCAAGCAACCCCGCTCCCGATCATACCGGCGGCCTCCCGTCCACACATACCCGGCACGCGATGTGCACCATGATCCGGCAGCGCGCCTGGAGCGCAATTGCCTATACTTTTTTCACACACCTGAAGAAGAAGGAGGAGAAGATGACAAAAGACCACGTCTACAAGCAGATCGAGTTGACCGGCTCATCGACCAAGTCGAGCGACGATGCGATCCGCACCGCGATTGAAAAAGCGTCGAAGACCCTGCGCAATCTACACTGGTTCGAAGTGACGGAAACCCGGGGCCAGATCGAAGACGACAAGGTCGTGCACTGGCAGGTGACCATCAAGGTCGGCCTGCGGATTGAATAGGCACCGTCAGCAGCAACAAAAAAAGCTGCGTCCGCAAGGACGCAGCTCCTGAAACAGCGGTTCTGCAACCGCCGCGTGGTCGACTGTTCGCGCCAGGCCACCTTCAGCCGGCGCTCGTGGCAATCAGTTCGGCAGCGTGCCGTCCACGCCTTCCACGTACCAGTTCAGCCGTTGCAGGTCAGGGTCGGCCAGGGTTTTGCCGGCCGGCACCTTCACGTTGCCGGACTGATCCTTGATCGGGCCGGTGAAGACATCCCATTGGCCGCCCGCAATCTTGTCGCGCCGCGCTTCCACATCCTTCACCGCGTTAGCCGGGATGGCCGAGGTGTTCAGGTCATCCAGGCTGACAGCCTTCTGCGGAATGCCCCACCACACCGGATCGTTTTTCCACTTGCCGTCCAGTACCTGCTGGACCACCGCGGTGTAGTACACGCCCCAGTTGCCGACCACCGAACCCAGGTGCGCATCAGGACCGAACTTCTTCATGTCCGAATCCCAGCCGAACGCATGCACGTGCTTTTCCGAAGCCGTTGCCAGCGTCGCGCTCGAATCGGTGTTCTGCAGCAGCACGTCGGCGCCCTGGCCGATCAGCGTTTCCGCGGCCTGCTTTTCCTTGCCCGGATCGAACCAGCTATTGATCCAGATAACCTTGGTGTGCACCTTCGGATTCACCGAGCGCGCGCCGAGCGTGTATGCGTTGATGTTGCGGATCACTTCGGGAATCGGCACCGAGGCGACAAAACCCAGTGTGTTGGTCTTCGTCACGTAACCGGCCGCGACGCCGGCCAGATACGCGCCCTGATACATACGCACGTCATAGGTGCCGAAGTTCGGTCCCTTCTTGTAGCCGGTCGCATGCAAAAACACCGTGTCCGGGAAATCCTTCGCCACTTTCAGTTCGAAGTCCTGATAGCCGAAGCTCGAACCGATGATGATCTTGTTGCCCTTGTTCGCCAGATCGCGGAACACACGCTCGGAGTCGGCCGATTCCGGCACGTTCTCGATGCGCGTGATCTTGATCTTGTTGCCGAATTTGGCTTCGACCTGCTTCGAGCCCTGGTCGTGCGCGTAGGTCCAGCCGGCGTCCCCAGGGTTGCCGAGGTAGACGAACGCGACGCCCGGCACGTCTGCAGCCTGCGCGGTTTGCGACAGCGTTACACCAAGGCCAAGCGAGACAGCCCCCAGCGCCGCAGCGGTCAGCAGATTTCTTCTCTTCATGTTTTCTCCTGTCGTGTGATTGATTCCGTCAAACCGCGTGCCTGAAAACACGTAACCGGCTTGTGCATCCTGCTTAACTTCCAACGCCAATCTGAAGCCTGACCGCGTGAGTCCACTAACCCGCCGCAAAGAACGGCTTGCCGAGCGAGGCCGGCGCGTTCAGGCGGATGGTGTTCGGATTGCGCGAGATCAGCACCAGTACGACGATCGTCGCGAGATACGGCAGCATCGCGAGAAACTGTGTCGGCACCGGTACGCCGATCGCCTGCGCATAAAACTGCAGACCGGTCACCGCGCCGAACAGCAGCGCGCCGATCAGGAGGCGCCCCGGGCGCCATGTGGAGAACACCACCAGCGCGAGCGCAATCCAGCCGCGGCCCGAGGTAAGCTGCTCCTGCCACAGATGCAGATTGACGATCGAGTAGTAACCTCCCGCCAAACCCGCCATGCCGCCCCCGAACGCGACCGCCCCATAACGCACGCCGACCACCGGAAAGCCCACCGAGTGCGCCACCTGCGGCGACTCGCCGACCGAGCGCAGCACGAGGCCCGCACGGGTGCGGTACAGAAACCAGCCCACCACGGCGAACATGATGAAGGCGAGGTAATCGAGCGGTGTCAGACTGAAGAAGGCCGCGCCGAGCACCGGAATCTTCGAGAGCAGCGGAATCGCCCACACGTCGATGGAGGCGCGCACAGCCGCCGACGTATACGGCTTGCCGACATAGGCCGACAACCCGATGCCGAAGATCGTCAGCGAAAGACCGGTGGCAACCTGATTGGCGAGCATGGTCAACGTCAGGAAGCCGAACAGCAGCGACATGGCGAGCCCTGCCACAATCGACGCCAGCACGCCGAGCCACGGATCACCGGTAATCGAGGTGACCGCATAGCCGCTGACGGCGCCCATCAGCATCATGCCTTCCACACCGAGATTGAGGACTCCCGATTTTTCGGTGACGAGTTCGCCCACACCGGCAAACATCAGCGGTATGGCGGCGGTGACGGCGCTCGAGGTGAGCGCGCTAGCTTGTTGAATATCCATAAGACCAGGTCGGGGAAAATCAGTGAGCTTCAGACATGAGCGGCGGCAGTACGGCGGCGCACGCGGTAATTCACAAACAGGTCGGCGCCCAGCAGGCAGAACAGCAGCAGCCCCTGGAATACGCCGGAGAGCGCCTGCGGCAACTGCATCGAGGTCTGCACCGCTTCACCGCCCAGATACAGCAACGCCATCAGGAGGCTCGCCAGCACGATGCCAACCGGATGCAGCCGGCCCACGAACACGACGATGATCGCCGTGAAGCCGTAACCCGGCGACCAGGTGGCCTGCAACTGGCCGATCGGCCCGGCGATTTCCCCCATGCCGGCCAGACCCGCGAGCCCGCCGCTGATGAGCAGCGAGGTCCAGATCGTCTTCTTGTCCGAGAAACCGGCATACCGTGCGGCGAGCGGAGCGAGGCCGCCCACGTTCATGCGGAAGCCGGCGAAGCTCTTGCGCATGAACAGCCAGACCAGCGGAATCGCCGCGAGCGTAACGAAGATCGACGCGTTAAGACGCGTGCCGCGCAGGAGTTTCCAGTGCCAGTCGCCGGAGAACGTCGGGTAAAGCGCGTCGCCGCTGAACATCTCGGAGAGCGGGAAGTTCATGCCCTGCGGATCGCGCCACGGACCGCTCACCAGATAGATCAGCAACTGCGTCGCCACATAGGTGAGCATCAGGCTCGTGAGAATTTCGTTGGTGTTGTAGCGGCTCTTCAGGAACGCGGGGATCGCGGCCCACACCATGCCGCCGGCAACACCCGCCAGCATCATCGTCGGCAGGATCCACCAGCCGCTTGCCTGGTCGAAATGAATGGCGACGCCGCTGGCCGCAATGCCGCCGAGCAGCATTTGCCCTTCCGCGCCGATGTTCCAGACATTGGCCCGATAGCCGATAGCGAGGCCGAGTCCAATCAGGCACAAGGGTGACGCTTTGAGCAGCAGCTCGGACCAGCCATTGACATCGGAGAGCGGCTCGATAAAGAACGCGTGCATCGCCTGCAGCGGATCGCGGCCAACAAGACCAAAAATCAGGAAGCCGAGCGCGAGCGTAAGCAGTGCGGCAATCAGCGGCACGGCGAGCTGCATTGAGCGCGAGGGCGCGGTGCGGGCTTCGAGTCGATACGGAAAGATCATAAGTCGGCGTGTGGCTGTCAATTGGGGCGTAGGACTGCGGCGTCTGCTCGGGCGCGTTCAGGCATGCGCCGGCTCTTCAGGCGAAGGCGCCGCGCCCTCCTCCCGTCCGCCGAACAGGCCCGCCATCCATCTGCCGATTTCCTCGGCATTGGTATCGCCGGTGACGCGCACAGGCGAGAGCCGGCCGCGCGCGAGCACCGCGATGCGGTCGCAGATATCGAACAGTTCTTCCAGCTCTTCGGAAATCACCAGGATTGCGACACCGCGTGCCGACAGGTCCAGCAACTGCTGGCGAATGAACGCGGCGGCGCCGACGTCGACACCCCACGTAGGTTGCGCGACCACCAGCACCTTCGGCGCCTGGAGAATCTCGCGCCCGACGATGTACTTCTGCAGATTGCCGCCCGAGAGGCTCTGCGCGAGCGCTTCGGTGCCGCCGCACCGCACGTCGAATGCATCGATGCATTTCTTCGCGAAGCTGCGCATGGCAGCGGCCTTGATCCAGCCGGCGTGCACCATCTTCTGGCGATGCCCCGTCAACAATGCGTTTTCCGCGAGCGTCATGGCCGGCACGGCGCCCCGGCCTAGTCGCTCCTCCGGCACGAAGCCAAAGCCGAGCGCACGGCGTCCGCCTGCCCCGAGCTTGCCGGCCGGCTTGCCGCAGATCGTGATCGCGTCGTCACGCACGCCGCGCTGCTCGCCCGACAGGGCGGCCAGCAACTCCGCCTGACCGTTGCCCGAAACACCCGCGATGCCGAAGATCTCGCCGCCGTGCACACTGAACGACACGTCGTCGAGCGAAGTGCCGAACGGATCGTCGCTCGCGGCCGACAGATGCTTCACGTCGAGTAGCACGTCACCCGGCGTATGCGTGCGGCGCGTATAGTCCGGCAGCGAATGGCCGACCATCAGTTGCGCGAGCGACGCATGCGTCTCGTCGCGCGGCTTCACATGTCCGGTCACGCGCCCGCCGCGCATCACCGTGGCGGTATCGCACAGCTCCTGGATCTCGTCGAGCTTGTGGCTGATGTACAGAATGCTGCAGCCTTCGGCCGCCAGTCTCCGCAGTGTTTCGAACAGCTTGCGCACTGCTTGCGGCGTGAGCACCGAGGTCGGTTCATCCATGATGAGCAGACGCGGGTTCTGCAGCAGGCAGCGCACGATCTCGACGCGCTGCCGCTCGCCCACCGTCAGACTATGCACGTGGCGCTGCGGATCGATATCCAGCCCGTAATCCGCCGACACCTCACGGATGCGCTTCGCGAGCGTCTTCAGGTCGAACGGTTCGTCGAGCGCGAGCGCGATGTTCTCGCCCACCGTCAGCGTCTCGAACAGCGAGAAATGCTGGAACACCATGCCGATACCGAGCTTGCGCGCCGCGGCCGGACTGGCGATTTCGACCGCTTGCCCTTCCCAGCGGATCTCGCCGGCATCAGGGCGCACCGCGCCGTAGATGATCTTCATCAGCGTGCTCTTGCCCGCGCCGTTTTCACCGAGCACGGCGTGAATCTCGCCGGGCGCGACGGTCAGCGTGACTTCGTCGTTCGCCTTGACGGCCGGGTATTGCTTGCTGATGCCCTCGAGCACGAGGCGCGGCACCGTGGCCGGCCCGCCTGCGGGATGCGCAGCGGCGTCGCCGCGATAAGAAGAAGAGTCGCCCATGAGTTTCCGTAATACGCCAATAACTGCCTGTTGCAACGAGGCGGCGCGCCCCGGACGAATGCGCCATGCCTACGCCTTAGCGAAATGACAATACCTAATTCGACCCTCTCAGTCGAGCCGACAAAATTCCCCGCAAACCCGCGCCAGCGCACGCTGTGCGGGTATCCCTCTCTTGACGCATCTTTCTGTTCATATTAAAAGTCATATACCCCATGGTCCGTTCGATCAGCCAGAACATATATTTCGGAGAAGTCATGAGCCAGCAACGCGAGGCGATCGACACATACTTATTACGCGTCTTGCACACCCTGTTGATGGAGCGCAGCGTGACGCGCGCCGCCGTCAAACTCAATCAGTCGCAGCCCGCCATCAGCGCGGCGCTGCGCCGTCTGCGCGACATCACCGGCGACCCGCTGCTGGTGCGCGGCAAGTCCGGCATGGTCCCGACCGAGTACGGGCTGCGTCTGCTCGAACCGGTGCAGAACGCCCTGCGCGAAATCGAGCGCATCAAGTTCCAGCAACACAATTTCGATCCGGCCACTTCGATCCGCTGCTACCGGATCGGCTGTCCCGACTACCTGAACGTGCTGTTCGTGCCGACGGTGGTTGAGCGCTTCCGCCAGGCGGCGCCCAATGCGACGCTCGAGTTTCATTCGCTCGGGCCGGCGTTCGACTACGAACTGGCGCTCGAGGACGGCAAGCTCGATATCGTGGTCGGCAACTGGCCCGAGCCGCCGGAGCAGTTGCATCTGTCGAACCTGTTCGTCGACCAGATCGTCTGCCTGATGAGCAATTCGCATCCGTTCGCCAAGCGCGGCGGGCTGACGCTCGACCAGTATCTGAACGCTCCGCATCTTGCGCCTACTCCCTATTCAGTGGGCCAACGCGGCGCGATCGACGTGCACCTCGCGCGCGAGCGCCTGAAGCGTCATGTCGTCGTGACTCTGCCGTACTTCAATCTCGCGCCGTATGTGCTGATCAAGTCGGATCTGATCTTCACGACAACGCGCCTGTTTGCGGATTACTACGCCAAATTCCTGCCGCTGACCGTGGTGCCCGCGCCGCTGGATTTCCCGCCCATGCAGTACTACCAACTGTGGCACGAGCGCGTGCATTACTCCGATGAAGTGCGGTGGTTGCGCAGCCTCGTTGCCGAGGCGACCAAAACGCTGATCGACAAACCTTAAGCCGGCCAGACCCGCATCGCGTTACGCGAGCGGGTTGCCGGTGTGGCTTCCTGACGACCACCGCACCGGCCACCACGCTTGCAATCAGCCTTCGCCACAACTTCACAAGCGGGCCTTACTCCGGTCCGCTCACATTACGTTCACGCTGACGCCTGATACAGCGCTTTCGCCAACCGGTTGTGCTGCTCGATCACCGGGCCCAGTTCGACGGTCGTCAACTGTCCGTCCTTCACCACCACCTTCCCGCCAATCACGCTATACGACACCTGCGACGGTGCACAGAACACGAGTGCCGCGACCGGATCGTGCAAGGCGCCGGCAAACAACGGCTGACGCAGGTCGAACGACACAAAATCCGCTGCCATGCCCGGCGCCAGTGCACCGATATCGTCGCGGTTGAGCACCTTCGCGCCGCCCAACGTCGCAATTTCAAGCGCCTCGCGTGCGGTCATCGCATCGGGACCGAAGCCGACCCGTTGCAGCAGGAGCGCCTGGCGCACTTCCGCGACCATCTGCGCGCCGTCGTTCGAGGCCGAGCCGTCGACGCCGAGACCCACCGGCACGCCGGCAAGACGCATCCGTTTGACCGGCGCGATGCCTGAAGCGAGACGCATGTTCGAGCACGGACAATGCGCGACACCGGTGCCGGTACGCGCAAACAACTCGATCCCCGCATCGTCCAGTTGCACGCAGTGCGCATGCCATACGTCGTGCCCCACCCAGCCTAGGTCTTCCGCGTACTCCGCCGGCGTCATGCCGAATTTTTCGCGGCTGTAAGCAATATCGTTGACGTTCTCGGCCAGGTGCGTGTGCAGCGACACACCATACTGGCGCGCCAGCACCGCGGATTCGCGCATCAGATCGCGGCTCACCGAAAACGGCGAGCACGGTGCTACCACCACGCGCAGCATCGCGTAGCGTCCTTCGTCGTGATACGTCTCGATCAGGCGCTGCGTGTCCTTCAGAATCTCCGGCTCGCGCTCCACCACCGAATCCGGCGGCAAACCGCCGTCCTTCTGCCCTACGCTCATGCTGCCGCGAGCGGCATGGAAGCGCATGCCGATGCGGCGCGCCGCCGCAATGCTGTCGTCGAGCCGGCTACCGTTCGGGTAGATATACAGATGGTCGCTGGAAGTCGTGCAACCCGACAGCAGCAGTTCTGCCATCGCGGTCAGCGTCGAGACTTCGATCATCTCCGGCGTGAGATTCGCCCACACTTTATAAAGGCTGGTCAGCCAGCCGAACAGCTCGGCGTCCTGAGCGGCCGGAATCGCCCGCGTCAGGCTCTGATACATATGGTGGTGCGTATTGATCAGACCCGGTATCACCAAGTGACCGCGCATATCCAGCACTTCGTCGGCAGATTGCGGCAGCTCCGCCGTCGGGCCGACCGCGACAATCCGGTTGTCCTCGATATAGAGGCCGCCGTCGCGCAGTTCGCGCCGGGCGCCGTCCATCGTAACCAGCACGTCCGCGTGCCTGACCAGCATCGTTTTGCCGCGCTTGCCTGTATGCGCGCCCGCACCCTGAACTGCCTGCTGCTCCATCGTCATTCGTCTTTCTCCGCTTGATTGCTGCCGTTGCAGCCAGCCTCGCTGGGCACGTGCAACGGCGGGGCCGCACCGGTCACGGGCGCCATCGAGGCATCCCTGCCGGCCGTGTGCAAAGTCGTTCGAATGCGATGCGGCGGGCACGCTGCCGTGCCGCCGCGTCCATTCGAACGCCGTTGGCCCGGTTACCCAGCGTACTACGCCGTCTTCGGGATGCGCGGCATTGCTGCTGCGCACAGGCGTAACCTTCGACGGCCAAAATAACCATGACAACTCACGCCGTTGCGATACCCGACTTCACACAGCCGATATAGTGGTTCTTTTTGGCGCCGGTACGATCGGGGCGCCCGCTCATCCGCCGCCTGTTCACCGCTCAAGGCCGTCCGGCGCGGGTCCGAGCGGCGTGACAAGGAGGCTTTCAGCAGGCTGTCATGCGCCAGTTATTATCTTTCCTATCGCTCGTGCGCGGACGGGAACATCCTTTTTACAATGGCTGCCACGGCGCTCGCTTCAATTCGCCGACGGGTATGTAGCCACTGACGTGGAGCCTCGATCCGCCGCAACGTATTCGGGATCGGGCCGCCGCCGAAACCTCGCATTCACATAAGGAAAATTGCGAATGGGAAAGCTCACTACCCATGTGCTCGACACCGCCAACGGCCGTCCCGGCGCGGGCATCAAGGTCGAACTCTTTGCGCTCTCGGGAGACACGCGCCGGGCGCTGAAAACCACCCTCACCAATGACGACGGCCGCTGCGACCAGCCGCTGCTCGAAGGCGATGCACTCGTCACCGGCGAATACGAACTCGTATTCAGCGCGGGCGATTACTTTGCTTCGATCGGCACCAAGGTGCCGGAGCCGCGTTTCGTCGATCGCGTCGTGCTGCGCTTTGGCGTGGCCGATGCCGGCGCGCACTATCACGTGCCGCTGCTGGTGTCGCCGTGGTCGTACAGCACCTATCGGGGCAGCTAACACGTCACGGGATACAGCATGGAGACTGGCCCGGTTTCACGCCTCACCGACTTCGTAACCACTGCATTTCGCAGATGCATGGAGACACCTGCGAAGCGCAGTCGAATGCGGACCGCCTGGCCTGTGACCTGTCGCTGTGACCCATGGTTTGACGCATCGGAGCGAACCGGTCACCACAATACGGCGCTGTGCGAACTGAGCGCACCGCGTCCCCTAACAGCAGTTTGCACGAGTGGCGCGTGGCGGGCCGGCCCGGTGGGCCGTCATTGAACCCGAACCCGCAGCCGTACCGCCGCCCGCGAGGCAAACAACGAATCAGAAGTGGAGGAGTTTCATGGAAGGCTTTATCACCGACTGGTTGAACCTGGCATTGCGCTGGTTCCACGTCATCGCCGCGATCGCCTGGATTGGCGAATCGTTCTATTTCGTCGCCCTCGACAACAGCCTGAAACCGCCTACGGACCCGAACCAGCGCAAGCGCGGCGTGTTCGGCGAGCTGTGGCACGTGCACGGCGGCGGCTTTTACAACATGCAGAAGTACACCGTCGCGCCGCCTGAAATGCCGGACGATCTGCACTGGTCGAAGTGGCCGTCGTACACCACGTGGCTCTCGGGCGCGAGTCTCTTCACGGTGCTGTATCTGTTCTCGCCGAGCACGTATCTGATCGACAGGAACGTCATGGATATGGGCCCGGTGGTGGCCATCTTCTCCGCGCTCGGCTTTCTTGCCGCGGGCTGGATTGTCTACGACTCGCTGTGCCGCTTGCTGGGCAACAAGGACAAGGTGCTCGGCATCTGCGTCGGCGCATATGTGCTGATCGCGGCATGGCTGGCATGCCATATCTTCGCGGGCCGTGCTGCATACCTGATCGTCGGCGCGATGCTCGCGACGATCATGTCGGCCAACGTGTTCTTCGTGATCATTCCGGGCCAGCGCAAGATGGTCGACGCGATGTTGAAGGGCGACACGCCGAACCCGATCTACGGCAAGCGCGGCAAGCAACGTTCGGTGCACAACACGTACTTCACGCTGCCGGTGGTGTTCGCGATGCTGTCGAACCACTACGCGATGACCTACACGAACCAGTACAACTGGCTCGTGCTCGCGATGATCATGTTCGCCGGCGCGCTGATTCGTCAGTTCTTTGTGATGCGCCATCGTGGCCAGGTGCTGTGGTATCTGCCGCTGGTCGGGATTGCGCTGATGTTCGGCGCCCTCTTCTGGACGATGCCGAAGCCGGTCGTGCCGCAGGCGGAAGCCGCCAATGCGCCGACGCTGAAGGTCGCCGACATTGCGCCGATCCTGCAGCAGCGTTGTGCCGCGTGCCACTCCGCGCATCCGACCTTGATGGGCAGCGCGCCGTCAGGCGTGATGTTCGATACGCCGGATGAGATCTCGCAGAATGCGCAGCGTCTGTATCAGCAGGCGGTGACGTTGAAAGCGATGCCGTTGGGGAACGTGACGCATATGACCGATGACGAGCGCCAGAAGATTGCGGCCTGGTTCCAGGGCGGGGCGTTGAAGTAATTGGGCTGGGCTGGCCGCTGCGGTCGGCTGGCTGGTTTAGCGGATTGGTTGGTAGTATGGAGCGGGCTTTTCGCGGGAGCGGAAGGCCCGTTTTTGTTTGGGTCACGGTGCTTTTAACCGCTAACCTCGTCAGAGTGAGAACCGGCAGCGCTACGATGGGAGCATCGGATACGCCATAAATTGTGTCTCTTGGGCTACCAAAACTCTATTTTCGGCCAATTTTGTAGCCCTTAAGACACAAAATAGAAGTAATGCTTTGTGCCTTTCAGGCTACAATAATTGCTCAATCCCGGTTTTCTGATGCCCTGGGGCCACAAATGACCACGCTTGCCGACGTCTCTGACATGTTGAAGGAAGTGCGCCGCGAATCCAGCCTGTCACAGGAGGAACTGGCACGCCGCGCCGGCGTCGCACGCACCACCGTCGCGCGAATGGAGACGCTCGCGAAAAATGACATGAGCGTTTCCGTACTGGTGCGCCTGCTCGAGGCGGCAGGCTACGATCTCAAGGTGGTTGCCCACGGACATGGCCGGACGCTTGAAGACATCCTTGCCGAGCAACGCGCGGCGTCGGGACCCAATCAATGAAGCTCGATATTCAGGTCCAAAGCAGGAAGGTCGCCACGCTCTTTCGCGAGCGCGACGACTATGTCCTTCAATACGAACGAGACGTAGCGCCCAGCGATTTCGTCAGTCTGACAATGCCCGTACGTCAAGAAGCTTGGCGCTGGCCACGCGACCTGCATCCGTTCTTTCGCCAGAACCTGCCCGAAGGCTATTTGCTGAACCTGATCCGGGAACAATTTGGGCCCTTGCTCGACGGCACAGACCTTTCTCTACTGGCCGTGGTGGGCGCAATGGGGATCGGACGCGTCACCGTGACACCAGAAGGAGTCGAGCCCGGCACCACCTTGCAGGCGTTGGATGTCAAAGAGGTGCTTCATGGCGACAACACGGCCGAGCATTTCGCCGCGCTGGTTCGCGATTATGCACGTGCCGCTATCTCAGGCGCTGTGCCAAAGTTCATTGCTCCGCAAAGAAACTCGACTGGCCGCCCCGTTTTCGACGGTCCGCTTGGAAAACCCACGATTCGAACCAGCCGATACATTGTCAAAGGTTCGGACGAGAATACGCCGTTCCTTGGATTTAACGAGTTCTATTCGATGCGCGTGCTCGAACGTCTCGGCGTGGCGCCCGTAGCGCGTACACAGATGTCGGACGATGGCCGGGCGCTCGTCGTCGAACGCTTCGACGTAAACGCGGAAGGCTTTCCCGTCCATGGTGTCGAGGATATGTGCGGGCTGCTCGGTCTACCGCCGCATGAGAAATACAACTCAACTACAGAGAAAGTGCTTAATGTCGCGAAAGCCTATTTGCTAGACCGGAACAGCATGCGACAACAGTTGGAACAATTAGGCTGGCATCTGCTTAGCAACTATGTGGTCCGTAACGCGGATTGTCATACCAAGAACATTGCTCTTTTCTATACGTCCGTCGATGACGTAGCCTTTACGCCCGTCTACGACATTGTGACCACACAAGCCTATCCACGCTTTGCAGCGAATCCTCCTGGACTGGCAGTCGATGGTCGTAAAACGTGGGCGGCAGGCAAGGCGCTTGAACGCTTTTTCAATTCCCGCGTCGGTATCCCACCACCCAAATATGCGGCAATGGTGGAGGCCTTATGCGATTCTGCGGTAGCAGTCGGCCACGAAGTGATCGAAGCAGCAAAGAACGAGCCGCAATGGCGAGGTGTAGCCAAACAGATGCTGCACGCGTGGAACGACGGCATGGAATCGCTGCGCACCCCGAAGAAAAGCGTTCAATTCAGGAGTCTCAAGCCTGCAATCGAAGCCGCCGGCTTTTCGGCGCCAGAACCGCCGGAACGGGCGCGCGAAATCATCGGACAGTCACCTCTGCTTGCTAAGCGCGGGCGCACGAAAAGCTAACACCCCATACAAAAACGCCCAAGGCAAATACCTTGGGCGTTGTCTACTTCCCGCGGCCAACATAGCCGCTGCTACCCCATCAAGCCGTCACCGCGCTCAACGCATCCTCAGTCAACCACAGCGGCTCCGCGAGATCCTGCTCGTTGAGATTGAGCCCATCTCCACCGCGATCCACCACGATGAAATCGCTCACCTCGCCGAGCGCGATCAGCGGGTGGTGCCACACGCCTTTCGCGTAGTTCACGCCCTGCCAGCCGCTCGTCACGAACGCGCGAATCCGCGTCGCATCGAGCTCGCCGGCCGGCGCCACCACCACGAGGTAAGGCTTGTCGTTGAGCGGCACAAACGCCTGGCTGCCCAGAGGATGGCGTTCGAGCATCTTCACCTCGAACGGCAGCACACGCGGCTGACCGCGAAACAGGTTCACCAGCGTGCGGCCGCCCTCGTCCGTCACATCCACTTTCGCGAGATCGTGATAGCGGATCGTCGTGCCGAGGTTGATCGGAATCTGCTTCGCGCCTTCGAGTTCGATCACATCGCCAAACAGGGTGAACGCTTCCTTGGTCAACGGTTCGATGGCGAGCGTTTTCATTATGCGAGCGTGCCCCACAGGCGCAGACGCGAAACCCCGCCGTCCGGAATGATGTTAAAGCGCACGTGCGTAACTGGGCCGAGCGCCGCCAGTTCACTTTCGAAGTAATGCTGCTTGTCCATCTGCAGCTTCTGTTCGCCGAGCAAGACCGGCCAGAACATGGCCTGCGTGATCAGCGAGCTGTCGGTGCCGCCCGTCACGTAAGCAGCCTGGATCGAGCAGCGGTCCGGGTAATTGCCCTTGAAGTGCGCGGTATCCACTTCGATCTTCCTGATCACGCCCGGTTGCGCGAGCGCGACGATCGCCCAGTCATTACCCGGCTCGCGGCGGCGGCGCGTTTCCCAGCCGTCGCCCATGTTCACGCCACGGCCTGGCATCAGAATCGTCGAGGCAGCGCCGAAGTGCTGGTTATTCGCGGCGACCAGGTACGCGCCGTTTTCCATTGCCGCCAGATCGAACTGCTCGGTACGGCTCGCGCCGGCCCAATCCACTTGCGGCTGGCCGTAGACGCGCAGACGCGCAATGCCGCCGTCCGGGTAGATGTTGACGCGCAGGTGCGTGTACGCGTTGCTGTCGCTGACTTCGTGGTAGTGGTGGCTATTGCCCTGCAACGTGGTCGACGGGACGATTTCGGTCCACTGGGTCGACTGGTTCGGCTGGCCGTCCACGACGCGCGCCGCTTCCACCGACGCCGCCGGCGGGAAATTGCCGGTGAAGTGGCTCGTATCGAGGTCGAGACCCTTGATTACGCCCGGACGTGCTAGCTTCACCACACACCAGTCGTAGCCGGTGGTGCGCTTGCGGCGCGTTTCCCAGCCGTCCATCCACTTGCCGTGATCGTCGTACTTGCCCGGAATGAAGACGGCGGGTTCCGGATTCAGCATCCGTTCCTTCGGCGCGAAGAAATCGTCACTAGCCTCGAGCGCCTGCGCGCCGAGACGCGGGTCCGCCAGGTTCACATAGCGGCGCGTGAAGTCCGGTGCGTTGGGGTCGAGAATCGGGAGTGCCATCTTTGTCTTCCTTCCTGTCTGATAGTGCTAAGAAACGCCTGGTTTCGAGAGCCACCCCACGCACGAATGCTCGCGCGGGCGTGGCGATGATGACGCGCGCTTACGCGTCGATCAGGTCGTCGAGCCTGAAGCGTGCGATACGGTAGATCTGGTCGAGGCTCGCGCGCAATTCGTCGCCGCGGCTGTTGTTCACGCGTGCTTCGAAGTTGGCGATGATGCCGTGGCGGTCGTAACCGCGCACCGCGAGAATGAACGGGAAGCCGAATTTCTCGCGATACGCCGCGTTCAGCGCAACCAGCTTGTCGAACTCGGCCTGGGTGCATTGCGACAGGCCCGCGCCGCTCTGCTCACGGGTCGACTCGGCCGTCAGCTCGCCGCGCACGGCGGCCTTGCCGGCGAGCTCCGGGTGGGCATTGATCAGCGCAAGCTGCTTCGCCTCACCGGAAGTTTCGACGGCGTTCGACATCGTGTGATGCAGTGCGTCGATGCTCGCAAAGGGCCGCTGCCCGGCTGCGATTTCCGCCACCCACGGCGAGTGCTCGAAAATGCCCGACAGCGCCGCGACGAACGCGTCGCTCGAGATGCCGTTCAGTTGATCCAGAGTGTATTGCATCGCCTTCATGCCGCAGCCCCGCGGTTGCTTTGTTGGTAAGGATGGTGTTCGCGCCAGTGCCGCGCAATGTCGACGCGCCGCGTCACCCAGACGCGATCGTGCTGTTCGATATGGTCAAGGAAGCGCTGTAGCGCGCGGAAGCGCCCCGGGCGGCCCAGCAGCCGGCAATGCATGCCGATTGAGAGCATCTTCGGCGCTTCGTCGCCCTCTTCGTAGAGCACGTCGAACGCGTCGCGCAGGTAGGTGAAGAAGTGATCGGCGGTGTTGAAGCCTTGCGGGCTCGCAAAGCGCATGTCGTTGGTGTCGAGCGTGTACGGCACGATCAGTTGCGGCGTCTTTGCCCCACCGCTCACTTCAACGTCCATCCAGAACGGCAGGTCGTCGCCGTAGTAATCCGAGTCGTACAGGAAGCCGCCGTATTCGGCGACGAGGCGGTGCGTATTGGGACTGTCGCGTCCGGTGTACCAGCCTAGCGGACGCTCACCGGTCACACGCTCGATCGCTTCCATGCCGAGGCGCATGTGCTCCGCCTCTTTCTCCGGCGACACATCCTGGTAGTGAATCCAGCGGTAGCCGTGGCAGGCAATCTCATGTCCCAGTTCGACAAAGGCGCGGGCGAGTTCAGGATGACGCTCGATCGCCATGCCGACGCCGAATACGGTCAGCGGCAGGCCGCGCTTTTCGAATTCGCGCAGGATACGCCAGACACCGGCACGCGAGCCGTATTCGTAGATCGACTCCATGCTCATGTGGCGCGCCGGATAGGCAGCCGCGCCGACAATCTCCGAAAGGAACTGCTCCGAGCCCGGGTCGCCGTGCAGCACGCAATTCTCGCCGCCCTCTTCATAATTGAGCACGAATTGCACCGCAACGCGCGCCCGGCCGGGCCAGTTTGCCTGGACCGGGTGACGGCCGTAGCCGATCAGGTCGCGTGGATAGTTCGAGTCGAGTGGCATGGTTTGACGAATGCGTGGTGGCAAAAACGGTGTGAAGAAACGTGAAACACGTCCGAATCTCTGCGCCGGCGCGGGCGGAAACCGCCGACAATGCCTATTCGTCCGCCCAGCGTCTGGTGAAGCCAGTGTAGCGAAAACGCCTGGGTGCGCCCATACACACGGCCAGATAGTGCGTGTCAGAGCAGAAGTATGTGCCGGGCCGGGCGGCTGGGGGTTTCCGGCCCGGGCGAGCTGGCGCTTGCCTGCTGCTTGCTTGGCGTTTACCCGGCCTTTAAAGCCCAAAGCGCGACGGCGGACGGACGGGATGCGCCTCCGTCGGACTAAACGCCTCGAAGGCGCCGTCATAGCGCTTCAGGAGCGGGCGCGCGTAGTCGCCGCGCTTGGCCGTGCCAAGCCGCAGCGTAACCAGCGCCTCCACCCACTTCACCGCCGCCGTCACGCCTTCGACCACCGGCACGCCCAGTTCGGCCTGAATCTGCGCGCACAGTCCGGCCATCCCCGCACAGCCGAGCACGATCGCCTCCGAGCCGTCCTCCTCGAGCGCCCGGCGGCACTCCTCGGTAATGATCCTGCGCGCCTCCGAGCCTGGCTGATCGAGTTCGAGCACCGCCACGTCGGTTGCGCGCACGTTGCTGCAGAACCGCGTCATGCCGTAGCGCTCGGCCAGATGCCAGGCCATGCCACAGGTGCGCGAGAGCGTCGTCACCACCGAAAACGACGGCGCCAGCACGCTCGCCACGTGCATCGCCGCTTCGGCAATGCCGATCACCGGACCGCGTGCGAGTTCGCGGGCCGCGTAGAGCCCGGGGTCGCCGAAGCAGGCAATCACATAGCCGTCGCAGCCTTCACGCTCGCCCGCAGCGACCTCTGCGAGCAGACCCGGCGTGGCGAGTGCTTCGTCGTAATAGCCTTCAATCGACGGTGGCCCCATGGTCGGGCTGACCGCTATCACTTCGGTACCGGGCGCGACCACCTCTCTTGCGCAGCGCCCCATCGCATCGGTCATCCGCTGAGTCGTGTTGGGGTTGATCAGTTTGATACGCATCTCGAGCTCCTGTTACAGCTGGCTTACTGGACGATCGGCAAACAATCAGCGCAAGGTCAGCACGCGGTAAAACACAGCACCGAGGCCCGCGCCGATAAACCACGAGAAATTCGCCATACCGTCGAGCGACGGCACCATCACGCAGGTCACCGCAATCGCCGCAGCGGGCAGCAAGGCGGCAACCGCCTTGTAATTCACACCGTTGCGGTACCAGTACGTGCCCGTTTCGGAGACGGTATAAAGATCGTGCAGCACGATCTTCTGGCGCTTCACCAGATAGAAATCGACGATCAGGACACCATACAAAGGTCCGATAAAACTGCCGAGCACGTCGAGGGTGTAATGAATCACTGCCGGGTTGTTGAACAGGTTCCACGGCGTGATGAAAACCGACGCGACCGCCGCCAGCATCCCGCCCATGCGCCAGCTAATGAGGCGCGGCGCAACGTTCGAAAAATCGAAGGCCGGCGAGACGAAGTTAGCCACGATATTGATCCCGATCGTTGCAATCGTAAAGGTCAGCGCACCGAGAATCACCGCACTCGGATAGTCGATCCGTCCGACCGTTTCCACCGGGTCCGTGATCAACTGGCCGAACACCGGCAGCGTGGCCGCGGTCGTCACCACGGTCACCAGCGAAAACGCCAGAAAATTGACCGGCAAGCCCCAGAAATTGCCCGCCTTCACGCTGCGAAAGCTTTTGCCGTAGCGCGAGAAGTCGCCGAAATTCAGCATCGGCCCCGAGAAATAGGACACCACTAGCGAGATCGCCGTGATCATCACCGGTACGACGCCGAGCCCGTGATATTTCACGCCGCCCAGATTGATGCCGATGTTTTGCCAGCCGGCGCGCCACACCATATAGCCCGCGAGAACGAACATCACCACGTACACGGCCGGTCCGGCGAAATCGATAAACTTCTTGATCGTCTCCATGCCGTGCCAGAACACCAGCGCCTGCAGCACCCATAGCAGCATGAAACCGCCCCAGCCGAGCGCGGAAAGCCCCATGAAGCCATGATGGTGCACATCCGCATAGGGCAGCCATTGCGGGAAAAACTTCAGTACGACGATTACCAGCGCGCTCGACGCGAGATAGGTCTGAATGCCGTACCACGCAACGGCGATCAGGCCGCGTATGACCGCGGGAAGGTTCGCCCCAAGCACGCCGAAGGTCGCGCGGCACGCGACCGGATAAGGCACGCCGTTCTGCTGGCTCGGCTTGGCAATCAGATTGCAGAACAGGTTGACGATGGAGATGCCCACCAGTAACGCGATCAGCACTTGCCAGCTGGTGAGACCGAGGGCGAACAGACTGCCTGCAAATACGTATCCACCCACGCTGTGCACGTCCGACATCCAGAACGCGAAGATGTTGTAGGCGCTCCACGTCTGGTGGCGCAGCGGCGCGAGATCTTCGTTATAGAGACGCTCGCTGTAACCGGCGGGCACATCGGAATCGTCCGACGAACTCTCGCTGCTGAAGCCGGGATTATGCGGTGCTGCACTGAACTGAGCCATGACTGCTCCTTGAGTGTAGGGACTGGCGATTGAGCATTGACGGGCACTGCATCCATCACACGCAGCCCCTTCCCGGCCGGGAAGACGATGCAGGCATGACGGCACCGCGGTTGTCTCTGTCCCAAGCTGCACATTTGTATGTACAACTAAGCACTTATTGTTATCGCCTCGCCACTAGCCGCGCCTTTGTGCCGAAGCGTTCTCGCCCACGCGGCCCATAGGGGCGGCCGCATGCAGGCCGTGTGGGCAAGCTTCGCCACACCGCCGGTTCGCGATGATTTGTCAGTTCAAGTTCAGTGCAGCGCGCCCATGCGCGCATTCATTACGGGCGTATTGCCCGTATGTGCTTGCGTGCGTCGAGTGACGCACGCGGGCAGGTCAATCAGGACGCCGCCTTTGCCGGCCACGTGCCGAACACTTCGTGCAGATCCGCGGCGCCGCGTGCGGGCCGGTCCAGCATCTTCAGTTCGACGCTTTGCAGGTGGCGCGACATCAGGGCCGCGGCCTCCTTCGCATCGCCGGCGTCGAGCGCGGTGAGAATCGCTTCGTGCTCGTCAAACGAGCACGGATTGCGGCCCAGCGACTCGTACAAAGCCGAAATCAAGGTGGAGCGCGCAACCAGTCCGTTCAGACAGTCGCATAAAACGGTATTGCCCGTCAGCGATGCCAGTTCCGTATGGAACTCGCCCGAGAGCCGGATCCAGGCCGAAAAATCGCGTGTTTCAAAAGCTTTGCGCTCGCGGCCGATCATGCTGCCAAGATGCTTCAGGCGGCGTGGGCCATGCCCGGAGCAGATCCGCTCCACCACGGCCAGTTCGATGATGCGGCGCATCTCGAACACTTCATGGACTTCCTGCAGCGACGGACTCGCAACAAAAGCGCCGCGATTGGGCTCGAGATCGACGAGCCGGTCTGTCGCCAGTAAAGCGAGCGCCTGGCGGATCGGGCCGCGCTTGACGCCGAATACTTCGCACAACTGCGCTTCAGTCAACTTCGCCCCTGGCGCCAGCCGGTGCTCAAGGATCGCGGCACGAATGCGCTCGGCAATCGCGTCGGGTTTCGAACCATTCGAGGTGGCTAAGGAGAGGGTCGACATGATATGCGTTCCGTTATGTTGCCCATCTTAGGATGGACACAAAGATTGTCAACAATTTCAATATTGAATTTTCGACGATCGCGACCGAGCGGCCCGAAGCATCGCCGGAATTGCCCGCAGAAGCCCGCTGGGCGTGGCTTCGGTTTCAATTCATGCAGATGATCCACCTTTTTGCCGAGCTGTTTTGTCAACAAAATTTCCGGATCAAACTCGCTCAGGTGTCTTGCGGCGGCTCGAAAGACTGACCGTTAGTTGCGTTTTTTAAGCAAAAATAAAGCGGGCAACGCCCGCTTCGTCCTCTTCCCCGCCCCGCTCATTAGCCGAGATGCGGATACCCGGACATCGTCAGCTTGAAACCATGCGCATCGGAGACGAGATGAGCGTCCGCGCCGACCGGCAGCGTCACCATGTTGGGGATATGACCGAACTGCAGGCCCGTGATCACCGGGATGCCGATTACCGAGCGCACGTGCTCGATCATCGTGTTGAGGTCGTAGCCGTTGTCGTACTCGAACGGCTTGCCACCCGACAGATCGCCGATCACCAGAGCCTGCTGCCGCTCGAGAATACCCGCCAGATGCAGTTGATACAGCATCCGCTCCATGCGGAACGGCTGTTCGTTGACGTCCTCGACAAACAGGATGCCCCCTTCGACCGGCGGCATATAGGGTGTGCCGACCAGCGAAGCCAGCACAGCCAGATTGCCGCCCCACAACATGCCGCTGACGTCGACGGATTGCGCCTGGGGGGCGCTGCCCGTAACGGTGAAACCCGGTTTCGTCAGCGCACCCCAGAAGTGCTGCATGGTGAATTCGCTGAGCTCCTCCGCGCCGAAGTCGCCCAGCAGCATCGGGCCACCGAACGTTTTCAGCCCGGCCCGCGAAAGCAGCGCCAACTGGATCGCCGTGAAATCGCTGTGTCCGACCAGCGCGACAGGCTGATCGGTCAGCCGCCGTTGCAGGCCCTCGTAGTCGAGCCCATGCAGGATGCGCACAGCGCCATAGCCGCCGCGCACCGCAAGCACGATATCCGGCAGCTTGCGTGACGGATCGGCCAGGTGGTTCAGCTCGGCGGCACGCTCGCCGTCCGTGCCGGCAAAGCGCTGAAAGCGGCGCTCGGTTGCGTTGATGCCCTCGACGTGATGTCCTTGCGCGCGCAACCGATGCAGCGCACGGTGAATCGCCTCGGGATCATGGGGATAGCCCGAGGGCGCAATCAGTTCGAACGTGCGATGGGCAATCATGATCGCCAGAGAGGGAGGTGATGGTTCTTAGAGTGGTTCGGCTGGCGGGGGTTCGCCGCGGGCCGCGTCACGGGCCGCGTCACGGACCTCACGCAGCGCGCGCCGCCGTCCGGCGAAGAAGGATTTGAGCGCCGCGGCGCACTCGCTCTCCAGCGCGCCGCCCACCACCGTGGTGTGATGATTGAGCTGCGGATTGGCGAAGGCGTCCACCACGCTGCCGCACGCGCCGGTCTTCGGATCATGGGCGCCGAATACGACCCGGGCAATGCGCGCGTGCATGATGGCGCCGGCACACATCAGACAGGGCTCGAGCGTCACGTACAGTTCGCAGCCGGGCAGACGGTAGTTCTCCAGCGCCTGCGCAGCGGCGCGCAGCGCGACCATCTCGGCATGCGCGGAGGGATCATGTGCGCCGATCGGATGATTGAAGCCTTTCGCGATGACCTCGTCACCGCGCACCAGTATGGCGCCCACAGGCACTTCGCCGGCCGCCCGCGCTTCTTCGGCGGCGGCCTGGGCCAGCTTCATGAAATGGAGATCGCGTTCCGTGAAGGCAGTGGGAACGACTTGCGGTGCATCGGGGGGCGCATCATGCGACGGCACGCTGTCAATGCTGGCCGTGCCGGCTGCGCTGACCTGCTCGCTCACTGCGGCCCCGGCTGAGCGGCTGCGGCATCGGGCGAGTCGCCCGGGTGAACGCCTGCATCGGCGGTGCGCTCGGAGAGACGCTCCGCGATGCGCCGGCAGTACTCGCGCGGCAAGACCAGTGGACCGCCGCGCAACGATTCCAGCGCCATGTCGAGCGCCAGCATCCGCGCCTGAAGGCGGCAGCGGGCACGGTCGCTGACCGCGCTCAGTTCGTCCTGCAGGTCGCGCAACGCCCGCAACTGTTCAGCGGCCGGCGGCACAAAACCCGCGTTCTTCAGGATCCGGTTCGCAACGCGCACTTCCTGAGGCACCTGGACATCGTCCTCCTGCGCAAGCGCGACACCCGCTCCCGGCAAATCGTCGAACTCCCCGCGCGCTGCCGCGGCGGCTATACGTTGTTCGACTAACGCATCAAGCAATCTCATCTGCAGTCCACTACGTTGCGGCCCACGCATTCTATCAGGGAGCCAGGTGTAAGGTTCGACCATGAGGCTGACAATTCCCTCTGATTTTCAGATTCCGCGTATTTGAGGGCCATAGGCCACTGCGTTAGGGTCATGGCTCTCCCGGCCACTTCGAAAGCCCTATTTTTACGATCTGCTTTCGGTTGATGACCATCGGCCTACCCCGATCTTTATCCCAGTTGGTGAATTCCGAGTGCTTATGCGTGCTGACCCGCCTTGCTCATCCGTGCTGATTTATTCATCCGGCGCCCTGACCGATGCCGAAGAAGAAGCGACATGGCATGACATCAAACCTCACTTCCCGGGCCGTCGCAAGAACCGGCCTTCTTTCCTGCGCGCGGCGTTGATGATCCTCGCAATGTCCGTCGCGCTCTCGGGCTGCGGCGTTTTCTGCGGCGGCGGCGGTGGCAGCGGGGGCGGTTTCGCCGCCGGTTGCTCGACGGGGGTGCGCTTCTGACGCTTCCACGTAAATTTCTGTAATGGGTGCGCGAACCGCTGTAATCTGGATCTCGCGCGCACCCACTATGCTTCGGGCGCGCGCTGGCGCATCGCCACGACGCCCATCCCGCAGGACTATGACTCGAGATCCAGACCATTCATCCGGGCAGCAGAGCCACGGCTCACCCGGCCATGCCAGCCCCCAGGCTTTCCCGCTCGACCCGGCCCGGCATCGGGCGCTGGCCGCCGCAAGGCGCGCTACCGGTGACGAGCTCGGCGCCGTCGCCCATCTGATCGCTGCCCAGACGCTGGATGCCTACGCGAGCGGCGCCGCCGACGCGCACGCCTCGAACCTCTGCGACGTCGCAACCGGTTACTTCATGAAGGGCGATCATGAGATTGCCGCGGCCTGGTACGAACTGGTTCTGACGCTCGACCCCACCGTCGCGACTGCCTGCCAGAACCTCGCCGCGATTCACGCCGGCGCGGGACGCCTCGCCGAGGCCGACGCGTGGCGCGAACGCGCGTACCGGCTGCAGCGCGTGTTCGTCGAGCAGGCGCCCGGCCAGACGCGCCGCGTGCTGATACTGTGCGCGGGCGGCGCCGCGGGCAACGTGCCGTTCGACGCTTTGCTGCCCGGCGCGGTCAACTGCCGGATCAAATACGCCATCGACTACGCGGACGACACCGAGGACGCGCAGCTCCCACCCTTCGACCTGGTGTTCAATGCCATCGGCGAACCCGATGTGGCGGGGCCGCTCGCCGCGCGGCTCGAACGTTTCGCCACCCGTCTGAAGTCGCATCCTGCGGCCTGCGATGCCCGCGTGCTGCTCAACGCACCCGCTGCCGTCGCGCGAACCGCGCGCCACCGAATCCCCGCATTGCTGGGCGACCTGCGCGACGTGCAAGTCGCGCGCTGTATCCGCGTCGACGCTGCGCCGGCCTCACCCGAAGCGCTCACTGCCCTGCTGGCCGACGGCGGCATCGCGCTGCCGGTGTTGGCGCGCCCCGCCGCGACCCACGGCGGCGAAGGCCTTGCCCGCTGCGACGACCCGAACGCATTGCTCGCGCGGCTGCACGAATCCACCGGTCCGCACTACCTGAGTGCGTATCGCGACACCCGCGCGGCGGACGGCTACTACCGCAAGTACCGGATGATTTTCGTCGACCGCGAGCCGTTTCCCTATCATCTGGCCATCTCGCCGCACTGGATGGTCCACTACTTCTCCGCGGAAATGGAAGGCCATGCGTGGAAGCTGGACGAGGAGCGGCGTTTCCTGGAAGACCCCGCCGCGGCGCTGGGCGAGCGCGCACTGCAGGCGCTTGCTGCGATCGGCCAACGGCTCGAACTCGACTATGCCGGGATCGACTTCACGCTCCTGCCCGACAGGCAGGTTTTCGTCTTCGAGGCCAACGCGACCATGCTTGCGCACTATGAACGCAGCACGGGACCATTGGCCCACAAGAATCCTTTTGTCCAACATATCGTCGACGCGTTCGAACGGTTGATGAAGCGTCGCACGGCGGCTGAATGAACAATGCAATGAATTTTTCCGGCGGCCCGGGCGCCCTGCCGGCCACGGTGCTGCGCGAGGCGCGCAATGCCATCGAGGCGTTGCCCGAGACCGGTCTTTCAGTGCTCGGGATGAGCCACCGCTCGGCGTGGTTCCGCAGTGTGCTCGATGAAGCCGAGCACAACCTGCGCGCGCTGCTCGGCATTCCTGATCATTATCACGTGCTGTTCATGCAAGGCGGCAGCAGCCTGCAATTCTCGATGCTGCCGATGAATTTCCTGCGGGCGAGCGGGCGTCATGCCGAGTACATCGTGTCGGGCTACTGGAGCGCCAAGGCGCCGGTGGAAGCACGGCTCGAAGGCGAGACGCGGGTGATTTGGGATGGGCGTAGCGAAGGCTATCGCCGCCTGCCGGCAGCGGACGAGTTGCAGCTCTCGCCGCAGGCGGCCTATTTGCACTACGTATCCAACGAGACCGTCGAAGGACTCGAATTCTCCGACGCCCCCGGCTTGCGCGACGTGCCGCTGGTGTGCGACATGTCGTCGAACCTGCTGGCCGCGCCGCTCGATATCGAGCGCTACGCCATGATCTACGCGCATGCGCAGAAGAACCTCGGACCGGCTGGCGTCACCGTGGTGATCCTGCGCGACGAGTTCGCGCAACAGGCCGGCCACGACCTGCCCACCCTGCTCGACTACCGCACCCATATCGCCGCGCGCTCGGTCTACAACACGCCGCCGGTGTTCGCCATCTACGTCCTGATGCTGGTGACGCGCTGGTTGCGCGACGAGGTGGGCGGCGTGGCGGCGATGGCCGGGATCAATCGCGCCAAATCCGCGCAGCTATACAGCGCGCTCGATGCCGATCCCGCGTTCTACGCCGTACATGGCGCACGCGCTTGCCGCTCGACGATGAATGTGGCGTTTCGCCTGCCGGACCCGCATATGGAGGCACGCTTCCTCGAAGCCGCCGCGCGTGAAGGGTTCCACGGGCTCGAAGGGCACCGCTCGATTGGCGGCCTGCGCGCGTCGCTCTACAACGCGGTGACGCTGGACGCGGTCACTGCACTCGCCGGCTGGCTGGGCGAGTTCCGCCGCCGCGAGGGCTAGCGCGCGCGGCGCAGCGGCGGTATACGGTCAATGAGCGGACAGATGCTGCTCGAGGAACGGCACGAAACCGTTCTGCGTCGTGACGATCTTCTTCACGCACTCGTCGTAGTCCGAACCCATCGCGCGCTCAGGGCCGTACATGCCACGGCACTGGGCGTACAGCGTGATGGTCGCGCCATTGCCGTTCGCCGTCCGGTTCGCCGAATACACCGCATGGCCGGAGCGGCCCGGCACATCCGATTCGATCGCAACCGCGTCTGAGCGCACCACCGGCTCTTCCGAATGCTGTGTCACATAGTCCTTCGTCAGCTGCCAGGCCTGATCGCATTGCGCCTGATCGCGGCAGGTCGCCGTGGCGGCCGTCTGAGCGGCCTCCAGACGACGTTCGGAACGGGCAAAGTCGTTGTCTCGTTGCGCCTCTTTGTCTGCCGATGACGCGCAGGCGGTGAGCGTAAGCGCAGCGAGAGCAGAGAGGGCAGCGAGCGCGGCGGCAATAGTCGTTTTCACTGGATGAAGATCCCGAGTCGAAGTCGACGGAGATTATAGACAACTGCGGGAGCCGGTCGCAGTTGTGGAGATGGCGTTCAGCAACGCCGGCAGCTCGCTCAGACTGCCGATTGCATGTTCGAACGCGAGGTGCGGTTGCGCGGACGACTGGATCGCCGCCCATGGCCCGCGTCTAAGGAAGATCCCGACCATGCCCGCTTTGGTGGCAGGCAAAACGTCGTTGTCCAGCCGATCGCCGACATAGGCGATTTCGGCGGGAACGAGGCCGCCGGCGGCTTCGATTACCTTGTCGAAGAACGCGGAGGACGGTTTTTCGACGCCCCAGCTTTCCGAGGACGCGAGGATATCGACCGGTACGCCAAGCGCGGCCAGCGCGCCTTCGATTGCGGCTGGCTGGTTTCCAGCGATGCCGACGCGGAGCCCCCGTGCCTTCAGTTCGCCGAGGCACGGGACGGCGTCGGGATACAGGTCTATCTGCTTCACCGTATACGTCCGCCCGTGCGCCTCACGCTGTGCTTTCAGCGCAGCGAAATTGCAGCCCGGGCGAAACAGGTTGAAGACCTCGCGGTGGTGCTGTCCCCGGCTAATTACAGCGCCTAGCGCAGCGAAAAACGTCAGGCGACTCACGCCGAGGTAGTCGGCCCATTCGCCCCAATCGCGCGTCTCGTCGATCAAGGTCTCGCCGACATCGAAAAAGACCGCTTTGAGCGTCATGGCTTCGTCCGGATCACGAAATCGAGGCCGCTATGGTGGGGGATCCGGATCTCTCTGTCGAGTGGCGGCGCTCCTCAGCGCACGCTTGTGCCTCGACGGCGCATCATCTGCGCCTAACCTGAGCAAAACTGAGCGCAATGGAGCCGCGCGAGGACACCCCGCGCGGCTCGAAGCCGGCCGTTTGCAACTCGGCCTGCCCCAGCGGCGCGTACAGGTCCGGACGGCGGGCCTTGAGCCATTGCTGTCCTGCGCTGGTCCCCACGAGGCCTGGGTCGAGGCTGGCCGCGACGATGGCGCCCTGCGCGCCGGCCCCCTCGGCGAGAATCGCGCCGCACGGATCGACGATCATGCCGGCGCCCGGCGCCGCATCGCCGTCAACACTGTCCATGCCGTCGCTGAGTACGGCAAACATGCCGTTATCGGCAGCCCGTGCGGGTATCCAGGCCCGCAACCAGTCCGTTGCGTCGTGCCCCATGGGCAGACCTGCCGTGGAACCCACGCCGGCTTTTTCAGCGCGGCCCGGCACGCCCACCGAGCTCGGCCGATGCGCCCACTGCTGCGCCGACACCGGCTGCATCGCACGGCCGCCACCGCGCTGCGTGGCATAGCTCCGATGCGGCGCGACCAGCAGCGTGGCGCCCATCAGCGCCGTCATCCGCACATTCTCGATCAGATACGTATCGCCACCAATCAGGACTCCGATGCGAACACCCCAGACGGTATCGAAAACCGTAAAGCGGTCGCCGCTCCCAATGCGCCGATGCTCGAACGCATGCAGCTTGCGATGGCAATGCCGCACGCCGCCAGGCATACAGACCACGTAGCTGTTGAAGAGGCGCCCATCCGGCGCCCGCTCGATCAACCCTACCCCGGCCGCCACGCCTGTGTCCTCCACAGCACCGGCTACTGCGGCCAGCGTCGGGCCGTCGAGGGTTTCCGCCAGCGATTCGAGCTCGTCGCGATGCAGCTTCGCAAGACTCCCATAACCTGCCAGACAGGTCTCCGGAAACACGGCGAAGCCGATCTCTTCGCGCGCCGCCAGCGCAAGCCACTCGCCAATTCGAGCGGCGTTTTGTGCAGCCTCGCCGCGGCAGGAGCGCAGCGGCACGCTGGCGACACGAAGCGAGGGAACGGGTAAGGATGACATCGCGCAACCTGATCGAAAGAACAGCCCTATTGGACCTCCGGCTATTCGATAAGTAAAATGAATATTCTTATCGATTCGATTACCTATTAGAATGAAATTGCGGGAGTGAAACCGCCGGAACGAAACTGCGGAAATGAAATAGAGAAATGGAACTGAAGCTCTTGCGCGCCTTTCTAGCCGTAGTGGAACTGCGTCACTTCGGCCACGCCGCCGAGGTATTGGCCATGAGCCAGCCGGCCCTTAGCAAGCAGATCGTCGCGCTGGAGGACAGTCTTGGCGGGAGGCTTTTCGAGCGTGGCCGGCATGGCGCCGAGCTCACCGCCTTCGGCGCCGGCTTTCTTCCCGACGCCCAGACGCTGGTGCGCGATGCGGACGAGATTCATGCGCGTGCGCGCGAGGCGAGCAGCGGCACGCGCGGCTATTTGCGCGTGGGTCTCGGCCTTTCCACGCTGACCCTCGCGCCGCAACTGATCGCCGAGTTCCGCCGGCGCCATCCGAACGTCAGCGTCACGCTGAACGACCTGTCATCGGCCGAGCAAAGCCGCCGGCTACTCGCCGGCAAGCTTGACGTCGGTTTCATGCGTCTGCCGGCGGACGCGGGGCTGGAAGCCTTCCCGGTGCTCGATGAGGCGCTGGCGCTGGCGATACCCAGGCACGCGCGCTGGAAGCGCATTCCTGCCGACCTCAATGAGTTGAACGAACTGGGATTTGTTGGCGTCGGGCGCGGCCGTGGCCCCGGACTGGCTGCGCAGATCGACCGCTGGTGCGGCCTGCGCGGCTTTGTGCCACGCGTGACCCAGGAGGCCGATGATATCCAGACGGTGCTTGCAGCAGTGGCGGCCGGCGTCGGCGCGGCGTTCCTGCCCTCGCGCACGCAATACCTGTTGCGCGACGCGCGCGTGTTGCCGTTGCGCGGTGACGGCGCCCAGTGGCAGGTCGGACTCGCGTGGCAGCGTGGACGGGATGATGCGGTGGTGAGGCGCTTCGTCGAGTTTGCGAGAGCCGCCGCAAAGTACCCGGCTTGAAAGAGCGGCGCGTGAAGGCTCAATAGCGTGAAGCCGAACCGAACCGGGAAGAACCGCGTCGAGCCGAGCCGATCTGATCTGAACCGCTTCGCGCGAAGCGCCCCCTCCAGAACTATGGCAGCGCCGCGGCTTTAGGCGTCTTCACGCGCCGTGTAGCGGTGCGGCGCGCCTTGAGCTTCTTGAACCAGATCACGAGGCCGGTCGCACTCAGCAGCGCCACCATCACACCCATGAAGCTGATCAGAATACGCCCCGGCAACCCCAGAATACGTCCTGAATGCAGCGGGAATTGCGCCTGCATGAAGGTATCGCCGGCAGTCCCGCGACCGGGCACCGCAGCGCCCACCTGGCGCCCGGTCCACGCATCCCAGTAGATCCAGGCATTGCCGAGGCTACGGTCGGCGTAGTCGCCGCCTGGTTTGAAATAGCCCACGCCGTACAGGTTGAGCGAAGCGATTTCGAAAAGCGAGCCCGGCCCGGCGTTCAGTTTCATCTTCTGCCCGCCGTCCGCCGCCAATGCGACGATGCGCTCGCGGCTCAACATGACGGCACCGGCCGGATGCGGCGCACGCAGTTCAGGATTGCTCTCGGGCCCGGGGGTCAGTTGCGAAAAGAGCGACACGAGAGGTCGCATGACAGGCCGCTCGAGGTTCATCCCGATCGAGGTCAGAGCAATCACGCCCAGCAGCCCCCACACCCATACCCCGCCCGAACGATGCAGGTCGAACACCAGCGCATAGCCGCCGCGCTGGACGCGGAACGCAAACGACTTGCGCCAGGCCTTGAGGTTTGGAAACGCCAGCACCAGCGCGATCACGCTATCGAACAACCAGACGATCGCGACGATCCCCAGCAACCAGACACCAATCGCAACACCGCTGCCGGTGGTCGGCAAATAAAGCGTGTAGTGGAACTGATAAAGGAACGGCATCAGATTGAGCCGCGTGAGCGACAACGCACCCCATTCGCGCCGGCCCTGGATGCTTCCGGTGGCGGGATCTACGGCGATCTGGTTGAACCCCAGCGCATAGGGCCGGCCCGTGGCGGGATCGGGCCGCCCGCGCACCCGCATCAGCAGGGTTCGGCCCGGCACCACACCCAGCGGCAGATAGGTCACGTGCAGGCGCGGGTCGGCGGCTTCGACCCGGTTGGCCAGCTCCAGCGCCGACAACGCGGGAGCCGCCGAGCGCGCGTAATAAAACTCCGGGTTCAAGGCCGCATCGAGCTCCTGATTCCACGCGATGATGGCGCCCGTGAGACCGGAGACGAACAGAAACAGCGCCGTGCCGATGCCGAACCAGCGATGCAGGCGGACAAGCATCGATCTCATGGGCGTACCGGTGCAGGCATGCGGGCGCCGCGCGGCGCCTGGGTCCGTGTGTCACGCATCGTCGGCGCCTGCATCCTAGAACTGCATCGTCGCGCTCACCACGGCGCTCAAGCCGCTATGAGCCGGGCCGGATGCCGGCAGCGCAGGGAGCAAAAGGCCGCCACTTGCCAACAGCGCGACACTGGAAAGCGAGGAAGAACGGTTTTCGCCGTGGGCAAACGCCGGATGACTGGCGATAGACAGGATATGCATCTTGTTCGGATTGAGCACAGGCGCAAGCAAACGCCCGTGCAGCAAGACACCAAGCGGGACGAAAGCGCTCGCAGCGAGCGGCGATGTTTAGGCGGATTGGATATTTATCAACGCGAATGATAATGCGACTAATTCGCATCTGCAACATAAATCTTGCGGCGAGCTTTCGGAGGCGGGGAGGCAGAACGGGGGATACGGGCTACCGGATTCCTGATGGCATCGGCCCGCTACTGTCTTGATGGACGGTAGCGGGCCGATGAAGTGGATCGGAGCACGCAAGGCATATCGCGCGCCCCTCAGGCGAAGTCGGCGACTGGTGAATCGCCAACCGGTCGCCAGTCCGGTTGCTTAGTGGCTGCTTAGTGGCAGCTTAGTGACCGGAGTAAAGCGAACGCGAGCCGGTGAATACCGACGCTGCGGGAGCGCCGGATTCCGACGAGCCGCTGGTCACACCGCCAACGCCGCTCGTCGAGCCATTCTGGGCAGCAACACGGGCTTCCGCAGACTGGATGTCCGCCGGATAGGTCGTGTTGTCGGCGTCTGCGGGGTTGTAACCGGCCTTTTCGAGTTGAACCAGTTGACTACGAACTTCCGCGCGCGTCAGAGGTTGATTCGATTGGGCAAACGCAGCAACAGGAGCGGAGAGAACAACAGCAATAGCAACAGCCTTGATAAGCGAGTTCATGATCATTACCTCCAGAGATTGTCTTGCGGGAGCTGCAAACACGTTTATCTGCAGCCGGTGAACACAGTCTAGGAAGGTAGCGACCTAGGGTAAATACCTAAGTTATGAAATCACTTTTCACATAACCGGGACAATGACGATGGCCCTGGAAGGGTGAATGCCAGTTCGACGCAACAAGCCGAATCGTTTCATCGTCCCGGAGTCAATCGGAAGTCAATCGGAAGTCAATCGGGAGTCATATTCGGGCGCCAAAGTTGCGGAGCGTCGGGACGTTTCGCCGCCGCTTCACCGCAAGCGGCGGCGGCGCGCCCTTCGCGAGGGGTCGGCTTCAAGCAGTCACGCGAGACGTCTCGGCCCACTCACGGCAAGTCGACAGCCATTCAGGACATTGCGACCGGTGAAAGGTGCGAGATGAATCACATCATGGGCAATATGCGACTCGGCGGCATGGCGATCCGTTACAGCCAGTTCGTGCCGAAGCTCTATAACTACTGCCTCTCGCTGGGGTTCGAACCTGGCCGCGTCATGCCTTCGCGCGCCTTCTGCTCCGACGAGAACCAGGGCTATCCCGTCATTCTGCTGACCCGCCATTTCGGCACCTTCCCTTTCGACCACGGCGTCGTGGGCGGCCGGGTGGCCACCGATCGCCACGGTCCTTACGCACACCATGGCGAAGACCTGGTGATCGTCCAGGCGAGCCATGTCGGCTACGTGCCGGAACAGCGCCGTTTTGGCGTCTATCAGCGCCAGCGCACCGCACATAACGAGTTCGGTGCGTGCTGCGGCAAACTGTCGGGCGTGCTGGACTGGTACGAGCGTGAATACAGTCACGCCTGCAATGACGTCCAGTTGGGATCGATTGACGGAACACCCGCGGTATTCATCGACAATGCGCTACTCGATTCACATCGGGCTGAGGGCCTCTTCCTGCATCTGGAGCGTCTGATCGATGTTGCAGAGCCAACCCCGTTGCAGGTGATGAGTACATCGAAGGCATTCAAGGCTTCGCCATGGCTGCAAGCGGCGCTGGGCGACTTTGACTGGGGGGGTGTCAGGCAGCCCATCGGGCGCAGGCTTGACGCAGCGATGTTCTTTTTCCATCGCCAGCCTGTGCCGGGCGCAGAGGGCCCCGACCTGCTTGAAGAAGCGATCGCACCGGCGATTCCGTCGCTTGTCACATCGGCTAATCCCATGCTGGACGCCGCGCGTTATCACACGCAGATCGAGTTTGACCGGACCTATCGCACGTTGCAGCGCGAGCCCGCCTTTGAAGGCAAGAACCTGCTGTTCGTGTCTGGGCTTAACGTGGATGTGTCGCCGCGCCAGGGTCTGCTGTTTCCGCTGACCAAGTTCGTTCCCTGGGCCGCCTATGCGCGCTTGCGTGATGGGAGGGATTTCCTGCTTGAACAGGACGAGCTATACGCGGCGCTGGCTGCACAATCGACTGCAAACGATCACGAGATCGAATTCGATGCGGCGATCCGGACGATGTCGAATGAGGAAGGGGTGGAGTTGCCGGCGCTGTAGTTTCGTGGGGTGGCTAATGCTACTGGAGCTACTGGAGCTACTGGAGACGTTCGGCGCCCTTTGTCAGTCCGTGGCTAAGTCTTTGCGAATCTGCCTCGCTTTTCTTACTTGATCAGTCGCATACCGGTCGCTTTGGATGCTTTGATATCAAACGTTGCCGTGTATTCGCACTGCGCCTCGTGACACGCGCGCTCGATCAGGCAGTCAGCGAAATCCGCGGACGAGCCCGCGTAGAGTCGCAGCGCCTTCCATACTGTCTCCGCCGCTTCGACGACCACTTCCTTCGTGCGAAGCAGCGTCTCAATCACCTGTGCGATCTCGACGCGCTCGACGCTATAGGCTCGACCAAGCACCCAGACGACCTCGACGAGTGCCACCTGGGTGAGATAGCCGGGGTACTCAGGCGTCAGTGACTCGATGAGTGCGCCCGCTTTTTTTGCTTGTACCGGATCGTCCTGCGCGAAGTATCGCACCAGCACATTCATATCGAGACCGATCATCGAGCCGAGGCCCCGCGCTCGGCAATCGCCGCGTTCATCTCCTCAATTGTCACCGGCCTGGCGGGCTTACGGATGATGCCCTTGAGCGCGGTGACGGAGCGCGTAGCGGGCACCACCTCGTACCGGCCGGTGCTCTCGTTCAGAACGAATTCGATCCGGTCCCCCGTCTCCAGCCCGAGGCGGGTCCGCACGTCCACGGGGATCGTGACCTGTCCCTTTGATGTTACGGTAGCAGAAGCCATTTTCATCTCCCGGTTCTCACTCTCCTTACTTTAAAGTAAGGAGAGTGAGACGCAAGATGATGCTGGCCGGCCAGATTACTGACGCGAAACAGCCACCTCCCCCACCGTCTGCTGCAACAACCGCGCCGCAATATCCGCAACCCGGGCCACATGAGCCGTCGCGGCATCGCGCGCGCGCCGCGCGTCGCGTGCGCGGATCGCATCGAGAATGCGGTTCATCTCCTGCACGGCCTGCCGGCCACGGTCATCGGAGGCAATCGTCATGGCGCGCAAGCGGTTGATCCGCGCATTGAGCGTCTGCACGATTTCCCATGAGACGTTCTTGCCGCCACCATGGAACATCGCCTCATAGAAGGTCGTCGTCAGCTCACGCACCGTCTGATGCGCATGGGCTTCGAACGCCTGCTGGATTTGTGCAATGTATCCGGCCAGCCGTGCCGTCACCGCTTCATCCGCATGCTGCGCGCAGGCCATCGCCGCATCGCCTTCCAGCAGCGCGCGAATTTCGTAGATTTCGGCCGCCGTATCGGCATCGAGCCTGGCGACAATCGGCCCCTGGTTAGGAATCGAATCGACCAGCCCTTCCGTTTCGAGATGCCGCAACACCTCGCGCACAACGGTCCGGCTCACGCCCAGTTCTTCGCACAGCGAACGCTCGACCAGCCGTTCACCTGGACGAAAATGCGCATCCAGAATCGCCATGCGCATCTTCTCCAGCGCGAGTTCGCGCAACGTCGTGGTGTGGCGTTCGACTTTCAGCGAAGGCAGCGTGTCACTCATGGTGTGCCTTGCCGTGCTTACGCCTGAGCGAACAGACGTACATCACGCGTGTCCCAATCGACAAGCGCCTCCGTGCCGACCGACAAGCCGCTGTCATGACGCTGCCCCGCCGGCATGCGAATCGAAATCTCCTGTTGCCAGGGTGTGGCAACGGCGTAGTGCATCGCGTCGCCGAGATAGGTGATATCGCGCACCGTGACGGGCAATCCCGCCGTGCCGCTCGCGTTGCGCAGCGCCTGAATGCGCATCTGTTCAGGGCGGATCATCAGCGTTCCTTCGTCGCCCGCCGTGAGCACCGGATTGAAGCTGCCCGAGCTCACAGAATGACCGTTCGGAAACACGCCGTTCATCCGGCCGTCGTTGTTCGACGTCACACGCACCGGCAGGAAATTCGAATTGCCGATAAAGCTCGCGACGAAGCGTGACGCCGGATTCGCATACAGTTCCTCGCCGGTGCCAACCTGTTCGATACGTCCTTTGTTAAACACAGCGATGCGGTCCGACAGCCGCAGCGCCTCCTCCTGATCGTGCGTCACGTAGAGAATCGTGACGCCCGTCTCCTGGTGAATGCGGCGCAGTTCGAGCTGGATTTCCTCACGCAGTTTCTTGTCGAGTGCGGAAAGCGGCTCGTCCATCAACAGCACGGGTGGATCGTAAGCGAGCGCCCGTGCAATCGCGACGCGCTGCTGCTGCCCGCCCGACAACTGCGCGGGCATGCGGTCGCGGCACTCGGACAGATGCACGAGCTTCAGCATCTGTTCGACCTTGGCCTTCACTTCCGCGTCGGGACGGCGGCGCACACGCAGCGGAAAGGCGACGTTCTCGCCCACCGTCAGATGCGGAAACAGGGTATAGCGCTGAAACACCATCCCGATGTGACGCTTGTTCGGCGCGACCGAGAGCAGCGGCTTGCCGTCGAGCAGCACGCGCCCTTCGCTCGGCTCCTGAAAGCCCGCGACGATATACAGCGTCGTACTCTTGCCCGAGCCCGACGGCCCGAGAAAGGTCATGAACTCGCCCTTGCGGACATCGAGCGACACCTGGTCGATGGCGACGACATCGTCATAGGTCTTGCGCAGGCGCTGGATTTGCAGGAATGCGGCAGTCATGGCTCATTTACCTCGGTTATCGTGCGCGGCGCAATACGGCGCCCGCCAACATCAATACGGTCGTCAATCCGACGAGCAGCGAAGACGCCGCCGCCACGACCGGCGTCAGGTCTTGCTGCAGCGTTGCCCAGATCCGCACGGGCAGCGTCTGCAAGGTCGGGCTCGACATGAAGATCGACACCACTACCTCGTCCCACGACGCGAGGAACGAGAAGATCGCGGCGGCAAACAACCCAAGCCGGATCGCGGGCAAGGTGACGCGCAATTTCACTTCAAGCGGCGATGCTCCACAAATCAGCGCAGCGTCTTCGAGTGCCGTGTCGAAGCTCGACAGCGAGTTGCTGATTGAAATGATGGAGAACGGCAACGCGATGATCAGATGGCCGATCACGAAGCCCGTCATCGTGCCGTTCAGGCCGATGCGCAGAAAGAACGCATACAGTGCGACCGCCAGCACGACGACGGGCAGCACCATCGGCGTGAGGAAGAATGCCTGCACGGCGTTAAGGCCGCGAAACTTGCCGCGCACGAGCGCGAGCGACGCGAGAAAGCCGATCAGCACCGACAGCACGGTGACGATGGCCGCGAGCTTCGCGCTCGTCAGCAGCGAGTCGATCCAGCCCGCGTCGGTGAAGAGCTGGCGATACCACTCCAGCGTCCAGCCCGGCGGCGGAAAGATCAGCCACTGGGAGTCGCCGAATGAGAGCGCGACGATAAACACGATCGGCAACAAAAGAAACAGTGCAACCGCAGCGCCGACGGCAAGCAACAGATACCGCAGCGCGCCCAGGCGATCGAAATCGAGCAGCATGTCAGGCCTCCCTGTGGGCCGCCGCAAGGGAGACTGACGTCCCCTCGAAGGACAGCGAACCTGGTGAGCTTGGGGGTTGTTTCATCTCAGCGGCCTCCCGGATTGGCACGCGCTGCGCCTGTGAAGCGCAGTTGCAGCGAATACAGCCCCAGCGTCACGGCGAGCAGCACGAAGGCGGCCGCGCCGGCCAGCCCCCAGTTCAGCAGTTGTTGCACGAGTTGTGCGATCAGTTCCGCCAGCATCATGTAAGATGCGCCGCCGAGCAGCGATGGCGTGACGAAATAACCGAGCGCCATCACGAACACCATCAACGCCCCCGAGGCAATGCCCGGCATCGCGAGCGGCACCAGCACGCGCCAGAATGCCTGCCAGCGGCTCGCACCGCAGATGGCCGCGGCACGCAAGGTCGATGGATCGATGCTGCGCAGCGTCGCGTGCAGCGGCATCACGAGAAACGGCAACATGATGTAGGTCATGCCGATGGTCACGCCGATCAGGTTATTGACGAGCGTCAGCGGCTCGCTGATCACCCCGAGCGCCATCAGCACACGGTTGATCGGTCCGGTCTGTTGCAGCAGCACCATCCAGGCGAACGTGCGCGCCAGCAGGTTGGTCCACATCGAGAGCAACAGGATCGAGAACAGCACCGAACTCAGCTTGCGCGGCGCGATGGCGAGCAGCCACGCGGTCGGGAAACCGATTGCAAGCGTCACCACCGTCACGACCGTCGCCACCAGGAACGTATTGCCGAACACGCGCAGATAAGTGGTCGAGCCGAGCAGTTGCGCGTAGTTACTCAGCCCCGGCGTGGGTTCGAGCACGCTGCGCAACAGCAGCGAAAGCACCGGCAGCAGAAAGAAGATCACCAGCAGCAACAGCGCAGGCACGAGCAGGCGGATGCTGCGCCAGTCGCGGCGCCGGCGCTTGGCCGTCGCGGGTGCATGCGCGACGGTACTCAGAACATTAGGCATGGTCTCTCCCATCCACTCCGATTGCTATGCGGCGCTCGCCTCGCGCGCACTCATTTCGACTGCCACGCATACCAGCGTTTGGCGATCGCATCGCGATTCTCGGCCCAGTACTTCATGTCGAGATTGATCTGCGAAGACTTGTACTGATCGGGCAGCGTCTTCGCGATAGCAGGCGACATCAGCGAGGCCGACTTGACGTTGATCGGCGCATAGCCCGTGTCCGTCGCGAACTTTGCCTGCGCCTGCGCGCTCGTTGCGGTGGCGAGGTACTTCATGGCTTCGTCCCTGTGCCTGGCGCCTTTCGGAATCACCAACATGTCAGCGGCCGTCAGGTTCTGGTTCCATGAAATCCCGACCGGTACGCCGGTCTGTTCGAGCGCATGCAGGCGTCCATTCCAGAACATGCCAATAGGCGCCTCGCCCGACGCGAGCAACTGCTGCGATTGCGCACCACCGCTCCACCAGACGATATCGCCCTTGATGGTGTCCAGTTTCCTGAAAGCGCGGTCGAGGTCGAGCGGATAGAGCTTGCTGGGCGGCACGCCATCGGCGAGCAGCGCGATTTCGAGCACGCCGGGGGCCGACCATTTATAGAACGTGCGCTTGCCGGGGAATTTCTTCGTATCGAACAGATCGGCCCAGGTGGCCGGCTGCGCGCCCGTGTACTTCGCCTTGTTGTAGCCGAGCACGAACGAGTAGTAGAAGCTGCCCACTGCGTCCGGTGTCGTGAAGCGCGGGTCCAGTTCGTCCTTCTTGACCACGGAATAGTCGATCGGCTCGATCAGTCCCGCCTGCTGCGCGGCGTAGGCGAAATCGCCTTCGACATCGACCACATCCCAGTCCACGTTGCCGCTGTCGACCATCGCCTTGAGCTTGCCGTAATCGGTCGGGCCGTCCATCAGCACATTGACGCCCGTCGCCTGCGTGAACGGCTGCGCCCAGTTCTTCTGTTGCGACGTCTGGGTCGTGCCGCCCCAGCTCGTGAAGACGATCGGGTCGGCGGCCAGCGCAGGCGCCGCCGCGAGCGCCGCTGCGCAGAACGCGATCAGCGGTGCGATTGGGAAGGTAGTTCTGCTGCTCATGTCTGTCTCCATGACTGTGGGTTGGTCTCGTGGCAACGTGTAAGGCGGCCAGTTGAACGCTCTGTCTCAGGCCAGCGGCGAAAATCGCGTTGGCTTCATGATCTTGTTTTCCATCTCTTCCATCAGCGCCTGGATCTTCGGCGCAAAGGCTTGCCATGCAGGGTCTTCAGCGAGCGCGGCACGGCGGCGTTCGCGTTCGTCGAGACTCGGATAGGCCCAGATATGCACGATCTGATTCAGCGGTCCGATCTCCGAAAAGAAGTAGCCGACCAGCTGACCCAGATACCGTTTCTGCAACTCGATGCCCTCTTCCTCCACGAGTTTCAGATAAGCAGGCACGGCGCCCGTCTTGATACGGTAGGTGCGAATTTCGTAGAACATGCTGGTGTTTCTCCTGTCGGCCAGAATGTGGGCTTAAGCCCCTTACTGCGGCCCCATGCAAGATGATTGCGGGCGATATACGCGACGCGGCGTCAGCGCATCACGAACGGATCGGCAATCGGCTCATCCGACGTGCGGATCCACACCGACTTCGTGCGCGTGTACTCAAGCACCGCTTCAAGGCCACCCTCGCGGCCGAGGCCGGACAGCCCGTAACCGCCGAACGGCACGATCGGCGACACGGCGCGATACGTGTTGACCCATACGATGCCCGCGCGCAACGCTCGCGTAAGCCGGTGCGCCCGCGTCAGGTCGCGCGTGAACACGCCTGATGCAAGGCCATAACGTGTGTCGTTGGCGAGCGCAATGGCCTCGGCCTCCGTATCGAACGTGACGACGCTCAGCACGGGGCCGAACAGTTCTTCCATCACGCTCGGTACCTGAGCATTCGCGCAATCGACAATGGTCGGCAAAAAGTAGTTGCCCCTGCCAACGCTGTCCGGTTGCCTGCCACCGGTGACAATGCGTCCACCCGCTTCGACGCTCGCGCGCAGCACTTTCTCGATGTGTTCGAGCTGACGGCGGGTGGCAAGCGGTCCCATCTCGGTGGCCATATCCTGCGGATTGCCGATGCGAATCGTCTGCGCTTTCGCGATGAGCCGCTCGAGCAGCGCATCGTGGATGCCGCGTTGCACGACGAGGCGCGAGCCCGCCACGCAGCTTTGTCCCGTCGCGGCAAAAATGCCCGCGACGACCGCGTTGCAGGCACTGTCGAGATCAGCATCGTCGAATACCAGCACGGGCGACTTGCCGCCGAGTTCCAGCGACGTCGCCGCCAGGTTCTCCGCCGAATTGCGCACCACATGGCGCGCGGTTTCCGGGCCGCCCGTGAAGGCGATGCGCGACACCAGCGGATGGCTCGTCAGCGTGCGCCCGCAATCGTTGCCGAAGCCGGTCACGATGTTGACGACGCCGTTCGGAAAACCGGCTTCGTGCACGAGCCGCGCGAATTCGAGCAACGGCACAGGGCCGTCCTCCGAAGCCTTGAGCACGATCGTGCACCCTGCGGCGAGCGCAGGACCGATCTTCACCGCCGAGAGGAACAGTTGCGAGTTCCAGGGCACGATGCCTGCGACCACCCCCACCGGCTCGCGCCGCAGCGTGACTTCCATATCGGGCTTGTCGACCGGCAGCCACGCGCCCTGTATCTTGTCGGCGACGCCCGCGTAATAGCGGTAGTACTCGGCGACGTAGCCGATCTGGGCGCGCGTCTCGCGAATAATTTTTCCGGTGTCCTGCGTTTCAAGTTCGGCAAGACGCGGCGCGTGTTGCGCGACGAGATCGGCCAGCCTGTACAGCAGCTTGCCGCGCGCGCTCGCCGTCAGATTCGCCCATGCCGGATCGTTCAACGCGCGATGCGCCGCACGCACCGCGCGGTCGACGTCGTCGGCACCGGCGGCCGGCATGCTCGCCCACACGTCGCCCGTGGACGGATCGACGCTGTCGAAATGCTCGCGCGTATCTTCGAAGGCACCGTCGACGTATTGCTGAAACCGCTGGACCATGTCAGCCGCTCCGGGAGTTAATAAGCGTAAGCCGTTCGTATCAGCGCGCGTCGAACGCGGGCATGACCTCGGCAATGAACAGCTCCAGCGACTTGCGCTTGCGCTCGAAGCTCATATGGCTGTCGAGCCAGAAGCTGTACTGGTCGTAGCCAAGCTCCTCATAGCCTTTGAGGCGCGAAATCACCTGCTTCGGCTCGCCGATCACCAGGTTCTTGCGAATCGCTTCGGACGAGTACTGCGGGAACATCTCGACATCGGCATTCGTCAGCGGCTCAATGAAGCCTTGCTCGATCGGCCGCTCGTTCTTGAACCATTTGCTGAAGTAGCGATAAAAACGCGCGAGGTCTTCCACCGCCGCATCCACTTCGGCAGGGTTCGCGCCCACGAACGTATGCATCAGCATCATCACCTGCGGACGCGGCACGCCGGGATGTGCGGCACAGGCGGCGTTAAAGCGCTCCATCAGGCTCACGACCTCGGCGTCGCCCTGGGCCAGCGACGTCACCTGCACATTGCAGCCGTTGGCGACGGCAAACGCATGCGAGTTCGGGTCGCGTGCGGCGAGCCACAGCGGCGGAGCCGGCTGCTGGACAGGACGCGGCACGGGCGTCGTCGACGGCCACGACCAGAACTCGCCCTGATGCGCGTAATCGCCCTTGAAGAGCTTGTGCAGCGCCGGCACCAGTTCCCGCATGCGTGCACCCGCCCCCATCGCGTCGAGTCCCGGCAACAGGCGTTCGTACTCGAACGAATAGGCGCCGCGTGCGATGCCCAGATCGAGCCGCCCGTTGCTTGCGACATCCACCATGCCCGCCTCGCCCGCCAGCGCGATCGGATGCCAGAACGGCGCGATCACCGTGCCGGTGCCGAGGCGAATGCGTTCGGTCTTCGCGGCCAGATACGACAGGTTGACGAAAGGGTTCGGCGCGATCGTGAATTCCATCGCGTGATGCTCGCCGATCCACGCGGTTTCGAACCCGCCGCGCTCGGCAATCTGCACAAGCTCGGTCATCTGGTCGAACAGTTCGCGATGCGACGTCGTGTTGTCGTACCGCTCCATATGCAGGAACAACGAAAACTTCATGATGCTTCCTCTCCCGTGGCAACTGCGGCTGCGCGCCGTGCGCAGCAGGATTCGTCGGCGGATTGAGCCGTGCTGTCTTCAGTGCGCGAGCGCCAGCGTCTGCACCATGCCCGCTTCCGTGTCGCCGACATAGATGCCAAACGCGTCTTCACTGCGCTCGCGTACATAACGCTCCAGCATTGAGCGCACCGCGTCGTCGCGCAACTCGTTCCATGGAATCTGCGCCAACGGGACAATGCGGATCGTGCTGTCCATCCACGCCGCGCCGCTGTCGATCACGCGGCCCCGATAGTAGATTTGTACACTCGATGCCTGCCCGCTGCCCGATTCAAACACGGCAAAAATAAAGTCGAGATGCGCCTTGAGGCCGAGCTTCGCCAGCGCGCCGCGCAGGCTCGCCGCATCCGTCGCGGGTTCGAGCCTGGCGCCCGTCGGCAATTGCAGGCCTTTGGGTGTGTCGAGCAACACGAGCCCATCGCGATGCTCGAGAATCGCGCCCACTTGCGCGCGTGATCCGGCGGCAGCCAGCGCGTCCTGGGACAAGCTGAAGTTCACATACGCGCCGCGGCAGTAGCCGAGCGGCGACGAGCTGGTATGAAGAAAGTCGACCACGCGCCCGATCAGAATGATGTGATCGCCGGCATCGACGACTTCGTGCGTCGTGCAGTCGAATGTCGCCGCCGCGCCATCCATCACGGGCGCGCCGGTTGCGCGCGTTTGCCAGGCGACCTGTGAGAACTTGTCGGCCGCTTTCGAGGCAAACACGCCCGACACGGATTTCTGGTCTTCGGCAAGCACGCTCACGGCGAAGTGACGCGTCTGCGAAAACACTTCGTAGCTCGACGCAGTCTTCGCGATGCACACGAGTATCAGCGGCGGATCGAGCGACACCGACGTGAACGAGTTGGCCGTAAATCCGCGCGGCGAGCCGTCCGGCTGAATCGTCGTGACAACCGTCACGCCGGTCACGAACGCGCCCAGCGCGCGGCGAAACCCGGCGATGTCGAAGGCCTGTTCCGCGGGTTGATCAATAGTCCGCTCAGTCATGGCATTCTCCGTTGATCGAGGCATGCGGTGCTTCCTCTACCGGCGCCCGATCGAGAAACGCGAGCAGCCGTTCGTTGACGCGCCCGGGATCGGTGACGTTCATCATGTGACGCTCGTTCGCAATGATTTCCGCGTGGCCGAGCGGCGCGGCCGCGGCCATTGCACGCGACATCGCCGGGCTCGAATTCGGATCGCACTCACCCGTGAGAAACAGCGCGGGCACGGCAAGGCCGGCGAGACGGCCCACGTGTGCGTCATCCGAGCGGGCGAACAGCTGGTAGGTGCGCGCATAACCGATCGGATCCACCGACAGCAGCAGAGCACGCACGGCTTGCGCTGCCTGCGTCAGATGCCTGGGAACCGGATCGCCAAACCAGCGTGACAGGGTAGCGTCGATGCCTGTGTCGAAGGGTGGATCGCCAAGCGTCGCAGCGCGCGTCATCACGGCCTCGCGCTGCGCCGGCGTGCGGTCGTACACCGCGTTTAGCGCCACCACGCTCAGCGTGCGTTGCGGATGCGTTAGCGCAAACTCGAGCGCAACGAGTGCGCCCATCGAATGCCCGACCACATGCGCACGTTCAACGCCCATCGCATCGAGCAGCGCGTTCAGTTGCGACGCGTATTCGTCAAGCGTAGGCGCGGCGGTCGGCAACGCGCTCTCGCCGTGACCGAGCATGTCGTATGCCGCGACCCGATACCCCGCCGCCGTCAGCGGCTCGATCTGCGACGACCACACGCTCTGGTTCATGCCCACGCCGTGAATCAGCACGACCGTTGCACGCGCCTCCTCCGGCTGCGGCGTATAGAGGCTGTAGCTCGTGCCCGCGGCCTCGCCACGCGACACGGCGGGCCCGGCCGCGCGTTCAGGCTTCATTGGACTCGAGCTCCTTCAGATCCTGATAGCGATCGCCGATGCGATGATGCGGACGGCCGCCGATCGATGCGCCCAGCGCAATCACGAGTTCATCGGGAGCCGGTGCGTCGACGATCGAAAACTGCACCGTCAGGTAATGCGAGCGCATGCCTTCGTCGTGCTTGTGCATCAGCGGAATCGAGATCGGGCAGTTCGGGCCGCCGCGCAGATTCGTGAAGCTCAGATAGCTTTTCGCGCCAACCGCATTGCGATAGTGGTTGCCGAAACGCAGTGTGTGGATCAGCGCCGACGCATGCTCGATCTCGCCCGACGTGCCGACAATCGCCGCCTTGCCGTAGCCTTCGACTGCCTCGCCGGAACCCGCGACACGCAGCACTTCCGCCGTCAACAACTCGCCCAGTTGCGGCGCCAGCGCATGAATTTCGGGCTTCAGATCTTCGACAAAGCCGCGCCCGGCCCACGGATTGCGCAGCACGGCCGCCGCGCCGAACAGCTTTAGCGGCTTCGCCGCTTCCTTGCCGCCCTCGATGAAAGTCTCTTCGACGTAAGTGACCAGCTTGCGCACTTCCAGCTTCATATCGTTCTCCAGACGGGGCCGAGGCCGTAAATATCGGGTGTTGAGATTATGGTATTCCATCTTATGGCCCACAACAAGGCGATCAATATTATGGAATACCATGATATGGAGAGCGCCGGTTCGGGCACGGTTTCAGCATGCGTGATCGGCTAACGAGCCGGTTTGCGCAGCGCAGCATCTCCACGGCGTAGGGGCTGGAAGGAGAGTCTGAGGAAAAGCACGCCGGCAAAACAAAAGGCCGCCGGGGTTACCGGCGGCCTTTCAGGAAACACGAGAAGTACGGCTTAGGCGTTGCCGCTACTCTCGCTTTGCTGCGCGAGCGCGCTGAGCGCGAGTTCGGCGACCCGGCTGATATGCGCGGCCGAGGCCTTCGAGGCCGCATCGCCGTCACGGCGTTCGATCGCGTCGAGCAGGCTGTTCATCTCGCGATTGGACTCGCCAGCGCGCTCCGGCATGCCAATCGTCAGCGCACGCAACCGGTTGATGCGTGCATTTAGCGTTCTGACCACGGCCAGCGATACATGCTTTTGCGCGCCCTCGAACATCGCATCGTAAAAGCGCTCGGTGTATTCGAGCACACGCGGAAGATCGCGTTTCTCAAACGCCTCCTCGATGATCGCGCGGATCTCGCGCAACTGGCTGACGAGCTCCGGCGTGGACTGCTCCGCACACGCGCGCGCGGCGTTGGCTTCAAGCAGGCCGCGCAATTCGTAGATTTCGCCGACCTGTTCGGGATCGAGTCGCGCGACGATCGGGCCTTGCCGCGCGACAATCTCGACGAGCCCTTCCGTCTCGAGATGCCGCAGCACTTCGCGCACAACTGTGCGGCTGACCCCCAGTTCATCGCACAGCGTGCGCTCGACGAGCCGCGCGCCCGGCCGGAAATAGCCCTGCACGATTGCGCCGCGGAGCTTGTCCAGAGTAAGTTCCCGAAGCGTCTTGGCATTGCGGTCGATTCTGAGGTCTGACATGGGCAGCAAAAAAGAAGTGAACATTGGCGTTCCCGCGCGCCCGAAATGGCGAGACTCGCGGGCTCTGGAATGCCATATTATCGTTGATCTGCTGATGTACCTATAGGGCTGGCTTTGCGCAGGTGAACGAACGAGACGGATGCGCCCCATCCGCGATTTTTTTGACGCCACCTGTCCGTCAGCGTGCGGACCGCGCGTCATTGTAGTGGCGGCCCGATGCCCTTCCCCGCCCTAACCCTATGACGGAGGTTCACATGCAATATCTGTTGATGATCTATTCGCAAGAAAACGGCTGGAGCCAGATGACCGACAGCGAGCGGCAGCAAGGTGTCGCTGCGTATCAGGCGTACACCGAGTCATTGCAAAAGGCGCAGGCGCTGGTGGGCGCCAACCGCCTGCAGCCTACGCAGGCGGCCACCACGGTGCGGCTCGTCGACGGCAAACCGCAGGTGCTCGACGGACCGTACTCCGATTCGAAGGAGCAGCTCGCCGGCTACTACCTGATCGACGTGCCCAACCTGGACGCGGCGATCGCGTGGGCGTCGCGTTGTCCCGGTGCGACGCATGGCGTCATGGAGGTGCGCCCGGTCTGGACCGCCCCCTATGAAGGGCCAACCTGCACATGAGCCTGCCCGGCGCCGACCGCGACGCCGACAGCCTCGCACACTCGATTGCCGAGGCGGCCGCGCGCCGCAGTTACGGCAAGCTCGTCGCGCTGCTGGCGATGCGCACGCGCGACGTCGCCGCGGCCGAGGACGCGCTGGCCGACGCGTTTGCGGCGGCGCTCGCGGACTGGCCGCAGCGCGGCTGCCCGGCGAATCCTGAAGCGTGGCTGATGACGGTTGCGCGCCGCCGGGCGATCGACGGCGCGCGTCATCGGCAAGTGGGCGATGAGGTGACGAACCAGCTCGCCATCCTCGCCGACGAAATCGACGAGCGGGAAGCCGGTGCGTTGCCCGACCGGCGGCTCGCACTGCTGTTCGCATGCACGCACCCCGCGCTCGACGCCGCGATTCGCACCCCGCTGATGCTGCAGGTGGTGCTGGGGCTCGAAGCGAAGACGATCGCGTCAGCGTTCCTGACGTCGCCCGCCGCCATGAGCAAGCGCCTCGCGCGGGCGAAGAGCAAGATCCACGAAGCGGGCATTCCGTTCAGCGTGCCTGAGCGCGAGGAGCTGCCCGGCCGGTTAGCCGCGGTACTGGAAGCGGTCTACGCCGCCTATGCGGAAGCATGGACCGACCCGCTCGGCAGCGACAGCGGCCGGCGCGATCTCGCTGGCGAAGCGCTGTTTCTTGCGCAACTGCTCGTCGAACTGCTGCCCGGGGAACCAGAGGCGCTGGGTCTGCTCGCGCTGATGCTGTACGCGCAGGCGCGACGCGACGCGCGCCGCGATGCGGCCGGCGAGTACGTGCCGCTATCGGCCCAGGATCCGGCCACATGGAACGCGCCGATGATCGACGCAGCCGACGTCCTGCTGCGGCGGGCGAGCGCGTTCAATGCAATCGGGCGCTTTCAGCTCGAAGCCGCGCTGCAGTCGGCGCACATACACCGCTGCCGGACGCGCCGTCCGAACTGGGACGAGATCGTGCAGCTCTACGATGCGCTGCTCGCGATTGCCGCGTCGCCGGTGGTCGCGGTGAACCGTGCGCTCGCGCTGGCGGAACGGGACGGCCCGCAGGCGGCGCTCGACGCGCTCGAACCTTACGCGGACGATCCGCGGCTGGCCGACTACCAGCCGTACTGGGCCGCGCGCGCCGATCTGCTTGCACGTGCCGGCGCGACAGCCGAAGCGCTCGGTGCATACGATCTCGCGATCGGCCTCGAGCGCGATCCGGCTGCGCGCCGATTCCTGCAGCGCAAGCGCATGGCGCTGTCATCGAGTTAAAACGGTGAACTCGTTGCCCCGGCCCGCGCTAATCGGAATCGACTGCGAGAGATAGCCGTTCGCGGGATCGCGGACATAGGCCAGGTACTCGTTGTCGTGATCGAACGCGTTTTCCGCGAGGATGGGCGTGCCGGGCGTCAAATGCGGCTCAAGCAGCTTCAGCACGGGCAGATAAAGGCTGAACGCACCGTCGAGCAAAACCAGGTCAACCGCGCCGCCGACGTCGACAAGCGTCTCCCGCGCGTCACCCACCCGGATTTCGACCAGATCGGCAAGCCCTGCCGCCTCGAGGTTGGCGCGTGCGCGCGCCGCCTTGCCGGCTTCCAGCTCGGTACCGATCAACTGGCCACCGCCCATGTCGCGCAGTGCCGTTGCCAGGTAGATGGTGGAGATTCCCATCGACGTGCCGAACTCGACGATCCGCTGCGCCTTGCGGGCGCGGACACACTGGTAAAGAAACCGCCCATACTCCGGCGCCACATTCAGGAAGTTATCGGCGTAGCCGTGATAAAAACCGCGGAGGTCGCGTCTTTCCTCGGCGAAGTGCTCGGCAAGGGTGTCGGCAATCAACTGTTCGGGCTCCTCGACATTGATGAACTGCTCCATCAAGGCCCGATCGGCTTGCTCCGCTTCGTTGAAGAGCCGATGTAATGTATGCGCAACGCGCCCCGTGCTCAATGAATCCATGGTTGAGTGTGCTCCGAAGGACAACGGCGACGGGGAATTCCGTGTGCCGCCCTCAGAGCATGGTAGGGATTGGCAAGCTTGGCAGCATTGGGCAATATCGCCAGAATATGCGGATTTCTTGCCAATCATCGCGCTGCCGCGAGGACCGATCGACGACCATGCCTCTCTTGACCGAGCTTTCGCCTCCCGTCGGGTGGATCGACCCGGATCTCGTGCCTCGCCCGGTGGTGACCATCGGCGCCGCCGGCATCGTGGTGGCCAGCCTCGAGCTCGACCAGCAGGAAACGGACTTCCATCGCCACCGCAAGGGTGAGCTTCTGTTGACGCTTCGCGGCGTTCTCACCTGTGAGGTGGAAGGCGCACTCTGGATCGTGCCACCCCTGAGCGCACTCTGGATACCGGGTGACGTCGTGCACAAAGTCAAAGCTACGGGCATGCTCGAGTGCTACATCGTCTTCCTCGACCCGAGCGTCGCGTCGGATCTGCCGTCGAACTGCTGTGCGCTTTCCACGACCCCGCTGCTGCGCGAGCTTCTGATCCGCTCCGCCAGCCTGCCTGTGCTCTATGCCGAGGACAGCATGGCGTCGCATCTCATGACCCTCCTGCTGGATGAACTGGCGCTGGCGCCGACCGGGAACCTCCATCTGCCAATGCCGACCGACGCCCGGCTTCGCAAAATCGCCGCGATGATCATGGACAATCCCGCCGAACGCGGAACGATCCAGACGTGGGCACTGCGTGTTGGACTGAGCGAACGCACGCTGGCGCGCCGCCTCACCGAGGAGACGGGCATGAGCTTCGGCCGCTGGCGTCAGCAGCTCCACCTCATGCTTGCCGTGAAATGGCTGGGCAGCGGATCTTCGGTCCAGCAGGTCGCGGATGACCTGGGCTATGAAAGCTCCGGCAGCTTCGTGACCATGTTCCGCAAGGCGCTCGGCACCTCACCGGGTCGCTACATGGCGCAACGGCGTGTAGGACACGCCTGATTGACTGGCTGCGTTTGTAGCGACTGACGCGCAGGACCCAGTCAGTGAAACGGGCGCACCTCTCCCACTGCCCGGCAAGCGACGGCGGCCTTGCGGTCCCACGCCGCTTACCCCCGGTGTTGCTCGCGAAGCCAGCCGGTGTAATCGGGCAGCGTCAGCGCGTTGTGTACCTGCCTTGCGTGGTCGCCATACGAGGGGCCTTCTCCCGAACGCTGCATTGCGGCGAGCGCGGCGTTGCGCGCATCGACTTCCTCCTGGGTACGTGGCATGAGAAGGGTCCCGCCCTTCCTGGTGGCCAGCCCCTGGTTTGCCTCCATGAACGGCCGGGCGATTCGTTCATAAGAAGCAAAGGCCTCGACAGGATCCGCATGCGCTGCCAGTTCTCCGGCAAGCACATAGGCGCCGACCAGTGCGAGGCTGGAACCCTGTCCGGACAGGAACGAAGGTGCGTGAGCGGCGTCGCCGGCCAGCGCCACCCGGCCGGACGACCAGCACGGCATATGGATCTGACTGACCGTGTCGAAGAAAAGGTCATCTGCGCGCTGCATGGCCGCAATCAACCGAGGCACCTCCCAGCCGCCCTCGCTGAAAATTTCCACCGTCCGCTGGCGCTGCCTGTCGACGTCCGGGCGCGCATGAAAAGGCGGTTCATCAGCAGCGAAGTTCAGGAAGCCGTGCAGCGTCTGACTGTCGCCAACCGCATACACGCCTGCGACGCGGCCCGGTTCGCCATAGACGACGGCTTCGTGCGAAAGGCCAAGTTCGTTTGGCAGTGAGAAGAGGTTGAAGCAAAAACCAAGGTAGCGGTTAAACGGCGCTTCCGGTCCGAACGCCAGGGCACGCGTGTTGGAATGCATGCCGTCCGCGCCGATTACGATATCGAACCGCTGCGCCACCCCGCTTCTGAAGCGAACGTCTACGCCGGCGCCGTCATCGTGCAGCGCCTCGATGGAGTCGTTGAACCGGTAACGGACCCGGCCGTCTCGCGTGAGATCGTACAGAACCGAAGTCAGTTCGCCACGCGGCAATTCGATGTGACGAGTGGTCACCCCACCGGCCAGGTTCTCCGGTTTGAGGGTGGCGATCGATTTTCCAACCGCGTCGACAAACGTCAGCTTTCGGGTGTCGATATGGGCCGCCCGCAGTTGCGAAAGCACGCCCATGCGTTCGACGACGTCGATCGCAGTGCCGCGTACATCAATGGGGTAGCCGCCGCTGCGAATGGTGTCCGAGCGCTCCACCACCGTCACATCGAAGCCATAGCGATCGAGCCAGTAGGCCAGTGCCGGCCCGGCGATGCTGGCCCCGGAGATCAGGACCGAGCGGGATTTGAAATCCTTGCGCCTCGAACATAGGATTTCCCCAATCAATAAGGTACGATGTGCATCTTATTTGATCGGGATCAATAGTTCAATAGGATGCAGAGTGAATCTTAAATGGGGCACCATGAATACTGATAAAGCCGGACGGCGGCGAGGCACCCAGCTGGAGGACGCGATCCTTGACGCCGGCTGGGCAGAACTGATCGAGCGCGGCTACGGCGGGCTCACGCTGGAGGGCGTCGCGAAGCGTGCGGGTACGAGCCGGCCTGTGCTCTATCGGCGCTGGCCGAGCCGGACCGCGCTCGCAACGGCTGCGTTAGCACGGCATTTTGCACAGAACCCGATCACCGTCCCCGATCTCGGCAGCGTCCGCGACGAAATCAGCCTTCTGCTTCGCCGCTTGTCCGACCGTGCCCGGCCTGACCTGATCAGGCTGGTTTTCGACATGCAGAAGGACCTGGCGGACCAGCATTCCAACCTGGCAACCATGAGGGCGCAGATCAGGTCGCAGATCGTCGACTCCGACGTCATGCAAACCATCCTGGGACGCGCGATTGATCGTGGTGAGATCGCCGCTGCCCGCCTTACCCCGCGAATCGTTGCGCTTCCGACCGACCTTGCACGCCATGAGGTTCTGATGACCTTCGAGCCGCTGTCGGACGAGGCAATCAGGGAGATTGTGGAGGACGTTTTCCTGCCGCTGGTGAGCTTGTGAATTGACCAGAAGTACGTACGAGGAACGGCACTTGCTCACTCGTGAGCGATTCAACCAGCACAACATGGCAATGAGCACCGAAGCCATCTGGTTCCTGTTGATCGGCGGTCTTGTCACGCTTGTCGCGCTCGCGCGCGGACCGATTGCGCGTCTGCCGCTGACCGGAGCGATGATCTACCTCGTCGTCGGCGTCGTCGTCGGGCCGGCTGTGAGCGGCCTCGTCAGCGTGGATCTGCTCGGCTGGCCACGGCTGCTGCGCATCGTTGCGGAGATCGGCCTGGTCATTTCATTGTTCGCGACAGGCATGCATCTGCGCGTGCCACTAACCAGCCGCCTCTGGCATCCGCCACTGCGGCTAGGCGTTCTGGCGATGATCGTTACCGTCGCGCTCATGACAGCCGCCGTGGGCTTCGCCACTGAGTGGACATGGGGCGCCGCGCTATTTCTCGCCGCCGCGCTCGCGCCAACCGATCCGGTACTCGCAAACGAACTACGTGTAACCGAGGCCGGCGACGACGAGCCTGTCAGGTTTGCACTGTCCGGCGAAGGCGGACTCAACGACGGCGCGGCATGGCCGTTCGCCCTGCTCGGCTTGTGGCTCTGCGGCACGCATCCGTTCGGCACCGGCAGCACGCTCGCATTTATTGGTTCGCTGGCATGGGGGGTCTTCGGCGCGCTGGCGATCGGCTGGCTCTTTGCAGTCGCATTCGCGAAGATCGTGTTCCTGCTGAGGACGCGTCTAGGCGAAGCGATCGGGCTGGATGGCTTCATCGCCCTCGGTCTCATGTCGTCGTCGTATGGCGCCGCGCTGCTCGTTCATGCATATGCGTTCGTTGCGGTTTTTGCCGCAGGCGTCGCGCTGCGCCACCAGGAGCGGCGCACCACGGGTGAGACGAGTCCCGCGCAACTGCTTGACGACGTACAGCACGGCGAGCGCCTCGATGTCGCGAAAGATCCGAAGCGCGCACAGGCCTACCTCGCCGAAGCAATGCTCGGGTTCACAATTGAGATCGAACGGATCGCAGAACTGTCGTTGATGCTCGTGATCGGTTGCGTCGTTTCCGCGCACTGGCGTCAGATGCTCGATCTTCACGCGGTCTTTCCGGCACTGCTGCTGTTTCTTGTTGCGCGACCACTGTCCGTGCTGGCGGCCATGCTGGGTTCAGACGCAGACTTCGATCAGCGGGGATTGCTGGCGTGGATGGGTATTCGCGGCGTGGGCGCGTTCTATTACGCCGTGATGGGTGTCGACGAAGCGGGTCACACGTTGCGCCCACTGGTGCCGGCCGTGCTCGACACGATCGTGCTGTCGGTTCTGATACACGGATCGACGGCCGGATACGCGCTCGGAAGATATTTCCAGCGGCGAAACGGGCAAGCGGTGAGTCGCGGTTAGCCGCTTGCCGATGAATCGAGACGCTTGCGCATGGCGCCGGTGATGCGCTGGCGGCACTTTGCATAGCCGGCCCACGGGTCGGCTTTGAGCGCATCGAGGCGTTGGCGCAGATTGCCGACGTTCCATTGATCGCCGGCCGTCGTGTGTTCGACCTCATCCCACGAAAGCGGCACGGAAACACCGAGCCCCTCCCGCGCACGCGCCGAAAATGCCGTGATCGTACTCGAGCCCCGGTTGTTGCGCAGATAGTCGACGAATATCTTCTGGTGGCGGTTTTGCTTGGCCATCTTTGCGCTGAAACGATCAGGAAGCGTTCCGGCCATATGTTGCGCGACCGCCTGCGAAAACGCCTTCACGTCCTCCCAGCCGAGACTCTTTACGAGTGGCACCACCACATGCAGCCCCTTGCCGCCGCTTGTCTTGCACCAGGAATCGAGACCGAGCTCCGCAAGCAGCTCGCGCGTAAGCTGCGCCGCTTCGATCATTTTGTCCCAGCCCAGGGCGGCGTCCGGGTCGAGATCGAACACCATCCGGTCGGGTCTTTCCAGGTCCGATGCCAGCCCGTTCCATGTGTGGAATTCGATCGCATCCATCTGCGCCGCGCCGACCAGCGCCTCGGCGCTCTCGATTGTCAGGAGCGGCGCATGGCCGGGGTCGAGTCCCTTGTGCTGCGTGATGTGTGGCAGTGCGAGCCTGTTGGCGTGCTTCTGGAAAAAGAACTCGCCGCCAAGCCCCTCCGGGGTGCGCACGAGCGCAACGGGCCGGTCCGCCAGATGCGGCAGCATGCGCGGCGCGATCCACTCGTAGTAGCGCACGAGGTCCAGCTTGGTCGTCCCGGTGCTTTTGTCGATCACGCGCTCCGGATGCGAAATCCGCACACCGGCGACGGTCGATTCGCCGGGCGCCGCGGCCTTGCTCGCGTGCCTCGTTGGCTTTGCGGTGGTCATGCGTGGCGTCTCCTGCACGATTTCACGCGCGGGCTTGTCGCCGCGCAGACTGATGAACGAAGCCTGACGCACAAGGCCGTCGCTCGTCCACTGTGCGAAGTTGCATTCGGCGACGAGTTCCGGCTTCACCCAATGAACGCGAGTTCGGCTGCGTTCGCGCGGCGCGCTCGCAAACGGCATCTGTCCGGTTTCGCGTGCGGCCAGTTCCTGCTTTACGCGGCGCAAGGTGACCGAATCGAAACCCGTGCCGACACGGCCGGCATACTGCAGCCGGTGCTTTGCATCATGCACGCCGAGCAGCAGCGCGCCGAACCCCGTGCGGCTGCCGGCAGGCTCGCTATAGCCGCCGATCACGAATTCCTGGCGCCGCCGGCAGCGTAGCTTGATCCACGCCGTGCTTCGCCTGGAAACGTAGTGGCTGTCACGCCGCTTGCCGACGATGCCTTCCAGCGCTACCTCGCAGGCGCTTTGCAGGAGATCACCAGGAGCGACAGCGAAGTCTTCGGAGAAGCGCAGCATGCCGCCGCCAGCGTGATCCAGCAACGCACGCAACAGAGCGCGCCGTTGCACGAGCGGCACCGCGCGCAAGTCGTAACCATTCAGGTAAGGCAGGTCGAACAGAAACAGCACGATGTCCTGCGGACGACCGGTGTCGAACGCGTTTTGCAAGGCCTGGAAGTCCGGCACGCCCCGTTCGTCCAGCACGGCTGCCTCGCCGTCGAGCCATGCCGAACCGATGTCCAGTCCGGCAAGCGCATCGCATTGCATGCTGAATTTCGCACTCCAGTCGAGGCCCGAACGGGTGTGGATGCGTACCGGCCGCCTCGCGTCCTGCCGGTCGATGCGCGCGAGCACGCGATAGCCGTCGAACTTGATTTCGTACGACCAGTCGTCGCCTTGCGCAGCGGCATCGACAAGCGTCGCGAGTTGCGGTTTGAGCGTGGCCGGCAGCTTCGCCTTCACGGCACCCTCGATGGTGGGCGTGGCAGCCAGCTTCCGCAGCGACTGAAGGCTGCGTGTGGATACAATGTCCGGGCAGCCCGTCTTCGCCGCGCCCTCATGGGGCGACAACACGCTGCCAGGACGTTCGGTGAGCACGTCGAATTCGTCCTCACTGCGGGCCTCGTCATCGCGCTCCTTGATCAGGAGCCACTGTTCCTTGTGGCCGGCACCGCGCATATGGCTCTTCACGAGCGTCCATCCGCCGTGCAGCTTCTCGCCATCGAGGCGGAACTTCAGCTTGCCGGCTTCGTAAGCGTCATGCGCTGCCCGCTCGCCGCCCGCGGGCTCCCAGGTGCCACGGTCCCAGACGAGCACCGTGCCGGCGCCATAGTTGCCTTGTGGAATCTCCCCTTCGAACGATCCGTATTCCAGCGGATGATCTTCGACGTGGACGGCCAGACGCTTGACCGAAGGGTCCAGGCTCGGCCCTTTCGGCACGGCCCATGACTTCAACGTGCCATCCAGTTCAAGACGGAAGTCGTAATGAAGGTTGCGGGCATCATGTTCCTGAATCACGAAGGAAAGCACATGGCCGTTGCGCTTGCGATTGCCTTTTGCGCGCGCCGTTGTGCGGCTGCGCCGTGGCGTGCCGGACGGCTCGGGTGTCCCGTCGAAGCGGCGTTTGCGCTGGTATGTCTCGAGTTTCCGCGCCATGATCGAATGCCTTTTGCGCGCCCGGCCACGCCATCACGCGGCGTGACGGCTTCGTGACGGCGCCGTCCGGCGAGTAGAGCGGCGCGCGCTGCGTGCGGCCTTGCTGCCACCGCGCGAAGATGGCGGCTCGTCGGGCTCTGCCTCCTCGTCCGCCACGGACGCCCCGCCCTTCATTTTGCGGCGTCCCAGGCTGCGCTTGAGCAGTTCCGACAAATCGACGATGTCCGCCGTTCGACGCGTTCGCGACGGCGCAGCCGTTGCCGCCTCGCCGACCTCCGCAGTCCTGCCCTCACGCACTTTCTTGTCCACGAGCGCCAGAATGTCGTCATGGAACGTATCGTGATAGTCGTTGGGATTCCACTCGGCGGTCATGTCGTCGATCAGCTTCCTTGCCATCTCGAGCTCGCGGGCGGTCACACCGGATTTCTTTGCATTTTGTTCTGGTAGGCGCACCTCATCGAGCGGACGGATCTCATCGGACCAGCGCAGCGTATTGAGCGCGAGTACGGGCCCCGCGGGAATCAGGGCGGCCAGATGTTGCTTGCTGTGCAGCACGACGCTCGCGATGCCGATCTTGCCGGATTTCGCGAGCGCATCGCGCAGCAAGGCATAAGTCTTCTCGCCGCGGCGCTCCGGCGCAAGGTAGTACGGGGTATCGAGATAGACGAAGGAAAGCTCGGAACCGTCGACGAACGAAATGATGTCGACGGTCTGTGTCGACTCCGGGCTCGCTGCCTGAATCTCCTCATCGGTCAACACCACATATCGGCCTTTCTCGTACTCGAAGCCGCGCACGATGTTCTCGCGCGCGACTTCCTTGCCGGTACGCTTGTTGATCTGCCTGTAGCCGATTGGATCGATCGAGTGCTTCTCGAGCAGGTTGAAACCCGTATGCTGTGCCCTCGTCGCCGGATAAACCTGCACCGGCACATAAACGAGGCCGAAGCTGATCCCGCCCTTCCAGATTGCGCGTGCCACGATGCCTCCGCTTCATCGTCATCGTCTGGCAATGCCAAGCACCAGCGTGACCAGGAAAATCACCACAAAGATGTAGAACAGGATCTTCGCGATGGCCGCGGCGCCGGCTGCAATACCGCCGAAGCCGAGCGCCGCCGCGATAATGGCGACAATGAAGAAAATAAGCGCGTATTGAAGCATGACTCCTCCCTCCTTATGGCCGAAGACACTCTCGCAGCACGGCTTCACATCGCCGCGCGCTGAAGCGGATCCGGCTCGCGCGCGCGGCGCGCCACCGGTTTGCATTCCTCAAATAGCAAGCGTCGTACCTGCCGGTGTACCAGCAGGCTAGTGCTTCATCTTTTCCGGCAGACCTTCGAGCAATTCCGCCATCTCGTCCGCGTGCTCCTCTTCGACGGCAAGAATGGTCTCCATCACGCGGCGCGAGGTCGGATCCTTGTCGGAAAGGAACTGAATGATCTCGCGATAGCTGTCGATCGCGACGCGCTCGGCGATCAGGTCTTCGCGGATCATGTCGACCAGCGTGGTGCCTTCGGCATACTCCGCGTGGCTGCGCGACAGCAGTCCGGCCGGCGAGAAGTCCGGTTCGCCGCCTAGCTGGACGATGCGCTCCGCGATCTGATCCGCGTGCCCCTGCTCCTCGTTGGAGTGGGCCATGAACTCGTCGGCAATACTTTTCGACTGAATGCCCTTCGCCATGAAATGGTGGCGGCGATAGCGCAGCGTGCAAACGAGCTCCGTTGCGAGCGCATCGTTGAGCAGCGCCACCACGGCCTCGCGGTCGGCGCGGTAGCCGGCGGTGACGGCCCCTTGTGCGATATGTTCGCGGGCACGCTTGCGAATGGTTTCGATATCGGTCAGGAAAGGTTTCTGTGACATGAGGGTCTCCCTAGGTCGGACAGGTCGAACATCGGTCTGGCTGCGCCGTTGGGGGCGCAGCCGCACAACGGGTGTTCTAGCATTCTCTGTACCTGGGGGTTTTGCTGGAATGGGCGTTGCACGCTTTGTCAGGGTTTACGCGTCGCCTCCACACAGAAATCATGGAACATCCCGATTGGCGATACGCTCGCCTGCGCCGAAGCTCGGCGAGGACACCGACGACATCCTTCAGGAGACGGCATCATGCAAGATACCCATATCGCGCAGCCGCGGAAAATGCACTGGTACGACGGCCTCACGAGCGCGCACTGGCGCGTGCTGCGAGGCGCCTTCCTCGGCTGGATCTTCGACGGCTTCGAGGCGCTCGCACTCGTAGTCGTCCTCTCGCCGATGCTCAAGTCGCTGCTGACGCCGGGCGAGGCGCTCTCGACGCCCATCTACGCCGGCGGCGTGATCGGCATCACCTTGCTCGGCTGGGGCGCGGGCGGCATGATCGGCGGCATTCTCGCCGACTACGTCGGGCGCAAACGCATGATGCTGTGGTCGGTCTTCCTCTACGCGCTGTTCTCGGGGCTGACCGCCTTTTCCAGCACATTTACCATGCTGTGCCTGTTGCGGTTTCTCACCGGACTTGCAATGGGCAGCGAATGGAGTACAGGGGTCGCGCTGGTTTCGGAGACCTGGCCGGAGCACGCTCGCGCGAAAGGCGCCGGCTTCCTGCAGTCCGGTTTCGGCTGGGGCACGCTGCTCGCCGCCGTCGTATGGTACGGGCTGGTTTCCGTGCAGCCGCTGGGTGGCGAAACGTGGCGCCTGATGTTCGTGGCGGGCGCGCTGCCCGCATTCTTCGTGCTCTATCTGCGCCGCGGGCTGAACGAATCGGAGAAGTGGAAAGAAGCCGTCAAGCAACAGCGCTGGAACGCCACTTCCGACGCCGCCGTCCAGCGCGCCTCGCGACCTGGCAAGCGGGACAGCCGCCCCTTCACGCTCAAGCAACTGTTCACGGAACGCGAGGCGCTTCGCCGCACGCTGCTGACGACCGTGCTGTCGATCGTCGCGACCACCGGCTGGTGGGCGATCTCGAGCTGGCTGCCGACCTTTACCGTTGCGCTTGCAAAAACGACCGGCGTGATCGACGCCGTCGCGTGGGGTTCACGCATTTCGATCCTCTATACAGCGGGGGCGATTGTCGCTTATCTGGCATCGGGCTTTATCGTCGACTCCATCGGCAGGCGCGCATTCCTGAGCGCGACGTTTGCCGGCGCACTGATCACGACGATCATCACCTACCAGTACACCGCGACGCTGGGTGGCATGGTCGTCATCGCGCCGATCAACGGTTTTTTCACGCTGGGATGCGGCTACGCATGGATGGCGATCTATCCCTGCGAGCTGTTCACTTCGACGGTGCGCTCGACCGCGATCAGCTTCGTCTTCAACGCCGCACGCCTGATAGCGTGGGTCTTCCCGATCATTTCCGGTTCGATGATCAAGGCATTCGGCGGCGTTTCGCATGCCGCGCTCATCATGAGCTCGTGCTACCTACTGGGTATCGTCATTCCCTGGTTCCTTCCGGAAACGCGCGGCCATGGCATGCCGGAATGACTGAGCTGTGATCATGGCCTCGCCGGGGCCGATCGCGGCGTCCTGTTCAGGCACCGAGCAATCAGCTTGCGCGTGAAGCGGCGTTGCCGGCAGCGGCTTGCGGCACACTCAGCCTGAGTTCCGCGACCCGCGGCGCGGCCGCGGGAGCGATCCACCGGCACGTTCCCAAGGTGTTATTGGCCGAAGTACACCGGCTTCAAACCGACAATCGTTTCGGCGTGCGCCGCTACTGCAGGTGCACCGGACACCGACGAACCACCAGGCGTGCCGCCCACGTCGTGTGCAGCGTCATTTTGCGCAGCCACCCGGGCTTCAGCAGCCTGAATATCACGCGGGTAATAGGCGTCGGCGCTGGCGCCGGGGCTGTAGCCGGCCTTCTCGAGTTGAACCAGTTCGGCGCGAACCTGGGCGCGGGTCAGCGGCTGGTTCGATTGGGCGAAAGAAGCGAGCGGAGCAACGAGCGCGGCGGCGACAACAACGGCTTGAACGAGCGATTTCATGATGAGTACCTCCAGAGTGAGTTCAATGCAACCAGAAAGACGTCCGGATATCGGGGCCACGAAACGCAGTCCGATTGGGATCTGCGTGGTGGCCTGCAGTTCGATTTCCAGCGTTGATGCATTGGAACCCGCGGAGGTATCTGGTTTGTGTCTGAGAAGCCGGTCTTTTGCAATGCTATGTATCACTCAGCCGCCAGATACATTGCGACACAAATCTCACCCTGGTTCGCGCCTGGCACCTGGTTTACGTCTGACCGCTCTGCCCTCTTTGTATCGCTATGTATCTGCCTGACAGGTTGATACCCGCGCTTACACAAACTGGCTTGTTCAGACACAAACCAGATACACCGAGGCGCTTCAATACGTCCATCGTGCATTGGGGCCGCGCCTGAGCGGTTGCTTCATCACCAGTTTGTCGCGCCAAACGCACCTCGCATTGAAAACTGCCGTCAATGGTTCGTGAAATCACTTGGCCATTGAATGGAAACCTAGCTCTATCGCTAACCAGGAGATCTTATGTCAGACAGCACCACTCCCCAGGTTCCGTCGCGCCGCCGGTTCATTGGCGTCGCGGCGGCTGCCGTTGCCGCAGGCTCGTTGAGTCAGCTCGCTTTCGCAGACACGAACCAGGCAATTACCGAAGCGGCCCCTGCGGCAGGCGGCGACAAGACCGCCATTCGTCCGCTTCGCGTGCACGTGCCTGAATCGCAACTCATCGACTTACGCCGGCGCGTCAAGGCAACAAGGTGGCCCGAGCGCGAAACGGTCACGGATGACACGCAAGGCGTGCCGCTCGCACTGATTCAGGAACTCGCGCGTCATTGGTCCACCGATTACGACTGGCGCAAGTGCGAAGCGAAACTGAACTCGTTGCCGAACTTCCTCACCGAGATCGACGGGCTGGATATTCACTTCATCCACGTTCGTTCGAAACATGAAAACGCCATGCCGCTGATCGTCACGCACGGGTGGCCCGGTTCGATCATCGAGCAGTTCAAGATTATCGATCCGTTGACCAATCCCACGGCCTATGGCGCAAGCGCGTCGGACGCCTTTCATCTGGTTATTCCGTCCCTGCCCGGCTACGGATTTTCCGGCAAACCCACCACGACCGGCTGGGGTCCGGAGCGCACCGCGCGTGCGTGGGTGCAGTTGATGAAACGCCTTGGGTACGAGAAATTTGCATCCCAGGGCGGTGATCTGGGCGCAATCGTTTCGAATGTGATGGCCAAACAGGCGCCGCCGGAATTGCTCGGCATTCACGTCAACCTCCCTGCCACGATTCCCCCCGAGATCGTCAAGGCACTGCAAGACAATAGTCCGCCTCCGGCCAATCTCACGGGCGACGAAAGGCACGCATACGAGCAACTGCAGGGCCTGTCGAAGCGGCGCGCCTACGCATTGGAACAGGGCACGCGCCCGCAGACGCTCTACGGCCTGTCAGACTCGCCGATTGCGCTGGCAAGCTGGCTAATCGATCACCCGGACGGTAACGGCCAGCCGGCGGCGGCGATGACCTCAGCTATCTACGGACGTACGGTCAACGGATTCTCCGCGGGCGAGCTGACACGAGACGATGTTCTCGACGACATCACGCTCTACTGGCTGACGAACACCGGCGTGTCCGCCGCCCGCATCTATTGGGAGTCGCACTTCAACTTTTACGCCGCCGCCGACGTCTCCGTCCCGGCCGCCGTGAGTGCGTTTCCTGGCGAAAATTATCAGGCGCCGCGTAGCTGGTCGGAACGGGCGTATCACAACCTCATTTACTACAACAAGCCGGAGAAAGGCGGGCACTTTGCGGCATGGGAACAGCCGCAAATATTTGCCGAAGAGGTCCGGGCGGGTTTGCGGCCGTTACGCACGTAACCGGTATCAGGAGGTTCCGGCGGTCGAGACTTCCAGCACCTGGGAAGCAGGTCAGCACCCGGGTCTCGCCGCCAGTGGCCAACGCGCCAGCGCAACATGCCGGGTACGCCCAAGCAGGCTGTGCATCAGAACAAGCTCGCGCACGTTCCAGCAGGCTGCGTCAACGGGACGTGCCGAGATCCAGGGCATGCCGTAAGCGAGCGTAACGTGGGGTGTGAAATGCACGGCATTTGGCAAAGCGGCGGGATCACCGAATCCTGCGTCTTGCAGTGCCCGCACGAGCGCCTCGTGGAGCGTATGGAGGCCGACCACGCCTTCACCGCCTCCCAGCACCAGAGGTCCGGGCCGAGGTTTCAATGCAAAACTCAGGACATGGTCGAACTCGACGCTGAACGGCGCCATTCTGATCGACTCGGCGGCTTTGATCGCCGCATCGACTTGCCCTTGCGGCAAACCGCCGGCGAAATTCCCAAGATGCTGCAGCGTGACGTGCAGGCGGTTGGCAGCGAGCGGTTTGCTCTTCGAGCGGGTCTCGCCGCAAATCTGGCGCGCGAACTTCGCGATGCCGCCCGCCGTATTGGCGTCGGGCAAGACGGCGAAGAACAGGCCGTCTGTCGGGACCGGCGGCGCCTCCAGCCCTGGCAACCAGAGCTGGTCAGCCATGGCGCATCCGGAACGATGAAGCAGACATGTCGATGAATCTCCGTTCAATGGTGCACCCGGTTTGCCCAGGTGCCTGAAAATCGTGCCAATTGCGCTGTTCCGTGCGGCCGGCAGCGGGTAGCCCGTCAGGCGGCACGCGCCAGATCGCTGCTCCGTTCGCGCCCTGTCAGCTTCGTTTTTGCAGATTTGCGAGGTTGCCACCAATACTGTACATCCATACAGTATTGGTGGCAACATGGAATTGTTGTGCGGCGTCAATGCCCGCTACGCGTAAATGAAGCGTTCCGGAGAAAGTATCAGCGCCGCCGAGCCCATTCCAACACGGTCCGGGTAGAGGCGTAAAAGCCCAAATATGTGTCCGGGAGGCGATAAGGGGACTCGTCACGTGAAGCGTCGTATCACCTGTTGCAGCCGGTCACAGGATCGAACGAGACTCCTTTCGGGTGCAGTCGCGATCCCCAGCAGAAGGCCCGACCTGGCGGAGGCCGGCGCCGCATACCACGGCGACAGCGCAGCGGGCCCCAAGCCGAACGCCAGCATCTCCCTCGCGATGGATACATCTGGCGCACCATCGGGCAGTCTTAAAAGCACGGCCAAACCGGCTGTCGTCGTCTCGAAAGCGCGTCGCTCCAGGCATTGAAGCAACGCATCGCGTTGCGCGGTATAGAGACGCTTCAAGCGTCGGAGATGGCGCAAGTAGTGGCCGTCCCGCATGAACTGTGCCGTTGCGAGTTGCACGGAAGGCCATGGTGCAGGGGCAAGGCACGCTGCGACTTCAGCGAACCTCGACACAAGCGGCATGGGGGCAACGACGAATCCCAGCCTCAGAGCGGGACTGATCGTTTTGCTAAACGAACCGATATAAACCACGCGATGGGCACGATCGAGAGAGCAGAGTGCCGGCGCGGCGCGGGACGTCAGTTGCAGATCGCTCAGATAGTCGTCCTCGATAATCCATACGCCCTGCTTTGCTGCCCAGTCGAGCAACCGCAGGCGCCTCGTGAGCGACAGCGTCGGGCCAAGCGGCGCCTGCTGACCGGGGGTCGCAACCACTAGCGCTGCGTCAGGTTCATGTCGTATGCCGTACTCGACGTCCATTCCCTCGACGTCAACCGGAATCGGCGCCAGCGACAGGCTAGCAAGCGACAGACCATGCCGGGCAAACGGAAAGCCCGGATTCTCCACCCAGGCCTTTTGCCCATCCAGACCCAGTACGCGAAGCGCCAGGCCGAGGCCACCACTGAACCCGCTCGTGATAATGATCTGTGCGGGGGAGCATGTGATGCCCCGCGCGATCGCCAGATATGCGGCGATTTCCCTACGCAGCTCCGCTTCGCCTCGAGGATCGGGATAGACAATCGACGCGCTCGACTCCGCGCGTAGCGCAAATGCGCGTACCTTTGTGAAGAGCCTGGCAGGAAGCGTTTCCTGAGCGGGGACACCCATCTGGAATGTCGCCGGGCCGGCGGTCAGTTCCCGATACGTTTCCATGAAGGAGCCGGGGTCGGGTTCCTCGTCCACCTGGACGGCCGCTGGCGGTCGTTCGGCAACGCGCGTGCCGCTCGCCCGGGCGGCCACGATAAGCTGCGCGTCGGAAAGGCGCTCGTACGCGAGACGTACGGTGCCGCGGGCCACTCCGAGCTGAGAGGCGAGATCCAGCCATGACGGCAGGCGGGCCCCCGGCGTGAGCACCCCACTCTCAATTGCCGTGCCAATTGCACGGCGAATCTGTTCGGCCAACGGCGTCTTCGCAGACCGGTCGAGTTGGATTTCGAGCGGATTGTTCATCCTGCCATGGTACATAAAAAATGTTCGTTTCTGGTTCTTTCCGCTGATCTACGGAGCAACCACAATACAGACATCTCAAGGAGAGCTCACACGATGTCTATTCGATCCATCCTCGGTATCACCTGTGCAGCCATGGCCCTTTCCCTCGCCACGCCGGCGAAAGCTTTTTCGAGGATCCGGATTCCTTTCACCACGTGAGCCGCAACGCCAGCCGGACAAAACCCGCCAAGCTGCTTGCGGTGTTCGTCGTCGATACCGGCGACACGATGTTGACGACGCCCGTCAAGTAAACCTGAAACCAGAAGGAGCACACATATGAGCAAGCGTCTTGACTACAACCAGATCGCGCCCACGGGCGTCAAGGCTCTCGGTGGAGTCTACGGTTACGTGACGCAGAGCAGCCTGCCTGCGGCTCTCGTCGAGCTGGTGTACCTGCGTGTCTCGCAGATCAACAACTGCGCATACTGTCTCGACATGCATACGCGCGATCTGCTCAAGAAAGGCATGAAGATTGAAAAACTTGCGCTGCTACAGGCATGGCCCGAAGCCGGCAATCTGTTTGACGCGCGCGAGCGCGCCGCACTTGCGTGGGCCGAATCGGTCACGCTCGTCGCTCAGACTGGCGTGCCCGATGCAGCATACGAAGCAGTCCGCGCCGAGTTCGACGAACGGGAACTCGTGGACCTGACGATTGCCATCGGCCTGATGAATACCTACAACCGGATGGCGATCAGCTTCCGCAATACACCGCAGGCGGTGCAGGAGATTTAGGTTGGTCGCGGCCGAAAGCCCGGCCGCCCACGACACCCTCACGGCTCAACCACCTCCACCGCCACGATCACATGCGGCTCGCGCCCCACCGAGGGCTTGCGGATCGCGGCGAGCAGCACGGCCCCGGTCGCCATCACGCCAACCATCATCCAGAGGCCCGCGCGGAAGTCGCCGCTCATAGTGCGTAGCCAGCCGATCGCGATCGGGCTCAGGAAGCCGCCCAGCACGCCGATCGTGTTGATCAACGCGATGCCGCCCGCGGCCGCCGTGCCCTTCAGATAGGCGGGCGGAATCGCCCAGAACACCGTATAGGCCATCCACATCGACGCGGTCGCCACCGAGATCGACAGCAGCACGGCGCCGAGCCCGGACGCGCTCGACGCCGTCAGCGCAAGCGACAGCGCGCTGACGAAGGCCGGCACCGCACTGTGCCAGCGCCGCTCGTTGCGGCGGTCCGAGCGCCGGCCGGCCACGAACATGCCGAGCGTCGCGACGACAAACGGAATTGCGGAGTACGCGCCGAGCCGGGCCGGATCGGTGACGCCATGCGATTTCAGCAGCTCGGGCAGCCAGAAGTTGATCAGGTAGATGCCGCAGATGATGCAGAAGTAAGCGGCCGCCATCAGGTAGATGCGCGGGTCGGCCGCAACGCGCCCGAAGCCGTGCAGCGTGGCCTGCGGCGGCGGCACCTCGGCCGCGAGACGCCGCTGCTCTCCAGGCGTCAGCCAGTGCGCCTGGGCCGGCCGGTCGACCAGCAGCGCACGCGCCGCGAGGCCGAGCACGACGCAGGGCAACCCCTCGATCAGGAACATCCACTGCCAGCCCGCGAGCCCGCCGATACCGGCGAAGCTCGTCATGACCCACAGCGAGACCGGGGCGGCCACCACCCCGGCGAGCGGCCCGCCGATCATCACAGCGGAAATCGCGTTGGCCATCCGCGACTCCGGATACCAGTAGGTCAGGTAGAACAGGATGCCGGGCGTGAAGCCCGCCTCGAACACACCGAGCAGGAAACGCAGCGCGTAAAAGGTGCCAACGTCGCGCGTGAGCGCCATCGCTGCCGAGGTCAGCCCCCAGAGTACGAGAATCCGGCTGATCGCCTTGCGAGCGCCAGTGCGCGCGAGCAGCAGGTTCGAGGGCACCTCGCAGAGCGCGTAGCCGATGAAGAAGATCCCGGCGCCGATGCCGTACTGCAGGTCCGAGAAGCCCAGATCGACCTGCATCTGCAGTTTCGCGAGGCCGACGTTGAGCCGGTCGAGACAGGCAAACAGGTAACACACGAGCAGAAAGGGCAGCAAGCGGCGATCGATGTGTCGATACAGGCGCGACGCAGTTTCGCCGTCCGGGGCCGAGCCGACAGTGGACATGCCGATTCCCCTTGATCGGGTCATGAAGCGGTCCGGCGCGCCGGACCGCGCGGACGGGGTCGCTCGTTATGCGACCGGCTCGGCTTCGCGTGCCTCTTCCTGATAGGCGCGCACGCGTTCGCGAAACGCGAGCGACAGCGGCACGGTCCGCTCGCTCGTATAGTCGTACGCCACGTGCGTTGAACTGCCCGTTGCGATCACCTGCTCGGGATGGCCCGCGATCGTGATCCGGTAAGCGATGTCGAAGCTCTTGGTGCCCAGGCGCGTAATCAGCGCGCTCACTTCGAGCGTGTCGCCCCACTTGGCCGGATGCACGTATTCGCAGGCGGTCTTCAGCATGATCTGCGGGATGCCGTCGGTGAGCGGCACGTCCAGCAGTTCATGCGCATAGGCCATGTAGGCGTTCAGCATGTACACGTAGTACATGGTCGCGCTGACGTGACCAGCGGGGTCCTGGTCGCGATAGGAGACACCGAATTGCTGCGTGAAGGCTCGGGGCATTTCATTACCTCTTTCTCGGTTGGTGCCGGACGCGTCGCATCCGGCGGGACATGAAAACGAACGATCGCGAATCGCGGTGCGGGTCGCTTTGAGAGCGCTGCCGGCTCAACGCAGCATGCGCTGGTCGAGATAGGACTTGCCGCCGTGCGCATGGATCACTGCGCCGCCGCGCATCTCCAGCACCGGCAGGTCGGCAAGCGCGTTGACGATATGCGCCATGGTCGGCAGGTCGGACCAGCTCGCGCGGTGAAAACGCAGCTGCGCGTCGCCGGTGAAGCGCCGCTCTATCGTCACGTGCGGATCGTGGCTCGGCGTCAGCGTGACCTCGCAGAGATCGGCCTCGCCCCAATCGCCCGTGCGCGGCTTGTACTTCAGCATCAGCGTGCCGTCGGAGCCGTTCGGCGCGCCGTGCGCCGGCACCTCTCGCAGCTCGCCCACGGCCAGTTCGACAAAGCGGAAGCCCATCCAGGCCGCCTCGCACAGCTGCCTTCCGGCAAAGCTGCGCGGCGCGGGCACCTCGGCGAACAGCTTCGGATGGCCGATCTCGTCACGCCCGGTGATGATCGGATCAGCGAGGTTCTCCCAGACGACTGCCAGGAACTTGCCGCTGGCGCGGTCGCTCAGGCCGGTGAACACGGCCGGCCAGCTCACATGGACCATCGTGTAGCCGCGCCCGGCAAGCCAGTCGATCCCGGTCAGGTAGTGGAACTCGACCGTCACGACGGGTTCGTCCACCAGGGCGAAATGCTCGGGCAGGTGCCGCTCGAGGCTCGCCGCGTCAGTCAGGAACGAAGCCGAAACGGTCATCCGTTGCGGCTTACGATCAGGGTCGGCCGCCAGTCCATCCGGCAGTTGCCGCGGCCCAGGCGCGGGGCCAAAATGCGTCGGCATCCGGTAAATGCGCCCTTTCTCGAAGGTATAGCTCAATTCATCCCTCCGTTTCGACAGATAGCAGCGGGCCGCAGCGGCAATGCTGTGGTCCGCCCAATGAATCAGCGATGCGTGGCCAGGCCCGCATCCGCATAGATGACCTGCAGCTTGCCGCCGATCTCGCGCATCAGGTTGCCGTTACTCGCGTTCTGCGGCAGGTTCTGGAGCCGGTACAGCACGAACGGTTCGGTACCCGAACGATTGCCGATCGCGTGATAGCACCACGCGGGCACGAACACGGTGTCACCGGAGTCGATGTGCTCGGTCACGCCATCCTCGCCGAACGCGATCTCGCCCGAACCCGAGCGCGCGATATAGAGGTGCCAGAAAGAATGTCGATGGCGCTCGGTGGTCTCGCCCGGCTTCAATACCTGGATCACGAGAGAAAGATCCGGCGCCACGGTGCCGTGCTCGCTCACGTCGCCGCCGGAGAGCGCCAGCGTGCCCTGCGGGTTGTGGGGGCGAGCACCCGCTCCGGATTCGATCGACTGCCATCGCCAGAGCACCGGGTCGGGGATCGGCTTGGCGGTCAGTTCGAGATATTCGGAGAACCGGAGGATGTCTCCTTCAATAGGCTGCATAGTCATTCCTTGATCAGCGTGGGTTGAGGTGAGCAGGCGTCCGGATGCGCATCCTGGAACGCCTGGAGTTGCATGCAGTGCTCCACGATGCGCGCGATAGCCGGGAATTCTTCGATGACGATGCCGAGCTTCTGCGCGGATACCACCTGTGGCACCAGCGCGATATCGGCGAACGACACGTGCGTGCCGTGGCAATAGCGCCCCGTCGCGGGATCGGCGGCGAGCAACGTTTCGAGCGCGGCAAGGCCGTCGATCATCCAGTGCTGCTTCCAGCGCTTGACGGCCGCGTCGTCGGCGCCGAGCATGGCCTTCAGGTAGTGGCCGGCGCGCATCGTCGTCAGCGGATGAGTGTCGGCTGCGACCACCTGGAACAGTGCGCGCACGCGCGCCTGTTCGAGCGGCGTGGCCGGCAGCAGCGGTGGGTCGGGATAGGCCGTCTCGAGAAACTCGAGGATCGCCAACGACTGGGTCAGCACCTGCGTCCCCGTGACCAGCGCGGGCAGCAGGCCCTGCGGATTGACCGCCAGGTACGCGCTGGCCCGGTGCGCGCCCGTGTCGAGATCGTGGACCACCTGGTCGTAGCGCAGGCGTTTCAGGTTCAGCGCGATGCGGACCCGGAACGAGGCCGAGGACCGGTGGAAATCGTGCAGCGTCACCATGTTCAGTCCTCCTCGGCCGTTGCGAGCGCGGCATCGCCGCAGGTTGGCGTACGCGCCGCGCTGCGTGCGTGGCCAGGCAGCGCCAGTGCGCTCTGCGCCACGATCACGTCGAGCAGTTCCTGCACGCAGCAGTCGGCGTCGCGCGTCTGACGAGAAGCGATGCCGGGGCGCGGCAGCGCATGCGTGTAGAAGTGCGCGCCCTCGACCGGGAAGCCGATTGCCCAGAGCCGCGTGCGGCTCTCGCCGTCGGGTCCGAGCGGATGCAGGCCAGCATCGATGTCGAGACCGCCCGGGTGGTAATCGCCGTTCATGAAGGGCCGGGCGATACCCCGCTCGAGCAGCGCGGCTGACAGCGGCGACGCGTCGGTCAGCGGGCTGTAGCTGTCAAGCCGCGCCGACACCAGCACGTCGGCGTACCAGCGCTCGACGCGTTCGCCGTAGCGCGCCTCGATCCGGAAACGCGCGTTCGCATCGTCGTCGATCACCTGAGCGCCGGGGCCGCCCGCCACATCGATCAGGCCGGCCGCATGTAGCGCGAGCAATTCGCGGTTGCGACGCAGCGGGGGCCCAAACGACACGCGGTTGGTGATCGCATTGAAGTCCTCGATAAAGTAGCGATGCGACGCCGGCGTGAGCCCGCCGTATTCGACGGCTGTGCGCAGCGCCTCGCGCGTGTCGCGCAGTACGTCGGTGGCGGCCTTTACGGGGCTCACGAGATTGCCACGCAGGGCCTCCTCGAGATCCTCGCGGAACAGGCGGTGGAAGAACGCGTGGAAGTCCTGGAACGACTGGAACTCGCGATCGCCAAGCGGCCAGAGGATCTCGTGCACCGCCTGCAGTTCGTCGGGCGCCGGCTCGAACGTATCGGCATCGACGCCGCCGCGCCGCACGGCGACGCGATACGCGTATGCCATCTCCTTGATCACGAGCGGCAGCACCTGCACGCGGAAATCGATGCGCGGGTCACCGGTCGCCTCGAACGCGGCCTCGTGCAGCTTCGCGACCGCCGCCGGCGTAAAGAAGCGCGCTTCGTGGCGGCCGGTCAGCCCCTTCTGGTTGATGCCGCGCGCCGCGAACGGCAGGCACTGGCGCGACACCAGCAGCATCTGCGGCTCGAGTCCCGACTTCTCATAGATCAGCTCGCCACCGTGTTCGACGTAACGGCCGCCGCGCCCGAGCGTGAGCGCCGAGATCACGTCGTGCGCGGTCAACCCAAAACCCTGAATCGCGACGATCGCGCGGGCCGAGACGTCATCGAGCGTCTCGATCGGATACGGCGTCGCCAGGTAGGCAAGGTCGGGATTGTTGAAGAAGTGCCGCTTCGCAAACTGCGCGAAACGCTCGTCGGCGCCGGTGGGCCGGCGCTGGCCGTGCCCCGTCGTCAGGAACACGAACTGGGCGGTCTGCGAGGCTCCGTCCTGCTGGATCACCTCGTAGCCGCCCGGCAGCGGGACCATGTCGACCACCGTCGCGCGCCGGTGCGTGAGCGTCACATTGGGCGGCAGCGCAGCGACGATGCGCGCATGGATCCAGCCCAGATATTCGCCGAGCAGGCTGCGCGGCAGGTGGTCGGCGTCGTTGATCGCGCGGCCCTCGCCATTTGACACACGGCGGAACGCGCCGTCCACGACGCGGTAGCCGTCGAGCTGCGCCCACTCGACCAGCGACGGCGAGCCGTCGCGGCCAAGCCGGCTCTGCGGCGCAAACATCGTCACCTGCGCGGCAACGGTGTTGATCAGCAGGTGATCGGGCTGGGTCGCGCGATGCACGCCCTCCCCGCACGCATTCGTATCGAAGACGGTGATGTCGAGCGTGACGTGGGCCGGGATGCGCTCCGCGTATTCGAGCAGGCGTTCGAGCACGGTCACGCCTCGCGGGCCCATACCGACGATGGCGATTGGAATGATCGGGTTCATTGGGCGTCTCCCGTCTCGAGCACCGCCTCGCCCTGCTCGACCTCGACTTCGGCCCCGGCCAGCGGCGGCATGTGCAGCGCGACGATGTCGGGATGGCCGTTCCAGTGCGCAAAGCGCTCGCGCACCAGCGGATCGTGGCCCGGAATCACATGGTCGGGCCCGTCGGCGAGCCGCCTGAGTGTTTGGTGCCCGTCGAGCATCCCGGCGACATTGTGGACAATCGGAAACAGGCGGCCAGCGCGCACGTGGTCCCAGTAGTGGGCCGCGTCGCTCGCAAGCACGACGTTGCCGCGCGCCGTGCGCACGCGCACGGCCTGCAGCCCGGCGGTGTGGCCGCCGATCAGGTGCACGTCGATGCCGGGCGCGATAGCCTCGTCACCGTTGGTGAACACGACGCGCCCCGCATGCAGCTTTTCAATCGCGGCGCAAACGTCGTGCGCCTCGAACGGCTTGCGCACGACCTCGTGGCACATGCAGCGGCCGGTACAGTACGCCATCTCGGCTTCCTGCAAGCGCAGCGTCGCGTCGGGAAACGCGCGGATGTTGCCCGCGTGGTCGTAGTGCATGTGGCTGATGATGACCGTGTCCACGTCGCGCGCGGCAATGCCAAGCTCACCGAGCAGCGCGAGCGGCGATTGCAGATAGCGCCGCCCGCGCCGTGCTGCGGTCGCGGCGTCGAAGCCTGTGTCGACAAGAACGACACGGCCGCTGCCGCGAATCACCCAGACGTAGAAATCGAGCGGCATCGCGATGTCGTCGTGCGGATCGTCGCCCAGATAGCTTTCGCCACTGCGCCGCGTATCGTGCGTGGCATAGCGCAGGGCGAAGACCTCGTAGACCGGGCTCGCGGATTGCGTGGCGAGATTCATTCGATCACCTCCAGCAGGTTCTCGTCGACTGCACCCGCCGGGCGGATCGGGATGTGCCGCGCCGTGTGCCGGTGCTCCATCTCGTAGAGCGCCTGCTGGAAGAAGAACTGCTTCTCGCCGAAAGCCGGCACCAGTTCGTCGAACCAGGTGGCCTCGGGGTCGTACTTCGCGTAGAACGGCCGGCGCACCCACGACGGATCACGTGCCTGCAGCAACTGCAGCGCGAACACCTTCTCGCCACCCAGCTCGACAATGCCGTCCACCATAACCTTGCCCGGGAACGCGCTCATCGACGGGCCGCGCACCGTGCGCGCGAGCCCCGACACTCGGCTGTAGGCGGCCTGGAAGATCTCGTAGGCGCGTGCGAGCGGAAGCTTGAAATAGTGGCTCGGCCCCGTGTCGCGCTCGACAAACATGTAATAGGGAATTGCGCCGAGCCGCACACCGGTGGTCCAGAGATCGGCCCAGTCGGCCGGATTCTCGTTGATGTGACGGATCAGCGGCGCCTGGATGCGCAGGCTCGCCCCCGTGCCGATGATGCGGCGCACCGCCTTCTCGGCGACCGGATGCTGGATCTCGCGCGGGTGGTTGTAGTGGCCCATTAGCGCGAGGTTGCGGCCCGAGGCCGTCACCTTCTCGAACACGCGCAGCAGGTCGTCGGCATCCTTGTCCGTGACGAAGCGGTGTGGCCAGTATGCGACGGACTTGGTGCCGATCCGGATGTTCTGGATATGCGAGAACTCGGGCGTGAGCAGCGGCTCCAGGTATTCGGCCAGCGAGCGCGCGTTCATTACTAGCGGGTCGCCGCCTGTCACGAGAATGTCGGTGACCTCCGGATGGCGGCGCAGGTAGGCCACCAGATCGCCAGAGGTGCGCGCGTCGAACTTGAGCTCATCCATGCCGACGAACTGCGGCCAGCGAAAGCAGAACGTGCAGTAGGCATGGCACGACTGGCCCGCGCTCGGGAAGAACAGCACTGTCTCGCGGTACTTGTGCTGGAGGCCGGCGAGCGGCACCCCGTCGAGGTAGGGCACGTTGTGGGTCAACTGGCCTGCCGGGTGCGGGTTCATGCGCATCCGGATGCCGGTCACCGCCGCCTCGATCTCGGTCTCTGCCGCACCTGCGCGGATCAGATCACGCAGCGAGGCGTACTCGTCCTCATGCAGCATGTCACGATGCGGAAACGTGAGCCGGTAGATCGGATCGTCGGGGATGTTGTTCCAGTCAATCAGCTCGTTAAGGACATAGGCGTTGACGCGGAACGGCAGCACCCTCGAAACGATGTCGACCGCTTCCTGCTGCTCAGCGGACAACGTTGCCCATTGCGGGACCTGGGTGATCGTGTGTCGCGTCAACGGCTTGAACTTCGGAATCTGAGGTTCAGTCATGGTGACTCTCTCAAGTTTTAGATGGTTCGTATGGAAAAACGCCTACGCTCTACCACTTTTTATGATTCGCACTGCGAAGTTTCTTCGCGAGTCGCTCTCTCAGGTACTTCCCTGGCCCCTCTACACCTCTTCAGCTCACGCGGTGCAGATCCAGCCGCGCGCCGGTCTTTTCGCGAATCTCGTCGGCGTTCACGCCGTCGGCCAGCTCAGTCACGACAAGCCCGGCCGGGCTCACCTCGATCACACCGAGGTCGGTGATGATAAGGTCGACCACGCCGACGCCGGTGATCGGCAGCGTGCATTGTTCGAGAATCTTGTGCTGATTGCCCTTGGCGACGTGCTCCATCAGCACCACCACGCGCTTGACGCCGGCCACCAGATCCATCGCGCCACCCATGCCCTTGATCATCTTGCCCGGGATCATCCAGTTCGCCAGATCGCCGTTGCGGCTGACCTGCATCGCGCCGAGGATCGCCAGGTTGATATGGCCGCCGCGGATCATCGCGAACGCGTCCGCCGATGAGAAGATCGACGAGCCCGGCAGCGTGGTCACCGTCTGCTTGCCGGCGTTGATCAGGTCCGCGTCCACTTCCTCTTCGGTCGGCGACGGGCCGATGCCGAGCA
>NZ_SCNV01000041.1 GCF_005503145.1 Burkholderia sp. 4M9327F10 | reverse complement strand
CGCGTCGCCATCAAGCGCCCACACTTATCGGCTGTTAATTTTTAAAGATCTTTCGCTCAGAAGCTCTGCTTTCTTCGCGTCCGTCATCAAACGGGAGGCGAATTATGCGATGCGGTTCGGGACACGTCAACCCCATCCATGAAAAAAGTTTGCAAGCGCATCGAAGTCAACGCGCGTGTCGCTCGCTGCGTTGATGAAAGCGAAGGTCGCACACACCTCTCGTCTTATCCATGAGAGAAAAGAATGTGGCAGCCCTGCGCAACCGGAGGTGCAGCGAACGCCGCCCGAACATACTGAGCTCTCCCCATACATCTCGCCGCCGCACCTTGTGTGCAGCGAAGTCGCCCCTACATATGGAGGGCGACAAGGAAGACCCCGCGCAGCAATGGAACTCGTCATCGTGGACGATCTGCCCCTAGGGCGCGCACTACTTGACGTTTTCTCAACATATATCTCGCATTTGAGGAGAGCTCGCCCTCAAGTTCGTGTACAATCGCTGGCCGCGCGAATTTTGCGCGTCTCTATGGGCCCGCTTCGTGCGGGCCAATCTTTTCGCTCTTTGCGAGCATAGACAAACCAGCCGCATGTATCACTCAGGTGATGTTGCGGCCTAGCCGAAACGCCTGAGCGACGCGTCTTGCGCCTCATAGCGAAGCCTTCGAGGAGAAGACATTGAACCCTTTCGATCGGGATGATTCCGGAGACAACGCCGGATACTCAATCAAGGCCCCTGCCGGGCGAACTGCCAAAGGTAAGGGCGCGGGTAAAGCGATCCCGGTTGCTGCCGAAACGTCGCAGCAAGTCGAAGAACAGCAACGCCAAATGCGCGCGCTGATCCAGTTGGGCAAAGAGCGCGGTTATCTCACGCACGCGCAGATCAACGATCACCTGCCCGATAATTTCGCGCAAACCGCAGCGATGGAAACCATCGTTGCAACCTTCAACGACATGGGCGTGGCTGTCTACGAGACGGCTCCCGATGCCGAAGCGCTGCTGCTGAACGCCAACTCGCCGGTCGTCTCCGACGACCAGGCGGACGAAGAAGCCGAAGTCGCGCTATCGACGGTCGACTCCGAGTTTGGCCGCACCACCGACCCCGTGCGCATGTATATGCGCGAAATGGGTGCAACGGAACTGCTGACCCGTGCCGGCGAAATCGCCATTGCCAAGCGCATCGAAGACGGCCTGCACGAAATGGTTCAGGCGATCGCAGCCTGCCCGTCGGCTGTGTCGGCCATTCTGGCAAGCGCGGATCAGGTTGCGGCAGGTGAGCTGCGCATCGACGAACTCGTCGATGGCCTGAACGAAAACACCACATCGGAAGAAGTTGCCGACGATAGCGTCGATGCAGCCTCGGACGACGACGCCGAAGCCTCGGACGACGACGCCGACGGCGACGACGACATGACCGCAGATTCGAGCGCGGTTGACGAAGCGCGCCTGAAAAAGCTCACAGCTGACTGTCTGGAGATTTTCGCTCGGGTGCGCACCCGCTTCGAAGAAGTCAGTTCGCTTCACGCAAACGATGGCAGCTCCTCGGAAGCCCATCTGCGCGCGCGCCAGGACATCCAGCAAGAACTAGCGGCGCTGCGCTTCACCGCGCGCACCATTGACCGCCTGTGCGGCGACGTGCACCACCAGGTCACGCAGGTTCGCGCGATCGAGCGCCGCTTGCAGCAAATCGTGCTGGAAAAGAGCGGCATGCCGCGCGATCTGTTCATCGAGTCGTTCCCGGGCCATGAAACCGACCTGGGCTGGACCATGCGCATGGCAGCAACGTCGAAGGAATTCGGCGCGGCACTCGAGCGTAATCTGCCCGCTATCCAGGCCGAACAGCAGAAGCTGATCGCCATCGAAGCGGCTGTTGCACTGCCGCTGAAGCAGTTGAAGGAAATCAACCGCAAGATGGTTGCCGCCGAAGCGAAGATGCGCAAGGCGAAGGGCGAAATGATCGAGGCGAATCTGCGTCTCGTGATCTCGATCGCCAAGAAATACGTCAACCGCGGCATGCAGTTCCTGGATCTGATTCAGGAAGGCAACATCGGCCTGATGAAAGCGGTGGACAAGTTCGAATATCGCCGCGGCTGGAAGTTCTCCACCTACGCAACGTGGTGGGTGCGCCAGGCCGTGACGCGTTCGCTGGCGGATCAGGCCCGTACGATTCGCGTGCCGGTGCACATGATCGAGACGATCAACAAGCTGAACCGCATTTCGCGCGAAATCCTCCAGCAGACCGGCCAGGAAGCGCATCCTTCCGTGCTGGCCGCGCGGATGGACCTGTCGGAAGAGAAGGTTCGCAGCATCCTGAAGATCGCTCGCCAGCCCGTTTCGATGGAAACGCCGATGGGCGAAGACGGCGACGCCACGCTGGGCGACATGATCGAAGACTCCTCGGCCACGTCGCCGGCGGAAGCTGCGGTGCAGGCCGACCTGCGCATCGCCATCGACGACGCGCTCGATTCGCTGTCGCCGCGCGAAGCGAAGGTGCTGCGTATGCGCTATGGCATCGACACGAAGTCGGACCATACGCTCGAAGAAGTCGGCAAGCAGTTCGACGTCACCCGCGAACGGATTCGCCAGATCGAAAGCAAGGCGATGCGCAAGCTGATGCATCCTAGCCGCGCGGATCGACTGAAGTCGTTCCTCGACCGGTAAGTTAGAAAGGGCTCTGAGTGTTAAAACCAGAGCCCTTTTTCTATGAGGCAAGGCAAACTGGCCTGCCGCGGTTTGCCAACGCTTATACCGTTCCCACTGCCGTCAGTGCGGGGGACTAGTGCATCGGCGGCGGCGTTCGCAAAACATCGCCAGCTAAGCCGCTTCCCCAGACACCACGCTGTACCCCACACGCGCAACCGTCTCAAGATGCAAACCCCATCTGCATTCCGCAAAGCGGCGCCGCAGCGCTGACACCAGACGTTGCAGCGAGACGCTATCAGCATCGGCGTCACCGAACACGTAGCCAATCAGTTCATCGCGCGGCACAACCGTTCCGGCGCTGCGCAGCAGACGTTCCATCAGCAGATACTCGCGCCGTGTCAAAGCCAGAGCTGCGCCATCCGGACCGATCAGACTGCGCTTTGTACGCGAAAGAACGATGCCCTCGACGGGTGTTTTGGCATCCTCAACACCTTCCCTGCCGTCCCGCCAAAGCGCATGTAGCCGGGCTTCCAGTTCCGCGTACTCATAGTGCCCGGTAAAGCAAGCATCGGCGCCGGCATACAGCGCGGCGATTCGCGCATCCTGTTCGCCTGGAGTGTCGATCACCACAAGCACCGTATGCTCCGGCCGGGCGACGAGCGCACGTGCCGCGTCGACGGGAGCGCCCTGGCTCAGCGCAACCACCGCGTCGATACGTTCTATCGCGACCAGATAAGCGGCGTCGGCAACATACTCTGCCGTCGACACGCTGTGGTTCGATTCGGTGAGCGCAGCGACCAGGTAGTCGGCACGTGCACCGGTTCCTACACACAAGATGCGCATGACATCCCCCACTCAAAGACCGCGACGTTCGCGTTCGGGCCAGCAATCGAGCACGACGCGGGTGCCGGGTCGGGCGTCCTCCAGCGTGAGTCTGAATTCGTGCAGATGGGCAACCGCCTGCACCACCGAAAGCCCTAACCCCGAACCCGGCGTATCGCGCGTGCGCTCGCTACGGTAGAAACGTTGCAGCACAGCCTGCCGTTCGCCGGCCGGGATACCCGGGCCGGCGTCGCGCACTGTGATACGTGGGCCTTCCGCGCACTGCCGCACTGCAATGACCACCTTCCCTTCTTGCGACGCAAACTTGATCGCGTTATCGACAATGTTGACCAACGCCTCGAACAGCAATGGATAGTCGGCGCGCACCGGCAACACGGGTTGCAAATCGAGTTGTAACTCGACATTTCTCGCTGCCGCGACGGGCGTGTACAGCTCACCTACGTGCTGGCAGAGAACGTGCATTTGCGTGTCGCTGAATTGCGCACGACGATGCAAGGCCTCGATCTCCGAGATGCGCAGCATCGCGGAGAAGCGCGCGAGCACGTCGTCGGTTTCTCGCGCGGCGTGCTGCAAACGCTCGGCGTCTTCGTCCTTGAGCGCGCCGGGTTCAATGCGCGCCAGCAGCGAGCGGATATGGATCAACGGCGTGCGCAGATCGTGGGCAATTCCGTCGCATGCGCTCTTGACCTCGTTCATCAGGCGCGATATTTCGTCGAGCATATGATTGACGATCTGCGAGAGCCAGGCGAGCTCGTCACCGCCACGCTCCGGCAAACGCGTATCGAGGTTGCCTTGTGCGATCAGATGCGTAAGACGGCGCATTTCCTTGATGCGCCGCAACTGCACAGCCGAACACAGGATACCGAAGCCCAGGCCGCCGAGCAGCGCAATTGCACCACTCCATGCAATGCCACCCAGCATGTAAGCGCGCAGCCGTGTCATTTCGTCGACATCGCGAGCAATCACCAGCACGCCGCCGTCGGGAAGCCGCGTAGCTCGGGTGCGCATGTATTCGGGCCGCTCGATGGTGGATGGCGTGAGTTGCGGGCGAAACCAGACACCTTTCCCGTCAGGTTCAACGCCAGCAGGACGTCTGGCAATATCGCCCGCGAGGTACTGGCCATCGGCTGCGAACACGCCATAAAAATTGACCGGTTGGCGCATCTTTGCCTTGATGCGCGCGTCGATTTGTCCGAGCAGCAGGTTGCGCGGCAACTCCTCGAAATATTCGAATTGCCAACTGATGTTGTTGTCGGCTTGCGTGGCCGTGTAGTTCGCCGAGTTCCAGTAGTTGATCCACACCAGGCTCAGCACAGAACCCGCGAATACCAGTGCATACAACATCAGCAGACGGAAAATCGTGCTGCGCCACAAGCTCATTCTCATCGCCTATCCCAGCATATAGCCCGATCCGCGCACGGTCTTGAGCAACGGACGCATGCCGGGGAGGTCAATTTTCCGCCGCAGCAAGCCAACATAGACTTCGATCAGGTTGGTGCCCGGATCGAAATGCATGTCCCATACGGACTGGAAGATCATTGTGCGGGTCAGGATTTGCCCGGAGTTTCGCGCGAAGTATTCGAGTAGCTTGAATTCCACCGGTGGCAGCGCCACCTCATGTTCGCCGCGCTTCGCGCTCCGGGCAATCAGGTCGATCTCCAGATCGTCGACACGCAGCACCATCGATGCAGCTTGCAGGCGACGCCCGCGCCGGCGCAGCAGGACGTCGATGCGCGCTTTCATCTCCTCGGCAGAAAACGGCTTGGGGATATAGTCATCGCCTCCCGCCAGCAGCCCGCGAACGCGCTCATCGACATCGGACAGGGCGCTGATCATCAAGACCGGTGTCTCGATGCCGACGCCGCGCAGAGTCTTGAGAATGGTCAGCCCATCGATGCCGGGCAACACGCGGTCGAGCGTGATGACATCGAACTCATCATGCACCGCACGCGCAATACCGTCCTGTCCGCTCGTCACCCACTCGACTTCAAAGCCGGCATCGCTTAGGGAGTCCACTATGTCGCGTCCGACAATCTGATCGTCCTCGATCGTCAAAATTTTTGCCATGGTCTGCATGGCCAGCCTTGCGAAGACTGGCACTCGAAAGAGCGAGCGTGCAGTATCGCAAAAGCGTTGCCGGAGAACATGAAACATCCTTTAGGTAAGCCTGGAAAGTGCGCATGCGCGGCCATACATGCGTCCCCATCACTCGATGAACAAAGCTTAATCTTTGCCAAGCCGGCGCCCGCCATCAGATGGCGAAGATAGGCATACACCGTGTGTTTCAGACAGAACGCCCCTGCACACACGGTGCGATGTCCTTCGCTCACATTGATCCGAGGTGCCACTCATGAAACGCCCACTCAGCACGTTTTTCCTCACTACCACAATCGCACTGTGCGCTGCCGGTGCGCATGCGGCCAACGCTCAACCGGACACTCAAGGTCTGACACGCGCACAGGTCAAGGCGCAGTTGTATCAGGCCTTTCTGAACGGCACGACCGCTGCCGATGAGAAGACCTCGTACCCCTCGCCGCCTTCGGACCGCGCCGAGATCGCCGCGCAGCGGGTCAAGGTGGCGCGCGAAAATTCTTCCTATGCAAACTTTGCGCAGTAAGCAATCACGTGAAACCGGCCCACTCGGCCTCATAATCAGGGTTGCTCGCCGGCCTGCACCCGCTGCATGCCGGCTCCTCGTCGGGATTCACCACAAGAGGTCAGCAACATGAATGTGCGCACGAGAGAATTCGCCGCCCCTGAGGCCCACGCGGGTGCCGAATGGTGGCGCAGCGCGGTGATCTATCAGATCTATCCGCGCTCCTTTGCGGATTCGGACGGAGACGGTATCGGCGATTTGCCCGGGATCACCGCGAAGCTGCCTTATCTGGCCCGTCTCGGTGTCGACGCAATCTGGCTCTCGCCGTTCTATCGCTCCCCTCAGGCCGACGCCGGCTACGACGTAGCCGACTACCGTGCCGTCGATCCGCTATTCGGCACGCTGGACGATTTCGACCGCATGCTGCGTGGGGCCCACGCGCTCAGCATGAAGGTGATCGTCGATCTGGTGCCCAATCACACCTCCGACGAACACGCGTGGTTTCAGGCGGCGCTGAAGTCGCCACCTGGCAGCGCCGAACGGGCGCGCTACCTGTTTCGCGACGGCCGCGGCGCGCATGGCGAACTGCCGCCGAACAACTGGCAAAGCGTGTTCGGCGGCAACGCCTGGTCGCGTGCCCCCGGGGACTCACAGTGGTATCTGCATCTGTTCGACCGCAAGCAGCCGGACCTGAACTGGGATCACCCCGAGGTCCGCACGGAATTCGAGGACGTGCTGCGCTTCTGGCTGGAGCGCGGTGTGGATGGTTTTCGCGTCGATGTGGCGCACGGTCTCATCAAGGCGCCGGGCCTGCCCGATTGGGGCGGTCACGCCACGATGGTGGAAGGCGTGGAGGACGGCAGCGGCAGCAGCCACACTGCGGGGCCCATGTGGGACCAGGACGGTGTACATGAGATCTACCGTAGCTGGCGCCGCGTACTGGACAGCTATCCCGGTGATCGGATGATGGTGGCCGAGGCCTGGATAGCGCCGCAATCGCGGCTCGCCCGCTACATTCGGCAAGACGAAATGCAGCAGGCCTTTAATTTCGACTATCTGCTGGCCCACTGGGATGCTGCCGAACTGCGCGCGGTCATCGAAACCTCGCTGGCTGCCTCGGCCGCAGTCGGCGCCCCGACAACCTGGGTCATGTCCAACCACGACTCGGTGCGGCACACGTCGCGTTATGGCTTGCGCAAACCGGGAGCCCGGCCGAAGGGTATCGACGCGAACGGCGAGCAGCCCAATGAGGCCTTGGGACTGCGCCGCGCCCGTGCGGCCGCCTTGCTCACGCTCGCGCTGCCCGGGTCGGCCTACCTCTATCAGGGCGAGGAACTGGGCCTGCCGGAGCACACCACGCTGGAAGCGCGCTATCGCCAAGACCCCGCGTTTTTCCGCACACATGGCGCTGAAATAGGCCGTGACGGCTGCCGCGTGCCACTCCCCTGGAAGGCAGATGCTCCGTCCTTCGGCTTTGGCCCCAGCGAGAAAAGCTGGCTGCCGCAGCCGGGCAACTTCGCGCGCTACGCGGTGGATCGTCAGGACGGTGCAGGCGGCTCGACCCTGGAACTGTATCGGCGGCTTCTGCAACTGCGGCGCGACCATGCGCTCGGCGCCGGCCAGTTGCACTGGCACGCCACCGGCGCTTCTGATGTCCTGAGCTTCGACAACGGCGAGTTGCGCGCAGTAATCAATCTGGGTATGAAACCCGTTGCACTACCTGCGGGAACGCTGCTGGTGTCGAGCGAGCCATTGAGCGCGCCGGGCCACTTGCCCGGCAACACGGCGGCGTGGCTACTCCCCGCTCATCTATCCGCTCACCGGTCGACAAACACATCCCGGTAAGCACCGTAGATCGACAGCAGCGGCACGGCCACCAGCAGGGGCGTCAGCACCAGAGCACGCAGCATCAGCGGAACCATGGTTGCGAAGAGCACGGCCACTGTCAGCGCCGCGAAGTACGTCATCATGACTGGCCAGTTACGAGCCGCACCGCTGGCACTCGAAATCATCGCGTCGTGCGGTGTCATGTCGTGCAGCATCACCAGTGCCGGAGCGAAACAGGTAGAGGCAATCGCAATCGCGAAGATCGATGCGCCGAGCAATGATTCGAGCGCGCCACGCACGCCGTGGCCGCCGTCGTAGGCGACCGACAGGTTATGCGCACCGCTTGCCGTCACCGAGGCGTTCAGCGAGACATGGAAGGCCGCGAGCAGAACCACATAGCCGAGCGCAAGAATCGCCGCACCGTACAACCCGATTACCCACAGCGCGTTGCTGCGCCGCGCCAGCGCCGCAAATGTCTCCCGCAGCGACACCGGCTGCCCCTTGCTCGCGCCATCCTGCACGAACATCAGCCCACCCACCACGAACGGTATCAACAGCACCGCCAGTGCGCTCAACAGCGGCAGGAAGCCCTGCAGCGTCGCGAAATCCGCACAAGCCAGCAACACGCTCAGCCATAGCACGGGCTGCTGGCTCGCCGCACGTGCGCCGCTTGCCAGCCAGTCGACAATACGCTGGGGATTGACTTCTCTTCCACCGGAAAAAAGCCGTGCCGGCACACGATGGAGGCGGGTCTGCTTGGAAACGCCGCGCGGAAAATCGATGTTCATGACAGTTTCCTCAGTGAAAACAACGCTTTGTTATTCGTACTCCTATGAATAACAACTGGATATGCTGGCATTCGGGTACTGCCACCGCTCTTGCCGGCAGACGCCGTTTCGTCCCGGCCTGCCGATACTGCTAATCTACGGAGCATTGCGGACAAAGGTTGTCCGCATCTACGGAGACCGACGCCGAATGTTGCAAAACTCCTCACGGCTGCTGCGCCTGCTTGGCATGCTCCGGAACGCCCCAACGTGGCACGGTGCGGTGCTGGCCGAGCGCCTTGGCATCACCGAACGGACCGTGCGGCGCGACGTCGACCACTTGCGAGGCCTGGGCTACCGGATCAGCGCAACGCCGGGGCCGGATGGCGGCTATAGCCTGGAAGCGGGCACGAGCATGCCGCCCCTGCTGTTCGAGGAGGACGAAGCGCTTGCCGTCTCGCTGGCGCTGCGCACGCTTGCCGCCAGCGGCGTGCAGGGCATTGAAGAGTCGGCGCTCGCCGCCCTCGTCAAACTGGAACATTTGATGCCTCCCCGGCACAGCCGCAAGGCAAAAACGTTCTTCGCCTCTATCCAGAAGCTGGCCCAGTCAGGCCCCAAGGTCGATCCGACTGTGCTGGCCACGCTTGCCGGCGCATGTGCGGATCACGAGGAGCTGCAATTTCGCTACATGGACGTCAAAGCGAGAGCGAGCCAGCGCACAATCGAGCCCCAAGGTCTCGTCAACGCGGAATCGCGCTGGTACCTCGTTGCCTGGGATCGAAGCCGGGAGGACTGGCGGACGTTCCGTGTCGACCGGATCGTCCCGCCGGTTTCGAGCGGAGCGCGTTTCAAGCCTCGTATCGGGCCGCACAAGGGTGATCTGGCTGCATACGTCTCACGTTCGATTTCGACCTCGGCCTACACGGTGCGCGCCAAAGTGATCCTTCACGCGCCGATGCAGGCGCTCGCCCAAAGCATCTGCCCACTTGTCGGCCAGTTGGCGCCGCTCGATTCGCGGCGATGCATCGTGTATACAGGGGCGAATTCCGTGCACGCGATTGCCTCATGGCTGTGCACGCTGGAAGTCGAATTCGACATCGTGGAGCCCCCCGAACTGCTGGAGTTCTTGCGGGGAATGAACGCCCGCGTCCACCAGGCTTTGGAGCGATCCGGAGACGCGTCACAGATCGAAATTTCCGATCGGAAAACCCCGGCCTGATTCCGCGCCATATCGGCCCTTCAGTGAGGGCCGAGGCTCCCGGAGCCACCCGATGTTATGATCGGAAACACTGTACGCCCTGCGGCGCGCTTATCGCTCTACACCCCATGGATACCCATCTCACCAAACCCTCCGAGCCTTCCACCTCGGATCTGGGCCGACGCGTACGTGCGGCGCGCCAGGCACAGGATTTGACGCTGGAGACAGCGAGCCGCCTGTGCGGCGTGTCGCGCTCGACCTTGTCGAAAGTGGAAAACGGCCTGATGTCGCCGACTTTCGACGTGCTGCAGAAGATCGTGCTCGGTCTGAAGATCGAGATCGGCGAACTGTTCGGCTCGACGCCTAAAGTCAGCGCGGGCGGCCGCCGCGCGCTGACCCGCAAGGACGCCGGGCAGCGCCACGCGTATCGCGGCTATCAGATGGAACTGCTCGCCACCGATCTCGCGCACAAGGCCATGCTGCCGTTTCGTATCCGCATTTCGGCCCACACGCTCGATGCGTTCGACGACTGGGGCCGGCACGAAGGCGAGGAATTCCTGTATGTGATTAGCGGCAGCGTGTGCCTGTACTCCGAGTTGTACGCCCCCACACATCTGAACGCAGGCGACAGCATCTACTTCGACAGCCGCACGGGTCACGCGGCGGTCTCCACCAGCGAAGAAGACGCCGAGGTACTGTGGATGGCCACAAGTGCGGATATTCCGCAGGCTCCGGCCGAGTCGTCGAAGAAGTAAGCAACGCCCGCCCGGCAGGCATGCGCAAGCTTACCGGCACCGCGCTGTTGCGCCTTGCTCGCGTAGCGTAGACCTGTTCAGGCGGCCTGGCCGGCGGTCATCTTGAAGATGCCCTGAGCGTTGCCTGCATCGAAACGCAGGTCCGTTTCCCAGCGGCGTGAGTCCTGATCGAACGTACGCTTGCGGGTGATGAACTCGTAGAACGAACCCGGCACCTCGCGCGTCACGGTGCTGCCATCGGCGGCGCGAAATTCGCGCTTGACGGTGTCGGCACGATAGGCGGTCTGGAACACCCGGCCCGAGCGCGAACGCTCCACTTCCGGTTTCATCGGACGGCCTTTGGCTTTTTCGTCATCCGAAAGCTGGAACACGTCTGCGACACGATCGGTCGCATGGTTAAACGCGTTACCTTCGGTGGCGATCCACGCCATTTCCGCCGACTCCTTCAGCAATACCTCGTAGTCCGCTTCACTGGGTATCTCGTGCTGGCGTGCAAACGCACCCACGATCACCGGCAGCAATTCGTGCGCCGCATCGAGCGGCAGCACGCCTTCACGCTCGAGTTCCCAAAGATGCCCGGTGGCCGCCGGAGTCAACGGATCACGCGAAGCGCCGATCACATTCGTCACAGCCTGCTGGAACCCAGTGGAAAAGCGCTCCGGATGCAGCTCGCTGACGAAGAACTGGGCGATTTGGTCCGGCGCGTCCTCATGCGCCCACGCGCGCCCGGTCATACCGAGCCGATCCAGCGGGTAGCGGCCATTGATGCGAAAGCCCAGCGGCCGCAGGATGCGCGCGAACGCGGCTTCGCCGGGCGGCAGCGCACCACTTGCCGGCCAGCGCACCGTGCGCAGCGCACCGTGGTCGAAGTACACGCTGCCGCCTGCCGCCAGGGCGTCCTGGGTGTACGCCCGGCCGTTCGCCGAACGCGCCAGCAGATCCTCGAACAGAACCATGTTCATGGCTTGGGCGATCTCGGCGCGAGTCACCACACCCACTTCCCATTCATCGAGGACTTGCGGGTGATTCAGCGTCCTGAAGAGCGCAGCGGTCTTCTCGGCGCCAATCAGTTTCAGGAGCAGTTGTTCAACATTTGCATTCCGTGGGTTCTGCATGTTCTTTCTCAGGAGGGCCGGCGAGAGAAGCCGGCGCATCAGTGGGGAGCCGCCAGCACCGCATGAGCAGGCAAATACAGCATCGTTTGGCCGTGATTATTCAAATTCGCGGGGCCGCCGTAAAGCGAGATAATATGCAGACTTGATGCGTTTTTGGAATCAAGGTGCGAAAGTTCAAGATCCCCAGCATGGGCGCGCTGCTCGCTTTCGAAGCGGCGGCAAGACATGAGAGTTTCACGCACGCGGCGCGCGAGCTGTTCCTGACCGAGAGCGCGGTCTCGCGACAGATTGCGACGCTGGAGGGTAATCTCGGCGTGCAGCTCTTTGTGCGAGTCAAGCAACGCGTCGTACTCACCAAGGCAGGCAAGGTCTACAGCGCGCAGGTGGCCCGCGCACTGGAAGGGCTCGACCGCGACACGCTGTCGATCATCGCGCACGGCAGTGGCGGCGGCTACCTGGAACTGGCCGCCCTGCCCACCTTCGCCTCGCACTGGCTGATCCCACGGCTCGCCGATTTCAACGCAAGGTATCCGGACGTGCGCGTGAACCTGGGCGTGCGCACCGGCACCTTTCCGTTTGCGGAGACCCACTTCGAAGCGGCCATCCACTATGGCAAACCGACCTGGCCCGGCACCTCCGCTGATTTCCTGTTTCGCGAGGAGGTCATTCCGGTCTGCGCAGCGAGCCTGCTGAAGCGGCCGGTGTCCACACCGGCGGATCTGCTCGATTACCCGCTGCTGCACTCGACGACGCGCCCGGATGGCTGGGCCAACTGGTTCGAGAAGCTAGGCGTAGAAGATAACCGGGCCATGCAGGGCGTGCGCTACGAACTGCATACGATGCTCATCAGCGGCGCCGCGGCGGGACTCGGCATTGCTCTGGTGCCGAGGTTCTTCGTGGAGGCGCAACTCGAACGGCTCGGGCTGGTTGTGCCATTCGATGCGCCGGCCATTGCCGAAGCTGCTTACTACCTGGTCTACCCCACCGAACTCAGCCACGGCCGGCCGTTGGCGAGTTTCCGGGAATGGTTGCTCGGGCAGGCGGCGCTGTATGGGGCGGCGAATCCGGTGCTGGCTCACGAGGCGGACGAAGACTGAGTGGCGGATTGGTGGATTGGCGGATTTCGGGCCGTGGTTTCTATCTCCGCCGCCGCTTTCGTTTTTGTTTTTGCTGTCGCTGCGGCGCGAGTTCAACGAGCCTGCGCCAGCGCGCTCAGGTTGCCCTCGCCGAAGCCATGATGCCCCTTGCGCTGCACGATCTCGAAGAAGATCTCACCGGCGCGACGCCGCACAAAGGTCTGAAAAAACAGCAGCGGCACGCCGTCCGCGCCGATCTCGCCGTCCACCAGCACCCGGCAGTGCTTGAGCCGCTCGAGGTCGAGCCCATGCCCCGGCAGCCGCGCATCGATCTGCTCGTAATAGCGCGGCGGCGGCTCGACAAATTCGACCCCATTCGCAATCAGTTGCTCGACGCAGGCAAAGATATCGTCGGTGGCGAGGGCGATATGCTGCACCCCTTCGCCCGGATGATCCGGCAAATACTCGTGCATCAGGTTGGTACGGCGCGTGCCTTCCTCATAGAGCGGAATGCGGATCGCGCCGCACGGCGACACCATCACGCGCGATTCGGCGGAGACGTGCCAGTTGGCGTGCAGCTCGTGAATCTCGCGGAAGTTGAGCAGGTCGCGATAGAAATCGAGCCACTCCTGCATCCGGCCCGCGCCGACGGTTTGCGTCAGATGATCGATGGCGACGAGACCCGTGCCGGCGTGACTCAGGTCGGCGTGGGCTGTGTCGATCTCGATGGGGCGGAAATCGATGTCGAAGATCGAAATATCGCCGACCCCGCCGCGCAGGCCGCCGCGGCCGCGCCAGCGGTCGACGAAGTAGATGTGCGAATCGCCGATGCCCTGGATGGCCGGGATCACCAGTTCGCCCTTGCCGGTCTTCTCGCCTTCGAAGGCCCATGCGCCGAGTTCGATGGCCCGCTCGAAGGCGCGCGGGGCATCGGCCACGCGAATGCCGACCGCGCAAATGCCCACGCCGTATTCCTCCGCGTAGCGCGAGGCGAACGAATCCGGCTCGGCATTGAGCAGGAAATTCATCTCGCCCTGGCGGTACAGGGTGACATCCTTGCTGATATGGCGCGCGATCGGTTTGAAGCCGAGCTGCTCGAAGGTCTGGCCGAGCGCCAGCGGATCGCGTGCGGCGAACTCCACGAACTCGAGTCCAGCGGTGCCGAGCGGATTGTGCTCCGGGTCTGCTGCGGCCTGCAGCGCGGCGCTCGGGGTGGGCAAGTCGTTGGACATGGCAATCTCCTGTCGATCACAGCTAGCGCTTTGGCACCGTGTTTGTACACCGGAGACGGGTCCGTCCGCAACTGCATTTTGTACTGAATGGTTCACCCGCTGGCGGCGCGATCGCGCATGCTGCGCTTTGCGGCCCCGCCGTGCAAGTGGATCTCGCTGCGCAACGCGTGGGAGCGCCCGACGGACTTTTGCGACCGCCTCAGGCCGGCTTGCGGCGAGGCTTCGGCGCCCCTCGCCTGGCCTTGGCTGGCGTCGCAGACGCAGCCACCGCCGTGCGCTGCCGCGCGACCGTGCGAAGCGCGTCGATCAAAGCCATGCCGACGGGAGACGGCTGCGAGTCGGAGCGGCGGATCAGGCCGACCGGCTCGCCTGTGCCGGTACCCGCAAACGGCAGGGGCAACGGCAAGCGCACGAGCATGCCATGGGCCAATTCATATTCGACGGCGCTTTGCGGCACGAACCAGACCGCGTCATTCTCGAGCGCCAGCGCCCGGCCGGTCGAGACCGACAATACCTCCACGAAGGCCGATAGCGGCGGCACACCCCACGCCGCCAGCAGACTGTCCGCGGACTGCCGGATCAAGGTGCCGAACGGCGGCACCACCACCGTGAAGCCATCAAGCAGCGCGGCCGGCAGCCCGGCACTTGCCGCCAGCGGATGCCCGGCGCGCACCACGGCAATTAGCGGCTCGGTGAAAAGCTGCTCGAAGCTGAGTCCGACCATGCGTTCAGGGTCGGCCAGACGCCCCACCGCGAATTCGATCGAGCCGGCTTTCAGGCGCTCCAGCAGCTCCGCGTTGGCGCCGGTGGCAAGGCGCACGATCGCACGCGGCCACTGCACAGCAAACAGCTTCAGGACTGGCGGCACAAGCGCGCTGGCAACGGTGGGCAAAACGCCGATCTCCAGCGTGGCCGACGCCGCACCCTCCGCACGTGCGAGCAGATCGACGCCTTGCCGCAGCGCGCTGACACAGGCGCTGGCATGCGGCATGAAGAGCTGCCCCTCACGCGTGGTCACGGCGCCATGACGGCCGCGCTCGAACAGCTTGACGCCGAGAATCGCCTCCAGCTCGGCGACCGTCTTGGAGACCGCCGGCTGGGTGATGGACAGGCTCTCAGCCGCCTTCTGAACCCCGCCAAACTGCGCGACGGCCAGAAAGCACTGGAGATGACGGAATTTGACGCGGCTATCCGCGAGGCTTCGTTGCATAACGAGAGGTTATACGAAAGGCGCGAAAACGTCATTTTTCATAACTTCTTGGATTGGCTAAAGTCGCACCATAGCCCGTTATTCCATAATTCATCCAAGGAGACATCCCCATGGACGAGCCCATCCTCACTCCGCGCGATTTCGACTCGCACCCCCCTTACGTGTATCCCGGCTACGGCTCGTCGGTAAAGCGCGGCCCGACCCGCCCGCTGATTCCGCTGAAGGAAAAGCTGCGCGATCAGCGCGTGCCGGTGTATGGCGCAGAAGACCTTGGCGCGCTTGACCACGACTTGACGCGCAACGCGGTGCGTAACGGCGAGCCGCTAGGCGAACGGATCATCGTGACGGGCCGCGTGCTCGACGAAGGCGGCCGCCCGGTGCGCAACACGCTGGTTGAGATCTGGCAAGCCAACGCAGCAGGCCGCTACGTGCACAAGGCCGACCAGCACGATGCGCCGCTGGATCCGAATTTCTTGGGCGCAGGGCGCTGCCTCACCGACAACGAGGGGCGCTATCGTTTTCTGACGATCAAGCCGGGCGCTTATCCGTGGGGCAATCACCCGAATGCATGGCGTCCGAACCACATTCACTTTTCGCTGTTCGGCGACCACTTCGGCTCGCGGCTCGTGACGCAAATGTACTTCCCGGGCGATCCGCTACTGGCTTTCGATCCGATCTTCCAGGGCACGCCCGAGCATGCGCGCGAACGCCTGGTATCGCGCTTCTCGCTGGATACGACGCAGGAAGCGTACGCGCTCGGCTACGATTTCGACATCGTGCTGCGCGGCCCTAACGAAACCCCGATGGAGCGCTAAGTCATGACGACACTCAAGCAAACGCCGTCGCAAACGGTTGGACCGTATTTCGCGTATGGGCTGTGCCCGGAACAATACAACTTCGACTTCAAGAGCCTCTTCACGCCTGCAGTTGCCGACCATGAAGCAGCCGGCGACCACATCACGATTGTGGGCCAGGTATTCGATGGCGACGGCAAGGTAATCGGCGATGCAATGCTGGAGGTGTCGCAGGTGGATAGCCAGGGGCGGTATCCAGCCTCGCGGGCGGAAGTTGAAGCGAGCGGCTTCCGTGGATTCGCGCGGGTTGGCACCGGGACTGATCCGCACAAGCGCTTTGTCGTCGAGACGGTGAAGCCGGGACGTGCCGCTCCGAACGAGGCACCACATCTGAATGTGATCGTGACGATGCGCGGGATGTTGCTGCATACGTTCACGCGGATTTACTTCGATGACGAGACTGCGGCGAATGAAAGCGATCCGGTACTCGCTTTAGTGCCCGCGGATCGCCGTGCCACGCTGATCGCACGGCGCGAGCCCGGTACGAGCAAGACCGTGTACCGGTTCGATATTCGCATGCAAGGCGAGCAGGAAACCGTGTTCTTTGATTTGTAAGCTTTCACGCCGCCTTCACAATCGCGCGATAGGATCGCGGCTCGCGACTTCGATTGCGAAACTCCGAGTATTTTTAGGCCCGCGTCATGCGGGCCTTTTTTCGTCCTGGCGAGTCTTTAGCCGTCAGTCGAAACCGTGACGACCTCCCAGGCACGGATCTCCTCTTCCAGCGCCGACAACTTGTCCCTCACGAGCCCGAGTGCGTCGCTACCGAGCAAAAGATGCGCGGGTGGGTGGTCCGCAGCGATTGCGGCGAGCATCGCGCGCGCCGCCTTTTTGGGGTCCCCCAATTGCTTGCCGCTTTTCTCCTCACGGGCTTTGCGCACGGGGTCGAAAACAGGATCGTAGTCCGCAATCGAACGGGGCGTGCGCGTCATCGAGCGGCCCGCCCAGTCGGTGCGGAACGAGCCTGGCGCAACGGCTGTCACGGCGATGCCGAGCGGCTTGACCTCTTTACCCAGCGCCTCGGAGATACCCTCCAGCGCGAATTTGCTTCCGCAGTAATAGGCGATGCCCGGCATGGTGATATAGCCGCCCATCGACGTGATGTTCAGAATGTGGCCACGCCGGCGCTCACGCATGAAGGGCAAGACGGCCTTCATCATGGCGACTGCTCCGAACACATTCACATCGAACTGTCTGCGCATCTCGGACAAAGGCGATTCTTCCATGACGCCTTCATGCCCATAGCCGGCATTGTTGACCAGAACATCGATGGGTCCGACGGTCGTCTCAATCTCCGCCACGATGTCGTCGATGGCATCGAAGTCGGTCACGTCAAGCACGCGCGCAAATGCGGCATTCGCGGACAAAGACTCAAACTCGCGCTTTGCCTGCGCACTTCTCACCGTTCCGACGACTTTGTGACCCGAGGCTAGCGCCTCTTGTGCCAGCGCGCGGCCAAAGCCGCTGCTGACGCCCGTAATGAGCAGAATTTTGCTAGATGCCATTTAAGCTTCTCCCGAACGTGAACTTGAGAGTGCATACTAGTCTGAAGAGCGGGGCTGATTAAGCCGGATTTCGCTATCTTTCTTGCCTAAAACTATGAGTACGAAGCGAGCCTCTACCTATCATCCTGATCTCTCGCCGCGCAGCCAGAAGCGCATGATTGCGCTGCTTCGCGCACTGGCGCCCGAGGAGGGCTACAACCTCACGGCGCTGTCGAGCGTGCGCATCCTGCGTTCGAACCGGGCACTGTCACGCACGCCGGTTCTGTACGATCCCGGCATCGTGATTGTTTGCCAGGGTCGCAAGCGAGGTTACTTCGGCGACCAGCTTTACCTGTATGACGAACATCACTACCTGGCGGTGTCCGTGCCCGTTCCGTTCAGCATGGAGACCGATGCAACCCAGGAGCGCCCGTTGCTCGCCCTGTACCTCCACCTCGATTTCACCTTGGCCGCGGAACTGGCCGTGCAGATCGATCGGGCAGGCGCCAAGGAACACGTGCAAGCGCCTCAAAGCATGATGTCGACGCCAATGGACGACGCGATGCAGGCCTCCGTATTGCGCTTCCTCGAGGCGATGCATGCGCCGCTCGAAGCCGCTGTATTGGGCCCGGGCCTGCTGCGTGAACTTTACTTCCGTGTGCTCACCGGAGCGCAAGGAAGTTCGATGCGTGAGGCGTTGGCGATGAGAGGGCAATTCGGCCGGATAGGCAGATCGCTACGCCTTATCCATGCCGGCTACGCGCAACCGCTGGATGTGATGCAGTTGGCCGAGGAAGCGGGAATGAGCATTCCGAGCTTCCACTGCCACTTCAAGGCGATAACACAGGTTTCTCCGATGCAATACGTCAAGTCTACGCGGTTGCATCAGGCTCGTCTGCTTATGGTCCGCGAGGACCTGACCGCGGAGGCGGCGAGCTACGCAGTGGGCTACACGAGCGCATCCCAGTTCAGCAGAGAGTTCAAGAGACTCTTTGGCTTGACGCCGGCAGCGGAGACGAGGCGCATGCGCGCAAGCTTTGCCGTCCCGGCACCGTTTGATGATGCGATGTATGTGTCGTCTCATTGAGCTTGGCACGTTTTGTTTGAGGGCGGCGTCAAGGCGTCGCTAAGCCTCGATTGTTTCAGCGTGGTGAAAAATTTTCGCAACGATCATCCAGCGTCCGTCGAACTTCAGCAGGTTGAGGTTATCGATGAAGACTTTCTCGAAGATGCGGACACGAACCTGCGCGAACGCTATCTCCGACGACAGCATGGCAATCTGAAGAACCGCATCAATACGTGGCTGTGACACGCTCTTAGGCGGTGTACGCGCCGCAATCTCCGAGCGATATTGAGCAAACGGACGAACGTTTAGCTCACCGCTCCTCATTGTGAAAAGAGAACTTGTTGGGTGAAATATGAGGTCAAATTTTTCCAGATCGCATTCATACATGACGTCGAAATAGATTTGCAAAGCATGGGAGACATCGGTGATTTCCATACTGTATTAACTCCATGGCCGGTGAAATTCGGTTATTGGTAACCGCCGCGAACTACGTCGTGTACGAACTCATAGGTGACGGAAGCTGATACGACTATAGGTTTGACTGGCACTTTCAGAAAGGGTATGTTTTTATAAAAACATAGGGCCAGTTTATGGTTAACGCTCTCGCCGGTTTGTTCGATTTCAAAGTTGACCCGCAAAGCGGCGTTGCTCTCACACGGCAGCTATGCGATCAGCTAAGGCACGCCATTGCGGCGGGAACGCTTGCAAGCGGGAGGCGTCTGCCTTCCAGCCGGGAACTTGCGCTCCACCTGAGCGTGTCGAGAAACACCGTCTCTGCGGTGATCGAGCAACTCGCCATGGAGGGTTATCTCGACGTCTCACGCGGGCGCCGCCCTGTCGTAGCGCCAATGCCGTCGGCAAGCCTGATCGCGATTGAACCGCATACGCCTGCTTCAGACAGCGTTACAGGGATGTCCCAATGGGCGCAACAGATCGGCCGGAGCGGCTGGCCATTCACTGGGGATGGACGCCCGAAGCCATTTGCGCCCTGCGTGGCCGATGCACGGGAGTTTCCGCACGCGATGTGGGGGCGATGTCTGCGCACGGCCACACGCCATGCGCTCGCTCGACGAAGCATGGCCTGCAACCGGCCCGAGTTGCAGAAGGCACTGCTGCATCACCTTGTCGAATACCGCGGCGTCAACGCAGACGCGCAACAGGTTTTCTTGATGCCCACCGCACAGGCTGCCATCACGCTCATCGCCCGGATGGTGCTGGACCCGGGCGATGTCGCGTGGATCGAGAGCCCGGGCTACAGCGGCGCGCGCGTCGCTTTCGAAGCTGCGGGTGCAACGGTGCGAGGCATCGCGCTTGATCGAAGCGGTATGGCCTTCGAAGGATCGACGGACACGCCACGCCTGGTATTTGTCACACCCGCGCACCAGCATCCAACGGGATTGCTGATGCCGGCTCCTCGTCGACAGGCACTGCTGCGATTTGCTGCTCGAGTGGGCGCCCAGATTATCGAAGACGACTACGACAGTGAATTTCACTACGAGGGGCGTCCCGTAGCCGCACTACAGGGTTCCGACAAAGCAGACAGTGTGTTTTACGTCGGCACGTTTTCGAAGTCGCTGCACGCAGACATTCGGGTGGGTTACGTCGTCGTGCCCAGGCGTTTTGTGGAAGTATTTGCCAATGCACAAAGACACACCGGTCAGGTTGTCAGCATGACGTTACAGGACGCCTTGTCCGATTTCATTGGTGAGGGGCATTACGCCGCTCACATTCGCAAGATGACGCGTGTCTATCACGCGCGACGCGATTACCTGTGTCATGCACTGAAGAGCATCGGCACCGACTTGACCGTATCGTTACCGGACGGCGGTATGCAAGTGGTAGCCCAACTCGGACCACTGCACCGCGATCATGAAGTATGCAACCGCTTGGCCGAGGTGGGTGTGATAGTGCGCCCGCTGTCGCGGCATTACTTCGCCGAAACCAGCGCGCAAGGATTGTTCCTCGGCTTCGCAGCCTGGAACGAGAGCGAGATCGATGCAGGTATTCAGATTCTCGCCGACGTGATGCGCGAACAGGCGCGATCGAGTTAGCCGATCGCCGCATGTGGCGCGCTCAACTAGATGGCATCGGCACTAGCAATAAGGCTATCGCCTACGATCAGCGGGGCTTTGGCGAAACCTGCGCAGACGCGGAGGATTTTTCGGCCGTCGCGGACTTGATGGCGGTGATTGACGGCTTGTGATTTACGGTGACCTCGACCTTCCTAGCATTCAGGAACGAAGCCGTCATGTCGCAACTACGGTGCAGAACGGGTCGTACCATGAATTGTCCGGCGCCGCTCATCTGCCTAGCCTGGAGAGGCCCGAGGAAATCACGGGTCTGGTCGCGGAATTTATCGATCGTCTGAAGTAGCGCAAGCCTGCAGGCAACATTTGGGCAGAGTTCAACAGCCCGTAATGATTTATGGCGCCTCAAATAGTAGACGCGAAGGCCGACGCACGTAGGAATCTAGTCGCTGGAATCGGGAATCACTGCGTGCGAGGCCCGATGCGTTTCAATCTGGTCGAGATGATCCACGACCCACATTGCAAGCTGCATCAGCGGCAAGGAAAGTGACCCGCCAAGTTCGGTCAGCGCGTACTCGACTTGCGGCGGGACAGTTGGATAGACGGTACGCGTCACCATCCCGTCGCGTTCCAACGCCTTCAATGTGCGGGTCAGCATTTGCTGGGAAATTCCGCCAATCAGGCGTTTTAGCTCGTTAAAGCGCCGCGGCTTCTGCGCCAGCATGGTGATCGTGAGAATGGTCCACTTGTCACCCATGCGGCCAAGAATCTGGTTGACCTTCTGGCACGACTGGTTCGTGCCGGGTTGGCTCGGAGCGGTAGCAGGCATACGCATGTGACTAGGCCTCGAAGCTATGCGTTCTTGTGAGCATCTAGTCTATCAAGCATAGTTGGTCATTGAAACATACCACCCCCATGGAGTACTCAATGACTAGCAAGAAAACCATCGCTCTGTTCGGCGCCGGCACCGGTCTCGGCACTTCACTTGCACAGCGTTTCGGGCGCGCCGGGTATCGCGTCGCACTCGTCGCGCGCCGTGCCGCGCCGCTAGAAGAACGAGTCGCCGAACTCGCAGCCGCCGGTATCGAGGCGGTCGCCTTTCCGGCCGATCTCACCGATCTCGGAGGCATTCCCGCGCTCGTCCGTTCGGTCGAGGATCGGCTCGGCCCCATCGATGTAGCCGTCTATGCACCGGTCCCCTCCGATGTGAGCTTTGTCCCGGCAGTAGATCTGGATGCGTCGACACTTCAGTCCATGGCGAACATCTTCACGTTCTCGCCTGTCGAGCTATCGCATGCCTTGCTTCCAGGCATGCTTGCCCGCGGCGACGGCGCGATCGTGATCGTCGGCGGCTTGACGGCCGTGGTGACGATGCCAGGCATGAGCGGTGTGGGCCCCCTGATGGCGGCCACGCGTAACTATGTGCTCACGCTCAATGCCGAGGTAGGGTCCAGAGGAGTTTATGCCGGCACGGTGAACATCGGCGCGTTCATTGATCGCTCGGCGGGCCTGCGTGCCATGACCGCCAGCGGCGCACCGCTCGCCCCGAATATTCCGGTCATCGACCCGGACACGATTGCTGAAGAAATTCAGATCCTCATCGCGAGACGCGATCGAGCCGAGTCGATTCTTCCGCCCTTGTCACAGTCGTGATCTGGGGGGCGCCATGCTGAGAATCGTGTTTGGGGAGCGTGTAGCGATCAACAGTGGCCGTAGCGAAGACGAAGTCGCGTACTCGCTGCAAGAAGCTGCGAGGTTAATAGCGAACAACCCGATCTCTCATACAGGGGTCATTCACCGCCACGCGAATTAGCCAGCTTCCGCTTCCGCTTCTCGCGGTACATAGCCGCGTCTGCCAGCTCTAACGCCTGATCGACAGACACGAGCCTGACGGCGATCACACCAGCGCTCACGCCGGCGTAATCAATGGTCCTGCCAGCGAGCGCGTAGATGCCACGAGTCGCCTCGGAAGCGCGCCGCTGCAATTGATCCGCTACGCTGTGCGCCTGCTCTGCATCGACCGGGGCAGGCGCCACCAAAGCGAATTCATCACCCCCGACCCGCGCCAGCATATCCGTGTCGCGCACGATTCCAGCGAGGCGTTTTGCGCACTCGCGCAAGAAGTGATCGCCGACCACGTGGCCATACGAGTCGTTAATCCCCTTGAAGTCGTCGAGATCGATGATTCCAGCAATGACATAAGATCCGTCCCTCGCCGCTCGCGCCAATAGCCTGCCGAGTTCGCCATGGAGAGCCCGCCTGTTGGGTAAGCCGGTCAGGGAATCGGTCAAAGCGAAGTTCGCGAGATATTCGTTTGACTGCCTCAAATCCTTAAGCAATCGTTCCCGCTCAACATACTGCGCAATCAGCTTCGGGAATATGTTCAAGGCGCTAAACGCCTGCGGACCGATCGGCTGGCTGCTCTTGCTTGCCCCGCACAGCGTACCGATAACGGAGCCGTTACTTCCGCGAATGGGCGCGCTGGCGTATGTCTCGATCCCGAGCTCCCTCGCAGCCTGCGAGTCGCCCCAAATCTCGCTCGCGTTGGACGTAAAACGGCGGCCTTCTTCAAGGCAACGCTTGCACAGCGTGTCGGACCATGGGACAGACAGTCCCTCTGGGATAAAAAGTTCGCCAGCGTTTCTTACATAGTCGACGGACTGCAGACCCGCTTCTTCGTCGATCGAAGTCAGGTACAAGGACTCAAGGCCGGTGATCAGTTCGAGCATTTCGAGCAACGGCCTCGCGAGCTGCTCCAGACTTTCCGCTGAAGCAACCGACTCCGATAGCCGCTCAAGCATCAACTCCATGTGGACCTCTTCGTGTCTGTATTACATTTTTTGATTCAGGCTCGCTGGGGGCACCATCGGTCCAATTCTTCGGACGAAACTTCTCCGCCGGCTGACTGCGCGGCGGCAGCTTAGTATATTTGACTGCGAGTATTCCACAACACGCCAATTGCGACGACGCGGGTGGCGGGGTGTATCGTCTCAAACTGGCCGGAGACGGTTCTCAACCTCATCCCGCGTTCGGACGAACCAGCGGCCGATGGCCTCCTCCAGTCCATCTAAACCGCTCTCCTCACCAACCCACGCAACACAGGCATCGGGACGGATCAGCATCGAAGGTCCTGTGTCGACAGCGACGCAGCGTATCCTCCGCGCGGTAGCGGCAACAAGTCTGGAAGCCGCCCGCTCGCTTGAAGCGTCGAGAAAAACGCCCATGCCATCCTGCATGACATCGTAGAGCGAAGCACCGGCATCGCCATCGCTCACCGGCTTGTCGCCAATCAGCCTTCCAACGTCCCCCAACTCCGACCCGAGATCGTAACGGTTGGACAGACCGCTCATCATCTCGCCGATGAAGCGGTTGACCTCGTCGAGTTGCATGAGGTTCGCCACGATATCCCGCATCGCACCGGCTTGTGGATCGGGTCGCATGATGGCGACTTGGGCAAGGGTGTTGGCCAGCACGGCTTCGGCAACGGGCCGCCGCTCGGCCGTATAGGTGTCGAGCAGGCCTTCGGGCATCTCGCCGCGAATGACCGCAGCGAGTTTCCAGCCGAGATTGGCAGCGTCCACGAGTCCAAGGCTCAGGCCCTGCCCACCGAACGGCGAATGGATATGCGCCGCATCGCCGGCAAGCAGCACCCTACCCAGGCGGTAGGTATTCACAAGCCGCGTGTTGTCCGTCCATCGGCTCGCGCTTTCGAGCGCCTTCACACGGACGTCCGTCCCGCTGATGCGGCGCAGAGCGGCCTCGATCTCCTCACGCGTAACCGGAGCCTGCCGATCTTCCGGTGGACCGGTAAAGTCCAGCATGAACAATCGACCGGGAAACGGTCCATAGGCGAACACCCCACCCGATGCGCGGCGCCAGCCGATGGGCAGCAGCCGTTCGGGATGGTCGATCTCGGCGACCGCCTGATACATTGTCATGGTTGGAGGCGTGCCGGGGAAGTCAAAACCAGCCATCTTGCGGACCGCGCTGCGCCCTCCGTCGCAGCCAACAAGGTAGGAGCAGCGCATACGCTCCTCGCCGGCTTGAGAAGCCCACTCCACCTCGACGCCGCCTTCCCGCTGGACGAAGCCGGTAACCTCGCAGCCGCGGCGCACCTCGATCCCAAGCGCGCGTGCCCGCTCGGCCAGCATGGTTTCGACAGCCTGCTGATCCACCAGGCGGGCATGCCGTTCCGGCTCTCTCTGCGCATCCTTACGGATGAGGGACAAGCCACCGAAATGGCCGCTGAATCTGGACCCTCGACCGCGCAGGTTCGGGCCGCCCTTCCCAGTGAACTGCTCTATCACCGAGAAGGTGCGCGCCTCGGCGGCTGCGATGGCTTCGGTCATGCCGCGACGGCGCAACGCTTCGCTTCCAAGCGGTCCGATCCCCAACGCCTTTGTCACCGTGCTCGGCGCAGTCAGGCGCTCCAGCACAAGGACTCGCACGCCTGCCAAAGCCAACTCAATCGCGCTCAGGAGTCCGACCGGTCCAGCTCCGACCACCACCACATCAATTGCATTTCTCATATACCAAATCCAAATGTGTACTCAGTACATAAAATATGCGATAAAATAGCAGCATGTCAACACCATCAACCGACCGCCGCTCCCGTAAGCGCCTCGCCACGCGAGAAAGCATCTCCAATGCAGCCACGCGCCTGTTCCTCGAACGGGGCTTCGATCATGTAACGGTGGATGAAATCGCGGAAGCCGCCGACGTCGGGCGGATGACAGTGTTCAATCACTTCCCCCGCAAGGAGGACATGTTCTTCGATCGCGACGAAGAGGGCCGTGAGATCCTGCGCGAAGCTTTGCGGCAGCGCGATCCCGGCGTTACTCCGCTAGAGGCGCTACGCCTGCTCGCTCATAGGCTGGTTGCGGAACGAAGCCCGTTCGTCGAATTTTCTGGGAAGAGCCAGGGCTTCATAGAGACAATCGAAGGCAGTGAAACCCTCAAGGCTCGGGCAAGAGCCATACGCGACGAGCTCGCGCAAGTCGTCACAGTGGCGTTATCCGAATGCGCGGGACAAAAGCCTGGTGACCCGAACGCCCATCTGGCGGCGGATCTGCTTTTGGCGACGTGGAGCGTGGCCTTCATTCAGGCTCACCGGACGTTTCGACAGAGGCGAAACACAGAGGAAGCGAAAGCCGCCTTTCTCGCTATTGTCGACAAGGGAACCATGGGCCTGAAAGCGGCAATGGCGGGCACACCTTACGCCTGAGCAATCAACGCAAGGTCAATACTTCGGTATCCGGAACAAACAGAAGCTCGCTCCAGGTCTCTTCACCCCAACGGCCGAACCCCGATCCACCAGCCATGCAGCCAGAACGCAAACACCACCCAGGCCACCGCTCCACCCACTACCGCTATCCCGTCCCTAGCCAGCGTGCCGGCCGGATAAACCAGGCCTAGAGCCGTATCCCGCCCGCGAGCGGCGCGATAGGCCAGCACAGCCCAAACGAAGAAAGCCGCGAACAGGACAACCGCGTTCAACGTGCCATTCGCCAGCAAATGCGCGAATGCCCACAACGCCGCGCTGAGAGCCAACGGATGCCTGACCCAGGCTTTGAAGTGGTTACCGGGGATGTAAGCGGCCAGAAAGAGAATGAAGGCAATCAGCGTCAGCAGTGCCGTAAGGTGGGGCGCCCAAACCGGAGGCGCCCATAGCACGACAGGATCACGCCGCGCGATCCCGTAGCCCCAGATGATCAGCGCCAACCCCAGGGCGGAGGCCACCCCATACGCGCCCTTCCAGGGTTTCTCCCCCATCCGGGCAATCTGCCGTGCACGCCACGACTCGGCAAAGATTCGCACCGAATGCACGCCCAGAAAAATCACCAACCCCAGTACCAGTACCGACATGGCAGACTCCTCGCGACGGGTGTCGACAGATCGCCGCGATTGTCGCTCAAGATGCCGATCCTGCCAATGGCGGATTCAACTTCCTCGCGTGGTCACTCCGTGGCAGGAATCCATGCCGCATTTGCCGCGTCGCTCGAGCGGAAGGCCGGGAATTTAGCGCCCAGTTCGGCAATCGTCTTGATGTCGTTCTTCACCAGATCGTCACGCGTGATGAGAGTCGGCTTCACCACGATCCGATGCCCCGGATCCTGGCCCGCCACCTCCAACGCCGCCGCGCGCACCGAGACTGCGCCCACCACGGCCGGATTGGTGGCGGCAGTCGCGACCCAGGCACTATTGGGCGCGCGAATGGCCTCGATGTCCGCGGTCGAAATATCCGCGCTGTAAATGCGCAGCTTCGAGCCGAGGTTAGCCTCGTCCGCAGCGAGCTTGGCGCCCCGCGCGAATTCGTCGTAAGGCGCAAACACCACGCGAATCTCGGGATGCGCACGGTATGCAGCGGCCGCCTGATTCGCGACCGATTGTGCGATCGGATTGTCCACCGTACCCCAGCGTGCTTTCTCCTGCACCTGCGGATGAGCAGCCTTAAAGTCGCGCCACACGGCATCGCGGCGATCGAGCGGTGCGAAGCCCGCCACGTACACATACCCAGCCGCAAACGAGTCGCCGTTATCCTTCAAGGCCTGATTCAGAAGCAACGTGGCCAGATCATGATCGCTCTGCTCGATCTGCGGCACCTTCGGATTGTTCAGATCCACATCGAATGCAACTACCTTGATGCCCTTGTCGAGCGCGCGCTGCACCACGTCCTTCAGCGATTCCGGCAAGCCATGATTCACAATGATCGCCGACACGCCGAGGCTGATTGCCTGCTGAATCTGCTCGCGCTGTTCGGCCGCGTCTTGCCGTCCTTCGTATATACGCAGATCGATGCCGAGTGCTTTCGCCTGCTTCTGCGCACCCGCCTCGTAGGCCTGGAAGAAATCCCCTGTCGAGAGGTAATTGACCAACGCAATCTTCACACCGCCCTTGTCGAACGGCGCAGGGGCACCCGCGAGCGGTGCGGCGTGCGTGGTTTGACCCAGCAACACGCTCGCGGAAAGCAAAGTCAACGCGCCAATCATGCGGCGCACCTGGGATGTGTGACGGAACAACGATTTCATGAATGCTCCCCAGCTTGTCGTTAAGGTCGAATGGAACAATGTGTTATTTATTCGGTGGCTGCGGTATGACGTGCGCGGTACCGTGCACCAGGATGCGGTTCCGCGAGACGAGGGCCGACGCCGTGCAGCTTCTCGCGCAGCGAGCCCGGCGCATATTCGGTCTTGTACACGCCGCGACGCTGCAACTCCGGCACGACCAGCTCAACGAAATCGCTAAACGTCTCGTGCGTCAGCGCATACGCCAGGTTGAAACCGTCGACGTCCGTCTCCTCGACCCACGACTGCAGCTCATCGGCAATCTCTTGCGGGTCGCCAACCGACAGCGGCCCCAGGCCACCTATGCCGCCCCACTTCGCGATCTCACGCACGGTCCACACCCGCGTCGGATCGGCGCTCGACAGCGCCTCCACTGCGGATTGCACGGCGTTGCTCTCCACGTGGCGCAACGGTTCATCCAGATCGTATTTCGACAGGTCGATTCCCGTCCAACCGGACATCAAGGCGAGCGCGCCTTCATCGCTGGCGTAGCGGCGATAGTCCGCATGCTTGGCATGCGCTTCAGCCGACGTCTTGCCGGTAATCACGGTATGCAGATTGAAGATCAGCACGTCGTGCGGATCGCGCCCGAACGACTTCACACGAGCGCGAATGTCGGCCACAAACTGCTTCAGAATCGTGCGCGACGGCGCGGCAATGAAAATGCATTCGGCGTGCTGCGCGGCGAAGTCCTTACCGCGTTTCGACGCCCCGGCCTGATACAGCACCGGCGTGCGTTGCGGCGACGGCTCGCACAGGTGAATACCCGGCACATCGAAGTACTGTCCATGATGTTCAATCGGATGCACCTTGGATGGTTCCGTGAAAACCTGGCGTGCCGCATCGCGCACCACCGCGTCGTCTTCCCATGACGACTCCCACAGCTTGTAGCAGACGTCGAGATACTCTTCGGCCAGTGCGTAGCGTTCGTCGTGATTCGCCTGGCTCGGCAGGCCCACATTGCGCGCCGCGCTATCCAGATACGATGTGACGATGTTCCAGCCCACCCGTCCGTTGGTCAGATGATCGAGCGTCGACATGCGTCTCGCGAACGGATAAGGATGCTCGTACGAGAGCGAGCACGTCACGCCAAAGCCAAGATGCTCGGTCACGCCCGCCATCGCCGAAACCAGCAGGATTGGATCATTCACCGGCACCTGGGCGGCCTGGCGGATCGCGGCCTCGCCGTTACCCTTGAACACGTCATAAATGCCGAGCACATCGGCGATAAACAGGCCGTCGAATTTGCCACGTTCGAGCAGCTTCGCAAGCTCGGTCCAGTAGTCGAGGTGCTTGTAACGCCAGGAGGTATCGCGCGGATGCGCCCACAACCCCGGCGACTGATGCCCGACGCAGTTCATGTCGAATGCGTTGAGACGAATCTGTCTGGCCATAATCGGATTCACTTAGGTGAGGCCTGGATGATGCACAGCGAGCGCGTCAGAGCGCGCCGTGGCGCGGCGGCAGCACATCGTTCAGGTAGTAGTTGCCGACCGCAATGTATTTCCAGCGCACCGGGTCGTGCAGCGTATGAGTGCGCGCGTTACGCCAGTGCCGGTCGAGGTTGTGTTCGGCAAGCGTCGCCTGCGTGCCCGCCAGCTCGATCAGCCGCGTCGAAGCCTGCAAGGCAATCTCCGTGGTTGCCGCGCGGGCCTCGGCCACCGCGATCGAGGCCGCGGCGACCGTCTGTTCGTTCGACGCCTTGACCGCGTCGTCGACGCGGCGGCCCGCACGCTCGACCAGCGCCTCAGCGCCGTGCAACTGCAGCGTGAGCTTGCCGAACAGTTCGAGCGTCAGCGGATCATCACTCGCGCGCTCCACCCCGCTGTCGATCCACGGACGTGACCGTTCCCGCACGAAGCGACGCGCATCGGCAAGCGCCGCGCGCGCGATCCCAAGGTCGACGGCAGCGTGAATCAGTTGCCCAATCGGGCCCACCGTTGTAGGCCGGGCGGCGAACGCGGAACTGTATGGCACGACTGCGGAGGCTTCGACGTAGATGTTGTCGAGCGTGGTCGTGCCGCTGCCGGTTGTCTTTTGACCAAAACCCGACCAGTCGTCCACGACGCTCAAGCCGGGTGTCTGCGCACTCGCAAACGCCACATACAGGGTTTCGTCGGCCGCTTTGGCGACAATCGGAATCCATTGCGCAAACAATGCACCGGTCGAATAGAACTTGGTGCCGTTGATCCGAAAGCCTTCACCTTCCGGCGCAAGCGTGGTCCGGTAGTCGCTTACATTCTTCGTGCCACGCTCGGAAAGCGCATTGCCAAACCGTTCGCCCGCCAGCGCCCGCTCGAAGTAGAAGGCCTGCTGAGCATGTGTGCCGTTTACACGCAGCACATCGAGCATGAAAAAGTGATTCTGCGGAATCTGTCCGAGTGCCGGATCGGCCTCCGAAATGATCGCAGTGACCTCCGCAAGCGTGGCGTACGACACCGCCGCGCCACCGAACTCGCGCGGCACGGCAATGCCCCAGAGGCCGCTCGCCGAATAGGCTTCGATCTCGGCATACGGCAAACGACGCTCACGATCGCGCTGCGACGCGCCTTCGGCCAACGTGGGCGCCAACGCGCGGGCCACTTCTAGTGCGTCCTCGTCGTTCTCGATACGCGCGGCCTGCTGCGCCCCACGGGCGACGGATTCTGTCAAAGCATTCATGGCGTCAATTCCACGGATGGCGGGCCGGTTTAACGCCGTTCAGATAGAAGTTGCCGACGAGATGATATTTCCAGCGCACCGGATCGTGCAGCGTGTGGGTGCGGGCATTGCGCCAGTGACGGTCGAGGTTATGCTCGGCGAGCGTCGCCTGGGTGCCGGCCAGTTCAAAGAGCTTTTCGCTCGCCAGCAATGCGATTTCGGTGGTTAGTACTTTGGCCTCTCCCACCGCGACCGAGGCCCGTGCGACATCGTCCTCACTGGTTTCTCCCTGCGCGGCGATCACATCCAGTGTGCGCGCCGCACGCTCCAGCAGTGCCTCGGCCGCATGCAACTGGATATGCAAGTGGCCGATTTCGCGCACCGTCAGCGGGTCGTCGCTGGCACGCTCGACACTGCTGTCAATCCACGGTCGGGAGCGCGTGCGAACAAACGTGAGCGTGTCTTCCACCGCTGCCTTCGCAATCCCCGCGTCGATCGCAGCCTGAATGATCTGTGAGACCGGGCCGTTCAGTGTCGGGAAGTCGGAGACGCGGTGCGCAGGAAAGACATGCGATGCGGGTACGCGCACGCCTTCGAGCACCACTGTGCCGCTTGCCGTGGTGCGCTGCCCGAAACCCGACCAGTCGTCGATCACGTTCAGACCCGGCGTTCCCTTCGGGATATAGGCAAGCCAGCCTTTGCGGTCGTCGTCGAGTCCCAGCACCGGCACAAAGTGTGCAAACAACGCACCCGTCGAATAGAACTTGGTGCCGTCCACCACGTAGTCGTCGCCGTCTTGCCGCACGCGCGTTTTCAGATCGAGCACATGCTTGGTGCCTTTTTCGGAGAAGCCATTGCCGAAGCGCTTGCCGCTTAATATCTGGGAAAAGAAGTAGCGCTTCTGTTCTTCAGTGCCCGTGAGTGAAATCACATCCACGAGGCCGAAGTGGTTCTGCGGCAACTGTCCCAATGAAGGATCGGCCGCCGCGATGATCTTGATCACTTCGGTCAGCGTGACGAACGACACACCCGCGCCGCCATAGGTTTTCGGCACAGTGATCGCCCATAACCCAGACTGTGAGAACCATTCGATCTCGTCATGCGGCAAACGACGCTCGCGGTCACGCACAGCCGCATCTCGCGCGAGACGCCCCGCCAGCTCGTGTGCCACGGCAATAGCCTGGGCGTCGTCCTGAATGATGCGCACGGCATGTTGGTCCGCATCGCTCGTATGCGATGAGGTCGCTTCGTAAAGCTCGGCCATACGAATCTCCGCTTGAGTGACTGTTCGCACAATCTATCAGCGGGTACGAGACACGCAAACTGAACGATTCTGAAATGGATATTCCTTCGGATGGCAAACGAACTCATGTTAAATCGCACATAAGCACTTCGCCGTATAGCTGATAAAGATAGTTTGATTTGATGGTTTCATGCGCAGCGGGTTGTTGATTAGAGTCGTCGCAAGCTGGACACCTTTGCCTCTTTGATTTGGACACCATGAAACGCTTGCACACCACTCTCTCTTCGTTGTTGGCCGCGACCGTCTTCAGCATGACCGGCGGCATTCTTACTCACGCTTACGCCCAAGGCACGGCGGCCACGGCCGATGCAGCCGCCGGTGGCGACAACGCGGCGGCCGTGCCGTCACTCAAAGGCAAACGTATCGGCATCACAGCGGCAGGCACGGATCACTACTGGGACCTGAAGGCTTACCAGGGCGCAGTGGATGAAGTGAAACGGCTCGGCGGCACGCCAATCGCACTTGACGCCGGCCGCAACGACAACCGCCAGATCGCGCAGATCCAGACACTGATCGCGCAGAAGCCCGACGCCATCGTCGAACAATTGGGCACTGCAACGGTGCTGGAGCCGTGGTTGCAGAAAATCCGCCAGGCCAACATCCCGTTGTTCACGATCGACACCGCATCGCCGTCGAGCATCAACGACACCACGTCGGACAATTTCTTCATCGGCGAGCAGCTCGCGCTTAAGCTCGTCAACGACATTCACGGTGAAGGCAACATCCTCGTCTTCAATGGCTTCTACGGCGTGCCGGTGTGCGCAATCCGTTACGACCAGCTCAAGGCGGTGCTCAAGTACTACCCGAAGGTGCATATCATCCAGCCCGAGCTGCGCGATGTGATTCCGAACACGGTGCAGAGCGCCTATGCACAGGTGAGCCAGTTGCTCGCGAAGTACCCGAAGGGACAGATTGCCGCGATCTGGGCCGCATGGGACGTGCCGCAGGTCGGCGCCACCCAGGCCGTGGACGCCGCGCACCGCGACGAGATCAAGACCTACGCGGTCGATGGCAGCCCGGACGTCGTTACGCTCGTGAAGGATCCGAAGTCGAGCGCCGCCGCGGTGGTCGCGCAGCAGCCCGCGTTGATCGGCAAGACCGCAGTGGATAACGTCGCGAGATATCTTGCGGGTGATCGCACGCTGGCGCCATATACATATGTACCGTCGATTCTGGTCACCAAGGACAACGCCGGCACGATCCAGCAGACTCTCGGCCAACTCAGTGCAAAATGAGTTCCGCAACCCCACCTGCCGCGCTCGAACTGCGTGAGCTCGTCAAGCATTTCGACGGCGTGCCCGCGCTGCGCGGCGCCTCGCTGACGGTTCCGCGCGGCAGCGTGCATGGCCTGATTGGACAAAACGGCGCGGGCAAGTCGACGCTCATCAAGATACTCGCTGGCATTTACACGGCCGACTCCGGCACCATCACTGTCGACGGTGTCGCACAGGCGCTCAACACCTCACCTCACGGCGATGCCTCGGGGATCGGGTTCATTCACCAGGAACGCTTGCTGCCCGCCACGTTCACCGTGGCCGAAGCGCTGTGGCTAGGCAACGAACGAACCGTCGGCCCGCGTGTGGCAGGCGGCTTCCGCTTGCTCGACGTGCGGCGCATGCAGCGCGACGCTCGCGATGCGTTGCACACTCACTTCGGCGTCGAGATAGCGCCGAACCGGCTCATCGGCGATCTGAGCGTCGCCGAGCAGCAGATCGTACAGATTACCCGCGCACTGATCCGCGAGCCGCGCATTCTGGTGTTCGATGAGCCAACCGCAGCGCTGGTCAGCCGCGAAGTGGAGCGTTTGTTGCAGACCATCGAGCGACTGCGGCAACGCGGCCTGACGATCCTCTACGTGTCGCACTATCTCAACGAGATCGCCGCCATCTGCGATCATGTCACCGTGCTGCGCGATGGCGTAGACGTCGCGCACGTCGACGCGCGCTCGACGCCGACCGAAGCGCTGGTCACGGCGATGATCGGCACGCAGGCTGAGGTGCGAACCCAGGCGGCGGCACGCACGCCGGGAAACGTCGTCCTGAACGTGCAGAAGCTGAGCGCTCCTGGCCGCTTCGAAGACGTATCGTTCGCGGTGCGGCGCGGCGAGATCGTCGGCATCACCGGCTTGCTGGGTTCCGGCGGCAAGCCCGTGGTGCGCAGCCTGTTCGGACTCGAACGCGGCGTGCAAGGCGGCATCGAAATCGAAGGCAAGGCGGTGCGTCTGCGCCGTCCGCAAGACGCCGTGCGCCAGCAGATTGCGTTCGTGCCGGAGGACCGGCGCGCGCATGGGGTCGCACCCGCGCTCTCGGTGCGCGAGAACACGACGCTCGCGAGCCTTGCTCGCTTTAGCCGCTTCGGCCTGCTCGCGCGACGCCGCGAAACCAGCACCGTTCAACGCCTGATCGAAGAACTGGCCGTGCGCACTTCCAGTACGGAAACGCCCGTGCGGCATCTCTCAGGAGGCAACCAGCAGAAGGTCGCGCTCGCCAAGTGGTTGAGCCGCACATCCTCGCTCTATCTGCTCGACGAACCTACAGTGGGCGTCGACGTTGGCGCCAAGACCGAGATCTATCGGCTGCTCGACCGGCTGGCCCGCGACGGCGCCGGCGTCCTGCTGTTCTCCAGCGATCTGATCGAACTGCTCGGCGTCACCGACCGCGTACTCGTGATGGCCCGCGGCCGTATTGTGCGTGAACTCGTCTCGCGCGAAGCGGATAGCCAGGAAGTGCTGGCATGGGCCACCGGAGCGCGCGGCACGCACGATTCGACCGCACAACAGGAGATCGCTGCATGAGCAAGGTCCTGGATGCTGCACCGCGTAGCGGAAAACTCGAACTGCCCGAGCGGTTGTTCGGCGCCCAATGGTGGTTGAGAAGCGGCGCGGCGCTCGCCTTCGCGGTGGTGTTTATCGGCTTCGCCGTGAGTTCGCCGCTGTTCTTCACGCTCGCGAATCTCGCGAACGTGTTGCAGCAATCGGTCGTGGTCGGGATTCTCGGCTTCGGACTGACGGTTGTGCTTATCGGCGGCGGTGCTGATCCGCTTAGAGGGGGCCTCGATCTTTCGGTGGCGGCCAACCTCGGACTCTGCGCGGCTGTTTATGCCGTTGCGCAGCGCGATGGCGCAGCACCCGGAACGGCCGTGCTGTTGACGCTTGCCGCGGGCGCAACGGTGGGCGTACTTAACGCGATTGCTGTCATCGTCTTGCGCATCTTTCCTTTGCTTGCGACCCTGACCACGATGAACCTCTGCGCCGGCTTTGAACTGGTGCTGACGCAAAACACCTCCGTGCCGGCAAGCGGCGCGCTGCTCAGTTTTCTGCTCGATAACGGCGCATTCGGCGTGCCGCATCTCGCCTATGCGCTGCTCCTCGTTGCAGCGCTGTTCACCGTGCTGGTCCACTACACCCCATTCGGGCTGCGACTGCGCGCCACCGGCGCACATCGGGATGCGGCCCAGGCCGCCGGCATACGGACGAACCGCTACGTCGCGGCAAGTTACGTCCTGAGCGGAATTGCCGCAGCGCTCGCCGCGCTGGCGTCCAGCGCGCTACTCAGCGGCAGCTCGCCCGGCGCGGGTGAGAATCTGCTTGCCACCGTCGCCGCGGCGCTTTTGGGGGTGGTGTTTTCGAGGCGGCTCGTACCGACCATTCCAGGCACCCTGCTCGCGGTCCTCTTCATTGGCGTTATCAGTAACGGCTTTCAGCTCGATAACGTGTCGAGCTACTGGGTCAACGGCGTGGAAGGCGCGCTGATCCTGTTCGTCGTCGCCACTACGGCGCTGGTGCGCCGCCATGCCGGAAATCACGCTCATGATTGAACAGATAGGCCGCTTGCAGCGCTTCGCGCTGGTCGGGGCACTGCTTGCAGTGATCGCATTTTTTGCGGCGTTCGCGCCGGGTTTTGCACGGGCGGACAATCTTGCCGATGTACTGTTGAACAACTTCGCGCTGCTGGCGATCGCCGCGCTTGGCATGACGCTCGCGTTGTCGTTCGGCGCCATCGATCTGTCGCTCGGCACCTCCATCGATGTCGCCAGCCTCGTCTTCGTGCTGCTGAGCGCGCATCACGTTGGCGTGGCACCGGCTGCGCTTGGCGGCCTTGCTGCGGCGTTCGTCGTCGGTGCGTTCAACGGCGTACTGACCGGGTGGCTCGGAATCGCGCCGTTTCTCGCGACGCTGGGCACACTCTTCATCGGCCAGACGGTCCAGCAGCTCGCCACTGATGGCGGCCAGCCGGTGTATCTGCTCAACATCGCTTTGCCACCGCTGTTCAGCGCACTGGCACACGGCACGGTCGCGGGCTTGCCCGTGCCGCTATGGATCGTTGCAGTGCTCGCGCTCGCCGTGCACGTCACGCTCGCGCACGCCAGGCTGGGGCGGCAACTCACCGCGCTTGGCGCACAGCCGGGCGTGGCCCGCTATTCAGGTCTGCCGGTAGCTGCCATTACGGCCGTGACCTTTATCGCCAGCGCGTTGATTTACGGTGTGGTCGGTCTGCTGCTGTCGTCGACCGTCAAGGCCTACGTCCCGCAGGCGGGCAACGGTTATCTGCTCAATGCGATTGGCGCAACCTTTATTGGCACCACGCTGTCGCCGACGCGCCGCCCAGGCGTCATCGGCACACTGCTGGGCGTTTTGCTATTGAGCCTCGTCGCCAACGGCCTGTTGTTGATCGGCTGGAATTTCTATTGGCAGCAGGTGGCAACCGGCGCGCTGATCTTCGCCGTGCTGGCCATCAGCTTCGCGCAGCGGCGTGGCCGCTATGCATGAGACTCTGTGCCACGCCCCACGCTAAACGTGAAGGCCAGCGCACCCACCAGCAACACACCTTTGATGAAATCCTGCATGTAGTACGGCGCATTCAGCATCGTCAATCCGTTGAGCAACACGCCCACAAACACCGCACCGACGACCGTGCCGAATACGTTAGGGCGCTTCGCGGCCCAGACCGCGTAGCCGACCAGCGCGGCGGCCACCGCATCGAGCAGCATCGAATGGCCGGCGCTGACATCGCCACGTCCCACGCGCGCAGCAATCAGCACGCCGCCGAGCGAGGCGATCGCGCCCGAAGCGACATACGCGGCGACGCGGTATCGCGCGGTCGGCGCACCGGCGAGGCGCGCCGCGGTTTCGTTGCCGCCGATCGCGTAGATAACCCGCCCCCAACGCGTGGTTTCCATCACGATGCAGGCTACCAGCGTCAGAACTGCCAGCACGACAACCGGCAACGGCACAACGTCGAATAGCCGCAAGCGTCCGAGCGCGAGAAACGCGTCCGGAAACACGCCGGTGGTTTCGGTGCCGTCGGGCAAGATCGTACCCGTTGCGAGCGAGCGGCCGCCGGTCGGAATCAGTTGCAGACCGGCCAGCAGAAACAGCGTACCGAGCGTCGCCAACTGGTCCGGTACGCGCAGGCGCGTAATCAGCACGCCGTTGAACAGCCCCGCCGCCACACCCAGAGCGAGGCATGCCGCAACCGCTTCGAACGTGTTGCCATGCCAGACGATCAGCACATAGCTCGCCGCCATCTGCGCCGATGCAGCCACGCTGCCCACCGAAAGATCGAAGCCACCGGCGGCAAGCGTCACCGTCACGCCAATACCGAGCAGCGCCACAATCGACACCGCCTGCAAAATGCTAAAGAGGTTGTCGATATTCAGGAAGGCCGGCTGATTGACCGCGAACACGATGACGAGGATCGCCAGCACGACGAACATGCCGGTGCGTTCGAGATGGCCCCGCAGCGCATGCAGCCGGTTGCGCCGGATAGCCGGTGCGTGGGGCGCCGTTTTGCTTTCAGACGCGATTTCAGACGTAATTTCAGACGCCACTGCGGAGGCCCCCTCGGACGTGATCGAAGGACTGGTTTTCATAAGCGAGCGAAAGAGGTGAGGTCAGAGTGGGAAGCAGGGTCGAGCGTCGAACGGTCAAAGCGCACGACGCGATCTGCGATCTCGAACGCCTCTTCGAGATCGCTAACAAAAACGAGGGTGGCGCGCTCCGGTGCGTGACGCCGCAGCGTATCGACGATATCGGCGCGCGCACCGGCATCGACGCCCTGAAACGGTTCGTCCAGCAGCAGCAGGCGCGCCGCTTGCGCATGCCAGCGCGCCAGCACCACTTTCTGCTGATTGCCGCCGGAAAGGCGCTCAAGGCGGTCGTCGGGTCCCGTACAGCGAATTCCGAAGCGTGCGATCGCGTCGAGCGCGACACGCCGCTCGCGCCCCCGCCGGACCGCGCCATACTTGAACCAGCGCGACAGAAACGGAAAACTGAGCGTGCCGGCAATCGAGGCGAACGGCACGCTGCCCGGAAACAGCGAGGTTCGCCAACGGTCTTCGCCTGCGAGAAACACGCTGGCGCGAATCGCCTCGGCGGGTGAGCGCGGGCGCCACGGTTTGCCGTCGAGCGTCATCGTGCCTGATGCGGCCCGCGCAGCGCCGAAAATCGTGCGCGCAAAGCGTGACTTGCCACCGCCAACCGGGCCCGCAATTGCGACGATTTCGCCACGCTGTACGTCGAGATCGAACGGAATGCTGCCAGGTGTCAACTGCAGGTCCCGCACGCTAAAGCAAGGCACATGCGTAGCGGCCGCCGCAGTTGCCACGCCGAATGCAGTACGGCTGCGCAAGGGACGCCCGATCATTGTTTCGACCGCGGCGTCGAAATCGATCGGCGCGTGCAGATCGGCCACGATGCGACCGTCGCGCATCACGGCCACACGTCCGGCAATCCGCCGCAGGTCTCCCAGCCGGTGCGACACCAGCAGGATCGCAACACCTTCGTCACGTAAGCGCTCGATAAGGCCGAACAGACGCTCGGCTTCCGGCGCCGACAGGCTTGCGGTAGGCTCGTCGAGAATCAGCAGGGCGGGCCGCGTTGCCAACGCGCGTGCGAGCGTGACGAGTTGCTGCGCCGCGAGCGACAGTGAAGCAAGCGGCGCAGCCAGATCCGCGTCGAGCCCCACCCTCGCAGCCAGCGGCGCCGCAGCCTGAACCCGGGCGGCCGACGGTACTCGCCAGGCTGAGCTCGAGTCGCACAAACGGTCGAGCAGCAGATTGTCTGCAATCGAAAGCGTGGGCACCACCGCATCTGCAATGGATTGATGCACCGTCGCAATCCCCAACTGTTTGGCATCGTGAGGCGAAGCGGGGTGGAACGGCTGTCCTCGCAGCGACAGCTCGCCGCCATCGGACCGATAGACGCCGCTCAGTATCTTCACGAGGGTCGACTTGCCCGTGCCGTTCGCACCCATGAGCGCAACAACCTCGCCCGCATGGATCGACAGATCGACGCGATCGAGTGCAGCGGTAGGACCAAAGCGTTTGGAAAGCGCGTTAGCGCTCAGAATGGGAGAGGTCATCGAAGAAGAGGCGCTACGCTCGTGCCGGATGACCGACCATCCTAGCCACCCGTTAAGGGTGTGCCAACGAAGCGTTGCTCATATCGATAGCATTGTCTGGGGGTGACAAGGCCTTTGCCTCGACGAGGAGACAGCGAGAAATAACGCACCCCATACGGTGCGTAGTCAGCATTCGCCTAAAAAACGATTCAGCGGGGATTTAAACCCGGAAATGATCGATATTCTGTCCGGCGTAAATCGCCCGCGCCAGCCAATCCGGTTTATCGCCCTGGCCGTCCCACGTGTTGCCGTAGGCGTCACGGTACATCACGGCTCGCTTCGCATTAGCGTCGGCTTCAATCGCCCCGGCCAATGCTTCCAGCGTAATGCCGTATTCTTCCATGCGGCGACGTATCCACAGGACAAGGCGCTCGCGCGCGTTCCCGTCGAGGTCGAACATCCGTTGTTCTTCTCGCTCTTTCATAACGTACCGATGCCGCGGCTGAAATTGCGCGCGTTTTGAAAAATAAAAGGCTTCGCTGAAAAACGCGAAGCCTATACATGATTCGGGTGAGCCGAACGCCGTTCGACCGCACGTGGCTTGACTGCACGTGTGTGCGCCCCCGGAAATGATGCCCGACCAATCTATTGTTCAGGAAATCCGTTCGGCAAGCGGCTCGAATCGTCGCCCGTCTGGCCCTTTACCCGCAAGGGCTGCTTCAGCGTCTATAAGACAATTTTAGCACCCATTTTTTCTGCCGCGCACAGCTATATATCGCATCCGACGGCGAAATTTCCAATGGCCCGGCAAGCGGCGTGCTATTTTTATGCACTCGGCTTTCTTTCATCGACCCGCAAAGGACGAAGCAACCATGTCACCGTCAGCCGCCGTCTTCACCATTCTCACTGCGCTTCTGATTGGCGCGATGAGCCCTGGACCGAGTTTCGTCATCGTCGCACGCAATGCGATCGGCCTGTCGCGCCGCGACGGCCTGGCTACCGCGCTAGGCATGGGGATCGGCGGCGTGTTCTTTAGCGGTATCGCATTGCTTGGGCTCTATACGCTGCTTGCCGCCGTCACCTGGCTCTATGTGAGCCTCAAGGTAGCGGGTGGCCTTTACCTCATTTATCTGGCCTCGAAGATCTGGCGCGGCGCCAGCCGCCCGCTCGCCTTCACTCAGGACAACGCGAATGCCGGCAGTACTCCGCGTAAATCATTCTGGATTGGCTTGAGCACCCAACTCAGCAATCCGAAAACCGCTATCTATTACGGCAGTATTTTCGCGGCACTCCTGCCGCAGCATCCGCCGCTCTGGTGTTATCTCGCGCTGCCGCCGGCAATTTTCTCCATCGAAGCCGGCTGGTATACGGTGGTCGCCGTGTGCTTTTCCAGCAAGCGGCCACGTGAAATGTACCTGCGGGCAAAGACGTGGGTTGACCGCGTTGCAGCCGGTGCGATCACCGCACTCGGCCTGCGCCTGATCTTCGCGGCACATCGAGTCGGCCTGTGATTCGCCACCGCAAAACTGAACGCGCAGGCCTTGCCGCGATTCCTTCAATGTCACGCCGGGCAAGGCGAACGGGGAATCGCGGCGTGCCGTTTTCGTAAGGGGGCCTGACCGTTTCTCGCGGCTCTGCATTGCGCGTGTCGCCACGCCTGACGAAAGCGTTACAAGAAAGTGCTTGACTGAAACGGCCCCGAACCGTTATCGTGCCTGCCGAAGTTCAAGAAGTTCGATTGCTGTTCATCAATTGCTCGCTCCCCCCTCAGCGGTATTCGTTGTCCTCTCCCTCCTTGATGCTTTCCGTGCTCCCTCCGGAGCGATCTTTTACTATTTCTATCTCAAGGATTCTTTATGGATACCGGTACCGTTAAGTGGTTTAACGACAGCAAAGGCTTTGGCTTCATTACCCCGGACAAGGGCGGCGACGACCTGTTCGCTCACTTCTCGGAAATCAGCGGCAACGGCTTCAAGACGCTGGCTGAAAACCAGAAGGTGAGCTTCGAAACGAAGCAAGGCCCCAAGGGTCTGCAAGCGGCTAACATCAAGCCGCTGTAAAGTTTGACGGGTCCGGTATCCGGGTGACGGATACCGGACTGCAGCGACATCTTCGCGGAGTTCGTTCTCCCACAGTTGGCGTAATCGCTTAGCAGTCTTCGTTGCGCCAAACGCCTCGCTTGCCCCCTCACACTCCCTGGCTGGACCGGCTTTAACGCCCTTCCCATACGCGTTCGCCCTGCATTCGCCCGGCATTCGCTTCGGCTCGATCTGGCTCGTCCTGATCGCCGTGCTCGCGTACGAATATTTAAAATTAAAAATGCAAACTAAACACATTCATCATTACAACGGCTATGCCGTTCAACCTTCGGCACATCGTTTGCCTGACGGTACATTTTCATCCAATCTGCTGCTCGAGCGCGCCGGCAGTCAATCTGCTGAAGCGCGCTATCAGTTCTACTCGCTTGACTACTTCAGTAGCGAAGAGCAGGCATTGCAGCACTCGAGCCGTTGGGCCCTTCGTTGGATTGACAGCCGCGGCTAAGCCCCGGCGGTCGACGGTTCGCACCGACGCCGCGTTCACGACGAAAGGCAATTCGCGCTCCATACAGCGCGAATTGCCTGCCAATGCGGCGTCTCGACAGTTTCACGGTTTGTCCTGCGAAGGGCTGCCGCTCTCGCCTGCCAAATCGATTGCGCTGACGGATTTGACACGCGCACGCAGTTCGAACTTCTGGATTTTTCCGGTCGACGTTTTAGGTAGCTCTCCGAAGCAGACTGCCTTGGGCAACTTGAAGCTTGCCAGAAACAGCCGGCAATGCGCGATGATCTCTTCGGCGCTAGCCTCTGCACCCTCTCTGAGTTCGACGAAGGCACACGGCACTTCACCCCATTTCGGATCGGGCATCGCCACCACGGCGGCCACCGCGACTGCGGGGTGCCGGTACAGCGTGTCTTCGATCTCGATACTCGAGATGTTTTCTCCACCTGAAATAATGATGTCCTTGCTGCGATCGCGAATGCGAACGTAGCCGTCCTCCATCAGCACGCCCAAGTCGCCGGTGTGGAACCAGCCGCCCCTGAAGGCGTCTTCAGTGGCGCGCTCGTTCTTCAGATAGCCCTTCATGCAGATGTTGCCGCGAAACATGATTTCGCCGAGCGTCTCACCGTCGTTCGGCACCGGATCGAGTGTGTCGGGATTCAATACCGTTACCGCCGCTTGCAGGTGGTAGCGCACACCCTGGCGAGCGTTAAGCCGTGCAAGTTCGTCATCGCTTGCGCTTTCCCAGTGCTCCTGACGGGCGCATACGGAGGCGGGGCCATAGACTTCGGTCAGGCCATAGACATGCGTCAGATCAAAGCCGATTTCCTTCATTTTGGCGATGACCGCGGGTGCCGGCGCCGCACCGGCCACCATGGTGGCAACCCTGTGCCGGATGCCCTCGCGCCAAGCCTCTGGGGCATTGGCCAATGCGCTCTGCACGATCGGCGCGCCGCAGTAATGCGTCACGCCCTCGCTGCGGATCAGGTCAAAGACGGCTTTCGCGTCGAACTTGCGCAAGCAGACATTGACGCCGGCGCGCGCCGCCACGGTCCATGCGAAGCACCAGCCGTTGCAGTGAAACAGCGGCAATGTCCATAGATAGACCGCGTGCTTGGGCATATCCCATTCGAGGATATTGCTCACGGCGTTAAGGTAAGCGCCGCGATGATGATAGACCACGCCCTTCGGATCGCCGGTTGTGCCCGATGTATAGTTCAGCGCGATCGCATCCCACTCGTCTGCGGGCAACTGCCACGCGAATTGCGGGTCGCCGCCTTGCAGGAAGGTCTCATAGTCGACGGCGCGCGGAAACCTGTGCGGGTCGGCCGGCATCACATCCTCGACGCTGACAATGCGCAGTTCGGGAAACTCCAGCGAAGCACGGTGCGCCAGCTCCGCATACTCGGTATCGACGATCAACGCCTTCGCTTCGCCGTGCCGCAACATAAACAGGATCGACGGCGCATCGAGCCGTGTGTTCAGCGTATTGAGCACGGCTCCGGCCATCGGCACGCCGAAGTGGGCTTCAATCATCGGAGGAATGTTGGGCAGCAGCACAGCCACGGTATCGCCGCGCCCTATCCCCGCCCGCTGCAGCGCGCTGGCGAGGCGCCGGGCGCGCTCATAGGTCTCGCGCCAGTTGCGCCGGATCGCTCCATGCACCACCGCCAAGCGCTCGCCGTAGACCTCGGCTGCGCGCGCAATGAAATCGACTGGCGTGAGCGGAACATAGTTGGCTTCACAGCGGCCAAGGCCTTCCTCGAACATATGCGTCATCGAAAAGTCTCCTCAGGAGCCCAAAGCCCCATTCGTTTTCAGCATCTTATGGTCAAATAGGCTAACAATAGCCATGGTGCGCTGTCTGTCGTTCAAATGACAGACTGGTATTCCGTGGCGCCCTGCCTGAACCATTTTTCTTGAAGAGCGACCTATGGACGACGTCCACGATACCGTCGCCGCTCCCCGGGCGAGCAAGCCGGAACCGCTCGAGCGCGCCGAGCTGCTGGATCTTTTTGGTCAATGTGCGTGGTTTCGCGCGCTCGCCGAGGAACATCAGGCACTGGTTCTCGCGACTTCGCATGCGCAATACCGCGAAGGCGGCGCGTGGATTGCCCGGCGTCAGGCGCCGTCCGACTACTGGATCGGCGTGCATAGCGGGCTGCTCAAACTGGCCATTTACAACACATCGGGGCGTAGCTGCACCCTCTCGGGGGTACCGCCCGGCGGCTGGTTCGGCGAAGGGAGTGTGATCAAGCGCGAGCTGCGCAAGTATGACGTGGCGGCAATTCAGCCGTCTCTGGTGATGTTCGTGCCGTCGGCCACGTTCCATGCGTTGCTGAGTTCCAGCTTGCCGTTCACGGGTTTCGTGATCCGCCAGCTTAACAATCGCATGGGCGAATTCATCGCCTCGATCCAAAATAGCCGCTTACTCGACGTAGATGCGCGGGTGGCTCAAGCGCTCGCGCAACTGTTCAATCCGGATCTCTACCCGGAGACTGGCCGCACGTTAATGATTTCGCAGGAAGAAGTCGGCCTGCTCGCCGGTGTCTCGCGTCAGCGCATCAATCAGGCACTACAGAGCCTCGAGAAGCAGGGAATCTTGCGGCTGGCGTACAACCAGATCGATGTTGTCGATCTTGAACGTCTCTGCGCGTTCGGCCAGGAACAGATTTAACGATCTCAGGCGGCCTTGCCTTCGTGCGCTTCGCGCTTGCGCGAGACGTAGCGGGCCAGGATGGCGTCGGTATGAAACAGCTCGAACGCGATATCCGATAGCACGCCGCCCTCGCGCCAGCGCAAGTAATACCGATGAGAGGTCTGGTACGGCGGATAATTTGCCGGCATCGCATTCCATGGCTTGCCGGTCCGCAGAACCCACAAGACACTGTTGACCACGCCACGCAGGTTGACGCAAGGACGCCCCCGGCGCACGACGCCCTGATTCAATTCTGGCAAAAGCGGAACAATCCGTTCCCATTGCGCATCGGTCAGGTCATGAACCGGAAGTGCAAACGATGCCGGCGAATGCGATTGAGTCGACTCGAGTGTATTCATGCAAGTGAGGAACGCTTACTTCGCTACTAAGGTTCGCAAAGGCGTCGTGGACGATCGCCCACGACGCCAAATGCCTTGCATTCAGCTTAACTTAAGCGCCGCTCGAAGAAAGTCAAATCTTGTTAGATTTGCGGCTTGAAATTCGCATACCGAAGAATGTTAAACGGCAGCGCGGCGTAAGCGCTATACGCCGCGCGCAGCACGATAGCCAGGCAATTAACCGCGGGTGTCCACGACCTCGTCGCCGATCTGCTCAAGCCGGTATCCATAGCCGTAGATCGGCGTCAGGCGATAGCCGTTTTCCGGCCGCAAGCCGAGCTTCGAGCGCAGCATCGACACGTGCGTGTCCATGGTCCGCGTCGGAATATCGGTGGTCTGCTTCCAGACCATATCGACGATATGCGCCCGCGACAGCGGGCGGTTCAAATGCTGGAACAGCAGCAAGGCAAGTTCGAACTCCTTCTGCGTGAGACTCACCAATTGCTGCTTCACAGATACTTGTTTAGCGTTCAGGTCGAATTCGAAATCGCCAAACGTTGCTTTAACCGCCGCCGCATTGAGCTGATACGTGCGCCGCAGCAGCGAGCTGACGCGGGCCAGCAGCACACCGGCGGCGACCGGCTTGACGACATAGTCGTCGGCACCCGCGTTCAGGATGGAGACAATATCGCTCTCGCGTCCGCGCGAGGTCATGAAGATCACCGGCACGCGCTCGCCGAGCGTCGAGCGAACCCAGCGCAGGACTTCCTCGCCGGACAGGTCCGGCACGATCCAGTCGAGAATCAGGAGATCGAAGGTCTGGCGGTGCAACTGCTGAACGAGTGCGCGGCCTTCGGAAAAGGTGTGGCAGACATGGCCCGCTGCCGACATCGTCTCATGCACGAATGCGGTTTGAGCGGGGTCGTCGTCGAGTACTGCGATTCTCATGCTCGCCTCTTGGTGTGACAGGGCGCGGTGCGCTGAGCGGCGCCACCCGCCGACGCCCTGGATAATCCGTTGCACAAGCTTGACGAAAGCACCCGATATTCCGGGCCGGTCGACCTAAGCAACCTAGGCGTGAAATTATTGTAGCCTGGAGGCGAGCGAAGCTGCAGATAGCATCTGCTAAACGCTATCCGCCCTCGCATTGGCTCACCCCGCCGCGTCACCCCCAAACCCCGCCATCAAACCGCTCGCGCGCTGCACCTTCGCGAACACCGCCTGGTCGAGCACCGGCTTGCCTTCCGGAATCGCCAGCGTCAGAAAGGCGCGGGCCCGCGTAATGCCGGTGTACACCAGCTCACGCGTAAGGATCGGGCTGAAGGTATCGGGCAACACCAGCGCCGCGTGCATGAACTCCGAACCCTGCGACTTGTGCACGGTCAGCGCGAGCACCGTCTCCACCGCTTGCAGGCGGCTCGGCAGCACCCATTTGATGCCGCCTTCGCCGTCGCCGGCGGGAAAGGCGACCCGCAGTACCGAGCCGTCACCCGAGCGGTTGGGAAGCTCCAGCGTAATGCCAATGTCACCGTTCATCAGGCCGAGTTCATAATCGTTGCGGGTTACGAGCACCGGGCGCCCCGGATACCATTCGCCGCGCACGGCGATCAGACCGTCTTCCTGCAGCAGCCGCGCCACGCGTTTGTTCAGCCCTTCGACGCCCCATGGCCCCCGGCGCAGCGCGCACAGGAGCTGGAACTCGCCGTGTGCCTTGAGCACTTCGCCCGCCCATGCGTCGAATGCCGCTAAACCCGCATAACGATCGGGCTGCTGCGCGTGCATCGTTTCAAGGTAATGCCGGTAGCCGTGGCGTGGACGGCCCGGTTCGCCGTTGGCGCCGAACAGTTGAGGCGACGCCGCCGCCCCACCGTATCCGTCGATCACGAGAGCCTTGAACGCGGTATCGTCATTCGCCGCGCAGACCAGCAAGGCAAGATCCGCGTGACCGTGCGTCCAGACCCGTGCGACCGCGGCTGCATCGCCCGCGTTGACGAGCGCAGCAAGCTGGCCGATGCCGCTCTCGGCAGAAAACCGATGGCTCTGCCGCAACATCGCCACCGACTGATCGAGCGCCGTGCCTTGCTCGTCGAGCATCGCCGCGTCGATCCGCTCGCCGGTCGCGGCCAAGAGCCAGTCGCGCGTGGCCGGCGTGTAATGCCCCTGGGCCGCGCGCTGGCACAACTCGCCCAGCACGGCGCCCGCTTCGACCGACGCCAACTGATCCTTGTCGCCCAGCAGAATCAACCGGGCCGAAGCGGGCAGCGCATCGAGCACGGCCGCCATCATCTCCAGATCGACCATCGACGCTTCGTCGATCACCAGCACGTCCACCGGCAACGGATTGCTCGCATCGTGGCGAAAGCGGCGGCTCTCGGGGCGGGTACCCAGCACCCGGTGCAACGTGGTCACGACGGTGGGAATAGCCTCACGCACCGCCGCGCCGTTCGGCAATGCGTCGACCGGCAACTGCGCCACGGCGCCCGCAATCGATTCGTTCAGGCGCGCCGCCGCTTTACCGGTTGGCGCCGCCAGACGGATCCGCAAAGGCCGCGCGGGACGCAACGGGTTCGCCGCAGCGCCGAGCGCCAGCGTCTGCAGCAACGCCAGCAGCCTGACCACGGTGGTCGTCTTGCCGGTGCCCGGACCACCCGTAACGATGCTGAACGCACTGCGCGCCGCCAGCGCGCAGGCGAGCTTTTGCCAGTCCGCGCCCGTCGCGCCGGCTGGACGCGGTGGAAACAAAACGTCCAGCGCGGTGCGCGCCGCATCGGCCTGCAGCGAGGCTTCCATCTGCGCCGAAGCCGCGAGCCGCCGCTCGATGCCGGCGCGCACATCCTGCTCGTATTGCCAGTAACGGCGCAGGTAGAGCCGCGTGCCGACCCGCACCAGCGGCGTATTGCCCGCCTCCTCGCCGACCAGCGCGGGATGCTCGAGCGCCGCCAGCCAGCGCGCCAGATCGACGCCGCTCAGCACGTCGGCCGGCGCCTGGGGCGGTTCCGTCGTCGTATTCGCTTGCGGTCCATCGGGTGGCAACGAGAGTGCGAAGGTCGGGTCGTCGAGTGTCGCCTGCAGGTCGAGGCACACGTGGCCGCGTCCCAACTGGTGACTCGCCAGCGCGGCGGCAAGCACCAGCAATGGCGGAGTCTGCGGCTTCTCCGTCCAGAGAAAGCGCGCAAAGCCGGCATCGAGCGCGCGCAGCCAGCCGCGCTCGACCCATTGGTCGAGCACACCGAGCATGCGCGCGGTGTCGCCTTTGGCGTCGATAGCGGCGAGGGTGTTGGCTGAGCGGGTCGTCATTCTGCTTCCTTCAACGCATACTCCTCGGCCTCTTCACCATCGGAGCGGCGCGCAAACAGCGCGTCCAGTTCTTCGATCAACTCTCGCGGCGGGCGCTCGACATGCAAACCCTGGCCGGGTGCGTGGCCGCCACGCAGAAACAGATAGACCGCGCCGCCCACGTGGCGGTCGTAGTCGTAATCGGGCAGGCGCACTTTCAGGAGCCGGTGCAGCGCGAACAGATACAGCACGTACTGCAGTTCGTAGCGCGAGTGCAGGATCTGCGCCCGCATCCTCGCCGGCGTGTAGGCTGAATCATCCGGACCGAGCCAGTTCGACTTGTAGTCCGCAACGTAATAGCGGCCATCATGCTCGAACACCAGATCGATAAAACCCTTAAGCATGCCGTTCAGGCGCGCAGGTTCGAGCGCGGGGCGCGCTTCGCCGTTGAGCGTGAGGTCGCAGACGAGCTGATCGAGCACAAGGGTGTCGACTGTATGCGCTGCCAGCCAGAATTCCATTTCGGCCATATACGTAGCGGGCTGCAGCTTCGCCAGCACCACTGGCGGCACGGCCTCGTCAACGACCGCGGGCAATACCAGCGGCGTGCGCAGCAGGTATAGCAGCCATTGCGTAAGCGGCTCGATCCAGCGCGCCCAGCCGCGCAGATTGCAGCGGCGTGCGACCGTATCCCGCGCCGCTTGCGGATTGGCGGCGAGCCTGGCAAAGCCCTCGTTGGCGGCCCATTCCATCAGATCGTGCAGGAAGCTGCCGGCATCCGCGCCGCGCTGGAAGCCGTGCAAGGTCTGGTCCGCGGGCAAAGCAAGTGCAGCCGGGGTCGAAGCAGACGCCTCTACCGAAGTTGAGACCGGCGCCGCTGCAGACGAAATGCCCTCGTCATCTTCGAGCGCTTCGGCCTCCAGCAATTCATGGAAGACGTCTTCGCTACGCGTCTCCGGAGCCACGCGCGACTCATCACTAGTTACATCACCCACTGGCGCGGGGGCGAGATGGGCAACGGCACCGCCGATCACGCCTTCCTCCTTGCGCAGGCTCGAATAGCTGGCGATCCACCACGGTTCACGCACGCGCCGCGTCAGGCGGCGAGCGTCGCCACGCACCTGCTGCGCGCCGCGCGGCACGAACGGGTCACTGCTAGCCGGTGGCGCCTCGGTGACGCGAATCTCAGCACATGGGCCGCGCAATTGTTCGAGCAGCGCAGCCAGCTCCGTCGTGGCAATCGGCTTGCCGCCGCTCAGCAGGTAGCCGAACGCGCTCAGTTCCACGCTTTGGATCGGCGCAATCCCTACCCAGGTGGCGTACCGTGCCCGCGTCAGCGCTACATAGAGCTTGCGCAGGTCTTCACCGAGCCGCTCGCGGTCCGCGCGCGGCAACACCTCGGCGTCCGGGTCGCCCAACGCGATATGCAGCTTGCCGGCCTCGTCGTGCCATTTGAGCGGCATGTCCGTGTCTTTCACCGGCCGGTAGGTGCAGGCAAACGGCAGGAACACCAGCGGATACTCCAGGCCCTTCGACTTGTGAACCGTCACCACCTGCACGAGGCCCGCATCGCTTTCGAGCCGCAATTGACGCGCGTCGCCACCCGCACCGGCGCCTTCGTCCTGGCGCTGTTCGTCGAGGTAGCGAATCAGCGCGTGTTCGCCGTCGAGTTGCGAGCTGGCCTGCTGCAGCAGTTCAGCCAGATGCAGCAGGTTGGTCAGCACCCGTTCGCCGTTGACCGCAGCACCAGCAGTGTGTCCCAGCAGCCGCTGCGGCACATGAAAATCGTTGAGCAGGCGGCGCAGCATCGGCAACACGCCCTTCTTGCGCCAGCAATCGCGGTAACCGCGGAACTGCAGCACGCACGATTCCCACCTTAGTTCGTCGCGATTGAACGCATCGAGTTCGGCCCAGTCGAGTCCAAGCGCGACCGTGGCGAGCGCCGTGCGCACCAGACGTCCGTCGTCGGGATCGGCGCAGGCCGCCAGCCAGTGCCGCAATTCCAGGGCCTGCTCGGTCTGAAACACCGAGTCCCGATCAGACAGGTAGACGCTGCGCACGCCGCGTTCGGCCAGCGCCGCGCGAATTGCGCGCGCCTCCGTGCCGTTGTTGACCAGCACCGCCATATCGCCGGGTTGCAGCGGGGTCGTGCCGCGCGGGCCCACCACGCCGGCATCGCGTGCCTGGCCAAGGTTGAGGAGGCGCACCATCTCGGTCGCGCAACTCGCGGCCATGTTGCGCAGGTACGCTTCCTTGCTGAGCGGCTTGCTCTCTTCTGCCGGCGGCAACCACCATGCGCTCAACGCCGGCACCTTCTCGCCGCTCGCTTGCAGCGTTTCCTTGCGGCCGTATGCTTCGGCGTCGATAAACGGTAAGGGGTTGTCGCCGCCTTCGGCGCTGCGGAACAGGAAAGCGCCTTCGCCGTCCTGGCGTTGTTCGGCGGCATCGAAGCAGCGATTCACGGCAGCCACCATCTCGCGCGTCGAGCGGTAGTTCTTCTTCAGCGTAAAGAGCCGCCCGGCACAGGCGCGGCGTGCCTCCAGGTAGGTGTAGATATCCGCGCCACGAAACGCGTAGATAGCTTGCTTCGGATCGCCAATCAAAATGATCGCCGTGTCAGGATCGTTCTTTGCGATGCGATAGACGGCATCGAAGATGCGGTACTGCACCGGGTCGGTGTCCTGAAACTCGTCGATCAATGCAACCGGAAATTGCTGACGGATGATCTCGGCGAGACGTTCGCCGTTCGGCTTGTGCAAGGCGTCGTTGAGCCGGGTAAGCAGATCGTCGAAACCCATCTGCGAGCGCCGGGCTTCTTCTTCCGTGAAGCGCTGCGCCACCCAGCGCGCCGCATGACACAGCAGCGCGTGATAGGCCGTCGGCCGGGCCGCGAGTGCGTCGCGCAGCGTCTCCATTGCGATGAACGCGGGATGCGCCGGTGGCTCGCCGATCAGCCAGATCTCGGCAAGGCCCGCGGGTGTGAAGCGGGTCCAGACTGCGGCGGTGTCTTCGAAGTCGGGCCGCTGCATCTCGGGATCGTTGGCCCAATCGCGCAGCTTGTCGAGCCACTTCTTGCAGTTCGGCGCATTCAGGCTCGTGGCCTTGAACTGCTTCTTCGCGCGCGCGTCGTCGAACAGCACCTGCAGTTCGTCAGCCCAGGCTGACCAGTTTGCCTTCAGCCGGTCGAGATGTTCGCGCTGCTTTTCGCGCGCGTCCTGCAGTGCGTCGAGCGGCGGCGGCGCTTCGTCCAATAGCGCGGCATGGCCGAGCAGACCGCGCAACTCCGCCTGCAATGCGGCCGGACTGCCGAACCATTGCCGCACTTCGGCGGCCGAAGGCGCGTCGAGCGGGGCGAGGAAGGTACGCCAGTAATCGCGCACGACTTCCGCGTGCAGCTCGCTCTGGTCGGTTTCGAGCGTTTGCGAAAACAGGCTGTCGCTATCGAACGCGTGCTCGCTCAGCATGCGGTTGCACCAGCCGTGAATCGTGGAGACCGCGGCCTCGTCCATCCATTCCGCCGCGAGTTGCAAACGACGCGCGCAGGCAGCCCACTGCTCCTCCGGGTACGCGTCACGCAGGTCGTGAAGCAGGTCTTCGCCAGCCGGGCGCGCCTCAACCTCCTCCGGTGCGACGCGGAAGTATTCAGCCGCTTCGATCAGGCGAGCCCGGATACGTTCGCGCAGTTCCTTGGTTGCGGCATCGGTAAACGTGACGACGAGGATTTCCGGCGGCGTCAGCGGCCGCGCCTCGCTATCCTGGCCACGATGGCCGAGCACGAGCCGCACGTACAGCATCGCAATCGTAAAGGTCTTGCCGGTGCCCGCGCTCGCTTCGATCAGGCTGCTGCCCGCCAGCGGAAACGCAAGCGGCTCCAGCACCGCGACCGGGCCGCCGGACGGCGGCGTCAGGGATGTGTTCATACTGCGTCTCCCGTTTGCGTCGGTGTGCTCTTCGATTTCGACGATGACGATGATGACGACGAAACCGGAATCGCGCGATGCAGCGGCAACAGCAGCGCAACGGCAAGCGTCTCGAACTCGCCGCTTGCAGCCAATGCGCTGAAATCGGGGTAGGCGCGATACAGATACGGGTTGGTTTCGCGCTCTCCCTGCTGGCGCCCTGCACCGTCGTAGGTGAGGCGAGCGGCTTCGCTGGCTTCGCCAAGTTGCGCGGCCAACGCGTCGTTCCCGCCGCTTGCGCCTGCGCTGACGTCGGCGGAGGCATCCGCGGCCTGGGTGAAATCGAGCGCACCGGGCCGCTTTCGCAGCCACGCGAACGCCGTTTTCGCGGCGAGCGGCAACGGCCTGCGCGTGCCTTCATCCCAGGCGCGCAGCAGCGTCAGAAGATGCATTCGCGCCTGCTCCACAGTCAGCGGTGCAAATTCGACACTCCCCACCTTGCTGACAATCACAGTCGTGACGGCGCCTGCCGCGAGCTGCGCAGCCAGATGCCCCACCCAATAGGCGATGAGCCGGTCGCCGCGATACTTGCGATCCTTGATCAGCGTGCCGGGATCAAGAAATACGCGGCCGCGCGTATCGTTGGGGCCAGCGCGCACTTCGCCAATCCAGTCTTCGACCGTCAGCGCCTCCAGCCCCGGGCCGCCTTCCACGCGCAATTCGAACTGTTCGTCGAGCAGATCGGGCCAACGTGCGAGTTCAGCGCGATATCGCTCGAACAGATCGGCCATCGGTTCCATCAGCTCGCCGGCAATCACCTCGCCGAAGCCGCCGGTCGCCAGATCGCCACTGCGATGCATGCGTTCGAGGCGGCTCAGCGCAGCCGGCAGGACATCCTCATCGCCCCGCTCCAGCGCGGCCGTCTGGGCGCGGATCAATTCGTTTTGCAATTGCCACGCTTCGAGCTGGTCGACTTCGAACGGCTCGTGATTTTCGCTGGCGGCATCTTCAGTTTCGAAGGCGACCCGCAGGCGCTGGCGGAAAAAGCTCTTGACCGGGTCCTTGAGGAAATCAGCCAGATCACGCACCGATAGCGGTTCTTCCCGTTCCAGCGGCAGCAGCGGTGCGTCATTCGAGTCCACGGCACTCACGGTTTGCGTGGCCGCGTCGAAGCGCGCCGGCGGTGCGGATTGATTCCATTCGCGTGCATACGTGAACAGCTTCGACTCATCCGGACGCAGCGGGAAATAATCCGCGCTGAACGGCTGCAGCCGATGCTCGACCGTCAGTGCATCGAGAAGCGCCTCCGCATCGTCGTCTTCCGCGCCTTCGAGACGCCAGCCCGCTTTCAGATGGTCGCGCAACTGGCCGACCAGCACCGAGGGCGGGCGCGCCGTGTTGTCGTTGACGCTGCGTCCGACCCAGGACACATGCAGATGCTCGCGCGCCGACAACAGCGCCTCCAGGAACAGATAACGATCGTCCTCGCGGCGCGAACGGTCCCCAGGTCGGTAGTTGCGGCGCATCAGGTCGAAGTCCAGCGGCATGCGGTTACGCGGATAGTCGCCGTCGTTCATGCCGAGCAGGCAGACGACGCGAAACGGAATCGCGCGCATCGGCATCAGCGTGGCAAAGGTGACGGCGCCGGCAAAGAAGCGCTGCGTCAGGCCGCCGCCTTCGAACTGCGAGAGCCAGTAGTCGGCGACAATCGAGAGCGGCAACTCGCCGGTGAGCGCCGCCTCGTCGCAGGCATCGCGCCACGCTTCGAGCTCGGCATCGAGCCGTTCGAGCGTGTAGGCGTCTTCGCTGTCGTCCGCCGCGAAGAACGTGCTCTTCAGGTGGCGCAGACGCACGCACCATCCTTCGACGGTGGCTGGGCGGCGCAGCGTCTGCCAGGTGTCGTCGAGCGCATCGACGAGGCGCGTGAGCGGTCCCAGCAAGGCCGCATCGAGACCGCCGATTTCCGGGTACGGTTCGATATCGCGCCACGCCCCCGCCTTGTCGCCGGCCGCGTAGCCGAGCAGCATCCGGCGCAGACCGAACGCCCAGCTATTGGGGGCGTTGTCGTCGCCAGTCTGCGGCAGACCCAGGCTCGCGCGCTGTTCGGCGTGCAGCCCCCAGCGGATGTTCGCGCCGCTTATCCAGTTGCGCAGCTTGGGCAGATCGTCCGTGGTGATATCAAAACGCGCGCGCAATGCGGGCACTTCGAGCAGATCCAGCACGTCGCTGACGGTCAGGCGCGATTGCGGCAGGGCGAGCAGCGTTTCGAGCGCGCCGATCAGCGGATCGAAATCGCGTTGGCCGCGGTCCGCCACGCTGAACGGAATGTGGCGCGGATCGTCCGTATCGAGCAAGCCGAATACGGCTTGAATATGCGGCGTATAAACCTCGATATCCGGCACCATCACGATCACGTCGCGCGGACGCAGCGTCGGGTCCGCGGCAAAAGCAGCCAACAACTGATCGTGCAGGATCTCGACTTCACGCTGCGCGCTGTGCGCAACGTGGAAGCGGATCGACCGGTCCGCCTGCGGGTCTACTTCGGGCCAAAGCTCGCGCGTTTCCCGCAGCGGACGCAGATCGCGAATGTCGTCCTGCAGTTGCTGCAGCATGGTCAACGCATCGTCGCTTTCGAACAGGTCGATACGCTGGCCGATGCCGGTGAATTGCGACGAGTAGCGCTCGCGCTCTTCTGCGCTGTCGTACTCGTCGAGCAGGCCGATGAAGTCGCGGCCCTGCTTGCCCCACGCCGCCAGCAACGGCTGCGCATGCAGATGCAACTGCGCGTCGTCCATCGTGGCGGGCGCGCCCTGGCGGCGCTGCTGGCGCGAGCGCTGCGCGCGCAGCAGATCCTGGTCGGCGACGATATCGGCCCAATAGTGAGCGCAGGGGTTGTGCACGCACATCAGCACCTGGGTCCAGCGCGACAGCGCGGCCAGCACTTCCACGGCCTGGCGCGGCAAGCTCGAAATCCCGAAGATGATCGCGCGGCGCGGCAATCCCGCAGGCCGCTCGTCTTCAGGCAACCCGGCAGCGCGCCGCAGGAACTCGTCGTGCACCGCCGCGCGTCCGGCCGTCGCCATCTCGATGCCATCCGGCGCATGCGCCTCGACATCCACCAGCAGTGCGCGCCACAGCGCCGCCTGCCAGCGGTATTCGTCCGGCAGCGGTGTGCGGTTGTTACGCGCGTCGATCTGCACGTCCTCGCCTTTGGCCCACGCCGCCAGCCAGTCCGCGCGGTACACCTGGTACTGGTCGAACAGATCCGCCACGCGCTGCGCAAGCTGGAAGCGCTTGCGCTGATCGTCGTCGCGGGCCATGAAGCGCTTGAGCGGTGCGTACTCCGGCGTCTCCAGCAACTCCGGCAGCAAGCGCGTCAGCCGCCACACGAGGCGCGATTTGTCGAACGGCGAAATGGCCGGCACCGAGTCCTCGCCCAGCACGGCGCGATAGACCTGCCACAAAAAGCTCGCGGGAAGCGACACATCGAGCGCCGCCGAAATGCCGCAACCGCCATCCTCCGGATCGGCGGCCAAGGCGAGCTTCAGCCATTGAGCAATACCATTGCTCTGAACGAGGATGATCTCTTTTTCCAGCGGTGCGAGCGGATTCTGGCGAATCCACTGCACCATCAGGTCGCGCAAGCGTTCCGGCTGATTGCCGTGAACCAGCATCAAGCCTGTGGGAATCGCGCTCATGCAGCGGCCCTCAGGTCGTCAATGGCGCGCTGCCTGACGCCGAGGTCATCCCATAGCTCAGGATGGCAGGTGAACAGCAGGATCTGATGCCGGGTCGCGGCGTCGAGCAGGGCGCGCTTCAACGCATCGCGCCGCATGCCGTCCGTGTGGACCGCCGCGTCGTCGAGCATCAGCAGGGTGGGACGGCCCGAGGCCTTCAGCAAGTCGGCATAGGCGAGGCGCGCGAGAATCCCCATCTGTTCGCGCGTGCCGAAACTGAGGGCGTCGAGCGTGTCGATGCGGCCATCGCGCTGCAGGGCCACCGGGCTCAGGTCGTCGCCGAGTTCGAGCGCGGACTGCGGAAACAGCCGCTTCAGATAGTGGCCAAGCCGCTCGGTCAACGGTGCACGCAGTTGCGCGACCGCCGAGTCGCGTTCTTCCACCAGCACCTTATCGAGCAGCCTTAGCGCGCCGGCCCGCAAGCTCAGTTCGGCGTGCCGCCGCTCCATCTGTTCGAGCGATGCGCACACTACAGCGAGCCGCTCGCCGAGGCCCGAGGCGCCCATCGTTTCAAGCTGGCTGCGCAGCTCGGCGATCCGCACCTGCCGTTCCTGTTGCTCGTTGCGCGCAAGCTCCGCGGAGACGCGATAACGCTTCGCTTCCGCGGCCGGGTCGTCGGTGCGCGCGGCGCTCAGCGCCTGATTGCGCTCATCGCGCTGCCGGGTCAACGACGCCACATGCGCGCGTTGTTCGACGATTTTCGCCTGCCATTCGGAACGCCGTGCGCGGAACGTTTCGTCCTGCAACTGCGCTTCCTTGCGCTGTACCTGCTCGGCGAGCGAGCCGCTTGCCGCCAACGCATTCGACCGTCGCTCGCCGGTTTGGGCCAGCGCACGGGTTGCCGATTCGAGCGCCTGCCGCGCGCCATCCGCAGCGCGGCGCGCCTCGTCGACCGCCGGCGCACCGGTCGCATCCGGCAATCCGGCAAGGCGCGCCTCGGCCGTTTGGCGCCGCGCCAACGCGCTGGCCAAGTCTGAGCGCAGCGGCTCGATGCCCTTGGGTGCATGCACCGCGAGAATCTTCTGCTGGCTCTGCAGATGCGCGACCTGCGCTTTCCATTGCTCATGCCGCGCCTGGGCGTCGCCGAGCGACGCCACGCCGAGCGAGCGCAACAGTTCCGTCTGTTGCGCCTCGGCGCCCGACAGTTCGGTGCGCAAGGCCGCAAGATCGGAAACGCCCGGCACGATGCGCAGTTCGCCCAGACCCGGCAGCTCGATCGTCTGCTCATCGTCCAGGCGCAACGTGCCATCGCCGGTCAACGTTGCGCCATCCACGACGATCGCGCCACCGCTCAAGCGATAGTCGATGCGCGTCATCGCGGCTTCCTTGCGGGTGCGCAGCACGCTGACGCGCGCTTCGAGCGTTTGCAGCTTCTGCAACTGGGCCACGTCGATCTCAAGCGACGCTGCGCTGCGCGTGGCCTCCAGCACTGCGGCCTGGGCTGCCTCAGCAGCGGCGATCGCCGTTTCGAGGCGCGCAGTCTCGGTGCGATACAGCGTGATCTGGTTGTTCAACTCCTGCGCCATCACAGCGGCATTGGCGAGTTCAAGCGCGCGGTTCGCGGCGTCATTGACTTGCTGGCAGCGTGCCACTGCGGCGCTCGCCTCGCCATGCTCGGCCTCGGCGGCGAGCACCGACGCTCTCGCCTCCGCGAGTTTCTGCCGGTCGTTGGCTAGCGTCGCTTCCTGTTCCGCTGCGCTTTGTTCCTGCTGCAAAGACATGGTCAGTTCGACTTCGCTCACACGCAGCGTTTGCGCCAGGCCTTCCAGACTGCGCTCGAGTTCGGCAAGCGCAGCGGCGCGTGCCTGCGCCTCAAGCGCTTTCTGCTCATGCGCTTCCCAGGGCCGTTTGCGCTGCGCGTCCTCGAAGGCTTCCTGCTGCGTCGCGAGCCGCGTGAGGTTCTCGTCGAATTGGCGGCGTTGCGTATCGAGCGTGTCGCGCTCGGCCGCGAGCGCAGCGAGCGCCTGCTCCGCTTCGGCGAGCGGACCGGTAGCGCGTTGTGTGCGAGCCGTGAGCAGTTGCCGCAATTCGCCCTGCACTGCGCCGATCAACACATCCTCGCCCGCTGAACTGTTGCCGCCGGAAAGCTGCGTGAGCGCGTCGCGCAAATACAGCGCTGCGTGGCCGCTGGCGTCACGCACATCATGCGTCTCGCCTTGCTGCACCCACAGCAGTCCCGGCACGCCGGCCTGGTCCGCTTTCATGGCCCCACGCGTGGCACGCGAAAAGCCGAGCAATGCAGCGAGCCGGTCTTCCGCCTCATCTTCGCCGAACACCTGCTGACCGATACGCAGATCGCAGCGCTGACGGCTCACGAACTGCTTGGCAAGCGTGCAGGCCACGCCGTCGAGATTGAAACTGACTTCGACCGTCGGCTGTCCGCTTGCCTTGCCCCACGGCAGCAGGTCTTTCAGATGCGACGCCTTGTAGCGTTCGAGAAAAACCGTACGCACCGCTTCGGCAATCGTGCTCTTGCCGGCTTCGTTGGGGCCGGTGAAGAGGTTCAGCCCCGGCTGCAGATCGCCGATGACAAGACGCCCGTTGAACTGCTTGAACTCCTGGATCGCAATGCTTTCGAGCTTCATGCGGGCCTCGCTTCACGCTGAAACTGGGCGAGCAGCAGCAACGCTTCCGCCGCGAGCTTCGCTTGCTGGGGGTCCGCCTGCAGATCGCGCAAACGCGTGACCACTTTGCCGAGATAACCGCTTTGCGCACCGAGTGCCGCAAGGTCGTCCGCGGTAGGCTGCACCTGCAGTTCACTCATATCCACGCGCATGGCCCGCACTCGCGCACGGGCTTCGTCTACCGCGAGACGCACGGCTTCGGCGGAGCCGAGATCGGTGCTGCCACGCACGTCGAGCTTGAGCACGTCCGTCGCACCGAGCGCCTGCAAACGCGCTTTCAACGCATCCACGTCGCTCGGCACCACGATGTCCTCTTCCCAGCGCAGCCAGCGATACTTGCCCACCGACACCGCCTGCACCGCAGGCAGCGCGCCCGGTTCTTCGAGCGTGACGTCGAGCATGAAACCCGGATCGTTGGCGCGGAACCGGTCCTGTTCATGCGTGCCGGCGTACCACGTGCGGCTGTTCACCTCGAAGTGGCCGTGCCAGTCGCCCAGCGCGAGATAGTCGAGGCGCGCGGTCTCGGCTCGGGTCGGCGCGATTGGATTGCTCGAATCGATCCCCTCCTGCAGGATGCCGCTCACGCTGCCATGGGCGAGCCCCACGCGAAAATAGCCCGGCGGTGTCTCGGCCTGATCGAAAAACGCCGTGGTGTCGTCATAGGTGATGCGCTGCGTGAGCGGCGCGCACAGAAAGGCGCACTTGAGCGCATCGAGCAGGACCACGCCCGGTGTCAGCACGACGTGCACATTGGCCGGGACACAGTTCAAACGCTGGGCCCGCGTCCAGACGCTTTCGACCAGTGCGGCATCGTGATTGCCCGGCAGCATGATCCACGCGCCGGTAAAACCCGCCAACGCGCCGAACAGGCGCCGGATGACGGTATCGGAGACGGTCTGCAGATCGAATACGTCACCGGCAACCAGCACGGCGTCGGCGCGGCGCGCGGCCGCCTCGCTGGCGATCCGGCGCACCGTTTCGAAACGCGCCTCCGCGAGATGGGCGGCTTCCTCGGCCTCGAACTGGCCGAATTGAGTGCCGATCTGCCAGTCCGCGGTGTGCAGGAATCTGATCATGAATTTCCGTTCTATGAATGACGAGCGAAGGACGTGCCTCGTGGATCATGGATGTTACCGTGACAGAGCGCTAAACCGGAGCCGCACCGGCCATCTCGACAGGCATTTTTTATACTGAAATTCGATAAAAATACAGTAACAAAACCTGAAAACGACGATTTATCCTAGTGCCCGAAACTGGGCTGCACGCAAAAGCTGGTTGAAAAGCGGGCCGATAGCCGCTCCCCTGACCGGCTTCGATCCGGCTCCCCGCCCCTGCAAGCGGCCTGCTCGCCGACTCTCTCCACCTACTCCCAACGAGGACATCAATGCCCCGCCCGATTGCTGCCCGGATTCACCCGGATGCTGTTCGCCACAATCTTGAACTGGTCCGCCAGCGCACGCCCGGCGCGCGCATCTGGGCGATCGTCAAGGCCAACGCTTATGGGCATGGCATCGAGCGCATCTATCCGGGGCTGAGCGAGGCCGACGGCATTGGCCTGCTCGACCTCGACGAAGCGGTGCGGGTGCGCGCCCTCGGCTGGACCAAGCCCGTGCTGCTGCTCGAAGGAATCTTCACGCCGGATGACGTCGCGGTGGCCGACGAGTTGCGCCTGAGCGTCGCCGTGCATTGCACGGAGCAACTCGACCTGCTGTGCGCAGCCAAGGTAAAGCAGCCGATCGATATCAATCTGAAGATGAACTCCGGCATGAATCGCCTGGGCTTCCGGCCGGATGCGTTCCGGGCTGCGTGGGAACGCGCGAAAGCGTCGGCGTCGATTGGCGAGATCACGCTGATGAGCCACTTTGCCAGCGCCGACGAAGGCGACCTGGACTGGCAAGTGGAGCGTTTCGACGCCGCTACCCGCGAGATTCCCGGCGCGCGCTGTCTCGCCAACTCAGCAGCGGCGCTATGGCATCCGCGCGCGCACCGCGACTGGGTGCGGCCAGGCATCGTGCTTTATGGCGGCTCGCCCTCGGGCGTATCGAGCGATGTCGCGGATATTCCGCTGCGCGCGTCGATGAGCTTGACGAGCCAGATTATCGGCACGCAAACCTTGTCGCCGCAGGAGACGGTCGGCTACGGCCGCAAGTTCGCGGCGAACGAGCCCATGCGCATTGGCGTGGTGGCTTGCGGCTACGCAGACGGCTACCCGCGGCACGCGCCGACCGGCACGCCGATCGCCGTCGACGGCACGCTGACGCGAGTGGTCGGACGCGTGTCGATGGACATGCTGACGGTCGATCTCTCGCCCTGCCCCAACGCTCGCGTCGGCTCGCAGGTCGAACTCTGGGGCAATCGGGTCAAGATCGACGACGTGGCGCACGCCGCCGGGACGATCGGCTATGAATTGATGTGCGCCCTCGCACGCCGGGTTCCGGTCGAGGCCGATTGATCCGCTGACGCGGCGCGTCATATATGACGTCCCGCGCCGCGCCTCTTCCCGTTACACTGTTTCGCCTGACCTCAACATCCGGTCCCCGCTCAGGGCGGCGTGGACCGCCTACCAGGAGATGAAGATGCGAACCAGTGCGCGCAATCAGTTTGAAGGGACCGTAGCCGAAGTGAAGCACGGCGCGGTGAACGACGAAATCGTACTGCGCACCAAGGACGGTCTCGACGTCGTCGCGGTGATCACGCACGGCAGTGCGACCTCACTCGGCCTCGCGCAAGGCAAGGCGGCCTTTGCGCTGGTGAAAGCCTCGTCGGTGCTGGTGATGGTGGATGTCACGAGCAGCCAGGTGTCGGCGCGCAATTTCATTTCCGGCACCGTAACCGCCGTCACCAAGGGCGCCGTCAACTCCGAGGTCACGATTGCCGCTGCAGGCGGCGCGCAGATCGCCGCCATCATCACCAACGAAAGCGTCGACCGCCTCGGCCTCGCCAGCGGCAAACCCGCTACGGCGATTTTCAAGGCGTCGAGCGTGATCGTCGGCGTGGATCAGTAAGCGTCCCGCTGCGCGCACTCGCGCAGCGTCAAGCCAGGCTCTCAGGCACGCGCGGTCTGGGCGACGTTGGCCGTCGGCAGTTCGAAGGCGAAGCTCGTCCCCGCGCCGGCGCGCTCCACGAGGCGGATCCGGCTATGGTGCAACTGCAGCATGCGCTGCACGATCAGCAGTCCGAAGCCGCCGCCACGATGCGCACCGCCCCCACCCAGCGGGCGCTCGAATAGCCCTTCGCGCAATTCCGCCGGAATGCCTGGGCCTGTGTCGCTGACCGTCACCTGCACCTTGCCGTCGCGGTATGCAAGTTCCACGTCGATTGCGCCTTCGGGCGGCGTATGGCGAATCGCGTTGTCGAGCAGGTTGGTCAGCACCCGCTCGATCATGCCGAGGTCCGCGCAGACGGCCGGCAGACGCTGCGGAATGTCGGCCCTTAGCTGGATGCGGCGAGCCTCGGCCGGCAACTCGAATTTCTGGAACACGTCCTGCACCAGATCGACCAGCGAAAAGTCCTCCAGCGCCGGCTGCACGTTGCCATGCTCGAGCCGCGCCAGCTCGAACAGCGCCTGTGCAAGCCGCCCGACCTTGACGCTTTGCGCGAGCGCGATCCCGAGATAGCGTTTGCGCTCGGTCTCGCTGAGCGTGTCCGCCTTTAGCGAGAGCGTTTCGAGGTAGCCGTGCAGCGATGTGAGCGGAGTGCGCAGATCGTGCGAAATATTGGCGAGCAATTCGCGCCGCTGCTGATCCTGGCGCGTCAGCGCGCGCCACTGCTCGCCGATGCGGTCCGCCATCTGCGCGAAGGTGGCCTCCAGCACGGCGATTTCATCGCGCCGTCCAGCTGCGGTCGAGCGCGGCACCTGAGGTTGGGTGTCCGGCTCGCCGTTGGCGTCGAACTGGCGCATCGCCTCGGTCAGGCGGCGCAGCGGCCGGGTGATCAGGCCGAACGCCACCAGGCCGGCGACGAGCCCCAGCAAGGCCACCAGCGCCATCGACCAGAGCGTGGTGCGCAACACCGAACTGGCGGCGACGCGCGCCGCCAGTTCATCGTGCGCCTCGCCGAGCAGCACCACGTAGATATAGCCCGACGGCGGGTGCCCCGCCATTTGCAGCGGCGCGGCGCTGAACACCTTATGGCCGTCCATGCTGCGCGGATCGTCGCCGAGGATCGGCAGTGCGCCGCCAGCAATGAAACGCCGGATCGGCCCCAGATCCACCCGTTCCCGCTTCACGCGTCCGGCGGGCGCATCGTCGCCTTCAATGCGCCCCTCGTTGTCGAGCAGATAGACCTCGACGCTCGGATTCACCGCCATCAACTGCCCGAACAGTTGCCGCACGGCGTCCGGGCGCAAGCCGTTCGCGTCGGTCAGCGACGTGCTGCTGGCGATGTGCGCGGCCAGGCCGCGCGAGAGGCCCTGCACGACCTCTTTTTCATGCAGGTCACTCGAACGGATCTGCAGCCAGGCCGACGCACCCGAGCAGGCGAGCAGCAGCGCCGAGAAGACGATCAGGAGCCGCTGGGTCAGGGTCAGGTTCACGGCGCATCCTTCGGGCGGGCGTCCGGCGCCGGCGCTGACGCTGCAGCGCTTTCGGACGGCACCGCCAGCTTGTAACCGTGCCCCCAGACGGTCAGGATGCGCGAAGGTTGTGCCGGATCGGCCTCGATCTTCGCGCGCAGACGGTTGATATGCGTATTGACCGTGTGTTCGTAGCCTTCGTGCTGATAGCCCCACACGGCGTTCAGCAGATCCATGCGCGAATACACCTTGCCCGGATGCTGGGCGAAGAAATACAGCAGATCGAATTCGCGCGGCGTCAGCTCGATGCGGCGGCCTTCGACGGCCGCCTCGCGCGTCAACGGATCGATCGTCAGGCCGGCGAGCTGCAAGGTGCCGGCGTCGATGCGCGAGTCTTTCGCCATGGCATCGACGCGCCGCAGCAACGCCTTCACCCGCGCCACCAGTTCGAGCACCGAAAACGGCTTGGCAAGGTAATCGTCAGCGCCGAGTTCGAGGCCGAGAATCCGGTGCACTTCGCTCGAGCGCGCACTGGTGATGATGATCGGCGTATAACGGGTCATGGCGCGAGCGCGCCGGCAAATCTCCAGGCCGTCGACGCGGGGCAGCATCAGGTCGAGAATCAGCGCATCCCAGCCGCCCTGCTCCAGCAGCCGCAGCCCTTCGTTGCCGTCGGCGCTGTGCACGACTTCATAGCGTTCGTCGCGCAGATGCAGGCTCAGAACGTTGGCAATGTCGACGTCGTCTTCGACGATCAGTACGCGCTTCGGATGATCCATGGGGCTTGGGATGCCGGTCGGGCCGTGGTTAGCGTCAGGGGAGCGGTTAGCGGCGCGCGCCGCGCAAGGCTGCTGTTACAGAACTGCCGTTACGTCATTGTGCAAAATTTCCCAGCTGCGAGTTGTCACATTTAATTTAACTTTTCGTGAGGACTTCGACACCGCCCGCGACCTAGCATGACGGCACTAACCGCACATTGGCACCCAGGAGCCCATCATGCAGAGTCGCAGACGCTTTCTGTTCACCGGCACAGCCGCCGTGGCGGCGCTCGCTGCCGTGAGCCGCTGGCCCCGGCTGTCCGCAGCGCCGGCGGACGCCGGCCAGCCCGCCGGCGGCTTCGAATTCACCCGCACGAACGCCCAATGGCGCCAGATGCTGACCCCGGAACAGTATATGGTTCTGCGCGGGGAAGGCACGGAACGCCCGTATTCGAGCCTGCTGAACGTCGAGCATCGCGCCGGGGTGTTTTCCTGTGCGGGATGCCGGCTTGACCTGTTCTCGTCGCGCACCAAGTTCGACAGCCATACGGGCTGGCCAAGTTTCTGGGCGCCGCTCGACCACGCCGTGGCGACCCGGGAAGACGGTTCGTTCGGCATGGTGCGCACGGAAGTGCACTGCCGGCGCTGCGGCGGCCATCTCGGACACGTGTTCGACGACGGCCCCAAGCCCACCGGCCTGCGCTATTGCATGAACGGCGTGGCGATGAACTTCACGCCGGCGGCAAGCTGATCCCACTGAGCCCGCCTGCGAGCGGCTGACGCCCTGACCCAAGCCTCTATCCTCTGGAAAAATCATGCTTCTCATCGTTCTCGCCTACCTCGGCGGCGCCCTGACGATCCTCAGCCCGTGCATCCTGCCGGTGCTGCCGTTCGTCTTTGCGCGCGCCGATCAGCCGTTCGTGCGCAGCGGTCTGCCGCTACTCGCCGGTATGGCGCTCACCTTCGCGCTGGTGGCGACGCTGGCCGCCGTCGGCGGCGGCTGGGTAACCCAGGCCAACCAGTACGGCCGCTGGCTCGCCATCGCGCTGTTGGCCGTGTTCGGGCTCACCTTGCTGTTCCCGCGCTTTGCCGATCATCTGATGCGTCCGCTGGTCAGCGCCGGCAACCGGCTCTCGAACTTCGCCCAGGCCGACGGCCAGCAGGTGCGCGCCAGTTCCTCGTTCCTGCTCGGCATTGCCACGGGGCTGCTGTGGGCGCCCTGCGCGGGGCCGATCCTTGGCCTCGTGCTGACCGGCGCAGCGCTGCGCGGCGCGAGTATCGGCACCACCTTGCTGCTGATCGCCTATGCGGCCGGGGCGGCCACCTCGCTGGCAGTCGCGCTGCTGATCGGCGGCCGGGTGTTCACAGCCATGAAGCGCTCGCTCGGCGCCGGAGAATGGATTCGCCGCGGCATCGGTGCGGCGATGCTGGCCGGCGTGGTCGCGATTGCGTTTGGGCTCGACACAGGCGTGCTGACACGGGTGTCGACCGTAGCCACCGGCGGCATCGAGCAGAAGCTGGTCGACCGGCTGTCGCCGGGCGCGAAGATGACGGCCAACGCCGCCGCTGTTGCAAACCCTAACGCTGCCTCCGATACAGCCGCTGCCAACCCAGCCAACGCAATGGTGGCGACATCGGGCAGCATGATGCGCGCAGCCCAGCCTGTGAGCGACACGGCGCCGCCGTTGCCCGTCGAAGGCGAGCTGCCCTCGCTGAACGGTGCCGTCCAGTGGCTGAACTCGCCGCCGCTCACGGCACAGAGCCTGCGCGGCAAGGTCGTGCTGGTCGACTTCTGGACTTACTCGTGCATCAACTGCCTGCGCTCGCTGCCGTATGTGAAAGCGTGGGCGCAAAAGTACAAGGATCAGGGGCTGGTTGTGATCGGCGTACACGCGCCGGAATTCGCCTTCGAACGCAATGTCGACAACGTCAAGAAAGCTACGCATGACCTCGGCATCGACTATCCGGTGGCAATCGACAACAACTACGCCATCTGGCGCTCGCTCAACAACGAGTACTGGCCGGCGCATTACTTTGTCGACGCACAGGGACGCATTCGCTACCACCACTTCGGTGAAGGCGACTATGCGCAGTCGGAAAAGGTCATCCAGCAACTGCTGACCGAAGCGGGCCACGCGGGCGCAGCGGATGTCCCGACCGGCTTGACCAGCACCAGCGTCCAGGGTGTGGAGGCAGCCGCCGACAACACCGATATGCGCTCGCCGGAAACCTATATCGGTTACGCGCGTGCCGAGAACTTCGTTTCGCCGGGCGGTGAAACCGAGGACAAGCTGCACACGTACGCGGCGCCGGCACAACCCGCGCTCAACGAATGGGGTCTCGACGGCAAGTGGCGCGTCGGCGCCGAGCACGCAACGCTCGCGGCGGCATCCGGCGGCATCGTCTACCGCTTCCATGCGCGCGATCTGCACCTGGTGCTGGGTCCGGACAAGGACGGCAAGCCCGTGCGGTTTCGCGTCAGCATCGACGGCGCCGCGCCGGGCGCTGCACACGGCAGCGACGTGAGCCCCGACGGCACGGGCACGGTGACGGAGCAGCGGCTCTATCAACTGGTGCGGCAAAACGGCGACGTCAAGGATCACACGTTCTCGATCGAGTTTCTCGACCCGGGCGTTGAAGCTTATTCGTTCACGTTCGGCTAATGCCGCGTGGAGCGGCGCTGTATCTGAATTTGAACTATCCGATGGACGTCATCACAGTCATCATCTAAGGAGTGACAATCGTGAGCAACATCTCCAGCAACGCGGCTTCTTCGCGCAAGCGTTCCTCCTTCGCCAAACTGGCTGGCGTCGTGGCGCTCGCCCTGGGTGTAGTCGCCGTGCAGCGCGTCGCGAACTCGGCCGAGGAGGCCACGCAAATCCCTCCGCCCGCGCAGGACGAACAGGTCACTGCTGCAACGCATAGCGAAACCGCCGTATTCGCCGGCGGCTGTTTCTGGGGTGTGCAGGGTGTATTCGAGCACGTGCGCGGCGTGAAGCAGGTCGCCGCCGGCTACACGGGCGGCGCGGCCAGCACGGCGCAATACGAAACAGTCAGCGACGGTGACACGGGTCACGCCGAATCGGTGCAGATTACCTACGACCCGACGCAGATCACCTATGGACGGCTGCTGCAGATTTTCTTCTCGGTCGCCCACAATCCGACCGAGCTGAACTACCAGGGCCCGGACCACGGCACGCAATATCGCTCGGCGGTGTTCCCGGTCAATCCGCAGCAGCGTACCGTCGCGCAGGCGTATATCGCGCAACTCGACAAGGCCCATGTGTTTTCAGCGCCGGTGGTCACGCGAGTGGAGGATTTCAAGGGCTTTTATCAGGCGGAAAACTATCACCAGAATTACCTTGTGCTGCACCCGGGCTATCCGTATATCGCGATCAACGACTTGCCCAAGGTCGCTAACCTGAAACGGATGTTTCCGGATCTCTATCGTAACGACCCGGTGTTGTTGAAGGTCGCATCGTCGTAGAAAGGCGCACGGCGGGCGCTGCGCACGCATGACCGGCGTGCGCAGTGCTTTTTACCGCACAGGCCAGGCAAATTACGTTATATCCTCAGGCAAATGACACTCCGCTTGCTCAGCCAGGCGGCACACACTTGAGGACTTCATGACGACACCCGCTCAATCGCCCATCCTGCTCTTCTCTTACGGGACGCTGCAGGACAAAGCCGTGCAACTGGCTAACTTCGGCCGCGAGTTGAAGGGGCGTCCCGACGCGATGCTCGGCTACGAACAGACCTGGGTGGAAATCGTCGACCCGCAAGTGCTCGCGACCAGCGGCAAAACACACCACCCGATCATCAAGCCCGGCGCCAATCCGAGTGAGGAAATTGCCGGCATGGTGTTTGAAATCACCCAGGCAGAACTCGAAGCGGCGGACCGCTATGAGGTGGCCGACTATAAACGCGTGAGCGTGACGCTGAAATCCGGTGCCGAGGCCTGGGTGTACGTGAGCGTTTGAGCGCCGAGGCCGGATGATGAAGCGCCTCCTGCAAATTGTCAGCATCGTGTTGACCGCGCTTTTTGCCATCGGGCAGGCGTGCGCCGCCGATTCGTTCTACACCGATCCCAACTCCGAGGCCGCCGTCTGGGTACGCGCGCACGCGGACGATCCACGCGCGGCAAAGCTCGCCGCCGCTATCGTCCACGTGCCGACCGCCCAATGGTTCGGTAGCTGGAACCGCGACGTGCAGGCGGCCGTGCGCCAATATGTCGACGCCGCCAACGCCGCACACCAGACGCCAATGCTGGTCGCCTACAACATTCCCGGCCGCGACTGCGGTGGAGCGTCGGCGGGCGGGTCGGCCGATGCTGACGCGTATCGCGCATGGATCGATGCGTTCTCGCAAGGCATCGGCAAGAGCAAGGCAATGGTGGTGGTCGAGCCCGACTCGCTCGCCCAACTCGACTGCTTCAAGACGGCCGAGGCTCAGCAAGCCCGGCTGGATCTGCTGCGCTATGCGGTTTCGCGCTTGCGCCTCAACGCGCCCGAGGCCGACGTTTATCTCGACGCCGGCAACGCTCACTGGATCGCCGCCGACGTCATGGCGGGCCGTCTTCACGACGCCGGCATCGACGAGGTGAAGGGATTCGCCTTGAACGTATCGAATTTCTACACGACGCAAGAATCGCTGGCGTATGCAAACGCCGTCAACGAACTGCTGTCGAACCGCTACGGTTTTACGAAATCGGTTGTGGTGGATACCAGCCGCAACGGCAATGGTTCGGAAGGTCAATGGTGCAACCCCGCGAGCGCCAGACTGGGCGAGCCGACTGGAGAGCCGTCCGGGCAGATCTGGCTCGCATGGATCAAGAATCCGGGCAATTCCGATGGGCCGTGCGGTATCGCGCCGACCGTGAAAGCGGGGGTGTTTAGTCCGGATCTGGCTGCGCACCTGATTGACGGGGAGTGAAGCGGGGGCCTCAGGTCTCTTCCGACGCCCCCGCCCCAATCTCCTTCGCAAGCGTAACGAACAGCGCCTCCTGCGGTGACAACTCGCCGGCGCGCAACACCATCCACATGGCGGAGCGTGCGCCCTTGCCGCGCAGCGGCCGGTATGCCACGCCGTCCACCTTGATGCTGCGCAACGAGGTCGGCACAAGCGCGACCCCGAGTCCGGCCGCCACCAGGCCGATGATGGTCGGCGATTCCCGCGCCTCCTGAGCAAGCTGCGGCGTAAAGCCTGCCTGCTGACACAGCGCGACGATCTGGTCGTACACACCGGTGCCGCTCTCGCGCGGGTACATCACGAACCCTTCGTCCTTCAACGCGCCCACCGCGAGCGCGCCTCCCTGCAAAGCCAGCGGGTGACGCGCAGGCAGAACGGCCACGAGCGCGTCCTCGAAAAGGCGGATGACCTGCAAAGTCGGCGGTAAATCCGGCCGCGCCGTGTCGCGCACGAAAGCGACTTCCATCCGCCGCTCCAGCATCGCCGTCAACTGTTGCTGCGTGGTCAGTTCCTCAAGCCTCAAATGTACTTCCGGCAAGCGGCGCCGGAATTCGAAAATCAGCTTCGGGATGACCGAACTAAAGGCGGACGAGCCGGTAAAACCCACCCGCAACTCACCGAGTTCGCCGCGCTGGGCCCGCCGCGCCACCTCGCCCGTGCGCTCCGCCTGCGCCAGCAGAGTACGCGCTTCGGGCAGCAGCGCCTTGCCTGCGGCCGTCAATTCCACGCGCCGGTTGGTCCGCTCGAACAGGCGCGCACCCAGCTCGTCTTCGAGCACCCGGATCTGCTGGCTGAGCGGCGGCTGCGCGATATTCAGGCGTTGCGCGGCCCGCCCGAAATGCAGCTCTTCGGACAGGACAATGAAATAGCGAATTCGGCGAAGGTCCATGATATCCATTATGTATCATTTGCAGCCAAATCGATATTGGACACCCGCATGATCCGACCTCATGATTGGGCCACGATTGGAACTGCATATGGAGTAACCGAAACATGGGCAAGCACGACGTCAACCTGTTGACGGCCGTCATCTCGACCGCTGGCGAGGCGCCTCGCGAACGGACAGGAAAAATCGAGCACGGCACGCCGGCGTTCTGGCAAACCAACTTCGCGCTGTTCGCCGCCGGGTTTGCGACTTTTGCGCTGCTCTACTGCGTGCAGCCGCTAATGCCGCTCTTTTCGGCGGATTTCGGCGTCAGCGCCGCGGGAGCAAGCCTTGCCCTCTCGCTGACCACGGGGCTGCTGGCAGTGACGATGCTTGTCGCGGGCGGGCTATCGGAGGCTTGGGGACGCAAGCCGATCATGGTGGCTTCGCTGTTGCTCTCGGCGGTGTTGACCGTTATTTGCGCCACGGTTCCGCACTGGCCGACCCTGCTTGTCATGCGCGCGCTGATGGGGATCGCGCTCAGCGGTCTGCCGGCGGTGGCGATGGCATACGTCGGCGAGGAAATGCATCCACGCTCGCTCGGTCACGCGATGGGACTGTATGTCGGAGGAACCGGTCTGGGCGGAATGGCGGGACGTCTTTTGACCGGCGTGATTACCGATGTCTGGGGATGGCGCTCGGCGGTGCTGGTGATCGGCCTGCTCGGCATACTGAGTGCGGCGATCCTGTGGCGGTGCTTGCCGCCGTCGCGTCACTTCGTGAAGCGCGAGCTGCGCGTGGCGCCTTTGGTGCGCGCCTTCGGCACTCACTTGCGCGACAGCATTCTGCCCTTGCTGTTCGTCGAAGGTTTCCTGCTGATGGGCAGCTTTGTCACCGTGTACAACTATGTCGGCTACCGGCTGGTTGCGGCGCCCTTCTCGCTGAGCCAGACCAAAATTGGCCTTATTTTCGCGGTGTATCTGTTCGGTATCGTCAGTTCCGCGTGGGCAGGCAGTCTCTCCGGAAAGCTCGGGCGCCGGGTCGTGCTGCCGGCCTCATTGATCCTGATGCTGGTTGGAACGGCTATCACGCTGTCGAACCAGATATGGGTCATCGTGTTTGGGGTCGCAGTGTTGACGATCGGCTTCTTTGGCACGCATTCGGTTGCCAGCGCCTGGGTCGGCGCACGGGCCCAGGTCAGCAAGGCGCAGGCGTCGTCGCTGTATCTGTTTGCCTACTACCTGGGGTCGAGCGTGGTCGGTTCGCTCGGCGGAGTGTTCTGGAATGTGCGCGGCTGGCACGGCGTGGTTGCGATGGCTTGCGCGCTGTTGCTGGTCGCGATTGGGATCGCGCTGTGGTTGTACCGGTTGCCGGCGCGGGAGGGGTTGGCGGTGGGGGGTGGGGTGAAGTGAAGTAGTGGAAGCTCCTGAGGTGCACGCCTTGAGGATTCCTCGTCACGGTTTCAGGTCAAGCCCGATTGTCCGGTTCGCGGAAGAGATTGTCCGACCCGTGCTAGCATTCCGTGCTCTTGCGGTCTTGTTCGCCGAGTGATCTGAATATTGTTGTAAGTCTGGAGGTTGTTGTGGCGTTGGAACATCGTGGCTTTCGAGTAAATGTTGATGTGGTGCCGGATGAGCTTGGCGTGCAGTGGGTGTGCCGGGCCCTGATTGAACGTATCGATGGCGATAGCCAGAAAGGGGCCCCCGTTGGCCCGGAACTGACCATCCCGCGGGTCAAGATCGACCCGCTGATGGCCATCAGCACGCTCGAGCATCGGGCCGCAGTGGTGATTGACGAATTCTGTGACCAAGGCCACGTTGCGGCCTGATACAGACCACTCCAGTCAATGCGCGAAGCGGATGTCGAGCGCTCGCAAGTAAGTCTGCAGGCCGGCATCCTGAATCGGAATCACGTAGCCGTTCTGGTCCGATTCGTTGAAATGGGCATGCCAGTAGCCCGGAGGCGTCACGAAGACCATGCCCGGCTCCCAGTCCACACGTTGCGGATTGAGAATGTTGCCGTTCTCGTCCAGTTCGGTGCCGACCAGTGTGTAGCAGCCGGGCTTGCAGTCCGAGATGAAGTCCAGCGCGATCGACTGATGGCGATGCGGCTTTTGCATCGTCTTCGCTGCGACAACACCGAACATCGCCCAAAGCACGTGCGTTACGGTACGCGTCTGCGGGAAATTCGAGTTGCCCAGCAGAATGCTCACGCGGTTGCGTTGGCCCGCACCGGTCGCGCTTGATACCTTTTTCAATTCCTCTTGCGCGCGCGATGCCGGGTAATGCGTCGGTTTGAAGCGCGGTTTCTGCACGCTAGCGCCCATGTAGGCGAGCAGCGGCGCGTCGTTGACGTAGTACAGGCGAGCCGTCGATTCGGCCGTCAGTGTCATCGATTCGCCGCCGGGGAACGTAAAGAAGTCGCCCTTGCTGAACTGGAACGCGCTCTTGCCTTGCGACGCGATGCCGGAACCGTCCACCGCGTAGAACACCATCGAAGTAGCGTTCGGCTTGAGCGTCGCCTTCTCGCCGGCCAGCACGCGTACGAAGTTGGCCGACAGGCCCGGACCGGTTGCGGGACCTTCGCAGCCGAGCTCGGCTGAAAGATCAAGCGGGATCACGCGGGTCGGACCGCTGTCGTACAGCGAAGCGGAAAACGAATGGTACGGAACGCGCGAGATCAGCTTCGCGCCGATCGGATTCGCCGATGAGGTGTATTCGAAGTACTGTGCGTCCTCGGTTGTCGCCGAAGCATCCCGTTCCAGCGTAGGGAGTGCGGTCCTCTCGAGCATGTCGATCTCCTATAAAGGGTTTAGCAGAAGCCACCGCATGTGCGGTGGGTTCGTCAGCTCGCGCCAACGTCTGGAACCCACTATAAAAAGAGACCGCTTCCGCGAGAACGACTCGCCTCGGGAATCAGTTTTGCGGAAAGGGGCCTACCGCAGCGGAGGCTGATCGGTCCGGCCGGTTACGGATGGACCCAATAATCGTCACTGCCGAAAATCTTGGCGTAAAAGTCGACAAAGGCTCGCACCTTGGATGAGACCACTTTCTTTGGTGGATAAACGGCCCAGATTGCCGGGTCCAGGCGCGTAGGCCGCGCTTCCCAGTCGACTAGCAGCGCCATTAGAGTGCCGGCACGCAACTCGGCGCCGATGCTCCATTCAGGCAGCAACGCAATGCCGCAACCGGCGACGGCAAGATCGATGATGGCGTCGGTATCGTTCGCCCTCACCTGGCCGCTGAGCTGAACCGTCACGTCCTTCGCTTTCGATTTGGCCTTTCGGCGGCTAAGGATCCATTTGTCGTCGACGGCGCGCGAGAAACGCAACGCCGTGTGACGGCTCAGCTCCTCCGGCGTCTCGGGTGCACCGTGAGCGGCGACGTATGCAGGGCTCGCGCAGACGATGCGCCTATGTGCGGCAAGACGCCGTGCCATGAGTTGCGAATCGGGCAGCACGCCGATCCGGATAGCGAGATCCACTTCGCTCTCGATGAGGTTGATCACCTCGTCCGAAAAAATCATGTCCACGCCAATGCGTGGGTGCTTTTGCAGAAACTCCGGTAGATGCGTCACCACATGCTTGCGGCCGAACGAGGTCGGCATGGTGACACGCAGCACGCCTTGAGGCGAGGCATTCAGTGACGACGTCACGCTGCGCGCTTCGTCCATGGCGTTCATCGCCACCAGCGCATGCTCGCGAAAAACGCGGCCGCCTTCGGTGAGCACAAGACCACGCGTGGAACGATTGAAGAGAGCAATGCCCAGATCACCCTCGAGCTCCGTGACGTAGCGGGAGACGGTGGAGGTCTTCAGCTCCATTTGCTGCGCGGTCTTGCTGAAGCTCTGCAAGTCGGCAGCACAGAGGAAAGCGCGTACGGCGGCGAAATAGTCCATTAGTCGGAGACACGCATGCGACGTCAATGGGGGATTTATAGCATGGCTGGTACTGGTGTGTTTTCCGGACGCGTAAACGCAGAAACCCCACCGGTTAGGGTGGGGTTTCTGGTCTTGCTGGGGAGCCTGACGATTACCTACTTTCACACGGGTAATCCGCACTATCATCGGCGTGGAGTCGTTTCACGGTCCTGTTCGGGATGGGAAGGGGTGGGACCGACTCGCTATGGTCA
>NZ_SCNV01000040.1 GCF_005503145.1 Burkholderia sp. 4M9327F10 | reverse complement strand
CCCGCACCCGCACCCGCACCCGCACCCGCACCCGCACCCGCACCGGGGGGCCGATTTGCCAGCGTAGCTAGGCAACCCGCTTTCCCGTGCAGACCCATCCGCGACGCACGAAGTGCGGAGTGGGGTGGATGAGCGCTGAGTCACTAAGGTGGGAAACGCGAGGGCGGGTCTCGTCTTGGGCCGTTTCCTGTAGCAGACCGGGATGGCTCACTACGAGCTAGCGGTTGCAGCCCGCTTTCTTTGCTTACTTTCTTTGCGGCGGCAAAGAAAGTAAGTGCCGCCCCGCACAGGGGCAACGCTAATAGACCAAAAGCAAAACAAGGAAAGGCCAACACCCCAGGAAAAACAACCAAACAGCAAGCCGCCGCAGGCAAAAAAGCCTTAGCTATAACCTACAAACCCCGAACAGCACGTCCCCCTCCACGCCGCGCACGCGACTCCCACCTAACCCGAATCCGATCCATATAAAGATAAACCACCGGCGTGGTATACAAAGTGAGCATCTGACTAACAATCAACCCACCGACAATAGCAATCCCAAGCGGAGCGCGAAGCTCCGCCCCATCTCCATTGCCGAACGCCAAAGGCAGCGCCCCCAGCAGCGCGGCACAGGTCGTCATCATGATCGGCCGAAACCGCAACAAACAGGCCTGATGAATCGCCTCATAAGACGACAACCCCTGCCGCGAGGCCTCAATAGCAAAATCGATCATCATGATCGCGTTCTTCTTGACGATGCCAATCAAAAGAATCACCGCAATCAAAGCAATAATGCTGAACTCCGTCTGAAACAGCAGCAGCGCAAGCAGTGCCCCCACCCCCGCCGAAGGCAGCGTCGACAAGATCGTCAACGGATGGATATAGCTCTCGTACAGTATCCCCAGCACGATATACACCGCGGCCAGCGCCGCCAGAATCAGCAGCGGCATGTCCGATAGCGATTGCTGGAACGCCTGCGCCGTCCCCTGGAAGCTGCCGTGGATCGTCGCCGGCATCCCGATCTCCGCCATCGTGTCGTAAATCGCCTTCGTCGCGTCCGATAACGATTTGCCCGGCGGCAAGTTGAACGAGATCGTCGAAGCCACGAACTGGCTCTGGTGATTCACCGACAAAGGCGTATTGCCCGGCCCGAAGCTCGCTATCGCCGACAACGGAATCATCGTCTCCTTCGAGGTCGAAACCGCCGCCCCCGATGACGCGCTCGACTTGCCGCTCGCCGCCAGCGAATTGATCGCCAGGTTGCGCGCCGAATCCGATGCGATCGCCGCCGCGCTCGATGCCGTCGTGCCGGCCGTGCCGCCGCCCGATGCGCTCGTGCCGCTGTTGCTGTTCGCCACCGGCGCCGTCACCGTGCCGGCTGTCGCGTTGGTGGTCTGCGAGCCGCTTGCGCTGCCTCCTGATGTGCTGACGTAGATCTGGTTCAGCATGTCGGGGCTCTGCCAGTATTTCGGCGCTACTTCCATCACCACGTGGTACTGGTTCAGCGGGTTGTAAATCGTCGATACCTGGCGCTGGCCAAATGCGTCGTACAGCGTGTTGTCGATCTGCGCCGGTTCGATGTTCAGGCGCGCCGCACTCGCGCGGTCAATCGTCACCATCGATTCCAGGCCGCCTTGCTGCTGGTCGGAGTTCACATCCGCCAGTTCGGGCCGCGCCTGCAGGGCTTCCGTGAGCTTGGGCCCCCACGTGTACAGGTCAGTCGTCGAATCGGCCAGCAGCGTGAACTGATACTGCGCATTCGATTGCCGCCCGCCCACGCGTATGTCCTGCACAGCCTGCAGGAAGGTTCGCACGCCTGCCACGTCCGAGAGCGGGCCACGCAGTTGCTGGATCACCTCGTCTGCCGAGACATGGCGCCCGGGTTTCGGCTTTAACTGCACGAACATAAAGCCGGAATTGGTCTGCCGTCCGCCGGTGAAGCCAACCACGCCGTCCACGGCCGGGTTCTCGCCAACGATCTTCATCATCTCGGCAAACTTGCCCTTCATCGCCTGGAAGGAGGTGGACTGGTCGGCCATGATGCCGCCGACCATGCGCCCGGTGTCCTGCTGCGGAAAGAAGCCCTTCGGGATGATCACGTACAGCCATACGTTCACGCCGATCGTCGCGATCAGCACCAGCAGGATCAGCAGCGGATGCCGCAGCGACCAGCCGAGCGTGTGCTCGTAGCCGCGCTGCATCTTCTGGAAGCCGCGTTCGAGCCAGCGTGCGAGGCGTCCTTCTTCGTCGCGTTCGTGGGGCTCGTTGAGCAGGCGCGAGCACATCATCGGCGTGAGCGTCAGCGACACCAGCAACGACACGCCGATCGCCAGCGACAGCGTCAGTGCGAATTCGCGGAACAGCCGTCCGACAATGCCGCCCATCAGCAGGATCGGCAGGAACACGGCCACCAGCGAGATGCTGATCGACACCACCGTGAAGCCGACCTCGCGTGCGCCGAGGAACGCGGCCTTCATGCGCGGCACGCCGTTCTCGATATGCCGCGAGATGTTTTCGAGCACCACGATCGCGTCGTCGACCACGAAGCCGGTCGCAATCGTCAGCGCCATCAGCGACAGGTTGTCGATCGAGAAGCCCATCAGGTACATCGCGGCGAAGGTGCCGATGATCGAGATCGGCACCGCCACGCTCGGAATCAGCGTGGCGCGCCAGTTGCGCAGGAACAGGAACACCACCATCACCACCAGCGCGACGGCGATGATCAGCGTGTGCTCGGTGTCCTTCAGCGAGGCGCGGATCGTGGTGGAGCGGTCGACGGTCGGGAATACGTCCACGTCCGCCGGTAGCGAGGCCTTCAGTTGCGGCAGCATCGCCTTGACGCGGTCGACGGTGTCGATGATGTTCGCGCCCGGCTGCCGGTACAGAATGACCAGCACCGAATGCTTGCCGTTATAGAGGCCGAGGTTGCGCAGATCCTCCACCGAGTCGACGATCTCCGCGACGTCCGACAGGTGCACGGCCGCGCCGTTGCGGTAGGCGATGATCAGGTCTTTGTACTGCGACGCCTTGCTCGCCTGGTCGTTGGTATAAAGCTGCACATGGTTCGCCCCGAACTCGATCGAGCCTTTCGGGCTGTTCGCGTTGGCCGAGGCGAGCGCGGCGCGCACGTCTTCCAGCCCGATGCCGTAGTGAAACAGCATCTGCGGTTCCAGTTCGACCCGCACCGCCGGGTTGGCCGAGCCGTTCACGTCGACTTCGCCGATTCCGTCCACCTGCGAGAGCGACTGCTGCAGCACCGTGGCGGCAGAGTCGTACAGTTGGCCGGCCGTCAGCGTGTTGGAGGTCAGCGCGAGAATCAGGATCGGCGCGTCGGACGGGTTGACCTTGTGGTACGTCGGATTGCTGCGCAGGCTGGCCGGCAAGTCGGCGCGCGCCGCGTTGATGGCGGCCTGAACGTCGCGCGCGGCGCCGTCGATGTCACGGCTCAGGCCGAACTGCAGCGTAATGCGTGTCGAGCCGACCGAGCTTTGCGAGGTCATCTCGGTGACGTCGGCAATCGAGCCGAGGTGGCGCTCCAGCGGGCTCGCCACACTGGTCGCCACGGTCTCGGGGCTGGCGCCAGGCAGCGTGGCCTGCACCGAGATGGTCGGGAAGTCCACTTGCGGCAGCGGCGCGACCGGCAGCTTCGTGAATGCGAATGCGCCGGCGAGCGCAATGCCGATCGCCAGCAGGGTGGTGGCAACCGGCCGGGAAATAAACGGACGCGACAGGTTCATCGCCTAGTTCCCCGCGTCGGTGGCAGGCGGCATGCGATGACCCGGATCGTCCTGGTGGAAGCGCGCCCGCACGCGCCGCGCCAGCGCGTCGAACGCCAGATAGATCACCGGCGTCGTGAACAGCGTCAGCAACTGGCTGACGACGAGGCCACCCGCAATCGCGATGCCGAGCGGGCGGCGCAACTCCGAACCGGCGCCGGTGCCGAGCATCAGCGGCAGTGCGCCGAGCAGTGCGGCCATGGTCGTCATCAGGATGGGCCTGAAGCGCAGCAGACACGCCTGGTAGATCGCCTCGCGCGGCGGCTTGCCCTGGTCGCGCTCAGCCTCCAGCGCGAAGTCGATCATCATGATGGCGTTTTTCTTCACGATACCGATCAGCAGCACGATGCCGATAATACCGATGATGTCGAGGTCGTGCCCGGTGATCAGCAGCGCCAGCAACGCACCCACGCCTGCCGAGGGCAGCGTCGAGAGGATCGTGATCGGGTGGATGAAGCTCTCGTACAGCACGCCGAGCACGATATACATGGTGACGATTGCGGCGAGGATCAGGAACAGCTCGTTCGACAGCGACGCCTGGAATGCCAGCGCCGCGCCCTGGAAGCGGGTCTGGAACGAGGCCGGCAGGCCGATGTCTTTCTCCGCCTGATTGATCGCCTTGACCGCGGCGCCGAGCGAGGAGCCTGGTGCGAGGTTGAACGACACCGTGGTGGCCGGGAACTGGCTCAGGTGGGTGACGAGCAGCGGCGCGGGCTGTTCGACGAACTTCGCAATCGACGACAGGGGCACCTGGCCGCCCGTCGAGGTGGAGGAGGGCAGGTAGATTGCGTTGAGCGATTCGGTGTAGTGCTGTACCTGCGGTTGCGCTTCGAGAATCACGCGGTACTGGTTCGACTGCGTGAAGATCGTCGAGACGATGCGCTGGCCGAACGCGTCGTACAGCGCGTTGTCGACGGTGGCGGGTGTGATGCCGTAACGCGAAGCAGTCGCGCGGTCGATTTCCACATACACCGACTGACCGTTCTCCTGCAGATCAGTGGCGACGTCCGCCAGTTCCGGCGCCTGCTTCAGACGCTCAACCAGCTTGGGCACCCAGGTCGCGAACTCGGTGATGTTCGGATCGGTCAGCATGAACTGATACTGCGTCGGGCTGACGGTCGCGTCGATCGTCAGATCCTGCACTGGCTGCATATACAGCGACGCGCCTGGAATGTGGGCGACATCTTTCTGCAACTGGCGGATCACGTCGCTGGCGGTGTTGCTGCGGTCGTCGCGCGGTTTCAGGTTGATCAGCATCCGGCCGCTGTTCAGCGTGATGTTATTGCCGTCCACACCGATAAACGAGGTCAGGCTTTCCACATCCGGATTCTTCAGGATCTGCGCGGCGAGTTCCTGCTGGCGCTCGGCCATGGACGCATACGAGACCGACTGCGGCGCCTGGGTAATGGCCTGGATCACGCCGGTGTCCTGTACCGGGAAGAAGCCCTTCGGGATGAACACGTACAGCACGCCGGTCAGCACCAGGGTCAGGATGGCGACGAACAGCGTGGCGCGCTGGCGGTTCAGCACCCACGTCAGCGCAACGGCGTAACGGGCGATGACGTAATCGATAAACGCGTGCGCCTTGGTTTCGAAGCGGTGCGCTTCCTTAGGCGGCGTGTGGCGCAGCAGTTTGGCGCACATCATCGGCACCAGCGTGAGCGATACCACCGCCGAAATCACGATGGTCACGGCGAGCGTGATGGCGAATTCGTGGAACAGGCGGCCCACCACGTCGCCCATGAAGAGCAGCGGAATCAGCACGGCGATCAGCGACACCGTCAGCGAGATGATGGTGAAGCCGATCTGCTTCGAACCCTTGAGCGCCGCTTCGAGCGCCGTCTCGCCTTCTTCGACGTAGCGCGCGATGTTCTCGATCATCACGATCGCATCGTCCACCACGAAACCGGTGGCGATGGTCAGCGCCATCAGCGAGAGGTTGTCGAGCGAGAAGCCGCACAGATACATCACGGCCAGCGTGCCGATCAGCGAGAGCGGCACCGAGAGGCTCGGAATGATGGTCGCGTAGAGGTTGGCGAGGAACAGGTACATCACCAGCACCACCAGCACCACCGACATCAGCAGTTCGAACTGCACGTCGCGCACCGAGGCGCGGATCGTGGTGGTGCGGTCGGTGACGATCCGCACATCCAGCGAGGCGGGCAGCGACTGCTGCAGTTGCGGCAGCAGCGCCTTGACGCTGTCCACCACCTGGATCACGTTCGCGCCCGGCTGGCGCTGCACGTTGAGGATGATGGCGGGGGTGGAGTCGACCCAGGCGCCGAGCTTGGTGTTCTCCGCGCCCTGCACGATGCTGGCGACGTCCGTCAGCATCACCGGCCGGCCGTTCTTGTAAGCGATCACCGCGCTCTTGTAGGCGTCCGCATCGGTCAACTGGTCGTTCGCGTTGATCGTGTAGGCGCGCGTCGGGCCGTCGAAGTTACCCTTCGGCGTGTTGACGTTCAGGTTCGAGATGGTGGTGCGCAGATCGTCCAGATTCAGTCCGTACGCCGCGAGCGCGCGCGGGTTGGCCTGAATCCGCACGGCCGGGCGCTGGCCGCCCGAAAGGCTGACGAGGCCCACACCCGCAACCTGCGAGATCTTTTGCGCGAGACGCGTATCGGCGAGATCCTGCACCTGGGTCAGAGGCATCGTCTTCGAGGTGAGCGCGAGCGTGAGGATCGGCGCGTCGGCCGGATTGACCTTGGCGTAGATCGGCGGCGCGGGCAGGTCGGAAGGCAGCAGGTTGCCCGCCGCATTGATGGCCGCCTGCACTTCCTGCTCGGCGATATCGAGCGGCAGGTCGAGGCTGAACTGCAGCGTGATGATCGACGAACCCGCCGAGCTTTGCGACGACATCTGGTTCAGCGACGGCATCTGGCCGAACTGCCGTTCGAGCGGCGCGGTAACCGACGAGGTCATCACATCCGGGCTTGCGCCGGGATAGAAGGTCTGCACCTGGATGGTCGGATAGTCGACTTCGGGCAGCGCCGAGAGCGGCAGGAAGCGCAGCGCGACGAGCCCGACCAGCATGATCGCCGCCATCAGCAGGGCGGTGCCGACCGGGCGCAGAATAAAAGCGCGGGATGGATTCATGCGGGTTCAGTCAGCCTTTATTCCGAAGCTTGCGCCGGGTGTTTGTGGTGGTGCATGTGTGCGCCGGAGGCGCCCCATGGGGCCGACGCGCCGTGCCCCCAGCGTGCGCCGGAGGCACCCGCGGCGCCGCCCGGATGCTCGGCCGGAATGGTGATCGCGGCGCCTTCCTTCAGACGGTCGGAGCCGTCGATTACGACCCGCTCACCCGCCTGCAGGCCGGAGGCGATGCTGGTGCGCTCGCCGTCAACCGGACCTGTCTTCACGGGCCGCACCGTCACCGTGTTGTCCGGCTTCACCACATACACGAACTGGCCCATCGAACCGTTCAGCACCGCCGAGGTCGGCACGATCACCGCGTCGTGAATCGTGTCCACCAGCAGGCGCGCGTTGACGAACTGATTCGGGAACAGCAGGTTGCTCTCGTTGTTGAACATGGCGCGCAGCTTGAGCGTGCCGGTGGTCGTGTCGATCTGGTTGTCCAGCGTCTCAAGTGTGCCGCCGGCGAGCGAGGTGGTGTTGCTGCGGTCGTAGGCGGTGACCGAGAGCTTCGCGCCCGTTTGCACCTGCTTCATGATCTGCGGCAGGTTGTCTTCGGAGGTCGTGAAGATCACGCTGATCGGCTGCAATTGCGTGATGACGACGATGCCGTTGGTGAGGTTGGGCGTCACGTAGTTGCCCGGATCGACCTGGCGCAGGCCGACGCGGCCGTCGACCGGCGAGGTGATGCGCGCGTAGATCAGATCGAGCTTGTAGGTGTCGATGTTGGCCTGGTCCGACTTGACGGTCCCTTCGTACTGCTGGACGAGCGAGGCCTGCGTGTCGACCTGCTGGCTCGCGATCGAGTCCTGCGCGAGCAGGGTCTGATAGCGCTTGAGGTCCAGACGCGCGGTGGCCAGCAGCGCCTTGTCGCGGGCGAGCGCGCCTTCGGCGTTTTCGAGCGAGATCTGATATGGGCGCGGGTCGATCTGCGCGAGCAGGTCGCCCTTCTTGACCATCTGGCCTTCCTGAAACGCGACCGTCTGCAGCGTGCCGCTCAACTGGGTCTGCACGGTGACGGTTGCAAGCGGCGTGACGGTGCCCAGCGCCGTCAGCACGACCGGCATGTCGCCCTGCGTGGCCGTGGCGACATGGACCGGCTGCGGCAGGTTGGCGAACGCGGACGGGCCGCCCCGGCCATGCCGTCCGCCGCCCGCCGTTTGCGCGCCGGCGCCGGCGGCGGGGGCGCCCCACGGGTGCCAGCGCCATAGCACGACCCCCGCCACCACGAGGGCGGCGACGATCAGGCCGATGGTGCGTCCGCGATGCCGTTTGCCGCCGCTTCTCATCTGTGTGGTCTCGACGGACGGCTGGCTAACCGGAGCCTGGGTTGCTGGGCGTGTCGTTTCGGAATGCTGTTGTTGTTCGTCCATCGGTTCGATCAGGTGGCTGGCGTGGAGTTGGGTAAGACGAGCGCGATGCCGGGTTGAAGCGGATGCGCCGCAGACGGCGCTGCGTGCCGGCTGCTTCGACAGCGTACCCAGCGCAGATGTTCAGCGCGTGGCGACGCGAGACGCGGGAAAGGAGCTTAACTGAACGCGCTTGTGCAACAGCTTGTGCAACAGACAGGCGGACTGCGTGGCTGACCGCTTTCCATTCGACCCACGCGCTGCGCGTTGCCTGCACAGTGCAGGTGAGCGGAGCAGGCGAGCGGGGCAACCGGACGGCGTATGCCAAGGGTGCAGTCAGACACAGCAAGCTGCGCGAAAGCATGATCCTACGTCCCCGGCTTCCTTACCGTCTAGTGGCGTATTTTTCGGTTGGTTACGCGCGTTACAAGGGGCGCAGGTCCAGCGGCGTGCGCACGCCGATGGACGCATGGAGCGCCTTACTCCGCGCCGCTTTGTTACTCGGTTTCCGGCAGGCTCAATTGTGGAGTCGACGGCCCGGCGTGCCGCCGATTTCAAGCGCGATCCCGGCGATGCACTCGAGCAGCAGAGGGGCCGCGCGCGTAATCAGCCAGTCGCGCGGACACTGGTGTGCCGAGCCGCCGCAATTGACCGCGTAGCGTTCGCCCGAGGGGCCGATGAAGCCCGCTGCGATCGCATTCAGCCCGTCGTACCATTCGCCGGTGGCGATCGCGAAACCTTGTGCGATGGTTTCATGCAGCGCGCTCTCGAGCCGGTTGCTGATGTGCCCCCAGTCATCGCCTTCGGAGGCCTGCAGTCCGATCAGCAGCTTTTGCCGCTCGGGCTCCGTGAGAACGGCCAGATAGGCGCGCCCGACGGCCGTGCGGCTCAGATTCATGCGCGAGCCGATATCGAGCCGGGAGACGAGGACGGCCGAGCGCGGCTTGATGGCGTCGATGACCACCATGTCGAGCCGGTCGCGCACGGCCAGATGCACCGATAATGAAGTGCGTTCGGCGAGCTCGATCAGGAACGGCCGTGAGCGCGCGCGAATGTCGAAGTTGCGTAGAAAGCCATTGCTCAGTTCCAGAACCGACGAGGTGAGCACGAACCGTTCGCTGTCCGGCAGGCGAAACAGAAATCCGGCGCTGACGAGCGTGGCGGTGATCCGCGAGACCGTCGGTTTCGGAATGCCGGTGAGTTCGGTCAGTTCGCGATTGCTGAGCGGCGCATCGGCCGCAGCGATGCATCGCAGCACGGTCAGGCCGCGCGCCAGCGCCGTGACTTCGTCGCCGGAACCGTCTTTTTCCTTGACGGGGTCGGTACTCCGAGGGGGCAGGGATTCGTGGCTCATCTCATTTTTATGGAACTTCATTTCAATTTATGCATTTGTACCGTTCCGCCGAACCGGGGGCGGCAGTGCCGAATTTGCACCATGATGGCGCACACTGGCCCTATTTCATATGACAATTCATTGTAATGGAAGGGCTCTACGAGCAAAGCGTCGCTTCGTGAGATTTTGCTTGACTTAGTCAGCATAACCGTAAAAAATGGAATCTCATTTCGAAAGAAAGGCTTGCGTGTAAGTTTGCACCGTGGCCTGAGTCCCGCCCGGCAAGCTGCCAAGCCCGGGCCAGTAAGGCGCTAACGGCATAGCTCAGGTGCCCGGCGCCGTCAGGCGATACTTTCGGATCCCCTCTCTCAGGTTCTAGCACGGCCCTCGGAATGGCTAGAACTTTTTAAGGCGTCACGGTCACGTGGCGCCTTTTTTTTCGTCCGCGATCCGCACGATGACGTGCGGAAAGAGGGCTGCTCCCTGGCAGTATCCGCGGGCGCAATGCATTACGCATAACGTTAGGCGATAACGACGGTCTGACGAGCGATTTAGATGTGTTTGCCTAGCGTGCGACGAGCGACACGGTCGCGATGCCGAGCACCGTCATCACCAGCGAGGTTGACACATGGATGGCGATTTCACCCGCGGCCCAACCCAGGCGGCCGTCCTGCAGACGTTGCACCACTTCGGCGGAGAAGGTCGAGAACGTGGAGAGGCCGCCCATCAGCCCGGTAATCACAAACAGACGCCATTCGGGCGCGAGTTCCGGCAGACGGGCAAAGAAGGCCACGGCGACGCCGATTACATACCCGGCAATCACGTTGGCGGCGAGGGTGCCGAGCGGCAGGGCGGGGAATACCGCGTTCAGACGGATACCGAGGAACCAGCGGAACAACGAACCCAACGCACCGCCGATACCCACTGCCAAAATAGATAGATACATGGAAAGACGCCTGGCAAAGTCGCAAAGTCGACAAACCGGACTGAGCGCAGACAGGCTTGTGTCCGCAATCGGCCGGGCTATCAGGCATCATCAGCCCCATTGGGGCGGTTAAAGGAGAATGCCATCTCCAGAGGGCAATTTTAGCATCGCAGCTTGCATGTGGGGACAGGTGGGCAGGGGATCGGCGGAATGACAATGCACCGGGCCTGTGCATGACGAGGACGCGGCGCGTTCCGTTTCCGTTGAGAATCGGGACGCAAATCGCGACGCGAATCGCCATGCAAATCGCAACGCCACTCGCGATGCGCTTTGCATGGCAATTGAGCGGTCGATTATTGCATTGTTTATTCACCGCGCATCGGATGTTGCAATACCTGCTTGCAATCCCGCTGCGTCGCTGCAAAACAAGGCGGCATGGGGCGTCGGTGCCCTTTGTCATCCTGCGCAAACGCCGACATAATGTAACGTCCCCCTGCGTGGCCTGCCGGGCTCCCGAACTACTTCGCGTACGCATGAGACTGACAACCAAAGGGCTGTTGCTAATCGCGATTCCGGCGGTCTTCGAACTCGCGCTCCTGTCCGGGCTCGTGAAGGCGCAGGTAGACGCTGCAGATGCCGAACGCTGGGCGACCCGCAGCGAAGATGTGCTGCGCCAGACCACGGCGATCCTGGAGCCGGTGCTGCTCGATTCGGTGCGCCTGCGCGGCGCGGTTCTTAGCGACAACGCGGACGTCACCACGCCGGTGGCGCTGTGGATGGACATCGACCGGCGCATCGACCAACTGGCCGATCTGGTCGCGGACAATCCCGCCCAGGTCGAGCGCGCGGTGCAGATTCGTCAATCGGTGCAGGCTTACCGGCAGTGGTCCGACCGCGTGCAGGACCTGTTGCAGTCGGGGCGGCGGCGCGACGTTATCGAACGTTTCGACCAGCTCTCGACAACCGACGTGCTGGACCGCTTCCGCGTCCAGGTCATGGCGTTCCAGAACGAGGAGCGCCGCCTCGACGCCCAACGCTCCACCGAAGCCGATGCCGCGCATGAGCGCCAGCAGGTTTTGCTGGTCGCCGCCGTGTTCGGGTCGATCCTGTTTGTGGCACTGTCCGTGTGGCTTTTCACGCGCGGCGTGCGGGGCCGGCTCGCACTTCTCTCCGACAATGCCGGAAGGCTCGCCAGTAACGAGCCGCTCGCGCCGATCACCCCCGGCTCGGATGAAATTGCCCGGCTCGATCTGACGCTGCACGAAACCAGCCGGCGCCTGCTTGAAGCCGAGCGCATCCAGGCGCGCTTTCAGGCCGATCTTGCACGCCGCGCCAATGAACTGACGGCGATCAATGAGACGCTGCGGCAGCAGACGCAGGAAAACGAAATGTTTATCTATAGCGTCTCGCACGATCTGCGCGCGCCGCTCGTCAACCTGCAGGGCTTTTCAAAAGAGCTGATACACGCGTGCGACGATCTGCGCGCGGCCGTCCAGCAGTCGTCCCTGACGCCGGCGCGGCGCCAGCATATCGAGCAGCTCGTCGACGAAGACATCGGTGAGGCCTTGCATTATCTGCAGACCGCGGTGCTGCGCGCCTCGCACATTATCGACGCGCTGCTGCGGCTCTCGCGCGTGGGCCGCGTCGAATACCGGCGCCAGCAGGTACAGGTGCGCGACATCGTGCAGCGCGTGGTCGATGCGATGCAGGTGTCGATCCGCGCCCGGCGCGCCCGTGTGGTGGTGCACGAGCTGCCCGCGGTGTGGGGCGATCCGACCGCGCTCGAGCAGGTGTTTGCGAATCTTGTCGGCAATGCCATCAATTACCTCGATCCGTCGCGCGAAGGCAGGGTGGAGATCGGTACGACGCCTGCACCGCCGGGTGTGCATTCGCTGCGGATCTTCTATGTGAAGGACAACGGGCGCGGCATTCCTACTGTGGCTTTGCCGCGCCTTTTTAGCGCCTTCCAGCGCTTGCACGGCAATGTCGTTGCCGGCGAGGGCATTGGACTGGCGCTGGTGCGCCGGGTGGTGGAGCGGCACGGCGGCCGCGTGTGGGCGGAGTCCACTGAGGGCGCGGGCACAACCTTCTATCTTTCGCTGCCGGAAGCCGGCAGAAAGGCGCCGCCTGCAGAGCCGGAAATGCTGGCAGTGGGCGCGCAGGGGTTCAATACGCGGTGAAGAGCCGCTGTGGCTTGAGCAGTTTGCTGCCACGCACCGACCAATAGCAGCCGCATGCCACCAGCACGGCGGCGCCCGCGAGTATTGTCTGCGGCGCCGCATGTATGCCTGGCAGGCCGCCCAGCGCGAACAGGCCGCGCACCAGGATCAGCAGGGCGCTCCATAGCGAGAACGCGGCTTGCACCAGCAGGCGGGTACCGGTGGCACGGCGGGCGCGGCTTTCGAGCGACGCGTTCGCGGGCGCCCGGCCACAGAAGAAAGTGATCGCCATCAGTGCGACCACGAGAATGACGATCCAGTCCGTCAGTTCCATCAGAAGGTGCTCCCCAGTCAGCCGTCGACTATAGGAGCGCTTCTCTAGATGGAAAATCGGACGAGTCTCAAATTAGCTGCTGAAATGCGTCGGGTGCCGCACCGGCCACCCGACTCGGGCGCGGATTTCAGAGTTCGATACGGGTGCCGAGCAGCACGAGGAATTGTCCCAGCCATTCGGGATGCGCGGGCCAGGCGGGCGCCGTGACGAAGTTGCCGTCGGTGATGGCTGCATCGACCGGAATGTCGGCGAACTCGCCGCCCGCCAGCTTCACTTCAGGGGCGCAGGCGGGATAGGCCGAGATCCGCTTGCCGCGGATCACGTCGGCGGCTGCCAGCAATTGGGCGGCGTGGCAGATCGCGGCGATCGGCTTACCCTGTTCCGCGAACTGGCGCACGATGTCGATCACTTTCTGGTTCAGGCGCAGATACTCGGGGGCGCGGCCACCGGCGATGGCGAGCGCATCGTACTGGCCGGGATCGACGTCGTCGAAGCTCGCGTTCAGCGTGAACTGATGGCCTGGCTTCTCGGTGTAGGTCTGGTCGCCCTCGAAATCGTGAATCGCCGTCTTGATGCGGTCGCCCGCCGACTTGCCAGGGCATACGGCGTCGACCACATGGCCGACCGCCTGCAATGCCTGGAACGGCACCATTGTTTCGTAATCCTCGGCGAAATCGCCGGTCAGGAACAGAATCTTCTTTGCTGCCATCGCATGCCTCCAGTTGAACTGCGGAACACATCGAATCTTCAGCGAGTCTACTCCATCGTGTTTGACAGAACGGCGACGCACGGTGTGAGGCACGCTGTTGCCGACTCGCTTGCCGAAGCGGAAATGCGCCTTGCCGGAAAAACGGGACGGCGATTGGGCAACGCCAGGGCGTATGATTGACTTGTTCCCGTATGCCGAAGCCGCTTGCCGCGGCTCAGATGCCACAATGACCTTATTTCCCCAATGTTCGCTGGTGTGCCGAATGGCCTTCGCTTTGAGCCTGCTCGGCGCACTCGCCGCATGCCAGAAAAATGATGCTTCGGGTGGACAGCTTGCCGGCAAGATGAATGACGCCGCGCAGCAGGCCGGGCAGAAGCTCGACCAGGCCGCGAGCTATGTCGGCCAGCAGGTCGACACGGCAAAACAGAACCTCCAATCCGCGTCGGCGACAACCATCACCATCGATCCTTCGGCACTCGCGTCGGGCGCGCAGGCCAATCTGCAAGGCGCGGCCAGTGCGACCAGCGCCGCGCTCGGCAAGGCAGCTTCGCTGGCCGGCGCCGGTCTGCAGAACGCGGGCAGCAAGCTGCAGCAGTGGTCCAACAACGTTGCGGCGTCGTCAGCCTCCGCGGCATCGGGCGATAGCGACAGCAACGACGCCCAGAAGCAGATGGACAAATGACCGCAGGGCGGTCACAGCAGGCATGCAAGCGCGTCCCGAAGGGCGGGCGGCGGAGTCGGTGGAAGATTGATGGAGGAGTGGATTTGACAGCAGGATTAAATGTAATTAATATGGTTACACATTGTCGTCGCCGGGCAGGTGCGTTGTGAATACGAGTAGCCGGTTTGCCTTTGCGGTTCACGTGCTTGCACTGTTAGCGTTCCAGGAGGGTGTGCCGCTTTCGTCGGACATGATTGCAGGCAGCGTGAACACCAATCCCGCGCTGATCCGGCGTCTGCTGACCATGCTGGCTGACGCGGGGCTCACCACCTCGCAGCTTGGCGCGGGCGGCGGCGCGCTGCTGGCGCGGCCGCCCGGTGAGATCACGCTGCTGGAGATCTACCGCGCGGTCGACGAGGCGCAACTGTTCGCGCTGCACCGCGAGGAGCCGAATCCGGCATGCATGGTGGGGCGCAATATTCAAACGGTGCTGCGCGGCGTCATTAGCGAAGCACAGCAGGCGATGGAGGCGTCGCTGGCGGCACGTACGCTGGCGGACGCATCCACGGATCTGGTCAAGGCTGAACGCCTGCGCGAACGCAAGCGGCGGCCAGCGGGATAGGGTTGTGAAACGCAATAACTCGCGCACGTTGCGTAAGCAGAGGTGCCGGATACGAGGTGCTACACGAGGTACTACACAAGGTACAAGCGGGGGGGGGGCTAAACCCCTCTTTTTTCGGCGATATATGTAATCAATGTGGTTACATATAAGCTAATCACAGGAGAGAATCCATGAGCAAGACATTGAACATCGCGCTGATCGGCGCAACCGGCGTGATTGGATCGCGGATCGCCGCAGAAGCGGCGCGTCGCGGCCACCAGGTAACGGCGCTCGCACGCAATCCGGAGCGGGTGCAGGCTGGCGTCGCCAATCTGAAGGCAGCGAAGGTCGATCTGCTGGACGCCGCAAGCCTCGCGGCGGCAGTGCGCGGACACGACGTGGTGGCGAGCGCCTATGCGCCGCCGCGTGACGACGCGGCGATCCTCACGAAGGCCACTCACGCGCTCGTTGAAGCCGTGCGGGCGGCAGGTTTGAAGCGGCTTGTGATCGTGGGCGGCGCGGGTTCGCTGGAAGTGGCGCCGGGCAAGCAACTGGTCGACACGGAAGGGTTTCCGGACGCGTATAAGGCGGTGGCGCTCGCGCACCGCGAAGGCTTCAACTACCTGCGCACGCTGAGCGATCTGGACTGGACGTTCTTCTCCCCCGCGGCCCTGATCGCCCCTGGCGAGCGGACCGGCACGTTCCGTACCGGCGCCAATACGCTGATCGTCGACGCTGAGGGCAACAGCCGCATTTCGGCTGAAGACTATGCCGTGGCGTTTGTGGATGAGCTGGAGCAGGGCCGTTTCGTGCGTCAGATCGCGACGGTCGCTTATTGATGGCAGCAGTGCGGGTGAGATGGGGCGCAGCGTGCTGAACGGGGTGGACCGCGCGCTGGCGGATTGCCGGGCGCCACATCCCGCCTGGGCGTGCAAGCGCCCTAACATTCCGTTACGCATACAGATGCGCTACCGCGGCAACTGAGGCTACACTTGGCGTCTGCGGTTTTGTCACGGATTGCCATGAAGTCATGCCAACAGCGGTGTGAGCCCGAGGCCGCGCCGTTTTCCGGCGGGCAACGGGCGCTTCGCACTGCCTCGTATTTTTCTCGCCGCGAAGATTCGGCTCATCAGGGCGGCCGCACCGGCCCGGCGTGGCCGCGGCTGCTCGCATGGCCGCTTTATCTGTGGATAGGCGTGCTCGCCTGTGCCGCCAGCTTTGCGTGGACCCCGGCGGTTGCGCAGGCGGCCGCCGCGCCGGTGATTCCGGCGTTGCAAAGCCTCATCAACAGTGCCACGGCCACGCCCGCTTCGGCGGCGTCGGCGGCCGATGCCGCGTCCGCACCATCGCCGGCCAGCCAGGCCGAGCTGGCGCGCTCGCTCGACAGCGTCATCTCGACGCTCGACAACGATCGTCAGCGCACCGCGCTAGTCGCCCAACTCAAGAAACTGCGCGACGTCAGCCGCACCGTCGCCCCGGCGACGCCGGCACAGCCGAGCCCTGGCTTGCTGGGCGCAATTGCATCGGGCATCGCTTCGTTCGAGACCGGCGTGCATCAGGGCCGCACGCCCTTGCGCTATTGGGCCGGGCGCTTTAACGCCGCCGGCAACGAGCTCTACACGATCGTCTCGAGCCAGGGGCCGGAGAGTTTCGGCAAGATCCTGCTCGACATGGTGGCGATGCTGGCCGGCTGGGGCGCCTGTGCATGGCTGCTGATCTACCTGCAGCGGCGGCTGCATGCGCGCTACGGCGTGGATGCCAGCCTCAAGCCGAATCCATCGACCGGCGAACTGATGATTTTTACGCTGCGGCGGGTTGGCCCCTGGATCGTCGCGTTCATCGCCGCGCTGGTGTTTGCGCGGGCTATGCCCGATGCGCTCGGCCGCACGCTGGGGATGGTGGTGGCCTACGCGATCGTCGCCGGTGCGGTGTTTTCCGCGATCTGCCTGATCATGTTTTCGCTGTTCGGCTCGGGCCACCGGCGCGTCGCCGTGCGCGTGCTGCTCGAGCATGCGCGCCGCCTGCTGTTTTTGATCGGCGTGTGCGGCGCGCTGGGGGACGCAGCGGTGAACTACGATGTCGCGCATCAACTCGGCACGAATCTGGCCGAACTGGTGTCGACGGTGGCGAACATGACCGCGGCCGTGCTGACCGGCTATTTCGCGCTGGCGTTTCGCCGGCCGGTGGCGCACCTGATCCGCAACCGGGCCTACGAGCCGCGTCATGACCATAAGGCCGCAACCGACGCGTTCGATGTGCTCGCTTCGCTCTGGCATGTGCCGGTGCTGGTGCTGGCGGGCGCGTCGGTGGTCGCTGTGATCGGCGGCTCCGGGACAAACGAGAACGTGCTGCAGATCTCCGTGGTCACGGCGTTGCTGCTGGTGCTGGCGTTCTTCCTCTCGGCCATCGTGCTGCGCATGACCCGCCCGCACGATCCGCGCAAACGGCGCCGCTCGCCGTATCTGTCGCGACTGCTGCGCTTCGCGGGGACGCTGCTGACGCTGGTTATCTGGCTGGTGTTTTTCGAACTGGCGGCGCGGCTGTGGGGCGTGTCGCTTGCGCGCGTCATCGAGGAAAATGTCGCGGCGCGTGGCATCGCCCATGCCGTGATGGCGATTTTCGCCACCTTGTTCATTGCCTGGCTGCTGTGGATCCTGGTCGACACGGCGATCACCGAAGCGCTCAGCCCAGGCGGTCCGCGCAACAAATCGCGTAACGCCAGCACGCGGGCCCGCACCATGTTGCCGCTGGTGCGCAATGCGCTGTTCGTCACCATCGTGACAATCGCCGGCATTGTCACGGCGGCGAATCTGGGGATCAACGTGACGCCGCTGCTCGCCGGCGCGGGCGTGATCGGTTTAGCGATCGGCTTCGGCGCCCAGTCGCTGGTGACCGACCTGATTACGGGGCTTTTCATCATCATCGAGGACACCATCTCGGTGGGCGACTGGATCGACGTGGACGGTGGCCACGCGGGCACGGTCGAGCATCTGTCGATCCGCACCGTGCGGCTGCGCGACGGGCAGGGCGCGATTCATGCGATTCCGTTTTCGCAGATCAAGATCGTGAAGAACCTGTCGCGCGATTTTGCGTATGCAGTGTTCGAAGTACGAATGAGTTTTTCCGCCGATGTGGACCAGGTGACGCAACTGATCCGTGACGTGGGCGCGGACCTGATGGCCGATTTCCGCTACCGGCGCGAAATGCTCGGGCCGATCGAGGTGTGGGGGCTCGACCGCTTCGATCCGAACTGGATGGTCGTGAAGGGGCAGATCAAGACACGGCCGCTGCAGCAATGGAGCGTGGCGCGCGCCTTCAACCTGCGCCTGAAGCGCAAGATGGACGAAGCGGGCATCGCGATTCCGGTGCCGCAGATGCGGATCTATACGTCGTCGAAGGATGATGAAGGGCAGCCGCTGGCAGAGGACGAAGCGCCGCTGCATGGGCACGGCGGCGAGCCTGGCCATGCAGCGGCGCATGCTGCACCACACGTTGCACCGCATGCCGGGCCGCTTTCGGGCGCGCGAGCGGCGAATCTGGCGGTGGCGCGCGACGTTTCCCACGAGCCGCGGCCGGCGCCGCCGCCAACCGGCACCGCACCGGTGCCGCCGCAGATTCCTACGGCGGGCGAGGCGGGGAAAACCTAAGCGATGGCCTGTTCCGCAGCCACCTGCGTGCGTTCGGCGACCTGCAGCAGATCGTTCACGTGGGTCGCGATCTGCGCGCCTTCGACGCCGTAGATATGTAGCGAAACGGCCGGCGCGCCGCTCGCGTTACCGAGCCGATGAATGCCGCCGCGACCCGCGCGCACGAACGACACGGCGCCGCTTGCGCGCGGGTGCGTGCGGGTTTCGCCGGCAAGCTGCTGCGTCTCGTCCCAGTCATACAGCGTTTCCGATAACGTTCCATCCAGTACCGCGTAGCCGCACCACGTGTGATGGGCGTGAACGGGGCTTGCCTGTCCCGGCATCCACACCAGCGCCGCGATCGCATAGCGGCCGTGAGGATCCGCGGCGAGCACATGACGCCGGTACGAGTCGGCCGCGCCCTCACGCTGCGAGGGCGCGAGCAGCGCAGGATCCGCGGCGGCCTCGGCGAGGGCGTTCCTGACGCGGGTCGCGAAATCCGACCGTCGTGACGGGTCGGTGGCGCCGCACGCTGCTTCGAAGGCGGCATCCAGCGCCTCGCAAAGGCGGACAACCGGTGCGGCCGCCGAAGGCGCCAGCGGCCGCGCTTCGCCGCGCATGACGAAGGGCGTGTGCGGGGCGGCGGAGCGGCCGTTGGACGACAGGGAGTTTTCTTGTTGGCTCATGAGGGCGGGCAAGCGCTTGAATGCGGTTATCGGGTAGGGATATTTATACCGGTTTGCGTGGAGAAAGAGTTTTCATATAATTCCCCTTGAAGTCGTAAAAGTAGAATAATTTTCTATCTGGGGGTGTGTATGGGAATGGATATCATCGACCGGAAGCTGCTTGAGCTGCTTCAGGAAGACGCGACCATGCCGATCGCCGAGTTGGCGGAGCGCGTGAACCTGTCGCAGACGCCATGCTGGAAACGGCTGCAGCGGCTGAAGGAGGCGGGGGTGATTCGCGCTCAGGTGGCGTTGTGCGACGCGCGCAAGCTTGGGGTGGGCACGACGGTGTTTGTTGCCGTGCGGACCAACCAGCACACCGAGGCGTGGGCGGCGACGTTTACGCGGGCGGTGCAGGATATTCCCGAAGTGGTCGAGGTGTACCGGATGAGCGGCGAGACCGATTATCTGTTGCGCGTAGTGGTATCGGATATTGACGATTACGATCGGGTGTACAAGCTATTGATTGCTGCTGTGCCGCTTTATGATGTGAGCTCGAGTTTTGCGATGGAGCAGATTAAGTATTCGACGGCGCTGCCGGTGCGTTTCGGCGCCTGAGTCTTGTTATCCAGTCACTTCTCTTGAAAGACACCTCGCATTCGAGGAGCAAAGCACGTGGACCAGGACCAAAGTACGGTTTGCCCCGACACGGATATTCAAAGACGATATTGGATGCGATACGTAACCGGATGGGTCGCTGTGCTGGCGATCTTTCTGGTCGACGTCGCGTGGCTTCACGTGGGCTCCTACTCGGTGCGTAGCGATCGTCTATCTGGTTTCGCGAAAGTAGTCGGGATTTTCATTGGCGTCGCCGTGGTGCTGAAAGTAGTCGCGAAAATTCCGCGCTATCGGAAACTGACGGAGCAACTGCGCTATCCGGAAGTGTCGGAGCTGTTTGCGTGGCTTGCCATGCTTTCCTGTTTCACGTGGGTGGGTTCGCTCCTGTCTTATCTTTGCGTGACTACGAATGCCCCCCTTATCGACAGCTCGCTTGTTCGATTCGATTCCGCGCTTGGATTCGATTGGCCGTCGGTCTATGCATGGGTTCATTCCCGTCCTGTCGTTCATCGCGTGCTTGCAATTGCCTACGCCAGCGGATTGTGGCAACTCATTGCGATTCCCGTATTCCTTGCGTTGGCGAGACGCCGCGAGGCGTTATCGGAGTTTGCAATGCTCTTTATATCGATGACCGTTTTGACTCTCCTTATTTCAACGCCATTTCCCGCCGCAAGCGCGTTCGTTCACTTCAACGTGACCGATCCGAATACTGCGTCGACGGTATCCGACTTTGCTCTATTGAGAAGCGGCACGTTGAGAACCATCGATCTCGCAGCGGCGCAAGGTCTTGTGTCCATGCCGTCGTTGCATACCGCGCTCGGAGTTTTGTTTGCCTACTCGCTACGTCACGTGCCGGTTATTTCCGTGATCGCATGCCTGCTCAATATGACAATGATCGCTTCCACGCCGACGCAGGGCGGGCACTATCTTGTCGACGTTCTTTCGGGTCTGTTGCTCGCATTTGCCGTCATTTATGCCTCGAAGCTTCTGCGTCGATGGATCGATCCGGTTTTTCTCGCCAGGAGACGGTCGCGAAGAGTCAGGGCTTCGACCCTCGAAACGCTCCAGAAAAATTGACAGAAATTACAACAATAGATATTCTGTCCAGATGACGAATCCATCCAAAGAGCAGCAACTTCTGGTCGAGCAGCTGAAGCAGGTAGCCAAGGGGTTAGGAGAGACCTTTGCGCCTTTCTGCGAGGTCGTTGTCCACGATCTGCTGCACGCCGACCAGGCGATTGTCGCGATCCACAACAACCTGTCGGGACGGGAAGAGGGCGACCCGGCAACCGAGCTGGGTCTTGCACGAATCGCGGACGAGACCTATCCGCAGGTCATCGCAAACTACGGCAACCAGTTCGCTGACGGACGGCAGGTGAAAAGCACCTCAATCGGCATCAAGGACTCCGGCGGCCGTTATGTGGCCGCGCTTTGTCTCAACATCGATCTCACGCTGTTCGGCACCTTGCAAACCATGCTCGGTCAATTCGTCAGTGCCGGTAATACTGCCGGTGTGAAGGAGTCTCTCGACCCGCCGGGAGCGGACGGAATCAGGCAGCGCATCGACCAGTTCGCCGCCCGGCTGGCAACCACGCCGCGAGCGCTGAAGACCGCCGAGCGGCGTGCGTTGATGAACGAGCTTCGGGAGTCCGGCAGCATGGAAGTACGGCGCGCGATGGAAATCGTCGCACTCCACCTGGGCGTATCACGAGCGACGGTGTACAACGATGCCAAATGACGCGCGTTTAGTACTACTCGACAAAGACGTTGTCGAGTCCCTGCTGCTTGCCGACGACGTGCTCGATGCGGTGCGCGAAGCATTCGTTTTACATAGCCAACGCGAAGGGCGGGTTTTTCCGGTCGTTCGCGAGGCGCTTGCCACGGGCGGCGTCTTTGGCATCAAGTTGGGCGACGTGCCGGCTCAAAACCTGCTTGGGTTTAAGGCCGCAGGGTTTTGGCCCGGCAATCGAGGGCTCGGCGGCGAGCCTCATCAAGCCACCATCGTTTTGATCGACCCCGGGACCGGACGCCCTGTTTGCATCGTCGATGGCAATGCAGTCACGACCATGCGCACGGCTGCCGCGGGCGGGCTGGGTCTGCAGCAACTTGCCCGGCCGGATAGTTCGGCTGTGTGTCTGTTCGGCACGGGTGTGCAAGCGAGGGCGCAGTTGACCTTCGCTCTGCGTGTGATGCCAACGCTGGAAAAAGTCCGCTATGTGAGCGCAACAGGGCAGCGTAATCCGGCGTTTGAGGCGGCTTTCTCGGCGCAGTGCGACATCGCACCGGCGCCTGATCGCAACGTTGCGGTCGCGGAAAGCGACATCGTGATTACCACCACGCCAGGCGCCGGAGCACTGTTCGATCTGGAGGCGGTGCGGCCAGGCACACATCTGAACTGCGTAGGCGCCGACACCAAAGGAAAGCGCGAACTTCCCGATGGCCTTCTGCAGCGCGTTCACCTGTTTGTCGACGATCGCGCACAAGCAAGCCAGATCGGCGAGACCCAGTGGGCACCTCGCACACCCAACATGGAGTTCGGCGATCTATTGACCCGCCGCGCCCAATTCAATCGCGGGCGCGACGACATCACCGTTTTCGACATGACGGGTCTCGCGCTGCAGGACCTGACCGTGGCCCGCATGCTGTTTGACCGCGCTTGCCAGTCGAATCTCGGCACCGCTCTTTCATGGCCGTGGTGACAGGCCTCGACAACCGCGTCGTTCGACGCACGAACTATTGATGGAATGACATGCTGAATCTTCCGACCTACATGGACGTTGCCGCCGCGGCAAAGCGAATCGAAGGCAAGGCAAAGCGGACTCCTGTCATGACTTCGCGCACAGTCAACGAGGAGACCGGCGCCGAAGTTTTCTTCAAGTGCGAAAACTACCAGCGCATGGGCGCATTCAAGTTCCGCGGCGCGATGAACGCACTGTCGAAATTCGACGAGCGTCAGCGCGCCGCGGGCGTGGTCGCTTTCTCATCCGGCAATCACGCGCAGGCCATTGCGTTGTCGGCGAAACTGCTTGGCATTCCCGCGACCATTATCATGCCGCTCGATGCCCCCGCCGCCAAAGTTGCAGCCACCAGGGGCTATGGTGGAAACGTGGTGACCTACGACCGTTATACCGAAGATCGTGAAGCGATCGGCCGGGACCTCGCGGACAAGCACGGAATGACCTTGATTCCGCCGTACGACCATCCCGATGTCATCGCGGGCCAGGGCACCGCTGCCAAGGAGCTGATCGAAGAGGCCGGGAGGCTCGACGCGTTGTTCGTCTGTCTCGGTGGCGGCGGATTGCTGGCAGGATCGGCGCTGGCGGCCCGCGAACTTGCGCCGGACTGCGCCATCTACGGCGTGGAGCCGGAAGCCGGCAATGACGGACAGCAATCGTTCAGATCCGGCTCGATCGTACACATCGCGACACCGAAGACGATCGCGGATGGCGCGCAGACTCAGCACCTGGGGGAATATACGTTCGCGATCATCAAACGCGACGTCAACGACATTCTGACCGCCACCGACGAGCAACTGGTGGCCTGCATGCGATTCTTCGCAGAGCGTATGAAAATGGTCGTCGAACCCACCGGTTGTCTGGCCTTTGCCGCGGTGCGCGAAATGAAGAGCCAGTTGAAGGGCAAGCGGGTCGGTGTGATCGTGAGCGGCGGCAATGTCGATATGGAGCGGTATAGCGCCTTCCTCGCCGGCTAGATCACGGCTGTAACGCTTCCATCTCCTCCCGCGCGTAACGCGTGGGAGGCAGTCCAACGTGACGGGTGAACGCGACGCTGAACGTGCTTGCGGAACTGTAGCCGACGCGTTGCGCCACCTCGGCAACCCCACACTCCCTCCGGCGCAGCAGGTTCTTGGCGATGGCCATGCGCCAGGCGAGCAGGTATTCCATCGGCGCAACGCCCACGGCGCGGCTGAATCGCTCGAAGAACGCCGAGCGGGAGAGGGCCGCCTCCTTCGCCAGTTGCGCGACCGTCCAGGCCCGGGTTGGGCTTTCATGCATCTGCCGTATCGCGGCCGCGAGTCGTCCGTCGGCGAGTCCGCGCAACAAGCCCGGTGACGCTGCGGTGTCCGCCGTGGATCTCAGCGCTTCGATCAGCAGAACCTCCAGCAGTCGTGCCAGCACGACATCCCGCGCGGGCCGCTGTTCGCGCGACTCTTCGCCCACAAGTTGCACGAGGGTGGCGAGTCTCTTATCGCCGCGCACGTGCACGAGTCGCGGCAGGAGCGAAACCAGCAGGGCCGCATCCGGCGAACCGAAGGCGCAGTGTCCGACCAGCATTCGAACGTCGGGCGGCCCGCTTTGAACGCCAAGTCTGAACTCGCCGCCGGGCAGTGCGATGTGCGCCGTGTCGAAGTCTTCCGGCGGCGGCTCGAGGCTCGACACTGAGTAGTCATACGCCGAGGGGATCAGGACAAAGTCGCCCGGCTGGAGAATGATCGGCTCCTGTCCGACGACCGCGAGGCGGCACGAGCCTTCAAGGGTCACGCAGTAGAAGGGTTGTCCCGCTTGCGAGCGGCGTACACGCCAGAGGCCTGCGCCGCTGACGACTTTGGAGAACGGGGCGCCAGGTTGGAGCAACGTCACTACCTCGGCTAGCGGGTCGATCATGGCAGGACTCTTGCAAACGAGATGTGGACTTTCTATTGTAGCAAGTCCGGATTCGGCGGCTTATTGTTTCGGTACTGCAAACCACCGACAGGAGTCGTCCATGAAAACCGTCCTGATTACCGGATGCTCGTCCGGGTTCGGCCTCGAAACCGCCCGGTATTTTCTCGATCGCGGCTGGGAGGTCATTGCCACGATGCGCACGCCGCGCGAGGATGTTCTGCCGCATTCGGAGCGTCTGCGCGTGCTAGCCCTCGACGTGACCGATGCGCGCAGTGTTCGTCAAGCCGTGGAGGCCGCAGGCCCGATCGACGTGCTGGTCAACAACGCCGGGATTGGCGTGCTGAACGCTCTCGAAGGCACTTCGATGGAAACGGCCCGTGAGGTCTTCGAGACGAATACGCTTGGCACGATGGCGGTGACACAGGCGGTGCTGCCTCAGTTCAGGCAACGTGAGTCGGGTGTGATCGTGAACGTCAGTTCGAGCGTGACATTGCGGCCGCTTGCTCTGCTTTCCGTGTACACCGCCAGCAAGGCGGCAGTGAATGCATTCACGGAATCTCTCGCGCTGGAGTTGAAGCAATTCAACATCCGGGTGAACCTGGTGTTGCCAGGACGAGCGCCTGAAACCCGCTTCGGTGAAAACGCCCGGTCCCGGATGCAAGGCGGCTTCCCGGAGGCTTACGCCGCCCTGGCGCAAAGTGTCTTCGAACGATGGACGCAGTCTTCGGAAGTCACCCACTCAGAGGATGTGGCAGAAGCCGTGTGGCGCGCGGCGAACGACCCGTCCTGCCCGCTACGCATTGCGGCCGGCGCAGACGCGCTGGCATGGGCCACGTCATCCTGAGCAAGGCGTGCGGCCCCGAGGAGGGGCGGCACGCCAGACAATCTTCGCTTGACTGACTGTCTCTGGGTGACGAACCGGGCTACGCCGGTCATTCAGCGTGTGGTGTATCCGCCATTGGCGAACAAGGTCTGCCCGGTGATCCACCAGCCGTCCGTGACGAGAAACTTGACCAGAGGCGCGATGTCTTCGATATCGGTCAAGCCGGTCCTGGAGAATTTACCCAACGCGGCGGCGGACTTGTTATAGGCGGCCGAATCAGCGGTTTCCTGGCCATAGAAGAACGGCGTATCCATGGGGCCGGGGCCGATTGCGTTGACGGAAATGCCGCGCTCGCCGAACTCTTTCGATGCCGCTCGTGTGTAGTGCTCGACCGGCGCCTTGCTGCCCGGGTAGATCGAGTAGAACGGCGTGTAGGCAGCCAGCAGCGATGTCACGATGGTGACAATGCTGCCTTCGTTTTCCAGCGTGCGTCCCGCTTGCTGAATAAAGAAGAAAGCAGCCTTGGAGTTGGCGGCAAAACTCTTGTCGTAGTCGGCTTCCGTCACGTCGAGAATGGGTTTCTTGATCACGACGCCGGCGGTGTTTACGCCGATATCGACGCGGCCGAAGTGCGACTTCGCGGTATCGAACAGCTTCTTGCTGGTGCCGGCGTCGGAGAGGTCGCCTTGAAATGTGATGACGTCGACGCCTTTCTCCTTCAGCGCGCCGGCGGTGGTTTCGGCCTGCTGCCGCGATGAGTCGCTGTTGTAGTGCAGGAGCAGGCCGCCGGCGCCTGCGTCCACCAGCTCGTTTGCGATCAGCGCGCCGAGGTTTTTGCCGCCACCGGCAATAACGACGACTTTTTGCGCCAGGGATCGTGAAGCCATGATGTTTCTCCTGTTCAGGTGAGAGGCAATGTCAAACGCGGTAGAAGATCGAGCTTGCGTTTGAGTCTATCGGCCGGTACCCGGACAGGCATTCAAAAAAATCTCTGGTTTTCAAATTCCTGCAGATTTATCCGATGGGGTTGCTGCCGCTTTTCTTAAGCACGCAGCACACTCACTCCCGCGGCCTCGAGCGCGTCTGTCAGCGTGGTATCGGTTTCCCGCTCGACTACGATTGTCTGCGCCAGGGTCACCTCGCCAATTGAATACGCCGACGCCGCATTGAGCTTGTCCATTGAAGCCAGCACGACAGTCTCGGCCGCCCGTGCGGCGAGCGCCCGTTTCACATACGCCTCTTCGAGGTCGCCGGTACTTAACCCCGCGGTGGGATGAACGCCGGTGACGCCCATGAAGTAGAGATCGGCGTGGATATGCGACATGGCCTCGATGGCCGCTGCACCGACGTTCACTATGGAGTGCTTGTACAGCCGCCCGCCGATCATGATGACGTCAATCGACGGATGATCGACCAGCGCAACGGCAACCGTCGGACTATGCGTGACGACAGTTGCCGACAGGGTGCGGGGGATGTGCTTCACGAGTTCAGCGGAAGTGGTCCCGCCGTCGATGATGACGATCTGCCCCGGCGCGATCATGGATGCGGCCGCGATGCCGATTGCGCGCTTGCCCGACGACTCCAGCGCGCGTCTCTCCGAAAACGAAGCAACCGCCGACGAGGCGGGCAAGGCGCCGCCGTGAACCCGCTGCAAGAGGCCTTCGGCAGCCAGTTCGCGCAGATCGCGCCGGATGGTGTCCTCCGACACGCCGAAGCTTGCGGCGAGCGGTGCGGCAAGCACCTGTCCGTCTTGAGCCAGCAATTGCAGGATCGTCTGTTTGCGTTGTGAGGTCAGCATCGTCTTGCACGTTTTTTCTTGATATTGCACGAAAATGCACGATATCATGAGTGCTCCTCTTTCGCCAGTGGGAGCAAGCCGTGACTGCAACACAAGAACGAGTGCGCATCATCGACACCGTCGTGCTGTCGGACGACTGGTATGTGCTGAAGAAAACGATCTTCGACTTCCAGCGGCGCGACGGCGCCTGGCAGCGGCAGAGCCGCGAGACCTACGATCGCGGCAACGGTGCGACGATCCTGTTATTCGACCGGGCGAGGAAGACGGTGATCCTGACGCGCCAGTTCCGGTTCCCGGTGTTCGTCAATGGCCACGACGGGATGCTGGTGGAAGCACCGGGGGGACTGCTCGACAACGCGTCGCCGGAGGAGCGGATTCGCGCCGAGGTGGAGGAGGAAACCGGCTATCGGGTGCGAGACGTGCAGAAAGTTTTCGAGGCGTATATGAGCCCGGGCTCGGTGACGGAGAAGCTGCACTTTTTCTTTGCTGAATACGACGCGGCGTCGCGCATTGGCGACGGTGGCGGGATCGAAGCCGAGGGCGAAGATCTCGAAGTGATCGAGCTGACGTTCGACGACGCGCTCGCGGCCGTGCGCCGCGGGGACATTGTGGATGCCAAGACGATCATGCTTTTGCAGCATGCGGCGCTGACCGGGGTGATGGAGCGGCGTACAAGATGAGTCTGCGGCGAGGTTAGTGTCGGCGTCGCTGGCGGATTCGGATGCTGCGCGAGGGTAGGGGCGCGCTATCGACGCTCTTTGAAATACCGGCTGGGCGGCGTACCCAGCACACGCTGGAACAACGCCGTAAAAGCACTCGGGCTGCCATATCCCAGATCCATCGCGACCGTGGTGACACTGTCGCCGTCGCCGAGCCGCGCAATCGCGGCTAGCAGGCACGCCTGCTGGCGCCATTGCGCAAAACCGATGCCGGTCTGCGCCCTGAAAAACCGCGTGAACGAGCGGCGGCTCATATTGAGCGCGTCAGCCATCTCGTCAATGTCGACTTGCAACGAGGGTTGATCGAGCAGCGCGCAGCACAGACGCGCGAGTTGCGGATCGGCCGGCAGCGGCGCGTTGAGGGAGAGCTGCGGCATGGTTGCGATCTCGTCGACCAGCAGTCCCATGATTTTGCCTTCCCTGCCGTCCAGGTCGTAATGCGCGGGCAGGTCGATGGCTTCGTCCAGAAGGCAGCGCAGAAGCGTCGACACCTCCAGCACGCAACACGTAGCGGGCAGCCCCTTGGCTTGCGCCGTCTCCGCCGTCACGAAGGTATTCAGCATGGTGACGGGGCCACGCATACGCATTTCATGCACGACTCCCGCCGGTACCCAGCAGGCCCGCAATGGCGGCACCACCCAGTTGCCTTGCGTCGTGAACATGCTGATCGTGCCGCAGGCCGCGTATGCGAACTGCCCTCTGCGATGCGAGTGCGCAGAAAACGCAGACGAAGCCGGATAGTCGTTCGCGGTGACGACGACGTTTCGGGGAATGTCTTCGTAGGGGGCCAGCAAGGTATCGCGCATGGCCCTAAGTCTACATAAATTGGCCTGGTGTCGAAAGCGGGTCAACTTGCTGCTCTTTAAGATGGGCGAACCGACTGCGTAGTCGTCTGCATCCGTGCCGACGCTTGCGCGGGGCAAGGTCATTTTTTATTGCGGAGAAGCAAATGATCAATACATTCCATCGGGTGGGCACAGGGCCGCATTCCGTTCTCGTTCTGCATGGCTGGTTCGGCGACGCGCGGGCTTTTGCTTCGCTCGAACCTGCGCTCGACGGCAACCGGTTCACGTATGTCTTCATGGACTACCGCGGCTATGGGCACATGCAAGCCATCGCGGGCGAATATACGATCGATGAAATCGCGCAAGATGCTTTAGCGCTGGCTGACGCGCTCGGATTCGAGACCTTTAGTCTGATTGGCCACTCGATGGGCGGCATGGTGATCGAGCGCATCGCGATGCTTGCGCCGAAGCGGGTCCGCATGTTGATACCGGTCGCGCCGGTTCCATGCTGCGGCGTTAAATTCGATGCCGACCGGCGCGGCTTGTTCGAGCGGGCGATCGGGCAGGTCGAAGCGCGTCAGGCGATTATCGACAGAAGCACAGGGAACCGCCTGCCGGAAACATGGACCCGATCGATGGCGGACTATTCGTGGCGCAACTCATCGTCAACCGCGTTCGGAGCCTACCTGAACGCATGGAGCAAGTCCGACTTCAGCGCCCGCGTCCACGGCGCTCGCTACCCGGTGCACGTGCTGATCGGCGAATACGACCCGACCTTCAACTCGGATCTGATGCGGGCTACCTACCTCGCCTGGTATCCGGGTGCAACGCTGGAGGTGCTGTCAAATGCGGGGCACTACCCGACGCACGAAGTGCCGCTTGCGCTGGCGGCGAGTATCGAGCGCAATTTGCAACAAGGCGAACGGGGCTGAGGGAAGGGCGCGGGCGGCGTTTGCGCACAAGCCGGCTTTCCGCGTATGCAAGCCACGTGCAAGCCGGGTGGGCGTAGAATGCCAGCCTTCCTGGACACTACCCGAGAGTCGAGCCGCCTCATGAACGAACCGCGCAAGAAGAACCCGACCTTAGGCATCGCCGTGTTTATCGTGATCGCAGTATTGCTGGTGATTGCGACGCTGCTCTATAACGCGATCAGCGGCAAGCGCGAGTTTGACCGCGAGAATGCCGAGGCCCCAAGCGTTGCTTCGAGCGCGGCAGCGGCTGCGGCCGCCGCGGCGAGTGGCGCGTCGCAATGACGCACTGAGTGAGGCATGGGGTAAGACACCGAGCGGGGCGCAGGCGATATGCTCCTGCGCCGCCGCGCCGCCGCGCCGCCGCGCCGCCGCGCCGCCGCGCCGCCGTACTGTGCTTGTGTGAGCCTCAGCCAGGCCCGCTTACTCGTCCGGCAGCCGGATCACGCTTGCGTCCTTGCGGATCAGGTTGGCTGCCGCGAGCATCTGCTTGCACTGGTGCGCGAGCAGTTTCAGTTCATGCACGGCGTCCGCCGTGTAGTCTGCCGATTTCTCGGCCTCCACCACCATTGCATCGAGTTCGCGGCCGAGCTGTCTGGTGAGTTCAGCCTGTTCGGCGGGCGCCGCCGAGCCGGCCTCGGCTTCCGTGAGATTGTCCCGCACCATGCTGAGCACACGCTGCAGCGGCTGAAGTGAGATGCTTTCCTGCTGCTGGGCGGAAGTGCGCAACAACGGCGCGGCTGCCGTGATCTGCGAGGCTAGCGCGTGACTGCGCACCAGCAGATCGTTGAGCTCGGGGACAAACTTCTGTGCGGCCTTCGGCTCCAGCATCATGCGCTGGAACGCCTGTCCGAGATTGGCGAATGCCACATGCACGTTCTTGCGGGCGAGCCGGTAGCGGTAGTCGCGCTCGAGCGCGGCCGCTGCCGCCGAGGCGGCAGGCGTTGCCGCCGCGGCAGTCGCAGTAGCGGGCGGAACTGACGGCGCCAAGGGAGCTGCCGTGCCTGGGGCGCCCGACCCGCCGCTTACCCCAACCGAGGCAAGCTTCGCTCCGCCAAAGCTCGCCCCGCCAAACCCCGCAGCGCCAAAACTTCCCGCGGGGTCTGCCATTGCAGCGGCCGGTGCGCGTGCGCCGGCCTCGGTCACGACGGCTGTCGCGACCGGAACCGGTTTGCCGCCCCACCACCAGCTTGCTTCCAGATACTGCCGGGTCGCGGCGATCATGCTGTTGACGAGCTTGCCCATCAGCCGGTATTCCCAGTAGGGGAACAGGTGGCTGGCAGCAATGGCTATCGCGCAGCCGACCACCGTATCGATAGCCCGCTCGCCGATGATCCGCATGCTGCCCGGCGCAAGCAGGTGAAACATCAGCAGCACGTATGCTGAGGTGAACACCACGCTCGCCGTGTAGTTGAACAGCAGCAGGCTGTAGCTCATTACCATTGAGGCGAACATCACCACCAGCAGGATGTGCGGTTCCTTCACGAACACCATCAGCGCGATGCTCGCCGCGCAGCCGATCAGCGTGCCGATAATCCGCTGGCTGTTACGCTGCTTGGTGAGCGAATAGCCGGGCTTCAGGATGATGACGGTGGTCATCACGATCCAGTAGGCATTGGTGAGCGGTAACAGCCGCCCGAGCCAGAAGCCGACGGCCACCGCGATCGTCACGCGCAACGCATGCCGAAAGCTCGGCGAGGCCATGGTCAGGTTCGAGAAGATCTGTCCGAACGGCACGCGCCGGCTCGACACGAAACGCGTCAGCGCCTGGTCCAGACGCAGTTCGGTTTCTGTCGTGCGCGCCTCGCTGGACAGGCTCTTGCGCATCTTGTCGATCAGGCGTGTCGCGCTCCAGATGCGGCGGAATGTGGCCGAGACTGCCGAATACGCCTCCGGGTTCTTCGCCGGCATATCGTGTTTGCGCATCAGTTCGATTTCGAACTCGATCGCGCGCAACTCGGCCTTCACATTGATGCGGCTGCGTGGTGGCTGGTTCTGCAGTACCGCGAGGCCAATCTCTTCGAGGTCGGCCGCCGCCTTGCGGATCAGGTCGCGATAGAACGTCAGCATGTCCGAGCCGCCGAAGGTGTTGCGCACCATCGGGTAATCGGTGTGCGCGCCGACAAACAGTTCGTGCAGATCGACCGTGTTGATGAACAGGTTGAACAGCATGGCGCGGCGCGGTTCGAGCTTGCCGGTCTTGAGCTTGGGGAGGTTGCGCAGCACGATGTCGCGCGCCGCGTCCTGGCGATCGACCGCGGCGATCTGCTTGGCGACCAGATTGCGATAGCACTCGTCGAGGTCGTTATCGAGGTCGTAGAAATCGGAGCGCGCGAGCAGATAGTCCGCACAGGCGAACACGCTTTCGGCGAGCGCCTGCTGTTCGATACGGTGCATCTGCCAGCGGCTCACCAGGGTTGACCAGTACGTGTACCAGAGACCGCCCGCCAGAATCCAGGCGGCGTTGACGAGGGCCTGCAGCGGCGTGAAGTGCTCTTCAAGCGTCATGATCATCATGAAGAGCGTGGCGAAGCTGATCTGCGGCCAGCGGTTGCCGTATACGACGATCAGCGACAGGACGAAGGTGAGCGGCACCACCGTGCACCACAGGGCTACCGGGTTGACGGTGGCAAGGCCGGTAGCGAGCGCCGACAGAAAGCCGATCACGCTGCACGCCAGCATTTCGTTGTGCTTGTACTTCAGCGGCCCTGGCATGTCGACCACGCATGCGCCGAGTGCGCCGGTCGCAATCGTGAAGCCCAGGTCCTGGTTGTGAAACAGAAGCAGGCAAATGACGGCCGGTAACGAGACGCCGACCGCGATCCGCAGGCCGCCATAAAAGTACTGGCTATATAGGAATTTTTTGATCTCGACCGAATAGCGCATCGACTGCCTGGAGTTTTCGTACCACGACAATAATGAGACTGCAGGGAAGCCCCAAACCGGTGATGAGTCTAACTGATTTTATGGCTCATCTGACCTCATCCGTTTGGCCAGCTTATGTCGTGCCGATGCGTTTGCTATGCTGTTTTTCAGGCGTCGCGTGAGGTGTTGCCGGGGCGGTTTAACCCTAGCATGCTGTTCGCCTGTGCCGCTGCGCCGGCCCGCTCGCGCAAGACCTTGCGGTACCACAGCGTCCACGTCAGCAGCGCGCCGTAAATGCCGTAGCCGATGAAAGGCGAGACTACCAGGAAGCGCTCGATCGGCCAGGTCCATGCCATCCATGAGCGCAACAGCGTTTCGCCGGTGAGACCCACGCCCCACACCGCGGTCATCAGGCGCAACGCAGCGGCAAAGGCGGGGCGCTCGTTGATCAGCGCGGTAATACGCGCGGCGCCGTCCGCCTGTTCGCGGGCCACCGTGGCGCGGGCCAGATAGAAGATGAGCGGGCGGCGCAGCGGCAGCGAGAGCAGGAACGCCACGCCAATCGCGCCGGACACCAGCGATTCGCGCAGCAGCAGCATGCGCGGGCTGCCGCCCAGCGCCATCGCGCAGATCGACAGCACAATGCCGGCCAGCACGATCACGCTGAGTGCGTCGACGCGCCTGAAGCGCGCCAGCTCGACAAGGCTCCAGATGATGGGCGGCACGGCCGAGGCGATCAGGCCGCCGGTCTCGCCCCAATGGGGCGCCGCGAGCCGGTACGCGAGCCACGGCAACAACAGGTTGACTGCCAGATCGAGCACGAAAGCGGGTCGCAGTTTCATATTAATTTACGTTGTAAGCGATAGATGCGAGTATCGATGAGGTGACGGCGTTCAGCAACTTTTTTTGTGCATCAGTCCGGCGCGCCGATAGCGGCTCATGTGTCACCTGTGGAAGTCCCGCTCGGCCGCAGCCGCGGATTTCGCCGTGCGAGACGGCCGCCGGGCGCGTGTGTACACTTGCGGTTCGTTGCCCCATACCCACGCCATGACATCCCGCTACCCGATCCCGCCCAATGAAGTCGAACTGACCGCCGTGCGCGCGCAAGGGGCCGGCGGGCAGAACGTCAACAAGGTGTCCAGCGCGATTCATCTGCGCTTTGACGTGCGCGCGTCGTCGCTGCCTGACGTTCTGAAGATGCGCCTGCTCGCGCTGTCGGATCGGCGGCTGACGCGTGACGGCGTGGTCATCATCAAGGCCCAGGAGCATCGCACCCAGGAGATGAATCGCGCATCCGCGCTGGCGCGTCTCGACGAACTGATTGAGAGCGTCAGCGTGACCCGCACTGCGCGTGTCGCCACCCGGCCGACGCGCGCCTCGAAGCTGCGCCGGCTCGATACCAAGGCGCGGCGCAGCGAGATCAAGTCGGGGCGTTCACGAGTGGACGAGTGAGCCTGCCGCGGTAAAGACTGCAGTTCAGCGCCTGCGCGGGCTGGGGGCGCTGCGGGCGGCGGGGATGAAATCGACGCACAGTATGATGGTCTTGCCTTCGCGCTCGAGTGTGACGGCGGCGGTATAGCAGTCTTCGCCGTCGATCAGCGAGTAGTGCGGTCCCATCATCGCAACCCGGCCCGGTGCGGCCAGCGCGTGCTTGAAGTAAGCGCGGCGCGACCAGTTGCTGCGCGTCGTCGCCAGAAGCGGTGCAAGCCGCTGCGGAGGGGGCGGCACGGAAGGCGCGGAGATCGACGGCAGCGTTTGCTCGCCCTGGTCGTCAGTGACGAACACCCGGCGTGCTTCGGGAATCGGAAACACGAGTTGTGCTGCCAGAGCCAGATCACCGGTATCTGCGAAGCTGCGCGAGGCCGCCAGCACGGCTTCGGCAAAGCCCTCGAAGCCGAGGCGCTGGTGGCGTGCGTGCTTGCGTTCGTAGTCGGCAAACTTGCGCCACATCGAGTCGATCAGTGCCGGGACCCGCGCGCATGCCGCCTGCACGGAGCCTTTCGGCTGGCCGAGCCAGAAGCCCTGTACGAAGTCCACGTCGGCCTGCATCAGGATCATCAGTTCGTCGTCGGTCTCGACCCCTTCGGCCAGCACCAGCGTTCCCGACTGATGCAGCATGGCGATCAGATGGCCGATCAGCGATTCGTCCCCCTGACGCTTGCCGGCCCGCGCCACCAGTGAGCGGTCCAGCTTGACGATGTCGGGGCGGAAGCGCCACACGCGGTCGAAGTTGGAGAAGCCGGTGCCGAAGTCGTCGATCGCAATCAGAAAATCGCGCGGCTGCGAGGCGGCCAGCATGCTGGCGACAGCCGATTCGTCGTCGGCCGGCTGCTCGAGCACCTCGATCACGATGCGTTCCTGCGGCAGTCCGAAATGTGACGACAACTCGTCGATGAAGGCCCGCTGCGGCCAGCCGGTTTCGAACACCTGCGGCCGGGTATTGAGGAACAGCCAGCCAACCGGAACGTTCTGCTCCATGAAGTTGGCGACGTGCAGGCAACGGGCAATCCGGTCCAGCTCGCGCGCCTCGCTGGCCGAGCGGGTGCCCGCAAACAGCATGTCGGGTGTTACCGGCAGTCCGACCGGGTCGAGCGCGCGCAGCAGCGCTTCATAACCAACAATGCGTTGATGGGTGATGGACAGTACTGGCTGAAACACGCTGTGCAGCGTGAGCGCTCGCCATGTGGCGGTCCAGCCTGATTCTTCGTGAACCAGATGGGGCAGGAGGCCGCTTAGCGTCAGTTCTTCGACTGTAGGCATGGTTGCGTGGTCTCAGGCGTGTGTGCGATGCGCAACGAAGTCCTGCGCCGCGCCGGCACGCATGCCGTGGCGTTGGCAGGGCTAAGACGCTGCCCGAAGAGACGGAGCTCAATCCCAGCCACGCTGGCCTCCGGCTGATTGGTCGAAAAACAGTCTAGCAGTTCGAACTTCTCGTGAATGTACGGGTAATCACACACGCACCAGCAGCACCGCCAGATGAGATCAACGCTAGCACGCAGGTGCGGCCGATGCACGCCAAACCACTGGCCGGCGCCTCGCTCGCGCGGCTTGGCGGGCCGTTTGTGCGTTTGTGCAGATGTTTGCAGCAGTTGCCTGGCGGTTCCCAAGCAGCTGCCTGCTAGTCGCCTGGTGGTTGCCTGGTGGTTCCCTGGCCGTTGCCTATTCCCCGCTCCTGCCATAGGTGCTGCGCCTGCAGGTTCGTGGCGCGGCAAGGTATCCTGCTGGTTTTTCAGACGGAGCTGAACATGGCGGAAGTCGCGGTAGTGGCAATCTCGGTGGCGAAACCGGGTCATGAAGAGAAGTTGCGCAAGGCGCTCGTAGGCATCATCGGGCCCACGCTCAAGGAGCAGGGCGCGCTTCAGTACGACTTGCATCGCGATGTGAGCGAGCCGCGCCGCTTTGTGTTCGTGGAACGTTGGGAAAGCAGGGAAGCGCTCGCCGCGCACGCGAAGTCAGCCCATATCGCGGCCTATGTCGAGGCCGTCGCGGATTGGGTCGAGCATTCGGAAATTCGCGTGATAGAGAAGATTGCCTGACGGCCGGGCCGCGTCCGCCAGGCGGCGGGTGCAACGAGTCAGGCGTGGCGGTCAGCCAGCCGGCGCAAATGCGCGGGCGCTGGCCATTGCGGCCGGTGCACCCGCCGTATGCGGCTGACGTTTAGTGCGTCGACTGCGGGACGTCGAGGATCAGGATGATGGTCCAGTCCGCATCGCCGTCGTGGTGATACTGGCGTTCCGCGACGATAAAGGGTTGCTGCTTGCCGTCCGGGCCGAGAAACAGCACGTCGCCTTCCATTGGCAGGCATTCGACGGGCGGCAATGCCAGATACGCTTCCTGGCCACCGCGCGGCATCAGCTTTTCAATTTTGCGGGATGCTGCTTCGGTCCATTCGATGTCCAGCTGGATGTTGCTCATTCTGTCCTCCGCACCAGGGTGCGCACGGGTTGGGGGTGGTTCTTCGGTGCGCGACTTTAGCATACCGTCAGCAGGCGCCGGACAACAAAAAGCCGAAGCCGGCGTGGCCGGCTTCGGCTTGGCATCGTAGCGACCGGAGCGGGCCTGCCGCCCCCGGTTGAGCTTACTCGCTCGCTGCTTTATCCATCTTCATGGCCGGCATCTTGTGATGCGGGGCCTTGTGATGTTTGGCCGGCATGGCGGGCTTCTCGCTTTCCATGGCTTGCTGCTGAGCTTCCAGCGCTTGTGCACGTTGCTCGACGTCGGCTGCCTTAGCCGGATCGGTGCTCATCGTGACGCCATTGTCCTGCGCATACGCGGCACCCGTCAGGGCCGAGAGGGAAACCAGGATCGCCAGGGACACTTTCTTCATCTTTACCTCCGTAGAGTGGTTGTGGCCGATTACTGCCTGTCCGATCGGAAGGACAATGCATTCTAGCGAGCAATATCCGCTCCAACAGAATCTTTGTAACAGATTTGACAGATAGTTACATTTAGTTACGTTTGGGTTGTTGGGCGGAATTGTTAAACGTCGTCAGACCGGGTGTTATTGCCACACGGACATGCTAGTTCTGCACTGATCGGCACAAGCTACAAGGCGAATATCCGAGGCCTTCGCGCGCCTCTGGAAACAGTACGGAAGCGTGAAACTCACGCAGTGGCAAGATCAATGTGTACAACTGAATAAGTGTCGAGGCCCGCACCCCGCTGTGCGGGGCGCGCTCGTCTCAGAACCAGCCTAGCAGGCGGTACACATGAAACTGCGCGATACCGATCAGCTCATGAAGCGCGATATCCGCGTTCACCAGATTTTCAAAGCGCGGTAGCAGGCCGATGCGTATCTCGCGTGCATTGGAGATAACTGGCTCAGGAGTCAGTGCGAAGCGGTGGAAGTCGAGCAGGGCGCGCGGCATCTGGTACGCCGAGGTGACGAGGATCAACGAATCGTAGGGGGCTGTCTGCAAGATTGCCGCCACGTTACGGGCGTTTTCGTAGGTGTTGAGACTGCGGTTCTCGAGAACGATGTCTGCGCGCGGCACCTGTCTTTGCAGCAGGTAGGGCAGGTAGTTGTCGGCCTCGGAGGTCTCGTGGCGCTGCGGGTTGCCCCCGCTGACGATGACGCGGCAGCTCGCGCCACTTCGTTTGCATGCCGAATAGAGGGCCGCACTCGTGGCAATGCGCGCGAGGGCGTCTTTTTTCGGCACTAGCCGATCGGCGTCATCGTAGTAAGTGCCGCTGCCGAGCATCACGATCGTCGTGCGTGCGGCGTAGCTTACCGGCGCGGCGCTGTGTGGCGCCCTCTGGGCCCAGTCGAGCAACGGCGCGCTGAGCCAGCCTGCGGCCAGCAGCCAGAACAGGACGAGAGCGGTGCATCCGAGGGGGACGCGCGCCCGCGGTCTTAGCACGATTGCTGCAAAAAAAAGCGCCAATAAAGTGAATAGAATCAATTTAAATGGGGTAACGTATGGTTTTTAGGGGTATTCACGCTGCCGCTATCGCGCCACGCCGGTTGCATCACAGGCTCGTGAAGAGAACGCTAACACGCAGTTCGAACGGGGACCCCAAAAACACGGAATAACAGGTGGCGCCTGGCGGGAGACGGTAGCATCGCCCTTGCGATGAGGCTCTCCGCCATGGGTGGGTGCTACGCGCGTCACTGGTGGCGCGGTGACGTGCTGCGCAAAGATGTGTCATGGCTGCACTTTAAGAAAGAAGTGAGATGACCACGTATTCCAACGAAGCAGTTCTTGAAGCGCTGCGGCGGGCGCAGTATCGCCAGGTCCCCTGGGCCCGGCGTCCGGGAGTATTCGAATATCTGCGCGCGCTCGGCTTGATGGAGACGGTCCGGCAACGCACCGTCGCACCCGCTCCGGGTTTTCATGCACCGGTCGACATCGCTGTGCTGACCGATCGGGGCCGGGCCGAATTTACCCGGCTCGAGCGCGACGAGCGATCGCTCAACTGGACCGCGCGCAAGATGAGCAATTACGTAGCCGGCGAGCACCGCACGGCCGATCTGGAAGTTCGTCCGTAGCTGTCCGGGCAGGGTAGAGTGCGAGGGGCCGGAGCCGGCATGCCGCCGTCCGGCCGTGAGCGCGGCTGGGCGTTGCGTTGTGGCCGGCGCAAAAAAAGCCCGTATCGCAAGGATACGGGCGTACCGGAATTACTACTGCCACGCTGCGCTAATGGCATAGATCAGACTGGGTTGTTCCGAGGTGGTTCCCGCGAGTTCCGCTGAGGTTTTCCCGCGCTTTTGCCCGCGATTCCCAATTACCGGTCAAGTTTGCGGCGACACGTGCGTCGCGACCGTGGCCGCTCATCGCGGATGGCTTGGCGGTTTATAGCGGTCTAGCGGCGGCGTGGCGCGTCCTCGCGCATCGGTTCTTCCGGGCGGGCGCGCACATTGCTGGCGATATCGCCGCGCAAGTCGCCGCGCGGCGCGGGCGGTCTGAAATCACGGTTGCGCTCAGTCTGCTGCCACGCATCGGGCGTGGCACGCCGGTCGGACGGCCAGTTCCAGCCAGAGGGTTTTTGCTGTGCGAAAGCGGGTGCGGCGATCAATGAAACCACAATGCCGCACAGAAGCAGGGACATTGGTTTCATGCTGGGCTCCGTTCAAACCTGAGGGGTCAGGTCTATGTGCATACTCGTACGGTATGCTCAGGAGCGAAAGCGTGCTGTAAGTAATCGTAAATGGATGTTTCACTGCGGCCTTGGCGTCCTGACAGTCGGAGGCACGCCAGCGGCGCTGGCGGGCAGCGTAGTCCAGCTGGACGGCGCTCGCAGTCCTGCCGTCGCTGGCGCTGCCTGCCTCGGATTCCGGCTGTCGGATAGACACCGGGCGCCCATAGGCGCCCGGCGGCAGAGCAACAGTGTCAGGCCATCTTGACCGGTGCGCGCCAGGATTCCGGATTGGTCCAGAAGGCGCCGCGCAGGCGGTCGCGGCTCGGCGGTGCTGGCGGCTTGGCAGCCGTCGCGCCGATGCGGCCGCGCAGCGAGATTTCCCGGCCGCTCGTGCCGAGTCGTTTCACTATTTCAGCGAGTGTGCCGTCGGCTTGCCACTCGTCAAAGCGGCGGCGGCACGTCGGCGGCGAGGGGTAGCGCCCTGGGAGCTTGGACCAGCCTTCTCCCGTCGACAGTACCCACAGAACCGCGTTGACAACCGCGCGTGCTTCCACGCGTGGCCGACCGCGACGTTCGCTCCGTGCTGGCTCCGCACAGAACAACGCCTCGACCAGCGCCCACTCGTTGTCTCTCAAATCGTCGAACAGCATCATGTCTCACCTCAGCGAAGCTAACTCCGGTGCGCTGCCCCGCGCCGCGCACTCTCCATGCACTCAATCCTGAGTGCCAGGCGGGATCGGGTTGCCACGGTTCTGGTTGTGCAGTCAGGTCCATGGCGCCGACCCAGTGCGCATCCAAATGCACGAAGCGTGCCATCTAATTAAAAACTGCCTCGAAGCCCCGTAACCTCGGGCCAGCGCGGGCGTTAGTCAGGGCCGTATAAGAATCCAAAAAACCCTTCCCGCAAATCGGGACAATCACCAATCTTGTGCAATCAAGCCCGCGCAGCGTGCGTTTGCGCCTTATTGCTGCATCGCAGCGAAACAATCGATAGCGCGTGTAGTGGCTAAAGAAACAATACAATGCTCATCAAATGACACTATTGATGAGACGCTGAAATGAATGTGACGCTGCGCCAGCTAAGGGTTTTCATTGAGGTCGCACGCTTGCAGAGCTTTAGCCGCGCGGGCGACGAGATCGGGCTGACCCAGTCCGCGGTGAGCCGTTGCGTGCGGGAGCTGGAGGCGGAAATCGGCCTGAAGCTGATTGACCGAACCACCCGCGAGGTGCAGTTGACCGACGTGGGCGGGAACCTGGTTTCGAGCGTGTCGCGCCTCTTGAGCGATCTCGACGACGCGTTGCGCGAGATTCGCGAGATCGGCGAGCAGCGGCGCGGGCGGGTGGTGGTGGCCGCTAGCCCCACGGTGGCTTGCCGGCTGATGCCGCAGGTGGTGGCGGCCTGCGGGCAGCAGTTTCCCTTTATTACGATGGGGCTGCGCGACGACGTGCAAAGCGATGTGATCCGCAAGGTCAAGTCGGGGGAGGTGGATTTCGGCGTCGTCATCGGTCCGTTCGCGGCGGACGATCTGTTGAGCGAGCGGCTGATGACGGACTCGTTCTGCCTCGTCTCGCGCGCCGACCATCCGCTGGCGTCACAGCAGCAGGTGACGTGGAGGGATCTCGACGGGCAGCGGCTTGTGATGCTCGACTACGCGTCGGGCAGCCGGCCGATTATCGACGCGGTCATGAGCGAACACGGCGTGAGCGCGAGTGTCGTGCAGGAGCTGGGGCACTCGGCTACCGTGTTCGGGCTGGTGGAGGCGGGCGTGGGCGTGAGCGTGCTGCCGTGGCTGGCGTTGCCGCTGCCGGCCGATACCTCGCTGGTCGCCCGGCCGCTCGTGCCGCGTGCGCAACGCACGGTTGAAGTGGTGCGGCGGCGCGACCGCTCGCTGTCGCCGGCCGCCGAGGCAGTGTGGGGCCTGATCCGGCAGCTGCCGGCGCGGACCGAGGATCTGCGCTAGGGTGCGGGCGCGGTACGGCTGGGCGAGTCTGTGCCACTTCTCGAAAACGCGCGCCACGGCCGGGAGTGCGTGCGCCACGTCCCGAAACCGCGTGGCGCGCTAAACTGACGTTCTGCCTGCGGTGCGCCGTTGCTTGAGCCGGGGCCTTGAGTCAACACTCATGGTCAGCACCAATGAGCGCACCTCATACAACTTGTCGTTATCCGAACCCACCCGCCTGGATATTTGATTGATGCGCGAATCCGATTTGCCCACGTCCCTTTTTCCCAGTGCGCGCGACGCCGTCCGCGCGTTGCGGCCGTCCCAGATCCGTGAAGTGGCGAATGCCGGCTTCGGTGTCGAGAACGTGCTGCCGTTCTGGTTCGGCGAATCCGACCGCGTGACACCGGAGTTCATCCGCACGGCGGCAAGCGAGGCGCTTGCCGCCGGCGCGACCTTCTACACGCACAATCTGGGTATCGCGCCGCTGCGCGCGGCGCTCGCCGAATATGTCACAAACCTGCATGGCGCGACGTCGGTCGAGCACGTCGCGGTCACGAGCGCAGGCGTCAACGCCTTGATGCTGGCCGCGCAACTGGTGGTGGGGGCGGGCGACCGGGTGGTCGCGGTCACGCCGCTGTGGCCGAACCTGGTCGAGATCCCGAAGATTCTCGGCGCTCATGTGGAGACGGTCGCGCTCAGCTATGGTGCGCAGGGCTGGGCGCTGGACCTCGAGCGTCTCCTGAGCGCACTCACGCCCGATACGAGAATGCTGCTGCTCAACTCGCCGAACAATCCGACCGGCTGGGTGATGAGCGCGGCACAGCAGCGCGCGGTATTGGAGCATTGCCGCCGCCATGGCATCTGGATCGTCGCCGACGAGGTCTACGAGCGTCTTTACTACGCTGACGACGGGGCGCCGAACGCGCCCTCCTTCCTCGATCTGGCAGCCCGCGACGAGCGTGTGATCTGCGTCAACTCGTTCTCGAAGGCGTGGCTGATGACCGGCTGGCGGCTCGGCTGGATCGTCGCGCCGGCGGCGTTGATGGACGACCTCGGCAAGCTGGTCGAGTACAACACCTCGTGCGCGCCGGCGTTCGTGCAGCAGGCCGGCGTGGCCGCCGTCCAGCACGGCGAGCCGTTCACGCGGAAACTGGTGGCGGACCTGAAGGCTTCGCGCGATCACCTGGTCGGCGCGCTATCCGCGCTACCGGGGATCGATGTGAAGGCCCCGCCCGGCGCGATGTACCTGTTCTTTTCCCTGCCGGGGGCCGCGCAGAGCCTCGCGCTGTGCAAGGCGCTGGTGCGCGAAGTGGGGCTCGGCGTCGCCCCGGGCAGCGCCTTTGGTCCGGAAGGCGAGGGCTTCGTGCGCTGGTGCTACGCCTGCGACACCGCCCGGCTCGACGCGGGCGTGGAGCGGCTGCAGCAGTTTCTCGGCCGCCACGCGGCGGGCTGAGGCGCGCGGGCCGCGGCGGGGCTGCGGTTGGTCCGTAGTTGGTCCGCAGGTGGTCTGCCGTTGGTCTGCGGATGAGCGCGGTTCACGGTTCGGCCAGCCGCGCCGGTCTTTTGTGGTGGATTTGACGCTTTTTGCACCTATCCGGCATGAACGGCTGAAAACGGGGGAATCGACGGGATTTCGTCTTTACGCACCGGATGTTTTTGCGTAATATGGCGTTCAGTCACGCGATTCCCTTCAGGAATATCGCTGCTCCGTCCGGCTGGGTTTGGCTCGATTGCCTGTTTCACCTCCCCCCGGTGCGTGCTCCCATCAATATGACCGATCAGAATCGGGCGAGCGCGTCTTCAGTTCCACATCGTCTGTTTGATCCGGTTCTTTGACCACAGGGTCTGACCTAGCTGCATGAATACCCAAGAGGCGAAGATCGTCCTCGAGACTGCCTTGATCTGCGCGCAGGAGCCTTTAAAGCTCGGAGAGCTGCGTAAGCTCTTTGCCGACGGCGTGTCGGCGGATACGGTTCGCACGTTGCTCGAAGACCTGAAGCAGGATTGGTCCGGACGAGGCGTGGAACTGGTCGGGCTGGCGTCGGGCTGGCGCTTTCAAAGCAAGCCTGCGATGCGTTCGTATCTGGATCGTCTGCATCCCGAGAAACCGCCGAAATATTCGCGCGCCGTTCTCGAGACGCTGGCGATTATTGCGTACCGGCAACCGGTCACACGGGGCGATATCGAAGAGATTCGCGGCGTAACCGTGAACACGCAGGTGGTGAAGCAACTCGAGGATAGGGGCTGGATCGAAGTGATCGGCCATCGTGATGTGCCGGGCCGTCCCGCACTGTACGCGACCACCCGGCAGTTTCTCGACGACCTCGGTCTGCGGGCGCTCGACGAATTGCCGCCGCTCGACGACCCGTCGGCGCAACTGAACGCTGACCTGCTCGGCCAGCATGCCATCGAGTTTCCGGATGCGGTGGCGCAGGATGGTGCGGAGTCGGAGACCGACGAGCCATCGGCCGCTGAGCTTCCGGTTACTGGCCAGTCAGCCGAAGAGCCGGCAGCAGAAGAGCCGTCGGCCGTCGACCTGGCCGTCAATGAGCAGCCGGCCAATGAGCAGGCCGCCGATGACCAGCCCGCCCACGCCACACCGGCGCAGCATGCCGATGAGGCAGAGCTGGCAGGAACGGCTGCAACTGAGGCCGCGGAGCCGGACGACAGGCCGGCCGGCGCACCAGCCGGGGAAGCACACGCTGAAGCCCATGCCGACGCAGCAGGCGCCGGCGAGGCCGCTTCAGAGGCAGCACAAGATCAGGACACGGTCTCCCAGGCCGGTCCCGCAATACTCGCGCATGACTCGGGCGAGCGCCGTACTCCGGAGTACGCCGTCGAGTCGAACCCGACACGTGTGGCGCAAGGCGATCCGGAAGATCGTCACGATGCCGCACAGGACGCGGGCGTACTGACCGACGACGAAAACGAGTCGCGCAGCGCCTGACGTAACCGAACTTTTGCCGCGCCCGCAATGGGCGCGCGCGACCTGACATTTTGAGGTTGTTTTGACAGATACCCACGATACCGATTCGTCCGAATCCGAGCGCGCCGTGCATCCCACGCGCGCCGGCGAAACGCGTACTTCGCAAGCGTCCGCAGGCGAGTCCGATCGTCCCGCGCATGCCGAAGGCGCCGAGGGCGAAGAACGTCCGCGCCGCGGACTGCGCCGCGGGCCGCGTAGCCTGATCGCGCGGCGTCGCGCGGGGGCAAAGAACAAGGCTGCGGAAGGTGCAGCCGAACCCGTCGTGACCGAAGCGCCGCCGGACGGTGAAGTGGTCGCGCAGGTGCGCATGCCGCGCAAGGAACCGGGCTCCAAGGGCCAGGGCCCGCGCCGCAATGCGGGCGCGAAGCGCGAGGGCGCCCCGCGCGAAGGCGCCGCCAACCGGGAGGCCGGCCCCCGCGAGGGCGGTGCACCCCGCGAGGGCGGCCGCACGCGTCAGAACCGTCGCGGCGAAGCGCCGGCGGCAGCGGCGGCGGAAGCCACCCAGGACGACCTGTTTTCGTATGTCACCTCGCCCGCGTTCGACGCGGACAACAGCACCACCGGCGGCGTGCGCGCCCCGATGCTGCGCCGTGGCAAGCCGGCAGCGCCCAAGCGCGTGCTGTCGCCGGACGACGACGCGCCGAAGCTGCACAAGGTGCTCGCCGAAGCCGGCATGGGCTCGCGCCGCGACATGGAGGAGCTGATTATCGCCGGGCGCGTTTCGGTCAACGGCGAGCCGGCTCATATCGGCCAGCGCATCATGCCGACCGACCAGGTGCGTATCAACGGCAAGCCGGTCAAGCGCAAGCTGCAGAACAAGCCGCCGCGTGTGCTGCTGTATCACAAACCGACTGGCGAAATCGTCAGTCACGCGGACCCGGAAGGCCGTCCGTCGGTATTCGACAAGCTGCCGCCGATGAAAACCGCCAAGTGGCTCGCGGTCGGCCGCCTCGACTTCAACACCGAAGGTCTGCTCATGCTGACCACGTCGGGCGATCTGGCAAACCGTTTCATGCATCCGCGTTACAGCGTCGAGCGTGAATACGCGGTGCGCGTGGTCGGCGAACTGGCCGAAGGGATGCGCCAGAAGCTGCTGCACGGTGTCGAACTCGAAGACGGCCCGGCGAATTTCCTGCGCATCCGCGATGGCGGCGGCGAAGGCACCAATCACTGGTATCACGTCGCGCTGGCCGAAGGCCGTAACCGCGAAGTGCGCCGTATGTTCGAAGCGGCCGGCCTGATGGTGAGCCGCCTGATCCGTACCCGGCACGGCCCGATCTCGCTGCCGAAGGGCCTCAAGCGCGGCCGTTGGGAAGAACTCGAAGACAATCAGGTGCGCAGCCTGATGGCCTCGGTGGGCCTGAAGGCCTCCAGCGAAGAGAAGGGCGGCCGCAGCGCGGCCCCCGAGCGCAAGCAGCCCGATCCGATGCAGACCTCGATGGGCTTCATCAATCGCGAGCCGGTGCTGATGTCGCACGGCCGCTTCGACCAGCAGCCGCAGCGTGGCGGTCAGCGTCGCGGCGCCGCCGGTGGCGGTTTTGGCGGTGGCGCGGGCGCGGGCTTCGGTGGTGGCGGCTATGGCCGTGGCGCGGGCCGCGGCGCGAGCGGCGGTTTCAGCGGCCCGATGGGTGGCGGTGCGAATGGGCCGCGCGGTGGCCGTGATGTGGACGGCAACCGTGCGCCGTCGGGCAATGGCAATCGCGCAGCAGGCGGCGGCAAGCGAGCTGGCGCGGGCGGCGGCAACCCCGGCAATGGCGGCGGCCGCGGTCCGGGCGCCGGCAATCGCGGTGGCAACCCGAACCGCTCGGGTGGCGGCAATCCGGGCGCCGGCGCAAATCGCAGCGGCGCGCCGCGTGGACGCTCGCGCGGCCGGTAAGCAGATGTGAGGCACGGCGTACGGGCGAATCAGCTGGCATAACGCAGCGGCCTCGGCAAAACCCGCTGCAAACGCCGGGGCCGGATCCAGGACAAGACCCGTCTTGCGATCGCGCCCCGCAAGCCGCGCCGGTTAGCTTGTGAAATATGCTGCTTGGCCTCATCTGCGTGAAAGATTGCAGCGAAATCAAGCGGAAATGCGGGTTTTACGCGTTCCGCCGGTTTGCGTTTGTCCTGAAAAATGGCTACAATCGCAGAGTCGCTGGGCGTGCGGCTTTTTATGTGCGGCTCAGATGCGACCACCGGCAATAAGATGATGGGCGTTTCGCCCATTTTTTTTTGCCGCTTCATTTGTGGTTCGGCATCTCGGGTAGCAGGAACGTGCGCCGGCTTGGCGCGCGGCCCGCAGGTTGTTTGCAGGTAAAACCGGCAGGCTTGCCGCGCGAACATCTTAGAGGGCACTGTGCAACTGACGGAACTGATTGAAACCACGGTCGTGGGCCTCGGCTACGAGCTCGTCGAACTTGAGCGCACCGGGCGCGGCATGCTGTGTATCTATATCGACCAGCCGGCCGGCATCGCAATCGAAGACTGCGAAAAGGTCACGCGTCAGCTCCAGCACGTTCTGACGGTCGAAAACATCGATTACGAGCGGCTTGAAGTGTCGTCGCCGGGTCTCGACCGCCCGCTGAAAAAACTGGCGGATTTCGAACGCTTCGCGGGCAGCGAAGTGGCAATTACATTGAAAAAGCCATTGGACGGACGGAAATCGTACCGGGGCATTCTGCATGCTCCGCAAGGCGAGACGATCGGTCTGGAATTTGAAGGGAAGGAAGGCGCCGCGATGCTCGATTTCACGCTCGCGGACATCGATAAAGCACGCCTCGTTCCGAAAGTTGACTTTAGGAGCCGCAAACAATGAGTCGCGAAGTGTTGATGCTGGTGGATGCGCTGGCACGCGAGAAGAACGTCGATAAAGACGTGGTATTTGCCGCGCTCGAAGCGGCTCTCGCTTCGGCCTCCAAGAAACTCTTCGAAGAAGATGCGGATATCCGCGTCCATATCGACCGTGAAAGCGGCGAGCACGAAACGTTCCGCCGCTGGCGCGTGGTGCCGGACGAAGCCGGTCTGCAAGAGCCGGATCAGGAAATCCTGCTGTTCGAAGCACGCGAGCAGAAGCCCGACGCACAGCTCGACGAGTTCATCGAAGAACCGGTGCCGTCGATCGAATTCGGCCGTATCGGCGCGCAGGCTGCCAAGCAGGTGATCCTGCAGAAGGTGCGCGACGCCGAGCGCGAGCAGATCCTGAACGACTTCCTCGAGCGTGGCGAGAACATCATGACCGGTACGGTCAAGCGTCTCGACAAGGGCAATTTCATCGTCGAGTCGGGCCGTGTCGAAGCGCTGCTGCGCCGCGACCAGCTGATTCCGAAGGAAAACCTGCGCGTGGGCGACCGCGTGCGCGCTTACATCGGCAAGGTCGACCGCACCGCTCGCGGCCCGCAGATCGAACTCTCGCGCACCGCGCCTGAGTTCCTGATGAAGCTGTTCGAGATGGAAGTGCCGGAAATCGAGCAGGGCCTGCTCGAAATCAAGGCGGCGGCGCGCGATCCGGGCGTGCGCGCCAAGATCGGCGTGGTCGCTTATGACAAGCGCATCGACCCGATCGGCACCTGCGTCGGTATCCGCGGCTCGCGCGTGCAGGCTGTGCGCAACGAGCTCGGTGGCGAAAACGTCGACATCGTGCTATGGTCAGAAGATCCCGCCCAGTTTGTGATCGGCGCGCTCGCGCCGGCAGCCGTGCAGTCGATCGTCGTCGATGAAGAAAAGCATTCGATGGACGTCGTCGTCGACGAGAACGAACTGGCGGTCGCAATCGGCCGTAGCGGCCAGAACGTGCGTCTTGCCAGCGAACTCACCGGCTGGCAGATCAATATCATGACGCCGGACGAATCTGCGCAAAAGCAGAATCAGGAACGCGGTGTTCTGCGCGACCTGTTCATGGCGCGTCTCGATGTCGACGAGGAAGTGGCTGACATCCTGATCGACGAAGGCTTTACGAGCCTCGAAGAGATCGCCTATGTGCCGCTTAACGAGATGCTCGAGATCGAAGCGTTCGACGAAGACACCGTCCACGAACTGCGCAATCGCTCACGAGATGCACTGCTGACGATGGCGATCGCGAATGAAGAAAAGGTCGAGAATGTTGCACTCGACCTGAAGAGCCTGGACGGCATTGACGCCGACCTGCTCGCGAAGCTGGCCGAACACCAGATTCACACGCGTGACGAACTGGCCGAGCTGGCTGTAGATGAATTGGTCGAGATGACCGGAATGCAAGAGGATGCCGCTAAGGCGTTGATCATGAAAGCACGTGAACATTGGTTCCAGTGAGAAATGACCATGGCGCACTAAATTGAACGCGGCCGTCAGGCCGCATGACCCGATGCTAACCGCAAGGAATCGGTCCTTGCATTAAGAGGAATGAATGGCGAGTAACAACGTAGCCCAATTTGCCGCGGAACTGAAAATGCCTGCTGGCGTGCTGCTTGAGCAGCTGCAGGCAGCAGGCGTCACCAAAGCGAGCGAAGACGACGCCTTGTCCGAAACGGACAAGGCGCGTCTGCTCGACCACTTGCGCAAGTCCCACGGCTCGACTGATGCGGACAAGCGCAAGATCACGCTGACGAAGCGGCATACGTCGGAGATCAAGCAATCCGACGCAACGGGTAAGGCTCGTACTATTCAGGTCGAGGTGCGCAAGAAGCGCACGTTCGTCCGCCGCGACGAAGCGGGTGGCGAAGGCGGCGATGCATCGAATCATGTGGCTGAGGCCGAGTCCGATACGGATGATCTCGAACTTCAACGCCGCGAGGAAGAAGCGCGTCACGAAGCCGAGCTGCTCGAAAAGCAGGCTCAGGAGCTGAAGGCGCGCCAGGAACAGCTGGAGCGCGAAGAGGCTGAGCGCCAGGCGCGCGAGCAGGCTGCCGAAGCCGAGCGCCGCCGTGCGGAAGAAGAAGCGGCGAAGAAGCGTGCTGCTGCCGCAGCGGAAGCGGCTGCGCAGAAGAAGGCCGAGCAGGCAGCGCAAGTCGCGCAGCCCGCCGCTGCGACGGCTGCCGCCGCATCGGCTGCGCCGGCTGCCGCTGCCGAGCAGGATGACGAGCGCGCTGCGGCAGAGCGTGCCGCGCAGCGCGAAGCCGCGAAGAAGGCGGAAGACGCAGCGCGTCAGGCCGCGGAAAAGACGCGTGCCGAGCAGGAAGAAATCAGCAAGCGCCGCGCGCGGGCAGAAGCCGAAGCGCGTGCGATTCGCGAGATGATGAGCACGCCGCGCAAGGCCCAGGTCAAGGCGCCGGAACCGGCGCCGGCGGCCAAGCCTGCCGAAGCAGCAGCCGCCCCCAAGGCGGCGGAAGCCAAGGGCACGCTGCACAAGCCGGCTCGTCCGGCTGGCGAAGCACCGGCACGACCGGCCGCGAAGAAGCCGGCAGCGGCAGCAGCACCGGCCGCTACCGCGGCGCCGTCGGCTGGCGACAAGAAGAAGCCGGGCGCAGGCAAGGGCGGCTGGCAGGACGACGCAGCGAAGCGCCGCGGCATCAAGACGCGTGGCGATACGAGCGGCGGTGTCGATCGCGGCTGGCGCGGTGGCCCGAAGGGTCGCGGCAAGCATCAGGATCAGAACACCACGTTCCAGGCACCGACCGAACCGATCGTGCGCGAAGTGCACGTGCCGGAAACCATCACGGTTGCCGATCTGGCCCACAAGATGGCCGTGAAGGCGTCGGAAGTCATCAAGTCGATGATGAAGCTTGGCCAGATGGTCACCATCAACCAGATGCTGGACCAGGAAACGGCGATGATCATCGTCGAAGAACTGGGCCACCACGCGGTTGCGGCCAAGCTGGACGATCCGGAAGCCATGCTGGTCGAAGGCGAGATCACCGACGCAGAACTGCTGCCGCGTCCGCCGGTCGTGACTGTGATGGGTCACGTCGACCACGGCAAGACGTCGCTGCTCGACTACATCCGTCGCGCCAAGGTGGCAGCCGGTGAAGCGGGCGGGATTACGCAGCACATCGGTGCTTACCACGTGGAAACGCCGCGCGGCGTGATCACGTTCCTCGACACGCCGGGTCACGAGGCCTTCACGGCCATGCGTGCCCGCGGTGCGAAGGCAACCGACATCGTGATTCTGGTGGTCGCAGCCGACGACGGCGTGATGCCGCAGACGAAGGAAGCGATCGCCCACGCGAAGGCAGGCGGCGTGCCGCTCGTCGTCGCGATCAACAAGATCGACAAGCCGGAAGCGAATCCGGAACGCGTCAAGCAGGAACTCGTCGCCGAAGGCGTCGTGCCGGAAGAGTACGGTGGCGATTCGCCGTTCGTGCCGGTGTCGGCCAAGACCGGCGCGGGTATCGACGACCTGCTCGAAAACGTGCTGCTGCAGGCCGAAGTGCTGGAACTGAAGGCACCGGTCGAAGCGCCGGCCAAGGGTCTGGTCATTGAAGCGAAGCTCGATAAGGGTAAGGGTCCGGTTGCAACGATCCTCGTTCAGTCGGGCACGCTGAATCGCGGCGACGTCGTGCTGGCAGGCAGCGCCTATGGCCGCGTGCGCGCCATGCTGGACGAAACCGGCAAGCCGACCAAATCGGCCGGCCCGTCGATCCCGGTTGAGATTCAAGGTCTGTCGGAAGTGCCGCAAGCGGGCGAGGAAGTCATCGTCATGCCGGACGACCGCAAGGCGCGTGAAGTCGCGCTGTTCCGTCAAGGCAAGTTCCGCGACGTCAAGCTGGCCAAGCAACAGGCCGCCAAGCTCGAGAACATGCTGGAACAGATGGGCGAAGGCGAAGTGCAGTACCTGCCGCTTATCGTCAAGGCCGACGTGCAGGGTTCGCAGGAAGCGCTGGTGCAGTCGCTGCAAAAGCTCTCCACCGACGAAGTGCGCGTACAGATCGTGCACGGCGCGGTGGGCGGCATCAGCGAGAACGACGTCAACCTGGCAACGGCTTCGAAGGCGGTCATCATCGGCTTCAACACCCGTGCTGACGCCCAGGCTCGCAAGCTGGCCGAGGCCAACGGTATCGACATTCGCTACTACAACATCATCTATGACGCTGTGGATGAAGTGAAGGCTGCGATGTCGGGCATGCTGGCACCGGAGAAGCGCGAAGTGGTGACCGGTATGGTCGAAGTGCGTCAGGTCTTCAAGGTGCCGAAGGTCGGCGCGGTGGCCGGCTGTATGGTCACGGACGGCTTCGTCAAGCGTTCGTCGTCGGTGCGCGTGCTGCGCAACAACGTCGTGATTCACACGGGCGAGCTCGATTCGCTCAAACGCTTCAAGGACGACGTCAAGGAAGTGCGTCAGGGCTTCGAGTGCGGTATGTCCATCAAGAACTTCAACGATATCGTCGAAGGCGATCAGTTCGAAGTCTTCGAGGTCACCGAAGTCGCGCGTACGCTGTAATTCAGGCGCAACGCTGAAGGGGCGGAGCGGGGCGCTTGGCGCCCCCCTCCGCCCCTTGTTTTTGTGCCCGCATTTGTAGTCAGGTTGGCGCGCGCCGCTTCCCGCGGCTGACGTGCCAACCTCATTGCCATCCGGTCAAACGGATCACGGATTCACCATGCCCAAGAAACGTACTTCTCCCAATCGCAACGTGCAGATCGCCGACCAGATCCAGCGCGATCTGTCCGAACTGCTGCGCGAGGTCAAAGACCCGCGCATCGGCATCGTCACGATTCAGAGCGTCGAGCTGACACCGGACTACGCGCACGCGAAGGTCTACTTCACGACGCTGACCGGCGATCCGCAACAGACGCTGGAAGCGCTGACCCATGCGGCCGGCCATCTGCACAACCAGTTGTTCAAGCGTTTGCATATCCATACGGTGCCGACGCTGCATTTCCACTACGACAAGACCATTGAGCGGGCCGTAGAAATGTCGCGCCTGATCGACGAGGCGAACGCCAACCGCGCCAAAGAAGACTGATTGCGCGCGGTTTGGTGCGCGGTTTGCTATGTCGCTGAATTTTGCCCGTCCTCACTATCTGATATGACCGCACCTCAACGGCCACGTGTGCCGCGTCGCGCGCTCGACGGCGTCTTGCTGCTCGACAAGCCCATCGGCCTGTCGAGCAACGACGCGCTGATCCGGGTGAAGCGTCTTTATCTCGCGAAGAAGGCCGGCCATACCGGTACGCTCGATCCGCTCGCGACCGGTTTGCTGCCGCTGTGTTTCGGCGAGGCAACCAAGTTCTCGCAGGATCTGCTCGAAGCGGACAAGACCTATGAGGCCACCATGCGCCTCGGTATCCGCACGGCCACCGGCGATGCGGAAGGCGATGCGGTCGAGACGCGCGAAGTGAGTTGCGACGAGGCGGCGGTAGTGGCGGCGATGGCGGGTTTTCTAGGCGATATCGTGCAGGTGCCGCCGATGTACTCGGCGCTCAAGCGCGACGGCAAGCCCTTGTACGAATATGCCCGCGCGGGTCAGACGGTTGAGCGGGAAGGGCGCCAGGTGACCATCCTCGCGCTGGAGATGCTTTCGTGTGCGCTGCCCGATGTGACGTTTCGTGTGACCTGCAGCAAGGGCACCTATGTGCGCACGCTGGCTGAGGATATCGGCGAGGCGTTGGGCTGCGGCGCGCATCTGGTGGCATTGCGGCGTACCGGTGTCGGCGCGTTGACGCTGGAGCATGCGGTGACGCTCGATGCGTTGTCTGATGCCGCCGAAGGCGAGCGTGACCAATGGCTGCAACCGGTCGATGCGCTGCTGTCGACGTTCCCGGCGGTACAGCTCGACGCTGAAGCGACGCGGCGGTTTCTGCATGGCCAGCGGCTGAGAATGGCGGATCTGGTGCTGACGAGCGAGGCGGTAAATGCCGAGCGCGTGCGCGTCTATGCAGCAGAAGGAAAGCTGCTGGGTGTGGCGAAACTGGGCGAGGGTGTGCTTGCGCCGGAACGGCTGGTGGTGACTGCAGCGAGCTAACGCGCGACCCGCGAGAAGCAAAAAGGCAGGACCGCATTACTGCGGCCCTGCCTTTTTCTTTGCTGCGTGACAGCCTCGAAGAGGGTGCCTGCCGTTATACCTTGCGAGATCTTTAGGACACCATCCTCGCCGCGACCTCAGGCATCATAAATCAATGCGCCGCCGAAGCCGCCGCGCCGGCGTCACCACCCGCGCGCTCGGGTCTCGTGATCCAGATCAGCCCGATCAGCGCGACAAAAATTCCCGCCGAGATAAAGAACAGATCGTTCACGCCCAACTGCGCGGCCTGTTGCGACGCCATGTTGTTGAACAGACCATACGCTTGAGGCTGACTGAAGCCGGCCGTGCCCATCTGCCGGATCGATTGATCGAACACCGGGTTGTACGCATTGGCCTGCTCGGTCAGTTGCGCGTGATGCAGGATCGTGCGGTGATCCCACGCGGTCTGGAAGATCGACGTACCGATACCGCCGCACATGATCCGCACGAAGTTCGACAGACCCGATGCGGCCGGAATCCGGTTGCCGGGCAGGCCCGACAAGGTGATCGACACGAGCGGAATGAAGAACCCCGCCATCGCGATGCCCTGAATCAACGTGGGCAGCAGCAGCGAGCCTTCATCCACTCCGGTCGTATAGCGCGAGCGCATCCAGAAGCACAACGCAAATACGAGGAACGACAAGGTGGCGATATAGCGCGGGTCCGTACGCGGCAGGATCTTGCCGGTGAGCGGCGAGAGCAGCACCGCGAACAGCCCGACCGGCGCCATCACGAGACCGGCATCCGTCGCCGTATAGCCGATGTCGGTCTGCAACCACAGCGGCAGCAACACGAGATTGCCGAAGTAGAGTCCGTAGCCGATCGATAGCGCAACCGTGCCGCCAGTGAAGTTACGCTTGCTGAACAGCGACAGGTCGACCACCGGATGCTCCGCGGTCAGCTCCCAGACAATGAAGAACGCGAGCGCGATCACGGCGGTCAACGCCAGCACCACGACAGTGGTCGACGAAAACCAGTCGAGATCTTTGCCCTTGTCGAGCATGATCTGCAGCGAGCCGACCCAGACAATCAGCAAGCCGAGCCCGACGCCGTCGATGGGCGCCTTGCGAATCACCGAGTCGCGATTGCGGAAGATCGACCATGTCGCAATGGCGGCTACCGTGCCGACCGGAATGTTGACGTAGAAGATCCACGGCCACGAGATGTTGTCCGAGATCCAGCCGCCCAGAATGGGTCCTGCCACCGGCGCAATCAGGGTGGTCATCGCCCACATGGAAAGCGCCATCGGCGCCTTGGCGCGCGGATAGCTGGCGAGCAGCAGGGTTTGCGACAACGGAATCATCGGCCCGGCCACCGCGCCCTGCAGCACGCGCGAGGCGAGCAGGAAGGGCAGTGACGGAGCCAGGCCGCACATCCACGACGAGATCACGAACAGGATGATCGACGCCATGAACAGGCGCACCTGGCCGATGCGCTCGGTGAGCCAGCCGGTCAGGGGCACGGAGATCGCGTTCGCCACGGCGAACGAGGTGATCACCCACGTGCCCTGATCGGACGAGACGCCGAGATCCCCGGAGATGGACGGGATCGACACGTTCGCAATCGAGGTGTCGAGCACGTTCATGAAAACGGCCAGCGACACTGCGATGGTGCCGATCACCAGTTGCGCGCCCTCTAACGGCGGATGAGGGACTTGCGCTTGAGCCTGAGCCATGTATTAGAAGCCTTGTTAGAACGTGGCGCAGCCTTACATTGCCTTCGTGGATGCCTTCGTATCGCGCGCAGCGGAATTCTGCGAGCCGGCGGGGCTTTGGCTAGTGGCCTGACTTGCACCGTGGCCTGCATTCGGGCCGGCGTTTTCAGCAATGATGCGGGCGATTTCCGCGTCGGCCTGGTCGCCGTACTTGTCGAACACATTGGTCTGGTAAACCGTGTTCGGCACATCGCCCAACTGGCCGCCGTTTTCGTCCTTGATGTTGACGTCGACGTTCATCGACAGGCCAATGCGCAGCGGATGCTTTTCAAGCTCTTGCGGGTCGAGCGCGACCCGCACCGGCAGACGCTGCACCACCTTGATCCAGTTGCCGGTCGCGTTCTGCGCCGGCAGCAGCGAGAAGGCCGAGCCCGTGCCTGCCGAGAAGCCCACCACCTTGCCGTGGAACACCACCGACGAACCGTACACGTCCGCCGTCAGTTCAACCGGCTGACCGATGCGCATATGCTTCAGCTGAACTTCCTTGAAGTTCGCGTCAACCCATACGCCGCCGAGCGGCACGATCGCCATCAGCGGGTTGCCCGGCGAGACGCGCTGGCCGACCTGCACCGAGCGCTTCGCGACATAGCCGGTGACCGGCGCCGGCAGCGTGTTGCGGGCGTTGGCCAGATAGGCGTCGCGCACCTTGGCGGCGGCTGCTTCGACGTTCGGGTGGTCGGCAATCGTGGTGTTGGCGGTCAGCGCGCGGTTCGAGGCGAGCTGCTGCTTGGCGGCGTCGAGCGCGGCCTGGGCGCTCTTCACGGCGTCGCGGGCGTGGGAGATCTCTTCCAGCGACACAGCGCCGGTCTGGGCCACCAGCATGCGGCGGCGCAGGTCGTCCTGGGCGCGCGACAGATCCGCTTCACGCACTTCCACTTGCGCCTGGTACTGGTTGTCGTCGGCGAACAGGCCGCGCACCTGGCGCACCACCTGGCCGAGATTGGCTTCGGACTGTTGCAGCGCGACGCGTGCGTCGGCCGGGTCCAGCACGACCACCGGGTCGCCGGCCTTCACTGTCTGCGTGTCGTCGGCATTGACCGCGATGACTGTGCCGGTCACTTGCGGCGTGATCTGCACGACGTTGCCGTTCACATACGCGTCGTCAGTCGACTCGTGGAAGCGCGCCACGAGGAAGTAGTACAGCCCGTAGGCGATTGCGGCAATCAGGATCACGATGACGAGCAGCGTCATCATGCGCTTGCGTTTGCCGTTGTTCGCTGCTTGTGCGCTGGCAGCGGGTTGCTGGGGGGTGCTCATGGATATGCTCCGTATTCTCTCAATCTGCGTCGTTTATTCGGATGGGCGTGCGCGTTCAGTTCGCTGCTGCCTGCGTGGCCGGTACGGCGGAGGCGGCTGGCGCTGCCTTTGCATCGGCCTGAGCGTCGGCCTTAGCGTCGGCCTTAGCGTCGGCCTTAGCGTCGGCCTTGGCGTCGGCCTTGGCGTCGGTAGGCACCACAAGGCCGGTCTGCGTCGCGTCGAAACCGCCGCCTAGTGCCTTGATGAGGCCGATCTGCATGTCACGGCGTCTCATCTTGAGGTTCGTCACCGTCTGCTCGGCGGCGAGGCGGTTCTGGTCGGCGGTCAGCACCTGCAGTTGCTCCGAGAGGCCGGCCTTGTAACGGATCACGGCCAGCTGATAGGCCTTGGTCGAGGCGTCGAGCGCCCGCTGCGCGTCGCCCGACTGCTGGTCGATCGAGCGGATCGTCGCAATTTGCGTGGCCACGTCCGACAGCGCATTGATCAGCGTCTGGTTGTAGTTCGCCACATCCAGATCGAAGTCGGCGTAACGGCCCTTCAATTGCGAGCGCAATGCACCGGCGTCGAAGATCGGCAGGTGAACAGCCGGACCGAACTGCATGTTACGGCTCGATGAAGTCAGGAATTTGCCCCAGCCGAACGCGTCGAAGCCGAGCCCCGCGGACAGGTTGATGTCCGGGAAAAACTCCGCCTTCGCTTCCTTCACGTCGTGCATTTCGGCTTCCACCTGCCAGCGTGCCGCCACGATATCCGGGCGGCGTGACACCAGATCGGCAGGCACGTTATCCGGCAGTGCGACGGTGTTGCCGGTCGTCAAAACCGGCTTGGCGATCTGCAGGCCGCGGTCGGGCCCCTTGCCGAGCAGGGCGCCGAGCTGGTAGCGCACCGTGGTGATCTGGCCGTCGAGGTCGGTCAGGTTGGACTGGCTGGTGGCGATATTGCCGTTCGCGGTCTGCCGCTCGACATTGGTGTCGAGGCCGGCGGCGACGCGTCCGTTGGTGATCCGGCCGATGTCCTGGCGATTGGCGATTTCACGCGCGGCGATATCGCGCAGCGCATACAGTTGCGCGAGCTGGTTGTAGGTGCTGGCAACCGAGGCGGCGAGCGTCACGCGCGCCTGCTGCATATCCGCCTCCGCCGCTTTTTCCTGCGACACCGCCTGGCCGAGGCGTTGCCGGTTCTTGCCCCACAGGTCCAGATCCCACGAGGCGCTCGCCAGCACGTTGTTTTCGCTATACCACGTGCCGCCATAGGGTGGCGGGTAGATCGAGTTTGCCGAGTAGATCTCGCGGTTCCACGAGTAGCTGCCGTTGACCTTCGGATACAGGTTCGAGCGCGAACTTTCGATGTACGACGAGGCCTTGGCGATGCGCGCCTGCGCCTGGGCGATCGACGGACTGCCTTCCAGCGCCTCCGCAATCAGTTGCGGCAGTTGCGGGTCGCCGAACTGGTTGGCCCAGTCGAGCGACGGCCACTGGCCGCCCTGCGACGGCAGGCTCTGGTTCGACTCGTACTGCCCCGGCGACGACATCTGCTTGTCGCTCTTGATACCAATGTAGTTCGCGCACCCTGTAAGGGCGAGCGCCGCCACCGCTGCGGTGACGGCGGCCCGGCACGACAGTGCGGGCGCGGACAGGGAAAGGGATTTCATCGCTCGACTCTTTGCGTGTGAGTGGAATGTAATGATGGACACTGCAATCAGCTTATGACGATCGGCCGTCGGAATTTATTGTCATGTCACGGGTTATGCCCGATAGATCGCAGCCGCTGTTGGTCAGCACACGGCGCAGCATGCTCTTCAGAAAACCGACTTCTTCCGGTGTGAAACCGGCCAGAAGACCGTCCATGACGCCGTTGAAAATCGCCGGCATGCGTCGCGCAATGCTGTGGCCTTCGGGTGTCAAGGCGAGCCGGACAACCCGCCGGTCTTCAACGCTGCGCACCCGGCTCAGCAGTCCGCGCTTCTCCAGCCGGTCGACTAGGCGCGTGACTGCGCTGGCGTCAATGCCGTATTCACGGGCCAGTTCGGCCGCCAGCAGGCATTTTCCGCTCGCCACCATGAACAGGATGCTGGCCTGCTGGCTGGTAATGCCAAGCTCGGCCATGGTGCGTTGCGTCACAAGATTGGACGCGGTCGATTTCACGCGCGAAATCAGATAGCCGACGCTTTCGCCTAGCTGGTAGGCACTGATTTCCGGCGACATTTGGGTCTGATCCGTCATGATTCTCATGCGACTGCAATGGTTGACTAAGCAGGATTATAAGAGGGGGTTAGTTGACACGGCAAGCGTTATTGCAGCTTAGGCAAGGATCTATACCCACTCAAGCTCTTAAAAGCCGACGACCGCCATGGGAGAATCGGAGCGCATGGGCGCGCCGGTGCTGGCCGGCACGGCTCCTGGCGCGGAGTGGCGCAGGTGCCGGCAAGTAGGAATGAAACGTAAGGAAAGGTGTGTCCCGATGTCGGGATCAGGGCAGTGGGATGGCAGCTAGTAAGGGAATACCAGAGAACCTTAATCTGCGCGTGCTATAATTTTGGGTTCCCAAAAGTGCGCTTTGGGCTTTGTTGGCTTTGTACACAATGCTGCTGCTGGCGCACTCAACTGTCCCCAGGTTCCTATGACCCGCGCCCTACGCAACATCGCCATTATTGCCCACGTCGACCACGGCAAGACTACGCTCGTCGACCAGCTCCTCCGTCAGACCGCCACGTTCCGTGACAACCAGCAGGTTGCCGAGCGCGTGATGGACTCGAACGACATCGAAAAGGAACGTGGCATCACGATCCTGTCGAAGAACTGCGCGGTCGAGTACGAAGGCACGCACATCAACATCGTCGACACGCCGGGCCACGCCGACTTCGGAGGCGAAGTGGAGCGCGTGCTGTCGATGGTCGACTCGGTGCTGCTGCTGGTCGACGCGGTCGAAGGCCCGATGCCGCAAACGCGCTTCGTCACGAAGAAGGCGCTGGCGCTCGGCCTCAAGCCGATCGTGGTGATCAACAAGGTCGACCGCCCGGGTGCGCGGATCGACTGGGTGATTAACCAGACGTTTGACCTGTTCGACAAGCTGGGCGCGACGGACGAGCAGCTCGACTTCCCGATCGTCTACGCATCGGGCCTGAACGGCTACGCCGGCCTGACCCCGGACGTGCGCGAAGGCGACATGCGCCCGCTGTTCGAAGCCGTGCTGGAACACGTGCCGGTTCGCCCGGCAGATCCGGAAGCCCCGCTGCAACTGCAGATCACCTCGCTCGACTATTCGTCGTACGTGGGCCGTATCGGCGTGGGTCGCATCACCCGCGGCCGTATCAAGCCGGGCATGGCAGTCGCCGTGCGTTCGGGCCCGGACGGCGCGATCCTCAACCGCAAGATCAACCAGGTCCTGTCGTTCAAGGGTCTCGAGCGCGTCCAGGTGGATTCGGCTGAAGCCGGCGACATTGTGCTGATCAACGGCATCGAAGAAATCGGCATTGGCGTGACCATCTGCGCACCGGAAGCCCCGGAAGCACTGCCGATGATCACGGTGGACGAGCCGACCCTGACGATGAACTTCCTCGTGAATTCGTCGCCGCTGGCTGGCCGTGAAGGCAAGTTTGTGACGAGCCGCCAGATTCGCGATCGTCTGATGAAGGAACTGAACCACAACGTGGCGCTGCGCGTGCGTGACACCGGCGACGAAACCACCTTCGAAGTGGCCGGCCGTGGTGAGCTGCACCTGACCATTCTCGTCGAAAACATGCGCCGCGAAGGCTACGAGCTGGCCGTCTCGCGTCCGCGCGTGGTGATGCAGGAAATCGACGGCGTGAAGCACGAGCCGTACGAAAACCTGACCGTCGACATGGAAGACAGCCACCAGGGCGGCGTGATGGAAGAGCTGGGCCGCCGCAAGGGCGAAATGCTCGACATGGCGTCGGACGGCCGCGGCCGTACGCGTCTCGAGTACCGTATTTCGGCGCGCGGCCTGATCGGCTTCCAGTCGGAATTCCTCACGCTCACACGCGGCACGGGCCTGATGAGCCACACGTTCGACTCATATCAGCCGGTCAAGGACGGCGCGGTGGGTGAGCGTCGCAACGGCGTGCTGATCTCGCAGGACGACGGCGCGGCAGTCGCGTATGCACTGTGGAAGCTGCAGGATCGCGGCCGCATGTTCGTGTCGCCGGGCGAGGCGCTGTATGAAGGCATGATCATCGGCATTCACAGCCGCGACAACGACCTCGTTGTGAATCCGATCAAGGGCAAGCAGCTCACCAACGTGCGCGCGTCGGGCACCGACGAAGCCGTGCGTCTCGTGCCGGCAATCCAGATGTCGCTCGAATACGCGGTGGAATTCATCGACGACGACGAACTGGTCGAAGTCACGCCGCAATCGATCCGTCTGCGCAAGCGCTACCTGAAGGAACACGAGCGCCGCAGCGCAAGCCGTAAGGGCGCGGTGGACTGATCCGCCTGCTTCTATCGTGCAATGCAACACAAAAGCCGCCTTTGGGCGGCTTTTGTTATTTCCAGCCCGGTAAACAGTTATCTCCGTTGGCTGTGAATAACACTGTTTCGTTTCCTGGAAAGGTCCGCGAAAGCCCGTCAGGAAAGGCTTTCGCGGCACTGTGTCTGCTATCTGCACTATCTGTTATGTGATATGCTTCCGCGGATGCAAGTTAAGGTCCTTCCAAGCAAGACTTGATTCGCGCAATCCGCCAAACGGTCAGGCCGTGTCGCGGAAGGTTTGAGTAACCCGCTATTTCTCGAGAAACTCGAAGAAAGGTGAGCGTAAACATGATGAAGCAATTCCAGTCGAACTCCTATCTGTTCGGCGGCAACGCTCCGTACGTAGAAGAAATGTACGAAGCGTATCTCGATAATCCGGCGTCAGTGCCCGAGAACTGGCGTGTGTATTTCGACGCGTTGCAGAACGTTCCTGCATCGGATGGCAGCAATGCCAACGACGTGGCCCATGGCCCGATCGTCGAGTCATTTGCACAACGGGCCAAGGCGAATGCCTTCATCCCGCGCACCGCAACGGGCGGCGAAGACCTCGCTACCGCGCGCAAGCAAGTCTATGTGCAGTCCCTCATCGGCGCGTATCGCTTCCTCGGCACGCAATGGGCCAATCTGGATCCCCTGAAGCGCCGCGAACGTCCCGCTATTCCCGAACTCGAACCTGCGTTCTACGACTTCACTGAAGCCGACATGGACCAGGAATTCAGCGCGACCAACCTGTACTTCGGGTTCGAGCGCGCGTCGCTGCGCGAGATCGTCAAGGCGCTGCGCGACACGTACTGCGGCACGATCGGTGTCGAGTACATGTACCTGAGCGATCCGGAACAGAAGCGCTGGTGGAAAGAGCGTCTCGAGTCGATCCGCTCCACGCCGAACTTCTCGGCTGACAAGAAGAAACACATCCTGAACCGCCTGACGGCCGCTGAAGGCCTCGAGCGCTTCCTGCACACCAAGTACGTCGGCCAGAAGCGCTTCTCGCTCGAAGGCGGCGAAAGCTTCATCGCCTCGATGGACGAAGTCGTGCGCCACGGCGGCGCCCGCGGCGTCCAGGAAATCGTCATCGGCATGGCCCACCGCGGCCGTCTGAACGTGCTGGTCAATACGCTCGGCAAGATGCCGGCTGACCTCTTCGCCGAATTCGAAGGCAAGCACGTCGACGATCTGCCGGCAGGCGACGTCAAGTACCACAAGGGTTTCTCGTCGGACGTTTCGACCGAAGGCGGCCCGGTTCACCTGTCGCTCGCGTTCAACCCGTCGCACCTTGAAATCGTCAACCCGGTGGTCGAAGGCTCGGCCAAGGCCCGTATGGACCGCCGCGGCGACGACAGCGGCCTGCAGGTGCTGCCGGTGCAGATCCACGGCGACGCGGCCTTCGCCGGCCAGGGCGTCGTGATGGAAACGCTGAACCTCGCGCAAACGCGTGGTTACGGCACGCACGGCACGCTGCACATCGTCATCAACAACCAGATCGGCTTCACCACGTCGGACCCGCGCGACTCGCGCTCGACGCTGTACTGCTCGGACGTCGTCAAGATGATCGAGGCGCCGGTGCTGCATGTGAACGGTGACGATCCCGAGGCCGTGGTGCTGGCTACGCAGCTCGCCATCGACTTCCGCATGCAGTTCCACAAGGACGTCGTCGTCGATATCGTCTGCTTCCGCAAGCTCGGCCACAACGAGCAGGACACGCCGGCGGTCACGCAGCCGCTGATGTACAAGACGATTGCCAAGCACCCGGGCACGCGCGCACTGTACGCTGAGAAGCTGGTGCAACAAGGCGTGATCACGGCTGCCGACGCGGAAGAATTCGTCAAGGCATACCGCAAGGCGATGGACGAAGGCCATCACACGGTCGACCCGGTGCTCTCGAACTACAAGAGCAAGTACGCGGTGGACTGGGTGCCGTTCCTGAACCGCAAGTGGACCGATGCAGCCGACACGGCAGTGCCGCTCGCCGAACTGAAGCGTCTCGCCGAGCGCATCACCACGATTCCGGAAAACTTCAAGGTGCACCCGCTCGTCGAGCGCGTCATCAACGACCGTCGCGCGATGGGCCGTGGTGAAGCGAAGCTCGACTGGGGCATGGGCGAACACCTGGCATTCGCGTCGCTGGTCGCATCGGGCTACGCCGTGCGCCTGACCGGTCAGGACTCGGGCCGCGGCACGTTCACGCACCGTCACGCAGTGCTGCACGATCAGAACCGCGAACGCTGGAACGACGGCACCTACGTGCCGCTGCAGAACATCGCCGAAGGTCAGGCGAAGTTCACGGTGATCGACTCGGTGCTGTCGGAAGAAGCGGTGCTGGGCTTCGAATACGGTTACTCGACCGCTGAGCCGAATACGTTTGTCGCATGGGAAGCGCAGTTCGGCGACTTCGTGAACGGCGCGCAAGTCGTGATCGACCAGTTCATCTCGTCGGGCGAAGTGAAGTGGGGCCGTGTTTCGGGTCTCACGATGCTGCTGCCGCACGGCTATGAAGGCCAGGGCCCGGAGCACTCGTCGGCACGTATCGAGCGTTTCCTGCAACTGTGCGCAGACCACAACATGCAGGTCGTTCAGCCGACCACGCCGGCGCAGATTTTCCACCTGCTGCGCCGTCAGATGATCCGCCTGTTCCGCAAGCCGCTGATCGTCGCCACGCCGAAGTCGCTGCTGCGTCACAAGGAAGCCGTGTCGGACCTGTCCGAACTGGCAAAGGGCGCGTTCCAGCCGATCCTCGGCGAAATCGACGAAGCGATCGAAGCGAAGAAGGTCAAGCGCGTCGTGGTCTGCTCGGGCCGCGTGTACTACGACCTGCTCGCACATCGCCGCGAAGCGAAGGCAAACGACGTCGCGATCGTGCGTATCGAACAGCTCTATCCGTTCGCGCACAAGCAGTTCGAAGCGGAAATGAAGAAGTACGACAATGCCACCGAAGTGGTCTGGGTGCAGGACGAGCCGCAGAATCAGGGCCCGTGGTTCTACATCGAGCACCACCTGAAGGAAGGCATGAAGGAAGGGCAGAAGCTGGCCTACAGCGGCCGTCCGGCTTCGGCTTCGCCGGCAGTTGGGTACTACGCGAAGCATTACGAGCAGCAGAAGGCGCTGGTTGAAGGTGCATTCGGCCGTCTGAAGAGCGCGTCGATCGCCAAATAACTTTTTGAACCGAACCGGGAAAGCGCAGCGCGCTTTCCCGCACCGCATCTGATGGCTTAAACGTCGCAGATCAGGGTTCGCAGACGGTTCGTTGTCACCAGATACGTATTCAGGAAAATCACAATGGCTATTGTTGAAGTCAAGGTCCCCCAGCTGTCGGAGTCGGTGTCGGAAGCCACCATGCTGCAGTGGAAGAAGAAGCCCGGTGAGGCTGTCGCGGTCGACGAAATCCTCATCGAAATCGAGACCGACAAGGTCGTGCTGGAAGTGCCGGCCCCCGCGGCTGGCGTGCTCGCACAAGTCATCTCCAACGACGGCGATATCGTTACCGCCGATCAGGTGATCGCCAAGATCGACACGGAAGGCACCGCTGGCGCCGCTGCTGTCGAAGCTGAAGTGAAGCCGGCTCCGGTTGCCGCCCCGGCACCCGCAGCCGCACCGGCTGCTCAGGCTGCATCCGCAACGGGTGCCAGCACGGTCGCTTCGCCAGCCGCCGCCAAGCTGCTGGCGGAAAAGAACCTGGCGTCGGGCGACGTCGCCGGCACGGGCCGTGACGGCCGCATCACCAAGGGTGACGTGCTGACCGCCGGCGCCGCTCCGGCACCGGCTGCCAAGGCCGCTCCCGCCGCCGCACCGAAGGCTGCCAAGCCGTCGCTGCCGGACGTCAAGGCTCCGGCATCGGCCGAAGCGTGGCTCAAGGACCGCCCGGAACAACGCGTGCCGATGTCGCGCCTGCGCGCGCGTATCGCCGAGCGTCTGCTCGAGTCGCAGCAAACCAACGCCATCCTCACGACGTTCAACGAAGTGAACATGGCGCCGGTGATGGACCTGCGCAACAAGTACAAGGACAAGTTTGAGAAGGAACACGGTGTGAAGCTCGGCTTCATGTCGTTCTTCGTCAAGGCTGCGGTCCACGCACTGAAGAAGTTCCCGCTGGTGAACGCGTCGATCGACGGTAACGACATCGTCTATCACGGTTACTTCGACATCGGTATCGCGGTCGGTTCGCCGCGTGGCCTGGTGGTGCCGATCCTGCGCAACGCAGATCAGCTGAGCCTCGCCGACATCGAAAAGAAGATTGCTGAATTCGGCCAGAAGGCCAAGGACGGCAAGCTGTCGATCGAAGAAATGACCGGTGGTACGTTCTCGATCTCGAACGGCGGTGTGTTCGGCTCGATGCTGTCGACGCCGATTATCAACCCGCCGCAATCGGCAATCCTGGGCGTGCACGCCACCAAGGAACGCGCTGTGGTCGAAAACGGCCAGATCGTGATCCGCCCGATGAACTACCTGGCGCTGTCGTACGACCACCGCATCATCGACGGTCGCGAAGCAGTGCTGTCGCTGGTCGCCATGAAGGATGCGCTGGAAGACCCGGCGCGCCTGCTGCTCGACCTGTAAGCGCCAGTTCGGCCGGCGCCGGCTCCTGCCATCGTGCAGACCGGCGCCATCTAAGCAGCACGTCTCCAGCATTCGGCAGTACTGGAACGGCGCGCGCCGTGAAACCTGGCCGCGTGCCGTCCCGCCATAAAAAGGATTGTCATGTCCAAAGAATTTGACGTCGTCGTGATCGGTGCCGGTCCCGGCGGCTACATCGCAGCTATCCGCGCTGCGCAGCTCGGCAAGACCGTTGCCTGTATCGAGAAGTGGAAGAACCCGGCCGGCGCGCTGAAGCTCGGCGGCACCTGCCTGAACGTGGGTTGCATTCCGTCGAAGGCCCTCCTGGCGTCGTCGGAAGAATTCGAAAATGCGCAGCACCACCTCGCCGACCACGGTATCAGCGTGTCGGATGTGAAGCTCGACATTACGAAGATGCTGGCCCGCAAGGAAGGCATTGTCGAGAAGATGACCAAGGGCATCGAATTCCTGTTCCGCAAGAACAAGATTACGTGGCTCAAGGGCCATGGCAAGTTCACCGGCAAGACCGACGCCGGCGTGCAGATCGAAGTGAGCGGCGAAGGCGAAACGGAAGTCGTCACGGCAAAGAACGTGATCATCGCCACGGGTTCGAAGGCGCGCCATCTGCCGGGCATCCCGGTCGACAACAAGATCGTCGCCGACAACGAAGGCGCATTGAGCTTCGACTCCGTGCCGAAGAAGCTGGCCGTGATCGGCGCCGGCGTGATCGGTCTGGAACTCGGCTCGGTGTGGCGCCGTCTCGGTGCTGACGTCACGGTGCTCGAAGCGCTGCCGGAATTCCTCGGCGCGGCTGACCAGGCCCTGGCGAAGGAAGCCGCCAAGCAGTTCAAGAAGCAAGGTCTGGATATTCACGTGGGCGTGAAGGTCGGCGAAGTCACGACGACCGACAACAGCGTCACGCTGAACTACACGGATAAGGACGGTAACGCGCAGAAGCTCGAAGCGGATCGGCTGATCGTGTCGATCGGCCGCGTGCCGAACACCGACAACCTCGGTCTCGAAGCGATCGGCCTGAAGGCCAACGAGCGTGGCTTTATCGACGTGGACGACCACTGCGCAACCGCAGTGCCGAACGTCTATGCGATCGGCGACGTGGTGCGCGGTCCGATGCTCGCGCACAAGGCTGAAGACGAAGGTGTGCTGGTCGCTGAAATCATCGACGGCCAGAAGCCGCATATCGACTACAACTGCATTCCGTGGGTGATCTACACCGAGCCGGAAATCGCATGGGTCGGCAAGACGGAACAGCAACTGAAGGCAGAGGGCCGCGAGATCAAGACGGGCCAGTTCCCGTTCATGGCCAACGGCCGCGCACTCGGCATCAACAAGGCGGATGGTTTCGTCAAGATGATCGCCGACGCGAAGACCGACGAACTGCTCGGCGTGCACATCATCTCGGCAAACGCATCGGACCTGATCGCGGAAGCCGTGGTGGCGATGGAGTTCAAGGCGGCATCGGAAGATATCGGCCGCATTTGCCATCCGCACCCGTCGTTGTCCGAAGTGATGCGCGAAGCGGCGCTCGCCGTGGACAAGCGCGCGCTGAACATGTAATCACGCACGCCTGACTGATCGCAGCAGCTTAGCTTCACGACGAAGGCGGGCGGGTTCACTCCCTCCCGCCTTCTTTTTTTGCAGCCACAAAATGAACGTCACCGAATACTACGAAAAAGAACTGCAGACGCGGGGTTATCAATCGGACCCGGCGCAACGCGCGGCGGTCGACCGTCTGCAGCGGTGCTACGAGGAGTGGGTGGAGTACAAGTCGCGCCGCTCGAACGCGTTCACGAAACTGCTGATTCACCCGGACCTGCCGCGTGGCGTTTACATGTGGGGTGGGGTGGGGCGAGGCAAGAGCTTCCTGATGGACAGCTTTTTTACGGTCGTGCCGGTGCAGCGCAAGACGCGCCTGCACTTTCACGAGTTCATGCGCGAAGTGCACCGCGAACTCGAAGAGCTGAAAGGCCAGGCCGATCCGCTCGATGAACTGGCGCGCCGCATCGGCAAGCGCTACCGTGTGATCTGTTTCGACGAATTTCACGTCTCCGACATCGCCGACGCGATGATCCTGTACCGTCTGCTCGACAAGCTGTTCGAGAACCGCGTGCAGTTCGTGATGACCTCCAACTACGATCCCGACACGCTTTACCCGGACGGCCTGCATCGCGACCGCATGCTGCCCGCTATCGAGCTGATCAAGGCCAAGCTCGACGTGGTCAACGTCGATGCGGGCGTCGACTACCGGCAGCGCACGCTGGCTCAGGTCGAGGTGTATCACACGCCGCTTGGCGCCGCGGCCGACAAGGCCCTGCGCGACGCGTACGGGCGTCTTGCCGCGGTGCCCGACGAGAGTCCGATCCTGCATATCGAAAAGCGCGAGCTCAAGGCGCTGCGCCGCGCCGACGGCGTGGTCTGGTTCGACTTCGCGACGCTATGCGGCGGCCCGCGTTCGCAAAACGACTATCTGGAACTGGCGAGCCGCTTTCACGCCGTGATTCTCTCGGGCGTGCCGCAGATGAGCGCGCGCATGGCCTCGGAAGCGCGCCGCTTCACGTGGCTTATCGACGTGTTCTACGACCACAAGGTCAAGCTGCTGATGTCGGCGGCCGTGCCGCCTGAGCAGTTGTACACCGACGGCCCGATGGCCAACGAGTTCAGCCGCACGGTGTCGCGCATTGTCGAGATGCAATCGAAGGAATATCTCGATGCGCCGCGCCGCATCGTGGATACCTCGCTGACCTGAGCGATTCTTAAGGTTGCCGTGATTCCCTAAGACACGGTTTCTATTGCGATAAATCAGGAGCCGCCAGCCTATCGCCGGCGGTCCCGCTAGCCTTTTCAAGATTCGGATTGGTCTTATATTCGCTCTGGGGGTGAACCGATATCTTCTTGGTCATAGATTTTGACGAAGGAGAAGTCCATGACCCCGTACCGCGATATCAATGATGAAGAATGGCAGCGCGTTGCACCGCTGCTCCCCGAGCTGCGTCCGCGCACCGAGTTGCGCGGCCGGCCCCTCGCCAACACGCGTTCCGTGCTCAACGGCGTGCTGTGGGTGATGTACAGCGGCGCCACCTGGTCCGCCATGCCGCGCAAATACCCGTCGTATCAAACCTGCCACCGGCGTTTCAAAGCCTGGCACGAATCGGGCGTGCTCAAGCGCGTGATGGACCAGTTGTACGGCGAGGCGAGCGCCGAGTTGTGCACCATGATGGAGTCGCGCATGCGCATCCACGCCAGCCCCGAAGAGAAGGCTGCGCGTGCGGAAGCCGCACCTGCTGCACCGGCCAAGTCCCCACTCTACGGACCGGCAGCGCCTCAACCGGCGGTGCCTTCGGTATTCGGCTTCGCAGGGCCCTTCAAGCAAGCTGCATGATGAGTCCAACGAATTGAATCCGCTCAAGCAAAAAAACCGGCCGCGCGAAAGAATCGTCGGCCGGTTTTTTTATGGGTTCCTGCAGCGTTGCTGATTGACACCGCACACATGCGGTTGCACTGTGTACGTGACCCTTAAGCCTATTGCTGGCGAATCCAGGTCTGCGAGCGGCCCAGCAGCGAAACGCCGATATACCCCCGCACCACCAGCTTTTGACCGCCGTCTTCAAGGTGCATCTTGCACTTGTAGACCTTGCCGTTTTCCGGGTCGAGAATCTCCCCGCCGTCCCAGCCGTCGCCATCCTTTTTCAGGTCGTTGATGATCGTCATGCCGAGGATCAACTGGTCCTTGCGTGCGTCCGTGCACTCCGTGCAGCGGCGGTCGGGCTGGTCGTTCGGACCGAGCCCCTTGATGACCTTGCCGTCCAGTGCGCCATTGCTGTCCTGGGTGATCTGCACGAGCGCCTTGGGCTGGCCCGTGTGATCGTCGATGGTTTGCCAAGTGCCGATGGGGCTGTCGGCCTGCGCCATGGCGGTGACGGCGCTGGCGAGCAGCACGCCCGCGAGAGCCGCCTGTTTAGCGGTGCGCATCATGATGACGCGGGTGCGTTGAGTGAACGATGTCATTGTCTTCCTCCTTGATGAAAGTCGGCGCGATCGTGGTCGCGCGGCGTTATTGAAAGCGCAGAATACGTGAAAGTGCGCCCGCCGTTTGATAGTGGACCCTCTAATCAAAACGGCGGTACGTACCGGTCACGGTGCAAAACCCGTGCCTCAATTCAACTGATACGAAAAGGTCGCGTTGATGCGCGGGCTACGCGAAGCGCTTTCCACCGGCGCATCGCCCACGGCCTTGCCCACCGAAAGGTCGAGCGTGTAGTACTTGGCGTCGGAGATGCGGAACCCGAACGCAATCGACGAAAGTTTTGAAGGCGAGGGCGTACCCGCATGCAGATACACGCGCGCCATGTCGAACGACACATACGGCGTGAACGTCTGCAGATAAGTGAGGCCCGGCGTGAAGCCGCGATTCAGTTCAATCGACGCACCCCAGCCCGAATCCCCGGACGCTTCACCGGGCTCGTAGCCTTGCGCGAAGTGTTGCGCGCCGAACGAGATCTGTTCCGAGGTGGGCAGCGAATCGGGACTGTACTGGCCCGTCATGGCGACCGCTGTGCCGATCTTGAGCGGCCACTCGTTGGTCTGCGAGAAGCTCGCGCCCGTGCGCGTGAATGTCAGCGAAGCGGGGTTGGTTTCGACGACGCCAGGTATGTTCGACTCGCCGGATTTCGATGCGCCCAGAATATCGAAGGCCTGCGCGACGTTCACGCTCGCCTTGCGCACCTGGCCGGTTTGCACGCTCGCGTAGTCGGCCTGCAACTGCAGCACGCGCACTTGCGAGCGCAGCCCGATCCGCGCGCCGTTGATCTGGTTCTGATAGTCGTCTTCGTCGTGCGACGCGTAGGCCGACACGGTGCCGATCACGCTCTGGCTGTTGCTCAAAAGAAGCGGATAGGACAGCGAACCGCCTATCTTGTCGTTGATGACCGTGCGCTCCACGTAGGAGGGCAGGCCCGGGTTGTCCACCGGATTGCCGCGGTAGTGCGACGCATCGATCTTCGCTACGAGGCCGTCGCTGCCGATCGGCACTGCGCCGTGGGCGGCAAGGTAGGTGACGTTGTCGCGGCCCTTGGGCAGCAGCGCCGAGACGCTCAGTTGCTCGCCGAGCGAGGTCAGGCCGTTTTCGGTCGCGGTGAGGAGTCCCTGCACACCGGGCTGATTGAAATTGACCCCGGCACTCAGATTGACCGGCTTGTGCTCGACCTTGAGTTCGAGCGTGGTGGCGCCGTCGGTGTTTTGCGGCGGCGGCACGTTGGCGGCCACCTTGATGCCCGGCAGTATGCCCAATACATTGATGTAACGCTCGAAGGTGGCGCGCCGCAATGGCCGGTCCTCGCGTATATGTTCGGCGATTGCGCGGATCTTCTCTTCTTCCTTACCCGGGTTGCCGGTGACCTTCACTTCCGACACATAGCCTTCGACCACCGTCACACGCACCACGCCGTTCTCGAAGTTCTGCGCGGGTATGAAGGCAAATGACAGCGCGTAGCCGCGTGACTGATACAGCTTGGTGACCCCGTCGGCCACCTGGATCAAGTCGCCGATCGTGATGTCCTTGCCGACGAGCGGGGTGAAGCGCTGCGCAACTTCGTTGAACGAAATCGTTTTCACGCCTTCCACCTGAAACTTGGTGGGGGTGAGATGCGTCGCCAGCAACGCCTGCAACTGCGGCGCCTGCTGCTGCACCTGCAGCGTGACGTTGGGCCCCTTGTCGGGTGCGTTGACCTGAGGCAACGAATCCATCGGGTTGCCCCCGACGGGACTGCCGCCGACCGCGGGACGCGATTGCGCCTGCACTGCGCCTGCGGCGATGGCCGCCAGCAGGAGTGTCCATCTGCCATACCCGAGTTTCATCGGATTTTCCCTCGTATTGCCGTTTTTATCATTCGAGCGCACCGCCTGGCCTGACGGGGCGTGATCGCTTGTGTGTGGCTTCGCGCATACTGCCATGCTTGCGCGTGTTACGCCACGTGCTCCGTTCGTTGCGGAGCACGTGAGCATGCGAACTGCTTATGCAAACCGCCGCGGCCCTTGCGGAACGCGGCGGCGAGCGGCTGGCGCCGTCCACTGCTGCGGACTACTTATGTTGCGTCGGGATCAGCCCGCCCAGCAGCGAGGTCGCGCCGCTGGCAGCGCTGCTCGTCGAGCCGGTCGCCGAGGTGAGCGTGCCGGTGAGCGTCGAGAGCAGGCCCGTGACAGGCGAGAGCAACGAGCCCGCCGGCGTGCCGTTGGCTGCGGTGGTCACCGTGCTTACGACGCCGGTGACTGCCGAGAGTGGGTTGGAGCTGTTCGCGGCGCTCGTGACGTTACCCAGAGCCGAAGTGACCGAGCCCAGCGGGACGCTGCCGAGCAAGCCCGTGACCGACGCCAGCGGCGTGCCGGCGGTAGCCGACGAGAGCGCTGAGAGCGGCGAGCTGCCGAGCAGCGAGGTCACCAGATTGAGCGGATTGGAGCCGAGGCCCAGGCTGCCGAGCGACGCGTTCAGCGGTCCGAGCAGGCCGTTGGCGGCGGCGCCGGTGGGCGGGCCATTGGCGACGACGACGCTGGTGCTGCCCACGAGGCTCGTGATCAGACCGGGAATCGGCGCTGCGCCGTTCGGGCCGTTCGGATTGACGAGACCGCCGGCGTTCGTGACGGTGTTGCCGATCGAGCCGATCAGTTTGCCCACGTCGGTGCCGAGCGGATTTTGCGTGGTCGAGCCGACGCTCGATCCGGCCGTGCTGATGGCGCCGCCGATCTGCCCGAGCAAGCCGGAGACCGGTGCGCCGAGGCCGGTGGTCGTCCCGACTGTCTGCGTGAGGATGCCCGCCGTCTGCACGAGCGGCGTAATGGCGGTGCTGACAGGCTGCGTGATCTGCTGCACCGGCCCTGACGACAGCACGTTGCCAAGCACCGTGCCGCCGACGTTGACCGCGCCGGCAACCGTGCTGAGCGTGCTTGCCAGCGGCGTCGTAATGGGCGAGAGCGGGGCCAGCGTGCCCGTGCCGAGTCCGGCGACGGTGGTGCTCAAGCCCTGCACGACGCCGCTCGTGGACGACACAACCGAGCCGAGGCCGCCCACCGTCGTGCCGAGCGGATTGGCGACGGAGCCGGTCTGGCCGACGCCGTTGCTGACCGCGTTGGCGAGCGCGGTCAGCGGAGTGCTGGCGGCCGACACGGTGCTGCCGAGTCCTTGCGTTACCTGCGAGCTGAGACCTGGGATGCTTTGCGACGAGATCGTATTGCCGAGGTCGTTGACGGTTTGCGCTGCTGCCGTCACCGCGCCGGTGGTGCCGGTAGAGCCGGTGGTCGTGGTAGTGGTGGTCGTGCCGCCGCCGGGCGTGCTACCGCTGCTGCCGGTGCTGCCGCCGGTGGTGGTGGTCGTGCCGCCGCTCGAGCCGCTACCGGTGGTGGAGGCGACCGGCGGCACGGTGAGGCCGCTGCCGCCACAAGCGGCGAGGAGGCACGCGACGGCGAGTGCGGTAAGCGGTGCGCGCAGTGACGACACGGTCGCGCAGGCCGCCTCGGGAACAAAAAAACGTGGGGTGGACATAGGGTGCTCCTCGGTCTCTTGTGAGTCTGAATGGATGGTCTCCGCGCGCCTGTGCAGCCATCTCTGAGCGGCGCCGCTCAGTTCAGGCGAAGCTGGGGAAGCCGCGTATCCGCTGCTGCCCGCTTCGCCTGGTGATCGGATTACTTTTTCGGGCTGCCGCCGAGCAGGCCACCCAACAGCGAGGTGACGGGCGAAAGCAGGCCGCCGACGGCGTTGCTGCTGCTGCCGGTAGTCGAGGTCAGGCCGCTGATCGGGCTGGCCGAGGCGGTGGTTGTGACGCTCTTGGTGGCGTTGCTGGCAGTCGTCGTCGTGCTGCCGAGCGTGCCGGTGACCGTCGAGAGCAGGCCCGTGACCGGGGCGAGCGGGCTGCTGCTGCCGCCCGTTGCGCCGTTCAAGGCGCCCGTGACGCTCGACAGCAGGCCGGTGACGGGCGCCAGTGCGCCGCCGCTGGAAGCGCTGCCTGCGGCGCCGGTTACGCTGCCGAGCAGACTGGTCACGGGAGCAAGCGGGTTGCTGCTGCCGCCCGTTGCGCCGCTCAGGGTACCGGTGAGACCGGAGAGCAGGCCGGTGACAGGAGACAGCGGGTTGCTGCCGCTGGTGCTTCCGCCGGCTACTGAAGTCAGGCTGCCGAGCAGGCCGGTGACCGGGGCGAGCGGGCTGCTGCTGCCGCCCGTTGCGCCGCCCAGGGTGCCGGTGAGACCGGAGAGCAGGCCGGTGACAGGAGCCAGCGGGTTGCTGCCGCTGGTGCTTCCGCCTGCGACCGAGGTCAGGCCGCCGAGCAGGCCCGTAAGCGGGGCGAGCGGGTTGGTGCTGCCGCCCGTCAGCAGGCCGCCGACCGACGAGACCGTTGTGCCTGCACTCGTCACGACGTTGCCGAGGCCCGTGGTGACCGGGTTGTTGCCGGTCGAAGCGAGCAGGCCGCCGGCCTTGCCGAGGCCGCCGCCGATCGTCGACAGCAGGCCGTTGACCGGCGCGCCGAGACCCGTCACCGTGCCGACCGTCTGGGTCGTGGAGGCGACCATCGAGGTGATCGGCGTGATGGCCGTGCTGAGGGTTTGCGTGACCTGTTCGACCGGACCGGTGGAGAGGGCCGTCGTCAGCGTGCTGCCGCCGTTGGTGACGGCGCCACCGAGTGTGTCGATCACACCGCCGAGCGGCGACGTAAGCGCTGAGAGGGGGGCGAGCGGGCCGCTGCCGAGGCTTGTCACGAGATTGCCGGTGCTGGTGACCGCGCCGCCGACGTTGCCGACCACGCCGCCCAGACTGGAGACCGTGGTGCCGATTGCATTGCCGCCGGTGCCGAGCTGGCCAAGGCCTTGCGTGACGCCATTGCCAAGGGTGGAGACGGCCGCGCCGACGTTCTGCACGATCCCGCCGAGCGACTGGGTGGTTGCCGAGCTCAGCCCCGGGACGGTTTGCGAACCGATCACCGAGCCGAGCCCCGAGACCGTCGAGCCGACGTTGCTCACGATATTGCCGGTGTTGCCGGCCACGGTGCCGAGTGCGTTGGCTTGCGCCGAGGCGCTGCTCGAGCCGCCGCCCGAGCTCGATGAGCCGCCGCCGGTGACGCCACCCGTGGTGCTTCCTGAGGTGCTGCCGGCGCCGTTTCCTGAACCCGAGCCATCCGAGGCGCCGGATGTCGCGCCCATACCCGAGCCGTTGCCGCTCGTCGTCGACAGCGTGCCCCCATCGCTGCCGCTACCGCTGCTACCGTTGCCCCCCGTCCCCGAACTCAAGGTGCCCGAGCCGCCGCAGGCGCTCAGTGACAGCATGGCTGCTGCCGTTGCCGCGAGTAACGTTGCCCGTACCGTGAAGTTAGCCGTTTGAATGTTCATGTCGCCCTCGAATCGCATGTGTTGTTGGGTAGTGCTGCGGGCCTATCACTGCAACACCCATGCCATTTCAACTGGAGAATGCGCAATGAATCTGCTGGGCAGGGCTGAAAGCAAGCGACAGCGCGGCTTTGCGGGCGATTGATGGAGCATTTATCGAATCGGAATGACGCTTGAATGGCGCGTTTGAAATCGGTTTCTTGCCGTGCGTAACGTAACGAGCCGGATTCGGCGTTACGGTGGGATGCGTAACGTGGGGATGGGCGGCGCTTGAAACGATCTGTTCAAACGGATAATTAGTGCAGCGAATCTAACCTATGGTTAGTCCTATGTGCTGCAACGCACGAAGTGCCGTTAATCTAGCTGGACAGATGGCTTCAAACAAAATAGCGCCCATAGGGCGGCGGACAATTGCTTTAATACGATTGGTACGCTATAAAAGCCCTGAGCATCTAAGTTTGACGAGGGAGGTGCGATATCGAACAGACGGCCAAACGTAATTTAATGCTTTGAAGCCGGCTGCGATGACTGTGCTGTGGCAGTGCAAAAGACCCGCGATCGATGAGCGAGAGAATCATCGGTTACGGCACTGCAGAGGCGGTCATCATGGCGTTGTTGCATAAATCGAATTTGAAGGCAAAGGTGGACCTTTGATGCTGACTTCAAACGATGCGAACGGATTGCGGGCGAGCGAGAGCCGTCATGCGGTTGAGCACGCC
>NZ_SCNV01000003.1 GCF_005503145.1 Burkholderia sp. 4M9327F10 | reverse complement strand
TCGCCGTCGCGCTCGCCACCTTCATGAACGTGCTCGACACGTCGATCGCCAACGTCGCCATCCCGACCATCTCGGGCAACCTCGGCGTCTCAGTGGATGAAGGCACCTGGGTGATCACCGTATTCGCGGCCGCCAATGCCGTGTCGATTCCGCTCACCGGTTGGCTCACCCAGCGCGTCGGCCAGATCAAGCTGTTCGTCGGCGCCATTCTGATGTTCGTGCTGTCGTCATGGCTATGCGGTATCGCCCCGACGCTGCCCATCCTGCTGATGGCCCGGATACTCCAGGGCGCCGTCGCCGGTCCGCTGATTCCGCTGTCGCAGGCAATTCTGCTCGGCTCGTATCCCAAGGAGAAATCCTCCACGGCCCTCGCCTTGTGGGCCATGACCGCCACGGTCGGCCCGATTGCCGGGCCCGCGCTCGGCGGCTGGATCACGGATAGCTATAGCTGGGCGTGGATCTTCTACATCAATATTCCGGTGGGTATTTTCGCGGCCGGCGTCACGTGGATGATCTATCGCACCCGCGAAACGCCCACCCGCAAGCCGCCTATCGACGTGGTCGGCCTCGGCCTGCTGATCGCCTGGGTCGCCTCGCTGCAGGTGATGCTCGACAAGGGCAAGGATCTCGACTGGTTCTCCTCGCCGGTGATCGTGATTCTGGGCATTACGGCGCTGATCAGTTTTGCGTTCTTCCTGGTGTGGGAGCTGACCGAGGAGAATCCGATCGTCGACCTGCGCCTTTTCAGCCAGCGCAACTTTCTGGGCGGCACGATTGCGATCTCGGTGGCTTACGGGGTGTTCTTCGGCAACCTTGTGCTGCTGCCGCAATGGATGCAGGAGTACCTGAACTACCGCTCGGTGGACGCCGGCCTCGTGACCGCGCCGCTCGGCGTGTTCGCGGTGATTCTCGCGCCCGTCATGGGCCGCGTCCTGCCGCGCTCGGATGCGCGGGTTATCGCCACGCTCGCGTTTGTCGGCTTTGCAATTGTGTTCTATATGCGCTCGCGCTACGTGATCGAGATCGACACCTGGCATCTGGTGCTGCCTACCCTGCTGCAAGGCATTCCGATGGCGATGTTCTTCGTGCCGCTGACTGCGATCATCCTGTCCGGGCAGCCGCCGAACAAGATTCCGGCGGCCGCGGGCCTGTCGAATTTTGTGCGGGTGTTTTGCGGCGCGGTGGGCACCTCGATTGCCGGCAACGAGTGGAATAACCGCACGGTGCTGCACCATGCGCGCCTGACCGAACAGGCCACCGTCGATAATCCGGTGTTCAACCAGCAGATCGCTTCGACCCAGTCGCTACTGCATCTGAACACGCAGTCGGCGCACGCGCTGTTCGACTTCACGGTGAATACGCAAGCCGCAATGATGGGGCTCAACGATATTTTCTACGTGTCGGCGATCATCTTTGTGCTGATCATTCCGTTGATCTGGATTACGCGGCCCTCCAAGGGCGGTGGTGGACCGGACGCGGCCGGGGCTCACTAAGCGGGCTCACTAAGCGGGCTCACTAAGCGCCACGCGGGCAATGCGACAGGCCGGCCGGGCGATGCTCCGGCCGATTCGCCATTTGCGGCGGCTTGCCAGTAAAATCGCGGCTCCCACGCTCGCTCCAGCTCATGAACTACCAAGGCATCCTCGAACAGATCCATCACGATCTGCAGCCCTATCTGGGCACCGGCCGCGTTGCCGACTACATTCCCGAACTGGCAAAGGTCCCAGCCGACAGCTTCGGCATGGCCATCGTCACGACCACCGGCGAAGTCTTCCGCACCGGTGAGGCCAACACCCGTTTCTCGATTCAGAGTATTTCCAAGCTATTCGCCTGCACCATGGCTTTCCGGCTGCTCGGCGACGAGTTGTGGCAGCGCGTCGGCCGCGAGCCGTCGGGCACGGCGTTCAATTCCCTGGTGCAGCTCGAAACGGAACAAGGCAAGCCGCGCAATCCGTTTATCAACGCCGGCGCGCTGGTCGTCACCGACGTGCTGAGCCGCCGTTTCGTGCGGGCGGAAACCGCGCTGGTGGAATTTATGCGCCGCCTGACCGGCGAGGTGACGATCGACTACGATTTACGCGTCGCGCAGTCGGAGCTGCAACACGCCCACCGCAACCGGGCGATGGCGCATTTCATGGCGAGCTTCGGCAATATGGAAATGCCGGTCGATGTGGTGGTAGACGCGTATTGCCGGCAATGTGCGATTTCCATGAGCTGCGTCGAGCTGGCCAAGGCGGCGCTGTTTCTGAGCAATGGCGGCGTGGTGCCGTCGACCGGGGAGCGGATTCTCGACGTTAGCTCCGCCAAGCGCCTGTCCGCGCTAATGCTGACCTGTGGCACTTACGATGCCGCAGGCGACTTTGTGTTTCGCGTCGGCTTGCCGGCAAAAAGCGGTGTGGGCGGCGGCATCGTCGCGGTGCTGCCGGGCGAGATGGCGGTGTGCGTGTGGTCGCCGGGGCTCGATGCGAACGGCAATTCGCTTGCCGGCGTAAAGTCATTGGAATGGCTGACCACGCTGACGGGGAAGTCGATTTTTTGATGCCGCCGTCAGCGGTAAAGCCGTTACCCGGTGGATACGATGATCGTGGTTCGAGCTGTGGAGAAACGCTATTACATGAAGCTGTAGTTGCCTCGCTTGCATATGAGTTCTATAGCGGCGCAAGCCTTCGGGGATGATGGACGGCTTGCGCTCCGGGTCACCGCTACACTGGAATTTCGCATGAACGACATCTCCGCTTTTCGCCCTGTACTTGAACACGCGCTGAATCACTCGCTGGCGCATCTGGACAACCTGGAGCACAGCCCCGTCGCGGCCCGCGCCAGTCTGGATACGCTGCGCGAACGCTTGCTGAAACCGCTCAACAGCGAGGGCATGCCTGCTGAGCAGGTGATTGATGAACTCGTCGCTGACACCGCCGGAGGCATCATGGGCAGTGCGGGCGGCCGTTTTTTTGGCTGGGTGATAGGCGGATCGCTGCCCGCCGCGCTGGCGGCGGACTGGTTGACCAGCGCCTGGGATCAAAACGCGGCGTCGTATGCATGCAGCCCAGCGGAAGCGGTGATTGAAGAGGCATGCGGCGACTGGTTAAAAGATCTGCTCGGCTTGCCCGAACACGCCAGCTTTGCATTGACGAGCGGTTGCCAGATGGCGCATGTCACCGCGCTGGCGGCAGCGCGAAACGCGTTGCTCACGAAGCGAGGATGGCAGGTTGAACGCGACGGCCTCTTTGGCGCGCCGAAGCTTCGCATCCTGAGCGGCGATCAGTTTCACGGCAGCATTACGCGAGCAACGCGTTTGCTGGGAATGGGAACGGATTCGGTGACAGGACTGCGGACCAATCAGTCCGGTCAGCTGGACGCCGCAACGCTTGAACAGGCGCTGGAGAATTCCCCCGACGCGCCCACGATTGTCCTGCTGCAGGCGGGCGACCTCAACATTGGTGCGTACGACCGCTTCGCTGAGCTCATTCCACTCGCGCATCGCTATCAGGCATGGGTCCATGTCGATGGGGCGTTCGGCCTGTGGGCTAACGCCAGTGCACGCTATCAACACCTGCTCTCGGGTGTCGAGCATGCCGATTCGTGGTCAACCGATGGGCACAAATGGCTAAACGTGCCGTACGACAGCGGTTTTGCCTTCGTCGCGCACCCGCAGGCGCATCGCAATGCGATGTCCTACGAAGCAAGCTACATATCGCACAACGATCAGGTTCGCGAACAGAAGGACTGGAATCCGGATTGGTCGAGACGTGGGCGAGGAGTGGCAACTTACGCGGCGCTACGGCAACTGGGCCGCCGCGGCGTTGCTGCCTTGATCGACGGGTGTTGCGATGCTGCGCACGGCCTCGCGACCGGCATCTCCGCCCTTCCCGGCGCCGAGCTGATCTGGGAGCCGCAGATCAATCAGGGGCTGGTGCGCTTTCTGGATCCGCGACCGGGCGCCACGGAGAGCGATCATGACAGATGGACCGATGCGGTCACTCAGGCGGTTCTGGATGGCGGGGAAGCGTTATTCAGCAACACTACCTGGCGCGGGAAGCGTTGCATGCGCGTGTCTGTATGCAACTGGCAAACCAGCGCGCAGGATGTGGCGCGTGCGATTGCAGCCGTGGCGCAGGCGTTGCGGGAGCGGAATACGTAAAGGAAGGTCGGCCTGGACGGATAAGGTTTTAGGCCGAGCCATTCCTGCGCGTCTGCGCGTCAGCCAGGATGGCTACCTTGCTTTCGCTCTCAGCCACTCACGAGGATGCCTTTCGTAAAGCACCGTGTCTTCGTTTGCGTGCCTTCATCACTTCGGCGATCACTGCGGCAAGACGTTGCGCGGCCGCCTTCATTTGCGCGTTGCTGAATCCCCCGAATCCGAGCACGAGACCAGGCCGCCCCGTTCCCGGCGCAAACATCGGCGATACGGCGCGTACAGCCACTCCGGCACGCGCGGCAATCTCCACCACTGCGCGATCGTCCACGCCCTCCGCCAGCCAGAGGACAAGATGCATGCCCTGATCGCCGGGTTCCAGCCACGCCCAATTCTTGGGAAGCAGCGCGTCAAGCGTTTCTATCAGTTGAATCCGATGGTCGGAGTACACCGTCCGGACTTTGCGGATGTGGCGCTCCAGATAGCCCTGGGCCATGAAGGCCGCCAGCACATGCTGGTCGGCGTTGGGTGGATGACGGTCCATCAGCACACGCGCACCGCAAAATGCATCGACCAGATCATCGGGAACGATCACATAACCTGCCCGCAATGATGGAAACAGGATCTTGCTGAACGTGCCGAGATAGACGACCCGTTCCGGGTCCAGTCCCTGAAGCGACGGAAACGGATAGCCCTGGTATCTGAGCTCGCTGTCGTAGTCGTCTTCGACGACCCATGCCTGGTTGGCACGCGCCCACCCCAACAACGCATTGCGCCGGGCCATGCTCATCGGCATCCCCAATGGGTACTGATGCGACGGCGTGACAAACGCAGCGCGGGCATGAGGCGCCATGCGGATCCCTGCTTCGACGTCGATGCCCTCGGCGTCAACCGGTACGCGAACCATCGCATCGCGGCGCCCCGTGCTCTCGAGTATTGCAGTAACGCCACGGTAGGCCGGATTTTCTACCCAGGCCTGATCGCGCGGACCCAGCAACACTTGAGACGCGAGAAAGAGCCCCTGCTGCGTTCCGCTGGTAACGATGACCTGACCCGGATCGCAGCGCACCGAACGCGACTTGCGCACATAGCCGGCAATCGCTTCACGCAGCGGCAACGCCCCGTGCGGATCGGTGTATCCGGCCGGCGCGCCGGGCCCTTTGGCACGCAGACGATTGCCGAGCCGGCGCCAGATGTCGGCCGGAGCCGTCAAACCGATGGGTACGGAAATGGCAAACGGCACCGGAGGCAGCGGCTTGAATTCCCGCGCGATCTGCGCAAACGCTGCCGCGGGCGCCGGCAAGCCGGCCCGAGCCGGGCGCCGCAGGGCTGCGCGAGGTTCGCTGGCCGGTTGCGGTTCGGCCAGCGCCTGTGCGACGCGCGTGCCAGCGCCTTCCTTCGACTCCAGAAAACCCTCGGCGATCAACTGCTCGTAGGCGTCGACCACCGTGCCGCGCGCAATTTGCAGCGAAGCCGCTAGCGCGCGCGTGGACGGCAACGCGTCGCCAGGTTCGATATCGCCTTGGCGCACCGCTTCCCGCAACGCCTGCGCCACCTGGCGGCTCAGGCTGCCCGCCGCGCGATCCAAAGTGCCGAGAGACGGAATCTCTGCGACCCGGGCCGTTCTCGCCATTATTCTGGTCCTATAAAAATGCTCCAAACCGGCCCTGTAGGATAAACCAGTTTTTCACCAGAATGCGTACAGGAGAACTTCGAAACAGCCCCTTCAACACCTCAACCCGCTCCCGGAACCAGCATGTACGTACCAGCCCATTTCAATGAGTCCCGCACCGATATCCTGCACGCGCGCATCGCGCAATATCCCTTCGGCACGTTAATTACGCATGGGAAAGGCGGTCTGGACGCCAACCACATTCCGTTCGAACTCGCAGCAGGCGAAGGCGAGCTGGGCGTGCTGCGCGCGCATGTCGCGCGGGCCAATCCGGTATGGCAGGAGGTCGCGAACGGCGACGAGGTGCTCGTAGTCTTTCGTGCTGGAGATGCCTACATCTCACCGAGCTGGTACCCGAGCAAACATGAATTCCACAAGCAGGTGCCGACCTGGAACTATGTTGTCGTCCATGCATACGGACGCATCGCCGTTCACGATGACGAGCGATACGTGCGTGGCGTCGTTGGCCGGCTGACACGCACGCACGAGGCCTCGGAACCCGAGCCCTGGAAGATGGGCGACGCCCCAAGGGACTATATCGATACCCTGCTCAAGTCGATTGTCGGGCTGCAGATCGACATCACGCGACTGGTCGGCAAAACCAAGCTGAGCCAGAACAAGGAACCCGGGGATATTCGAGGCGCAGGCGAAGCGCTCAAAGCGCGCGAAAGCCATCAGATTGGCGATGCGATGCTTGGCCGGGTGGAGAGGAATCCGGAATAAATGCCCCGGAATAAATGCTCCGGGACAGGCGTTGTTCCGTATAGGGGCCATGCTGCGGGCCGATCTCATCGCGAACTAGCCTCAGGCGCCGCTATGAAGTGCCAATCCGCGGGCATCATTGAGCATCCATTTTGCAAATGCCTGCAGTGGCCCCTCAGCCAGTTCGATCGGCTCAGGAAGGACGAGGCAGAAGTTTTTGGTAATCGCCTTGCCATCTGGCCACGGTGCGACCAAACGGCCCTGCTCCAGCTCGGCTCCGATGTAAAGGCGCGGCACCAGTGCGACACCTAAGCCGGCTAGCGCCGCTTCTATCAGCATGGAATGGAGATCGTAACGTGCGCCAATCGCCGAATTGGTCAGCACGATGCCGGACTCCTGTGCATAAATCTGCCAGGCGTCCGGGTTTTGTCGCCTGTGAAGGCGTGGCAGATCATCAAGCGACGGGGTCGCCCCCGCGCCTGCGAGGAGCGCGGGGCTACAGACGGGCACAAGCACCTCCTCCAGCAGCGAATGGAGATGCATTCCCGTCCATGCCGGATGCTCAAAATGAATGGCTGCGTCAAAACCGCTGCCCGCAAGGAGGAACGGCTCCATACGTTCGGCGATATGCACCGTGATGTTCGGATGCTTAAGTTGAAAATGTTTCAGCCGGGGGATAAGCCAGCGGGTGGCAAAGGTCGGAATTGCGGCGATATCAATGCTCGCGCCCTCGATGGGCTGCCCCATCAGGTACAGACTGTCCCGTTCCAGCCGATCCAGAATCTCACGAACCTGCACCGCGTATCGCGCACCGTTGGGTGCAAGCCGCACCCGATTGCCAATTCGCTCGAACAAGGTGACGCCCAGAAACGCCTCCAACCGGCCAATCTGGCGACTGACGGCGCCCTCGGTCCGCGCCAGCTCCTCGGCGGCTCGGGCGAAGCTTCCGTGTCGGGCCGCAGCCTCAAACGCCTGGAGCGCGGAATTGCTTGGAATCTTGCGTGGCATTGGCGTCTCGCCGATCAGAATGTGTTCGTGGTCAGCTTGAGCAAATATCACTGAAGCCTGACTTTATTTCGTTTTATGGGCCGGAAATGCCAGCTTAGCATTACGTTACTGCAATGAACATGAAACGTTCGCAGAAGGATATGCATCCCTCTCGAAGGACACTCTGATGATCTACACCGTGGAATGCAGCTTCGCCGACCTCAACAGCGAAGCCGAATGGAACGACTTCTACAGCCTTGAGAAGCTGCCCGCTCTCATCTCGGTGAGCGGGTTTCACACGTCGCAGCGATTCAAATCGATAAGCGATGGTTGCCCCGTCTATCTGGCCATCCACACGATCGACGGCCTCGACGTGCTGACCGGAGAGGAATATCGCCAGAAAGGCGGCGGTAATTTTGCGAGGTGGCAGCAACACATCAACGACTGGCATCGAAATCTCTACAGCGATATCGGTTTTGCCCCAGCCGTAAAAGACGATGAACTCCTCGTGCTTTGTGCAAGCGGCCCACATCCCTTGATCCAGATGGGCCTCAAGCCGCTGGCCATGCAGGCCGTTGCGCTGGAGAAATTTCCCGAACGCCGTTGGCTCGGCACACTGCCCCGGAAAGACGCTCAGCTTATCGAGAGCACCTCGGAAGACATTCACCTTTACTCGCCGATCACGGAGCAACTGACAAGCGCCCGCTCCCTTTCGACTGCGCAGGAATAGGTCCGCGATGCCGAACGTCACTTTCTATATTGATGCGAGGCAGATGCCGTCTGACGAAAGTCTTGCCGGGCTTTCGCGCGATTGCGTCGAATTCTGTACGAATGTCCTTGAAGCGGAGCTCAAGAACGTTCACGTCATTTTCTTAAATGTTCGGCACGGGCATGGGCATCCGGTCTTCGTGGAAATCCAATATCGCCTTGAGACGTTTCGCACGTCACCGGTCATAAACCAGTTTATGGAAGCGCTGGATAACGCCATCGCTCGCCACACAGGTCTCACGGCGCGCATCCGTTGTTTTGGTTACGCCGCGTCGAACATTCACGCCCGAAATTAGCGGCTCCGGAGAAGCATTGTGTCCACCCTTACCTTTCCCAGTCAGCAAGTCGGGGATTTCACAATCACCGCCATCAGCGACGGATATCTCACCGCCAGTCTCGACTTCCTCTCGAATATCGATACCTCCGCGGCGTCCAGAATGCAGCGTGACGCCGGGCAGAAAGAACCCACCGCTGTACACATCAATTGCTACGTAGTACGCGGCGCGGGCCGCACCGTTCTCATCGACGGTGGGGCGGGAGGTTTCAAGCAATGGGGCGGCCACCTGAAGACCAACCTGGTGCTTGCTGGTATCGAACCCTCAACGATTGACACCATCCTGCTCACACACGCCCACCCCGACCATGTCGGGGGGCTGGTGAATGGAGCAGGACAAGTTACCTTCCCGAATGCGGAGCTGGTTGCGCATCGGCGAGAGGTCCGGTTTTGGCAGGACGACGGCAATCTGAGTCGTGCCAGCGAGCGGGCGCGCGGTAACTTCCTGATAGCGCGTCAGGTGTTTGACGCTTATGGCGACAAGTTACGCAGGTTCGATGAGGGACAAGTGCTTCCCGGTATCAGCGCGATGCCGCTACCGGGGCACACGGATGGACACACTGGATATGTTCTTGAGTCTCGTGAGCAGGGCCTTCTTGTCTGGGGGGATGTGGTTCATTTCCCGCACATCCAGATTCAGCGGCCAGACGTATCGATTGCCTTCGATCAGGATGCGTCCGTGGCCGTTACCACACGGTCGCGGCTCCTGGATCGGGTCAGTTCGGAGGGGCTTCTGGTCGCCGGCATGCATTTGGGAGAACTCGGTTTCGCGCGAATCAGGCGAATGAGCGGGAAATATGGGCTGGTTTACGAGGCCGAAGGGTGAGGTCACAGATTGCCTTGGCGGAGCGACCGCTTATTACGGTGAGGGAGCGTTTGTCCTTATCAGTCGGATGGCTGGTTAGGGGGAGACAAGCTTATGAGAGGCCGACCGAAAACGCGTGTGGATGACGGTTTCTCGCCGAACCAAGTCTGATTAGAGAAGTTCTGCAGTCCACATGAGACATCTCATACCGCTCTGAAAGGCCGTTCGTGTCAGCATTCTCATGCGTGGCACCCAAGTTGAAGCCGTTCCGACAGGCAACGATCGAGCATGTGCCCGCCGAACGTGCGCTCAGTCCGCGACCTCTGGGGTTGGAAGAACCTGGCCAATATCTATGCGATTCCCATCGGGATCCGCCAGCACGAAACATCTAAGCCCGAAGTCAGCATCGCGTAAGGTCTTGATGATCCGAACATTTTGGATAGCACAGTGCTCGTAAAGGACAGTTGCATCTTCCACCATGAGGTGAGCTACGTTATGTAGTGGTGCCTTGTGGTTTTTGTTCTGAGCCAGATGCAGTTCAGCCTTGTCCTTCTTCAGGATGGCAAACCCGACGGGATTGCCGTTCTCAAACACCTTATTAAACCCCAGCACACCGCAGTAGAACTGGAGGCTCCGGTTGAGATTCTGAACGCCGATACTTGCTGCGAGTCTTCCGAAACTAACGCCATGCGACGATGGCAACGTGGTTTCCATGTTGAGGCTCCATCCAATGAGCCAGAGGCAGCCCGCAAGGCGGTGCTTATCGGCAGCATGCGTGGTCTCGTTAGGCGGAGCGGTGTCCGCACGATAAGCGCCGCACAACGAGATGCGCAGCGTGCCACAAACAATAGCAGAAAGTCACAGCGCGTTCAAAAGCGCCGAGATACGTTCGGCGAGCGCCAAAAATGCACACACGGCGCAAACCGATTCGGCGCTGATTGCCGAGGATCTACCGCACGGGGTCGATTGACCGTTCCTGGCCAAGTGCCATCTCATACACCATGGGAGCGCGCATTCAGATAGTCATCAACCCTCTTCAACAACAACGCGCAGCGTTGCATCGTCGCTTCACTATCATTCAATTCTTGACGTTCGACGATTGTGAATTCCTGAACAAATGAACCGGCCGGGAACTGCTGCCAGCTTAGGTCAATGTGGTACCAGTCATCGCCAATACGGAGCCCATTCCAGAAGTGGACGTCTAGTGCTTTCCCGGTCCATACCTTCCCTTTAATGATTTCAGTTTCGGGGTAATAGTGCTGCACCACCCGGGACGTTGGGTAGCACTGGCCCAACGCAGGATTTCCCATTTGCTCAACTTCTAGATAAGCGGTTCGTTTATCCCAGGAGGCGGCTAGCGCTTCACGAAGGCGAAGCATGAAATCCGGGGGGCGTGCCATAGTCAGGTCCGATCTATTGTGTTGCGCCAAGGCGCTTGCAGGAGATTGGTTGCCGCCAATCGCCCAGTGGATGGTTGGCAAATTGTCAGGGATTCAGGTATTTGTGTCGAGCGGCTGCTTCATGGCCGGTTACTGCCGGACGGCGATTGGCAGCACGCGACCCGGAGCGGTCAGTCGCGATTACCCTAACTGGACGTTCGCGAGTATGAAACCCGCCATTTGCCTTGTGATGTCGGTGTGGCTACACTGCGCGGGCGATAATGATGCGGCAAGTAGCGGGCTTCTAGCGAGGCGTCCGTCAGGTGCCAGTGAAACCGTGCTGGGCGGCAGGAGGAAACAGCGACGTGAATGCTCCATTTTCCGGCGGGTGTGCATGCGGGGCGATCCGCTATGTATGCTCGCGTGTGCCAGTTGCGACGTTAAACTGCCACTGCCTGGACTGCCAGCGCTCAAGCGGTGCCCCTTTTGCTTCCGGCTTCATCGTCCGGGTGTCGGACGTGACGATTGCTGGCACGCCGAAGACATACGCGGTTCTTGCCGGCAGTGGCATGCTCGCGACACGCAGCTTTTGTTCCGTTTGTGGCTCTCCTCTATTCACTCAAGGCGAAGCTGCTCCGGAGGTGATGTCCATCCGTTTCTCTACGTTGGACAATCCGTCGGAGTTTCAGCCGATGCTGGATATCTGGACATCTAGTGCACAACCATGGGTTTGCCGTAGTCAGGCCATTCCTCACTATCCTCTGTCACCCTGACTCGCTCGCCGTCGACCGCGCGACTGACCGTGTCGGAGCAGTTTTTGCCGGTGGCAGCCAACAGCGGCTCCTGGCCGAACTCGGAGGTTCGGCCAACGCCAGTCAGTCGCCTGCTCGATCTCGACGCGAACTTCCCTTGTCGACCCCATAGCGACATTCACGAGTTGCCCCGAAACATCCGCTTTGAGCCAGGAAGGGGACATCTGTGAATCGGAGGGGACATCGCTTATCCATCGCCTGAAGTTGCGGACACGCTACCTGTAGCGCCGGGCCCTCGCAGCCCGCTCACACCGTATCCAATTCCAACTACCTTCGAGGTCCGACAAGCATGGAAGTCGGGAGATGTCGGATCAGTGCAGATCATCAGTCTATGAAGGCGAACAGCTCAAGCAGCCTTCCTTGGCGTGTGATCGCTATGTCGACGCCGGTCACGGTTGCTCTATTGGCTTCGGGCCCATATCCCCATGCGAGACGACCGATTCCATGCATGACCTGAACCGGTCCACGCTCGATAAATTCGAAACCGGGGAATCTCGCTTGCAACTCATCGACCCTGCGATTGATCTCATCGAAGCCGGCATACCGGCCGTCTGGATCGACGAAGATACCTTCCGGTAGCCAGATGGTTTTCAATTCAATCAAGCGTGCCGCAGAATCTCGCTCGCCAAAGACCAAAAGCAGATTGCGCTTCAGAAGTTCACTTACCGAAAAGCACATCGCGGATTCCCTTTAGTAGCCGGCGATCTGGCCGAACCATGTCCGCGCTCCCGACGAACCTGTGCGTTGAAAGCGGGTTGCTGCGTCTCAGTGTCGGGCGGCCGCTGATACAGCGAAACTGTCCTCCAGCATCAGGAAGCTCGCGATCTTTGCGCAGGAGAAGGTCATAACGATCGCAAATGCGCTATCGATCAGTTTTCCAGTGGCGTTGACCCGCGTTTTCAGATGGCCGAGAATCACAGCCCGATCGTCGCTGGCGAGCACATCCTCGATGTCAAGGCTGATGCGCTCGATCATTGTTTGCGTGTCGCGAATGAAATCCGATATGGCATCGCGTCCCGTCTTCTGGCCAACCCAAGGCAATACTCCTGCGTCCCCAGGGATCTTCCAGTCGAGATCGGGCGTGCACAATGAAGCGATTTCCTCAGCGCTTGCGCCCGAACCCATTTTTTCAAGGAACAGATGGGCGAGACGAAGGTTGTCCTGCGAACTCATGATGTTTTCCTTAACATGTTGAGACGAAAATCAGACCTGTACGCGTCCGCCGTCGACAAACATCTCGATACCGGTGATATAGCTGGCATCATCGGACGCGAGGAAAGAGACCGCCTTCGCGATCTCGTCGGTGGTGCCGACCCGGCCAAGCGGCGTCGTCTTGGCAACTTCCTCGCGATACGCCTCGATCTGTTCGTCGCTCATCTTGAGTTCGGTCTTGTAAGCCGGCGTCACGACGACGCCGGGCGCAACCACATTGACGCGGATGTCACGGCCTTTGAGATCGGATGCCCAGGTTCGTGCGAATGATCGCAAGGCCGCCTTGGTGGCGGCATAGACACCGAACGATGGTACGCCCTGTACCGACGTGATCGACCCCGTGATCACGATCGCGCTGCCAGGACGCATGAACGGCAGTGCGCTTTGCACGGTGAGCAGCGTCCCTTTCACGTTGATGCCGAAATATTTGTCGAATTGCGCTTCAGTGATGTCGCCTAGCTTCGCAAATTCTCCCCCGCCGGCGTTCGCAAACAGGATGTCGATTCTCTGGTGCGCCGTCGTGACTGTCTGGACGATGCGCTCGAGGTCTTCAGCGGACGAGATGTCGCCGCAAATCGCACACGCACCGTGACCTATCTCGGATACCGCCGCGTCCAGCTGCGCCTGCCGCCGCCCGGTGACGAACACTGTGGCGCCTTCGCGAGCCAGGCGCTTCGCGGTGGCGAGGCCAATCCCGGTACTACCGCCGGTTACGAGCGCGATCTTTCCCGCATGCTTGGTCGAATGGATGTTGTCGTAAAGAGAGGTTGTCATCTCAAGGTTCCCGATTCATTTAGCCGATGACCCATCCTAGATTAAGCACATGTGCAGATAAATGGGTACAGTGTGGTTTGTCTATTCACATCTGTAGATAATCGGAGCCAGACGATGGACCATTTGCAGGCAATGCGTGTCTTTTTCCGCGTTGTCGAGACAGGGGGATTTGGTCGGGCGGCCCATTCCCTGAACATGCCTAACGCCACAGCAAGCAAATGGGTCAAATCACTGGAAGCGCATCTCGGCGTCAAGCTGCTGGAGCGCAATACGCGGCGTGTCAGTGTGACTACCGATGGCGCTGCCTACTATGAGCGCACCCGGCAACTGCTCAGCGAGCTCGACGACATCGAGGCCACGCTCGGCCGGGACCAGGCGAGTCCGCGCGGGGTACTCAGAATCGACGTCGGGGGGTCGACCGCAAGCGGCATCCTCATTCCCGAGTTGCCGGCCTTCCTTGCCCGCTATCCGAAGATCACGGTCCGGCTTGGCGTTACCGATCGCACCACGGATCTGATCGCGGAGAACATCGACTGTGCGATCAGAAGCACGTCGGATGACCCGGACCTGGTGACGCATCCGATCGGCACGCTGGCGTGGACCACCTGCGCGAGTCCGGCGTATCTCGCGAAGCATGGAAATCCGAAGCATCCACAGGACATCGTGGACAGGAACATGCCGGTGGTCGGATATTTTTCCGCTAGTACCGGTATTACGCAGCCCCTTGCGTTTCGCCGAGGCCAGGAGACGATTACGCTCGGGCACGTACGCAATGATGTGCTTGTCAGCGAGAGCAATGCGCATCTTGCATCCGCACTGGCTGGTTTGGGCATCGTCCACACTCTGGACTTTATGGTTCGCCCATTCATCGAGCAAAAGAAACTGGTGCCTGTTCTCGCGAGATGGCGGCCGGACCCACTCAAGGTCTATATCGCGTATCCGCCCAGCCGGCGATATAGCACCAAGGTGCGTGTGTTCGCGGATTGGGCAGCGACATTGTTCGCATCCACTTGAGTCTTCAGTCAACCATCGGTACTCATCCTCGGCTACTGGCTGGCCTTCCGCCCGGGAACACCCCGGGCTCTGTCCGTCGCATCGCGAGGACGCGATGATGAAAGCTGCGACGTGTCATGCCTCCCGTCGTACCAAAGACATCACCGCACCGGCTCGATCTTGAAATCATCCACCGCCACACCAAGATCCACGCCTTCACCGCTGGCGCTCAACGCCATCGAAGTCGTTCCCTTGGTCAGCACCTGGGCAGTGCCGCTATTGCCTGCGCCAGCCGAGGCGCCGGCCTGCGCGTAACTGCCGTACACTTCCTTGATGCTGTAGACATTGGTGATATCACCGTGACCGCTGACGCGGAACTTGCCGGCTGTCAGGCCGCCGCCGTGTACGCTGATCGTGACAGCGGCCCTTTGGCCATTGTCGCAAGTTACTTTGCCGCGCCCTTCGGCGTGCTGATAAATCGCCGACCATCCGGACATGCTGAAGGTCAGATGGCACTTCACCGGCGCGCCGGCAGCCTGAGCCGAAGTGGCGGTCAAGCCCGTCAGGGCACCCACGCACAGCAACGTCGCGGCGGTCGATACAAGGTTACGCTTGCTCATAGAATCCTCGTGGCACATGAAGATGGGGTATCCAGTGTAACCGCCATTTGCATCCTGCTGGTCAACAGGCGCCTTATGAGGCAGCAGGAAGAACGGTCCGAGAAAAGCATGGCGGAGCTCTGTGAACCGATTGTGAAGAGGAATCTCGATCACAACCTGATCGTTGCGGACCGGAGGTCAAACTTCGGGGATGTCGTGTTTCGGCGATATGCCGAATTTGCGCGTGTAATCGCGGCTGAACTGCGCGGCACTTTCGTAACCGACCTCGAATGCCGCTGTGGAAACCGAAAGCGCGCCGGCACGTAACAGGCGGCGCGCCTCCAGAAGCTGCAGGCCCTTTCGATACTGAAGCGGTGACGACGCCGTGATCGCCTTGAAATGCTTGTGAAACGAGGATGGACTCATCCCGACGCTGCGCGCGAGCCCCGGAACCTCGACGGGCGATCGAAAGTCACGCCGCAGTTGCGCTATCGCGCGCGCAATGGCGCTGGCGTGGCTGTCACGGCGGATCAGGTTGCGTAACATCCCGCCGAACGGTGCCGTCGCAAGCCGGTAGTGGACCTCGCGCGAGACGAGCGGCCCCAGCACCGCAGCATCCGTCTGCCTGCCCGCGAGTGCAAGATAGCGATAAAACGCGTCGACGAGTTCGGCATCGCAGCGGTGGACCGCGAGCGACCGAGACGGCGCGGCCGGAGCAGGCGATTCCGGCAGCGCCTCATACAGATCGCGCAGCATGTCCAGTTCGACATTGAAGATCAGTGCGAGATAGGGAGTCTTCGTGACTCGCGCTATCACCGGAAGGTCGTGACTGACGAGCAGGCACTCTCCCACCTGCATCGGATATGAATGCGTTCCCAGTACCGTTTCTTTTCGCCCCTGGAGGATCAGGATAACAACCGGCTCGTAGATCGCGGCTTCGAACGATGTCGGGTGGTGGTGCCGGAGAATGCCGAGGCTCTTCAGCGGCTGCACGTACTGGCTCCCATGGGCATTCAGGCGGGGGAACTGGCGCGCGGCGAGTTCGGCGAGATCTACGAGGTTCATGCTGCGAGTCTAGCATCGCCATTGCGCGTTTCTGTCTCCGGTTAGAGGATCGAGCAAGAAGCAAGGAGATACTGACAAGTATCTTGCGCAATGGAGTCGTACATTGAGCACATGACAAACCACACATTGCGCACATGACGAACCATCTGCTGACCGTACATCACCTCGGGCACTCCCAATCGGAACGGATTGTCTGGCTTTGCGAGGAGCTTGGGCTCGAATATGAGCTGAAACGATACGAGCGCCGCGCGGACAACCGGCTAGCGCCGCCGGAATACCAGGCACTGCACCCGATGGGAACGGCGCCGGTCATCACCGACGGACCGTTGGTGCTCGGTGAATCCGCAGCGATTGTCGAATATCTGATCGAGGTACATGGCAACGGGCGGCTCGCCGTGAAAAAGGATGAGCCCGGATTCGCCGACTATCTTTATTGGTTCCACTTTGCTAACGGAACCCTGCAGCCACTCGTCTTGCAGGTGTGGTTTCTCGAACGAGTCGATCCATCCGGGGAGAATGCGACACTGCAGAGATTGAAGGAGCGGTTCACCCTGGTTTTCTCGACGATCGAGAAGCGTCTGGGCGACGCGCGTTATCTCGCCGGTCCGGAACTGACGGCAGCAGACATCATGACGGTGTTCTCGCTTACCACCATGCGGCGGTTCAAGCCGTACGATCTCTCGCCGTGGCCGAACATCCTGGCCTATCTGCAGCGGATCGGCGCGCGCCCGGCGTATCGGCGCGCCACGCAGAAGTCAGATCCGGATATGACGCCATTGTTGGGCGCCACTCCATAGAGAACGCAAGGCCTTCAGCTACGGACCTGATCTGTGGGTGTGTTGCCCGCCCCGTTGAGATGTCCCGAAAGTAAAGACGCCCACTATCAGCAACGCTCTCTGCCGAGATACGCGACGACCGCCGGTGTCAGCGCGATGCCGCGCAATTCCTCCGGCGATGCCAGATGCGCGCCGATAATCTCGCGGTTATCAAGCCGCAACTCAGGCATGCAATCGAGGTGCAGTTCGAAGAAGTGCACCCGGTCTCTTCGCCCTTCCCAAATACCGCAGGCATTCCCCGCGGGGAGTAATGGATACGACGAGAGACCAATCTCCTCCTCCATCTCGCGCCGCGCCGCTGCATCAGGCGCCTCACCGGGCCGGACACTCCCGCCGGGAAAATTCCACTCGGCGCGGTACGATGACTTCACGAGCAGCAGTGCCTGCCCGACGTAGATTGCTACCAGCGCGCCCTCATGACGAGGCCGTCGAAGATGCCACCAGGCGCGAGCAAGCCGGAATCCGAGGCGAAGCGCCATGCGCCAGACAAAGTCGATCAGCATCGTGGGCCGCACTCGCTCAAGGCTCGGCATGAGGTCTCTCCTTTTCACTTCATTCCATGGTCATCCGGCACATTATGCGCAGGCCAGGTCAGTCGCATTAACTTTTCCCTAAAGTCGCGAGCTATGTGGCCATTTGCTGTTATTCGACCACCCTGCGGGCACACAACCCGTCGTTGTGCCGCAAGGACACTGCCAGGAAGAGGAAGAGGTCAGGAGAAACAAAAAAAACCGCTGTCCGTGGGGGCAGCGGTTTTTCTTGCGATGGGTAGCGGATCGAGGACTCGAACTCCTTATGCGTCCGTCGGCATTTGCGCGTCCATGACGCCGCTTCGTCGCTTTGCGCTGATTTGCGCTGATTTGCGCCTGGTTGCCGGTTGTCCGCCTTGGCAGATGTTATTGGGCAGCAGGCGACGCCGTGGACGGGGTCGCCAGCGTGTTGTTGACTCCGAAAGCGGGGCTGGCCGGCGCCGAACTATTGTTGATGCTCTTCTGCTGGCTCGAACCCGGCGACATGGTGCCCGTGCCGCTATCCGAGTTGGTGGAGCTCGACGTGCCATAGCCGCTCGTTGCATTGGCGGCAGGCGACACGACGCTCGGGGTTGCCAACGTGTTGTTTTGTGCATAAGCGCCGCCCGACAGCATGAGTGCGGCGGCGGCCGCGATAAGTGTGCTGGTTGCCTTGTTCATGATTCGTCCCTCCGTGCTTGGGTTGGAATATTGACGCAAACGATCCATTTGCATTTATCCATGCGGTCGTTGTACGCCTGGCCATGGCGTGCCCAGGTAAGCGGCACCTCGTTCGGGCCAGCGACGCCCGCTATGTCTCAAACGGCTCAGGCAATGCGCGATAAGGCTTCGCACCCCGGTATTGCACCGTATTGACGACATACACTGCGCCCGCAGTTCGCGATCGAGTCTATGGCAGATGACGCCAAGTGTAGGAAAGTGCTCGCTGATAATTAAGCGCATTGTTCGCAAGGGTTAATTGCGATTTTTGAGGCGGCCATCCTTTATGCCGCATGGTTCGTGCCCGCAGCGAACATTGCGTTCGGCCTGGATGAAGGCACAGGCTGCGCCGATAAGACCACTACTCCCGGTTCAAGCCACGCCAATCAGCACGTCAGCAGGAATGCGCAGTCCCGCATGCAGGCGGCGAATCATCGTCAGGCTGAGGGCGCGTTTGCCGTTCAAAACCTCATAGACCCGGTTTGCGTTGCCGATATAAGGCTGCATATCCGGGACAGATAAGCCAGCTTGTTCCATCCGGAACTTGATGGCCTCGACAGGATCGGGGCTTTGCAGCGGGAAATTTTCGGCTTCGTAGCGCTCCACCAGAATTGACAGAATATCGAGGCGATCACCGTCCGGCGTACCAGACGCCGGATCGGCGTCAACGAGTTCAGATACGGCCGCAAGCGCAGCCTTGTAATCATCTTCCGTGTGCAGGGGGCGAATATCCATTTTCATTACTCCATTTCCACCGTTCCAGCGTCGATCTTGTCGTACTCGGCGTGAGTGCCAACGAATTTGACATAGATGACGCCGATCCGATACGCGACTGCAACTATCAATCGAAAGTCGTTGCCTTTGATGTTGAATACCACCCTGTTTCTTCCGACGAAACTCGCAGACGCATATTGATCCTTGATGTCTTGCGGCGTTTTCCAGTTCGCCTGGGAAGCTTCCGCGTGCCATGCCAACAAAGCTTGCTTGGCCTGGGCATGCCCTTCGATGAACGAAAGAAGGTTTCTTTTGGCAACGATTCGCATGGGAGACATGTTAGTCCCAAATTGGGACTAACACAACCTCAAACGGCGTCTCACGAATCCCCGATCCCGCCCCACATTTCGCGTTTGACAAACCATCTTTAGATATATATCTTACGACACATCTTAAGACACAACAGGAGGTCCCAGATGCGTCACTCCCATTATTCCCGCCGTCACTCCGACACCGACGGCCGTTATTCCAGCGACGGCTTCTCGCTGCACGCCCTGTTACACGCTCTTGGCCGCGAATACTTCCGCGAAGGCCGCGGCAGCCGTGAAGACCGCAGCGAACGTGGCGAGCGCGACGAGCGCGACGAGCGCGACGACAGCCGCCGCGGCCGTGGCCATCACCGGCGCGGCTTTGAAGACTTCGACGGCGCCCGCCGTGGCTTTGCTTATCCTGACCGTTTCGCACTGCATGCGCTGTGGCACGCGATTGGCGGTCATCACCACCGCCGCGGTGAGCGCGGTGGCCGCTTCGGTGGCGGCGCTGGCGGCTTCGGCGGCGGTCCGGGAGGCTATGGCGGCGGCGACGGCGACGGTTTCCCGCGCGGCCGCAAATTCACCTCGGACGATCTGCAACTGATGCTGCTGGCCCTGCTGGACGCCCAGCCGAGCCACGGCTATGAGCTGATCAAGGCGCTCGAAACACGCTCGAACGGCTTCTACAGCCCGAGCCCGGGCATGGTCTATCCGGCGCTGACCTACCTCGAAGAACTGGGCTATGTCACGGTCCAGCTCGAAGGCAACCGCAAGCGCTACGAACTGGCCGAACCCGGTCGTCAACACCTCGCGGACAACCGCGACCGTGTCGACCTGATGCTCGCCAAGCTGACCCATATTGCCCGCAAGATGGATTCGGTACGGCGCGCGTTTGCCGGCGAAGAACCGTTGGACCCGAGCGAAGGCGGCTGGCTGCCGGAGCTGATCGAAGCGCGCCGCGCGCTCAAGCTTGCCCTGTTCCGCCGCGACAACGTGCCGGCTGCGGAACAGCGCCGGATCGCGGCCATCCTCGTACGCGCTACCGCTGAAATCGAGGGCAATGCAGGGGCTGCTGCCACCGGTAGCGGCCCCGGCGCGGGCGATGCCTGAGCCTGTGCGGCCGGCATCCCCAGCACTACCCAACATAACTGGAGAGAACACTTATGCTGACCAGGTCCGATCTCGCGGTCACCCGCGTACGTCATCCCCTGAAATTTCGTCTGCTGCAAGTCAAGCGTGTGCAACCGCTGACGCCTCACCTGATTCGCGTCACCTTCACTGGCGACGATCTGCACGATTTCGTATCGGCATCGTTCGACGATCACATCAAGGTCTTCTTCCCCGCACCGGGCGCCGACAAGCCGGTGTTGCCGAGCGCCGGCCCTAACGGTCCGATGTTTCCGGAAGATCAGCCGCGCCCGGTGGCGCGCGATTTCACGCCGCGCCGCTACGACCGTGACGCGCGCGAGCTGGATATCGAGTTCGCCATGCACGAAGCTGGGCCGGCCGCCGCGTGGGCAGCCCAGGCAAAGGTCGGGCAATATCTCGGCGTGGGCGGCCCGCGCGGCTCGCTGGTGATTCCGACTGCCTTCGACTGGCATCTGCTGATCGGCGACGAGACCGCCCTTCCGGCAATTGCCCGGCGTCTGCAGGAACTGCCGGCAGGCACGCGTGTGGCAGCGGTACTCGAAGTGGCCGATCCGTCGGCGCGCATCGAATTCGACACCCAGGCCGAGTTGCATGTGGTGTGGCGCTACCGCAGCGATTCGCCGTATCGCGGCGATGCACTGCTGCAAGCGGTGCGCGACACCTATCTGCCTGACGGCGAAGGCTATGTGTGGGCAGCGGGCGAATCCGCAACGATGCGCGCGGTCCGTTATCACCTCTGCACGGAACGCGGCGTCGACAAATCGCGTATCCGCGCAGCCAGCTACTGGAAACAGGGCGCCGAAGCGGTTCACGAAAACCTCGACGACTGAACCCGCGCAGTGCCTGCCGCCAGCCACACGGCTGGCTTTTACCTTTTCAAGGATCCTGCCGATGTATTCCATCAGCACCAAGCATGAACAGCGCCTGCTCTGGCTGCTCGCGCTGACGCAGTTCACCATCATCATGGACTTCATGATCATGATGCCGCTGGGACCGCAGATCATGCACACCTTCGGCATCACGCCGGCGGCGTTCGCGACGGCGGTCTCGGCCTATTCGTGGTGTTCGGGACTCTCGGGCCTGCTCGCCGCTACCTATATCGACCGCTTCGACCGGCGCAAGCTGCTGCTGATCGTCTACGCATTGTTCGCGCTTTCCAACCTCGGTTGTGCCCTCGCCAGCAGCTTTCCGCTGCTGCTCGCGGCACGCGCGTTCGCGGGCATCACGGGCGGTGTGCTCGGCTCCGTGATCATGGCGATCGTGGGCGATGTGATCCCGATCGCACGGCGCGGCGCGGCCACCGGCACCATCATGACGTCCTTCTCGCTCGCCGCGATTGCCGGGGTGCCGGTGGGCGTGATGCTCGGAGCGCACTTCAGTTGGGCAGCACCGTTTGTGCTGCTGGTCGTGCTCTCCGTGCTGATCTGGTTCGGTGGGGCACGCGTCGTGCCGCCGCTCGCGGAACATCTGAGCCGCCAGCCCCCTCCGCTGCGCCAGGTCCTGCCCGATCTCGTCCGCCTGCTCAGCAATCTGCGTCATCTGAATGCATTTGCGCTCACCTTCATGATGATGGTGTCGCATATGATGGTGATTCCGTTTATCGCTCCGATGCTGGTCCTCAACCACGGCGTACCGCCTGCCCATCTGTCGTGGATGTATATGGGCGGCGGCTTCGCGACGTTCTTTACTTCGCGTGCGATTGGGCGCCTCGCCGACCGTTATGGCAAGCACCGGGTATTTCGCATCATCACTCTGGTGTCGATGCTGCCGGTGCTGTTCGTCACTCATCTGCCCGATCTGCCTTTCGTCGCGGTCGTGCTGTTCTTCCCGTTCTTTATGGTGGCAATGTCCGGGCGGATCGTGCCGATGCAGGCACTCCTCACCACGGTTCCCGAGCCGAGCCGCCGCGGCGCGTTCCTGAGCGCCAATAGCGCACTCCAGGCGCTCGGCATGGGTTGCGGCGCCTGGCTCGGCGGTCTGATGCTGACCAATACGGCGAGCGGCCAGATTGCCGGTTATGGCACGGTCGGCTGGGTGGCGGTGGCTATCGCAATGGCGGGGATCCTGTGGATCGGCCGGGTGCACGCGGCGGCGGCCAAAACACCGCCGGGTGCAGCGGCGGAACTTCACCCGGAACCGCTGAGCGAAGCCTGATTCTGCGAGGCGGCGGGAGTTCGGCCATTAGCCGCATTGGCTTCATTGGCCGATCGCCGCCGCCCTTGCTGGCATCTACCTGAACAACTTGATGGTGGCCTCGATCGCGTTGACATCCCCCACAAACGTTAGCATGACTAAGCACAACGCCTAGGCGCGTGTCGCTGTTTCCGGGTAAATCTGATTGACCACCTGATACGACAGACCCGTCCAGTACTCCCCGCCTTCCTGCGCGACAAACTCCGCTTCCTTGTGCGCGAGCTGCGCCACACCGGGATCGAGCAAAAAGTCTTCCAGATCGTTGATCGACGTAAAGCCCATGATCGACACACCGTCGATCTTATGGCCCACCGGATGAAAAAACGGCTGCCCGGGCTCCGTTGCGCCGATGTTATGCAACTGAACATAGCGCTTGACGTAGCGGGTCGTCGCCGGCTGCTGAAGCACATGGCGTGCATATTGATTCAGCCAGGCCGCGTGAAATCCTTCACGCGACAAACCGGCCTTTCGCCTCACCACCTTGACCAGCAGGATCGATTCACGCTGCGTTTCGCTCGGAATCACGATGTGCTGGCGCGACAGCACGGGGCACAATTCGCGGAAGATCGCCCGATCCTCAGGCAGAATCTTCGCGTCGATCTCGGGCTGACTGAAAACCGCCTGCAACCCCGCGAGGTCCTCAAACGCCAGATAAGCGATGCCGTCCCATTGCGGCCGCCGGTACTCCGGCACATGGCCGATCACCGTGTCGAACAGCTTGCCGGCCGCATCGACGGGTGGCGTATACGGCAGCGGCGACTCGTTGGAAGGGCCGGCCGGCAGACGGTGAATCTGATCGTAGCGAAGCAGGTGCTGAATGCCGTTGGCCTCAGACGGCTGCGCATGGATAAAGCGCGGTCCGTGCGTCTTGCGCCAGTACTCGGTCCATTTCTCGAACCCGAGATTCGGGTTGTTCTCGAAAGCGCTAGTTGCTGTGGCGGGATCCTTGACCAGTTCACCTCGCGCGTCGAGCAGCAGATTCGGATCCCGACGGCGCTCGCTCAGCGCGGCGTTGTCGGCCCGCGACAACAGCGAACAGATGACCGTGAGCGGTTCGGAATAGGCCCGGTAGGTTTTCAGATAAGGCGGGCGAAATCGGCTTTCGGTGGATACGTTAAACACCCTACACTCCCGTTTTTCGAAGCAGCGGCAAGGTACGTCGCAATGCGGACCGCCGATCCTGCGGCGCGCGCCACGCACCACACACGGCGGCTGATATCGCGACAGGTACGCATGACATATTAATTAGCATAACTTATCTATTAACCTGCTTTTACCACCAGATCCACACGAGCATCCCTGGACTGCTCGCGTCGCAACCCGCCGCCTCGCGAAATATCAAACAAGGCGAACTTCAACCGAAGCCGAAACGGAACGGGAGCAAACCTTGAAAAGAATCATCGCACGAGATTAGATCGCATGCAATCTATTTAGCAGGGCACTTAAGCAGCGCAAGGACATGCGCAGACGAGGATTCGGAGGAGCGTCCCAAGGCTAACGCTCCCCGCAAGCGATAGCTGCTGCGATAACATATCTCAAAGGCATAAATCACGTGAGATATAGATGCGCTGGACCCGGGCGGGCAACATGGCGCTGCCCCACGGCGGCTCCATCACACATCAACCTTGCAGTTGCCGCCAATCCAAGCTCAAAGATACGGCTGATGTGCGTGCTATATTCGCTGACTTAAGCCTCCGGAACAATTATCTGCAGTAGCGGCGGCCTTACCGCTACCCTGGCCGCGCTGCAACGCACCTGCTTCGCATTGAAAGCGAATGCCGGCATGAACTGAGACCTCTTTAGATCGATTCCGACGGTATGTCTTCCAGCCTGCTCTCTCTCGCCGAAGATACCTTTTGCTTACGCCTGCAACGGGCGGCGCGCATGTGGCGCAAGGTTGCCGATATTGAGCTCAAGAAGCTGAACCTCTCGGAAGCCACCTCTACGCCGCTGTGGCTCATCTACAAGATGGGCGAAGGTCTTCGCCAGCGCACGCTGGCCGAACACCTGGGCCTTGAAGGTCACTCGCTGGTGCGCCTGCTCGACCAACTGGAAGAAGCCGGTCTCGTAGTACGCCGCGACGACGCACTCGACCGGCGCGCCAAGACCCTGTATCTGACTGATGCGGGCCGGCAGGTCGGCGAACAGGTCGACACCATGGTCAAACACATCAAGAACAAACTGCTGCACGGAGTGGGCGCCGATCAACTGGCGCTGGTCGATTCCGTGCTGAACACCATCGCCACCTCCGCCGAAAAATAGCGCTGGCTCACGAAGCAGCAGGCAAAACCGAGCCGCCTGATTCGCGCAGCGTGATCGAACCGCCAGTCGGCAAGGGCGCGTTTCTGGAAGTACACCGATTGGACGCGGAGAATACTCAAATTACATCTCATGCGATGTAATTCTGTGCCATCATAAACACCAACCACACGACGTGAAGCCTGGCCCATGACCGGTCATCGCATCACATGGCATGGCCGCCGGATCGCCCCGGCGAGCGTCGCACCGTGCCTTCCTGTCACCCATCCCGTTCACGCAACACGCCATGAGGTGCACATTGACGACATCTGCTGCGGTGTCAGCCAGCCATGAGCCGCTAACGCGAAGCCTTGTCCTGTTACTGGCCATTGGCACCGGCATCGGCGTGGCCAACGTGTATTACATCCAGCCGATTCTCGCCACGATTCAACAGGATTTCGGCGTTCCGGCGCATTGGGTCGGCTGGGCGCCCACACTGACGCAAATTGGTTACGCGCTAGGCATGCTTTTACTCGCACCGCTGGGCGATATGCTGAATCGCCGTTCGCTGATTATCGGCAAAGGCCTTCTGCTAATTCTCGCGTTGCTTGCCACGGCATTGTCGCCAAACTTCACAACGTTGCTTGTCACAGGCACGATGATTGGCCTGCTCGGCAGCGTCGGACAGGACTTTATTCCGGTTGCTGCCCACCTCGCTCCCGAGTCGCACCGGGGACGCGTAGTCGGCACGGTCACCACCGGGCTGCTGACCGGTATTCTGTTGTCCAGAACATTCGGCGGGATCATCGCGGAGAACTTCGGCTGGCGCGCCATCTATGCGGTTGCAGCGGTTCTGGAAGGCGCGGTCGTGCTGGCGGTGTGGCGCTACCTGCCCTCGCTGCCGGTCAGCGTGCGTGGCCACTACGGCGATCTGCTCGCGAGCCTCGGCAAACTCTGGCGCAAGCATGCGCCGTTGCGCAGAGCGGTTTATACGCAGGCACTCGTGGCATCCTCGCTAGGCGCGTTCTGGTCGACCCTCGCGCTGGCGCTGGCCGCTCAGCCGTACCGGCTGGGCGCCGGCGCCGCCGGCGCTTATGGGGTAGCCGGCGCGGCGGGAGCGCTTGCCGCTCCCCTGCTCGGCCGCCTGGCCGATCGCGCCGGCCCCGTGCCGGCGATCCGGACCGGCTGTCTGCTGGTGGCGCTGTCGTTCGCGGGCATGTGGCTCTTTACCGGCTCGCTGCTTGCTCTCGGTGTTGGCGCGGCGCTGTTCGACCTCGGCGTGATGGCGGCCTTCGTCTCCCATCAAACCATCGTCAATACAATCGAACCTGCCGCGCGCAGCCGTCTTAACGGGCTGCTGGTCACGGGTGCGATGTTCGGTGTCGCGGCCGGTGCGGAAGCCGGCAACCTGGCGCTCGCCTACGCGGGCTGGCACGGCGTCTGCCTGGTCGGCCTCATCGCAGGCGTCGGCGCACTGGTGCTTACCCGCCGCAGGTCCTGAGATGCGCCGCTATCGCGCGCTTTGCCATTTATCGGCCTTCGTCGGCGCCCTGCGCGGCCAGCCCCTCTTCGAGGCGCGGAATCTCGCCGCCACGAAGAGGCTTGCCGAGCAGGTAGCCTTGGGCGTGCGTGCAGCCGCAGGCGCGGACGAACTCCAGTTGCTCAGGCGTTTCGATGCCCTCAGCGGTAGTCGGCATGCCCATTTCCCGGGCCAATGCCACAATGCCGCGAACCACCGCAGCGGATTCGCGCCGGTGTACCGCCTCCTTGACGAACGAGCTGTCGATCTTGAGCTTGTCGAACGAAAAGCGCACAAGCGTCGACATTGTCGAAAATCCGGTTCCGAAGTCATCCAGCGCCAGCCCGATACCCAGGGTGCGAAGTCTTGCGACATTACGCCGGGTGGCGATATCGTCGCTTAGCAGCACGGTCTCGGTGACCTCGATATTCAGGCGCTCCGGCGGCAATTTCGTTTTACGCAGAATGGCTTCGACAGTCGCCGCGAACGATTCTTCGCGCAATTGCACGGGTGACACATTGACGGCGACCGGCACGGCATCGCGCCAGCCCGCCGCCTCGTCGCATGAGCGCTGTAGCGCCCACTCTCCTAACGCCAGCACGAGGCCGGTTCGCTCAGCGGTTGGAATAAATGCCACCGGAGACAGCTCGCCGCGAGTCGGGTGCGTCCAGCGAAGCAACGCTTCGCGGCCCGAAATAACGCCGTCGCTCAGATCGACGATTGGCTGATATTCCATCCTCAGGCCCGTGAACGACTGCATGGCGCCTTCCAGATCGCTGCGCAGCAGGCTCAGACTTTCGTCGGAAACGTGCTTGTCGGCGTCGAACACGGCATACGCGCTCTTACCGTTGCGTTTGACCGCGTACAAGGCGCGATCTGCGCAGATCAGCAACTGCGGCCCCGTCTTGCCATGCTCCGGATAGAGCGAAACGCCGACGCTCGCGCCAATATGCACACGAGCCTCGTGAAGCCCAAACGGGCGCGCGAGGGTCCTGACAATACGGTCCGCCAGCGCACGGACCTCATGAGCAAGCGGCGCGCCCTCGGGGATCACGACGAACTCGTCGCCGGCCAGCCGTCCAACGAGGCCGTCGCCCGGCAATATCTCGCGCAGGCGGATCGCCGCTTCCTGAAGTATCTGGTCGCCGGCGGCATGACCCAGGCTGTCATTGATGGCCTTGAAGCCGTCGAGATCGATTAGCAGAACCGCAAACGCATGATCCGCACTTGAGGAACCCGCTTCGGTGCGCTCCAGCAAGAGCTCGTTGATACGGGCGCGATTGGGCAAACCAGTGAGACTGTCGTGGCGCGCAAGGCGATGGCTGCTTTCACGCGCCATCAGCAACGCGACGGTGTCCCGATTGCTGCGCAGGGCGACCGTGAAGAAGCCCGCCGCGCAGAATGGCGCCTGAAACAACAGGACGAGCTTGCCCGAGCCGGGAGAAAGGGCCGCGCCCAACCCTAGCAAGCCGAGAATCAGTGAAATCTGGATCAGCACGAGGCGCGGCGTGCCGGCATTGCGTCCGGCGAGCCCACCGATCAAACCGACTGCGCAAACGTTGCCGAGCAGGAAAAGTGTCTGGTCTCCGCTGATATTGCACAGCAAACTGCCAAAGCCGAACAGCGCGCTCCAGAGAATACTTGCCACCAGAAAGGCCGATGTCGGCGTCGGCTGACCGCGTTCGCTACGGCGCGAACAAACATAGATCAGTGTCAGCCGCGTGACCAGCAGCGCGACGACCGCGCTAAGCCAGCCGGCGTACAGGGGGTTCGGATGGAGGTGGTAAGCCGTCGCGCAGACGCTGATTTCGCAAATGGCCGCGAAGACAATCGACGCGGTCCGGGTGAACAGGTTGGCAAGCAAAACCTGCCGGTTGTCGGCACTCAGATGCTGGGACGAGGAGACGATCCATTGCAAAAATGGAGACCTGGGTTCACTGAAAGCCATGACCTGCGCACTTTTGACGGTTGATTGATCGAGACGGCGACTCCTCGGATTATTGCGTAAACGTTAAATCGGCGGTAAAGGAGCGAGTTGAAAAGCCAACACACTGCTTTACCGCCGCAAATAGATCGCCTGAAAGCGACAGTTTCGACGTTTTACTGATACAAAGTCATACTAAGCATCTTCAATTTCCGGCATCTGCCTGGCCGGTCTGCGTCACATGCCACTGCGGCGGCCGCTTCTCAAGAAACGCGTTGACGCCTTCGCGCTGATCCGGGCCGTCGAACAGATCGACAAAGCGCTCGCGCTCCACCGCCAGCGCCGCCGAGCGCGGCACGCCATGGCGCGGCTGGTGAATCAGGCTCTTGCTGAATGCAACGGCTTGCGGGCTGAGCGCGGTAACACGGGTCGCCATCGCCAGCGCGGCTTCGCGCGCCGCGCCCTTCTCCACCACTTCTTCGACGAGGCCAATGCGCAGCGCCGTCGCGGCGTCGACACGCTCGCCGGTCAGGATCATCCGCTTGGCCCAGCCTTCGCCAACGAGCCACGGCAGCGTCTGCGTGCCGCAGCCGCAAGGCAGCAGGCCGACGGCCGTTTCGGGCAAGGCAAGCTGCGCATGCTGCTCGGCGATGCGAATATCGCAGGCGAGCGCGCATTCGAGTCCGCCGCCCATCGCATAGCCGTTGATCGCCGCGATCACCACGGCCCGCGCATTCTGCAACGTCTCGAAGGCGGCGCCGAAACGTGCTGCTGCAGTGCGCGCCACTTCTCGATTGCCGTCGGCGAAGGTGTTCAGATCGGCGCCCGCGCTGAAGAATTTCGGACCGTCGCCGGTAATCACGATGGCGCGCACGCGCTCATCGGCATTCAGCGTTTCAATAGTGTGCTGCAGTTGCAGCAATCCGTCCGGCGTAAAGGCGTTCGCCGGTGGGCGTTTCAGCGTCAGCAGCGCGATGGCGCCATGGTTGGCGTAGTCGAGTTCGATCATCATGGGTGTCCGGCTGGAATGTCAGGGCAAGGGCCGCCGCAAAAAACCGGCGGCCCGTCGAAATCGTAAAAGAACGGTTGTGCGCCACCGCAACGCGAGGCGAGCCAGCTATTTGCCGCTCGCGCCGTTCGAACCGCTTGAACCGCTTGAACCGCTCGTGCCGTTCGGGCCGCTCGAACCGGCAAGATCCGGAAAGTCCTCTTCCCAGTACTCACCAGGCTCGCGGGCGGGCTGCGTGTCCCGCTCCAGTTCGCGGCGCCGCAACTCGACCCGGCGAATCTTGCCGGAGATGGTCTTGGGCAATTCGCTGAACTGCAGACGCCGGATCCGCTTGTACGGCGAAAGCTTTTCGCGCGAAAACTGGAACACGCTGCGCGCCAGTTCGGGGCCGGCTTCGTAGCCATGCCGCACCGTCACAAACGCTTTGGGCACCGAGAGGCGCAGCGCGTCGGCGCTCGGCACCACCGCGGCTTCGGCAATCGCCTCGTGCTCGATCAGCACGCTTTCCAGCTCGAACGGGCTCAACCGGTAATCGGACGACTTAAACACGTCGTCGGCGCGGCCCACATACACGTAGTAGCCGTCGTCACGGCGCATGGCTACATCGGAGGTGTGGTAGTAGCCGTTGCGCATGGCCTGCGCCGTGGCGTTGGGGTTGTTTGCATAGCCGGTCATCAGGCCCAGCGGACGGTGCGCGAGCGGCAAGGCAATTTCGCCTTCGCTCGCCGGCTGATCGTCGGCATCCACCAGTTCGATCCGGTAGCCCGGCAGGGGCCGGCCCATCGCGCCCGGCACCACCGGCTGGCCGGGCGGGTTGCCGACCTGGCAGGTGGTCTCGGTCTGGCCAAAGCCGTCGCGGATCGTCACGCCCCAGGCATGGCGCACACGCTCGATAACCTCGGGATTCAACGGCTCGCCCGCGCCGACAATCTCACGCAGCTTGACCGGATAATCCGCCAGCGGCTCCTGCACCAGCATGCGCCAGACCGTCGGCGGCGCGCACAGTGTCGTCACGTTGCAGCGCACCAGTACAGCGAGGACATCCTGCGGCACGAAGCGCGCGTAGTTGAATACAAATACGCAGGCTTGCGCATTCCACGGCGCGTAAAAGCAGCTCCATGCATGCTTGGCCCAGCCGGGCGAACTGATATTCCAATGGATATCGCCAGGTTGCAGGCCGATCCAGTACATGGTCGACAGATGGCCGACCGGATAGCTTTGATGCGTATGTTCGACGAGCTTGGGCTTGGACGTCGTGCCCGAGGTGAAGTACAGCAGCAGCGGATCGGTCGCGCGGGTCGGACCGTCCGGCGTAAAGTGCGGCGCGGCGTCGTAAGCGCCGGCCAGATCGATCCAGCCTTCGCGCGGCGTGCCGACCGACAGGCGCGTCAATGGAATCTCAAGCGTCTCGAATTTCACCAGCTCCGCGCTGTCCACCACGACGAATTTTGCCGCGCCAATCTGCACGCGGTCGCGCACATCGTCGGCGGATAGCTGGGTGGTGGCGGGCAGCACAATGGCGCCGAGCTTCATGGCCGCCAGCATCACGTCCCAGAGTTCGACGCGATTGGGCAGCATCAGCAACAGGCGGTCGCCGCGCCCTACCCCGACACCGCGCAGGAAATTCGCCATGCGCGCCGAGCGTTCCGACATCTGCGCATACGAGTACCGGGTGCCGGCGCCGGCGGGATCGTCGACGATCCAGAGCGCCGGGTTGTCGTTGCCCTGCGCAATCACATCGAAATAGTCGAGCGCCCAGTTGAACTCGTCGAGCGCCGGCCACGCGAACTCGCGATAGGCACGCTCATAGTCAGTCCGGTGGCGCAACAGCAGGTCGCGAGCGTCGAGAAAGCGCTGCGTCGAAAGGGCCGGCACGGTCATCGTCGTCTCCAGGGGCGGCGCGGATGCGCTCTATTGGCGGTTAATTCTGCGCCTAAATCTGCCGCGCAATCACCATTCTTTGTACTTCGCTGGTGCCCTCGTAAATCTGCGTGATACGGGCATCGCGATAGTGGCGCTCCACCGCGTAGTCCTCCAGGTAGCCATAGCCGCCATGAATCTGGATGGCGTGCGAGCAGACTTCCTCGGCGACTTCGGAGGCATACAGCTTGGCCTGCGAGGCCTCGGACAGGCACGGCTGGCCCGCGCTGCGCAGCCGCGCCGCGTGATGCACAAGGAGCCGCGCTGCGTTCAGGCGCGTGGTCATATCGGCCAGCATGTTGGCGACGGACTGATGTTCCTTGATGGCCTTGCCGAACTGGATTCGCTCATTGGCATAGAGACGCGCCGCATCGAAAGCCGCCCGCGCAATGCCCACCGCCTGCGCGGCAATGCCGATGCGCCCGCCTTCTAGGTTCGACAGCGCGATACGCAATCCGTCACCGCGCTGGCCGAGCAGATTGGCCTCGGGTACGGCACAGTCGTCGAGCGAGATCGGGCAGGTGTCCGAAGCGCGGATGCCAAGCTTGTGCTCGGGGCGGCCCACGTTGAAACCGGGGGTATCGGTCGGCACGATAAACGCCGACAGGCCGCGCTTGCCCAGTTCGGGATCGGTCACGGCGAACACAATGGCGATATTGGCCCGCGCGCCGTTGGTCACAAACTGCTTGCTGCCGTTGAGTATCCACTTGCCGTCGCGCAGCTCCGCCCGGGTGCGCAGATTGTTGGCCTCCGAACCGGCCTGCGGCTCGGTCAGGCAGAAGGCGCCAATCCGGCGCCCGGTGGCAAGATCCTCCAGGTACTCGCTTTTTTGCGCGTCGCTGCCGAAATTGAGGATCGGCCCGCAGCCGACCGAGTTGTGCACGCTCACCAGCGTCGCGCAAGAGGCGCAGCCGGCGGCGATCTCTTCGAGCGCGAGCGCATAGGCCACATAGTCGGTGTACGAGCCGCCCCACTCGGATGGCACGATCATGCCGAGAAAGCCCAGCTCACCCATCTGCCTGACCACCTCGTCCGGCAGTTTCGCTTCACGGTCCCATTGCGCCGCGTGGGGCGCGAGGCAATCGACTGAAAAGTCGCGTGCCGCGTCGCGGATCATCCGTTGATCGTCGGTGTAGAAATTGTCCATGATTCAAGCTTGCGTCTCCGTCCAAGTGTGGACAAGTGTAGGCAAGCTACTGGACAGCTTCGATGCTCTGCCCGATCATTCTGCATGAGCGCATTTACCATTCCGGCATGCCTGAACAAGCCGGTCAGGCATACCCTGATGAGATTTGCATGCCCCCGCGAACGGCGCACTGAGCGCGTTTGCCACGCCGGGCCTGCGCGCACGTTGCCATACGGCACGTCTGACACCGGCTTTGCGTCCCGTTTGCCACACCATGCCCTGTACTTTGCTTCGACTTCATGACCCCGAAAAACGATAGAGGAACCATCTCGCTTAGCCTCGTCGAGGAAACCCTGGCGCTGGCGCGTGCGCGCGGCCTCGACGTGCTGCCGCTGATCGAGGCGGCCGGTATCGCGCCGCAGATGCTCGGCGCGCCGAGGAGCCGCGTCTCCTCGGCGCAATACGGCGCGCTCTGGGCCGGTATCGCCCGCGCGCTCGACGACGAGTTTTTCGGCCAGGATTCACATCCGATGCGCTGCGGCAGCTTTATCGCCATGACCCAGTGCGCCCTGACGGCGCGCGACGGCGCCCATGCGCTGACCCGGGCGCTCGGTTTCATGCGTCTGATCCTCGACGACATGAGCGCGCAGTTGAGCACGGAACCGCAGCGCGTGCGCCTCACATTCAGTCACCGCGAAGGCACGCCGCAGCCGACCATGTTCGCCTATGCGACCTACTTTATCCTCGTGTACGGCCTCGTATGCTGGCTGGTCGGCCGGCGCATTCCGCTGCTGGCTGCACGCTTTCGCTGTGCCGAACCGGCCGCGGCGCAGGAATACCGGCTGATGTTCTGCGACGACATGCGCTTTAGCCAGGACGCTTCCTATGTGGATCTGGCGCCGGACTTTCTCGATCTGCCGGTGATCCAGACGACGCAGTCGATCAAGCCGTTTCTACGCGATGCGCCGGGCAACTTTGTAGTCAAGTACCGCAATCCCGGCTCGCTGGCCGCACGGGTGCGCAAGCTGCTGCGTTCCATACCGATGGCCGGCTGGCCCGCTGCCGATGAAATGGCGCAGCGCCTGCATCTGGCCGAGGCGACCATGCGACGGCATCTCAAGCAGGAGGGTTACACCTACCAGTCGATCAAGGACGATCTGCGGCGCGATATCGCCATCGGCGAACTGCAGGACAGCGGGCGCACGATTGCGGAAATCGCGGCGCGGGTGGGCTTTGCCGAACCGAGCGCGTTCCATCGCGCGTTTCGCAAATGGACCGGCATGCGGCCGACCGACTACCGGCTGGCGCGGGGCAATCTCACGCATCTGGCGGAATCGGACTAAGCTATAAACAGCAGGCCCGCCCGTTTCCGGCCCGCGCCGCCCGATGGGTCTGGATCAGGTCTGGTGAATTGATCCGGCCAGCATCGATGCGGCGCCCTGGCCGTTCGCGATGAGAACGTACCCGTTTCTCCCGTTTCGGCAATCCGGCCCGCGACGCCGGCGTATCCCCGGCGCTCTTGCGATCCGGTCCCTGCGCGGCATTGCCGCGCTAGGCGTTCTCTTGGCGTTCGCCGGCACACTGATCAGCGCTCCCACCTCAAGCCTTGAAGCCGCCGCGGCGCCCGGCCGCGTGGTGGTGATTCCGATCAACGGCGCCATTGGCCCGGCCAGCGCCGACTTTATCGTGCGCGGCCTGCAACGCGCCGCGCAGGAGCAGGCGCAACTCGCCGTGCTGCAACTCGATACCCCCGGCGGCCTCGATACCTCGATGCGCCAGACTATCAAGGCGATCCTGGGCTCGCCCGTGCCGGTGGCGGCGTTCGTGGGCCCAAGCGGGGCGCGGGCCGCGAGCGCGGGCACCTATATCGTCTATGCCAGCCATATTGCGGCGATGGCGCCAGGCACCAATCTCGGCGCCGCGACGCCGGTACAGATCGGCGTGGGCGGAGCCGAGCCGCCTGGACAAAACGGCCCACCATCCGGGCAGAACGCTGCGCCAGCGGGGCAGAACGCCGCGTCTTCCGACAGCCAGTCGGCTGAAACGCGCAAGCAGGTCCACGACGCAGCCGCCTATATCCGTGGCCTCGCCCAACTGCGCGGCCGCAACGCCGACTGGGGCGAACATGCCGTGCGCGAAGCCGTGAGCCTGTCGGCCAACGAAGCGCTGGCGCAGCATGTGATCGACCTCACCGCCCGCGACGTGCCCGACCTGCTGCGCCAGCTCGACGGCCGCACGGTCAATACCGCCTCGGGCGATCAGCGGCTGAACACGGCCAATGCGCCCATCGTCACGCTCGAACAGGACTGGCGCAGCCATTTCCTCGCCGTTATCACCGACCCGAACGTGGCCTTGATTCTGCTGATGATCGGCATGTACGGGCTGTTCTTCGAGTTTGCCAATCCAGGCTTCGTGCTGCCCGGCGTGGTGGGCGCCATCAGCCTGCTGATCGGCCTCTTTGCGATGCAGATGCTGCCCATCAACTATGTGGGGCTCGCACTGATTTTTCTGGGCCTCGCATTCCTGATTGCCGAAGCGTTTCTGCCCACCTTCGGCACGCTTGGCTTTGGCGGCATTGTGGCCTTCGTGGTGGGCGGTCTGATGCTGATCGATACGGACGTGCCCGGCTACGGCATTCCCTTTACGGTAATCGCGGCCGTCACCGCGTTCAGCGCGCTATTCGTCTTCACCGTTTCGAGCGTCGCGCTGCGCGCCCGCCGCCGTCCGGTGGTGACCGGCTCGGAGGGGCTGATCGGCAGCGTGGGCGTGGTGCTCGACGGCGGCCTCGTGCCGCACGGCAGCTCGGAGGCGGGCGAAGGCTGGGCCCGGGTACATGGCGAGCGCTGGCATGTATGCAGCGCGGCGCCGCTTGCACCTGGTCATGCGGTGCGCGTGACTGCCCGGCGCGGCCTGACACTTACCGTTGTACCGGCGGAAGGATCACAGCGGCGAGCGGAGGGACCGGAGTAACACGCTAAAGCGCTCATTCCGGTCGACCGCTGTGCATGGAACCGGCGTCAGCGCCAAAGCGCTCACGCGGGTCAAACAAGGAGAACTTCCATGATCGGTTTCACATTCGGCTTCGGCAGCATTCTGATCGTGCTGGCGGCCATCCTGATCGCCTCGTCGATCCGCATCTTCCGTGAATACGAACGCGGAGTTGTGTTTATGCTCGGGCGCTTCTGGAAGGTCAAAGGGCCTGGCCTCGTACTGATCATCCCGGTGGTACAGCAGGTGGTGCGGATCGACTTGCGCACCGTCGTGTTCGACGTGCCGCCGCAGGACGTGATTACGCGCGACAACGTCTCGGTCAAGGTCAATGCCGTGGTGTATTTCCGCGTGGTCGATCCGGAGCGGGCGGTGATTCAGGTGGCCAAATACTTCGAGGCGACCAGCCAGTTGGCACAGACCACCTTGCGCGCCGTGCTCGGCAAGCACGAACTCGACGATCTGCTGGCCGCTCGCGAACAGCTCAATGCGGATATCCAGAAGGTGCTCGATGCGCAAACCGACGCCTGGGGCATCAAGGTGGCCATCGTCGAAATCAAGCATGTGGATATTAACGAAACAATGATCCGCGCCATTGCACGCCAGGCCGAAGCCGAACGCGAGCGGCGCGCCAAGGTGATTCACGCGGAGGGCGAACTGCAAGCCTCGCAACACCTGCTGGAGGCGGCGCAGACGTTGGCGCGGCAGCCGCAGGCCATGCAGCTGCGTTATCTGCAGACGTTGACGACGATTGCCGCGGACAAGAATTCAACCATTGTGTTTCCGTTGCCGATCGACTTGCTCAGCGCGGTGCTGGACAGAATGGGTAAGCCGTCGGTGTCGTGAGTTGCGCGAATGCCGCGCCGTGCAACGATGCGTTGTGGATTTGCTCCTTTCGCAGTGGAGGAGTGAATTCTAAAATTCAGGGATTATCCTGATTGCTCGAAGGGAGCCTGTTATGAAAACCCTCTCCAACATTAGCCTGGGTGTGCTGCTCGCCGCCTGCTGCGTCACCTCCGCGTTTGCCCAGGCGCAAGGGACATGCAACCCCAACGGCCCGAAGAGCCGTGCTGAAGTCAAGGCAGAGCTGAAGCAGTGGCTTGCCGCCGGTTACGATCCGCTCGACTGGCTTGATTACCCGGACAATGCCCAGCGCGCAGGCCTGATCGTCGCGCAGCAGCGCGCTGCGGCGGGCCATGTCGGAGCCTGCGGGCAGTAAAACCGGCCGGCTCGTTTCAGGCATCGAGCGCGCGTCTTCCGTTTGCCCCCTCGCCTGACTTTGCGGCGTTCCACACGGCGCCGCCAGGCATCCCTTTGCCCCACCCTCCACGCCGGCAAGGTATCATTTCGCCCCTTCGATACCGGCACCCCACGACACGCCCCCTCCCGACTGTTGCATCCGCTCCACGGCGGGCGTGCCCGTGCGGTACTTCGCCGGTAATCGTGACTACAATCCGCCCGTAGCGCTGTGCGTGCGCCCGCCGTCGTCAGAAGCGGCAGCGGCTGACAAGCACCATAACAAACGACTTCATCACGACCCGGAACCCGCCTTATGGACTCGGTAAAACGATACTTCGGCTTCGACGAAGCTGGCACCAACCTGCGCACCGAACTGCTCGCAGGCCTGACCACCTTCCTGACGATGGCCTACATCATCTTCGTCAACCCGGCGATTCTCGGCGATGCGGGCATCCCCAAGGACGCCGTTTTTGTGGCGACCTGCCTCGTAGCGGCCTTGGCCTCGCTGATCATGGGCCTGTATGCCAACTACCCGATCGCCTGCGCGCCAGGCATGGGGCTGAACGCCTACTTTGCCTATACCGTCGTCAAAGGCATGGGCTTCACCTGGCAGGCCGCGCTCGGCGCCGTGTTTATCTCCGGGTGCCTGTTCATGATCGTCACGCTGTTCCGGGTGCGCGAGGTGATTGTCAACGGCATTCCGCATTCCATCCGTATTGCCATCACGGCGGGTATCGGCCTTTTTCTTGCGATTATTTCGCTAAAGACAGCAGGTGTGGTGGTCGGCAATCCGGCCACCCTGGTGACGCTCGGCAATCTGCATGACCCGCATGTGATTCTCGCGATCATCGGCTTTTTCGCCATCGTCACGCTCGACTTTCTGCGGGTGCGCGGTGCGATTCTGCTTGGCATTGTGGGGGTAACGGTGCTGAGCTTTTTCTTCGGCGGCAACCAGTTTCACGGCATCGTGTCCGCGCCGCCGTCGATCGACGCCACGCTGTTTCACCTCGATATCCGCGCCGCGCTGTCGACCGGCGTGCTCAATGTGATCCTCGTGTTCTTCCTCGTCGAGCTGTTCGATGCGACCGGTACGCTGATGGGCGTCGCCAATCGCGCCGGCCTGCTGGTCGAAGGCAAGATGCACCGCCTGAACAGGGCGCTGCTCGCCGACAGCACCGCGATTCTCGCGGGCTCCGTGCTCGGCACCTCGTCGACCACGGCCTATATCGAAAGCGCCTCGGGCGTGCAGGCCGGCGGCCGCACCGGCCTGACGGCAATCACCGTCGCCGTGCTGTTTCTCGCAGCGCTGTTCTTTGCGCCGCTCGCGGGCGTCGTACCCGGCTACGCGACCGCCCCGGCGCTGCTCTATGTCTCGTGCCTGATGCTGCGTGAAATGGTCGACCTGCCCTGGGACGACGCCACGGAAGTGGTTCCCGCCGCGCTGACAGCCCTGTTGATGCCGTTCACGTACTCGATCGCCAACGGCGTGGCGTTCGGCTTTATCTCGTACGCGGGACTCAAGCTGCTGACCGGCCGGGCACGCCAGGTCAAGCTGGTGGTGTGGGTCATCGCAGCGGTGTTCCTGTTCCGCTACTTCTATCTCGGCGCCGAGTAAGGTCCACCGCGGCCGCGGCAAGGCGGGCCGGTGCAAGGGGCAACGTCTTGCCGCGCCGCGTGATCTGACGCAGCGCCAAACGGCGGCGAGCCGCAGCGGTTTGGGCTTCTATTGCCCACATCCGGCAACCGGTCAACCGTTAGCAACCCTGATCAACCTCGGCGCGCCCGGCAATCGTCAATTGCGCCAGTTCGCTTCGTAGAAGCGTACATAGCCGCTGCGCAGCACGAGGCATTGCGCGCTCGTCTCCGACAGCAGGCGGCGCGTCGCCGCCTCGATCCGGGCCCGATGTTCGGCAAAGGCGCCGATCATGTCTTCGAGACGGTACGAGGCCGCCCCGTAGTGGTCTTCAAGCGCCTCGGCGGTAATCATGCACTCCACCCTCTCGCCATCGACCATTGCCGGGAACGCCAGGGTAAGTTCGCGCCCCGAATACTCAGGGGTTTCGTTCGGGAAAATGATCTGCATGGGATTCGCCTTGGTTTGACGGGTGGATCACGCTAGGCCGCGCACGCCTTATTCTGGTTGCCTCCTTCCGTGGTCGAGGCGCGGGTCACAACAACGGCAAAAAGCGCGAAAACACGCTCGTTGCAGTTGATTTCATTCACTTTAGACGACTTCCTGCGGGCCGCAAGTTTTCCTTCCGGATTGACCACTCTGGTGCAGGATGCGCCCAGTGCTGGGCACGGCAACACAGTCCTACCCACCGGCGCGCTGCGTCTTGCGCATCGCGCCGTCCGTCGACACAAGGCAGTGCGTCTACGAGTGATCTCTTGGCCAGAGATTCAGCAGGACGGCACTTGCGACGACGCTGGCGGCGATTGCCGCAGCGCCGGACAAGGTCACATCGCTCTCGTCGAACAGCATTCCATGAATCACTATCGCTATCCCCACGACCGACGCAAACGTCGCCAGCACTGCAAGGATGACCCTGAATTCCGTATGCACCATGGCGTACTCCCGAACTGGCGCTGTCGAGGCGGGCAAAGCCTCTGCGGGACGCGGCGCGAACGCATCCCATAGCTGAATCATTGCACCTTTGCGCGCGAACGCAAGCCCGGAATTGCCCGCGAGTGCGACGCAGCGGCACAGCGCAATCCTGTAAGATGAATCTTCGGCAGCGCGGCATGCTGCGCTGCGGGATGGCAACGGGCGGGCAACGTACCCCCTGTGCCGCAATCCAACCGGAGACGAGCAGTGACCCATCGCCCTGGCACGCCCACTACGGCGCCGTTGGCCGTCCGCCCCCTGGCGGACCGGACCGATCTGCTTGCACAGGCCCATGCGCGCTCAGTCGAGGTCGGACTGCGCGCCTCGGAAACCCCCGACTTCCACCCATTGCGTCAACCAGCGCTGCGCAATCTGGTCGAACGCAATCATTCCCTGTATGCGCATGCGCTGCCGGTGATGGAGACGCTGCATGCGCAGATTGTCGACACGCAAAGCATGGTGGTGCTGACCGACAGTCACGGCGTAATCCTGCATAGCCTCGGCGACAACGACTTTATCGAAAAGGCCAGGCGGGTTGCGCTCTGCCCGGGGGTGTCATGGGCCGAGTCGGATCGCGGCACCAACGCCATCGGCACGGCGCTGGTCGAGGGCCAGCCGACCGTCGTGCATGCCGGCGAACACTTTCTTCGTGCCAACCGGATTCTGACCTGCTCGTGCGCCCCCATCGCCGATCCCTATGGCCGCACGATCGGCGCGCTCGATGTGAGCGGCGACACGCGCGGTTTTCACAAACACACGCTGGCGCTGGTGCGGATGTCCGCGCAGATGATCGAGAACCATCTGTTTTCCAACCAGTTCGCCGACGCCGTGCGCATCCATTTTCATGCGCGCGCCGAATTTATCGGCACGCTGTATGAAGGGCTCGCGGCGTTTGCGCCGGACGGCACGTTTCTCTCCGCTAACCGCAGTGCGCTGTTTCAGTTGGGGCAGCCGCTCGCGGCGCTGCAACAGCAATCGTTCGAGGCGCTGTTCGGCAGCGCCTTTCCCGCCGTGTTGCAGCAAACGCTCTGCGCTCCGGGCGAATGCACCACGCTGACGTTGCCCAGCGGCGTGCGCGTCATCGCGCGCGGAGAATTCGCGGCGCCGCGCCAGTTCGCGCCGGCCGCCGGTCTCGCCGTTCAGGCGACCGGCACAGCCGCCGCGATGCGTCCCTCAGCCCAGCCGGCCGCGCCGGTAACGCTCGCCGCGCTCGACACCGGCGACGCGCGAATGGCGGCCCTCCTGCGACATGTCGCCAAGGTCCGTGGCCGCGATATTCCAATTCTCGTGCTCGGCAAGACCGGCACCGGCAAGGAATGGCTTGCCCGTGCGATCCATCACGATTCGCCGCGCCGCGCAGCGCCGTTTGTCGCGCTCAACTGCGCATCGCTGCCTGACACGCTGATCGAAGCCGAACTGTTCGGCTATGAAGACGGCGCGTTTACCGGCGCGAAAAAGCGCGGCAGCGTCGGCAAGATCGTGCAGGCCGACGGCGGCACGCTGTTTCTCGACGAAATCGGCGATATGCCGCTCGCCCAGCAGGTGCGGCTGATGCGCGTGCTGCAGGAGCGCACCGTGGCGCCGCTCGGCAGCACGCGAGCGATTCCGGTCGATCTGCGGATTGTCTGTGCAACCCACCGCGATCTGCGCGCCATGATCGAAACTGGAACGTTCCGCGAAGATCTGTACTACCGCATCAACGGGCTCGTCGTGACCTTGCCGGCGCTGGGCGAGCGCACGGATCTGGCCGAACTCGTGACCCGCATCCTCCACGCGCAACGCGACAGCGAACGCTTGCCCGTGCGGGTCAGCGCGGATGTGCTTGATCAGTTCAGACGGTGTCGTTGGCCCGGCAATCTGCGACAACTGGCGAACGTTCTGCGCACGGCCGCGATCATGGCCGAGGGGGCCGCACAGATCGATATCGAACACCTGCCGGAGGATTTCCTGCACGACTGCGTTGAAGGTGCGAGTGCGGCGGAGAGTGCGGCAGACGCGCAGCCGCGGCATAGCGCCCGGATGGAGGACTGGCAGACGACGCTGATCGCGCAAACCCTCTCGCGTCACGGCGGCAATATCTCGGCCACCGCCCGCGAACTGGGCCTTGCGCGCAATACCGTGTATCGCTATCTGCGCCGCAGCCGCATCCATTGATCTGCGTCACCCGGCAGCGCAGGCATCGCAATCAGACGTATTGGCATTCGCAGTCAAAGCGCGTCGTGGGGGCTTGCCCCTGCGACACGACGCGCCGCGCCGCGACGGGTTAAGCTTCGGCACTACCACCGCGCGAACCCGTCACCCATGGCATCCCGACACGAACTCAAACGCTACCGAGCCAACCTCGCCGATGAACTCGATAGCGCCGCGCTATACGAGACGCTCGCTCATGCCGAGAAAAATCCGGCGCGCCGCGATGTGTTCCAGCAGCTCGCGGATTCGGAGCGCGAACACGCCCAGGTCTGGCTCGAAAAGCTGCATGCCAACGGCGTCAAGGCGCGAGCGCCGCGACGCAGTGTCAAGACGCATCTGATGCGCGGGCTGGTGCATACCTTCGGGCCTTCGTTCGTGCTGCCGACCCTCGCCGCCGCCGAATATGCGGACCGCAACAAATATGCGAACCAGCCGGATGCGGCACGCCTGTCCGCCGAGGAGCAGCATCATGCGGCCGTGGTGCAGGCAGTGGCGGACCAGGCCCGTAACGGCGCGGCCGGGGTGGACTCCAGCACGGAGTCAAAGGGTGCCCAGATCGCCAATGCCGAGGAATGGCACAAAGGCGTGCGCTCGGGTAACGATTTGCGCGCGGCCGTGCTCGGCGCGAACGACGGGCTGGTGTCCAACTTCTGCCTGATTATGGGCGTGGCCGGCGCGGGCACCGGCAACAAGGCGATTCTGTTGACCGGGTTTGCCGGCCTGATTGCCGGGGCATGCTCGATGGCGCTCGGCGAATGGCTCTCCGTGACGAACGCACGCGAACTGGCCCGTACCCAGATCGCCAAGGAAGCCGAGGAGATCGAACAGACGCCGGATGCCGAGCGCCACGAACTCGCACTGATCTATCAGGCCAAGGGGATCGAAGCGGGCGAAGCGCGGCGCATTGCCGCCCAGATCATGCGCGACAAGGATAAGGCGCTCGATACGCTAACCCGGGAAGAGCTCGGGATCGATCCGGCTGAACTCGGCGGCAATCCATGGTCGGCGGCAGGCGTGTCGTTCTGCCTGTTCTCGCTGGGGGCGATATTCCCGGCCATGCCGTTTTTGTGGGCGCATGGGTTGCCGGCGATCCTGCAATGTATCGGCTTGAGCGGCCTCGGGCTTGCGGCGGTCGGCGTCTTTACCTCGCTATTCAACGGCCGCGGTGCGGCGTTTTCAGCGTTCCGGCAGATTGTGATCGGCCTGATCGCAGCGGCGTTTACGTTTGGCGTCGGGCACCTGTTAGGGGTGTCGATTTCATGAAAGTGCGTGTCGAGCCCCTGGGGCGTACCTTCGACGCACCCGATTCGCTGACGATCCTCGAAGCCGCCGGCTTCGCCGATCTGCGCCTGCCGCGTTCATGCCGCAATGGCACGTGCAGGACGTGCATGTGCCGGATGGTAAGCGGCACGGTTTCGTACACCATTGAGTGGCCCGGCTTGTCGCGGGAAGAAAAGGTGGAGGGGTGGATTCTGCCGTGCGTGGCGGTGGCAGAGTCGGATCTGGTGATTGAGGTGCCGGATGTGGTGGAGTTGGGCTGACCGCGCTGTTGGACCGCGGCCGCTCTTGGGCGTGCGGTGTCGCCAATCATCACCTTATCGGCCGATACAAAAAAACCCCCAGCCACCAAAATCCATGGCTGGGGTCAACTCTCTCGCGCGCACGGTATTTCAGCGCGCATAGCCAATGTAACGGTATGCGCGCCGCAGATTAATCACTGAATCTGGAAAAGTCCTTTTCCGCGTGCCGTCTCCCGGGTTTGATCCGGGTCATGCCCCCAGCCGCCGGACCGTGCTTTTAACGCCCGCCGTTCGAGCACTTTTACCCAGACGCAAAATAATGGTCGCTACAGCGCTTTCCACACGGCAACGCGATGTTTCGATCACCAGGTCCGGGTTGGCCGGCACCTCGTAAGGCGACGAGACACCTGTAAATTGCGCGATCTTGCCGATTCGCGCCTGCGCATACATGCCCTTCGGGTCGCGCTGCGAGCAGACATCGGCCGAGGCCGAAATAAACGTTTCCAGAAAGCCGGCGCCCACAATCGCGCGAGCCATCTCGCGCTGGACCGCAAGCGGAGAAATCGTCGCCACGACCACGACATGGCCGCTCTGCTGGAACAGTTTTGCCACATGCGCGATGCGGCGCACATTCTCGAGACGGTCCAGATCCGAAAACCCAAGATCCGAGCAGAGCCCTTCCCTTAGCGCATCGCCATCGAGCACGACCGATTTCGTGCCCTCGCTCAGCAGTTGAGCGTGCAGCGCCTGCGCAATCGTGCTCTTACCGGCGCCGGGCAACCCCGTCATCCAGATAACCGGTGCTATATGAGCGTCCATCAATCCGTCGTTTGAGTTCATGGGGTGGCGTCCAATCTGTTTCGGTCTAACTTTAACGTTTGCGCCGCGCTTTTCCGTCGCTGTTAATAGAGCATTCTCTTTACAGAAAATTTCGCCCTCACTGGCGGGTCCCGGGCCACTGGCCGGAGCGCCAGGCGGGACGGGCGAGAGCAGCGAGATCGTTCATTCGCACAAGCTGAACAGTGTGTTGTCTTTTCCAGTGATTTTCTAATGCCCGCAACGGCCTACACTGACGGCACTCCGTTATCCCGAACGCCATCATGCTGCTCGCATTCTTTATCCTGTCGCCGCTCGGCATACTCGCGCTGATTGGGTTCGCGCGCCGGATCAATCCGCTGACCGGTCACTTTACCGACCTCAAATAGGCACCCCCGCCCCGACGAACCGGGGCGCCGGCTCGCTCCCGCCGGACGCCGCCGCTGTGCGGCGATTGCGCAGTCATTGCGCCGCCTTAATGCCTAACGCCTAACGCCGCGAGCCAAGCGCGCGTTCGATCTTCTGGTCGGTCTTGTACTGGCTAAGCGCATACACCGACCAGATCGCCGCTGGAATCCAGCCAATCAGCGTGACCTGCAAAATCAGGCAAATAATCCCGGCAAATGGACGGCCGATCGTAAAGAACTGGAACCAGGGCAGGATGATGGCAAGCAACAGGCGCATGCGGATTTCCTCGTGAGATCCGGCCGGTCCGGAGAGATCTGGCGCGCCGGATCAGTTGATGGGAGCGAAGCGCGGCACCTTGCCGCCTTCATGGTCGATCAGTTCGAAAAATACCGAAGCTGGACGGGTCCAGATCGTACCATTCGCGGCACGATAGACAATCATCGTGACACTCGGATCCGACTCGAGTGTCGCCTCGCAAACCAGTTCGTAGATGCCGCCTTTGTAGTGCTGATAGCGCACGGTTCAGAGCCTTCTGTAGTTGAGGTTGGAGAAGTTGAAAAATGCTGCGCGGGAAAAACCAGCATCCTACGCGAGCGTCGCGCACCGCGCGATGCGGATGCATTTTTGTTCGCTTGGCGGGCAGAATTTTTTCGTGCGATAAATGGGTGACCTATTTCACGGAGCAACAGATGGCCACGCTTGAAGCACTGCGCGCCGTGCTTGACGATGAAGGCACGCCCGAAATCATCCGCAATCACATCATCGACTCGCTGCAATACACCCTGCGCAATCACGGCCAGATTTTCACCTCAAAGGAAGTCGAATGGCTGGCCGTCTGGGACGATGCCCGCATTCCGCTTGCCGCCTCGCGCGAACTCAAGAAGCGCGTAGCCGAAATATCCCGCTAAGTCCGCAGTCGGCGCGAGCCATCGGTTTGCGCCCATCTCACACGGCTCTCGCCAGGCCCGGCAAGGCTGGCAAGGGCTTTCGCCACGCCGGTTTTCGGCTCACCGCAGCGCGCCCGGCAGTTTTTGCTATCCAATTTCCCCCATTTAGTGCATCATATCGAAATAGCTGAATTCGGCATTTGCAGTACCGGTAGCATTAACGGGGGCAACCCCCAAGCATCTCCGCGCCACCCCCGACTGTTCGACCGCCGCCCGTCGGCGATCCCGTCACTCCGGCAATGTGCAGCACGCATTCGCCGCCGCGAGTTGTGCAGCTTTTCAAGCGCCTGATGTCCGCGCGACATTAGCGTGTTTCTTCTCCATTAAATCCGCGAATTTGCGCGGCTGCGCTCAAGCCCCCTGCCATCGGGCCTGTGCCACTCTTTTTCCATGGCGGCGCGCACCGGAAGTGCAGCGCTGCCGAGGCTGTTGTGTCATGCGTAACACGCGTGGCAAGGCGGCCAGGTAATACAGGACAAGTACTTTATGAATTCAGTTGTCAAGACCTACAAAGGCTACGAAATCCATCCGCTCGTGTATCCGCGCCGTCCTGCCGACGGTTCGGCCAGCCGCAATCCCGACGCCGGCTATGAGGCCTCGGTACGCATCTGCCGCGTCGGCGCCAATCCGGCTGCCGATGGCCGGGTGTTCCGCCTGCCGTATCTGTGGCCGTTCGAAGGCACGGGCAAAGCCCGCCTCGCGTGCATGGCGCATGCGGAACAGTTGATCGATGGCCGCGTAGACGGCCAGTCGGTCGCCGATCTTTGAAGCAAAGCCCCCTTACCCCATCGACCAGGAGTTATGCATGGCGAAAGAAGAACTGATTGAACTTGACGGTATCGTCGACGAAGTACTTCCGGATAGCCGCTACCGCGTGACGCTCGACAACGGCGTCGTGGTGGGTGCTTACGCGTCCGGACGCATGCGCAAGAATCACATTCGTATTCTCGCGGGCGACCGCGTGACACTCGAGCTGTCGGTCTACGACCTGACCAAAGGACGGATCAATTTCCGTCACAAGGACGAACGCGCTTCCGGTGGCGGCGCCGCCCGCGCTACTCCGCAGTTGCGTCGCCGCTAGACCGGCGAGGCAGGTTTGCCGTCGCCGTGACGGCCGCTCCCCCAAGCGTAGCTGTTAGCGCGCCTCCTCCGGCTTCAGCAAAGCCAGAGCAGCGCGCAGCGGGGCCGCATCCCCGCCGAGCTGTTCGCTCGCTTCAATGGCCGTCTCGAGCATCGGCCGGCGCATGCGCAGCATCAATGCTTCGTCGACACGCGAACGCGGCCCTGCCAGCGTAAACGTGCCGGCAAGCGGCCGTGCCGCCGAAAACACCGGCGTGGAAATACCCGCCGTTTCCGCATCCCGCTCCCCCAGCGACAGGTAATAGCCGTCGTGGCGGATCCGCTCGTATAGCTCCCCTCGCCCGCCGTCGAACGCGCTTAGCACACGTCCGCCCGAGCCTTTGTCCATCGGCAGGACATCGCCCTCGCGCACGTGATCGCGAATCGCGTGGGTCGAATCGACCCGATGCAGACAGACCCGCAGATCCTTCTGCCGCACATAGAACGACACGCTCTCGCCGCTCTGGTCGCGCAGGCGGCGCATCAACGGCAACACCACATCCCCGAGCTGCAGGCTGCGCTGATAAAGCGCGCCCAGTTGCAAGGTGGCCGGCCCGACGTAGTAGAGGCCTTCGTCCGAACGCAGCAACAGCCGGTGATGCGCCAGCGAAGCGATCAGCCGCAGGATGGTGCTTTTATAGAGCCCGGTGCGCGCCGCCAGTTCGGCGAGCGAGACGCCTTTGTCGTTGGGGCGAAACGCAAACAGAATCGCAAAGGCGCGATCGAGCGCGGCGACTCCATCAGGGGCGGACGAGGGGCCCGCGACGGCTTTCTCAGCAGCGTCGCCGGAGCTGGACACATTCGAAGGTTTGGATGATCTGGAAGCGGCCATAGGCAGTGCGACGGGCAAGGAGCGGCAAGGAAGGGCAAAAAGCGCCAGGCGTTATGCCTGACAGAACAGCATTTTACCCGCCCAGCCCCGGCGTATTCCACTGCGCAGATAAAACCGCACCAGTGCTCGAATCGGTGATGTACAAGGTGTTATACTGCGCGCCGCCAAATGTCACGTTGGTGATGGTGCGGCCCGCGCACGACTCAAACCTGGCAATCCCCTCGCCATGCGGATTCAGCACAAACACCGCGCCCAGCGATGCATGCGCGACAAACAGATTGCCGCTACGGTCCATTGTCAGACCGTCCGGCCCGCTCACGCCATAGAACTGCGCAAAGCGCCCGACCTTGCTGGTACTGCCGTCCGCAAGCAGCGGTAGACGCCAGATGGCGTTATCGCGCGTCATGGCGACAAACAGCACTTTTTCGTCAGGGCTCAGCACCAGTCCGTTCGGACTCGGACCATTCGAGATCAGGCAATCGAGCCGGCCATCGGGGCGCAAACGGTAGACGCGCCCAGTGGGATCGTGCAGGCCGGTTTGGCCCTGATCGGTAAAGTAGATATCGCCGTTGCTGGCGACGATCAGATCGTTGGGCCCTTTAAAGCGTTCGCTATTGCGCCGCGCGATCACCGGGCTCACCGCCCCGCTCGCGGGATCGAGCGCGAGAATGCCGTTCTTGTAGTCCGCAATCAGGATGCGGCCATCGGGATGCCATGCCAGCCCGTTCGGCTCGCCGTCGTATTCGGCGACTACGCTCCATTCGAGTTCCCGCGAAATCCGCAAGATGCGTCCGTGCGGAATATCGACGAGATACAGATTGCCGTGCGGATCGAAACATGGGCCTTCGATAAACGAATCGACCACCGCCCCGCCCTTGTTGGCACGCGACCACTCCGTCACTTCATGACGGCGCAGTGTTTGCGGCATCGTCGTATGAACTGCGGTGCCGATCACGGGCGGCACGGGATACCAGTTCATTGCCTCTCCTCTTCAGGGTCGAGATGGCGCGTGGCGGGCCCAGTATAGCGATAGGCCATCTGGCGCGGCATCGGCCCCTTGTTACGTTCGCCGCGTCCGCGCTGCTCCCACGCATGCGACAGAATGCCGACTGCACGCGACAGGCAGAAGACACCGCGCGCCAGCTCCGGGGCAAAGCCGAGTTCGGCGTAGATCACAGCGGTGGCGCCATCGATATTCATCGGAATCGGCTTCGACTTGCGCGCTTTGAGCAACGCTTCGATACCGCGTGCGATAGCGGCATAACGCCCTGACACGACACCCTCGGCTGCTGCCTCATCCACCATACCGAGCAGCCGGCCCGCACGGGGATCGACGGGATGGAAGCGATGTCCGAAGCCCGGCAGATATTTGCCGTGCGCGGCAATAAAAGCGTCGATGCAGGATTCCACCGCCTGCGCGAGCGCGGCTCCGCCGGCCTGCGCCTGCTCGATTGCATGGAAAATCTCGACGGCTTGTTGTCCCGCGCCGCCGTGCACATCGTCGAGCGTATTGAGCGCCGACGCCATGGCGCCGTTCATGGGCAAGCCGCAACTGACCGCCATGCGCGAAATCGCAATCGACGGTGCATGCGGGCCATGATCGACCGACGCCACCAGCGCCGCCTCCAGCAAACGCGCTTCGCCCGCACTCGGCAAATCGCCGCGCAGCATTAGCCAGATCATCTGTGGAAAGCTGATCTGGCCGATCAATTCCTGAATCGGATAGCCGCGCACCTGGATCGAGCCCGGGTGAATATCGATGATCGAGGTGCTCCAGTAATCGGCAGCAAGCGCAGCAGGGTCGAGTGGTGTATGGGTCATGATGCCTGTATCAACGGTTGATATCTTCGAGTGCCAGGCCCTTGGTGGCCGGTCCCATAATGCCGATCAGCAGCATCACAAACACCATGCAGCTGCTGATCATGATGAACACGCCATTCGCGCCGAAATCGCGCAGAAAGAACGCCACCAGAAAGCCCGAGAAAATTGCGCTCAGACGGCTCCACGAGTAGACAAAACCAATGGCCCGCGCGCGGATTTCAGTTGGATAGAGCTCCGACTGATAAGTCTGGAACGAATAGGTCATGATGGTCAGCGCCAGGTTCATGCAGAAGCCGAAAACAATCAGCCCCAATGAACCGGTCTGATGCGCAAAAGCGAGCCCGAACACCGCAATCGCACCCGACGCGCCGACCAGACTCCACTTGCGCTCGATCTTGTCGGCGAAGAAGAAAAACAAGGCCGGTCCAAGCGGCAGCGCAATCGACATCAAAAACGAGTATTGCAGGCTATGCACGAGATTGAAGCCCTTGCTGGTCAGCAGCGAAGGGATCCAGTTGCTAAAGCCATAAAAGCCGATCACCGAGACCGCGTTATAGACCGACATCATGATGGTGCGCTTCAGATAAGGCGCTTTCAGGATGTCGCGAAAGCGGCGCTCGACCGTGGGCGCGCTATGCGTATGCGGCACCGGCGTCGGCAATGGACGCCGGTATTGGCGCTCGACAACGCGCTCGATCTGCTGCGTGACGCGCGCAGCCTCATCGAGGCGGCCACGCGTCACCAGCCAGCGCGGACTTTCGGGGATACCCAGGCGAATCACCCAGACAATCGCCGCGCCCACCGCGCTCGCCAGCACGACCCAGCGCCAGCCATCGATGCCGAACGGCTGCTGCGGCACCAGCCACCAGGACATCAACGCAACCACCGGCACTGCGCAGTACGGCACGATCTGCGTAATCGCAAAGGCACGGCCGCGCAGATTCTTGGGCATCAGTTCGGCAACATAGGTATTGATGGTGACCATCTCGACGCCGAGCCCAATGCCCGCCAGCAGACGGAAAATATTCACGCCAGGCGCGCTATGCTGAAACGCCATCATGATGCTGGCGGCCGTATAGGCGAGCAGTGCCACCACGAAGATACGGCGGCGGCCAAAACGGTCAGCAAGAAAACCGAGCCCCATGGTGCCGATAAACAGCCCGAGAAACGTGGCCGCCACAAAGGCCGCAATACTGTTCATGGCAAAGATCGATGTCGAAGTCTTGACGAACAGACCGCTCTCGATCAGCCCCGGCGCGATATAGCCGGTCATAAACAGATCGTAAAACTCAAAACAGCCGCCTAGCGACAGCAGAAACACAATCGTCCAGATATGCCGCGTGGCAGGCAGACGGTCGAGCCGCGCGACAATGCCGCGGGCCTGGGTTTCTTGATCGGCGGTATGCTCCACGGCGTCCGCGAATCCTGCGCGCGAAACCGCGTTTGATGCGTGTCTCATGTACTCCTCCAGTCAGGTCTCTTCGCAGTGCGGGCTTAGATCGCGCCGTCTTCTCGTAGCCGCGCAATCGTGTCGGCATCAAAGCCGAGCCGCTGCAAATGCGCGTCTGTGTGTTCGGATAGATGCGGCGCGCGCGAGGCCGGCGCGCCGTTCATGACTTCGCCGTGGGCGTCGGCAAAGCGGAAGCCCGCGCGCGTAACACGCTGGACGGTTTCGCCATCCTGCAGCTCATGAACGAATTCACGCTCGACAAGTTGCGGCTGGCCAATCGCCTCGGGCACGCCTAGCACCAGTCCGGCCGGCACGCCTGCCGCGGTCATGCGCTGCTCCCAGTTGCTGGCGGTGTCCAGGGCGAGCGCCGCTTCGATCTCACGCTTCAGTTCGATGCGATAGCGCTTGCGCGTATTGCGTTCGCTAAAGCGTTCGTCGTGCGGCAGATCGGGGCGGCCAATCAGTTCGCATAGCGAAATAAACTGCTTCGTCTCATTAGCGGCAATATTCAGCATGCCTTCGCCGCAGACAAAGGTTCCGGAAGGCGCGGCGGTGAAGTTTTCGTTGCCCATGGGAGTGGGCGTGACACCGGCATTCAGATAGTTGGAGACCACCCAGCCCATGCTGGAAAGCGTCGCCTCAAGCATCGAAACATCGATTACCCTGCCCTCACCCGTGCGCTGCGCCGCCACCACCGCCGCACAGATCGCCAGCGCCGCGCTCATGCCGCCGACCGTGTCCGCCACCGGATAGCCGACCCGCAGCGGCGCGCTAGCGGCGTCGCCGGTCACGCTCATTGCGCCCGACATGCCCTGGATAATCTGGTCGTAGGCCGGACGATGCGCCAGCGGACCGTCATTGCCGAAGCCCGAAATCGCGCAGTAGACAAGGCGCGGATTGACCTCGAGCAGCGCCTGCGCGCCCAAGCCGAGGCGGTCCATCACGCCGGGCCGGAAATTCTCGACCAGCACATCGGCCTCGGCCACAAGCTTGCGCAGGATCGCTTTACCCGCCTCGTGCTTCAGATTGAGCGTGAGCGATTCCTTGCCGGCGTTCACAGCCACAAAGGATGCGCCCATATTGCGTGCGGAAGCCTGCGGATCGGCGCCCAGGCGGCGCGCCAGATCGCCGCCGGCGGGATTCTCGACCTTCAGGACATCAGCGCCGAGCAGCGCAAGCTGATAGGTGCAGAACGGCCCTGACAGAACATTGGACAGATCCAGCACGCGAATGCCGGAAAGCGGGAGGGAAATCATAACGAGCCTTTTCCGAGTTGACCTGCTGACGTTCCATCTAACAGAACGTCGTTCTATAATTTGATGAAGCGGATCGTAGTCCTCGGAATCGGGAGGTGGGAATAGGGGTTAGCACGGAGACAGCGGTGCTGTACGAGCAGTTTCTGCGGGGCCGTTTTGCCGCGGGGGAGTGCTGGAAATATCTACCTATAGATCCGCCAAACGATCTACCATTAACTTCGTATCTATCTGTAATAAAAGGGATTTTTATGATAAAATTTCACCCTCAGATCTACCACGAGATCCGCCACCAAAACAGCCATGAGCAGCGCTGAATCGAAATACCCGTATCACGCGGTCCATCAGATGCATCCCCTGCTTCCCTCGGAGCCGAAGCTAAATAGCTTGCGTCCGCTGGCAGCCGAAGTCATCGGGCAAGCCAAAGACCTGGCTGCGCATGGCATGCCGCATCTGCGCGATCTCTTGCGTGAGGCGCTGCGCCCGATGAATTCGTACTACACCAACAAGATAGAAGGCCAGCATACCGAGCCCTTGTTAATCGAGCAGGCGCTTCAGAGGGATTTCTCCAGCAAGCCAGCGGAAGCACGCAAGCAACGTATCGCGGTGGCCCATATCGTCACGGAGCGTTGGGCAGAGGAAACCTTTCCGTCTTTCGACTCCGATACGCTTTTCCAGAGCACTGTTGCGCAAGCCATTCACCGGCACCTTCATGATCAACTGGCGCCGGAGGATCTGATCCAGACGGATGACGAGGGTAAAGAGGAAAAGGTCACGCCCGGTGTATGGCGCGAGCGGGGCGTCAAGGTCGGCGTGCATATCCCTCCCGATCCGGCCATGGTGGCGAACTTTATGGAGGAATGGCATCGCGGCTATCGCTACACCCGCTCGGGAGAGACGGCGCTTATCGGCCTGATGGCGGCCCACCATAGACTGGCCTGGATTCACCCGTTTCTGGACGGCAACGGCCGTACGGCCCGGTTGCATACGCATATCGGACTATCCGCGCTGGGGCTGACACAAGGGCTATGGTCGCCCATGCGCGGTTTTGCGCGGGAACAAGCGGCGTATTACAGCCATCTTGTGGCGGCCGATGCACGTCGTAAAGGCGATTACGACGGCAGAGGCGTATTGAGTGAAAGCGGTCTCGTGGAATTCATTACCTTTGCCATGAATATCTGCCTGGATCAGATCGGCTTTATGGACGGCATGCTGCAAATGCAGGCGTTTGAAGCAAGGCTGGCGCAGATGCTGGCGGCCGAGGCCACCAAGGAACAGACCCGCTATCTGAAAACCGAAGCAGCTCAGCCGCTTGCTTACCTCGGAACAGTCCGGTCAATGGAGCGGGCCAGATTCAAAGGCATGATGGGGCTGCCTGCGCGAACCGCAGATCGTGCGTTGGTCGATCTGTTCAAGCTGGGCATTGTGCGCTCCAGGTCACCCAAGGGTCCTGTCGAACTTGCGCTGCCCATTGGGCTGTTTCGCTATCTTTTCCCACGCCTGTGGCCGGAGGCGGAGGCCAACACCGCTTAATAAACCCGCTGCGAGTCACCGCAACGTCGTTACGCCCGCACATGGCCGGCGCTCACCGCCCATGCGCCACTCCTGTGCGCCCAACCGGCCGTGCACCGCTTCCGTGCGTTGCACTGGCCGAACGCCTGGCGGAAAAGCATTCCCGCACAGCCATCGCATCAACTGATATAGATGGCATACCGCTTGCTTAAAGCTCGATTTGCTGCCCAACCATCGCAAGCCAGGCGCGAAGCGCTGCCCAACCCGATACCCCTCTCCCGATGCCGCCGCCCTCAGGCGAACCATGCTGCGCGTACTACTCGTAACCGATACCGACAAACCGATAGGCGATCTGCGCGAAGCACTCGCCCGGCTCGGCTACGACATGCTGGCCGGCACGGCGGCCTCGCAGGCGCTGCACCGCAGGGTTGAAAGCGAGCGGCCTGATGTCATCATCATCGACACCGAATCGCCGTCACGCGACACGCTCGAACAACTCGCGGTGATGAACGCAACCGCACCGCGCCCCGTGCTCATGTTCAGCAACGACGCCAACCAGCAACTGATCCGCGACGCCGTGGGCGCGGGCGTCACCGCCTACCTGGTCGAAGGCCTGGCAACCGAAAAGCTCGCACCGATTCTCGAAGTCGCGCTGGCCCGCTTTGCCCAGGAAACGCAGCTACGCGAAAGGCTTGCACAGGTCGAAAACGAACTGGCCGAGCGCAAGCTGATCGACCGCGCCAAGCGTCTGATCATGGATCAGGAAAAGCTGGCCGAACCCGCCGCCTACGCGAGCCTGCGCAAGCGTGCAATGAACCAGGGCGTCAAGCTCATCGAGGTCGCGCGGCAGATTGTCATGGCCGCTGACTCGCCCAAATAAAGCGTGGCTCATGAACCAACCTGCCCCCCTTACCCCACCCTCGCCACCCTCCGCGCCGATGCCGCCCGAGAAAACGCATCTGCGGCTTGGCTTTGTCTCGCTTGCCGATGCGGCGCCGCTGGTCGCAGCCAAGCTGCTCGAGTTCGGACATGCGCACGGCCTGACCCTCGAGCTATCGCGCCAGCCGTCATGGGCCGCACTGCGCGACAAGCTGCTGGCGGGCGAACTGGATGCCGCCCACGCCCTATACGGTCTCCCATACGGTGTGCAGCTTGGCCTCGGCGGCCCGCAAACGGATATGGCCGTGCTGATGGTGCTCAACCGGAACGGCCAGGCCATTACACTGTCGAGCCGTCTTGCCGACGCGTTGACCGAACACCGTGAGTTGCCGCGCGCACTGGCTACGCTCGGCCGCAAGCCGGTCTTTGCGCAGACGTTCCCGACCGGAACGCATGCAATGTGGGTCTACTACTGGCTCGCGTCGCAAGGCGTGCATCCGTTACGCGATATCGAAAGCGTGGTGATTCCGCCACCGCAGATGGTGGCCGCGCTTGCAGAGAACCGGCTCGATGGATTCTGCGCCGGCGAACCGTGGAATGCCGCGGCCCAGGCACGCGGAATCGGTCGAACCATCGCTTATACCAGCGAGATATGGCCGGATCATCCGGAGAAGGTCCTCGCCTCCCGGCGCGATTTCGTCAACCAGCATCCGCGCACCGCGCGAGCGCTGGTGCAAACCATGCTCGAAGCGTGCCGCTGGCTCGATGGCGAGGGGCATCGCAACGAGATTGCGCGCTGGCTGGTGCGGCCGGAATATATCGGCATTGATGAAGCCTTGATTGCGCAGCGCCTTACCCGCGACAGCGCAGCGCTTGCCTCCAGGCGGCAGCCCGTGCGGTTCTTCGAAGACGGCGCAGTGAACTATCCGCGCCCGGACGACGGCGTCTGGTTTTTGACTCAATACGAGCGCTGGGGGATGATCGCGCACCGCGACGACTATCGCGAGATTGCGGCTGCGATCAATCAGACCGGCTTGTATCGCGACGCTGCGAGCCAGATCGGCATTGCGATTCCGGCCGAGACCGTCTCGCAGGTTTTGATCGATGGCAGGGTGTGGGACGGTAGCGATCCGGACGGATATGCAAAGGGGTTCGAGATCCGCGCTTGAAGCAGCGGACCGGAGGCGGCCACGGCGCACGCCCCACCGCTGCCCGACTGCGCAGCCCGAGTTCACAAACCTGAGGCCAATTCACAAAAAAGCACGGGGCGCATCCCAAGTCCAACGAACCATCACGCGCCCCGCTACGGGGAAACCCGTCTCGCCTCAGTGCGAAGCGATATACGACTTCACAGCAGGCAACCCCGGCTTGCCATCGATCGTCGTCACGCCGGCCAGCCACTGATCCAGCACTTGCGGATTCGCCTTTAGCCACTCGAGTGCGGCCTGGTTTGCATCGGTCTTGTTCATGATCGGCACCATCACATGATTCTCGATGGCCGTGGTGAACTGCAGATTCGACACCAGCTTCGCCGCGTTCGGGCAGCGTGCGGCATAGTCGGGCGGCGTCGCCGTAAATACCTTGGCTTCGCCATAGTTTGGCCCGAATACATCGTCGCCGCCGGCCAGATAATCGATCTTCATCTGCACATTCATCGGATGCGGTTCCCAGCCGAGAAACACGATCCATTGCTTTTCGCGGATCGCGCGGTTGACCTCGACCAGCATGCCCGCTTCGCTCGATTCGACCAGTTTGAATTTGCCGAGGCCGAACTGGTTGCCATCGATCATCTTCTTGATCAGCGCATTGCCGTCATTGCCCGGCTCGATACCGTAGATCTTGCCATTGAGCTTGTCCGCGTACTTCTGGATATCGGAAAAATTCTTCAGGCCGCCGTTATACACATAGTCCGGCACGGCCAGCGTATACTTCGCGCCGGTCAGATTCGGCGTCGCCAGCACCTTGATCGTGCCCGCCTTGACGAACGGGGTGATGATCGGGTCCATGGTCGGCGCCCAGTAGCCGAGAAACACATCGATCTGCTTGCTCTTGATACCTGCAAAGGTAATCGGCACTGAAGCGATGGTCTTCGTTGGGCGATACCCGAGTCCTTCAAATACCGTCGAGGCAAGCCCGGTCGTGGCCGCAATATCGGTCCAGCCTACATCGGCAAAGCGCACATCGCGGCATACAGCCGGATCTGCTGCGTGCGCCATCGCGCTTGCGAGCCCAAGTACGCAAGCCGCTGCCCTGCACTTTCTATTCATTTCTGTTCTCTCCACGCTTGTTGTTGACTTAATTGGCCTGACGACGCTCCACACTCGGCGCATGGCCGAACTGCGCCCGGTATGCCTTGCTGAAATGACACGGCGAGTGAAACCCGCATATTGTCGTGACGCGCGCAATGGATGCATCGGTGGTGCGCAACAGATCGCGGGCCCGGCGCAGACGCAGCGTCAGATAGTAGTGCGTCGGCGATACGCTCAGATACACCTTGAACATGCGCTGCAAATGACGCTGCGAAAGCTGCACGAGGCGCGCAAGTTCCTCCAGCGAGAGCGGCTCCTCGATATTCGCCTCCATCAGGCGCACCACCTCGATCAGCTCCGCACGCGAAAAACCCACCCGGGCGTCGACAGGAATGGGCTGCGGATCGCTGGCGCTACGAATACGCTCCAGGATAAATTGTTCGGATACCTGAGCAGCAAGATTTTGCCCCAAGCGGCCACCCACGAGATTCAGCATCAGATCAAGCGGCGCCGTGCCGCCGGTGCACGTCAGGCGATCACGATCGATCACAAACAGTTCGTCCGCGAAATGCACGCGTGGAAACTCCTTGTGCAGCGTCGACAGATCCTCCCAATGCACGGTGCAGCGATAGTCGTCCAGCAGACCCGCCGACATCAGCGCATAAGCGCCTGTGCAGATGCCGCCAAGCGGTACGCCCTGCTGCGCCACATCGCCCAGCAAGGCCTTGACGTCGGAATCGACCGCGCTGCGAATCTGCGTACCGCCGCACACGATCAGCGCATCGGGCATACCCGCCTCTTCGAGCGTGCGAGTCGGCTTGACCGTCATGCCGTTGCTGGCCCGCACCGCGACACCATCCGGTGTCAGCACCGACCAGCGGTAATGCTGTGCCCGGCCCACATAGTTGGCCATGCGCAAGACTTCGATCGCGCTCGTGAAGGCGATCATCGAAAAGCTGGGCAGCGTCAGAAAACCGAAATGCGCAAGACTCGACAATGGCGCGCCAAGTCGGGGCGAGCGGGCCGATTCAGTCGTAGCAGGCGTCACGTCGCGCTCCATGATGCTCAGGGTGAGTTGTTCCATCGCGAAGGCCTGAAGGCCTTCGCGATGCGCGAGTTGAATTCGAACGGGTTAAGGTGGGCTTCTGTGTTCTTGTTCGAAAGGTCAGCTTTGTACGGCCGGCTGTTCGCGGCGCACCCGCATGACATTGCGCAAGCCTGCAAAACGCGGCGCGGTGGCGGCGCCCGGCGAGCGGCCAAAGCTTTCGGTGATCCGGTCCAGAATGATCGCCAGCAGCACCACCGAAAGACCGCTTTCGAAACCGAGTCCGATATCGAGGCGCTGGATACTCGCCAGCACATCGTTGCCGAGACCGCCGGCGCCGACCATCGAAGCAATAATCACCATCGAGAGCGCCATCATGATGGTCTGATTGACGCCCTGCATGATCGACGGCAGCGCGTTTGGAAACTGCACCTTGTAGAGCAGTTGCCACGGTGTGCAGCCGAAGGCCTGGCCTGCCTCGACAATCTCGCGGTTGACATGACGGATACCGAGGCTCGTCAGACGCACGGCGGGCGGCATCGCAAAGATCACCGTGGAAAGAATCCCCGGCACGCGCCCGAGACCGAACAGCATTGCCGCAGGAATCAGATAGACAAACGCGGGCATGGTCTGCATCAGATCGAGAATCGGCCGCACCACCATGGCCACATGCTTGTTTTTGGCAGTCCAGATACCGAGCGGAATACCAAACAGCAGACTGATCAGGGTCGACGACAGCGTGAGGCCAAGCGTAATCACGGTCTCGTCCCAGAAGCCGGTCGCATAGATCAGCAACAGCGCGAGCGTCGTAAAGAACGCGAAACGCCAGCCCACCCGCCACAGCCCGATGCCGATAAAGAAGGCCATCAACGCCCACATCGGAATCGCTTGCAGGCCATGTTCGATCAGCGCGGCGAAGCTCTCGATAGCCTTGCCGACTGCGTCGAAGGTATTCGCGTCGTGATCGAGCAGATAGTGAACGGAATCGTCGACCCAGCGGCCGAGCGGGATCATCTCAGACATGGGAACCTCGATTGCGCGTAAGAACCTTCAGGACAGCGGCCTGATTGACGGAACCGCAATAGCGCTCTTCGTCATCCACCACCGGCAACGCGGTCGCATTGGCACAGACGCGCGACACCACATGTTCCAGCGACGCACCCAGCGAAATGCATTCCACCTTGCGCAGATCGGGCGCGGCGTTGCCGATCGCATCGCGGGTCACAAAGCCGCGAATGCGCCGTTCCGCATCCAGCACGAACGCATACTCGGCGCTGCCGTTTAGCGAAGCCGCGACGCTCGTTTGATCGAGATTGCGCACCAGCGGGATATCGTTGGTCTGCATCAGGTCGCCGGCGGTCAGATAGCGGCTTGTATCGACGCCTTCGAAAAACGCGCGCACATAGTCGTCGGCCGGGTTGCTGATGATTTCCTGCGGCGTGCCGATCTGCACCACCCGGCCGCCTTCCATAATCGCAATCCGGTTGCCGATGCGCAGCGCCTCTTCGAGATCGTGCGAGACAAACATGATCGTGCGGCGCTGGTTCCTTTGCAGCTCCAGCAGCACGTTCTGCATTTCCTTGCGCTTAAGCGGATCGAGCGCGGAAAACGCTTCATCCATGATCATCAACGACGGATTGACCGCCAGCGCACGCGCCAGACCGACACGCTGCTGCATGCCGCCGGACAGCTCAGCCGGCAGCTTCTGCGCAAAGTTCGCGAGGCCGACCTGTTCGAGCACGCCCAGGGCGCGTTTTTCGCGTTCCTTGCGGTTCACCCCCGCCACCTCAAGACCGAACGCGGCATTCGAGAGTACCGTGCGTTGCGGCATCAGCGCAAACGACTGGAACACCATGCTCATATCGGTGCGGCGCAGCGAGGTCAGCTCGGAGCGACGCACGGCGGCTATATCGCGGCCGTCGACCAGCACCTTGCCCGCGGTCGGCTCGACCAGCCGGTTGATCAGGCGGATCAGCGTCGACTTGCCGGAACCCGACAGGCCCATCAGCACGAAAATCTCACCTTCCTGCACGTCGAAGGACACGTTGTGAACACCGACTATATGGCCGGTTTTCGCATGCACCTCGTCCTTGGTGGAGCCGCTTGCCAGCATATCGAGCGCCAGCCTGGGATTGGCTCCGAAAACCTTACATAATCCTTCGACCACGACCTTTGGGGAATTCATCGAATCCATCTCCTCGTTGTGCTGGCGCCGGCCCGCACTGTCTGCCTACATAGTTGCCAGAAAAAACCCCGACAGGCCGACTATTTGCGACAGACGCTTGCGGAAATACGACACGCACAGAAAAGCACAGGTGTTAGGAGGAGGCTGGGAGGCTTGCTGGGTGGGTGTTTGAAGCGATGGTGCAATGCGTCACAGGTAATTTGCCGATGTCGCGTATTGGATGGTGGGTGTCCGAATGGGGACAACCGGATATGGCGTGGGCGCGAAGCGGCCGCTTTCCTGGAGGGGCTCAGCGGCTCTTGGCCGCCGCCCCGCGCCCAGCAACCTTATCATCCGTCAAAACCGATACCCGATAGAAACAAACGAAATGATCGGGTCAAGCTTGAGCTTCGTACTACTGGTCACGGTTCCAACTTCGGAGTGCGTGGTCAGCGTAGCCCGCGTTGATAGCCACATATATGAAAGCGAGACGTCGACCGACCAATGTTTGTCGATGTTATAGGCGAAGCCCGCATTGATGACAGGTGCAAAAGAACTGCTCAACTTCGCCGTAGTCGTCCCCTCGAGGGCAGTGCCATATGTCTGCGAATACAAAAAGCTGCCACTCGATACAGCCTGGCTCAATTTCACACCGCTATACCAGACGTACGATCCACCCGCGCCGAGGTATGGACGAAAGCGACTCTGCGCATCGTTGAAGTAATACTTCAGGAGCAGCGTCGGGCTCCACTCGTATGCAGATCCAATTTGCCCGAGGGCCGCGAGCGACCCGGTGCCGGTCAAGTGAAACTTCGGCGGTGCGCCGAGCACGGCGGTCGTGGCGATGTGATCGGTGAAAAAGTAGGTGGCCGTAAGACCAAACGTGTCCGCATCGTCAACCGTCGCGCCCGTGCCGGCCTCCGTTACGCTCGTGCCGAGTGCGTTGACAGTGAGCGGCTTGCTGGAGTCCTGCGGCGCAAGATGAAACCAGCCGACGTCCGTGACGAAATCACCAGCGCTCTGCGCCTGCGCGGCCGTGCTTGCCAACAACAATGCGGCCGTTACACCGAAACCCCGTACCCTTTTCATTTCATCTCCTCCGTTTTTAACCGATTTTGGTGATACGTCGGAGGAGATTCTATGCGCACGCTCGTTCGATTTATCGTCTGTTCCGTTGAGTGTTATCTCTGTAATTTGGTAAGGATTGGTGGTCAGTGCCGAAACAGCGAACGCGAACGGCGAGCGCGCCGATCAGATCGGGGGCAATCCGCCTCCACTCCGCGACGAAGGATCGTAAATTTCTTTGGATTCCTGATGTAGCTACCGCGCTAGTAGCTGGCGCACGGCCCCAATAAAACCCTCAGCCTAGGCAACAGCCCAGCGAGCTTTGTCTGGCGGGATCGCTTCGACGCCGTAGTCCGCGATCCCCCGCAGACTTTCGACCTGCCGCAAAGCCCTACCAAATTCCGGTTGAACAAGACCACCCTTCACCAACTTCAAACCGAACGCGGCAATCAGCCCGCTATGCGTTTCAGGTGACTTATCCGCCACACCGCTACCCAGCAGCGCCGCGTGTGCGGCATCAAACATGGCGTAGTACGCACGATTGCACGCCCCTTCGTAGCCGCCGGCCCGTAACAGTACTCGCGCCTCTTCGAGCGCCCGGTCTGCCTTCGCCATGAAGTCCGAGTGCGTCCTGCTCACAGCGGAATGCCCTCTCGCCTGATGTTCTCAATCAATACCGGATTGCTGAACAGATCGGGATGCTCCATTTCATCCTCCCACAGGGGCAGGGCCCCCACCAGCACCCCGGTTTCCAGCAACACATCGAACGACATTCCTGCCATATCGAGGGCAATGTCCGTGCGCTCCCCATGCTCACCGTGAAGAATGACCGCAATATCAGCGTCGCTCTCGTCGTTGTAGTCGTGCCGGGCACGACTACCGAAAAGAAGCGCCCTGCTCAACGGATACTGGCTGGCAATGCGCTTCAGAAATACTTCCGCGGCATGAGCTGTTATCGGATCAACGGATGGATTCACCGAGTTCCCCTTTCCACCAACAGTTAATTTCATAGTGTCAACGTGTGTTGCAGAAAATCGTCACCAGCGAAATATCCCGGATCGAATTCTGCCGGGTAACCGCGGCGACCTCAAGCGCAAGCCGAACCTGATACGGCCCAGTGAACGGCGGGTTCGACACTCCGTAACGCTGCCCATACTGCACACATTGCAAGCAAGTATGACGGCCCTGCGCCGTGAATGCAACGGACGCCCCTGGACTGCCGGCGCTTCCGCGCTGCCCACCGATGCCGAGCCCTCGGCCAACACGCCAGCGCTAACGTGAAATGATCCAGCCTGCGCATGCGCATGCGCACAAACCAGCCAACCATCACACGGATTACCTCCGCCCGGAATCCGCCACCGCATTCGCACCCGACACCTCAGCAAAAAACTCCGCCGCGTGCTCGACAAACGCTTTCACCTTGGCCGGCAACAGCGTGCGGGTGTTATACGCGATCCGCAGATCAATTTCCGCATCAACTACTTCGAATTCCTGAAGAATAGCCACCAGCTTTCCGCTGGCCAGTTCATCCTGGACGATAGCCGCCGGCACAAAACTGAGGCCAAAGCCCTGCTGCACCATCTCGCGATTGAACACGGCATTATTCGATGCGATGTCGTACCTGAGCGGCACGGCCAGTTCCTCCGCGCCGAGGCGGAAGGTCAACTGGGGTTTGCGAAACGCCGGCGAAAACACCACAAAAGTATGGTCGGCCAGATCGGACGGATGGGTCGGCCGTGAATGCCGTTTCAGATATGCCGGACTCGCCACAATAACAAGAGACATGCGCTCCAGAAGCCGCGTGACAACAGTCTCGGTGCTCAGCATGAAAGGCAGCACGATGCCGAGGTCGAAACCGTCCGCCACCAGATCGACGGGCCGCTCCGTGAGCGTCACATCGAGGCTCACTTTGGGGTGCTTGCGCTTGAAGGTGGAGATCAGCGGCACCAGCCGGTTGACAGTAGCCGTCGTATGCGCAACGAGGCGCAGCACCCCGCTCGGCTCGAGAGTCTGCGATGATGCGTCCGCTTCGAGCGCTTCCAGATCGTCGAGAATTCGTGCGCAACCTTCGTAGAAACGTTCTGCCGCCTCGGTGAGCGAAACCTGCCGCGTGGTCCGGTTAAACAGACGGCTGCCCAGACGCCGCTCGAGTCCCGAGATCGAGCGGGACACAATCGGTGTGGTCAGGCCGAGCATATCCGCAGCGCGCGTAAAGTTGCGCGCTTCAACAACAGCGCGGAACACCCGCAGACTCTCCAGATAATCCATAGGGCACCTCGTAATAGACGCAACGATAAGCAGTTGGCGGCGAGGCTCATGGCTCTGCGCCGCCGAATGCTGAACTGAGCGTCTGGAGATTACCGCATAGTGGTCCTGGGCCTCAGCAATCGTGTCAGCGGCGGCAAGCGCAGCCGCCGCTATGGCGTGCGTGCTGGCTTATCCCGCCGCGCGCACCCCGTAACGCGCCGCCGGCTGACTGCGCGACAGCTTTGGGCCCATCGCGGCGCGGGCTGCCTCGAATGCCTCCCAGTCCGCCACGTCAGGCAGCGAGGGAACCGTCGCGAGTTCGCCCAGATCGAGACCGGCGAGCGCCGCATCGACGAGATCGTCGGCGCTCATCACGATAGCCTCCGGGAGGTTTTCCACGGGCTGACCGGCAATGTCCCAGAACTCGGTGCGGGTGGCCCCCGGCAACACGGCTTGCACGCGCACGCCCTTGGCGGCCAGTTCGTGATGCAGCGACTGGCTAAACGCCAGCACGAATGCCTTGGTGCCGCCGTATACGCCGTTCAGCACTTCCGGCGCCACCGCCACGATTGAGGCGATATTGACAATGGTGCCGCTGCCGCGCGCCACAAACACCGGTGCAATCGCATAGGTGAGGCGCGTCAGCGCCGTGACATTCAATTCGATCATCGCTTCCATCTTGTCGACGTCGGAAACGAGCAGCGGCCCGGCGCCGCCGATGCCGGCATTGTTCACCAGCATGGTGATGCTCGAATCGGTGCGCAGAATCTCTTCGACGCGGCGCACGTCCGCCTTGACGCCCAGGTCGGCGGCGACCACTTCCACCGAACGGCCCGTCGCAGTTGTCAGACGATTGGCCAGCGTATCCAGGCGCTCGCGGTTGCGGGCAACCAGAATCAGGTCGTAGCCGCGGCGGGCAAGGCGCTCGGCATAAACTGCGCCGATTCCCGAAGAAGCACCGGTAATGAGGGCTGTGCCCTTGTGTGTCGTGTCGTTCATTAGATCTCTCCATTTGCACCGACCCATGTCGGTCTGCATGAAACACAGCGTAAGCGCATAATGGAGTGTCTCCAATGTCATAGATGCCACCTTTTAGGCCATCGCCAGACCGTCAGTTGCCTCTCACCAGGGAATCATCATGTTGCGGATCGGAATCGTGCTCTACCCCGGTTTCCAGGTAATCAACCTGGCCATCACCACCGTGTTCGAATTCACCAACATTACGGCCGGCGAGGCGCGCTATGAGGTCGTGCTGCTTTCGGAGCATGGCGGGCCGGTGCGCTCGTCGGGCGGGTTTTCGGTGGAAACCCAGCCGTTCGACGACAGCCGTTTCGATACCGTGCTGGTGGTGGGCGACAACGAAGTGATTGAACCGAGTAGCGGGCTGATCGGGTTTCTGCAGCATTCGGCGCAGACCTGCCGGCGCATCGGCTCGACCTGCACGGGTGCGTTCAACCTGGCACAGGCCGGGCTGCTCGACGGCCGGCGCGCCACCACGCACTGGTTCTTCGCGGCCCGCTTACGGGCGGACTACCCGGCCGTCAAACTGGAAGAAGACCGGATTTTCATTATCGATGGACCGGTATGGACTTCCGCGGGCATGACGGCGTGTATCGACCTTGCGCTTGCGTTGGTCGAAAAGGACACGGGCGTCGAACTCGCGCGCTCGGTGGCGAAGAAACTGGTGGTCTACCATCGCCGCGCCGGCGGGCAGTCGCAGTTTTCCGCGCTGCTGGAACTGGAGCCGCGCTCGGACCGCATTCAGACTGCTCTCGCCTATGCGAAAAACAATCTGCATACCGAATTATCGGTGGAGCAGCTTGCCGAAGCCGCACACCTGAGCCCCCGTCAATTCAGCCGGACGTTTCGTGCCGAAACGGGTCAGTCGCCGGCCAAGGCGGTCGAGCATCTGCGCATTGAGGCGGCGCGTCTGATGCTGGAGTCGGGGTTGCATCCGATCGAAATCGTCGCAAGGGATACAGGTTTCGGGGATCGCGAGCGGATGCGGCGCGCCTTCCTGCGTGCATTTGGCCAACCGCCGCAGGTGATTCGCCGCGCGGCGCGCGGCGAGGAACAGGAACCGGCGTAAAAAACCGCCAAGGACAATGCCCTGCGCCGATTCCGGCTTGTCCGTCCGGCGCCTCAAAGCTTGCACGCACAGCAACCGTGGCATGCGAACAGTTGCCGGACGGACAACCGCTTTCCTTATGCACGCGCTGCGTCGGCAACACGGGGAACTGCGTCGGCGCTGCGCTGTTTCGGTTCGGCCGGCTCCTTCAACACGAGCCACACCACCGCCGCGCCAACCAGATCGAAGCAGGCGAGCGCCACGAACAGCGGGTCATAACCGACCCATGCCACCACCACACCCACGGCCAGCGAAAACAGCGTCGCCCCGGCGTAGCCAGCCATGCCGGTCAAACCCGTGGCGGTCGCAACGTCGTTCTTGCCGAACACGTCGGATGCCAGTGTATAGAGCGCGCCTGAGAGCGTCTGGTGTGCAAAGCCACCGATACAGAACAGCGCAATCGCCACATACGGGCTTGTCGCGAGGCCAATGCAAGCCGGCCCGATCATGCACAGCGAACCGGTCACCACCACCAGCTTGCGCGAGGTAATCAGCGACGTGTTGAAGCGCTTCTGGTACCACGGCGCCAGATAGCCCCCAAGCACACAGCCGATATCCGCGGCCAGAAACGGCAGCCACGCAAACATCGCGATTTCCTTCAGGTTCATATGGCGCACGCTCACCATATAAAGCGGAATCCAGAAGTTGAAGGTCTGCCACGCCGGCTCGGCCAGAAAGCGCGGAATCGCGATGCCCCAAAAGGCGCGGCGCTTGATAATGGCGCGCCACGACGGCCGGTTCGCGCTGCTTGTCTTGTACTGGGCCTCCTGGCCCTGGAGGATATAGTCGCGCTCCGCATCGGAGAGGCGCGGCTGATCTTTGGGGGCGCGATACAGCAGCAGCCACAGCAGGCTCCACACCAGCCCGAGCACGCCGATGCAGACAAACGCCATGCGCCAGTTGCCATGCAGCACCCACCAGACCACCAGCGGCGGCGCGATCACCGCGCCAATCGACGAGCCGATATTGAACCAGCCGGTCGCAATCGAGCGCTCTTTGGCGGGAAACCATTCCGAGGTCGCCTTGAGGCCCGAGGGAATGCCCGCGGCCTCGGTGACGCCCAGCATGCCGCGAAACACAGCGAGCGAAATCCAGCCATTGGCGGTGCCATGCAGCATGCAGGCGCCCGACCACGCAATCGCAAACAGCGCAAAACCGATCTTGGTGCCAACCACGTCGAGCACATAGCCCGCCACCGGTTGCATCACCATATAGGCGGCCTGGAACGACGCGACAATATACGAGTACTGCGCGGTGGAGATGCTCAACAGCCGGTTCATTTCCGGCGCGGCCACCGCCAGCGAATTGCGCGCAATGTAATTGACGATCAGACCCGACGTGACCAGTCCGATCATCCACCAGCGCATGCCTCTCACCTTACTCATTTGCTCCTCCAGATTGCCGCCGTGTCCCGGCGTGCCGTATCGCATGGCGCGTACCGCGTGGACCCGGCGGCTCGGATCGCACCATGGACGCCAAGATAATCAAGAGGTCAAATAGTTGTCAAGCAACATTCATGGGGGCGGAACTGGTGCGCGTGAGGCAGCCGCATTTTGCATGACTTTTTGCGGATATAAACGGGTATTAACACGAATATAGCTGCATAATTGAATACATACGCGTTTACCCGATATATCATTTTGCCATACAACTTTTTTGAGAAAACGCCAGGGATGTCAACCGGGAGACGGCGCGCAGTCACGGCGCAACACTGCCGTAGCGCGCATAAGAACGGCCGGCGAACGCCGGCCGCGTCATGTTTCAATCAGCCAGATCAGTGCAGCGTATTCTCATCCAGCGGTTGCAGCAGCGCGGTTACGCTCAGGTCCTGCTGCAATTCCGGCCAGTAGAGCCGCTGCTTGTCGATCGAGATGGCGAAGTGTTCCCGCTCCACCGGCGAGGCCGAGGCCAGAGCCGGAAACTGGCTCAGCGGAAAATGCGCCGCCCGGCCATCGGCGAGATCCAGCACCATAAACCTTGCATCGAAATGCACATTCACCGCAGCGCCTTTCATGTCCGGCTCCTTGAGAGAGGCAAGCCCTATGAGGGTATAGCGCCGAAACCGGCCATTCAAGGAAGAAAAAGCGGGTACGAGCAGGCGTCGAAAACCTAGAAATTGAAGTTGTCGATATTGCTCGAATCAAACGTGGTCGGCGGTCCAAGGATAATTTCGCCCTGCGCCCCAATCGTGCGTTTGCCCAGCTTGCCCGCATCGAACGATTCGCCTTCCTTGCCGGTAATCGTGCCCGAGGCGAGCGCCGCCGCCGCATAGGCGGCCAGATAGCCGAGCTGATTCGGGTCCCACAACTGGAATGCCTTCACGGTACCGTTCTTGACGAACGCACGCATCTGGTTCGGCGTCCCCAGGCCGGTCACATCCACCTTCCCCTTGCTCGACGACGACGAGATATAGCGCGCCGCGGCCGCAATCCCCACCGTCGTCGGCGCAACGATTGCCTTCAGATTCGGATACGCTTGCAGCAAGCCTTGAGTCTCGACAAACGACTTCTGGTCGTCATCATTGCCATAGGCGATTTTCACGAGCTTTATCTTCGCGTACTCGGGCTTTTTCAACTCCTCTTGCATCCACTTGATCCATGTGTTCTGGTTGGTCGCATTGGGCGTAGCCGAAAGAATCGCAAACTCGCCCTCCCCGCCCATCAGTTTCGCTACCAGCTGGATTTGCCCACGCCCGATCCCTTCCGCGTTCGCCTGGTTCACAAACAGTTGACGTCCCTCCGGCGCGGTATCCGAGTCGAAGGTAACGACCTTGATGCCCTGCGACATGGCCTTTTTCAGGTAAGGCACGACCGCGTTCGCATCGTTGGCCGCAATCACAATCGCATCCTGATGCTGCGTAATCAGCGTATTGATGTACTGCACCTGCGACGATGCGCCCGCATCCGACGGGCCCACCACCTTGCCGACGCCGCCGAATTCCTTGATTGCGGCCATGCCGCCGTTATCGGCAATCACCTCATAGGGGTTGTTGATCTGCTTGGGAATAAATGCAATCTTCAGGCCGCTCTTGATATCGGCTGCGCCCGCCGCGCAACTGATGCCCAACAGGGCGACGCACAGCGCAAGCGCTCCGGCCTGACGTAGGGGTTTGAACATGAAGTGTCTCCTGGCTGAATAATCGGACGTTGCTGCGTCCGGGTTGTTGATTTCAGGAACGGCATGCCGCACAAGCGTCGTCTTGCGGCAAGGCAAGGCAACGCTAGGCAAGACCAATAGGCTATGAAGCAGCAGACTTCGCGATAAACCGCCGGTCGCGCATTGCCCGCCAGCGGGCCACCAGATTCGGAATCAGCACGGACGCGAGCAGCAGCACACCGGTCACGATCGTGAGCGTTTCGCTGGAGACGTCATCGAGCGTCAAGGCGTTTTTCAGCACGCCGATAATCAGCAGCGACAGCAACACACCGACCATCGAACCACGTCCGCCGAAAATGCTCACGCCGCCGAACAGCACCGCCGCAATCACCGAGAGCTCGAAGCCCTCGCCGTTATCGCCCCGCGCGCTGGTAAAGCGCAAGGTGTAGACCACGCCGGCCAGTGCACTCATCAGGCCGGACAAGACAAACAGGCGCAAACGGATCTTCGCCACCTCGATACCGGAGAACGTCGCGGCGGTCGGATTCGCGCCAATCGCATAGAGACTGCGGCCGAACGCCGTGGCCTGCAGCAGCACGGTGAACACCACCGCACCGACGATCACAATCACAAACGGCAGCGGGATAAACGTCGCGCCGAGATTGTTCATGCCGAATGCCGTATAGCCCGCCGGAAAATCCGCGACCGCCTGATCGCCGAGCAGCACATACGCCAGGCCGCGAAACAGCGCCAGCGTGCCGATCGTCACGGCAAGCGAAGGCAGATTCAGCTTGACAATCACCAGGCCGTTCAGCAGTCCGGCCAGCGCGCCGACGATCAGCACCAGCCCGATCGCGAGCGGCATCGGCAAGCCCATATGCCACAGCACGCCCATTAGCGCGCTCGATGCCCCGAGCACCGACGCCACCGAAAGATCGATTTCGGCGGCCACGATAATCAAGGTCATCGGCAGCGCCATCAAGGCAATCTCGGTCAGATCGGCCAGCACGTTGCTGATATTGGCACCCGTTAGAAACACTGGCGAGAGCACCCGGCCCAAGGCCAGCGACAACACCAGCACGATGACCAGCAATATTTCCCAGCGCAAAGGCGTCTCGCGCTTGCGGGTCAGCAAGGCGGAATCGGGTTTAGCCATGATCGCGTTTCCTCATCATGCGTTTGGCGACGGAGCGGGCCAGGAGTGTGTCGGCAGCAATGGCGGCGACAATCAGCGCGCCTTGAATCGCCTGCTCCCAGAACGGCGACACGCGCAGCACCACCAGCGCAATGCTGATCACGCCCAGCACCAGCGCACCGAGCGTCGCGCCGAGGATGGTGCCCACTCCCCCCGTAATCGCCACGCTGCCCACCACCGCGGCGGCCACCACCTGCAGCTCGATGCCCTTGGCGGTGCTGGCATCCACGGTGCCGAAGCGCGCCAGCCATAGCGCGCCCGCAAAACCCGCAATCGCACCGGACAGCAGAAAGCCCGACATCACGCGCCGCTCGACATTGACGCCCGCGAGGCGCGCCGCCTCCGGATTCGAGCCGATCGCATAGTGCTCACGTCCGCCGCGAAACTGCTTCAGATACACCGACAATCCGGCCAGCACCACAAGCGCGATCAGCGCCAGCGTGGGCACGCCAAGCACCACGCCGGTCGCGAGCCGCGAATACGCATCGGGCAAGCTGGTGGCGTTGATCTGACCGCCATGCACCCACGCATAGTCCGCCCCGCGGAAGATATACAGCGTGGAGAGCGTGGCGACCAGCGAAGGCACCCGCCCCACCGCCACCAGCAGCGCATTGATGCCGCCCGCCACCAGGCCGATTGCCAGCCCCGCCGCCAGCGCGACCAGCACGGGCATATGTGGAAACGCGACATACAGGCTGCCGACGGCATAAGCGCTGATGCCGACCGTCGAGCCCACCGAAAGATCGATATGCCGCATCAGGATCACGACCGTCATCCCCGCTGTCAGCAGGCTGATAATCGACACATTCAGCAGCACATCGCGCAGATTCTGCAGATTCAGAAACTGCGGCCGGGCGAGGCCCGTGCCGGCAATCAGCAGCACCAGCACGATAAACAGCGTGGTTTCGCGGCTCCTGGCAAGCGCCGCGACCAATCCGCCCGCTTTCGGCGTAGCGCCGCCAGCGACGGAAGGCTGAACCGGCGCCGGATGAGGATGAGTATGGGAGTGGCGCATCATGCGGCGTGCCCCAGTGGGTTAGCGGGTTGACCGAGGGCGGCGCCCATGATGCGTTCTTCGTTTGCATCGGCGCGGGCGATCTCGGCGCTAATCCGTCCTTCGTGCATCACGAGCACCCGGTCGGCCATGCCGAGCACTTCCGGCAACTCGCTTGAGATCATCAGCACCGCCATGCCGTGCGTGACCAGTTCCGCGAGCGCGCTATACACCTCGGCCTTGGCGCCTACATCAATGCCGCGAGTCGGCTCGTCGATGATCAATACCTTGGGGTCGGTCGCGAGCCATTTGCCGAGCACGACTTTCTGCTGATTGCCGCCGGAAAGCGTGCCGACCGGCGCATTGGCGTCGCCCGCTTTCAGACGCAGCCTTGAGCCCCATTGCGCGGCAAGTTGCGTTTCGCTGCGCGTGGAAATCAGCCCGTGTTTGACGAGACGCCCAAGCACCGTCATCGACGCATTGCGCGCGATGCTCAGTTCGAGCGCCAGCCCCTGCTGGCGGCGGTCTTCCGGCACCAGCGCAAGCCCGGCCCGCACCGCCGCCGCGGGCCGCCCGGTGGCAAGCGGCTTGCCCGCTATCCACACCTCGCCCGCATCGAGCGGATCGATGCCGAAGATCGCGCGGGCCACCTCGCTGCGTCCGGCGCCAACCAGTCCGGCCAGCGCCACAATCTCGCCCGCGCGGACCTCGAACGAGATGTCCTTGAACACGCCAAGCCGCGTCAATCCGCGCACCGACAAACGCACGTCGCCCGGCGCAACATCCGCTTTCGGATAAAAGCTCTCCAGATCGCCCCCGACCATCTTCGCCACGATTGCCGCCGTGGTCAGATCCGCGGTGGGCGCATCGAACACCTTCGCCCCGTCGCGCATGATGGTGACATGCTGCGTCAGCGCAAACACCTCGTCGAGACGATGGGTAATGAAGAGAATCGCCACATCGCGTTCGCGCAGCTTGCGCACAATCGCAAACAGCCGCTCCACTTCGGTCAGGGACAATGCCGCGGTCGGCTCGTCCATGATCAGCACGTTCGCGTTCAGCGAAAGCGCCTTGGCGATTTCAATCACCTGCTGATCCGCAATGGACAGCCCCCGCACCAACTGGTCCGCCTGCAGATCGACGCCGAGCGATGCCAGCAGGCCATCCACTTCGCTGCGCATTGCTTCGTACTGAATCCGGCCAATGCGATCCACCGGCTGCCGGCCCATGAAAATATTCTCGGCAATCGACAGATCGAAAAACAGCGTAGGTTCCTGGTAGATCACCGCAAGACCGGCATCGCGCGCTTCAGCAGGTGTCGCAAAGCGCCGCGCCACCCCGTCGACCACAATCTCACCGGTATCGGGCTGATGAACACCCGCGAGTATTTTTACGAGCGTCGATTTGCCCGCGCCGTTTTCGCCGAGCAGCGCATGCACTTCGCCCGGCCATAGCGTGAGATCGCCATCCGATAGCGCGCGAACCCGGCCGAACGATTTGCTCGCATGCCGCAGTTCGAGCCGGGGCGTAGCGGTTGTCTGTTCCTGCACTGCCTGTCTCCTCCATCCTGCGGCATCGTCAGCGCGCCGCCTTGCTTCAGGGGTATTCCAGAGCGACTTCCAGCCGGTCAGATCCGGTAAATGCGCTCGGCGTTGCGGCGAAACAGCGCGTCCTGCTCGGCCACGCTCGCGTCCGCCACGATTGAAGCGTAGGCATGCCAAAGATCCTCATACGATCCAAACAGGCGGTCCACTGGAAAATTGGATGCAAACATGGCGCGCTCGACGCCAAACGCGTCGATCGTTTCGAGCACATAGGGACGCAGGCTTTCCACTGTCCAGTGATGATCGAACATCGCAAGGCCGCTGATCTTGACCGCTACGTTCGGGCAACCGGCGAGGCGCCGCATGCCGTCACGCCAGGCGCGATATCCCGCCACGCTATTGCGGTCCACAAACATGCCCGCATGATTGACGATGAACTGGGTGTCGGCATGGGCCTCGGCCAACGCCACCGCTTCGTCCATCTGCGACGGATACAGTTGCAGGTCGAACGACAGGTTATAGCGGCGCAGCAAGGCAAAATTCTCACGCCACAACGAGTCGCGCATCAGATGCCGGCCGATATAGTCGAACAGCTTGTTCCCATGCACATTCAGGATCTGCCGCACGCCGCGCGTATTGGCAAAGGCCGCATGAGCTTCGAGGACCTGCGCGGCATTGGGCGCCGCAAGATCGGCCCCGGCGACGATGCCGTTCGGCATGCCATGCGAGCCTGGTTCGTTCGCAATGCCCTGCAGCCAGCGCGTTTCTTCGACCGGGTCGGCCGGGTCGTGATTCGCCTCCACATGCACCACTTTGAGAATCTCGATCTCGCCCGCTTCGCCGCGCAGATCGGCCAGCAAATAGTCGTGCTTCATCTCACGGGCGTCGCCGACGAACGACACGCCCGGATTTTCAAGCCACGGGTAGCGATGCGTCTTCAGATCCCATAGATGAATATGCGGGTCGATCACTTGCATGAGGCATCTCTCCTTGCTCGAACGGTCCATCAACCCGGGGGCGGCAAATGAAACACCGGCTCCAGCGCCTGCTGCAGCGGCGTGTGATCCGGGGCGGTCTGCATGATGTCAGCCATGTAGTCCCACCATTTGCGCATGACATCGAGTTCCGGCAAACGGTCCATATGATGATTGGGGATGCGCGTCAGAATGGCAAACAGATGATTACTACCCGCGTCGAAGAAAATGCGGTACTCGTGCACGCCGGCCTCGCGCAAGGCATCCACCAGTTCGGGCCAGATCTCCCGGTGCCGGCGTTCATACTCCTCGCGCATGCCGGGGTTAAGCACCATCCGGAAAGCGATTGTCTCCATTGCGGCCTGTCTCCCGTCGTTGCTTTTCATCTTCGGGGCGCTTTCTGGGGGAAGCGTCTGAACCGACTATAATTCCTGCGTCGATAGCATCTCAATCCGTTGTTGGGATTAGGCGATCCAGAAACCGGATCGCACGGCGCATGCATCCGCCCTATCCATTCGCCGTCTGCTTCCGCCTGCCCGCATCCGTCAACGCCTCCGCCATATGAGCCAGAACGCCGCCACTGTCGCCCTCGTCAACCGGCTCAAATTCAAGCATCTGGCGCTGCTGGTCGCGCTCGACGACGCCCGCAACCTCCACCAGGCCGCCGACGCCGTCAACGTTGCCCAACCGAGCGCATCCCGCATGTTGGGCGATATCGAAGAGGCGTTCGGCTTCCTGCTGTTCGAGCGCAACGCGCGCGGCATGCAGCCTACGCCGCTTGGCGTCGTCACCCTTGCCTACGCCCGGCGCGCGCTGGCCGAGCTGACCCGCTTCGCCGAAGACCTCGACGTCAAGCGCAAAGGCGGACACGGCCAGTTGACGGTGGGCGCCATCATGGGCGCCGCGCCCGATCTGCTGGCCATGGCGGTCGCCGCGCTGAAAACCGAACGGCCGCTGCTGAACGTACGCATCCTCGGCGAAACCAGCGACCAGGTGGTCCAGTTGCTGCACCGCCGCGAAGTCGATCTCGCCCTCGGCCGCCTGACCAATCCTTTGCAGCACAACGATTTCAGTTTCGAGCCGCTCGCCCGTGAGACCTTGATGCTGGTGGTGCGCACCGTTCATCCGCTGGCGCAGCGCACCGCCATTACCTTGCGCGAACTGATCGACTGGCCGTGGGTTGCCCAGCCCATTACCAGTCCGGCGCGCGTGCTGTTCGAAGAAGAACTGGCCCGCGCCGGACTCGCTACCCCGGTCAATCTGACCGAATGCGCGTCGATCTTCGCTACCCTGCAATTGCTCGAAAACTACGATGCCGTGGCGATGCTGCCGGAATCCGTGGTGCGCGACCATGTGCGCGGCAAGCTGCTGGTGGCGTTGCCCGTCGAGATCGGCAAGAGCCTCGCCGGCTTCGGCATTCTCACGCGCAAGGAAGAGCCGCTCGCCGAACCGGCGCTGCATTTCATCGACTTGCTGCGTAGCGTTTCGCATAAGCTGGCCCGCGAGGCAGGCGTTCAACCGGATAGCGCGGGCAGCGGCGCGATTGAGCCTGCGGATGCCCCTCCCTTCCCCTTGCCCGCTCACTGAGTCTCGCGCATTGCCCTGTATCTGTTCGCTCACTGCAGGTTGACGAACAAACCGCCATCCACCAGCAACGCCGCACCGGTCACATAGCGCGCATAGTCCGAAGCAAGAAACACCACGCAATCCGCGACATCCTCCGGACGTCCTAACCTGCCTAACGGAATCCGCTTCTCGAAGTAGGCCTTCTTGGCTTCGTCCGCGAGGTCTTCGGCATTCAGGTCCGTGGCAATCGTGCCCGGCAGCACCGAATTGCAGCGAATCCCATACGGTCCCAACGCAATCGCGCACGACTGCATCAGCGAATGCACGCCGGCCTTGGTCGGTGTGTAATGCGTCTGCATGCCGCCGCCAACGAGTGCGCTAATCGAACTCGTAGCGACAATCGCGCCGCCCGTGCCTTGCGCCTTCATCTGCTGTGCCGCCGCCTGGGTCACGAAAAACGCGCCGTTCAGATTGACCGCCACGGTCGTCTCCAGCACCTCGGCGGGCATATCGAGAAACGCGTGGAACGGACAGATGCCCGCATTGCTCGCCAGCACGTCGACCCTGCCGAAGGCCTCCACGGTACGCCGAACCAGTTCCGCACCGGTCTCGCGTGCAGCAACGTTGCCTTCTACCGCTAGCCCACGCCGGCCAAGTGCGGCAATCTCGGCCAGGACTTCTTCAACGGCCGAGCGGCGTCCGTACGATGCGTCGTTATCGCCCCAGTAGTTGATCGCCACATCGGCGCCTTCGCGTGCGCAGGCCACGGCGATAGCCCGGCCAATGCCGCGCGATCCGCCTGTGACGATCACCACCTTGTCCTTGAGCAGCACTGGGTTCTCCTTGACCGGTCCGGCCGTTGCCATCTTTCGGTTTTGCGTCACGCACTACAGGCTCAACGCGTCCATCTCGACACACCGCTTTTAACGCGGATAAGGCCGCACCAACGCACAGTCCGGATTGAGCCGCACGCCGAAACCCGGCGTCTCCGGCACCTTCATGCGGCCATTCACGGGCACGGGTTCATCGAGCAGCAGCGGCGTGAACATGGGCACCACCTGATCCGCCTTGGGCGCCATCATCAGAAACTCCGCGAACGGCGAGTTGTGACGCGTGACGACAAAATGATAGCTGTACACCGAGGAACCGTGCGGTACCACCATCACGTTATGCGCATCGGCCAGCGCGGAAATCTTGATCAGCTCGGTCATGCCGCCGCACCAACCCACATCCGGCTGGATCAGATCGCAGCAGTTCATTTCCAGCAGCATGCGAAAGCCCCAGCGCGTCGCCTCGTGTTCGCCCGTCGAAACCATCATGCCGCGCGGTACATTGCGGCGCAGTTCGGCGTACCCCCAGTAGTCGTCCGGCGGCAGACACTCTTCCACCCATTTCAGGCCATACTCGTGCGCCGCGTGCGCGAGCTTTGTCGCATAGGGCACGTCGAGACTCATCCAGCAATCGAACATCAGCCAGAAATCGTCGCCGACGCGGCTGCGCATCTCGGCCAGGCGCTCGATATTCTTTTTGAGTCCGGCTTCGCCCTCGGCCGGCCCATGCTGCAACGGCAGCTTGCCGCCGATAAAGCCCATTTCTTTGGCAAGATCGGGGCGCGCGCCGGTTGCGTAGAACACCAGTTCGTCGCGCACCGGGCCACCCAGCAATTGATAAACAGGCTCCTTGCGAATCTTGGCGAGCAGATCCCACAAGGCCAGATCGACGCCGGAAATCGTATTCAGCACGACACCCTTGCGGCCATAGTACAGCGTGGCGAAATACATCTGATCCCACATCTTCTCGATGTCGGTGACAAGCTGGCCTTCAAGGAAACGCGCCAGATGCTTCTCAACGATAAACGCGCCGATCTCGCCGCCCGTCGTCACTGCAAAACCGACGGTGCCGTCGCTCGCCTCGATCTCGACCACCAGCGTACCGAGCACATTGATACCGAACGACTGGCGGCTCTGCCGGTACTCGGGATAGCGCGCCATTGGCGTGGAGATATGGTCGTCGATCCAGTGGCCATCGGCCTGATCGTGATAATCCGCACCGCCGCCTCGGACGATAAAGGCACGCACGTGCTTGATAGTGGGCATCGCCATAAGAAAGGCTCCGTTTTCCGTTTGTAGGGCAGTCAAGCGCGGCCGTCGATAGACTAACGGGCGCGGTGTATCAATGGCGTCATGGTCTGTGCGGCAGGCGCAGTGTCGCGGCGAAACAGCGTGCCGATCAGGAGCGCCGCCAGCAGGCTCGCCGCGCCGAGCAGCAGCAGGCCCGCCGAAGTGGACGCGAACGCGTGTTCCGCGGCGGTACGCAACGACGGCGCGATAAAGCCGCCGAGGCCGCCGAGCGAGTTGATCAGCGCAATGCTGCCTGCGGCGGCGGCGCCGGTCAGATAACGGGTGGGGAAAGTCCAGAACAGCGGCTGTGCCGCGATAAAGCCGCTCGCGGCGCAACACAGCGCGGCCAGCGCAAACAACGGGCTATGCGTCAATCCGGATGCGCAGATGCCGAGTCCGGCCAGCACCAATAGCGCCACTGCCCAGCGGCGATGGCCGCCGCTGCGGTCCGCGCGTCGCGGCACGCTCCAGGTCACAGCCAGCGCACACAGCCAGGGAAGCGCGGCGACAAGCCCCACGCGCAGGCCGACCGTCGTGCCCATCAATGCCGCAACCTGCTGCGGCAGATAGAAAATCACACCATACACGCTCATCTGGATCAGCAGATAGATCGCCGAGAGCGCCAGCACCCGCCGGTCGATCAGCGCGGCCAGCAGGTTGCGCGGGGCGTGCGCGGATGCCGTGCGGACGTCCTGATCGAGCGCCTCGCGCAAGGCGGCGCGCTCTGCGCCATCGAGCCAGCGGGCGTCTTCAGGCCGGTTGTCCAGATACCAGAACGCCCATACACCGACCGCCGCCGCCATGGAGCCTTCAATCAGAAACAGCCATTGCCAGCCCGCCAGACCCGCGGCGCCATGCAAATCGAGCAACAGGCCCGAGAGCGGACTGCCGAAGATAAACGCGAGCGGCGCGCCGAAATAGAACACCCCCACGGCCCGCGCACGCGCCGACTGGGCAAACCAGTGCGTCAGGTAATAGATCACGCCCGGAAAAAAACCGGCCTCCGCGACGCCAAGCAGAAAGCGCAGCGCATAGAAAGCGTTCGCGGTATGCGCGAGACACATGGAGGCCGACACCAGCCCCCACGTCACCATGATGCGGCACATCCATAGACGCGCGCCGACCCGGTGCAGCAGCAGATTGCTTGGCACTTCGAACAAGGCATAACCGATAAAGAACACCCCGGCGCCGAACGCAAACGCCGCGTTCGACAAGCCGGTATCGTGCTGCAGCGCCTTTTGCGCGAAGCCGATATTGGCTCGATCGAGAAACGCCAGCACATACATCAGCAGGAGAAACGGCAACAGGCGCCGCATCACCTTGCTGTTGATCGCCTCGAGGGAAGCGGGCGAAGTGGGATTCATCGACTCTCCTGTCGACCTCTCAGGTCCGTCTTATATGGCCGGTTCGGTAGTGCCCGTGCGCGGGTTACAGCGGATTCGGCGAGCCCGGCTGCGGCTCAGTAAGTCGCGCGGCCGCCGGACAGATCGAACACTGCGCCGGTGCTGAACGCACAGTCTTCCGACGACAGCCACAGGATCAGCGAGGCCGCCTCTTCCGGCAACAGGAAGCGGTTCATCGGGATCTTCGAGAGCATGTAGTCGATATGCTGCTGCGACATCGAATCGAAGATCTCGGTCTTGGCCGCCGCCGGCGTGACTGCATTGACGAGAATATTCTTCGTGGCCAGTTCCTTGCCCAGCGATTTGGTGAGGCCAATCAGACCGGCCTTCGAAGCACTGTAGTGCGACGCGTTCGGGTTGCCTTCCTTGCCGGCCACCGAGGCGATATTGACGATGCGTCCATAGCCCTGCTTGAGCATCTGCGGCACGACCGCGCGGCAGGTCAGGTAGGGGCCAATCAGGTTGACGTCGATCACCCGGCGCCAGACCTCCGGTTCCAGTTCCCAGGTGGTGCCGTTGCCGCCGGTAATGCCCGCACAGTTGATCAGCACGTCGATACTGCCGTGGGCGGCGAGAGTTTGCGTGACGGCATTCGTCACCGAAACTTCATCGGTCAGCTCGACGCTCACCGCCGACACCTTGCCCAGTTCAGCCAGTTCGCCGCGGCTGCGCTCGAGGCGCACCGCGTCGACATCCCAGAGCGCGACCGAGGCGCCTGAATTCAGCGCGCGCTGCGCCACTGCATACCCAATACCGCGCGCCCCGCCGGTAATGACGACGGCACGCCCCTCCAGATCGATTCGGTTCATCGTGTGTCTCGCTTCCGTGACACGGCTCGCACCCTGTCACGGTTATGGTTGTGTTGGTGTCAGCCAATATACGGCGCGTCTGATACCGGAACAATTCGAGTATTGGAAGGTGCGATAACAAAAGTGGATCGAAGCGGATTGTCAGATCCCAACTCCCTCAAGCCCCCGCGCTCACCCGATTGCGCCCCGCCGACTTCGCCACATAGAGTTGCGCATCGGCCTGCGCCATCAACCCGGAGACACTTCCTCCTTGCGCCGGCAAGCAGGTCGCGCAGCCGACGCTCACCGTCACCGAGCCCTGAGCGTCCGGCTCATAAAACACGCTGATCGCCTGGACCTTCTTGCGGATCTTCTCTGCGATCACCAGCGCCCCTTGCGCCGAAGTTTCCGGTAGCACCACGGCAAACTCCTCGCCGCCATAGCGGGCCACCAGATCCACCGAGCGCCGCACCACCGAGGCAATGCATTCCGCCACCGCGATCAGCACCTCGTCGCCGGCGGCATGGCCATAGGTGTCGTTAAACTTCTTGAAGTAATCGACGTCCACGAACAGCACCGACATCGCGCTGCCGTTGCGCCGCGCACGCAGCCATTCCTCGTCGAGCCGGTTGTCGAGGACGCGGCGGTTGCTCAGGCCCGTCAGCGGATCGGTGGCGGCCAGTCTCACCAGCTCCGCCTGCGCCTCCACCTTGCCCTGCAGCGTGAACGCCAGCAGCCACGACACCAGCACGAACACCGCGCCCAGCGCAAGCGTCAGACCACCCGCAAGCAGACTGCGGCGGCGCCATTCGGCAAACACGTCCTCCTCGGCCGGCGCCACCACAGCGATCAACGGCGTGGACGGCACATGCGCATAGGTAAAGATGCGCCGCACGCCATCCACCGCGGATTTCGCCACATAGGAGCCTTCCGCGCGCGAGGCCATCAACATGAATGTCGGGGACTTTGCGATGCTGCTGCCGATTGCCTCCTCGGTGTACGGTTTGCGCGCGAGCAGCGTGCCGTCGTCGAGGACGATAAATACCGAGCCCGCTTTACCCGTATTGATCTTGTCGAGCAGATGCTGGAAATATTCGATCCGGATAGCCAGTAGCGCGACGCCCGCAAAGGCGCCATCCGGGCCATTGATGCGGCGGGTCAGCCCGATCGACAGATTGCCGCCGCGCAGCCGCGAGCGAAACGGATGCGACACGAACAGGCCCACATCGGGATTGCGCTGCTGGGCAACAAAGTAATCGCGGTCGTCGAGCCGTACCGACGGGTCGAGTTCGTCCCGCTGCGAGGCGATCACGCGGCCGCCGGCATCCAGCACATAAGCCCCGCCCAGATAAGCGGCCGTGGTCGCCCGGTCGAACAGCACCGCCTGGCGCAGCTCGGTGGGCAGCTTCCAGGTCTGCGGATTCTGCGCGCCATCGACCATCGAATGCAGCGACAGATCGTAGATCTCGACATTGCGCGCGAGGTCACTGGAGACTAGCGACACCAGGTTTTCCGACGTTTCGTGTGCGTGGAGCAAAGCGTCGGCACGGCCGTCGTAAAGTGTCAGAAAGGTCAGGCTTGCCATGGCCGTTGCCACCGCCGTGCCGGCAATGCCCGCCAGAAACGGGTGGCGGCCCACGGCCTGGGTGAGTGCCGCTGCGCACCTGCGCACCGCCTTACGCCAGCGCCGACGTAGAGAAAGCACTCGACCCGTCACCGGTTCCCCTCCGTCGTGGATAAAGCGTTCGTCAGAACGGTGGGTCTGTCTGACGAACTGGAACGTACCGCCAGCGCCCGATCCGGCCTAACGCCTGCCGCCCGCCTCGCGTCGCTAGCCGCCCGTACATTGACTGTAACCGCTTCGCCGCGCCACGGGAAATCCGCGTGTGCCCGGGGCGGCGGCATAACGTCGCCTGCGTCGCTGCTTTTCCACGACAACGCCAGCAGAGGCCCCGGTTTATCGCTAAAATCTTGAGTCTGTCCTTGCGCAAACATGGAACCATGTCGACGACCGGTTCGGATTTACCCAGCCTGCTTCCGGCCATGCTGCCGCGCTTGTGGGCGTTTGCGCTACGCATTTCAGGCGACCGGCACGACGCCGAAGACCTGGTGCAGCGCGCCTGCGTGCGTGCGCTCGAACGCGCGCATCAGTTGCAGCCCGGCACATCCGCGCTGAGCTGGATGTTCGCCATCGTGCATTCCACGTGGATCAACGAGTTGCGCGCCCGCAGCCGGCGCAACCGCTCCAGCACGGAATGGGATGATGAAATGCTCGAAACCGTCGCCGATCCTGCCGCGCGCACGCCGGAGGAAAATGCCATCAATAACCAGATTGTCAATGCAGTGGCCCAGTTGCCGGAAGCGCAGCGCGTCGTGATGCTGCTCGTGGCCGTAGAAGGGCTCAGTTATGTCGAAGCGGCTCAGGTGCTCGACGTGCCGATCGGCACGGTCATGAGTCGGCTGTCGCGGGCGCGTCAAACTATCGGCGCGCTGTTCGGGGTGCGGGACAGCCGGAGAAACAAAGTTGCAGTCGCGAGTAAGGACCCGGTCTCATGAAAATGGACTCTATCCTGCTGATGGCATATGTGGACGGCGAACTGTCCGCAGAGGAATGCCAGGAGGTCGAAAAGGAGATCGCCGTGTCGCCCGATGCCGCCGAATTTGTCGCGCAGTTGCAAACGTCGCGCCTGCCTTATAAGGAAGCTTTCGCGCAACAAAAGCTGCCGCCGGTGCCGGACAGCCTGACCGAAGCCATCGCGGCGCTGGCGCGCACCCATGCGCAGCGTACCGCCACACCCGGCGCCAATGACGCTGTGCTCGAGCACGGCCCGCTCGCTCCGCCGTCGGAGCCGGTGCGCTCGCGGCTGCGTGTGGCGCCGCTGTGGCTGGCGGCGGCCTTCGTTGCCGGGGCGTTCTGCTGCAGCATCGGCCTGCGCCTTGTGCCGGGCCTCGGCGCCGGCCCCGGCGCCAACTCTTCCGCAACGGTTGCCGCGGCCAACCCGCAGGCGTCAAGCTGGATCGCAGCCGCGGCGGGCTATCAGCAGCTCTATTCGCGCGAGACCATTGCCCAGGTGCCGGTCAATGCCGAACTGTCGGCGCAAACGCTCGACGAAATTCGTCATCAGGACGGGCTCGATTTGCGAATTCCGGACCTGAGTCAGGCCGGACTGACCTTCAAGCGCGTACAGCGGCTGCGCTTTAACGACAAGCCGCTGGTGCAGATCGTCTATCTGCCGCCACAAGGTGCGCCCATTGCGCTCTGCGTGATGAAGGACGCACGGGCCGACGCGGCAATCGCCGAGCAGCGCGTCGCCAGCATGAACGTCGTGACATGGCGCCACGCCGATCTTAGCTATGCGCTGATCGGTAAGCCCGAAGGGGTCGATCTGTCGGCGCTGGCGAAAAATATCTCTTCCGACAACGTGCAGACGCTGTTCGGCGACGCCGGGATCTCGATGCTGGCGGCAAACTAGTCGCAAGGCGCGCAAGCTGCGCTAACAGATGGGGGTCTTTGCGGCCATGCCCCTGAGCGAGAAGCGAATTCGCCAGATCGCAATGCGGGCGCGTGACAGCTGGACGCACTCCCGCTGAGGTGGGATCGTGTGATCCTTGCGCCGCTCACATCGAGAAGTGTGCGCTACCAGGTCCAGCGCGCGCCGGCATTGCCGGTAATCGTGCGCTGATGCTCGCCGCCGAGATTCGTCAGGTAGCTGAACGTCGCATAGACGCTGCCGTGCTTCGTCAGTTGTGCGACCAGCCCTGCGCCGATCTGGCCGGCCGTCTGGCCGACCTGGGTGCCCAGCGTCGTCGTCCCGTCGAAGGTGGTCTGGTCATCTGCGCCGAAGGAACGCAGCACGTTCACGCGCAGGTAAGGCTTCCAGTCAATCCCGTGCGCGTCGAATGCCCATTGCAGCCGCGCCCCCAAGCGGGCGAGGAACGTGTTGCCGTTATTCCACGCCACGTTCGATATGCCGTCGTTAAATTGTTCCAGCGACAGCCATTGCCAGACCAGTTGCGCCTGCGGCTCGAGCGTCAGACCGTAGCCCAGTGGAATCGGCAGTCCGGCCTCGACCGAACCCGTGAATGCATTGCCGTCCGTCGAACCGCTCACGCCGTCGTTCGAAAGCGTCCGTACGGTCAGCGCGCTGCCCATCAGCACCGCGTCCGTGTACCAGCCACCGGGGCCCAGATGCGTCCAGTAGCCGCCAAGGTTGTACGCATTCACCTGCAAGGTGCCAACGCCCAGATCCGGCTGACCCAGTGCGAAACCGTTCACGTCGCCCACGGCGCGTGAGAAGCCGAGAAAGAATCCGTAGTGATTGCTGTGACCGCTGGGGCCGTTGTCCGCATACAGGTCCTGCCCGATCTGCATCCCCCACACCGAGCCGTCGAACGACGGTGTCACGTCGCCCTTCTGCTGCATGTCGCTGTAGCCGCCCCACGCACGCGCCCACGATGCGGGCGCCGGGCCGCTGCCGGTCAGCAGCCCCTGTTCGCCCTCGCGATCATGGAACGTATCGATCTGCAGCAGCCCCAGTTGGCGGGCGACGGCCGGCGCTTCGGCATACAACGGTACTTCCTCGCGGTAAACCGGCACCTCTGCGGCACCCGGGACCGCATCGGCAACAGCCTCGGTGATCGGTGACGGCGTGCCCTCCGCAACAACGGGCGATTCGACCGGCGCAACCGGCTGCCCCGGTTGCGACGTCTCCGCCAGCGGCTTCGAGGGCACCGTGTCGCGCAGATACCAGCTATTGCCTGTTCCCGCCGACGTGCCGCCTTTCGCGAGGTAATACGTGTAAGCACCCGCACTGACCGATCCGCCTGACAACGTGAATGCGCTCGCAGCGGTCGTCGCCCCGCTGAGCGCCTGTACCACCTGGATTCCGTCCGCGAGGGTCTGCGCACCCGGTCCGCCAGCATTCGTCACCTTCAGCGCACTCGTACCGCTGGCCGCGCCGCCATTGATCACCAACTTGTCCGACGCCGCACCGTCCCCCGCCAGATACGTATTCAGCGCGATCGTCGCGTTCTGCCCGACATAGTTGCCCGTGACCGTCAACGTATTGCCGACGCCACTCCCACCCAGTTGCACAAGCCCCGCATTCGTCAGATTGCCGTTGATCTGAAAGTTTCCGGTCGAGCCGCCCGAAAGGCTGGCGAGCGCATTCGCCACGGCAAGCGTCCCGCTGTTTGTCACGCTGCCGGTCACACTGCCATAGCCGCCAAGCGTCGCGCCCGACGCGACCGTCACCGGTCCGCCGCCGGACAGTGCCGCCGATGCACTCGTGCCGTCACCGACGATCGCCGTGCCCGCATTTACGTTCGTGCCGCCCGTATAACTGTTCGCACCATTGAGCGTCAGTGCGCCGGAGCCGAGCTTCGTCAGCGAGCCCGCGCCCGTGATGTTCTGCGCGATTGTCGAGTTGTAGCCTTGCGTGTCGATCGTGCCATTGTTCGAAGTGATCGACACCGCGCGGCTCGACGCGAGATTGAACGCGCTGCCAAACTGCAGCGTGCCACCGTTGAACGTCAAGCCACCGGACGACGCGCCGAGCGCATTGTCTGCCGCCACCAATAACGTGCCCCCGGTGATCGTCGTGCCGCCCGAATACGTGTTGCCGCCCGATGCGGACGGCGACAGGCTCAGCGTGCCGGCGCCGGTCTTCTCTACCGCGCCCGCGCCGCCGATGAGGCCTGTGTAGGCGCCTGCACTGTCCTGCTGAAAGCGCACGAGCCCGTTGTCGGTCACCGAGAGCGGCAGGTTCGATGCGTTGGCCTGCAGCGTCGCGCCGCTGTCCACTGTCGCGACAACCGATGCCGTCGTTGTGCCAAGCGTGCCTGTCAGGTCCAGCGTGCCGCTCTGCACGAGGGCTGTCGCAAACGTGCCGGTGCCGGCCCATGTCCAGGCGTCGCCTGCCATCGTCAGGCTCTGGAAGTTGACGAATGCGTTCGACGCGGTTCCCGAGCCTTGCAGGTTCACCACGTTCGTACCGGCGCCGCCGTCAGCCGTGCCGACAATCTGCGAACCGGTCTGCAGGTTTAGCGTGACGTTGCCGTTGCCGCCCTTGATTGCGGTGCCGCTGCCTCCCTGAATGAGCCCGGCGTTCGTGATCGTCGTATTGCCATTGGTCGAACGCACACCAATGCCGTTGTTGCTGATGATCTGTCCGCCCGCCTGGTTCGTGATCGTCGCCGTGAACGAACTGCCGAGGGTGTTCGACACGACCGCGTCCACACTGCCGCTGCTCGACGCGGTGCCGGTGGTCTGGACCGTGCCGCTATTGATCAGCGTGTCGTTGTTGCCTTGCATGTAGACAGCCGGGCTGTCCTTGCCGTTCGAGGTCAACGTGCCGCTGTTGTTGATCGTACCGCTGCCGCCGAGCAGCGATGCGGCGCGCGCATTGCTGCCCGATGTCGAGACCGTGCCCGTGTTGATGAGCATATTGCCTGAAGCGCCGGTGTTGCTCTGCCCCCAGGCGGCCGTCATGCCATACGAGTTGTTACCCGTGGTGGTGACCTTGCCGTTGTTGATCAGCGTGTTGTTGTTGCCGTTCGCTGCGATGCCGTCGTTGTAGGCGCCGGTTGTGGTGATCACGCCTGTCGTGCCGTTGGTGACGGTATTGCCGTTGTTCACACCGTTCAGCATGGCGCCGCGGTTGGTCACACCAGAGCCGTTGCCTGATAGCGAGAGCGTGCCGTTGTTGATAATCGAGCTCGATGTGTCGACCGAAAACGGCGTCGGATTGCTCGACAAGGCATAACTGCCTGTCGCAGTTGAATCGATGCTGATGGTGACATTGGTGCTGCCGGTCACCGCGACGACAGAAGGTATGCCCGCGCCCGAACAGGTAACGGTCGTATTGCTGGCCGGCGCCGTAGCCGAGCACGCCGCCTGAGCCCCCACCGGCATCGCGCCGGTCAGGATCGCTATCCCGCCGATGCCGAGACTCCACACGTTCCTTTGCATAGTGTCGCCCGCTTCAAATCAGGGTTGTCGATGCAGACCGGTGCGTGGTTTGGTTTATATATCTATCGTGAATACATCGCAAGAACTGGCCGAATTGGCATCTGCCATCAACGCGTAAAAGACACCGGTTAAAACGCGACCTCTCAGGCTATTCTTGTGCATCACAACATAATCAGGTTTCCGAAATAGCAAATGATCTTCGCCGATTAAACGGCAAGCGCAATAGCCTAGCTGGCAAGACATTCGAGGAAGATCGGCAGTTTAAATTACGACCCCGCTTACGCCACCGTCGATACCAGGCCATTGTGCAATGCCGTATGCAATACAGATAACGAATACCCCGGCCGGATCTTTTGAAAAGAAAGCCGGCGTCCACCCGATTGCGGCGCGCAGAAATAGCACCCGCCCCTACGCAACCAGGACAGCCTTGGCCCCTTCCCGGGACTCATACGCCATGGCCTGTTCGATCTGGTCATAACCGAACTCCATTCCCGCTCTGGTCCTGAACATTGGATCGTCGATCACGCCCTCAAGCGCCTTCAGCGCGGCAACCAGCTTCTCCTGCTCCTTCACAGTCCTGCTTTCGAAATTGCTGAACCGCCTCATGGTCAGGTTCGTCATCATGAAATGCGCAGATTGAATCGAAAGCGAGGTGGCGCCCCCCAGAACGCCGTAGAAATAGATTGTTGAATTCATCGGCAGGCCTGGATATATCCTCCCGGTCAATTCGCCGCCCACTCCGTCGAATACGGCAGTCGCCCCAAGTTCGGCGGACAGCGCGCCGAGCGTGCCGGTAAAACCTTCGTTTGTGACGATGACATGCTCTGCACCCGTCCGGCAAAGCGCCTCTCTCGCTGCCTCGCTACGCACCAGGAAAATCGCGGGCAGCTTCCTTCTGCGCGCCAGCGAAGCCAGCGCGTATCCGGTAGCCGAATTCCCGGCCGTGACAATCACCCCTTTGTGGCCCGCTTCGGCGATCTCTTCGAGAAAGGCGTAGGCCGTCATCACGTTGACGAGCGAACCGCTATAGTCCCTCGCACGAACATGATCCGGCAGGATCAAGCAACTGGTGTAAGGCACTTGCGCTGTTTCACACCACAGCCCGATACTCTCCGGGCTTCGTTTGAGCGACCGGTAGATTGCCACTTGCCGGCCCGCATATTCCGCCGGAACACCGGCTCCTACCGCGATCACCCGCCCTGATCCAGAAGCTCCCCATACGTCATACCGGCTGGTTGCCAGTGCAACACCGGCGGCTGTCGGCCGCTTCAGGAAAGTCTTGTCGCCAGGATTGATCGCCGAGGCCTCCATGTCGACCAGGACATGGCCCGGCGCGGGCTCGTTCGGGGTCGGGATGTCGCGTAGCTCCAGTTCCCGGCTCGGCGTCACACATATCGCTTTCATCAGTCAGCTCCTTCAGTCCAAGTGTCAGTGATTGCACAGCCGATAACATAAGCAACTTGATCCATTGCCGAAACGCTGCCTCTCGACATACCATCAATTCCATTCTGGAATTGATGGTGGTGGTCCATATGGATCGACTGGATGCGATTCGCCTGTTTGTGCGCCTCGTCGAATGCGGCAGTTTTTCTGCCGTGGGACGTGAGCAAGGCATCGGGCAGCCTGCGGTGAGCAAGCAGATTGGTGCGCTGGAGCGGCATCTTGGCGCCCAGCTCGTGATACGGACATCACGCCAGCTCGCGATCACGGAAGCGGGGCAAACGTTCTACGAGTCGGCAAAACAATGGGTCGACGACTTTGACGCGCTCGAGTCTTCCGTGGGCGAGCGGCAGCAGTCGCCACGCGGCGTGGTCAGGCTCAATACCGCGCCAGGGCATGGCCGGCTTTGCATTACGCCGCTACTCCCCGAGTTCTTTCGACGGTATCCGGACGTCGCGATCGAGCTATCCGTATCCGAGCGCTATGCGGACCTGGTTGGAGAAGGTATCGACCTTGCAATCCGCCATGGTCGATTGCTGGACTCCTCGCTTACCGCAAGAAAGTTGTCCGAGACCGATTTCGTGCTGGTGGCAAGCCCGGGCTATCTCGCCGCGAACGGTGTGCCGACCCGCTTCGCGGACCTGGACAAGCACACCTGCATTGCCTTTGCGAAAGATGGTGAGCGCAGCCCCTGGTCACTCCGGGTCGGGCAGAACAGCGTCTCCTACGTTCCGCGCGGTTCGCTGCTGACCGGCGATGCGGAACATATTCGCGCGGCTGTGCTTTGCGGCCTTGGCATTTCTCAGGCGCCATTCTGGCTACTGGCCGAAGAAATCCGCTCCGGCCAGGTCCAGGTGTTGCTGCCCGAGTTGCAACCTGAGACGGTGCCGATCCATCTTGTCTATGCAGCAGGCCGCCGGGTGCCGATGAGGGTCCGGGTGTTGATGGAGTATCTGGTCTCGGCATTCGAGTCGAGTGGCTCATGATCGCCTGACCGGCCGCTTATTGCTCCGCCCATTCGCGAATCGCCTCAGCGAACAGCCTGAGCGCCGTAGGTGGGTGACGGTTTGCCGGGTAATACAGGCATAGCCCTGGAAATGTCGGACTCCACTCCGGCAACAAGTGTACGAGGCGCCCGGAGTTCACATGATCCACCACCAGATGTTCCGGAACCCACGCAATGCCGATGCCATCCAGCGCGGCCTCCACCATCAGATTCAGATTGCCAAGCGTCAACTGCCCCTCTACATCCACGCTCGTGCTCTTGCCGCGATATTGCAGATCCCAGCGGTAAAGCGAACCGCTCTCGAAACGGAAGCGAATGCAGTTGTGTTGCTTCAGGTCGCGCGGGGTTTTTGGCAGCGTCCGGTCTGACAGGTACTCCGGCGACGCTACCGCTGCAAACCGCATCTCCGGGCCGAATCGAATCGCGATCATGTCGCGTGGAACGTCTTCCAGAACGCGAATACCGGCATCGAAGCCGTCCGCGACGATGTCCACAAGCCGCGTATCGACCACGAACTCGACCGAGATGTCCGGATAACGCTTAAGAAATTCCGGCAGCACGTGGCGGATCAGCAGCCTTGCCGCTGACTCCGATGCGCTGATCCGGATTGAGCCGGACGGACGGTTGCGAGCCGAGGCCGCCTCGTTCACCGCATCTTCCAGGTCCGCCATGGCCGGCCGAACCCGCAGCAGCATTTGCTCGCCCGCTTCTGTCAGCGCCACTGAGCGCGTGGTGCGGTTGAACAGGCGTACATCGAGTTTGGCTTCAAGGTTACGAATGGTGTGACTGAGCGCGGACGGCGACACGCCAAGCGACCTTGCCGCGCGGCTGAAGCTTTGCTGCTCCGCTATTTCGACGAAAGCCGTCAACTCGGGTAGACCGGTGCGCATGATTTGTGAAATTTACTCAATACATCATGAATCATATCGCGGATTGTTGAAGATACGACATCAACCTAAACTTTGCTTTGTTGCCGGCACGTCGCGTGTATCCCTACCGCGAGCCGTATTCGGGAGAAGCAAATGCAAAAGCGAACACTAGGAAACAGCGGCCTTGAAGTCTCTGCACTCGGCCTCGGCTGCATGGGCCTGAGCTACGGCTACGGTCCGGCCACGGAACAGGCGGACGGTATCAAGCTGATCCGCTCGGCGTTCGAGCAGGGTGTGACGTTCTTCGACACGGCTGAGTGCTACGGCCCGTTTCTCAACGAGGAACTGGTCGGCGAAGCACTCGCTCCGTTCCGCGATCAGGTGGTGATCGCCACCAAGTTCGGCTTTCAGGATGGCGACTCGAAGCAGCCGCTCGACAGCCGCCCCGAGCGCATCCGTGCCGTGGCAGAAGCCTCGCTTAAACGCCTGAAAACGGATCGTATCGATCTGTTCTATCAACATCGCGTCGACCCTGCCGTGCCAATCGAGGATGTGGCAGGCACGGTCGCCGAACTGATCCGGGAAGGCAAAGTCGGTCATTTCGGCTTGTCCGAGGCCGGCGCGGAAAGCATTCGCCGTGCGCATGCGGTACAGCCGGTCGCGGCGCTGCAAAGCGAATATTCGTTGTGGTGGCGCGAGCCGGAAAACACCGTGATGCCGGTGCTTGAAGAACTCGGTATCGGGTTCGTGCCGTTCAGCCCGCTCGGCAAAGGCTTTTTGACCGGCGCCATCAATGAACATACGACCTTCGACAAGAGCGATTTCCGCAACATCGTGCCGCGCTTCTCGGAAGCGAACCGGAAGGCCAACGGCAATCTGGTCGGCGTGCTGGGTGGTATCGCTCAAGGCAAGGGCGTCACGCGGGCACAGATAGCACTGGCCTGGTTGCTCGCACAAAAGCCGTGGATCGTGCCGATTCCCGGTACGACCAAGCTGCATCGTCTTGAAGAGAACCTCGGGGCCGCGGCAGTCGAGCTCTCCGACGACGATCGGCGCCAGATTGCCGATGCGCTCGCGTCGATCCAGGTGGAAGGCGACCGCTATCCGTCGTCGCTACAGGCCCGTGTCGGCCGATAACCCGGGACAGATAGGAACTCGAAGATGAAAATGCGAAAACTCGGCAATAACCTGGAAGTGTCGGCCCTGGGCCTCGGCTGCATGAGCATGAGCGCATCGTACGGGCCGCCTGCCGACAAGCAGGAGATGATCAGGCTTATCCGCAATGCCCATGAACTTGGCATCACGCTGTTCGACACGGCCGAGTCCTATGGACCGTTCGTCAACGAAGAGCTGGTTGGTGAAGCGCTGCGGCCTATCCGCGATCGCGTCGTCATCGCCACGAAATTCGGTTTCGATATCGATCCGGCTACCGGCGCTCGCCGGGGCGGCACCAATAGCCGGCCGGAACATATCAAAGCCGTGGCGGATGCCTGCCTGAAGCGCCTCGGCACCGAATATATCGACCTCTTCTATCAGCATCGTGTCGACCCCGCTGTACCGATCGAAGATGTTGCAGGCGCGGTGCAGGACCTTGTTGCCGCTGGCAAGGTCAGGCACTTCGGTCTGTCGGAAGCTGGCGTGCAGACGATCCGGCGCGCTCACAGCGTGCTGCCGGTGACGGCCGTACAGAGCGAATACTCGCTGTTCTGGCGAGGACCAGAAGCTGAACTTCTTCCGGCACTGGAAGAACTAGGCATTGGCTTCGTACCGTTCAGCCCGCTGGGGGCCGGCTTCCTGACCGGTAAGATCGACGAACACACCCAATTCGATCCAACCGATTTCCGTAATCACGTGCCGCGTTTCTCGCCCTCAGCACGTAAAGCGAATCTGGCGCTGGTCGAGGTCGTCAAGACCGTGGCCGCTCGCAAGAATGCGACGGCCGCTCAAGTGGCGCTGGCCTGGCTGCTTGCGCAAAAGCCGTGGATCGTGCCGATTCCTGGCACAACCAGGTTGCATCGCCTTGAAGAAAACCTCGGCAGTGCCGATCTCGAACTGACCGCTGACGATCTCACGGAAATCAACCATGCAGTGGCGAAGATCGAGATTCAGGGCGAGCGGCTTCCTGAAGCGGCGATGAAGATGACCGGTCTTTGAACGAACGGCTGGGCCATACGCGGTGAGACTCGCTTGCCTCAAGGTTCGCTGCGCCGATATGCACGATGCCGCAGGACTGCATTGCGCTCACCCGCGGTCATCGTGCGGCGCTTATCGTACGTCGCTTACTTCGCCGCCGCTGCGCGTTCGATCGCGGCAATATCGATCTTCTGCATGGTCATCATCGACTCCATCGCGCGCCTGGCGGCAGCGAGATCGGCGCCGTTGACAAGTTCAAGCAGGCGCCTCGGCGTGATCTGCCACGAAAAGCCCCAGCGGTCCTTGCACCAGCCGCAAGGCATTTGCGCCCCGCCATCGCCGGTAATGGCGGCCCAATAGCGGTCAGTCTCTTCCTGGCTATCAGTCAAGACCATGAAGCTGATCGCCTCATTCGCCTTGTAGTTCGGCCCGCCGTTCAGTCCCACGAAGCGCCGGCCGAGCACGGTGAACTCGACCGTCAATTCCGCACCCTGCCCAATGCCCGGTATGGGGGATACATGACCCGCATCGACATGGCTGTCGGGAAAGGTGGCGGCGTAAAACTCCGCCGCTTCGCGTGCCTGGCCTTGATCGAACCACAGGCATGTTACTAGCTCAGTCATCTCCGTCTCCTCGCAAGAATTTCCGCTAGCGAGCGGCTTCGAAGGAAGCGCTTGGGCGTCTGCACCATCATCGTTATAGCGGGTACCGCTACTGACAACATTGCGGCCACCGAGTTTCAAAGCCGCCATGCCTCGCCAGGCTCAAACCCGGCCAGTATGCAGCCTTCGTTCACGTCATCAGGCCGGGCAAGGCGGACGCCAGCGAATCGACCGCGAGACGGACCTTCAACGGCAGATGAGGTGTCTGCAGCCACAGCGCATAGGCGTCGTATAGAAATACTCGCTGATCCGGCAAGAGCAGAACCAGCGCGCCAGTCTCGATGCGCTCACGAATGAGCCAGTATGGAAGCCACGCAAGCCCCATACCGGTGGCAGCCGCGTCGGCGATTGCATCGAGGTCGTCGAGGCGCAACCGGTTAGCGGGTGTGACTTCCGCCGCAGGCTGATCCTGGCGTGGAAACAGCCACGGGCGAATCCGCCCCGAGCGCCTGTAGATGATTCCATGGTGACTGCTGAGATCCTCTATCTGCTGTGGCCGCCCGTGTCTCTCGAGATAGGATGGCGAGGCGCAGACGACCATGCGCTGACGCGCAATCCGCCGCGCAACCACCCCACCCTTGTCCTCGGGAACGCCGGTCCGAATGGCCAGATCGTAGTCGCCCTCCGCAAGGTCGGTGAAGCGATCGTTAAACGACAAATCCAGTTCCAGAGCTGGATATTGTTGCGTCAGCGCCAGCAGAACCGGAGTCACGCAACGCCGCCCGAAGTGCACGGGCATGGTCACGCGTAGCTTTCCGCGTGGCTCGGACAATTGATCGGCCGCCAGCGCATCCGCCGCGTCCGCCTCAGCGAGTACGACGCGGCAGCGCTCATAATAGGCTCGCCCGAAGTCGGTCAGGCTCTGCCGGCGCGTCGTCCGGTTGATGAGGCGCACGCCCAGCCGCTCCTCGAGAAACCGGACATGCTTGCCGATCATAGGCCCGGATAGACCGAGCGCGTCTGCTGCGGCCGCGAACGAGCCCAGATCGACGGCTCTGACAAACACGGCCATGCTGGTAAGGCGATCCATATTTGAAAACTCCCAGTTTCGACTGTTTTAGTTTTCCGGCTATTTATCCACGTGAAGGCCGCGGGCATAGTGTATTCGGTTCACCTACTTTGGAGTTGGATCGAGATGACACGAGTCGTTCGCTTTTATGAACATGGCGGTCCAGAGGTTCTGCGCATCGAGAACGTCGACGTTCCCCCACCCGCACGCGGCGAGATTCAGATCCGCGTCAAGGCGTTGGGGCTGAACCGGGCCGAGGCATTGCTGCGTGCGGGTTCCTATATCGAAACGCCGGCGTTACCGTCCGGTCTTGGCCTCGAGGCTGCGGGCATCATCGAAGCGCTCGGCGAAGGCGTGGAAGGTTTCGCGCGAGGCGACGCGGTCAGCGTCGTGCCGCCGTTGTCGATGGTCCGCTGGCCGGCTTATGGCGAGCTGGTCACGTTCCCCGCCGGGCTGGTCGTCAGGCATCCGCCATCGCTGAGCTGGGAAACGGCGGCTGCCGTCTGGATGCCATATCTCACCGCGTATGGTGCGCTGATCGACATTGGAAAACTTCGCAAGACGGATTTTGTTGTCATAACCGCGGCATCCAGCAGTGTCGGACTTGCTGCCATCCAGATTGCCAATATGATTGGCGCAACCCCGATCGCGGTCACACGGACATTCGACAAGAAGCAAGCCCTGCTTGAGTCCGGTGCGGCGCATGTGATCGCCTCAGCGCATGAAAACCTGGCTGACCGGCTGCGGGAAATCGCCGGTCCAGGTGGGGTGCGAGTCGTGCTGGACCCGATTGGGGGTCCGCTCTTCAATGCACTAACGGCCGCCATGTCCCCGGGAGGCATTCTCATCGAATATGGCGGCTTGAGCCCTGAGCCGACACCCTTTCCTCTGTTCGCGATACTAAGCAAGACGCTAACGCTGCGCGGTTACCTCGTTCACGAGATCATCGGCGATCCGCAGCGACTGGAAGCGGCCAAGGCGTTTATCTTCGATGGGTTGAGGTCCGGTTCACTGCGGCCTGTCATCGCGAGAACTTTTGCGTTCGACCAGATTGTCGAGGCGCATCGTTTTCTGGAGTCGAATGAACAGTTTGGGAAGATTGTTGTGGTGGTTTGATTGGGTACGAGGCGACGGCTCCGATCCCAACCACGCTCCGGTCGATCCGCGAGCAACCACCGTTCGTACCCGATCGGATACGAAAATTACTGTCGCAACGATGACAGAATCAACCCGGCTTCCGACTATCGTGCTAAAAACCCCGGATACTGAAAGCACCCAAATTTGCTTTCCCAGCGCATAAGCGGTCTACTGACCCACCGCGCCAGCCGACAACAGCCCGATCGACCCGAAAGGACATCACCCGATGCTCAACGCGACATCCAGATGGTTCTCCCTGCTTGCCATCGCCATTGCGACCACCGTCGCGACATCACCGATATTCGCCGAATCGCCTTCCACCCCGGGTGACGCCGGCATGCCCGCCTTCTACACCTGGACGGAAAAAGTACCTTCAACCCCCGGCCAGATGCTGCGCACGGAACCGCTCACCCCTGATCAAAGCCTCGCCGAAGCCGCGCAAAACATCCGGATCCTCTACACGTCGACCGACGGCATCGACAACCACACGCCGATCGTCGTATCGGGCGCGTTGTTCTTGCCCAAGGGAGCGCCGCCACAAGGCGGCTGGCCGCTGATGGCGTGGGCGCACGGCACAGTCGGCAGCGCCGACATCTGCGCGCCCTCCTTCACCCGCCGCAGCGAGCGCGATTCGCGCTATCTGAACTACTGGCTCGCGCGAGGCTACGCCGTCGTCGCCACCGACTATCAGGGTCTGGGGGCACCCGGCCTGCATCCGTACGGGCTGACGCGGCCGCTTGCCTACGGCGTGCTCGACAGCATCCGCGCGGTGACGCAAGGCCACTTCGACATAGCGACGCGGGTCGTCGTGTTCGGGCAGTCGCAAGGCGGCCGCGCGGCCTTTGCGACAGCCGTCTACGCGCAGGCTTACGCCCCCGAACTGGACATCGTCGGCGTGGTCGCAACCGGTACCCCGTATGCGGCCGTCCATGAGCATGCAGACGACGTGGAACTCGCGAACGCGCGCAAGTCGGTCGTCCCAACCTTCGCCTACGACATGCTGCGGCTCAGCACGGCGGCGTTGCTCGATCCGTCGTTCGTACCCACCGACTACGTGAACGAGCGTGCGATGCCGGCTTTCGAACTCAGCCAGCACGCGTGCCTGCATGCGATCGAGCAGAAGATCGTCGCGGACGGTCTCACGTTCGACACCAGCTTCAAGCGCTCCCCGCAGCGGGCGCTCAATGCGATCAACCGCGAGGCCGCTTATCCGACCTTGAAGTCGTCGATGCCGATTTTCGTCGGCACCGGCGGCAGGGATCTCGACGTGTTCGTACCGGGCCAGGCCGCGCTCGTCGACAATGCGTGCAAGGCCGGCGACCGGATCGAATGGCGCGTGTATCCAGAGCTCGATCATTCCGCGACGGTCAACGGCTCGCTTCCCGACTCCACGCGCTTCGTTGCGAGAGCTTTTGCAGGCGAGCACATCGACGGCAACTGCGATTCCTTGCCGAAGCTTTAGGATCGCCGTCAGGCAGATAAAGCGGTGGATCGGCGAACGTGTGTGACCGATCCTGCTTTCAGGCGACGAACCGGCGCACAGCGAACGCCGGCCCATTCAGGATGGCCGTGATCCCGCTTTAGCCAGCGATTGCGGAAGGTGCCGGCATCGCTCCCAGAAAATGCGGCCGGGTACTAAACGGAACCCGCTGCGAAACACAAAAATAGTCAGCGCGCTGAGCAATATTCCTGCAAGCACGTCTGCAAGGTAGTGGCCACCTTGTGTTGGCGTCGAAGCGATCATGGTGAGATTCAGCAAAACCGCAAACGGGAATAGCTTTCGGATATGCCGAAGGGCGTAGACAGATAGAATCGCGACTACGGTGTGAAAGGAAGGCAGAGACACAAGACCCTGCGACGGCACCATTTCGAAAACTCGCAGCCTTCCGCTACGAAGCAAATTGAAATCCGAGTAACCGGATGCAGTTCCAGGATCGGAAATACCGAAATGCAGGAAGGCGCTCGATGCCGGAATGGGCGTCGAAATCAGAAGAAGCAGCGTTCCGGAGAGCATGAAGAGAAGCACAAATTCCGATAGCTCGTGCCGGCGACCGGTCAACCCGAGGACCATGGGAACTGCAAGGACTTGCACAAAGAAGCTCAGATACGCCAGTTGTAGAACGCCTTGAAGTGCCGGATGGGCATGCACCCAGCGATAAAAGAGCAACCAGTGGAAGCCGAGAGCGCTATCGAACCGTATGAGACTGTCGTCCACGAGAGGCGCGTTTGTTGTGACGCTCAGGTATTGCAGCAAGTCGTCGGATGCAATGAAGCAAAGCAGCAGCACAAGCCACCCCAGCGTATAAGCTGCCGCCCGCAAGCGCAATATCTCGGCCATCGCAGAGTAACGGCGAATGCACGCCAGCGCGAATAGACCGCCGGCAATGCCGATCAGGTTCGCGGCGGACCTCGCAATCCCAACGATCCCTTCTTCGGGAACCGAATAGCCGCATACCGAGACCCATGCGTAGTCAATAGCGATGACAAGTACAAGGATGAGGCAGCCAGAAAGGTATCGGCTCAGGAACAATTGGCTGGTTCGCGCTTGAGATAGCAGCGCGGCATAGCTCCTTGTCATGTGTGCTCCCCCTCGATTTTGTTCTGCAACGCTCGCCGCCATCGGCTCTGCCTTCGATCGCCGCCGCTGGACGCCGCTGGACGCCGGAACGCATTAGTCATGCCAACGGCCGTTCGTCCCTGTCGCTGCTGGTTCGGCGATGTGTAGGCGTGAACGCGCGGGAGAAACTTGCACTGAGTGCCTCAGATTTGAGACGGCAATAATTTTCGAAGGCAGGCCACGAGATTTATGGGCTCCAGGAAAATCTTCTGGCCTTACGCGTAAAGGGGCGCATTCTTTCTTCCTGACACCGGATACTGCGCAACAAAAGCGCCCGTAGCGTGAAACGCGGCAAATGCCAAGGGGTCCGGCAGCACATCACCGCCGGCATTTTGCCGCGCCTCTCCGCTTTTCAGTCCGCCCAATTTGACTCAAATTCGAACGTCTCATTCGAATTGATACATGAGGAACACGCACGGCCATCGATCCACAAGTTGAGTGCTACTCCAACGGGACGCCGACGCGCCGCACATTGCCGAACCGAACGACGATACGTAACAGCATGGCTGCAAGCATGATCATCCCCGGCACAACGTAGCCGGCGTGTTGATGAGCGCGGGTAAGAAATGAAGCCGCAAAAATGACCGCGATAAACCAGACCCCCGCGCGATGAAGTCTTTTCCAGTTTTTCGGACCGACAAGGCGCGCCGGGGTTGTGAACGAGGTCACGGTGAGAAGCACGATCATCAGGTAGCCGACGCTGCCTGGTACGTTAGTCGCCGGCGTGCGTCCAATCCAGAATGCTTCCGGCGCCGTCGTGATGTACACGGCGAGTGCCGCCGCATGAAGAAGCTGCGAAAAGGCGAACGACAACCCGATATAGCGCCGCTCCCGTGTCAGCGCTCTGGTAAGCGTCGACGGCAGCAGCTTCACCAGAGAGGAAGCCGTGAATACGGCCAAAAAAAGGAGAAAGGACGTGCGCGCCGTCGCACGCACTGCGTACTGCAGGGCTTGCACCTGGTTGGGGGCCAATGCGTAGGCTGCCGCGGCTGTCAGCGACACCATAATGGCCAATACACCGAAAAGCTTCCAGCGTGTCATATTGATTCTCAAGTGATGGAGTGCGACGAACGGCCATATTCAGTTGCTACGCGGGCCGAAACCCGAGTAAGCGCGCAAATGGCTGATTTGCGGTTGGGCAAGGTAGCCCGACTTCACCAATGGAAGCGCTGACAGTAGCTGTTGCAGACGGCCTTCGTCGTCGGCTTCGGAAATCATGCATGCCCCGCCCTCGGCTCTCAACCATATCTGCCGAACTATCCCATCGACGTACAACTGCCGGACGAATTCAGCCTCCGCTTCGACGTCCTGTTTACGAAGGGCCACAGATGCTGCGTTTTCTGCACGGGGTATAACAACGAGATACTGCATTTCGCTCTCCTAAAAAATTGCATTGCGATCGGATGTTTTGCGTCGTGATATAGCAAACCCGAGCCCAGCGCCGGGTGAGTCTGCTCAAGCCCGCTTACCGAAAAAGAGTCGCACCCGCTCTTGCATCTGCCGACACCTTGACCGGCCCGAACGTTGAACGACTGCGCGACCTCTTGACGCCATTGTATATATGATTTTCATATCTTCAAGTTTTATTTGAGCGGGTCAGTTCGTGGACACGGGGGCAGACCCGCTCACCAAGGGAGGAATCACGCCTCACTTGACACTATGATTTTCATATATAAAATGCGTTCGGGGGCAGAGTTCACGAGCCCTAACGCTGCCAGTGCCTCTCACTCGCACCGCCGTGCGACAAGCAAATTGTGTTGAGACGCTGTTCCGGCGAGCCACTCCTTGAGGAATCCAAATGAGCCCCATCATCTACGACGCCAGGCCGACAGCACTGCTGCTCGCTGGTTTGCTGGCCAACCCGTGTATCGAGGCGACAAGGCGATATGTGCTGGAACTCGGCAACCACGTCACGCTCATGAAGAATGCGACAACGGCGTGCCGGGGGGCCCAGAAGCCATGAAGACACTTACGATCTCGCCGCGCCAGGTTTTTCTGATGGCGGTGAGTTGCGCACTAGCCGTTTCGCCGATCTATTACCACCAGCCGCTGCTGCCGCAGATCGCCTCGACGTTTGCTGTGCCTTCGGCGCATGCAAGCCTCGTCGCGACGTTGACGCAACTTGGCTATGCGCTGGGGCTGCTGCTCTTTGTGCCGCTAGCTGATGGGGTTCAACCGCGCACCCTGGCGTCGCGGGCGGTTGTCGCCAATGCAGTGGCGCTGATCGCCTGCGCAGCCGCCCCTTCGTTTCTGGTCCTTACCACGTGCAGCTTTCTGGTCGGCATGACGGCAATCTCAGCGCAAATCATCATTCCCACTGTCTCAGGCAAGGCGCCGCCGGCAATGCGCGGGCGCATCGTCGGTTCGTTGCTTGGCGGGTTGTCTTCGGGCGTCCTGCTGGCGCGCACGTTGAGCGGCATTATCGGCGCGCTGCTGGGATGGCGTTCGATATTCTGGGTTGCCGCGGCGATTGATCTCGCGCTCCTCGTCGTGGTCAGAGAACTGCCTGAGTCATCCACTCGCGCCTCGATCCGCTACCGCAAATTGATGCAATCGCTGATCGGCCTGGTCCGCGAGGAACGACTGCTGCGCCTCTCTGCGCTGATGGGTTTCCTGGTGTTTGCCGCCTTCAGCGCGCTGTGGGCGACGCTGGCGGTGCTTCTCGCGCGTCCCCCTTATCACTACGGCCCCGCCACTATTGGTGCATTCGGCCTCATCGGACTCATCGGCCTTTCGGTATCGCCACAACTCGGCGCACTTGTCGACCGGGTCGGCTCCCGAAACATCGCTTCTATAGGCGCGATAACGGTCACTGCCGCCTTCGTGTTTATTGCCGCAGGCGGACAAAGTCTCTCATGGCTTGTCGTGGGGATTGTGCTGTTAGACCTGGGCAACCGTGCGAGCTTCATTGCCAACCAGGCGCGGATCTATGCGTTGCGTCCCGAGGCCCGTAGCCGCCTGAACACGGTGTACATGGTTTCGTACTTTTTAGGTGGCGCATTGGGTGCAGCGCTGGGTGGCGTCAGCGCCCTTCACGCTGCCTGGATTGGCCTCGCCGCGGTCGGCATGGTGCTCTCGCTTGCGGCGCTCGCGGTAAATGCCCTGTCGTACTCGCAGTGGCGTTTGGCCCGGGACAACCGGCATACGCAGGCCGAACCCATGAACGACGCGCGATAGCACTGTCAATGCTGGAAGTTCAGGAGAAACGGCGGCAAATAAAAGAGACGCACCCAGTTTCGCGTCTCAACATCAGCGGCGCGAGAGTGGCATCCAGCAATCACTCATGGCATGGGCTCCTGTGCCCGACGAGTCATTCAGAGCGCGCTTTCGCGGCCTTATACGCTTCGCGCCGGTTTTCTCGCTCCTTTGCGAATCTGGCACTCATGGTCGCGTCGAGATCACGCCGCGCCACATGTTCGCGGCACTTTGGGCAAAAATTATCGAGCCCAACCTCGTGACCACACACGCGGTGCGTATACCGTACTGCGACTCCCTCGTCTTCGCTCTTGCACCAGGTTTCCCCCCAGGCGCGCAGCGCCTGGATCACTGGATAGAAGGCCTTGCCTTTCTCCGTGAGAAGATACTCGTAGCGCAAAGGTCTTTCCTGATACGGATGGCGCTCGACCATACCGTCTGCCTCGAGGGCCTTCAGACGCGTCGCCAGCATCTGCGGCGTTGCTTCGGTCTGGATCAGGATTTCCTCATACCTGGTGGCGCCCATATACATCTCGCGCAGGACAAGCGTTGTCCATTTATCGCCGACAACTTCCGACGATCGTGCAACCGGGCACACCGTCGTCACCGATTTCTCTCCGCGCTTCATTCCCATCTCCCACGTAACTCTTGAATTCATAGTAACACAGATCGCCTGCTACGTATGCTTGGGCGTCGGGGACGCTCATGGCCGGCGTAATTCCGTGCAGGGGCAGAAAATCCATGTTTTTCTTGACACTATGATTTTCATATCTACGATTCATTTTTAAGGCATCGTCGTGCACGACATCGCAAAAGCCCCTCGCAACCGGACGTCGGCTGCGATATTCCCGCCCTTAATCCGTATCCCGGAGAACATCATGTCAGACCCCGTCTATCGCGCCGAGCACACAGGCCTTTTGCTTGTCGACCCCTACAACGACTTCCTGTCGCACGGCGGCAAAGTGTTTCCCATGGTCGAGGCAGTCGCCAATGACGTCAGGCTGCTCGACAACCTGCGCGCGGCGGTGGGCGCGGCACGCAAAGCCGGCATCCGCGTTTTTTATGTACCGCACCGCCGCTGGCAACCTGGCGACTATGAGGACTGGGACCATCCGAACCCGACCCAGCGCATCGTGCAAAAGCGCCAGTCTTTTGCAAAAGGGACATGGGGCGGCGAATGGCATCCGGATTTCATCCCTCAGGAAAACGACATCGTGATCCACGAGCATTGGGCGCAAAGCGGCTTCGCGAACACCGATCTCGACTTCCAGCTCAAGCAGCACAAAATCTCCCATGTCATCACCGTGGGCATGCTTGCCAATACCTGCATCGAATCCACCGCGCGCTTTGCAATGGAACTTGGATATCACGTGACCCTCGTGCGTGATGCGACCGCTGCATTCACGCAGGAAATGATGCGCGCCGCTCACGAGCTGAACGGTCCCACGTTTGCTCATTCGATCGTCTCGACGGCCGAATTGCTGGCCGCACTGCCGGCCTGGCAAGGATTGCAGAATGATGCCGAGCGCTCGACAGGCAACTGACGGATCGCACACGAACAACGCCATGGCGGATTCTGACGGATAATCCATCCCTGAAGTACCCGTTTGAATTCCCAGAAAGGGAGTTGTCATGAGAGCCATCTTCGGCTTGCTCGGTGTAGCTGCATTCGGCGCGGCGCTCGGTCCGCTGGGTTGGTTAGCGTGGCTTGGCTATAGCCACGCGCTGACCGCCACCCTGACCTATCAACTTGTGATTGCAATCCTGACGGCCTCGCTGATAGGGGCGTGTTGCCTGGCAGCCAATTGCTCCTTGAATCGCCGCGCGCCCGTGCCGCCGGTCACACCAACGTCACAGCGCGGCTAGGCAAAGAAGCGCGAGATGACGCCAGTGCGCAAAACCGGCTAATCCGCGCACCGTTGACTAGCGGCCAACCATCGAGAAGTTCGCCGCAACACCGCGCAAACGATTGCGTCCATCGCTACAGACCACGTTCCCCTTCCAGCACCGCATCGGCGCAATCAAGAAAGCCCCTGATCAGCCGGCCGCGCGGTGACGCCCTATGCCAGAGAACACCAAATCGGCGCGGCTCCGTATGCACCGGCAGCGTGAGCTTCGCCACGTTCAGATGCGTGGTCAGCGGTGACACGATATCCGGCACGAGCGACACGCCGAGCCCACGGTCGACCATTATCGCAATCGCCATCAACGAGTTCAGTTCAAACAGTTCATGCGGCACGATCTTCGCCGCGCGCAGGTATTGATCCGCCTGTTTGCCGCCGCCCAGCGAGCGGTCGTAACGGATGAACGGCTCGCGCGCCAGAAGATCGTGCGGATCGCGCGCTGCAAAACGCGCCGGGGCAAGCACGACAATCGGTTCTTCGCGCAGCAAATGCCAGTCGTACGCCTTGGGTAACGCGAACACGGGGTGCAGGCAGACAGCGACATCCACATCGCCACGCTGCAGGGCCTCGTAGAGTTCCATTGACGTGGCCGCACGGATCAACACGTTCGCGTGCGGAAACGACGCCGCAAAACCGGAGAGCACGTCCGGAATGAGGCTCAGCAGCGCGGTCATGATCGTGCCGATCCGCAATTCCCCCGCGGCTTCATCTTCAAGCGCAAACGCCTTCAGCTCTGCAAATTCGCGTACCAGGCCGCGCGCCCGCTCGATCACGCGATGACCCGCTTCCGTCGGCGTCACGGTTCGCCCCGAGCGCACCAGCAGTTCGACACCCAGTTCTTTCTCCAGCGCCTGCACCTGCTGCGCGATCGCAGCCGGTGTCACGCCGATTCGGCGCGCGGCTTCCGCCATCGAACCACTATCGACGACCTGCAGAAGATTGGCGAGAAAGGTGACATCCATAAAGATAGTTTATGTGTCTTTTGAAGATAGATGGAGATAGTTTATCTAAATCCATCATAGACTTAGACTCGCTTCCAGTAAATCAGTAAATGGAAGCGGAGACATGAGAAGCAAGCTGTTCGTGCCGGGCTCGCGCCCCGAGCTGTTCGCCAAGGCATTCGCCAGCGCCGCCGACGCGCTGTCCTTCGACCTCGAAGACGCCGTCGCTCCGGATCGCAAGCCGCAAGCGCGTCTGGAGCTGCGCGCACTGCTGCGCTCCGAACTCGTCGACAGGAAAAAGGTGCTGATCGTTCGCGTGAATGCGCTCGATACGCCGCACTTCAGCGACGATATCGACGCCGTCGCGCAACGCGGCCTCGACCTCATCAATCTGCCAAAACCCGAATCCGTCGACGACGTCCGCGCCGCCGCCGCCGCGCTCGAACGCGCCGAAACCGTCAACGGCGTGACCGCGCCAATCCGCCTGCTGCTCAACATCGAATCGCCCAAAGCCTTGCGCCACGCCGCCGAACTCGCCGCCGCGCATCCGCGCGTCGCGGGCTTGCAACTCGGTCTCGGCGATCTGTTCGAGCCGCTTGGCATTGCGCGCCGCGAGCCGGCGGCCGTTCAGCAGGCGATGTTCGACCTGCGCATCGCGGCGGGCGTGGCCGGCGTGTTTGCTTACGACTCGGCGTTCGCCGATATCAAGGACGCAGCGGGTTTTCGTGCTGAAGCACAGCTCGCGCGGTCGATGGGCTTTCTCGGCAAGAGCTGTATCCACCCCAGCCAGATCGCGCTCGCCAATGAAGTATTCCGCCCTTCCGACGCTGAAATCGCCCACGCGCTACGCGTGGTCGAAGCGGCCCGGGAAGCCGAGGCGAATGGTATTGGCGCCTATGTGGTGGACGGCAAGATGATCGATCCGCCGTTCGTCGAACGGGCCCGTGCGCTAGTTCGCGATGCCGGGCGGCTCGGGCTGCTGAGCAACCCCTGAGCGGCTTGTGCATCACGCACTCCGCGCCCAGGACACGATATAGATGGAGCCGATGATGATGGAACGTTCTTCCCACGCAGCCGAAGCGGGTGCGACTGGCCCACTGGCCGGCATTCGCGTGCTGGACCTGAGCGCGTATATCGCCGGTCCGTACGGCTGCACGCTGCTCGCCGATCAAGGCGCCGAAGTCATCAAGATCGAGCCGCCGGCCGGCGACAACCTGCGCAAATATCCCTCCACGCTCGAAGCCGAAAGCCGCGCCTTTCTCGGTGTGAACCGTGGCAAGCGCGGTCTCGTGCTGGACCTGAAACAGCCGGAAGCGCTCGACGTCCTGATGCAACTTGTAAAGACCGCCGACGTCCTCGTGCATAACTTCCGCCCCAGCGTGCCCGCGCGCCTCGGCATTGCCTACGAGCAGCTTCGCGAAGTCAATCCACGCCTGATCTACTGCGCGGTCACCGGTTACGGTGAAACCGGTCCGAACAAGGACAAGGCCGGCTATGACCAGGTGCTGCAAACGATGAGCGGCATGTGCACACTGCAAGGCAAGCATGGCGGTCCACCGGAGATCCTGTACGGCTCTGTGGTCGATTACTACGCTGCGGCGCTGGTTGCGGCGGGCGTGTCTTCGGCCCTGTTCGAGCGCGAGCGCAAAGGTGCGGGACAGTACGTGGGGGTATCGCTGCTGCGCAGTGCGCTGACGATGCAATCCGCCCGGATGATCTGGGCCGACAGCGAACCCAGGGATGTCGGTCGCGATATGCGCTCCGGTGGCATTACGGGCATTCATCCGACCCGCGACGGCTATCTGTACATCTCCGCGAACACACCGCATTTCTGGCAGGCGCTGTGCGAGAAAGCGGGTCTCGACGCACTCGCGAACAATGAACGTTACGACTCGGTGCGCAAGCGCGCGCTGCATCGCGATGAGATTGTGCCGCAACTGCACGCCGCACTCGCGACACGCAGCGCACTCGAATGGGAAGCGCTATTTGGCGAAGCGGTGCCATGCGCGGCCGCGCGTAGTGTCGAAGATATGTTCGACGATCCGCAGGTGCTTGCCGAAAATATGGTTGCGACTTACGAATATCCGGGCGTCGGACGTTACCGGGGCTTCCAGCAACCGATCCGCTTCGGCACGGCAACGGCCCCCACGCCACTCGCGGCACCCGCATTCGGCCAGCATTCGGATGCGGTGCTGCGCGACGCGGGATGGAGCGGCGACGAGATCGCTGCATTGCGGGCGAAGGGCGCGGTACTCTGAGCCTCGCTTTCGCAGGCGCACGGGCATAGGCAGCAGCGGGACAAGACATAAAACGGAGACGACGATGGACACGCAACAGCGCTCGCGCGACGCGCAGCCGCCACAACGCAAGGCCCCGGCGGGCGCGTGCGATTCGCACATGCATATCTTCGAGCGTCGCTTTCTCGCTGAGGGTGCGAGTCACGCGAACTTCCCCGAGCACGCGAGCGCCACCGACTATCTCGACGTCCAACGCAGAATCGGCACGCAACGCACGGTCGTTGTGACGCCGCGCAATTACGGCACGGATAACCGGGTCACGCTCGACGCGATCCAGCAGCTCGGTTCCGACCGCACACGCGGTGTCGCGGTACTGACGCCCGACGTCACGGATCGGCAACTCGCCCTGCTGCACGACGGCGGCATTCGCGGCATCCGTTTTACCCTTTACACCCCAGCCAATGCGGTGGTCACGTTCGGGATGGTCGAGCCGCTTGCCCGACGTGTCGCGGAGCTGGGCTGGCACGTTCAACTGCACTGGACGGCCGCGCAGATCCTCGAACATCGGGCCATGCTGGCGCGCCTGCCATCGACGATCGTGTTCGACCATCTCGCGCGTCTGCCGATGCCCGAGGGTACGTCACATCCGGCGTTCGGCATCGTGCGCGTCCTCGCCGATTCCGGCCGCGTCTGGGTCAAGCTGTCCGGCCCCTATCTCGACTCCGCGGCCGGCCTCACCGAGGACTATGCAGATGTCCTGCCGACCGCGCGCGCGTGGATCGGCGCCCTGCCCGAGCGCGTCGTGTGGGGCAGCGACTGGCCGCATACAACAGAGTCGCACAAACCCGACGACGCCCGGCTGTTCGATCTGCTCGGCTCATGGACGGGCGACGACGCGATCAGCGAGCGCATTCTGGTCGCCAACGCGGCGACGCTGTATGACTTCCCCAACCAGGCGGACCCTGCTCTGACAGCCTGATTCCACGCTACCCAGGCGCGCACAGAACGCGCACTTCACGAAACTATCCGGAGACACCTGATGAAACCCGCGGCCGCTGCCCCAACCGTACGCAAGACGCGCTTCACCGAAGCGACGATCCGGTTTTTCGAGCGGACGATCCCTGACCCGTTCGTCCTCGCGATCCTGATTACCGTCGTGGTCGCGGTGCTGTCGGCGGCATTCGCGCCGCATGCCTCGGCGGCTCATCTGATTGGCGGCTGGTACAAGGGCTTCTTCGATATTCTGACCTTCGCGTTTCAGATCACACTGGTGCTGGTGACAGGTCATGCGTTCGCGCACGCGCCGCTCGTGCAGCGCATGTTCAAGGCGCTCGTGTCGATTGCGCGCACGCCTGTGCAAGCTGCAGCGCTCACGTTCGTTCTCGTCGCAGTCGCCTCATTCTGCAACTGGGGACTGGGGCTCGTCGTCAGCGCATTGCTCGCACGTGAAGTGGCCAAGCGCATGCGTGTGGACTTCGCGTGGATCGTCGCCGCGGGTTTCTCAGGCTGGGTCGTATGGGCCAGCGGCATTTCCAGTTCGATCGCACTCGCGCAATCCACGCCGGGCAGCGCGATGAACGTCGTGCAGAAGCTGACAGGCCAGGTGCTGCCGTTCAGCAGCACCGTGTTCACCAGCTTCAACCTCGTGCCGACCATCATCGTGCTGATCGCGATGCCGTTCGTGTTCGCATGGCTCAAGCCATCCGATGAGGACGCAGTGGTGCTCGACACCCAGAAGCATCCCGACGCGCCGACGCCCGAACGCCCCACCGGCAAGCTGAGCTTCGCGCGCTGGATCGAACATTCATGGCTCGGCAGTGCGTTTATCGGTTTGGCGGGGATCGCGCTTCTGGTGCTGGTGCGCACCGGGAATCTGCCGTTTTCAGGCGTAAACGCGGTGATCTTCGTGATGTTCATTGCCGGCGTGATCCTGCATGGCTACCCGCTGGCCTACGCAGACGCCGTCAAGAATGCGGCCAGGCAGACCGGCTCGATGATGCTGCAATACCCGCTCTACGGCGGGATCATGGGGATGATGGATGCGACCGGATTGCCGGACGTGATCTCGCATTTCTTCATCGCCATATCGAATGCGCACACGCTGCCGTTCTGGAGCTACGTGTGTTCGCTGATCGTCACGTTCTTCATTCCGAGTGGCGGCGGTCACTGGGCCGTGCAAGGACCGTTCGTGGTGCCCGCTGCGATTGCGCTGCACGCGTCGGTGCCGGCGACCACGATGGCCGTCGCGATGGGCGAACAGGTGTCGAACATGCTGCAGCCCTTCTGGGCCGCGCCGGTCGTGGCCATGGCCGGCATCGGCGTGCAGCGCGTGCTCGGCTTCACCGCGATGACCTTCGTCGTGGCTGCGCTCGTCTACGGCGCCGCATTGCTGTTCCTTGTCTGACGATCAGCAGCGCACGCCGCGACCACCCAAATGAACGGAGACGATTCGATGAAAGCAGTCAGCACGCAGCCTGTCCCGCATGAGCCGAATACCTCGCAGGAAAGAGCAATGAATTCGCCGTCCGGCCATACAAGCCTGAAGGATCGCTGGTGGGCGGTGTTCGATGCGCGTATCGGCTCGTTACCCGTGCCCGTCTACTTTGTGCTGCTCGCGGTACTCGCTGCCATGACGCTGCGCGGCAAGCTCGCGTCCGACCTGCCCACCGGTATCGCGCTCGTCGCAGTCGGCGGCTTCACGTGCGCCGAACTCGCGAAGCGCATTCCGTGGATTCGCCACATCGGTGCGACGTCGATCTTCGCGGCCTTCATCCCGTCCATGCTGGCGTATTACAAGCTGATGCCGACGCCCATCATCAAAGCCGTCACCGACTTCACCAGGACATCGAATTTCCTCTATCTCTTCATCGCGGCGATCATCGTCGGCAGTGTGCTGAGCATGGACCGCCGGACCTTGATCAAAGGCTTCGTGCGCATCTTCGTTCCGGTGGCGGCGGGTTCCGTTGCCGCGGCATGCGTCGGCACCGGCGTAGGCGTCGCGCTCGGCATGGACCTTCGGCACGCGCTGTTCATGGTTGTGGTGCCGATCATGGCCGGCGGCGTCGGCGAAGGCGCACTGCCGTTGTCGGCAGGCTATGCGCAGATTATGGGCGTTCAGCAGGGACCGCTGTTCGCGCAGGCGCTGTCTGCCGTGATGCTCGGCAATATCGCGGCCATCTGCTGCGCCGGCCTGTTGAGCTATCTTGCCACGCACCGGCCGGCGTGGACCGGCAACGGCCGGCTGACCGTTGCGGACCACCCCGGCGACGAGACGTTGCACCATGCGCCACAGTCATTCGAATTCGACGTGAGTTCGGTAGCGGCCGCCGGTGCGACGGCGATTGCGCTGTATCTGCTCGGCGTGCTCAGTCAGCAACTTTTCGGCTGGCCTGCGCCGGTGGTCATGCTGATTCTGGTCGTTGCAGCACAACTGTTCCAGGTCGTGTCGCCGCGCGTTCGCGGTGGCGCGCGCTTCATGTATGGCTTTTTCTCGACCGCCGTCACGTATCCGCTGATGTTCGCGATCAGCGTCGCGATGACGCCATGGGGCGAAATCGTCACGGCGTTTCACTGGGTCAACATCGTTACAGCGGTTTCAACGGTCTTGACGCTCGTCGTGAGCGGCTTTGTCGTCGGCAAGCTGGTCGGCATGTATCCCGTCGAGGCCGCGATCGTCAACGCGACACACAGCGGCCTGGGCGGCACTGGCGATGTCGCGATTCTGACCGCCGCCAATCGAATGGAACTGATGCCGTTCGCGCAGATTGCGACGCGCATCGGCGGCGCCGTCACGGTGATGGTGGCGCTCGCCGCCTTTGCATGGGTTCACTGACTTCGTGCGAAACAGCAGTGCCTATCGGGCGCTCAGTGAACTCGCATCCAGGCGGTAACCTCCGTTTATCAACCCATCCCCTCGCGCTTGAGCCATGAACGGAACAGCACGACCCGTTCATCGCCAGTCTTCCCGTTTGGAACGTAAGTGCAATAGCTGCGCGACGGTAAGCGAGGACCGGCAAACGGCGCGACAAGCCGGCCAGAGGCGAGATCGTCGGATACCAGCGCCGTCGGTCCCATCGCAATGCCGATTCCATCGATGGCGGCCTGCAAGCTCAGATAGAAGTGGTCGAAGGTCAATGTGGCGGCCGGTCTCAGGGCGGGAAGCTGTGCGCTCGCCAGCCAGTCGGGCCAAAGCCGCGGAAGACTCGAGGTATGCAGCAACGTGTGTTGCCGCAAGTCATCGGGCAATCGAAGCGGCACTCGCTGCAAAAGCGCCGGGCTACAGACCGGAAGCCGCTCTTCGGACAGGAAAGGCAGCATCGAGTAGCCGTAGAACGTGTCCGGGCCACCCCGGATGACGATGTCATAGTCTTCTTTCAGACTCTCCAGCGGCTCGTTCGATGTCTCCACGTTGACATCCACGTCGGGATGCCCGGCGCGGAATTTCGCCAGTCTCGGCACCAGCCAGCGCAATGTGAATGTCGCGGGCGCGTTCACGGACAATCTCTGAGAGACCGTTTCGGACACGCCATATCTCGCGGTTGCCTGCGAGAGCTGCTCGAACACGGGGCCGATCTTCTCCAGATAGGCCTTCGCCGCCGGAGTCAGCGTCACGCGCCGGTTGTGCCGTTCAAACAGGGATGCCCCAAGCCACTCCTCGAGCAGGCGCACCTGCTGGCTCACCGCACCGTGCGTCACATGCAACTCTGCGGCGGCTTCCTTGAAGCTGCCAAGCCGGCCCGCCGCCTCGAAGGCTCGCAAGGCATTGAGCGGGGGCAATACCCGTTTCATTCGCAATAGTTTATCTAACGCAATTCGTCAATTTATCTGGTTTGCCGCACGGCTACAAGATAGATATTCTTCTTGCCGCACCATTGATGACGTCCCCCGCTCACTTTTCGGCCCGAAACCCGCATGCTCGTTTATACCGGCGGCATCGTGCTCTTCGCTGACTAACGCAGATTCGCTAATTGGCGAGAATCCGCAGCCGAAAGCGGCCGGACGATTTCATGCAAAGGAGGACTCCATGCTTAAACGTATTGCAACCGGCCTGCTCGACATCGCCTATGACGAACAGGGCGATGCCGACGGATGGCCGGTCGTTCTGCTACACGGTTTCCCATACGACATCCATGCCTATGAGGACGTGGCCCCACGCCTGGTATCCCAAGGCGCCCGCGTCATCACCCCGTATCTTCGGGGATACGGGCCTACGCGCTTCCTTGCGCCCACGACACTTCGCTCAGGGCAGCAGGCGGCGCTTGGGGCAGACCTGTTAGCACTGCTCGATGCACTTCAGATTGACCGGGCCATACTCGGCGGCTACGACTGGGGCGGCCGGGCGGCATGCATCGTGGCAGCGCTCTACCCGTCGAGAGCTCGGGGACTGGTCTCTGTCAACGGCTACAACATCCAGAACATTGCCACCGCCTTGCAGCCAGCCGCCCCCGACAAGGAATACCGGATGTGGTACCAGTACTACCTTCATGGCGAGCGTGGCCGCGCTGGATTGACTGAAAGCCGGCGCGAGTTCTGTCGTCTCTTATGGTCGCTATGGTCGCCGACCTGGCGCTTTGACGGCGACACCTACGCGCGCTCGGCAGCGGCGTTCGACAACCCCGATTTCGTCGAGGTAGTCGTCCATTCTTACCGGCACCGTTTCGGACTGGTCGACGGCGATCCCCAGTTTGACGATATCGAGCGCCGCCTGTCCGCCATGCCGTCGATCACCGTGCCCACGATCACGCTCGAGGGGGACGCCGATGGCGTCTCGCCACCCGGGGGAAGACAGGCGAACTCAAAGCGCTTCACTGGACGCCATGAGAACCGCGTCGTGCCGAATGCGGGTCACAATCTTCCGCAGGAGGCGCCAGAAGCATTCACCGATGCAATTCTCGACATCAATGCATGGGCCGGTTAACGCTCCGGACATGGAGCGATGGCCACCGCAGCTGTTATCCCACCCCTACATGGAGGTTCGCTAAATGAATACCGTCTCGCAGGCCCCGCTCATTCTGATAACGGGCGGAGGCCGTGGCGTAGGCGCGGCAACTGCGCGGCTGGCTGCCGCAGACGGTTACGATGTCGCCATAAGCTTCGTCTCCAACGAATCTGCCGCGCTTGCAGTGGCGGCGGATGTGGAAGCGGTCGGGCGCCGGGCTTTACCCGTGCGCGCCGATAGCGCGAATCCGGAACAGGTCGCCCAGCTATTCGCCGCGATCGACCGGGAGTTCGGCCGGATCGATGTACTGGTGAACAACGCCGCGGTACTTGCGCGGCAGTCCCGGCTGGAGGACCTCGAATTTGAACGGATGCAGCGTATCTTCGCGGTCAACGCGATCGGCCCTATCCTCTGTGCACAGCAGGCGGTGAAGCGGATGTCCCGACGTTACAACGGTCAAGGCGGCTCCGTGATCAACATCTCGTCGGCATCGGCCAGGCTCGGCAGTCCTAATGAATATGTCGACTACGCTGCATCGAAGGGCGCCGTCGAAACATTCACTACCGGTTTTGCCAAAGAAGTCGCGCGGGATGGCATACGCGTCAACTGCATTCGCCCCGGGCACATCTACACGGACATGCATGCCAGCGGCGGAGAGCCGGGACGGGTGGATCGCGTCAAGGACTCGATCCCCATGGGAAGAGGCGGTCAGCCTGAAGAAGTTGCGCGGGCAATCCTGTGGCTGGCCAGTGCCGAGGCGTCCTTTATCACCGGCACGTTCCTCGATGTCACTGGCGGCAAGTGAGCGACGAGCTGCGACGATGAAGGCTGCGCTGCGCGGAAACGGCATTGGACGCGGCGTATCCGCCATTCATTGAGAGGATCAGCCTCCGGCCCGCTTCGCCTTGTGGCCATACTTGTTGAGCGCTTCGACGATTCGCTCGCCGTGGTCGCCCTGCACTTCAATCACGCCATCCTTGACGGTTCCGCCAGAACCGCAGAGCGTTCGCAATTGCTTGCCCAATGAGGCCAAGGCGAGAGGATCGAGTGCCAGCCCTTTCACGACCGTCACGCTCTTCCCGCCTCGGCCTTTAGTCTCGCGAGAGACTCGCGCCACGCCGTCACCTGCCGGGGGCTTTGCGGCAACCGTCTTGCAGATGCATTCCGCGAGCGTCTGCCGGCATTCGGGACACATCCGGCCACCATCGGTGGAGTAAACAAGGCCGCCTTTGGGACTACTCTTCATGATTGGCTTACTCAAAGAAATACAGATTCGGGTTCTTGACGATCAACTGGAGCGGAGTTCGCGTACCCCTCGACCGAGTCTGCGGCGAAGCAACGTTCGTAACGTTGCGCCGTCTGCATAGCCCACTTCGGCGGCAATCGAATCCAGATCCATTGAGCTTGTTTCGATAAGATGCCTGGCACGCTCGACCCGCCGATCCTGAAAGTACGACAAGGGAGATTGACCGAGTACGGCTTCGGCGCGCCTTTGCAACGTCCTCGGACTCGTTGCGAGCTCATGGGTGGCCTCCTGCAGCGAGAACCCGGTGGCCAGATTGGCGCGCGTCCATCGCTCGAATCGTTCGATGAGCGGATCGCTATGCGCCAGGTGGTCGGGAATAATGTACGGCGCCTGAGACACCCGCCCGTCCACCAGCATGTATCGCGCCACTAACGTGGCCAGTTCAGGGCTCGCTTGCCGAATGAGCCAAAGCACGAGATCCAGATGCCCCATCGCCGCGCCCGCTGTCACAAACGGTCCCGACGGGACGAGCATGCGGTCCCTGTCGAGGCGAACCTCGGGGTAGCGGATTCGAAATAGCGGGCTGAGCCACCAGGTCGTGGTCGCCTCCGCCCCGTCGAGCAGGCCCGATTCCGCGAGAAGGAAGGTGCCGATGCACGCGGCGGCGATTCGCACGCCTTGTTGCCGCCAATGGTGCAACTGAGCGCCGGCATCCCGTACGGCCGGACGTTCGAGACACTCCACCAGACCCTCAGGCGTTGCGGCACTGATCGCTGGCATGACGATCCAGTCGGGCGGCGGCATGGTACGCGCCTTCTTTACGACGACGCTCATGCCAAGGCCCGTTTTGATCCGGGTTCGCAGGCCGACCAGTTCGACCTCGAATGGCGGCGGCTCACCGGGATGCGCAACCGCGGACAGCCGGTTCGCCATCCTGAGGGCATCGAGCACCACGGCCATGCCCGTATCGAACACGCCATCGAGAGAAAACACAAGGATACGCATGGCGTAAATGATGCGAAAAATGTCATTTGCGATGCTACTTCTGCGGGGAGTTTAAGTCTATGCTCCGGGGCAGAAAACGTTCAACGCAGGAGCAAGCAATGTCTGAAGCAGCAGCAGGAAAAGATGTCGGTGGTACCCATCCGCTCGACCACGTGGTATGGAACGCGCTCACCAGCAAGCAGAGTCGCTTTGCGCTCGGGGATGACCGGGCAGTTCGGTTTCCGGCCGCCATCGCACCCTTTGCCGCCGTGGCCGATCCTGGTTCGGCGTCTTTCGAAGCCTTGCACGGACTGATCGGGGCGCAAGGTCCGGTTGCGTTGGTCACCGCGGACAAGGTCGTGCCGCCGGCTGGCTTCTCCGCGATCAGGCAGACGACGCTGCTTCAGATGATCTGGCAAGGCAAGCCCGACCCGGCAAATACATGGGAACACGTCAGGCTCGCCGAGGGCGATGTGCCGGAGATGATCGCCCTCACCAGCGCAACGCAGCCCGGCCCCTTCGGGCCGCGCACCATCGAACTCGGTGATTATCTTGGCGCGCGCAGGGAGGGCAAGCTGGCCGCAATGGCGGGCGAACGCATGAGGCTCGACGGATATACGGAAATCAGCGCCGTGTGCGTGGATGCCGCATTTCGGGGGCAAGGCCACGCGGGTGGGCTGATGAAGCTGCTGATAGCGGCAATCAGCGCGCGCGGCGAAACGCCCTTCCTGCACGTTCTCACATCGAACCACTCCGCCATCAAGCTCTACCGGACCTTGGGCTTTGTGGAACGTCGTGAGATGCATCTCACGGTGCTCGGAAAGGCGAAAGCGTAGCTGGGGGACCGGGGGCGGCGATGCTGGACCAGGGCGGCACGCAACTGGTAGCGCCCGCCCCTTATCAGCCGTTGCATGCCGCGTAGGCAGATGTGCCAAGCAAATTGCGCCAAACTGGTATATGATGACCATCATGCAAAAGTCATCATTCAATCGGAAACCTGCCAGCCGCAAGGAGATCACGCACGAGCGCATCGTCGAGGTTGCCGCGCGCGCGATCCGGCGCAGCGGCTACGACGGAACGGGTGTGGCCGACATCATGAAGGAGGCCGGCCTGACACACGGCGGCTTCTACGCGCACTTTCCGTCACGCGAGGCACTGCTTGCTGAAGCGGCTGACCGTGCAGGCGCGGAGTCGGTGGCCCTGTCGGAGCAAATCGCCGCCTCTGTGCCACAGGAGCAGGCATTGCCGTCGATGGTGCGCGCCTACCTGTCGAAGGAGCACCGTGAAGGCATAGAGACAGGCTGCCCGGTCTCCGCCCTTGGCTCGGAAATGCCGCGCCAGGCACCAGTCGTAAGGCGCGCGGCCACGCGCCGCATCAAGGAGATGATCGATGTCGTGGCGCGTCAATTGCCTGATTGGGGTCAACCGGGCGCGCATGAACAGGCGCTGATGATGGTTGCCACCATGGTCGGCACCATGGTGCTGGCGCGCGCCGTTGACGACCCCAAACTCTCGGATGGTTTTCTTGAAGCTGCATTGAAAAAATACGCGCCCACCGGGGAGTAAATCCGCTTATCCGGTGTGCGCTTTTGTTGGATCAAAAATATGATGAACATCATATTTTTTGTAGAAAATGCTTGGCTAACCATGTAAAGACATTCCTCACTAAGGGAAAACACAGACTATGAAAAGCGGAATAGCCCTCGTTACGGGCGCCTCATCAGGCATCGGCGAAGCCACGGCAAACCGCCTTAGCAAGGCCGGGTACAAGGTCTACGGAACTAGCCGGCGCGGCGCACAAGCCGGCCAGCGAACGTTCGAGATGCTGCCGCTTGACGTGACTAGCGATGCATCGGTCGAAGCGGCCGTCGAGGAAGTGTTGCGCCTGCACGGTCGCATCGACTTGCTGGTGAACAACGCTGGCTTCGGAGTCGCCCCTGCTGCTGCCGAAGAAAGTTCGCTTGAGCAGGCCCGTGCGATCTTCGATACCAATTTCTTCGGGATTGTCCGCATGACCCGTGCCGTGCTGCCCCATATGCGGCAACAAGGTCGCGGCCGCATCATTAACATCGGCTCGGTACTGGGTTTCCTGCCCATGCCTTATATGGCGCTGTATTGCGCCACCAAGCACGCGGTAGCGGGCTATTCGGAGTCACTCGATCACGAGCTGCGCACGATGGGCATCCGGGTATCGGTCATTGAGCCCGCCTACATCAGGACGGCGTTCGACGCGAACCTCATGGCGCCCGACGCTCCCCTCGACGCTTACCGCAAGGTGCGCACAGCCGTGGACAAGCGAGTCAAGGAAGTGGTCGAGAGCGCTGACGGCCCCGAGGTTGTGGCCGAAACCGTATTGCGGGCCGTGCTCGCGGCTCGGCCGAAACTTCGCTACGCGGCGGGAGGACTCGCCGGCCGTCTCCGGTTGCTACGCAGATTTGCGCCTGCGGGACTGGTGGACACCGGCATTCGCAAAGATCTGCGTCTCACAACATAGACGCTATTACTTCACACAACGAGCAACCGACAAGGAACAACGAACCATGATGAAGGCATTCGTCGTCGATCGATATGGACGCAAAAATGGCATACGAGCCGGCGATATGCCGGTCCCGGAACCGGGTGAGGACGACGTGTTGATCCAGATTCACGCAGCTGGCGTGAACCCGCTCGATGCGAAGATCAGGGACGGAGAGTTCAAGCTGATTTTGCCCTATCGCTTGCCACTGATTCTGGGCAACGACCTGGCCGGAACCGTTGTCCGCGTCGGAACACGCGTGCGGCGCCTGAAGCCGGGCGATGAGGTGTATGCGCGGCCGCCCAAAGATCGGATCGGCACTTTCGCGGAATTCATCGCGATCAGGGAGGACGCCGTGGCGCTCAAGCCCAAAGCGCTCAGTATGGAAAAAGCGGCTTCAATCCCGTTGGTAGGCTTGACTGCGTGGCAGGCTCTGGTCGAGCGAGCACAACTGAAGAAGGGGCAGAAAGTGCTCATACATGCCGGCTCGGGCGGCGTGGGCACCTTTGCCATTCAACTGGCGAAGCATCTGGGCGCGACCGTCGCCACAACAGCGGGCGCCGCAAATACCGGATTGATGAAGCAGCTCGGTGCGGACATTGTCATCGATTACAGGAAGGACGACTTTGCCGCTGTGTTGAAAGACTACGACGTGGTGCTGGATACGCAAGGCGGAAATACGCTCGAAAAATCACTGCAAGTGCTCAAGCCGGGTGGCAAGCTCATCGGAATCGCCGGTCCGCCGGATCCTGATTTTGCAAGGCAGATGGGTGCGTCGTGGTTTCTGAAAACGGTGATGCGCTTTCTAAGCTATCGCATCCGAAAAGCGGCGAAACGTCGCGACATCACCTATTCATTCCTGTTTATGCGTGCCGACGGAGACCAGTTAGCTCAGATTGCCAGGCTCGTCGACGCCGGTGCGATAAAGCCTGTGATCGATCGGACATTCCCGTTCGAAGCAACGGCGGACGCATTGACTTACGTTGAAACGGGACGTGCGAAGGGGAAGGTTGTTATCAAGGTGCGATAGAAGGACGGAACTCCGTCTGTTTCCTCGTAAAGGCAATGGCGCTTGTTCGACGCGAGCTTGTTGCAGCGTACAGCGCCAACTGTCTGTTGGCAGGACGAAACTGATTCCTCACTGAATCGCCTTTCCTGATTCACTTCCCCGACTGCCTGTCAGGTCCGGCCCAAGCTAATACAGCTTACACGTCAGCGACTTCGGGACGCGAAATCTCAGTGCGCTACGAAGCCACCGTCAACCGGCAATGCTACGCCGACAATCAGGCTCGCACCGGGGCTGCATAACCAGAGCACCGTCGCAGCGACTTCCTCGGGCTTGCCCATGCGACCGATAGGCTGATCTTTAAGGAATATCTTCATCGCCTCCGGATCAATCCCGTCGCCCATTGGCGTGTCGATGCACCCTGGGCATACCGCGTTCACGCGTATGCCTTGCGCCGCAACGTCCAGAGCCGCGCTCTTGGAGAGTCCAATCACTCCGTGCTTACTGGCATGGTAGGCTGCGCGCCCCGGCAAACCGACCAGGCCACCGAGCGACGAGCAATTCACAATCGCGCCGCTGCCCTGCCTCTTCATCTGCAGCAGTTCGTGCTTCATGAAGGTCCATATACCGCGCAGGTTTACTGCCTGCACTTCGTCGTAACCATCGGCCGACTCCGCGGACATCTCGCACATCGGGCCCAGAATACCGGCGTTGTTGTAGGCCATGTCGAGGCGACCGTACTCAGCGACGGTCCGATCGACCGCAGCCTTAGCCTGTGCTTCATCAGACACGTCGCACACGATCGCGATCGCCCTATGCCCGGAGGCGGTCAACGTCGCGGTCGCGGCATTCAGCTTCTCTGCATTCCGGTCCACCAGCGCGACAGCCGCACCCGCTTCGGCGAACGCCTTTGCGGTCGCCAGTCCCATTCCCGAACTGGCACCCGTAACCAGTGCGACCTGACCTTTGAAATCGTAAGTGGGGTTCATATGAGTTCTCTTGGGGCATGATGTCATTGTCAGAACATGCCGTTGAGCGTCAAGCCATGAGGCAGTCGCGATGCAAAACGACGTCCGGGAATTGCTTTGACAGAGTTGATAGTGCGCGTGGTCGAACTGTAGCGACCGGGTCGCGATCTGACTATCCGGCAAAAAGCGCAAAGACTCATGAATCCAGTTCATGAGTATGGCGCTTCAGCTCAAACGCATCTGTCCGCTGTACGGTGCGTAGTTGCGGGTTGAGCGTCTAGTCTGACTTCTGGACAAACAGGCTCTCGCCCTTCCACAAAAAACCGATCGTTTTTCCGACCGTATGACCCGCACATGCGTCATCACGAGGCGGCCGAGCCCGTCAAATCCGTAAGCCTCACCTCGGGAAGGACAACTGTCTGGGTGAAGTGACCCACTACCTTATAGGTCGTCAGGGCAAGCGGCCGAATACCGGCACCATTCGCCGCAGGGAGTTCCACCACCAACTGGCCGGGGCCGGTCAGAGCCGCCGTATTCAGGCCCCACTGCGTAGATGTCGTCGAACATCCTGTTTGCCGCACGCCGATCGAAGCACCGGCGGGATCGAGCACCGTTGCTGCGATGCACTTTGAGCTATTAGTGGCCGGAAAACAATAGAGGTCAACGACCTGGTCATTGATGGGATTGAGCCGTGTTTCACATACACCGAAACCAGCAACCTTTTGTGGGGCGCCAAAAAGCAGCGTGGCTTGAATGGTTGTGGCTGGGGCATAGGAGCTCAGTAGATAGGTCAGAGACAACCGCACCGGCGTGTTCTTGAATTTCTCGAATACGTCACTCGGCAGATTGACCGCTTGATAGTTCGATTTGTGGCCATTGCTTGCGCCGTCGAAGATGTCGCGCAGGACATTGCTGACCTGATGAGGCGGATAGCCGGACGCGAGCGATATGGTGTCGTGATATAACGGCCTGCCGTCGCCGCTGGCGATACTAAGGACAACGTTATTGATGGTGACGATACGGTTCGGATCGACCGCCACCTTAAGCGGAACGTAGATGACGGGGCCCATGAACTGCTGGGCTTTGCCAATCACATCGGCCTTGGACTGGTCATCGAACGACAGGCGGATCGGGCTGGTCGTCGCCACTTTGCCATCATCAATGACGCGTTGGATCACGTAGCCGGCTATTTTCGGCGTAAACATCACCGCAATCGCACAAATTGTTGCCACGGCGAAGACGCCACGCGAAGTCGCCGTGTTCCGGCGGCCGTACTGCAGGTAAAGGATGAGCGTGCCTGCAATGACAAGGATAGCCAGGAGCGCCAGTTGGACAGGCCAGTTGCCAAGGTCAGTCATCTCGCCGTTGGTCACGATGAAACCGGCAATCCATGCTAGAAAGATCACGAAAACGATGCCTGCCGCCTGCGGCCAGCTAGCCGTGATCGTACCGACGGCCAATGCGGGTAGACCGACACAGATGAATACGACGAGCGCCGTATAGGCCGACGCACCAATCGCCGGCAGCGCATCTAGCCCGTGCATAAGACCAACGCCAAGATCGAAAACAAAGGTCGGCAATAGAGTCACAAGGGCAGCGAAAGCAATCTTATCCAGCGCGAGGTCGCTTCGACGGATCGGCCGGATCAACCAGTCGTCATTATTCGACACGACGGGGTCGCTCTGTACGACCAAAATGATAGCGAGGCCTGCCACGCCAGAGAACGCGAGATCGATGAGTGCGTGTGGCAACAGCATTTGCAGCGGCTGGGCGAAAATCCCCATTTGCAGGATTATCCCGGCCGACGCGATCTTCAGGGCCAACACCGCCGCTACGTACGGCCAATGCAGTCTCAGATCTTTTTTCAAAATATGCAGCCACATATCATCTCCCCTTTATTTGTTCGGCCCGCGCGAACGCAGTAAATATCGACCTTAAGTCCAGCGGCTCGGCCTGAACGAACCTGACGTCGCCGAATACAGCGGCGATTTCAGACGCCAGCCGGTCTTCAGCAAACGCCGTATGCACAAAACTTAGAACATTGCCCGACGTGCCGGTATCGATCCATGTCTTGGGCAAAATATCGGGGGGACGTGCCGGCGATTGCAACGTGACGCGAATCAGGCGAACGCGCGCGTTCAAGGCCTCGATCGAGTCTTCGAACAGCAGGCGACCCTGGTCAAGAAAACCGACGTCGCTAACGAAACCCTCGATTTCGTTCAGTTCGTGCGACGAGATGAAGATAGTGAGGTCTTCGCCATGTCTCAGCACGCTTTCGACCAGGTCGTCGCGTACCAGCGGGTCCAGGCCGCTGAACGGTTCATCGAGCACCAGCAGCTTTGGTTTGAAGGCCAGGGCCGCGACAAGCGCGACCTTGATACGCATACCATGTGAAAGGCTTCGGATTTTGCGGTCCACCGGCAGCTTGAACCGCGCCAACACGGTTCTTTCGAGCGTCTCGTCCCAATTCGGATAAAACGGCCTCAGGTAGTCGAGATAGGCACCTACGGTCATTTGCCCAGGAAGCACCTGGCTCTCCGAAACATAGCCGATCTGGCTAAAGTGGTAGCTTGTCAGTTCACGTGATGGCGTCCCCATCAATGTGAGCTCTCCCCGTGTCGGCGCCAGAATGTTCAGCATCATCTTGATGGTGGTCGTTTTGCCCGCGCCATTGGCGCCAATCAGCGCATAGACGCTCCCCTCCGCGACCGAGAAACTCAAGCCACTGAGCGCCTCATTCAGGCCGAAGCGCTTCTCGATATTCCGGGCCTCAATCATCATTTTGTGTTCCCCGCGCTATGTCGATCCGGTTCCAGCGTTCAATGATGGCGCCGAGCAATTCCTCCTGCGTCAGGCCGACGCGACGTGCGCCAACCACCAGTGCCTCGACTTCGTGGCCCAGCAACTGCGCCTTTTCGCCCGGGCGCGCCTGGGGCGGCTCGCAGACGATTGTCCCGATCCCCGGCCGCGCCTCCAGCCAGCCTTCGTGGACCAGGTGCTGGACGATCTTGTGAGCCGTGTTTGGGTGAATTTTCAGGTCTGCCGCCAACGCCCTCACCGACGGAAACTCCTGTCCGGGCAGGTATTCGCCGCTGATGAAGGCGCGCTTGGCGGCGAAAACCACGGCGTCGAATATCGACTGACCCGATTGCGGTTTGTAATCGAATAGTGTCATATTCATAATGTGACACACGGTACACCAAGGCGTCAACGGAAATTCATCGTTGTCATGGAGGTCGTTTTTGGTCTGCTCGCATGGGGCGGGAAGCGGTCGAGTCTGCTGGCACTCGTGACCAATGCTTCAAAACGATTAGAAGGATGTTTGATCGTCCTGAACGCAAGCATTGAGGATCGCACGCGCCTCAGGTAGGCGAGGTTTTTAAAAGTAGAAACCGGCCGGTTTGAAACTGCAGTTCTGTTATCGGGCTGAAGCTCGGTTGGGCGATACCAGCAGACGGTGGGAACAGATCAAATTGTCCATGATCTTCATCGCGGCGCCGAAGGTCGGCTGTTGGGCGGGCGCTGCCTGACGCGGCCGGCTCAGCTCGACCCGTTTCGACCATTCCGCTTTACCTAAAACGGTCGCTCAAAACATGATCGGTGCGCCGCCGCAAGGCGGGTACACGGTTACACCCCAGATGCACGTAAAGCGCGCGGCTCATCGATTACATCTGATTATCAGGTTGGACCGCAAAGATCGATGGAAAGGGAACGGTAAAAGCAAATTCGTATCCCGTCGCAGCGGTAGTTTTGTCAGTGATATTCATCCCCGGCGTTCCCTTCTCAAAGATGGCGAAGCGCCAAAGTGAACCGACCGAACGACAACGCACTTCATGTATATCTTGCTCGACTGCAGCGCCGTCATACATAAACCCCGGGCGAATGTGGCGAGCAAATGAGGCGCAATCGAACAAACTAACATTTAACGGAGGCTTCTTATCTGAGTACTCGACAACGAGGTTGCCACTCGTTCCGTCAGCGTTGAATGAAGTCGTCATACGGGAAAATCCAGCCCTGCTTTTTACAGACTCCACCACCTTAAAAGATCCTTCCATTTCTCGTGAGAAGGAAACGGCCGAAGGCGTTCTTGCAAAAGGAGGCACTGTGCATGCTGTGATGGAAACGCACATCGAAACAAGGAGAACCACTTTCAGGGATTTTAACTTTGATTTAATCATTTTCAGTTTGATGACTAAAGGCGCGTGAAGAATGGAGCATGTTTATAAACACCGCGTGATTCGAAACCGCCCCCCGTTCATACTATCGGCCACACCTGCTTTTTCTTGAGCGGGTGTAGTGCCTCGAATGTGGGGACGCAAACTTGGGTTCTGCCCGCTTGTGAACTGATTCGGTCTGTTCAACTCGACTCGTTGTGGTTACTCGCATTGTTCGAAGCGGCTTAAAAGCGCACGGCCAACGTCGCTTGTTGGCCAGATTGCCGCCCGATGTTGCCGGCAAAAGTCGACCCACAGCGATCACCCATGCGACGTTTCAGTATCGCCGCTTTGGGCCGTCACTGCGGACGTTCATTGCCGCCTTATCCGCAACGCCTCAAACGATGATGGTTGGTCGCTGGCCCAAAGCGTTGAACCGGTACGTCCGGTCTTTCGTGGGTTTGTACAGCGCGCGATAGAGTTGGGTGCGACGCCTGCGCCCAGTGCCGCCAGGTCCACAGTGGTCAGCGCCGTACGCGCGGTGCCTGCCAGTTCGACTCGTGCGCGAACTCGACGAATGAATTCAGATAATCGACCACCGCATCGTCCTCGCGCGTGCCGAGGAAAATCTGCTTGGCGATGCCGTCCTTGCCGAGCTTTACGGTCGCGAGCGGCATGCGGTCCGCGTATTCTTCCGCGAGCCATTTAGGCAGCGCCGCCACGCCACGGTGGCTCGCGACCATCTGCAGCATGATGTCCGTCGTCTCGATCGTTTTGTGCCGTCGCGGAATGATGCCGGCGGGGCGTAGAAACTGGTTGTAGATGTCAAGCCGGTCGGTTTCCACGGGATAGGTAATGAGCGTTTCGTCGATCAGTTGTTCCGGTTTCAAATAGCGCTCACCTGCCAGCCGATGATTTTCCGCGACCACCAGCACCTGCTCGTAGTCGAACACCGGCTCGAAACGCAGGCCGGGGCGGTTGAGCGGATCGGGCGTCACCAGCACGTCGATGTCGTAACCGATCAGCGCGCCGATCCCACCAAACTGGAAGCGCTGCTTCACATCCACGTCCACATCGGGAAATCGCGCCAGATACGGTGAAACGACCTTGAGCAGCCACTGATAGCACGGCGCGCATTCCATGCCGATGCGCAGGGTGCCGCGCTCGCCCGCCGCGTACTGCTTCATGCGCTCCTCGGCGAGTTCGAACTGGGGCAAAAGCCGCTCGGCGAGCGAGAGCAGATACTGGCCGGCCTGCGTAGGGCGCAGGCTGCGCCCCTCGCGGTGCCAGATCGGGGTGCCGAGCTGCTGCTCGACCTTCTTGACCGTGTGGCTCAACGCCGATTGCGTAAGAAAAAGCGACTCCGCGGCCGCGGTGAGTGAGCCCTGACGGGCCACTTCGCGAACGATGACGAGATGAACGCGCTCGAGCATGGAAATGGATAAACCAGACAAGAATGAAGGAATCTAATGGACGGATAAAATAATGCCATTTTTCTTCATTGACGATAAGCCCTAAGATCGCTCCAACGTCTGAACGTTCTGCTCCGGGGAAGCCATGGTGGCGCCGGGCTTCGGCTTCACGATCTTTTTTATAACCCGAATATTCATCCGCTCAAGGAATACGAACTGCGCAAGGATGAAAAGATCCGCTTCGCTGAAAAGTTTGGCATCGCGTGGGCAGCGGCCGGGAACGCATCCAGTTGGGCGTGAAGTTCTACGGGGATGACGGTTCTGCATCGGAATCCTGAGCTCGCCATCTGTATCCGGATAAACAAGCCGAACGGCTTGAAGACACCGTATTCGGGCGAAACCGGCGCCGCGCTGCGTAACGTCCGGGGCATCTCCCAAATCGCCGCGGCGCCCTCCCCGTCACAGTTGACCGCCAGATTCGCTCCGAAGCGAGCGAACCGTCCTATCCCACAAGGTATTCGCCAAGCTCGCTCCGTGACCTAGCCTCCAGGCTATCGGCCAGGTCAAATCCGCAGGCAAGTCAACACGGACCGCATGCCATGAAAATATCTAATGGTTTCATGAAATCAATTCACTTTTATTCATGAATGACCTCGCATAAAATTCCGAAAAAGCAAGAAGTATTTGCTGACTTCATTTCAGAAATCAGGTTGCCAGATCACAATGAGTAAAGATTTTACATTTGCCATTAAAAGCATTTGTTTCGATGAAGACTATCGTCCTTCAGACAACACGCGCATCACAACCAATTTTGCCAACCTGGCTAGAGGAAACAGCCGCCAGGAGAACTTGCGCAACACCTTCAGGATGATTGACAATCGTTTCAATGCCCTGGCGCATTGGGATAACCCTAAAGGCGACCGCTATACCGTCAAACTTGAAATCATTTCTGTTGAGATGAATATTGATGGTGAGAGCAGTGGCAATACCCTCCCTTTGATCGAAATATTGAAAACGAGTATTTTTGATAAAAAAACCAACGAACTCATTGAGGGCATTGCAGGGAATAATTTCTCCTCCTACGTGCGAGATTATGACTTTAGCGTGCTATTGCTGGAGCACAACAAGAACCAGTCAGATTTCAGCACTCCAGAAAATTTTGGAGACCTGCATGGAAAGCTGTTTAAGTGCTTCGTGAATTCAAGCGCTTACAAGGATAACTTCAAGAAGCCGCCCGTCATATGCCTCAGTGTTTCGAGCAGCAGAACCTATCGTCGGACTGAAAATCAGCATCCTGTATTAGGCGTTGAGTATGAGCAGGATGAGTATTCGTTAACTGACGAATATTTCAAAAAAATGGGGCTGAAGGTTCGCTATTTCATGCCTCCGAATAGTGCTGCGCCTTTGGCTTTTTATTTTTCCGGCGACCTGCTTGGCGATTATGCCAATCTTGAGCTTATCGGCACCATCAGCACGATGGATACCTTCCAGAAGATTTATCGCCCTGAGATTTACAATGCGAATTCAGCAGCAGGAAAGTCCTATCAGCCAAGTTTGAAGCATGAGGATTTTTCGCTAACCCGGATTGTTTACGATCGAGAAGAACGTAGCCGGCTGGCTATTGAGCAGGGAAGGTTTGTTGAAGAGCAGTTTATCAAACCATATCAGGCTGTTCTTGAGCAGTGGTCTGCTAACTACGCTCTTTGACTAACCCAAACGCAAGGTCATCTATTGTGAAAAAATTGCTACCCACTTCAACTGCCGGCAGCTTGCCTAAACCCTCATGGCTCGCAGAACCCGAGAAACTTTGGTCACCGTGGAAATTGCAGGATGAGGGACTGATTGAGGGCAAACAGGATGCCTTGCGTTTGTCACTGCAAGAACAACAGCACGCAGGCATTGATATTGTCAGCGATGGCGAACAAACGCGTCAGCATTTTGTGACCACGTTTATCGAGCACCTGGACGGCGTCGATTTCGAGAACCGCAAGACCGTCAGAATTCGTGATCGCTATGATGCAAGCGTACCGACGGTCGTTGGTGCTGTTGCTCGCCGGAAACCGGTCTTTGTCGAAGATGCCAAGTTCTTGCGTCAGCAAACGAAGCAACCCATCAAATGGGCCCTGCCCGGTCCCATGACGATGATCGATACGCTTTATGACGATCATTATAAAAGCCGCGAAAAGCTGGCCTGGGAATTCGCCAAAATCCTCAATCAGGAAGCCAGAGAACTGGAGGCGGCTGGCGTTGATATCATCCAGTTTGACGAACCCGCATTCAATGTGTTCTTCGATGAGGTGAATGAGTGGGGCGTTGCCACGCTGGAAAAGGCGATCGAAGGGCTTAAGTGCGAAACGGCTGTCCATATTTGCTATGGCTATGGCATCAAGGCCAACACAGACTGGAAGAAGACGCTGGGGTCGGAGTGGCGGCAGTATGAAGAAGCTTTCCCCAAGCTGCAAAAGTCCAGTATCGGCATGGTCTCACTGGAATGCCACAACTCTCACGTTCCGATGGAACTCATCGAGCTTATTCGCGGCAAGAAAGTGATGGTGGGGGCCATTGACGTGGCTAGCAATACGGTTGAAACGCCCGAGGAAGTCGCCAATACCCTGCGAAAAGCGCTCCAGTTTGTCGATGCGGACAAGCTCTATCCTTGCACCAACTGCGGCATGGCTCCCTTGTCTCGCGCAATAGCGAAAGGCAAGCTGGAAGCCTTGAGTGCAGGCGCAGAAATCGTCCGAAGCGAACTCTCGATCTAATTCTGGGGCGGAAATGGCCGTCGTGAGCTGCTCGCGACGGCCAAACGCGGAGAATTGAGTGGGCGAATGGGTCAGTTTTGACCGATGGTTCGCTTTCAACATTGGCAAAGGCCGAAGTCAGTCAACCTTCCCCGACTACTTCAGGCCTTCCTTAACACTCTCGAGCTGCACCCAGTACCAATCCTTACTATGTCACTTTCCAGTACCGCTATCGAGCCATTGAGCTTTCGCGAAGCGCTTGGGCACTACGCATCCGGTATCACGGTGATTACGTCACACATTGATGGCGAGCCGATTGGCTTCACTTGCCAGTCGTTCTATAGCGTGTCGATGAGCCCGCCGCTGGTCTCATTCAGCGTAATGTCCAGTTCGGCCAGCTATCCCAAGATTCGCCAGGCAGGTCGATTCGTGGTCAATATCCTGTCAGATGACCAAGTCAAGATTTCCAACCAATTCGCTCGGCGAGGCACGGACAAGTGGCACGGAGTCGAATGGCAGGAATCGCCGCTGGGTAATCCGATCATTGTCGGCAGTCTTCACTGGCTTGATTGCGAAATTTACGCAGAGCACGCCGCAGGCGATCACCTGATCGTGATTGGTGAAGTGAAAGCGTTAAACCTGCAAGAAGCCGCTGCGACGCAGCCATTGCTATATTTCAAAGGGCAATATCGCAACATCGCCGCGCATAGCGCGGTTTGAGCGTTGACCTCGGCTGGGCGCCCGCGCAATTGTTCTTCTGCTATACCGCCCCATCTGCTGCTGGCTATCATCGCAGTCGTTGCTCTGCACTATCACCAAGAGGCTGCGGCAACGACGCCCCTCTGATTTACACGGTATCGAGCTGTCTTGAGTTCATTGAAACAGGCGCTGAACGAAGGACGCTTCGTCTGCGTGCTTGAGGTCGTTCCTCAACAGTCCTCCTCGCGCTTAGCCGCGCTTGAGCAAATCGTGCAACGCGCTCACCTGGCAAGCTGGCCGTTACTGCCAGCCTTCGCCGATCGTGTCGGCCTGCACTCGGACTTGAGCCCCTTGGAAGGCGCTGGAGCATTGGGAAATCCGGCCTCATCCTTGCTGCACTTTTCCGGCAAGGATCGCGAGCGTGCAGACTTGCTGCTCCAGATGGAGTCGATGAAGGCCCGTGGTCTGGAGCAATTGTTGCTGCTCAGTGGTGATCGCTTGCCAGGCCACCATCCCGGTCAGGCACCCGTGCGCTATCTGGAGTCGGTACCCGCGCTGCAGATTGCCCGTGAACACTGCCCGGACTGGCTGTTGGGCGCTGCGTTGAACCCGTTCAAATACCGCGAAGAAGAAGGCGGCGCACAGTATCTGAAGGCGCAGAAAAAGCTTTTGGCTGGCGCTGATTTCCTTACCCTGCAACTGGGTTTTGACGCCACCAAACATATTGAAGCCCAGACCTGGATGCGCGCTCAGGTTCGTATGAAACCCATGCTGGCCTGTGTAATGAGGCTGACCGAGAAACGCGCCGCGGTTCTGCAGGCCGTCCCCGGCATCGTCATTACCGAATCCATGCGCGAGCTGTTGGCCAGGGAGCAGCAGGTATCGCAGGCCTATGCCGGCGCGCGAAGCCTTGAGCGCCTGGCGCTGCAGATAGTGGGCCTGCAATTGATGGGCTATGCCGGTGTTCATGTGTCTGGGATGCATACGCTAGATGAACTGCTTTCGTTGGAACAGGCAATCACCGAGCAGCGGGATAGCATAGCCTCACTGACCGATTGGGCCGAACGATGGCACGCAAGTTGGCAAATGCCTGGTGCGCCCCAGGTATGCTTCGCTCCCGAAATCGGCGCATGGGAAATGGGGCAATCCGATGTCACCGCCACCCGCCGGGAGCGCCTGGGATACACGCTGCTCTCCACGGTACATGACCAGTTCTTCAGTCGCACGGGATGGCTCAGCAGAGCCTTTGGCTGGAGCGTGACGCGGCCGATCTGGAAGGTCGGCATGGCTGCGCATGCGCTGCATGCTGTCGAGCGGACGGTCAAAAGGCCACTGGTCGGCTGTGATACCTGCGGCCGCTGCCGTTTGCAGGACACCCTCTACGTATGCCCCGAAACCTGCCCCAAAGGCCTGGCGAACGGCCCCTGTGGCGGTACCCGGCTCAATCGTTGCGAATTTGGCGACCGTGAGTGCGTGCACAGTGTCAAATACCGGATTGCCAAATCTGCCAATCAGTTACCTGTGCTGGCGCAGACATTGATTCCTTGCATCGAAGCGGGCAACAGGCACCGCAGCTCCTGGCCTGAATGGTTCGAGCCAGAAAATTCGATGCCAGAGCGCTAAATCGAACCCCAGAGAATGATAGCTGGCCAGGCACCATTGGACCCCAGCGGGTAGCCCAGACTGATAATTAAGGCCGCCGCAATACCAAGAGTGATCGCTACCCCGACCCACCATTTGATGGATTTATGTAGTGCCACTTTGGCTACGGCGCCAGGATACGCCTGACCACAGCGGCAAGATACTGATCGAATGCCCGCAGTAGCTTTTACGGCCCCCGTGGAATAAAACCTGAAGCCTCGGCGTTCTGGATGAATCGACCACCATCGTCGAGCGCTGACCGATTTCCGGTATCAAACTGGCAACGCGCGGCGTTTGAGATTTCGAGGAGCATCGAGGCAAATGGCATTCACTGATATACAGCCGCTCGACTACTACTACGCACACGGCTACAAGGTTATGAATCCGTTCTACCGGATCATGGCAGCTCACCCTCAGTACAAGTATCTGGTGGACCGGGCAATCGGCAATGGAAATGACGCTGCGGTGAATAGCGTCATCACAAAGGTGCTGATGGATCTAAAGAATGCAGCCGATCCCAAGGGCTGGGACTTGATGCAACTCGACGAGACAACGATGGCCGCGATTTTGGGAGGCGATGCCATTATCGAACACCGCGAGTTGGTAAAGCACCTCGAACCCGGCGTAGCCGCGCCCTCAGAACGCGAAATAATGCAAGGGTACCGGCAGCAAGTGTCGAACAGATTGTCCCAACTGGTCGATTTGCTGGAAGACACGAGAGAGGCGCTTATATCGAAGCCGCGGCCCGAGTGCTCGTGGGTCATCCGTGGCGACTCGCGTGGGATGACCCAATATCTGAAGACGCAGGGAATCGAGTTTCCGGCGGACGTGGCTCCGTCCGGTCATTGCTATCGCTTCGGCAAAGACTGGCAAACCAACCAGTTCTTTTCAACGAGTACCGGCGATACGCTGGCTTCTCTTGCGCAGCGCGCGCTCGTGTGGATCATCCAGATCGACCCCAAGAGAACCAGTGGGCGTGAAGGAGGCGCCTATTTGTCGGAGAAAGAGGTGCTCTTCCCGTACGAGGTTCGATTGCACCTCGAGTGTGGAATCGATGTGGCCTCCGAAGACGATATCGGCAAACTGGACCTCAATGCATTTGGCCAGAAAGAAAAGGAGCTTCGCGCCAAATTGTTGACGGTGTATCAGGCGAACAAGTCATCGTGGCCGGCTAACAGAGCACGGTTCCTGGTAGCCCGGGAGTCGTATTAGGTGGAATAGCCTTGACTAAATCTGACAGTAGTCGGTCGCTCCCTAACGACGGCCGGTAAACATTCACACCAGCACCACAATCTTCCCCCCGCCCCGGTTCTCCTCCATAGCGCGATGCGCCTCCACGATCTGCGCCAGCGGATACACACTGCCAACAGGAAGCCGCAGCGTTCCGCCCTCCACCTGCTCCAGCAGCTTCGTGTACGGCGTGCTCATAAAGTCGGCCACGCCGCCATCATAGGTGGTCAGCCGCACCGTGCTCGGAATCGCCTCCATCGGGCTGAAGTCGTCGAACGACCATTTATTGCCCACCATCCCCATCATGCAGACCACACCCTGCGGCTTCGCGCAACGCAACGAGTCCAACAGCGTAGTAGTGCCGATCAGCTCCAGCACCTTGTCGACGCCGCCCGGCGACACCTCATGCAACTGCTCGGCGATGGCGCCTGAATCGACAAGCACCTGATCAGCGCCATTCTCACGCAGCGCGTCGCCTTTCGCTGGATTGCGCGTCGTTGAGATCACGAACGCTCCGCGTTGTTTCGCGATCGCCGCCGCCGCGAGCCCCACCGAGGTCGTCCCGCCTCGCAGTAGCAGACGCTCCCCGCTCTCGAGCGACAACGCCTTGAACAGTGCCCCCCACGCGGTTTGCAGCATCTCGGGCATCGCGCCGAGAACGTCCCATGGCAAGCTGCTCTCGATCTTCTGGACCTGGACGGCCGGGACGCACGTATATTCAGCGTAGCTGCCGTCGAACTGGCGCCCCATCCCGCCCATCGCGGTAAAGACCTTGTCCCCCTTCTCGAATTCGCCGCCCGGTGCGTCCTCGACGGTGCCCGCCGCCTCGATGCCGAGCACCCGTGGAAACCGCACCCCGGGCGATAGCCCCTGACGGGTAAACAGCTCGGACCGGTTGAGTCCGAACGCCCTGACCCGAATCAGGACCTCGCCCCGCTTCGGCGACGGTATTGGACGCTGCTCCAGCTTGAGCACGTCCGGGCCGCCCGCCTCATGAATCACCGCCGCCTTCATCGTCGACATCGCAATCCTCCGTCCATGCAGTTGCACGCCGGTGCGCGAAAAGCCGCTTCGCACGCCATCAGCCTTCCCCCTGCTTCGGGTCGGTGTTGAACGTATACAGCACGATCTTCCACGCACCGTCAATCTTGCGCAGCACGAATACCTCGCGATTGTAATCCGTCACCTTCTTCCCGTTCTCGATGACCGCGGCGCCCACGTGATGATGCGTGCGCACCACAGCCGTGTCGCCATAGACGCTGATCGCATCATAGGAAAATTGAGTCGAGAAATTCGCAATCCTGAACAGTGCGTCGTAGCCGGCAACCCTCTGCTCGCGGGTGGCATAGGTACGCTTGTTGTTCCACTCGGCCACGCTATCGTCCGCGAACAGCCCGACGATCGTGTTCGTGTCCTTGCCGTTGAGCGCATCCTGGTAGCGGTTCACGACGTCGTACACTTCGTGCTGCACGGCGCTCATCGTGGGATCAGACGAGTATGGGATGCTGTCTTCCGCTGCCGCAGCAAGCGGCGCCGACGAACACAGCACGAACGATGCGGCAACGAAAACACTCGCCGCATAGCCAACGATAACACGATGCTTCATGATTCACTCCTCCAGACAACGGTTGAAACGATGCGCGCGCCGGGGCTTCACGCACCAGGGAAAACTTGGGACCGCCCGGTCGCGGCGGGTGTGGTGTGTCTATCGCGCGCTGTCGCGCGTAGCGGCGAGGAAATCATGAACGTGCGCGACTACCGCCGCGCCTTCGCCGGCGGCGGCCGCAACGCGCTTGATCGAAGCGGAACGCACATCGCCGATCGCAAACACGCCTTGCACGCTCGTCTCGAGCGCTGCGCGATCGAGACCGGTGCGCGCCTGAAGCGAGGGCCCCGTCAGCACGAAACCCTTCTCGTCGGTCGCCACGCCACAGTCGTGCAGCCACGACGCGTTCGGCGTCGCGCCTGTGAAGAAGAAGAGATGCGCGGTCTTCAACGTATGCACGCCATCCGGCCCGGAACAACGCACGCCCTTGATCGACCCGCACCGTTGTTCGACGCCGCTCACCTGGGTCCGCGTGTGCAGTGTGACGTTCGGTAACGCGTCTATCCGCTCGATCAGGTAGCGCGACATGCTCGCTTCGAGGCCTTCGCCCCTGACCAGCACATGAACGTGCGCGACCCGCGATGCGAGATACACGATCGCCTGTCCCGCCGAGTTGCCACCGCCGACGAGGACGACTTCCTTACCCTTGCAAAGCTCCGCCTCGACCGGCGAAGCCCAGTAGTAGACCCCGCGTCTGGCGAACGCTTCGAGCCCGTCGATATGCGGCTTGCGGTACGTCGCACCGGTCGCGATCACCACGGTGTGGCATTGCACGCGGGCGCCGCTGTCGAGCGTGAGCACGCGCGGGGAGGATGCGCAGTCGAGCGAGCGGACGCGTGCAGGGATCACGATATGTGCGCCGAACTTCTGCGCCTGCACGAATGCGCGGGCCGCCAATGCCTGCCCGGTAATGCCCGTGGGAAAGCCGAGATAGTTTTCGATGCGCATGCTGGCTCCGGCTTGCCCGCCGGGCGCGCAAGCATCGAATACCGCGACCGAGAGGCCTTCGGAGGCCGCATAGACTGCGGTGGCAAGCCCCGATGGCCCCGCGCCGACAACAGCGACGTCGTACACACGTTCGGCATCAAAATGTGCCAGCCAGCCGAGCTCGGACGCGAGCTGCGCTTCACTTGGCGCGCGCAGCACGGTGCCGTCAGGGCAGATAACGAGCGGCAGATCCTGCTCGGATTGCATCAAGCGACGCAGCCACGCCGCGCTTTCAGGGGTATCGAACGCATCGATCACCGCATGCGGATGCGAGTTGCGCGCGAGGAATTCCTGCAACGCGACGACGCGAACATCGTCCGCGCGCCCGACGATGACCGGACCGCTGCCACCCTCGATCAAGCGCGCGCGGCGCAGGATCATCGAGCGCGTCAGCCGTTCTCCGAGCTCGGCATGGTCGATCAGCAGCTTGCGCAGCCGTTCGGGCGGAATGAGGATGGCCGTCACGTCGTCGATAGCGTACACGTCGACAAGGGACGGACATCCCGACAACTGACCGATCTCGCCTATGGTGTGCATCGGCGTCTGCTCGACCAGCACCCGCGTACGGCCGAGGCCATCGCGGCGGGACACGTGCGCGCGCCCCGCGAGCAACACGAACATCCCGGGCATCGCCTTACCGGTCTCCGCCATCCGTGTGCCCGCAGGATAGAACAGGACCCGGCCGTAGCGGTGCATTCTCTGCACATCGGAATCGGATAGCAGCGGATGCAACTGATGGTCCCGGCAAGTCGGGGGGTCGGGCATCGTCGCGAGCCCCTCGTGCTGCTCGCTGGCAAACGCCGCATACGCACCCTGCACAATCGATGCATTCGGGACGCTTCGTTCAAGTGACGTAACCATGATTAAATCCCTCGCCATCAGGCAGGATTGATCGTCGAGAACGCGTAACGCGCGATCTTCCAGGTTCCGCCCGCCTTCCGGAACAGGAACAGCTCCTGGTTCGCCTCGGCCTTGCTCGCACCTGTTGCATGGATCTTTACGGTGCCCGCCGAGTTGGTCCGCGCCAGCACCCAGCTTTCGCCGATCTGCTGGATCTCCTGTACCGCGAATTTCACCGTGAGCTGAATCGCCCCGAACACCGTGTCGTACGCTTGCCGGATCGCCTCTGCTCCGACGCTCGACGGAAAGTTCTGCGGCATAAACACGCCGTCGTCTGCGTAAAGGCGCATCACCGCCTCGGTATCCGAAGTATTGAGCGCCGTCTCGTATTGCTTCAGCACCTGGTCGACCGCTTTCTCTTCTGCGTTCATTTCAGTTTCTCCGTATATCGTGGATGACTTGATACATTAAGTACTACAAAACATAATCAATAGATATTCGTCTTCGCTACGTTGTGAAATCCGTCACGCCACCGAGCTCAGTCGTAGTAGCGTTCGGCGATGTGTTCTGCCACGGCGATTGTTGTCACGTTGGTGGCAACCGAGATCGCGTCCGGGAAAATCGATGCATCGACCACGCGCAGCCCTTCCGTGCCGTGAACGCGGCCCTCGGGATCCACCACGGCATGCGGGTCGCCGGCCAAGCCCATTGGCGCGGTCGAGGTCGGGTGGTGATAGGTATCGAGTGTCGCCATGATCGAAGCGATTATCTGCTCGTCGCTCTCGGCCGCCGTGCCGGGGGCGAGCTCCGTTTCAATCAGTGTCGCGAGCGGTTCGGTACGGCCGATCCGCCGCGCGAGCTTCACGCCTTCGAGCAGGCGCGCCCGGTCGCCCGGCGCTACAAGAAAGTTCAGATCGATGCGCGGCGCCGCTTGCGGATCACGACTCGCGAGGCGCAACGAGCCGGTCGACTCGGGGCGCGTCAGCGCGACCGCCAGCACGAAGCCGATGCCAGTCGGGCTCTGGTCGTGCGGAAACAGATGTGTCGCCGTGATGTGCAGGTCAAGCTCGCCCGGTTTCGCCGCCGAACTATGGGTCCACAGCTTCGCGCCGATCGCCGGCGACTGCCTGCCGATCCGCTCCGGCCGCGCCGCGTACGCGTTGTAGTAGAACGGATGATCCTTGAGCCGCTGGCCCACAGGCAGATCCGCGATCAGCGGGATCGACAGCGCACGCAGCTCCGCGCCCGGGCCGATGCCCGAACGCAGCAGGATTGCCGCGCTGCCATAAGTGCCCGCGCACAGGATCACTTCGCGTGCGTGGATTTCCTCCCCGTCCGCGAGCCGCACGCCCACGGCGCGCCCGTTGTCGAACACCACCTTGTCGACGAGCACGTGGTCACGAATATGCAGGTTATCGCGCGCCCTCACGCGGTCGCCGAGGTACGCCATGCCGGTGTTCACCCTGACGCCGTTGACGATGTTCATCGGATACGGGCCGACACCGTGCGGGTCCGAGCAGTCGAAGTCGTCGATCAGGCGGTAGCCGTGCTCGAGCGTGGCGTCGATGAACGCCTGCTGCATCGGCGTCGTTTCGCTGCGCGTCAACTGGCGCACGGGCAGCGGCCCGTCGTGGCCGTGCAGCGCCGTGCAACCGGCGTCACGCCGCTCGAGGCGCTTGAACGACGGCAGCATGTCCTCGTAACGCCAGCCCGGCAGATTCCAGTTCGCGAAGTCCTGCGGTCTTGCGCGGATGGCGACCGCGCCGTTGACCGCCGAGCTGCCGCCCAGCACCTTGCCGCGGATCGCGTTGACCGGATGACCGATATAGCCGGCGTCACTCCGGAATCCCCAGTCGTGGTCCGCGTCGCCGCCCACGGTATCGCTGCTCGCGATCACGTGCGGATAGGACCACGCCGGATAGGCCGGTCCCGCCTCGAGCAGCAGCACAGAGCGGCGTATGCGCTCGCTCAGGCGCGAAGCCATCACCGCGCCTGCCGAACCGCCGCCCACGATCAAGACGTCGGCAACCTGCGCGCTGCCTCGCGAACCGTTGAATGCGTCGGAATGGTGCATGGTGAACTCCGTGCGGGATCTGCTGATGTCCTGAACGATAGTCGCCGCAGCCCGCGCGCAACAGGTAGCGCGCGCCGAATCCGAAGTTCGGTTCCGGCGAACACCGCGATGACGCTATCAGCCCGCGGCGTGCTCGCCGATCAGTCCCGCCTTGACCAGCTCGACGTCCCAGCGTGAAGGATGGCCGATCTCGTCAGCCAGAAAATCGATGAGCACGTGAATCTTCGGCGGTGTGCGTACGGTCTTGCGATAGACAGCCGAAATTTGTCCGCCTGAAGGGGAATACCCTTGCAGCACCGCGACAAGCTCGCCTGCGAGCATCGGTTCCGCAGCAAGGAAAGTCGGCAGGATCGCGAGACCGAGCCCCGCTCGCGCACCTTCGAGCAGCAGATGCCCGGAGTCCGTGCGCATGCGCGTGCCGATACGGAACGACTGGCGTCTGCCGTCAAGCGGCAGGCTCCACATGCCGTTCGGCTCGCGGTTGTAATAGATGAGACCGTCGTGTTGAGCGAGCTCGCAGGGATGCGCAGGCGTGCCCTGCCGCTCCAGATAGGCCGGGCTCGCGCAGATCAGATGCCGGTTCACCGTGATGGTCCGTGCCACCAGACTGGAGTCCGATAGCTCGCCCATACGGATCGCCATGTCGTATTGGCCGTCCTGCAGGCTGACGACGCGATCCTGCGCCTCCACGTCGAGGCACAGGTCGGGATGCATTGCCGCGAATTTCGACAATATCGGCCCGAGGTGGCGTGTCATGAAGGCCATCGGCACGGCAATGCGGAATGTGCCGCGCAGGCCAGACTGCGCGTCCTGTACCGACTCCTCCGCGCGCTCCACGTCTTCGAGCACGCGCGACGCGCTTTCGTAGAACAGCACGCCAGCCTGCGTCATGCGCAGCGGACGACCGCGTTCGAGCAGCGCGCATCCGAGCCGCTTCTCCAACTGCTGGATGCGCTCGCTCACGATCGACTTGGTCGTACCCAGCCGTCGCGCGGCTTCCGAGAAGCTCGCTGCGTCCACCACCGTCACGAACGTGGTCATGTCGGTGAATTTGTTCATACGGATTCCTCAAAGCGCGTCATGCGGTCCGGCACTGGCCCGCATTGTCCGATGATGCGAACGGTATCGCAGCATCTCTGTCCCTGTTAGAGGAAGGAAACGGAAATCTGTTTTCCATTTCCGGGAAGATACAGCAATCGAAGCACCAGCCCGCGCGCTACCAGCCCCTCAAGAACCGCCGTTGCTTGTTGCCGGCGCGGCGATGGCGCACAATGAATTTTCCATTTATGGAAAAACGATGGCCGATCTCAACGCGCTGGTCGTCTTCGCCAGAGTCGTCGATGCGGGCAGCTTCTCCGAGGCTGCGCGCCGCCTCGACATGCCGGTCTCGACCGTGAGCCGCCGCATCGCCGATCTCGAGCAGGCGCTAGGCGTGCGCCTGCTCGAACGCTCCACGCGCCGGTTGCAGCTCACCGAACTGGGACGCGAAGTGTACGAGCATGCCGCGCGTACGGCTCAACTCGGCGCGGCGATCGAAAGCGTCGTGTCCGACCGGCTTTCCGACATCTCCGGGGTACTTCGGCTATCGTCTCCGCCCAGCATCGCCGATACGCTGTTGACGCCGCTCGTCATCGCGTTTCAGAAGCGCTACCCGAATGTGCGCATCCAGATTCTCGTCACCGATCGCCATGTCGATCACATCGCCGACGGTGTCGATCTCGTCCTGCGCGTCGGCGCGCTGCGCGACTCTTCACTGGTGGCAAGGCGGCTCATCGCTTACCGGCACCGGCTTGTCGCAACCCCTGACTATCTGCGCGGCAGCAAGCCGCCGAAAGAGCCACGCGATCTGCTCGGGCACCGGCTGCTCACCTTCTCGCAGTGGAAGCCGGAGAGCGTGTGGAACTTTGTGCATCGCAACGGCCGGGGTAAGGAGACGCTTACCTTCCAGCCGCACTTCAGCATCAACGACTTCGCCGGCCTCGCGCCTGCGCTGCTGACGTGCGGCGGTATCGGCGAGTTGCCGCCGCTCGTGCGGCCTGATCTCGTGCGCGAAGGCAAGCTCGTCGAGGTCATGCCTCACTGGCATCTGCAGACATTCAATCTTTCGCTCGTCCATCTCGGCAACCGGCATATATCAAAGCCATGCCGGCTGTTCAAGGATTTCGCCATTCAGATGGCGCCTTCGCAATTTCCGGATCTGCCGGAATAAAACCGGCCGGCAACGAGGCGAAGAGACCCGGCACCATCTGCGCGGCAAAGTCCCGGAAGATGCGAACCTGCCGCGGCAGATAGCGATCCCGCAGGTTGGCAATGGTCAGATCAAACACCGGCAGATGCCAGTCCGGCATCACCTCGACAAGCAGCCCTTTGCGCATCAGCTCGGGCTGCACAATGGGCGGCAGCTCGCCGATGCCATCCCCTTCCAGCAGCGCAACGACGATACCGGTGTAATCGTTCATCGCGATGGCCGGTTGAAAGGAAAGCGTTTCGGTATCCAGGCCATTCGCGTGCACGAAGCGCCAGCTATAGTCCGGCCGCCAGAACGAAAACGCGAACAGCCGGTGCTGCAGAAGATCTCGCGGTGTTTGCGGCGCCTCGCAGCGGGCCAGATAGGCTGGACTCGCGACCAACTGGTGCCGATACGTCAGCAGTTTGCGCGCATCGAGCGTCGGATCGGTGAAGGTGCCCACCTTGAGCGCGATATCGACGTCCTCCGCGATCTGGTCGACAATGCGCTCCGTGACGAACGCCTGCACCCGCACCTTCGGATACGCCTGCTGAAATGCACCGACGACCGGCACGACCAGCGAGTCGGAGATGCTGGGCGGCGCACACAGCCTGAGAACACCGGACACTTCCGGCAGCCGGTTGGAGATGACGTTGTCCACCGCCTCGCTAACCTCGGCGGTATGCCGTGCGAACTCGAATACCTCGGCGCCGAGATCGGTCAGCCGCAGATGATGCGTCGAGCGTTCGAGCAGGCGCACGCCAAGCTGATTCTCCAGTTCGGAGATGCGGCGGCTCACGGTCGAAATCGGCATCTTCAGACGCCGCGCGGCTTCAGAAAAGCTGCTGGCCTCGACAACCTTGGTGAATATCAGCAGGGCGTTCAGGTCTTTCATCACCGCTCCTCCCCCGCTTCTGTTTCGAGAATGCCGTTCCGGCGACTGGACGGGACGCGGCCTCGGATTTCACGCGGCCGACGCCGTGCTATCTAACGTAGGCCTGCGGCGCATGAGAATCAAGAGCAGAACCAACGCGGTTGCGGAGCACAGAATAGCGACCTCTAACAAGGCAGCGTCGCCGAACCTCGTTAACAGTGCAATGAAAAGTGGCGGTGAGGCGGCGCAAATCACGTTAAGAGGGAGCGCGATATGCGATGCCGCCAAGGCGTAATCCGCCTTGTCATAAAACACCAGGGGTATCGTTGCGCGTGCAACTGCGAATGCTCCGCTGCCCAAACCGTAGAGAACCACGAACACCGCAATGGCATGATGCGAACCGTGGTCCAGCATGAGCAGTACCATCGACAGCGAGAGAACAATGCCCGCAAAAATACCTGTCGATATTCCATCCCACCTTGCGCCGCCGAGAAAATCGACCGCACGCGCCCCCACCCGGATGACACCGAGCGCAGAGCCAAAGGCAACAGCTTGATTTGCCGGCAACCCCAAGGCCTTGAGCAACTCGATAAATATTGCGCTGAACCCGAATGTGACGAACGCATTCAATGTAATCGCTATCGCGATCAGGTAGAACGTGCCTGTCCGAGCAGGCGCGCGAGGCGTTGCTTCAGCGGTCTGTTGTGGAGATTGATTGTGCGGTGCTACAGACGCCGGAAGTCCAAACACGTGAAGCGGGAGGGATATCAACGCCATCGTTGCCGCGTAAATCGCACAGACCCCATGCCATCCAACCACCTTCTCGAGAAGCGATGCGACTGGCCAGAAAACACTGCTCGACAGTCCCGTAATCAGCATCAGGCCGCCGATCGCGCGTTTTGCACCCGGGCCGGCAAGCTCGTTGAGCATGATATAGGCAGCTGTCGAGAGCGTCGCGCTACCTGCCGTTCCTAGCACCACCCAGCCGGAGAAGTACAACAAAGGCCCACGACATACGGCAAGCAACAGGAAACCGAGGGCAAACAGAATGGTGCCGCCGATCATGACGCGCCTCGCACCAAACCGGGCAAAGACCTTGGCCAAAACTGGAGCCCACAGCCCCATGAGCACATAAAGTACAGAGTTGGCTGCGAAGACGGATGAAATGTCCATCTTCAGGTCGCTGGCTATCTGCCTTCCGACGATTGATGGCAAACCTACGGTTCCCCAGCCGATTACCTGCGTGACAGACAGTACGGAAAGTGGAATCGCAATCTTTTTGTCAGGGAAACGTATGCGCATCGACTGTCCGTGGTCGGAAGGGATCGAAACTGGTGTTGTATTTTAGCGAAGAGGCCATTCCAACTAGCCGTTATTCCTCCACTTGTACGGGGGGAATAAAAAGCCTGGGGTGCGCGTTATGTCATTGTCCCATTCACTTGACGATGTCACGAGGCCGTAGGCTCGTCTTGGCAAACTGGGAAGCATGATGATTCCGCCGTTCAAGGCCCACCCCGCCGCGATAAGTGACTTGCGTTCGACAATGCAGCGTTATCTGGAGAATTGATGAATACCCGTGCACACAAGCCCCTCCCCCCACCTGCCAGCTTGTGCAAGCAGGCCCGGAGTTCGAGGGCAAACAAGGACTCACCTACGCCGTCGGCATCTCAGCGGAAACCGTGGGATCGAAGCATGTACATCTTCAGCTAGCAACAATTCCGCCCGGTGGCCGCGCCAAAGCGCATCTCCACGCGGAGCATGAAACCGCTATCTACCAGCTGAGCGGTGTCTCGGGGTGCTGGTATGGCGAACGACTGGAACAACATGCGGTGGTTCGAGCCGGGGACTTTTTTTATATTCCCGCAGGGGTACCGCATGTTCCGTACAACGCGAGCCCGGATGAGCCTTGCGTTGCGGTTATCGCCCGAACGGATCCCAACGAACAGGAAAGCGTCACGATGCGGCCGGATCTTGACGCCCTGGTTCCCTGGGCCGGCGTTACGCCGTGACTGCTCCAGATCGGCTGACTGTCTGGCTCAGCCTGGCAACCGCAGAGCGGCGGCGGACGGCATTGTGCGGGATTTGTACAGACGTGCGATGCCGCCACTAAACGCCGAGATGCGTTAGTCATCAGTACAAGTTGAGTGGCGTTTTTTGAGGGTTATAAGACCTTTGAGCCATTTGCTTCACGTTCCATACTTCGTGTGGAAGATCATGCTGCGGAAAGCGCACAAACGCCATTGCGTTTTGAAGCTTCGGCCTGGTCAATAACACGTAAAAGGAATAGAAGATGAGGCTCAAGAACAAGTCAGCTTTAATCACGGGTGGTACCAGTGGCATCGGTCTTGCAACCGCGAAGCTGTTCATTGCAGAAGGTGCCCGAGTTGCGGTTACTGGCCGCGACAATGCCGTGTTTGAGCGTGTGAAGGCCGAGCTTGGCGAGAATGCGCTCGTTCTCAAGGGCGACGTACGTTCGATCACGGACATGCGAGCGATTGCCGCTGAGGTAAAAGAGAAGTTCGGCGGCCTGGATGCCGTGTTCGCCAACGCTGGCTGGGCTTTCCCATCGGCAGTCAACGACATCGATAACGATCTCTATAACGAGATCATGGACATCAACGTCAAGGGCGTGGTGTTCACGCTTCAAGCTGTGCTGCCATACTTGCGAGAAGGTTCATCAGTTATCCTAAATACATCATTTGTCGCGCAGACCGGCAAGCATGGCATCTCGTTGACTGCTGCGGCGAAGGCTGCCGTGCGATCGCTTGCCCGCAGTTGGTCCTACGAGTTTCTCGACCGGAAGATCCGCTTTAACGCGATCGCTCCCGGCGCGATCAATACGCCTCTGATCACCAAGTGGGGCATGCCCGACGAATGGGTACGCGACCGTAAGGCCGAATTCGCCAAAGCTATTCCGGTGGGCCACATGGGCAAGGCCGAGGACATTGCCAACGCGGCACTCTATCTCGCTAGCGACGAATCCTCCTACGTTGTCGGCACCGAACTGATCGTCGACGGCGGCGCCTCGCAGCTTTAAGCCTGCGATTCCCGCTTCCAGAGCCCTACACGTCATCCGGGCTCATCCACATCTTGATCTCACGTCCACCACGTTGTTCGTCGTGGTGGTATTTCAATCTGGCCCAGCCTGGTTGCGCTCGCAGAGGGGGCCGAAGTGCAAGGAGAAATTATCTTGACCGACAGTAGCGAAAGCAATGCTTCCGGAGAGCAACTCACCAGAGCAGGTCGTTCGCGCCGCGATGTTCTCAAGTTTGGAAGCGTCGCCACCCTCGGCGCCGTCCTGGGTGGTGGAGCCCTGCTTGGGCATGCCACTCCCGTTTTTGCGCAGACCGGCAGCGAGGGGGCACTTGCCCCGAATGATCCCCTCAATATTTTGATCGTCAATTACGATGGAGGCACACTTCTCGACTTCGCCGGTCCCAGCGAGATTTTCCACCGGCTACCGAATACGAACGTTCGCTACGCGAGCCTCAATGGAGGCAACGTGACCCTCGAATTTGGAGTCGTGTATGGCAAGACTGAACGGCTGGCCGATATCGAGAAAACAGACATGATCCTGGTCCCCGGCGGGTCCAATTTGACAGCGCCGATGCAACCAGAGTATCAAGCGCAGATCCGGCGTCTGGCAGAAAGCGCCAAACACGTTACGTCGGTTTGCAACGGATCACTTGTGCTCGCCGCAACGGGCGTTCTCAAGGGTAAGCGCAGCGCCTGCCATTGGGCCTTCGTCAACAAGCTGTCCGAATACGGCGCCATTCCCGTTCCCGATCGCTTCGTAGAAGACGACAACGGCCGGTTCATGAGCGGCGGCGGCGTGACGGCGGGCATCGACTTCGCACTCCGCGTTGCAGCGAAGCTACGCGGTCAACAGGCCGCTGAATTCACACAACTCGTGATCGAATATGATCCCGCTCCGCCGTTCCACTCCGGTCATCCCAGAGACGCGCGGCCGGAAATAATCGCGATGGCCGACAAAGAATTGCCCGGTGCATCCAGAGGGCTCGCACGAATCCCAGGCGTTCTCTGAAACGCTTGCGAGCAACGTGTGCGGCCATCCGCTGGCCTCGATGCAGGCCGCAGCCGACATGGCCTCCTCCACCTGCGCATTTGGCGCAGCCCTTTCAATTTAAGCCAGGATCAGGAATCACTCGATGCAACAAATCCGTCTTTGTGCTGCTGCTCTTGCAGCCTGCGTCTCCTTTTTCATGTTTACGGGGCCGGCCACTGCCGGTGATTCGCAACGTCCGCCCGAAGCGGCCATCAAAGCCGAAAACGCGCGATGGGCGGATGCCTTTGGACGAGGGGACTACGAGGCGATAGGTCACCTCTATACAAACGATGGCACACTCTTGCCACCTGGAGGCGACAAGGTAACGGGGAGTAGCGCGATCACCGGCTACTTCACCAAGGGATATGCCGGATCCAAGCCTGACACTGTATCGTTCAGCAATTACGAGTTCTACGGTAATGATCGAATCGTGACCGAGGTTTCGGATGCGGAGATTCGTGACCCGGGTGGAAAGCTCAAATTCCGCGGTAAGCAGATTCTCATCTTTCTGAAGCAGGGCGACGCCTGGAAGTTGCACCGCGACATCTGGAATGATTACGCAGCCCTAAAAACTGACGGTCATTGATCGTCCGGCGAAATAGATAGTCGCGTACCGAAAGCGCCACCGGGCCATTAGACGGACGTTGGCCAGACAGCGCGCTGATCGGCGGCGGCCGATCAGCGCGCTCCGTTAGATCGGCTCTCGCGTCGGATCGCTTGCGGTGGGTGCCCATGCAGTTTGATGAAGGCCCTCCGCATCCGTTCTGGATCCGTGAATCCCACGGCCAGGGCAATCTGTTCGATCGGTTCGCTACCGCCCTGCAGGCGCAGCCTCGCAGCTTCGACTCGCAAGCGCTCGACCGCCTTGGCAGGTGTTTCACCGGTTTCACGGCGAAAAGCTCGTCCGAACTGTCGCAAACTCAATCTTGCGGCGTCGGCAAGTCGTTCGACAGGTAGCGCTTCAGCCAGATGTTCCCTGGCAAAATTCAGGGCGATGCGGATACGATCCGATTCCGGCTCCATCTGCGACATGGCAGAGAATTGAGACTGACCTCCTGGCCGACGATACGGAACAACCAAAAGCCTGGAAACAGCGCGCGCAATCTCCGCGCCCATGTCTTTTTCAATCATGCCGAGCGCCAGATCTATTCCGGAAGCGATGCCCGCCGACGTCCAGATGCGGCCATCCACGATATAGATACTATCGCCCTCGACCCTGATGCGAGGGAAGCACGACTGCAATAGAGCAGCGTATCGCCAGTGCGTCGTCGCTCTCAAGCCATCCAGCAAGCCGGTTTCCGCAAGCAGAAACGCCCCGGTACACACGCTTGCCACCCGCGAGGCCCTGACTCCCAATTTCCTGGCAGCGGCGATGTTCTCCGGCGTCTGCATCGGATCTATATCACCGCCCACGAAAACAACGGTGTCAAACGTACGCCTTCCGATCGGCTTTGTCTCGATCGAAAGGGCGGTATTGCCAGGAACCGGGCCTCCGGACTCCGAGATTACATGAAGATCATATGGAGTATGGCCAGCGGCTGTGATCACCTGATTGAACGCGGAAAGTGGTCCACCAAGATCAAGAGCATCGTGGCCACGGCAAACGAAGAATCCAATTCGATGCATGACGAAGTCGTTCGCTGAAAACCCCAGAAAGGCGCATTTTACGGGGAACCCTCGAATAGTGCCATTTGACCTGAAATGAGGGAAAAATGTCATTTACGCCCTCATCAAATACCCGTACAGCCGATGCCCGGAACAGCGCAGGCAAGTCATACAGATCGAAGAGGTGGACGTTCATTCTGAACGTCAGCGTAGCTACCACGCGCTTATTGGCTGCAAGAATTGCGTTCGCAAAGTCCGACAAAAATACAGAATAAGTGGGATCAAAACCAGAGGCCTGTAGTGTCTTCCGCGTCGATCGACGCTCTATCGACGAGAACTTCCATTGTCGACCCGCTGCTGCCATTCGCGCCGTTCGGGTCCAAGGGCAGATATCCGAGCGAAGCGGTCGTATAAATGACACTAATCCAGCAATGGCGAGCGGCGCTCGTGGGCGCATAGCGCCGTATTTGACACACTGATCCGCAGGGTCATACTATCGCATCTCCTCAACGGATGTCGGCAAGGACCCAGTTTTACAAGCGCTCAATCAAGCGCCGATCCTCCAACTCGCAATACCCATGACATGCCGCACGCGCCGCGTTCGCCGCGCCGTGTACGAGCAACGGTGCATCCGCGCGGCGTGACATCGACACCACGATGGACGGCGGCGAAGGCTGCAACGGCAACTCCACCACCTCGCCGCGGGCGATCAGATCGTCGACAAAGAGACGCGGAATCGCCGCCACGCCAAACCCATCGCGCACGAGTCGCACGATCACCGAAATCGACGGGGAGCCCGTGATGCGCGTATCCGAGAGCGGCACGCCATTGGCGAGCGCCAGCTTGCCGACGATGTCCTCCAGCGCGCGATGCGGCGCCGTTCCGCGCCCGAACGTCAGGATCGGATGACGCAGCACGCGTTTCGCGAGCCCGCTGCGCGAGAGCGGCAACAGACCCGCGCGCGCTACCCAGTGCACCGGATAGTTCGCGAGCGCGTCGCACACCACGGATTCCTCGTCGCTGCCTTCCACGCGAATGATGAGATCGAGTTCGCCCGCTATCAGCCGCCGCTGCAAAACAACGCTCACGTCCACCGCCAGCTCGACTTCGAGTTGCGGGAAGTCGTCCGCGAGACGCCGCATGTAATCGGCGAGCCAGCTATGCACGACCGTCTCGATCACGCCGAGCCGCAGTTTGCCGCGCATCGCGCCTTCATGTGACGCGGCGGCCTGCAACTGGCGCGTCGCTTCCACCACGGCCTTCGCATAGCCCAGCAGATATTCGCCGTTCGCCGTAAGCCGGAAATCACGGCTCTCGCGATCGACGAGTGTGGTCCGCAATTCGTCTTCCAACGCTTTCAGACGCTGCGAGATCGCCGCGGGCGTGGCGTGCAAAGCTGTCGCCGTGGTGCGAAAACTGCGCAGCTTGGCCAGCGTGACGAAGGTTTCGAGAAAGCGCGTGTTCATAGGCCGAAGGTGGCAAAAGCGACTGGGAGAACTGCTCCAAAAAACTCATCGTGATTCGGGAAAACCCGTGATTTCGTTAAGAAATTCTATTCACTTTTCGCAAATAAAACTAGTTGGCGTCATATTTTCTTCTTTTCTATGCTTTGTCTGAGCGCACAAACATCGCACGCCGCCCTTAAAGGCGACCCAGAGCCACCCGCACGAGCACGCTGACACCATGACGCCATTCGAATTCCGCCAAGCCGTACGCCATCGCGACTTCCGCGGCCCGACGGCCGGCCATTGCGGCGACTACGCGCAAGCCAATCTCGCGATCCTGCCGGCCGCGTACGCGCACGATTTCCTGCGCTTCTGTCATGCGAATCCGAAGCCGTGTCCATTGCTCGGCGTGGGCGAGCCCGGCGACTTCCGCGTGCCGGTGCTCGGCCGCGACATCGATATCCGCACCGATGTTCCGGCCTACAACGTCTATCGGGATGGCGAGTTGAGCGCATGCGTCGAATCGATCGAAGCACACTGGCAGGACGATTTCGTCGTGTTCGCCATCGGCTGCTCGTTCTCGTTCGAACACATGCTCGCGAAGGAAGGCATCGGACTGCGCCACGTTGAAGAAGGCCGAAACGTGCCGATGTATCGCACGAACATTCCGAACCAGCGCGCCGGTGTGTTCGGCGGCGAACTCGTCGTGTCGATGCGTCCGCTCCGCGGCGCCGACGCGATCCGCGCCGTGCAGATCACGAGCCGCTTTCCGGGCGTGCACGGCGCACCCGTGCATATCGGCGATCCGGCGGAACTCGGTATTGCCGATCTCGCGCGCCCCGAGTTCGGCGATGCGGTGACGATCCACCCGGGCGAACTGCCGGTCTACTGGGCCTGCGGTGTGACGCCGCAAACCGCGTTGATGGCCGCGAAGCTACCGCTCGCCATCGCCCACGCGCCGGGACATATGTTGATGACGGACATCACCAACGCATCGCTGGCCATCTTCTGACCGTTCCTGCGTCGCGCGTGGCCTGACACCGTGCGGCCGGGCCACAACCCAATCACAGCATCCCGAAGCCATCCGGCGGCCAATCGGCCCGGAGGGAAAGACGCATCCCTAAGCTTTTGCGTGGCTTCGCTCGTTACTCATGCGTCTATTCACAGGAGCAGCAGATGGACAGCAAGACACTCACGGCAAGCGTCGACGATGCCACCAACATGACAGCAGCGGCAGACAGTCCGCAGCTTTCCTGGTACGCGGAAGCCGGTCCGCGCGCACGCCGCGCGTTCTGGAGCTGCAAGGTCGGCTATATGCTCGACGGCATGGACACGCAGATGCTGTCCTTCGTTATTCCGACGCTCGTGGCCACCTGGGGCATCTCGCTTGCCGACGCCGGCTTCATCGGCACGATGACGCTGCTTTCGTCCGCGCTGGGCGGTTGGATCGCGGGGATACTCTCCGATCGCATCGGCCGCGTACGCACGTTGCAACTCACCGTGCTGTGGTTCGCGGTGTTCACGGCGTTGTGCGGTCTCGCACAAAACTACGGCCAGCTGCTCGCCGCTCGCGCGCTCATGGGCTTTGGCTTCGGCGGCGAATGGACGGCGGGCGCCGTGCTGATCGGCGAGGTGATCCGCGCACGCGATCGCGGCAAGGCGGTCGGTCTCGTGCAATCCGGCTGGGCGCTCGGCTGGGGCATGGCCGCCCTGCTCTACGCCGTGCTGTTCTCCGTGATGGCGCCTGAAATCGCGTGGCGCGCGTTGTTCCTGATCGGGCTCGTGCCGGCGCTCCTCGTGCTCTTCATTCGCCGATACGTGAAAGAACCCGAAGTATTCGAGCAAGCGAAGGTTGCGCAGCAGGACGCGCAGGACACACCCCGCTTCACCGAAATCTTCGCACCCCGGCTGCTTTCGACAACGCTGCGCGCCGCACTCCTCACCACTGGCGCACAAGGCGGCTACTACGCGATCACGACATGGCTGCCGACGTACCTCAAGACCGAACGACATCTCACGGTGCTGGGCACAGGCGGCTATCTGGCGATGATCATCGCCGGTTCGTATACGGGTTATCTGTGCAGCGCGTGGCTCACGGACCGCATCGGCCGCAAGCCGAACTTCATCCTGTTCGCGCTCGGCTCGATGGCGATTGCTTTCGCGTACACCTCGTTGCCGTTCACGAATGCGTCGATGCTGTGGCTCGGCTTTCCGCTTGGCTTCTTTGCGTCGGGCATTTTCTCGGGCATGGGCGCATTCCTCACCGAACTCTTTCCGACCCGCGTACGCGGCTCAGGCCAGGGCTTTTGCTACAACGTCGGCCGCGCGATCGGGGCGCTGTTCCCCGTGCTGATCGGCGCCCTGTCGAGCCGGTTTGGCCTTGGCACGAGCATCGGGATATTCGCGGTAGCCGCATACGGCGTGCTGATCATCGCCGCGCTCACGTTGCCCGAAACGCGCGGCCGCGAACTCGAATCGGCCTGATTCGCCTCTCTCGCATCTCTTACACCTTTCGCATCAAAGACCTCGACACCATGACGCACGATCACAGCTCCGATGTTTGCACGCCGTCCCGCTGGCAGTTCTGGATAGACCGCGGAGGCACCTTTACCGATATCGTCGCGCGCCGCCCGGACGGCACGCTCACTACGCACAAGCTGCTCTCTGAAAACCCGGAGCAGTATCGCGATGCGGCCGTCGCAGGGATTCGTCATCTGCTCGGGTTGCAAGCCGGTGAAGCGATCACCCCGCACGACGTCGAAATGGTCAAGATGGGGACAACGGTCGCGACTAACGCCTTGCTCGAACGCAAGGGCGAACCGGTCGCGCTCGTCACCACACGCGGCTTTCGCGATGTGTTGCGAATCGCGTATCAGAACCGCCCGCGCCTCTTCGATCTCGACATCGCCTTGCCGGAAGCGCTCTATGAGCGCGTAGTCGAAATCGACGAACGCGTCAGCGCGCAAGGCGAAGTCGTTGCGCCACTCGATTGCGTTGCGGCAGAACGCGCACTGCGCGAAGTTTACGACGCGGGGATTCGCGCGCTCGCCATCGTGCTGATTCACGGGTATCGGCACACGTCGCATGAACGTGAGCTGGCCGATCTGGCACGTCGTATCGGCTTCACGCAGATCTCCGTGTCGCACGAAGTTTCGCCGCTGATGAAAATGGTCTCCCGCGGCGATACGACCGTCGTGGACGCGTATCTGTCGCCGATCCTGCGGCGTTACGTCGATCAGGTTGCGCACGAAATGCCCGGCGTGAACCTGCAGTTCATGCAGAGCAGCGGCGGACTGACACGCGCCGATGTCTTCCAGGGCAAGGACGCAATTCTTTCCGGTCCGGCGGGTGGCATCGTCGGTATGGTGCGCGCGGCGCAGGCGGCGGGCTTCGAGCGCGTGATCGGCTTCGACATGGGCGGCACGTCCACGGACGTCTCGCACTTCAACGGCGAGTTCGAGCGCGTGTTCGAAACCCAGGTAGCCGGCGTACGCATGCGCGCGCCGATGATGAGCATACACACGGTAGCGGCTGGCGGCGGTTCGGTGCTCGGCTTCGACGGCGCGCGGCTGCGTGTCGGCCCCGACTCGGCAGGCGCGAATCCCGGCCCCGCCGCGTACCGGCGCGGCGGCCCGCTCGCGGTCACCGACTGCAACGTGATGCTCGGCAAGATCCAGCCCGACTATTTCCCGCGCGTGTTCGGTCCGCATGCAAACGAGCCGCTGGATCGCGATATCGTCGCGCAACGCTTTCAGGCGCTTGCTGACGAGATTTTCACGGCGACGGGGCAGCGCCGCACGCCCGAAGAACTCGCGGAAGGCTATCTGGAGATCGCCATCGGCAGCATGGCGAACGCGATCAAGAAAATTTCCGTGCAGCGCGGCCATGACGTCTCGCAGTACGTGCTGACGACGTTCGGCGGCGCAGGCGGTCAGCACGCCTGCGGGGTGGCCGACGCGCTCGGCATGACGCGCGTGTTCGCGCATCCGCTCGCAGGCGTGCTCTCCGCGTACGGCATGGGGCTCGCGGATCAAACCGCCATGCGCGAACGGGCGCTGGAAATCAGGCTCGACGCAGCCTCGCTGCCAACCCTCGAAGCCGCACTCGATGCCCTCGCGGACGACGCCACTCGCTCCCTGCTCGAACAGAGCGTCGACGCGGCGCGCATCACGACCGAGCGGCGTGTGCATCTGCGTTATCAAGGCACCGATTCGTCGCTTGCCGTGCCCGCGGGCAGCGTCGACGCAATGCGCGCCGCGTTCGAAGCGGCGTATCGGCAACGCTACGCGTTCCTGATGGCGGATACGCCCCTCATCGCGGAACTTGCGTCCGTCGAAGCCATTGGTCATTCCGATGCGCCCGTCGATGCAGGCAACCTGTCGCCGCGCGCGGCAGACGACGCGCTTCGTGCGCAGACGGTCGTGCGCCTCTATTCGGGGGGCGCGTGGCACGACGCGTCGCTCTACCAGCGCGACACGCTGTGCGCCGGCGACACGATAGATGGCCCGGCGATCATCGCTGAAAAGAACGGCACCACCGTGGTCGAGCCGGGCTGGCAAGCCGTTCTGACCACACAGGGCAACGTGGTCATGACGCGTGTACAACCGCTGCCCACTCGCCGTTCGATCGGCACCGAGGCCGACCCCGTGCGCCTCGAAATCTTCAACAACCTGTTTATGTCGATTGCCGAGCAAATGGGTTTGCGCCTGCAAAACACGGCGTATTCGGTCAACATCAAGGAGCGTCTAGACTTCTCGTGCGCGATCTTCGACGACGCAGGAAGCCTGATCGCCAACGCCCCGCACATGCCGGTGCATCTCGGCTCGATGGGCGAGAGCATCAAGACGGTGATCGAGCGCAATCGCGGCGCGATGCGCGACGGCGACGTGTTCATGCTGAACGACCCGTATCACGGAGGCACACACTTACCCGACGTGACCGTCATTACGCCCGTGTTCGCGGACGGTTCGTCCGAGCCGCTCTTTTACGTCGGCTCGCGCGGTCATCATGCGGATATCGGCGGCATTACGCCAGGCTCGATGCCGGCGGCCTCCTCGCATATCGAAGAAGAAGGCGTCCTGATCGACAACTGGCAGCTCGTCTCGGCGGCCGTGCTGCGCGATGCCGACACGCGCGCGCTGCTCGCGTCCGGTCGCTATCCCGCGCGCAACATCGCGCAGAACATGGCCGATCTACGCGCGCAGATCGCAGCGAACCAGAAAGGCGTGGACGAGTTGCGTCGCATGGTCGCGCAATTCGGCCGAGACGTGGTGCTCGCCTTCATGCGTCACGTGCAGGACAACGCGGAGGAAGCGGTGCGCCGCGTGATCGGCGCGCTCAAGGACGGCAGCTATCGCTACGAACTCGACAATGGCGCGGTGATCGAGGTCGCGATTCGTGTCGATGCCGCGACGCGCAGCGCCACGGTCGATTTCAGCGGCACGTCTGCGCAGTTGCCCAATAACTTTAACGCGCCGAAGGCGGTCTGCATGGCGGCGGTGCTCTATGTGTTCCGTACGCTAGTTGGCGACGATATCCCGCTCAACGCAGGTTGCCTCAGGCCGCTGTCGGTAATCGTTCCCGACCGCTCGATGCTCAATCCGGTGTATCCGGCGGCGGTGGTATCGGGTAACGTGGAAACGTCGTCCGCAATCACCAATGCGCTGTATGGCGCGCTCGGTATCGTGGCATCGAGCCAAGGGACGATGAACAACTTCACCTTCGGCGACGCCCGCTACCAGTACTACGAAACGATTGCGGGCGGCAGCGGCGCGGGCAACGGTTTCAGCGGCGTCGATGCTGTGCAGACACACATGACCAACTCGCGCCTGACCGATCCCGAGGTGCTTGAATGGCGCTACCCGGTGCGGCTCGAATCGCATGTGATCCGCGCGGAATCGGGTGGCGCGGGACGCTGGCGTGGAGGTAACGGTGCGATCCGGCGCATTCGCTTTCTCACGCCGATGACGGCGTCGATTCTGTCGAATAACCGCATTCATGCGCCTTTCGGCGCGGGTGGCGGACGGGCGGGAAGATGCGGCAGCAATCGCGTCGAGCGCGTGGACGGTCAGATCGTCGCTTTAGGTCATATCGCGAGCGTCGAGATGGAGGCGGGAGATGTGTTCGTGGTGGAAACGCCGGGGGGCGGCGGTTTCGGGGAAGTTTAACTCCCATACAGCGAGGCCTGCGTCCAACCTGGGCTCGTCGTGCCACACTGGTATGGTTGACCGGCCAGCCGAGGGTAGGACGCCTCCCAGAAGTAAAGCAGCCGTTCGAGGGTCCCGGGCGCCGCCAGTGCGAACGGCCGTTCATGGCCGAACCCGGCCCGGCGGCGATCGGCTCAGGTCGACCCGGACCCCCCCAAAAAGCAGCTTTGTGAACGTCCGCTCTTCGACGGACATAGGACGCTTGGCAACGGACGACCTCGTGACAGAACCGGATAAGCGCGACGTCTCGCGAGTTAAGGTCGAAAATGGCGGCTACGTGCCGATAGTGTGACAGGAGGCGAATTTCTCGCCTGTCGGATCAGCGACGCCATTCGATTGCCGGAACACTCTACGGCAAGCGGAGAGCGCCTGGCCATTGCCTTTGACCAGGATCAGAGTCGCATCCAGAGCGTCGAAAATAGCACGTTGCCCGGGATTCCCGTTTGCGGACCATTATTTGCCGTCTGAGCCTTTCACGAGTTTCTCAGACAATTTGAAGAGCTTAGGTGGCAAGAGTCGCTCCGCTGCCCCGAGGAGAATTCCGAAGACAAGCGCAGCGAGCACATTCGTATGGATAGCTTTCGTTGAGAAATCACTATCCCCGACCGACACTTTAATCCAACCCTGGTCGAACACTATTCCAAAAAATAGGATCGAAATGCCGTAGAAAACAAGCTTTGCCCACGCTGGCCCAAGGTCAGCCTTTGGGGTGATCAGGTTTTCATACGTTGGTGTGACATTGCGCGATAACGTCGAGAACAAAAGTCCAATCATTCCTCCGCAAAGTAGCATTCGCAGTGCATAAATCGACACTCTTACTTCCGGGTCGTCCTCGCGGCGCATCGCGAAGAAGGCCACAAGAAGGATCAGCACAATGGCAATCGCTGTAGCAAGTAAATAATTTCCGAGATATGCGTTACGTAGACGGTTGCCTGCTTTGCGCACAATAGCTTCCCTCATGTTCTCCAGATCATCGAGTCCCTCCGGGTTGAAGCTCTGCGGGCTAAAGGTCCCCTGTGCAAGCAACAGGACAATATCGAAACGACCATCGAGTTCCGTTGGATCCTTCTCAAAGGCAAATCTCAGTACACCGGTAAAGTCTTCGAATTCGTTGCGTGCCTTGAGCTGATCTTTCGGTTTATCGCCTTGCCATTCTGGCGCCGGATAAAAATAGATGTGATGAGGAGCGTTCGGAGTGCCATTCCGACCGTCACAACGCGCGGCCCTAAACGCCGATTGAGCTGGCATGGCAATGAGCGCTACAAAGCACGTCCGCACCCGGGGCAGACTCCCGGGGTCGGACCTAGAAATTGCATGCCCGTTGGCAAACGCTCGCGGGCCAGGTTACGAATCATCTCACTGCTATTGACCGCTTCGACCAGAACAGCGTCCAACGCGCCCAGTTCGGCCTGCAGGGCTTCCAACTCTGGATCAAGCCTCCTGTCCATTGATAACGTATCCAGCCGCGATTTTATGGCGCTAAGGCGTGGAGGCAACATGGCTTTCTCCTTTGAATTGTCTTCCTTCGTTTAACTCACCTGGAAAATAATAGTTCAGCCGTCTTGCACAAATGGGAAAAGAACATAGGTGCTTTCCCGGGGTGATTCTCGAAAGCCTAGCCCGAACGAGACGTATCCCGATTTGCCGCAGTTCGGGAATAGTCCGCTTTAGCTGCTAAGACAGACGTTTGAAGAGTCCGAGAAAATGGTAGCTCCTGGCCGACTACAAGCCTGCCGCGGCAGACCGCGATCCATCCTGAGCCGTCATTCGGGTCACCAGCTACCTGAACCTGACGAGATCTTTAAAGATCAGTTCACCCCAGCTATTGCCCCTGGCCTGCACCAGCGCACCGCCATCCTTAAGCGGTCCTAGTGCAACCGGCGCGAAACCGAGTTGTTCGGCCAACGCCGCGACCGGTGCCACCGCGGTTTCGTCATCGCTCGAGAGAAACACCACGCGGCTGCCGCCATTCACGTTTGGATCAGCGGCCAGAACGGCAGCCGGCAAATGGTTAAAGCCCTTGACGAACCTCGCGCCGGTAAACGCTTTGCCGACCACTGCGGACGACGGCAGACCACCCAGGTCTGCAACGGGAACACCGTAAGCATTGGTCGCATCGATAATCGTCTTGCCCTGCCAGGTCGCGATCTGCTTCGCGACTTCGCGATGTTCCCAGAACGGAACCGCGAGGAAGATCGTGTCGGACTCGATTGCCTCCTGCCGTGTCCTGGGGACAACGGAGGGGCCGATCGCTCGTGCCTGCTGCATCAACGCCTCGGGCGGGCGCCGGCTGGCGACGGTCACATTGATGTTCTTTCGTGCAAACGCACGGGCGAGGGCCTGACCTATTGCGCCAAAGCCAATAATCGAATAGCTCATACGAACTCTCCATTCGAGGGGGGATCAACCGCGGACTCATGTCACAACACCCGCTGGACAATCATCTAAATCAACCCCGCCCATTAATTAGGATTACATATTTAACAGCGGATACCGAATCGTCTCTGTCAAGCTAAAAGCCCCCGCTACACGCCTTTCGGCATGATTTCAGATGGCCGAGAAACCGCCGTCGACCGACAACTCCACCCCATTCACGAAGCTCGAATCGTCTGAAGCAAGAAACAGCGCGGCCGCCGCAATTTCCTCAGGACGACCCATCTTTCCCCGCGGGATCAGGGACTCGAACATCTGCTTCGCCTGTTCGTCGAGAATCTGGTCCTGCATCGGTGTGGCGATCGGCCCCGGGCTCAGCACGTTCACCCGGATATTCCTGCCCTTCAGCTCGTTAAGCCAGGTGCGTGCGAATGAGCGCAACGCTGCCTTGCTCGCCGCGTACACGCCGTAACCAGGAAAACCTTTCACCGAAGCAACTGACCCGGTCATGAAGATCGATCCGCCATCGTTGAACAGCGGCAACGCCTTCTGAACCGTGAACAGCGTGCCGCGCGCATTCAGGCCGAAGGTTGCATCGAAGTGCTGCTCGGTAATCTCGCCTAGTGGGACGGATTCGCCAATGCCAGCGCTCGCGTACAGAATGTCAATCTTGCCCTTTTCGCGTTTGACCGTATCGAACAGGCGATCGAGGTCGTCGAGACTGGCCGCGTCGCCGCGCACGCCGGTCACGTTCCGGCCAATCAGCTCGACAGCCTCGTCGAGCACCTCCTGCCTCCGGCCCGTGATGAAAACGTACGCACCTTCCTCAACGAACCGCTTCGCGCTCGCCAGCGCCATGCCGCTCGATCCGCCCGTGATGACCGCAACCTTACCCTCAAGCTTTCCCATGACATCATCTCCTTTCGTGGTGTCGGACAGCGTCTCTGTTCCCATTCGGACAAATCCGCTGTATCTTGTGGATCAGTGATCCACATCCCGATTGGCAATATATGGATCACTGATCCATTTGTCAAGGAAACCCATGCGAGCCGATGCCAGAAAAAATTACAGCCACCTGCTTGCAGTCGCGCGAGACGTCGTCGCCGAGCATGGCGCGGACGCGTCAATGCGAGACATCTCCCGCCGGGCCGACGTCGGTCTGGCCACACTGCTGCGTCACTTCCCGACGCGAGAAGCGCTGTTCGAAGCGTTGCTGTGTACGAATCTGGACGCGCTGACACAGAAGGCACGCGAACTCGAAACGTCGAGTCCGCCGGGCGAAGCGCTCGTGTCCTGGTTTCGCGAAGGGGTAGCATTCGTCCACAGCTACAGTGGCGTTGTGGCCTTGATGGTGAGCGCCCATTCAGACCCGGAGTCCGCGCTTTATGCTTCATGCGCAACGGTGCACTCGGCGGGAGAGCGGCTACTGCTCCGTGCTCAGGCCGAGGGAACGGCGCGTGCCGATATGGATGGGGTCGACCTGTTCGCCCTGATGTCGTCGCTCGGCTGGCTCGTCGACCAACCCTCGTTCGCGCCGCGGGCCGATCATCTTTTTGACATTATCGCGGGCGCCATCCTGACAAATCGGTCGAGCGACGATGTCAAGAAAGCCACATAGCAGAGTGCGGCTGGTCATGTCGGGGGATTTGAGCGACTGTTGTTGAAGGCGATGAGACGTTGAAGCGGCTGGTATCGTACTACCCAGCGACCGCACATGGCCGAACCCAGCCCGACAGCGACCGGCTCAGTTCGACCCGCTACGAAACCCTCAGGATTGCTTGAAACAATCGACCAACTCCATCTGCTATTTCAACGGCAGCCGGCTCCCCCCTTGCCCATGTGAAGTCAACTGCAATTGCCGGCACACGATCGCGCTACTGGTCTCCAGAATGCCGCAGGCACTACGCAATTCCTCGATTATCCGGTTGAGGTGTTCCGGGTCCGAACACGCCACGCGAAGTCTCGCGTCGAACGTCCCCGTAAGAACCGTACCCTCAAGAACACTGTCCATGCGCTGGATCGATTTCTCGAAGGCCGCCATGGTAGTTCCGGGCTGCAAGCGTACGTCGATGAAGGCTTGCAGACTGAGACCCATCGCGACCGCAGGTATTTCGATCGAGAACCTGGAAATCACGCCGGTTTCCACCAGTCGTTGCACCCGCTCGGCCGTCGCGTTGGCACTCAGGTTCGCCACTTCGCCAAGTTCACGGAAGCTGATGCGGCTGTTTCCCGCAAGAGCACTGAGGATTCGTCGGTCGCGGTCGTCGAGCACGGGGGTTCCTTGCGAATTTATCGGTCATTTTCACTTTTAACAGATTTTAATCACAAAGTTTGCCCGACAGCCGCGATAACAAATGGAGTCACGATAACTTGTAGAGAATTCAAGCAAGCCGAGAATCGAACCCTGCGAGGCCAAATAATGTCGCACACGAATCCGCTGTCGCGCCTGTCCACCCGTCTGGAACCGTCAGGTATCCGGAAACTCGAGCAACTGGCCAAAGACGTGCCTGGCCTCATTTCGTTGGGGCCAGGGCAACCCGATAGCACGCTCTTCCCTTCCGCCGAGATTTTCAGCGCGTTAAGCGTTGTGTTCGACAATCCGGGCACAGCCGCACGCGCTTTGCAGTACGGCCAGTCTCAGGGCAATCCGGAACTGCTGGAGCTTTTAGCGCAGCACATGCTCGACCGGGGTGTCACATGTAACGCGTCGAACATCCTTGTGACCGCGGGCGCCCAGCAGGCAATCGACCTGATTACCCAGTTGCTCGTAGACGATGGAGACTCCGTACTGGTCCAGCCCAACACCTATCCCGGCGCATTGCAGGTGTTTCGAGCCCGTGGCGCAAAAATCGCATCGCTCGCGGATCAAGATGACTTGATGCGCGGGAGCGACGCGAAGTGTATTTATGCCATGACCGATTTCCAGAATCCCACTGGCGAGATTCTCAGCGTGGACGAGCGCGCGACGCTCCTGGCCACTGCACGCCGGTGTGCCACGTATCTGGTTGAAGACAGCCCGTATCGTGAGATCAGATTTTCGGACCGAGTCCTTCCGCCTACACTTCTCGAGATGGATTGCGGCAACGCATCGCCCGATACAGGAAGAACACTGTTTATCGGTTCATTTTCCAAGATCATTGCCCCGGGACTTCGGGTCGGCTGGATTGTGGGTCCGGCAAACGTTATCTCGCTGCTAACGCTCCTGCGGCAAGGCAGCGATCTCCAACCGAGCACGCTCTCGCAGGAGATTGTGGTCAATCTGCTCAAGCGCGGGATAGACGGGCACGTGGCGCGCGTTCGACGGCGATACCAGGAGCGGCGCGATGCAATGCTCGACGCATTGCGAAGACACCTGGTTCCGTACGCGAGGTGGAACGCGCCAGAGGGCGGATTCTTTGTATGGGTACAACCAAGCGTCCCGATAGATGCACGAGCGCTGCTGGACACAGCGATTGAGAACGGAGTTGCGTATGTGCCCGGCTCGGAATTTCACCATGACGCACATGGCTCGTCGCATCTTCGTCTGAGCTTTTCGACCGCAGATCCTCAGCTCATGGACGAAGCAATTCGCCGCCTTGCCGACACCATCGCCGCCGTACTCAGAAGCAAAACTTCTGATTGAATCACGCCCATCATTTTCCCTGCGCTCGCTGCGCAGAAGCTGGTCAGCTCACTACTGCGCGCGGTTCGAGAAACGCATCGAGCCCGAAAGCGCCGTTCTCGCGCCCGATGCCCGATTGCTTGCAGCCGCCAAAGGGGGCCAGCGGCTCGAACGGTGCAGAATTGATGGTGACCCGTCCTGTCTGAAGCCGTGCAGCGACCCGCTTTGCACGATCGACATCGGACGAGAACACATAGGATGCCAGCCCGTAGTCCGTGTCGTTGGCGATTCGAATCGCGTCTTCCTCATCGGTATAGGGAATGACACACAGAACCGGGCCGAAGATTTCCTCGCGTGCGATCCGCATCTGGTTGGTCGCCCTGAACACTGTCGGCCGCACAAACCAGCCGCGTTCCAACCCATCGGGCCTGCCCTCGCCGCCGATCAGCAGCGTCGCGCCTTCCTCCTGGCCTAGGCGAATATAGGACTGAATGCGCTGCCACTGCTTCTCGCTCACCATAGGGCCGACCTGCACCCTGGATTCGGTCGAAGCACCGACTTCCAGGCTCCCGACCAGCGCCTTTAAGCGGGCGAGTATGTCGTCCAGCCGGCTGCGCGGTGCGAGGATGCGGGTTCCCGCGATACAGGCCTGCCCGCTATTGGCGAAACCATAAGCCACCGCGAGAGGAAGCGCGGCGTCGAGGTCCGCATCCGGCAGGATGATTTGCGGACTCTTGCCACCCAACTCCAGCGTCACCCGCTTGAAGGTCTGCGCCGCAGCGGTCAAGATCGCACGCCCGGTCGCGGTCGAGCCGGTGAAGCTGATTTTTGCGACGTCCGGATGGTTGCTGAGTGCGGCGCCTACGACATTGCCATAACCGTTGACGGCGTTGAATACGCCCTCCGGCAGGCCGGCCTCGTGCATCGCTTCCAACATGACCTGCGTCTGGATCGCACTCATCTCGGATGGCTTGACCACGATCGTCGATCCTGCAGCCAGCGCAGTGGCAACCTTGGACGCAATAAACGGAACGTTGTAATTCCACGGAATAATGGCGGCAGCCACGCCAAGCGGCTCCATCGTGACCTCAGCGTTGCCGACAGTGCGGCGGAAGTCGTAGGTCTCCACAGTCTTTGCCATGTCCTCGAAGATCATGGTGATGTGGCGCAACGCAAAACCGATGAAATCTTGTGGCGCGCCATATTCCTCGGCGATGGCTGCGGCGAGAGCGTCGGCACGTGCCGCAACCGCATCACGGATGCGACGCAGCATTGCGGCACGCTCGGCGGGCGTCGTACGCGCCATCGCCGGGAAAGCCCGCTTCGCCGCTGCAACAGCAGCATTAACGTCTTCCGCATCGCCAAGGCGAACCTCGCCGATCTGCTCTTCGGTAGCAGGATTGAAAAGCGGCGCTCGTTCGTGGCCGTGCGGTGTGACAAACGCACCGTCAATATAGATCTTGTCGATGATACGCATGACATTGCTCCCTCTATTGGTTCGGGAGGCCATTATGTGCGTTACCCTTTGATCTGATAACCATACTGCAACCGGACATACTGATGAGGAGAATCGATCAATGAGCAAGGCAACCCTGGCCGAACTTGAGGCGGTTTCCGCAGTGGCCCGCTGTGGCGGATTTCGTGCGGCTGCGCGGGAACTGGCTGTGTCTTCGTCGGCGCTCAGCCACGCCATCGCCGAGCTGGAGAATCGCCTTGACGTGCGACTGTTCAATCGCACAACGCGCAGCGTTGCGCTGACCGAGGCAGGTGAGCGATTCGTAGCGGAAATCGCCCCAGCGCTCGCAGCGATTGATAGCGCACTGGAAAATATGGGCGAAAGCAGCACGGAGATATCGGGGCTGCTTCGCATCAACACGTTCCGCGCTGCGAGTCAGATGCTGCTGCCGTTATTCCTCGACTATATGAGGCGCCACCCGCACGTCGAACTGGAAATTGCCACCGAGGAGGCGCTTGTCGACGTACTGGGCCAAGGTTTCGATGCAGGCATCCGTTTTGGCGACACGGTGCCGCCCGACATGATCGCCGTCCCGATCACATCGACAATGCGCGCGGTCGTAGTAGGAGCGCCCGCCTACTTCGCGGGGCGCGATCGGCCCGCCGTCCCGGCCGACCTGATGCGGCATCGATGTATTCGCGGTCGCATGCCAACGGGAAAACTCTACCGTTGGGGCTTCGAAAAGCGGAGTCAGGCTGTGTTGATTGACGCGCCCGGCCCCCTGACGCTCGACGAGTCCGGCCTGATCCTCGAGGCGGCGCTGGAAGGAGCCGGATTGGCCTATGTTCCCGAGCCGTCGGTCACGGAGCATATTTCGTCAGGACGGCTCGAGTCCGTACTGGAGGACTGGACGCCGCCCTATCCAGGCCTGTCGCTCTACTTCGCTGGACGGCGGCATATCCCTGCCCGATTGCGCGCGCTGATTGACCTGATCCGCGAACAAGGACACGCTCTCGACTAGCATAATGATGTGGGAGCGAGGCGAATTGCCGCCGCAAGAAACCTGTCCGGTTTTCAAGTTGGCAATTGGCTTTCTGAATACTTCCGTATGCCCTTCCGAGATCCGGGATCTGAACCGTGCGCCAATCAACGAAACTGAAACATCTCGCGCTGTTCGCTGTCTCTTTCGTGATCCTGCATTTGATACGCATGCTGGCGTTTTCCGCACAGGCCACAGCCGTTAGCTATCCGTTTTTACTGCTGGCACCGTCGATAGCGTTAGCCTGCTCATGCTGGCGAGCCTTCACCGAGAGAGACGAGTCGCGCTCACACTGGGTGTTGTTCAGTGCCGGACTGTTTTTGTGGACATTCGGTATGTTCCTCAGTGCATGGGAGGACATTTTTCAACACGCTCCGCTAAGCGCCGCGTGGTTCTCCGATTTTTCCTTCTTCATCTACGGCGTGCCAGTTCTACTCGCCATCTCTTTGGCTTCAACGAAACAACGCATTCCCTTCCTCGTATGGATGGATGCAGCTCAGGCACTGCTAGCCGGCTTCCTCGCGTACGTCAGCATCTTTTCCGTGATGCCGTTTTCGGATGCCCCGCCCGCGCCAGCCGAAGTTTCAACCCTTGTTCTGACCTATAACGTCGAAAACGTCGTCCTCGCGATTGCCGCGAGCTTACGTCTGTTTGCCGAGCCGCGCGGTCCGCAGCGCCGGTTCTATGCGATCCTGTTTTGCTTTCTGTGGATCTATGCGGTAACGGCCTGGGTATATAACAGTTGGGTTGCGGTGTCCAGCGGGGCCTCCAGCATGGACGTACTCGTCGATCTGCCGTTTCTCGTCCTCGCTGTTGCGATTGTGATGCCGCATCCGCAACGCGATGCAGCCAAGGCTGTATCGCGCCAGCCCACTCTATCGTTGCTCATAGAGAACGTCAGTCCGATGTTCTATACGCTGGCTTTGCTTGCGCTTAGCATCTCACTTACGGGCCGGCACTTCTACGTGGCAATCGTGGGGATATTGACGGCTCTGATCGCCTACGTTACCCGTTCGATACTGCTGCAACTGCGTTACGTCCTTGCGCAACGCCAGCTTGATGAAGCGGGAGATCGCCTCCAGCAGATGGCACTCACCGACGCATTGACTCATACGGCCAATCGCCGCCGCTTTGACGAAACGTTAGTACTCGAATGGAATCGCGCCATTCACAATCGGCATCCACTTGCACTGCTGCTGATCGACATTGATTACTTCAAGATCCTAAACGACCGCTACGGCCATCCCGCAGGAGACCGTTGCCTGATCTCCGTGGCGCGCGTGCTTCAATCCGCGCTACCTCGGAGCGGCGATCTGCTCGCCCGCTACGGTGGAGAGGAGTTCGCGGCGATTCTGCCTTCGACCGACGAAACCGGCGCACGAGTCGTGGCCGTCGCGATGCAGGAAGCACTTCGCTTGCTTGAAATCCCCAATGACACCGCGACGGGACCCTTTGTCACGATTAGCGTGGGAATTGCCGTGAGCGATACGCCGCGAGTCAGCACGGCCGGGATCATCGAGCTTGCCGATCAGGCGCTCTATCGGGCAAAACAGCACGGCCGCAATCGCATCGAATTGACTGCCGAGCGCGATTTCTTGTGCAATGGCGCACGGTAGTTCTCGTCAAAGCGGTTCAGCCCAGGCGCCCACCTTCCCCTTTTGCTGAACTGGTAGCGTTGGCGGGTCTTAAGATCAGCCTGACGGGGAGTAAGCGCAACTCCCCGCCGGCCGAATATTGTCGAGCCCGGGCCCGAATATGTCCGCTCGCAGCTTGCCTTCGGCCATTCAGGTCAAATAGCTTTGCGCTTCAAGAAGCTCTCGATAACGGTTGCAAAGTATGGCGGGCACTCCTGCATCGGGTAATGACCGCAGTTAGGAATAACGTGCAGTTCTGCATTCGGGTGCCACGCAAGAAAGGTGCGCTCCATTGCCTCCGAATCGATCCCGGGATCCTTGTCACCGACAATGACCAAATAGGGTGTTTCAAGGCCCCGAACGTCATCGACGAAGTTAGCCGTGACCAGCATTTCGAGGTATCGCTCCCGGCAGCCAGGCGCCACCGTGTCGCGGTTTTGCCGCACCTTGCGATCAGCCCATCCATCGGAAAGCCGCCCCCCAGTGACGAATCTGAACAGCCGGCGAAGCGCGTCGTCGTCTTCTATCGTGCTGGCAAAGAAAGCTCGAGCCTCGGGGCTCAACCGATTTCCAGCAGCAGAAACGGGACAGACGGCGATCGCACTCGAGATGCGAGACGGAGCGTCTGCAGCGATGCGTTGTGTGATCATCCCGGTCATCGAGTGGCCGACTATGTGGAAGCGCGTCCAACCGAGCTGGTCGGCGAGCAAGAGGCAATCGGCGGCAATCTCCTCTATCGTGAATTCGCCGGCCAATTCGATGGATTGCCCGTAGCCACGCAAATCGACAAAAACATATGTGAACGCGAGGCTATCGAGCCAGGGCATGACTCCATCGTAGCTGGAGTGGTCGCCGAGCCAGTCATGCATGACCAGGACGCGAATAGGGCCATTGCCATACTGCACATATCCGAGGCTGGCGTCAGATCCTGAGCGGATTTCAACGGGTGCTTTCATTCCAAGGTTCCATTGGGATTGTAGGAACCAAAACGAAACGCCCTCCCGGCGAACCGGGAGGGCGTTTTGAAAGTGGCCCCATCCTATCAATCACTTGAACGCGGGTCAATAGGCGGGCGCGCCGATGGGCGCCTGGCCGGACTACGGCGCCAACACACGCGCCTCCGCGCCATACTGACAAGTGTCCTGCCAAGACGCGGTTCCGACTTCATTCGCAATCAAAACTTAGCCACAGCGAAGCGGCTCGCAACCGTGCGGCTGCTTTGCGCCGGGTCGCCACTGGCCCCAAGCGATCCGTCACAAGAATGCAAAAAACATCAAAAAAGCCTTGCAGGCCAGTTTTTGTCATGCTGGTATACCAGCTATGAACCAGACGCAAACCAGTGAATCCGACGAACCATACGAGCGCCTTCGCGCGTTGATCGTCAATGGCTCGCTTCGCCCCGGCGAAGCGCTTTCCGAACGCAGTCTTGCTGAGCGGTTGCAGGTTGGCCGCACGCCAATTCGCGAGGCAGTCAAATGGCTCGCGCGCGATGGCCTGCTCGAAATCGTGCCGATGCGCGGCACGTTCGTGCGTGAGATGTCGGTAGGCGATCTGCGCGAAATCCATGAAATGCGGATTGCGCTGGAGGGAATGGCCGCATTCCTCGCAGCCCGCCGCGGCTCATGCGCTTCGCTTGATGACACAGCCGCGCGCCTGGAGGCGCTCGCCGAGGGGATCGCGGCAGAACAGGCGCTCGACGTCGACGAAGCGCAAAGCATTGGCTGGGCGTTCCACGAAGCCATGTTCGAATGCGCCGACAATCAGCGCCTGCGACAGGCCTACCAGAACTTACGCGCTCAGAGCGGGCTCGCACTGCGGCGCGTTGAACGCTATAGCGTCGAGCGGACCAGAGAGGCGGTGCTCGAACACCTTGAGATTTGCACGGCCATCAAGGCTGGCGATGGCGAGCAGGCGCGCCGTCTCGTCTATGCGCACCTCGAGCGGGCGTTGCAGATTCGCCTGAAGTTCCTTGCGCACCTGGGCGAGGAGCGGACGTAACCCCGCTCGCACAAACTTACCACCTGCCGTCACGCGGTTCCGGGAGAATAACCATGCAATTGCAGCACGGTCGTCGAAGAATCCCTTTGCCTGTCCAGATGCTCCTCGGGCTTGTGCTGGGGTGCGCTGTCGGGTTTCTGTTTCCGCATTTCGCCAAGACGCTCGAACCTATCGGAACGGCATTCGTGCAGGCGATCAAGATGATTGTCGTGCCGCTGGTGTTCACAGCAATTACGCTCGGAATCTACCAGATGGGCAATCAGGCCCGCTCGCTCGGGCGGGTATCGGCGATCAGCCTGGGCTACTTCTTTGTGGCGACGGTGCTCTCCATCTTCGTCGGCCTGGCGCTCAACGCGCTGTTTCATCCCGGCCTCGGCGCGAACCTCGCCGCAGCAGCCAAACCCGGCAAGGTCATCGCAACCAGCGTGGACTGGACGAAGTTCTTTCTCGACATGATCCCGAGCAACATCGTGGCCGCGATGTCCGGTGGCAATCTTCTGCCCGTGCTGTTCTTCGCGGTGCTTCTCGGGCTCGCGCTCGCCTCGCTGGGCGCCCGCGCAAAGCCACTGATCGACGTACTCGACGCGTTGATGGGTGCCGTCTTCAAGGTAACCGACTGGATCATTTCGCTCTCGCCGATCGCCATCTTCGCGATTATCTCGTGGCTGTTCGCCACCCAGGGACTGGCGACACTGCTTTCGCTTGTCAAGCTGGTGGGTGTGATGTACCTCGGCCTTGCGGTGCTTCTCGTGTTTTTCGCTGTCATTCTGAAGGCGATCGGCGAAAATCCGCTGCAAGTGACCCGCCAGATCAGTGAGCCTGTGCTGCTCGCGTTTGCGACCCGCTCGTCGGAAGCGAGCCTGCCGGTGCATATGGAGAAGCTCGTCGAAATGGGCGTGCCGAAAGCAGTAGCATCGGTGGTGCTACCGCTCGGCTACGCATTCAATCGCGACGGCTCCATCATGTACTTTGCGCTCGCAGTCGGTTTTCTGGCTGACGCGTATCGGATTCCGCTCGACTGGCACACGCTGCTGTCTATCGTGATCGTTACTACGCTCGCGAGCAAGGGCAGCGCAAACGTGCCGTCGGGCGGCCTAGTGGCCGTTGCAATGGTGCTGACCACGATTGGGGTTCCGGTTGAAGCGCTCGCCATCATCGCAGGCGTTGATGCGTTTCTTGACATGGGCCGTACTGCGATCAACGTTTACAGCAACACAGTGGCCGTCAAGTTAGTGATGAAACTGGCACATGTTGCCTATGAGCAGCCAGAGACCGTTCGCATACCTGAACAAAGCGCGCCCGAGAGCGGGGCCACCAATCCCAGGGGACTAGCATGATCGATCTGCGCAGCGATACGGTGACGCGCCCCACTGACGCGATGTGGGACGCCATGCGCAACGCGTCGCTCGGCGACGATACGCTGGAGGGAGACGCGACTGTCCAGGCGCTGGAACAGGAAGCAGCAACATTGCTGGGTAAGGAGGATGCGCTCTTCGTATGCAGCGGCACGATGGGCAATGCCATCGCCACGCTGGTCCACGCACATCGCGGCGGTGAAGCCGTGCTGGACCAGGACGCCCACATGGCCAACTCGGAGGGCGGCGGTGTCTCGCGCCTCGCGGGCCTGTTCTGCCGCACGGTTGCCTCGCGCCGCGGGGAAATGGACCTGCAGATATTGAGCAATAGCATCCGCGGCGGATACTCGCGCTACGGCGAGCCGACTGCGATGGTGGCGATCGAGACAAGCCACAATGCGGCAGGCGGCTGCGTTCAGAGTCTCAACTATCTGGCGCAGGTGGCCGGCGTTGCACGTAAGCGAGGCGCCGCGGTCCATCTGGACGGAGCCCGTCTGTTCAACGCGGCGGTCGCTCTAGGTATTGATGCCCGCGATATTGCGCAGTACGGAGATAGCGTCACGTTTTGCCTGTCAAAGGGGCTAAGCGCTCCAATGGGCTCAATCTTGCTCGGCTCTCATGAATTCATCGAGCGCGCGCGAACCTTTCGGCGAACGATTGGCGGCGGACTGAGGCAAGCGGGCATTATGGCTGCCGCCGGTCTGGTCGCGCTAAGGACGATGCCTGCCAGGCTCGCGGAGGATCATCGGCGCACGTTGCTGCTTTGGGAGCGCCTACGGAATACTGCGCTAGTGGAAGTTGACCGATATCCGCCTCAGACCAATATTTTGCGGCTGAAGGTACCGGACGGCAAAGCGGAAAGCCACGTGCGGCAGCTTGCGCTTCACGGCATTGCAATTCGCGCGAGTGGTCCATATGCGCTGCGTCTTGTGGTTCACCGGCATATCGACGACGCAGCGATTGACGCGGTAAGCAATGCGTTTGAGGCACTGGCGGCAGGGTGAAGCTTTGCTTTGCGCGGGACATGGCGGCATACATCGTCGCGTTGCCGTAGTCGTGCTGTGTCTTGCAATGCGAAAAGGATTCGAGCCCCGATGTGCCGGTGCATCGGGCTGCGATTCGACGCGGAACGGCCCTCCGCAGTGATGGTTACGATCAGTTTCGGTCTGGTAAGCTGGGCGCAACTCCTCTCTATGAGCGTCAGAATGCGCCGTGCATCGATTGTCATTCGCACGCTATTCGCACTATGCCTCCTTGCTGCAACCTTCAATCATGCCCGTGCCATTCTGCAGCATGGCATGCTTTGGGACTATGGCTACGGAAGCAAGATTGCCCTTACCAGCCGGGTATACTGGGCTATGCTAACTATTCTTGATCCGCTTGCCGCCGTTCTGTTGTTCGTTAAACCGAGGGTGGGCATCGGGTTAACCGTTGCGATCATCGTGAGCGACGTAATCCATAACACGTACTATGTCGCGGCGAACGATCAGTGGCTTGCACCATTCTATTTGGCCCAAGTCGGATTCCTCGTGATTGTGCTGGGTCTCGCACCGGTCGCAGCGAAGGCGGCTCCATCTCGACGTCAAGCGCCGGTTTGACAGACTGCCGTAAATCACGTCCTCCTCATTGATTGCTCACACTCTTGGTCAATAAGGTCCGGAGAGGTGACGGATGGCGACAACTGACCGTCCACTGTCGGACGCGCTCGCCAGGAGACGGCCCCGGCGCGATCATTCAACTCTCCGGGGAACAGCCATTGACCAACGGTTTATCGATGTTGAGTAGCGACTTTCAATCCCAGTGTGATAAAGATGCTACCTACGATCTTCCCTTGCCAACGACTAATCCATGACAGACGCCTCGCAACTCGACCTAATGAACGTATCGAAAGTGCGATCAGCGTCGTATACAACGAACTCAACACGACAAAAATAAGCCCCAGAATCGCGAACTGCAAAAACACAGACCCTCTTTCAGGATGCACAAATTGAGGCATGAAGGCGAGGAAGAATAGCGCGGTCTTAGGGTTGAGGACTTCCGCCGGCACGGCTTGCAAGAAAGCCTTTCCAGGCGTGACGGCGGCGACCTTCGGCAACGAAGCGTCCCCCTGCTTTTCAAGGATCGCACGAATGCCGAGATAGATTAGATACGCCGCTCCGATGAACTTGACTGCGTTAAACGCGAGTGCAGAAGTCATCAGCACCGCCGACAGACCGACTGCGGCAAAGACGGTATGCACAAAGTCTCCCGTCGCTATACCGAGGCCTGTCATGATCCCAGTCCTGCGGCCAGCCTGAACAGTACGACTGAGTACGAGAAGTACTGCAGGACCCGGAATGAGGAACAGCCCCAGAACGACAGCAACAAACGTGCTCAGCGTGGAAAGGTCGAACATTGCGGCTCCTGCCTTAAGGTAAGGACACGACGATTGTCATCCATCTGGATTCAGATGTCGAATGTCCGTTTTAGCCGTCCGTTGCCGCAGACCTAATCGGTTCCGTCAAATTGTCATGTAGCGGCTAACCCCGGTGAACCGCCGCCAACATGTCATGGACGCCAAAAGTCATCAACGAGAGAAACGCCAGCAACCCCAGGTAATAGAACGCGTAGGTCAGCTTCACCGAGGTGGCCACTTCGTAGTAGCGGACGTTTTCCGGATCGCGCGGATCATAGTGCCAAGCCCGCTTTAATTGCGGGATCGCGAGAATCGCCATTACTATCAGGAGTGGGCTGGGATGATATAGAAACAGCGCAATCAACACCGGAACGCCAGCAAACCAGATGCGCGGAGACAAAACCGCCGTAATCCTGCCACCGTCAAACGGCGACAGCGGAATCAGATTGAAGAGATTCAGGAAGAATCCCGCGTAGGACAGTGCAAGCAGCAAGCCGTTATCGGCATGACGTGCGGCGAAATAGCAAACGAGCGCACCCACCGTACCCAACAGCGGCCCCGCCAAACCGACATAGGCTTCCGTCTCAGCGTCGTGTGGCAACTCCTTGAGCTGAATCCAGGCGCCCACGAACGGTACGAACGTCGGCAAACTCACGGCAAGACCACGCTGCCGCGCCGCGAGGTAGTGTCCTGCTTCGTGGACGAATAACAGCGCGACGAAGCCCGCCGCAAATCGCCATCCGTAGAAAACGGCATACACCGCAATCGACAACAGCATTGAGCCAGTTGTCATTAGCACCTTGCCCAGCTTCAATCCGCCGAGCAGTAACACGAGTAATTTGCCCATGACGATCCTTAGCGGGGCTCCTGGCGACCCTGCGGCGACGCCGCCTTGCGCTTGCCAAAGCGTCTGACGACGGCCGCCACCATGATCGAGATAACGGCACCGAGCTTTGAGAATTTCGCGGCAAACGCGATAAGCATAGCGATCAGGCCAAGCTTCTTGGCCGCAACACCGACGACCAGTGCGGCAAGGCCGTACTCGGCGACCCGGTCGGTGAACTTGTCGAAATCGGCGTAGCGCTTGCCCGGAACATAGTCGATGTCTGCAAGCAGCGCATTCGCAATGGCCTTGTCGGCCGCAAACGAGCTCAGGCGCGAAGCCACTGTCAACTCAAGGTGGCCATCGCGGCCTAGCGCCACTGTCTGGTAGTTCACCGCCTGATGTGCGTCGTCATCGGGCCCATCTTCTTTGCGCACAATGGCTCCCCATACCAGACGGTGCGTCGCCGCATCGTAGGTGGGCGCCTCTGCCCACCCGCGTACCTCAAGCTGGGGAAAACCGTGTGCCTTGCGTGCAGCATTGGATTGCGTGACGCTTTCCGTCAGCCTCCGGAGCATCTCATCGGCCTTCCAGTGTTGCGCATCGTCGTCGCGTATGTAGCCATCCTTTGTGAACATGACGATGGCAACCCAGTTGCCATCCTCCTCCGCCGGGGTGACCATGCCGACGAGCCTTCTGTCATCGACCGTTTGCCCCATTGATCGCAGCAAGCGAGCTGCTGCGGCTGCTGGCACAAACTTGTCGCCCGCCGGGAGCGCAAGCGTAGCCTCGTCGAATATCTGGATGTTGCGCGGACCTGACAATGCGGCTTTATCGAACTCTTCGGAGGCCGCCTTAAACTCCGCCTTCGCCGAATCAGCTTGCGCGTTTGCAAAAGAAGCCATCAACAATGCGAACAGACAAAATCCAACCCTGGCAAATGCTTTCACATGCCCTCTTTATTCATCTAATTGAAATTTATGTTCTTTCGCCCCCGCCGATCGACAAACTACCGTTCGCGACCGGTTGCGAAAATGCTTCAAGACTATCTGAAACAGTCTGTTTTTGGCAATTGATCAGACGCGCGCCTGCGCCACGCGAACATCTCTTCATGGCCGTCGCCCGCCCGTTGCGGTCGGCTTAGTTATAAATCGTCACTCTCGGGGTATGCCCTCCCCTAAAGCTCGCCAATCCATAGCCGATATAACCATGATGGCTAAGTCCCGCAGATATTGAAATGATTTTGAAAACTGACGGACGCCGGCCGCGCACCGCCGTAGCTTCCAATAAGCTATAGATCCCTTGGCGATCCGGCCCGGCGCGAGTTTTACCCGCTCATGACATGTTCAATGGAAGGATTCCATAGGTATGAAACTGTCTTTTGCCCAGAAGCTATGGTTGCCGCTCATCCTCAGCCTGCTATGTCTTGCCGGAATATCGGTCTACGACGCCTACCAGACGAGGGAAACGCGGCTCGAAGAGCGCAAGGCGGACCTGAGACACGCGTCGGAGGTCGCGCTGAGTGTCGTCAAGATGTATGGCGATGAGGTGACTGCCGGAACCTTGCCAGAAGCAGAAGCCCAGAAGCGGGCCATGGACAGCATCCGGCATATCCGCTACGGCGAAGACGGCTATTTCGTCCTCTCCAATTCACAGCCGATCGCCCTGATGCATCCGACGAAGCCCTCGTACGATGGCAAAGATGTCAGCGACTTCAAGGACGCAAACGGCGTCTACGTGTACAAAGAGATGGTCGCTGTGGTCAAGCGCGACGGCAAGGGTTTTACTGCGTATTCCGCTCAGAGGCCGGGTGCCACCGAAGCCTCGCCCAAGATCTCTTACGTCGTAGCGTATCAGCCTTGGGATTGGATTCTCAGCACGGGGGCTTATGTCGACGACATTGATGCGGCATTCCGCTCGACCTTGTACCGCAGCCTTGGAATTCTGCTGCTCATCGCAGCGGCCCTGTCGGGTGTGGTGGTACAGCTCAACCGCGGCATTCTGCGCTCATTGGGCGGCGACCCGTCGTACGCCGCCGAAATTGCTAACCAGATTGCCAGCAACGATCTGACTGCCGTCGTGAAGACCGCGCCGGCCGATCGTTCGAGCCTGCTGTTTTCAATGAAGCGCATGCAGGAGCAACTCACGCATACGATCGGCACAATCAAGGTCTCGGCCGATTCGATTGCCACTGCCACGCACCAGATTGCGGCGGGCAACCAGGATCTGTCGCAGCGCACTGAAGAGCAGGCCGCCTCGCTCGAGGAAACCGCATCCAGCATGGAGCAACTGACCTCGACCGTCACCCAGAATGCCGACAATGCCAGTCAGGCCAATCAGCTCGCAGCACAGGCTGCCCAGGTGGCGGAACAAGGCGGTACGGTGGTGTCACGCGTGGTGGAAACAATGGAGGGCATCAACGCCAGTTCGGACAAGATTGCGAACATTGTCGGCATCATCGAGGGTATCGCCTTCCAGACCAATATCCTGGCGCTGAACGCGGCTGTGGAAGCCGCACGGGCAGGCGAACAGGGGCGCGGCTTCGCGGTGGTCGCCTCGGAAGTGCGTTCGCTGGCGCAGCGTTCCTCGGCGGCAGCCAAAGAGATCAAGGAACTGATCCACGATTCCGTGGAGCGGGTCCGGACCGGCGCCGGCCATGTGCAGGAAGCCGGCTCGAAGATGAGCGAGATCACTCGCGAAATCAGGCGCGTGACCGACATCATGGGGGAAATTACCGCCGCCTCGCAGGAACAGAGCAAGGGCATCGGCCAGGTCAGCCAGGCTGTCACGCAGATGGACGAAGTCACGCAACAGAACGCGGCCCTGGTCGAACAGGCGGCGGCCGCCGCGAGTTCGCTCGAATCGCAGGCAGCCGACCTGAAAGCGTCCGTCTCGATGTTCAGGCTGGACGCCTCGCGCAGCGCCGAAGCGAGCCGCCCTGCCGCGCAAACACGCAGCGCTGCGACTCCGGCGCGCGCCAGAGCTCCTGTCACGCCAGCCCCGAAGCGGCCCGCATCGCAAACCGTTCGGGAAGTGGAAACCGCCGGCGCCGGCGAATGGGACAGCTTTTAGACGCAGTCATAAGCCCATCGCAGTCGTGCGCTACCCGGCGGTAGCGCACGGTGCCCATCACACGGTGCTGAATGCGCCTGCCTTTTGTCCGATATTTATCCGGCAGCCGTGAATATCGTGGATTAAACTATTTTTTGCTATGCGACCTTAAAGCGTAGCCGACTCACGAAGTCACAATTGCGCGGGCTTTCGTGCACTCCTTCCGCACGTGCCCACCGGCACCGGGCGAAAAATAACCGCCTGGTGAAGCGTTTCGCCATTCATTTACTTGGCCCACGCCTGAGCTTTCGCGCCTCGTACCCCGGAACAACCGGCCGCACCGACGGCCCCTCATTCGCTCATCGCTTGCTCCGCAAACAGCGGTGGCCGGATGTTCCTGTGGCCAATTTTTATTTTGCCTGTTTGAACTGAACGCCTGGTCCCGCCAGGCGATAGCTCCGCTTGCGGGCTGTGATGTTAAGCGCCTGATTCGGTAACAAGGAGATAACCATGAAGATCAAGCATTTGAGCATCTTGTCAGTCACCGCCGTTGCTCTTCTCTCGCTCAGTGGTTCCGCGCAGGCCGCCGCTGGCCTTTGCTCGAACGCAACGCTAAAAGGACCCTATGGATTTAGCGGCCACGGAGAAATTCTTGGACTGCTGGGCCCGGATAATCAGGTTCATGCGTTCGCCTCCCCGTCGATCCTCGATGACGTCGCTCTGGTGACGTTCGATGGCGCGGGCCATTTTTCACGGACCGATTACGGGGTGATCGGCGGGCTGCCGAAAGGCGGGCAGACTACATTCAATCCGGATCAGACTGGAACCTACACGGTGAACCCCGATTGCACCGGCACCATGCAGATCACATACACCGCCGGCGGTCCCGTTCCGGCCGGCGTCGAGACCGACCTGCAAATCGTCGTCGCTGACGACGGGACGCTCATCGAATCGGTTGTCTCCAAGGCGATCAGCGTATCAGGCACGACCCCGGACGGCGTAACGTGTCCACCGTATTGCCAGCAAGGAGTGCAGGAAAGATTTGAGGGCAAAAAGGTCTTGGTCTACGGCTTCCGTTAGCCGAATCCCCATCTATCGCAGTACGCAGACCGCCCCGTCACGGCGACCGCTGATCTTGCGTTGCAGCATCAGGGAGTTTGCCTCCCGGCAGCCGGCCGAACATGTGCTGGCTGCATTTCGCCTCGCGCCACGCAGCGTTGAGTTTATTCCCCTCCATCATCCGTCGCGCGAGCGGCAGGATCTGCTCGCCGGCCAGCATGCCGAGCAGGCCGAGCAGCGCAATGGTCGGCGGCGCCGGCGAATGCACACCGATCACGCCGTAGATGGTACCGGCAAGAATGCCGGCGAGCAGCGAAAGGACATACGGTTTCATGGCAGGCATCTCGGGTTGACAATGAAAATGCAGACCGGCAGCGAACAGCGTATCGTCAAAACTGTGGGAAGCGTAGCAGGTCCACATGAAAAGCAGAAGGCTAGACCACCGCTTTCTCACACCGCTTTTTGGAATCGAATCGATTCCGTTTTTTGGATGGTCGCATCGCCTGATTGTGTATTTAATTACGTCGCGTCAGATGACGGTCCGACGCAACGCATATCGAGCGCCTCCCGCTTGCGCGAACGAGGCACGCTCACCCCTGCACTCCTCAAAGGATGACACGCGCCATGAGCAATCCGAAGCTTGAAGTACTCACTCCCCAGAACAGCCAGTTGATCTTTATCGATCAGCAGCCGCAGATGGCTTTCGGTGTGCAGTCAATCGACCGGCAGACGCTGAAGAACAATGTCGTCGGGCTCGCGAAGGCCGGCAAGGCATTCAACATCCCGACCACCATTACGACGGTTGAAACAGAGAGTTTCTCGGGCTTCACCTATCCCGAGCTGCTCGACGTGTTCCCGGATTCGAAGCTGCTTGAACGCACCTCGATGAATTCATGGGACGACCAGAAGGTTCGCGACGCGCTCGCCGCGAACCGCAGAAAGAAAGTGATCGTGTCCGGCCTGTGGACGGAGGTCTGCAACACGACGTTCGCACTGTCCGCGATGCTCGAAGGCGGCTACGAGATCTACATGGTGGCCGATGCCTCGGGCGGCACGTCGAAGGACGCGCATGACTATGCGATGCAGCGCATGGTGCAGGCCGGCGCGGTTCCGGTCACGTGGCAGCAGGTTGTGCTCGAGTGGCAGCGCGACTGGGCGCACCGCGAGACCTACGACGCGGTCATGGCGCTGGTGAAGGAGCACTCGGGTGCGTACGGCATGGGTGTCGACTACGCCTACACAATGGTGCACAAGGCGCCGCAACGCACCGCGGCGCCGCACGAGGCGCTCGCAGCCGTACCGGCCAAATAGGCGCGGCGTATGCGGTCCGCCGCGCCGTACCCGATGTATGCTCAACGTTCGGAGGCAGCCCAGGGCACATGGGCAAAATGGCCCGCGAAATAGTCGAGCAGCACGGTCACGCGCGCGGCCCGCAGCATGCCGGGCGGCGTGACGAGATTGACGTTGATGTCGGCGATCTTCCAGTCGCGCATCACTTCCTCAAGCTCGCCGCGCTGCAACGCGTCCCACACCACGAACTCCGGCTGGAGAGCCAGGCCGTGCCCGGCAATCAGTGCCGGCATGATCACTTCGGCATTGTTCGTACGGATGCGGCCACGCACCTGTGCCCCGGATTCCTCGCCCGTCACGTGATGGAAGCGCCAGTACCCCGGCGTCGGCAGGTTGGTGTAGATCAGGCTCGCGTGCGCTTCGAGATCGCGCGGATGATCAGGCCGGCCGTGCCGCTCGAGGTACAAAGGCGACGCGACGAGCGGCCGGCGCACTGCGCAAAGCTTGCGCGAGCGCAGCGAAGAATCGGTCAGCTCGGCGATCCGGATCGCAACGTCGAAGCCGCCGGACACGATGTCGACGATGTGATCGGTGAGCACGAGGTCAATGTCGACCTTCGGATAACGATCGAGAAACGCGGGCAGCAACGGCGACAGATGCTGCAGGCCGAACGACATGGGCGCATTCACGCGCACCAGTCCGTGCGGCTCGAGCGCCTGCGCAGACGCTTCGCTCTCGATCAGTTCGGCATCGGCGAGCAGGCGGATCGCGCGGTCGCGCAGCAGTTCGCCCGTCGGCGTGAGCGAAAGCTTGCGCGAGGTCCGGTACAGTAGCATCGCGCCGAGCCGCTGTTCAAGACGGGCAATCGCTTTCGAAACCGTCGGTTGGGATACACCGAGCAGTTCGGCGGCTTTCGCGAACGAGCCAGCCTCGGCGACGCGCGCAAACGTGGCCCAGGCTTCGAGATCGGGAAGGGTTGACATGGTCGGAATGAAGTAGTCCAAATGGATGCGGAAAGAACGGCAAGCGCGATGTGCCGCGCGTAAACGGTGACGGGCATTCCAGTCCCGTCCGGAGACGGATCGCATGGAATCTTATCTACTTTCGTTGGGCGCCGGCGTACTGATCGGCGTTGTGTACAGCGCGATCAGGGTGCGCTCGCCTGCCCCGCCCCTGATCGCCCTCGTTGGCCTGCTCGGCATGTTGATCGGCGCGCAGGCCATTCCCTCCATCAAGCAATGGTTCGGCTTCTAGCCGTCATGAGGATACGCGCATGAACGACATTGATACTCTACCCGACCTGATTCTGCATAACGGACGCTTCACCACACTCGACCGTTCGAACCCGATCGCGAGCGCCGTGGCAATCGCCGGCGGCCGCTTCCTGGCCGTCGGCAGCGACGCCGACGTGATGCCGCTCGCCGGCCGCACGACGCAAGTCGTCGATCTGCAGGGCAAGCCCGTGCTGCCAGGCCTGATCGACAACCACTGCCACCTTATCCGCGGCGGTCTGAACTACAACATGGAACTGCGCTGGGACGGCGTACGCTCGCTCGCCGTCGCGATGGAAATGCTGAAGCGGCAGGTAGCGATCACGCCCGCGCCGCAATGGGTACGCGTGGTCGGCGGCTTCACCGAGCATCAGTTTGCGGAAAAGCGGCTGCCGACGATCGACGAACTCAACGCAGCGGCGCCCGATACGCCAGTCTTCATCCTGCATCTGTACGACCGTGCGCTGCTGAATGCGGCCGCGTTGCGCGTCGTCGGCTACACAAAGGATACGCCCGAGCCGCCCGGCGGCACGATTCTACGCGACCGTGCGGGCCATCCGACGGGCCTGCTGCTGGCGAATCCGAACGCGACGATCCTGTACGCGACGCTCGCCAAGGGACCGAAGCTGCCGCCCGAGTATCAGTACAACTCGACGCGTCACTTCATGCGCGAACTCAACCGCCTCGGCGTGACGGGTGTGATCGACGCTGGTGGCGGTTCGCAGAATTATCCTGACGATTACGAGGTTGTCCGCAAGCTGCACGAAGCGGGCGAGATGACGGTGCGCGTTGCATACAACCTGTTCACGCAGAAGCCGAAGGGCGAGAAGGAGGACTTCGTGAACTGGACGCGCAGCGTCAAGTACCACGACGGTACCGACTATTTCCGCCAGAACGGTGCAGGCGAAATGCTGGTCTACTCGGCGGCGGATTTCGAGGACTTCCGCGTCGCGCGTCCGGACATGCCGCCGCAGATGGAAGGTGAACTCGAAAGCGTCGTGCGCGTGCTCGCGCAAAACCGCTGGCCGTGGCGCCTGCATGCAACCTACGATGAAACGATCAGCCGCGCGCTCGACGTGTTCGAGCGCGTCGACAAGGACATTCCGCTCGCCGGCCTCAACTGGTTCTTCGATCACGCGGAAACGATCTCCGAGCGTTCGATGGACCGCATCGCGGCGCTCGGCGGCGGCGTCGCCGTGCAGCACCGGATGGCCTATCAGGGCGAGTACTTCATCGAGCGTTACGGTGCGAAGGCGGCCGAAGCCACGCCGCCGGTCGCGAAGATGCTCGAAAAGGGCCTCAAGGTATCGGCCGGCACGGACGCAACGCGCGTCGCCTCGTACAACCCATGGGTATCGCTCGCGTGGCTGGTGGCGGGGAGAACGGTCGGGGGCCTGCGCCTGTATCCGCAGCGCAATCTGCTGGACCGCGACACCGCGCTGCGCATGTGGACCGAGTACGTCACGTGGTTCTCAAACGAGGAAGGCAGGAAGGGGCGCATCGAGGTCGGGCAGCTCGCCGACCTGGTGGTCCCGGACCGCGACTTCTTTGCGTGTGCCGAGGACGATATCGCCGACACGACCGCGTTGCTCACGGTGGTCGGCGGCAAGATCGTCTGGGGCGCGGGGCCGTTTGCGAGCTACGACACACCGGTGCCGCCCGCGATGCCGGACTGGTCGCCGGTGCGCGAGTATGGCGGCTATGGGGGCTGGGGCGCGACGCGGCAAGAAGGCGCACCGTTGCAACGTGCAGCGGCGGCAGCCGCGGCATGCGGCTGCGCGAACGCATGCGACGTACACGGACATGGGCATGCGAGCACATGGGGCCGCGCGTTGCCGACCTCGGATGCACAGGGCTTCTGGGGTGCACTCGGCTGTTCCTGCTGGGCCATCTGAAAGCACGCGGCCGGCAGCGGCCGCGTGTGAGCGACACGAACTTAACTAAAACCACAAGGAAAACTTGCCATGAAAGCCCTTCGCTCGATACTGCTCGCCGCGACTATCGCGGGTAGCGTTGCCGTTCCACTGACGTCGTTCGCGAAGCTGCCCGCGACGGCCTCCCTCGCCGTCGGTCCGCAGTACGACACAACCCACGTGTACGTTGCGCCGGAAGATTTCGATCGCTTCACCGACAGCTTCGCCGCAACGTTCGGCGGCAGCAAATCGCAACAGGGTGTGTTCCAGGTCACGCCGACACCGAGCCAGACGATGTCGCAACTCGTGTTCACGCCCGCTGGCACGATCTCGGTGTTCGGCTTCAAGACGCCCGTGCCCTATCCGTTCGGCGCGGAACGCACGGGCTACCTCGTCACCGACATGGACGCGGCAATCAAGGCCGCGCGGGCACACGGCGCGGACGTGATCGTCGAGACATTCCCGGACCCGATCGGGCGCGATGCGATCATCACATGGCCGGGCGGCGTGAACATGCAGCTCTACTGGCATACCAAGGCGCCGCACTACGACTCACTGCAGACCGTGCCCGAGAATCGCGTGTACGTGTCGCCGGAAAGCGTCGACAAGCTGGTCCGCGACTACGTCGCGTTCTCGCACGGCAAAGTCGTGTCCGACGTGCACGACGCGCCGGGCATCGAGATCGGCCGGCCAAACGATACATATCGCCGGGTACGTATCGAGTCGGGGTTCGGCAAGATGACGGTGCTCGCAACGGACGGCCACCTGCCCTACCCGTTCGGGCGCGAGATGACCGGCTATGAAGTGGCGAATCTCGAAGAGACGCTAGACAAAGCGAAGACGGCCGGCGTGACCGTTCTCGTGCCGCCGTTCACGTCGGACGGCCGCGCAGCGGCAATCGTCCAGTTCCCGGGCGGCTATGTCGCGGAGATTCACGCGAACGCAGCACAATGAAGTGCGAGGACACGCGCATCGCACCCGGCTTGCACGGCATCGGTTTTGGGACATTGCTCTTGAGCGCTAGCGCGTAATGCTGTCTGCCATGAGACTCCGCCCGCGGACCCGCAAGGCCGCGGGCGTCCCGGTCGTCACGGCCGTATTGCTGACGCTCGCGAGCACCGTGTTTGCTGCACCTGACCCAGAACCCGCGAGTGATACCGGCGGGGCCGCCGGTGCGACGCCTGCCGCGGCTGGTGGTGCAACCACGGACGACGGCGCCGAACCGGCCGCATGCAGCGTGAAGCGCCCCACCGTGATGTTCAATCGCTGGCAGGAAGACTGGTCGGTACTGGCCTACCCATGCGTGCCGCATGCACCGCTCGACGGTTTGAAGTACGTTCCGCTGGGTGACAATCCGAAGTCGTGGCTGTCGCTCGGCGCGAACCTGCGCGAGCGTATCGAATCCAGTAACGCGCCGCTGTTCGGCATCGGTTCTGCGCAGTCCAACACGTACCTGATTCAGCGCGCTGAGGTCGACGCGGACGCGCATCTCGCCGAGCATTGGCAGTTTTTCGTGCAGATCGAGGATGCACGCGCGTACAGCAAGAACGTCGTCACGCCCGTCGACAAGAATCCACTCGACCTCGAACAGGCGTTCGTCGCTTACGTGCAGGCACTTGGTGACGGCACGCTGAAGTTGCGCGTCGGCCGTCAGGAGATGGCGTTCGACCTGCAGCGTTTCATCGCGGTGCGCGACGGCCCGAACGTCCGTCAGGCGTTTGACGCAGTCTGGGCCGATTACGAATACCATCAATGGCGCTTCATCGGCTACGCGACGCAGCCCGTGCAGAACCGCAGCGTGTCCGCGTTCGACGATGTCTCGAACCGCGATCTCACGTTCAGCGGCGTGCGCTTCGAACGCAAGTCGGTAGGACCGGGCGACCTGTCAGGCTACTGGTCACGCTACAACCGCACGAACGCGCACTTTCTCGACGCCAGCGGCACCGAGCATCGCGACGTCTGGGATCTGCGCTACAGCGGCGTGCAGCAACACTTCGACTGGGATGTCGAATCGATGCTGCAGACGGGTACGGTCGGCAACGATACGATCGGCGCGTGGGCCGTCGGCTCGATTGCGGGTTACCGGTTCGCCATGCCGTGGTCGCCGCGCATCGCGCTGCAGCTCGACGCGGCATCGGGCGACAGGAATCCGCACGATGGCCGGGTCGGCACCTTCAATCCGCTGTTTCCGAACGGCTACTACTTCACGCTCGCCGGCTACACCGGCTATTCGAATCTGATTCACCTCAAACCGTCGATTACGCTGGCGCCTACGACGAACCTTGTGCTGCTCGGCGCGCTCGGTCTTCAGTGGCGCGAGACGACCGGCGATGCCGTCTATCAGCAAGGCAGCCAGGCCGTGCCGGGCACCGCTGGCAAGGGCAACCTGTGGACCGGGATGTATGTGCAGTTGCGCGCGGACTGGACGATCGCAGCGAACCTGATCGGCTCGGTCGAAGCTGTGCACTTCCAGGTTGGAAACTCGATCCAGCAAGCGGGTGGCCACAATGCCGACTATGCTGGCGTCGAACTCAAGTATGGCTGGTAGGGATGCCGATATGGCGCGCTCAACGTTCGGCATGAGAGGCGGCCTGGCCTCTCATGTCCGCCCAATTGAATACTTAGGCTTCGGGTTGGTGGCAAACCGCTTCGATGTTGTGCCCGTCCGGACCAATCACAAACGCCGCATAGTAGTTCGCGTGGTAGCGCGGGCGCAGACCAGGCGCACCATTGTCTTTGCCGCCCGCCTCCAGAGCCCCGCGATAGAAAGCTTCGACGAACGACGGGGCCGCAATTCGACACCGTTCGTATACATCCTTTATCAGGAAACTCGCACTCTTTACAAAGGATTTAGGTTAAGGCCGATATGATCGCTCCGCCTGACGAAGCTGGGCTTTAGTCAGGCGTTATTGTCAGGAGCGAAATCATGTTTGAAATCGGAAAAGAATATTCCCGGGAAGATATTCATAGTGTGACAGGTGGATGCAAGCAGGCTTTCCTGCCCATAAAAGGTGGCAAGGTAGTCGCCGCGCGATTGCGTCAGGATCTTAATCCTTACGCCCCGGACGTCATTGTTTGCGACAGTAGCGCGGCGGCACGCGCGGCTGGGCGAACGCTTGCGCGTCAAGTCGACCCTATACCTGTTTTTGTGCGCACCGCATCCGATCGATTTCGCTATATGGGTGAGTACGTCACGGATGAATCGCTTACCGCACCGCTCGACTACGAAAAGTACATCAAGAACAGTGGCTTTACACTAGGCCAGATCTCTCGCGTACTGAAGATGAAGCGTCGGTAACTCAACACGCTTCCTGCGCTGAGCCATTCGTGTCCGGTCGATCGCTGCTGCTGGCGCCGACCGGACACTTCAGGCAATAAGTCTATCCGGTACCGGCTATAGCCTTCCAGAGAGAGCCCTGGCCCCCCCGCGCGGCACCATAGCCAGCGCGAAAGTCATTCGACGATACCCAGCCCGTTGCAACCGTTTCCTGCTGAAGGAGCGGCAGTACCACGCGGCCGCCACTTCAAACGACCTTTTGCCAGTTTCGACTCAAGGCGTTCGTCCCGCTCACGATCCGAAAGAACTTCAACGCCTGCGCATCCCCCCATAGGGGATAGATACCACCAGGCCTTATATGCCTTGTTGACATTACCTATCCCCCTGGATAGGATACGCCATGGACAAAAAAACTCTCCACAAATCGCATCCCGACATCGTGCTTCGCCTGAAGCGTGCCGAGGGCCATCTGCGTAGCACGATCGCCATGATCGAGGCGGGTCGGAATTGTGTCGAAGTCGCGCAACAGCTTCACGCAATCGAGAAGGCCGTCACTAACGCCAAGAAGGCACTTATTCACGACCATGTGGACCACTGTCTTGATGCGCAGTCCGGCTCCGACGCCGCGGCTGCCAAAGCGGCACTCGCGGAATTCAAGGCAATCAGCAAGTATCTTTAGGATCTTCCGATGGGTTTTCTTTCTTTCCAGCAGCTAGAGACAGGCTCGGCTGCTCTGTTGGTCGGCGCCGTCCTGGTCGTCGGTGTCTTGCATACCATCGTTCCAGACCATTGGGTTCCCATCACGCTCATTGCGCGCCAGCGAGAATGGACCAAGGGGCAAACCGCACGCGCTGCACTCCAGGCCGGGACGGGGCACGTCATCACGACCCTTATCCTTGCCGCCATCGTATGGCTCGCGGGTGTCGCTGTCGCAGCGAAGTTCGGTCACTGGGTCGATACGATTTCGAGCATCGCGCTCGTTGCCTTTGGGCTATGGATTGCGATTTCCTCATGGTATGAACTGCGCTCGGGCGATGGGTACGGACATAGCCACGGTCCTCACGGACATACTCACGATTTTTCGCATCTCGCTGGAGCCAACAACTCTGCCGATTCTATTCATGGCCCCGAGTTGCAGCGAATGTACGGGGAACACGGCGTTCTCGAACTGTCCATCTACGAGTTCGGGCAGCCACCGCGTTTCCGACTTACCGCGACGCGGCCACAGACGGTCGAGACCTTGACGGTCGAAACCCTCCGGGAAGACGGTAGCCGCCTGACCTTTCCATTCCAACGACGCGGTGCATACTGGGAATCGCTGGACGACATCCCTGAACCGCACGGATTTGACGTCAATGTCACTGTCGGCCACGAAGGTCACACACACTCATATCAAACCGCTTTTGCTGAACATGAGCATCATCACGGTGACCATGACCATCACGAGCACAACGACCAAACGACTGTAAAGAAAACCTCGTCGCGAACCGCGTTACTGTTGATTCTGGGTTCTTCGCCAATGGTGGAAGGCATCCCGGCATTCTTCGCGGCTGGGAAGTACGGGTTGAGCCTTATCCTGGTCATGGCGCTCGTCTTTGCGGCGAGCACTATCCTGACCTATGTTCTGCTCTGCGTCTATTCGGCAGCCAGCCTGCAGCGCGTGAAGTTTGGTGCTCTCGAACGTTACGGCGAGGTTCTTAGCGGCGCTTTCATCGCTGCGGTCGGCCTGACTTTCTGGGTCTTTCCAATTTTGTAAAAGACGGACTTTCGGTCCGGGCGGTCAAAGGCTGCCCAAGGCGATGCGCTCACCAGAGAACGTCTTCATCCTTGCAGGCCCGTCGTACTAAATTGCTCCGTTTGGCCGTTCGTTGTCCGTATCAACGCAGCAGACCAGTACTTCCGCGTCGGCGTCGCCCACACTGATGTACACGTGGCCGACCGAACTGTCGAAGTAGAGGCTATCACCAGGGCTCAGTTTGAACACCTTGCCGTTCTCGAAGCGCAGTTCCAGCACGCCAGCAAGCAGAAAGACGAACTCTTCACCCGCATGACGGATGTAATCGGGAAAGTCTGCCAATGCACGCGCGCGCACGTGCGCGCGCATTGGCACCATGCGCTTACCCGTGAGGTCGTTCGCCAACATGCCGTACTCGTAGTTGGGCGTGTCGTAAATCATCTGCTTGCCGGAAGCCGTGAACGAGGGTTTCATTGGACTCACGGATGCACGCTTCGGCCGTCCAAAGACCGCATCCAGGTCAAGTTTCAGCGTGTGTGCGAGCGCTGCAAACTTGTCGTAGGTCAACGCAATATCGCCGCGCTCCCCCTTCGAGATGGTCGACACCGCAATGCCGGATTGCTCGGACAATTGCGCCAGCGTCAGCCCGCGCGCCTTGCGGGCGCTGCGAAGGCGCGCGCCGACAACCCGGTGATCGATCTGCGGCGGCATGGCGGCTAAAGAGTCGGCAGCGACTGTTTTTGGCATGGGGTTGAATCCAGACACGAGCTAGAGCGGGTTTTTTCGTATACGAGAATTTATTTTTTCTCGTATATGATAACTCACGTCAATCCACCCATCTGGGGAGCGCATGTGTCAACCCTCGCACTAGACAAGGCAAGCCTTTCCAGACGGCAGGTGATCGTCGCGACGACCCTCGGGACCGCGCTCGAATTCTACGATTTCACCATTTACAGCTTTTTCGCAATCCAGATTGGCCAGCTATTTTTTCCGGGCGCGTCGCCGGTCAATCAGTTCCTGCTGTCGATCGGCGTATTCGGCGTCGGCTTCGTCGTGCGGCCGCTCGGCGGAATCGTGATCGGTGCATACGCGGATCGTGCCGGCCGCAAGAAAGCGATGGTGCTCACGATCATGCTGATGGCGCTCAGTTGCGCGCTGATCGCCGGCGCGCCAACCTACGCGGTGGCGGGAATCGCGGCGCCGTTCATCGTACTTGCCGCGCGGCTGATCCAGGGTTTCGCCGCGGGCGGCGAATTTGGTCCGGGCACGACACTGCTCGTCGAATACGCGACCGATAACACACGCGCCTACTTTGCCAGCTGGAATTTCGCCGCAACCGCGCTCGGGCTGGCGCTCGGCGCCTTCGTCGCGACACTCGTGAATGTCTCGTTGCCGAAGGAAGCCGTGCTCGAATGGGGCTGGCGCTTGCCGTTCCTGCTTGGCATCGTTGCCGCGCCGGTCGGCATGCTGATCCGCCGGCGCCTGGAAGAAACGCTGACTCACAAGCGCGAGCTTTCATCTGAGAAGAGGCCGGCCAGCGGCGCGCTCAAGGCTGCCCTCACTACCCATCTGAAGCTCACGATCCTCGGCACCTTTGCGGAATTGGGCGGCTCGGTGTCGGTGTACATCACCGCGTTCTTTTTGCCGAGCCACGCGGTGCGCACGCTGCATCTCTCGCCAACGGCGGCGGTCGTCTCGGGGATTGTCAGTTCGCTGACGCTTTTTGCCGCCGCGCCACTCGCCGGCCGCCTCGCGGACCGCGTAAGCCGCAAGCACGTGCTCGTGACATCGCGGATCGTCCTGCTGCTGTCGGTCTATCCGGCCTTTGCGCTGCTCGGCGCTTACCCTTCGATGCTGACGCTTTGCCTGGTCTCTGCATTTCTCGCAATCTTCGTCGCCGGACAGATTGTGCCGGTGCTCGTGATGATCCCCGAACTCTTTCCGAGGGAGGTGCGCGCGACCGGCATTGCGTTGACCTACGTCGTAAGCGCGTCTTTTTTCGGCGGCTTCTCACCTTTCATCGCGAGCTGGATCGTCGCGCAAACCGGCAATCCGCTCGCGCCCGCATGGTACGTGGCGGCGGCCTGCGCGGTGTCGCTCGTGCCGGTGATCTGGCTGCGCGACCGAACCGGCCAAGCGCTCGATTAAACCTTGCCAGGAGAACATCCAGTCATGAACGAACCCACCGATCTGGTCAGCCATAGTGCCGTCGAATTACGCCGCATGATCGGGGCGAAGGAGATCTCGCCGGTAGAACTGCTCGACGCCTGTATCGCACGCATCGAGGCCATCAACCCGGCCGTGAACGCCGTGACGGCCACCTGTTTCGACGCGGCGCGCAAAGCCGCGAAGGACGCGGAGCGCGCTGTATTGAACGGCGAGCCACTTGGCCTGCTGCACGGCCTGCCGCTCGGTGTGAAGGATCTTGAGGATACGGCGGGTCTTCTCACCACCTACGGCTCACCGATGTCGCGCGGCAATGTGCCTTCGCGCGATGTCGTGCTGGTCGAGCGCCTGCGCGCGGCCGGCGCGATCCTTGTGGCAAAGACCAACGTGCCGGAACTCGGCGCGGGCGCCAACACGCGCAACCCGGTGTGGGGCGCGACCGGCAATCCGTTTAATCCGGAACTGAACGCGGGCGGCTCGTCAGGCGGATCTGCGGCCGCGCTCGCCTGCGACATGCTGCCGGTCTGCACCGGCTCGGACACCGGCGGCTCGCTGCGCATTCCGGCATCGAAATGCGCTGTGGTCGGCTTCCGGCCTTCCGCGGGACTCGTGCCCAATTCGCGGCGCCTGCTCGGCTGGGCGCCAATCTCGGTCGTCGGGCCGATGGGCCGCACCGTCGCCGAAGCCGCGTTGCAACTGGCTGCAACCGCCGGACTCTCGACGGCCGATCCGCTCAGCTACGAAGTCGATCCGCTTTCGTTTGCGATGCCCGCGCCGCTGGACCTGTCGTCACTGCGCGTGGGCTACACCGAGGACTTCGGCAGTTGCGATGTCGACGACGCGATCCGCGCCACGTTCCGCTCGCGCATCGCGGCAATCGCCCCGATGGTCCACACGTGCGAGGCGGTGAGTTTCGATCTCGGCGACGTGCATCGCTGCTTCGATGTGATTCGCGCGGAGAGCTTCGTCGCCGGACTGCGCGATGCGTATGAGCGCGACCCGAGCATGCTCGGACCCAACACTCGCGCGAACTACGAGATGGGCGCGAAGATGACGCTCGCGGACAGCGCGTGGGCGCAAACGGAACAGACGCGTATTTTCAGGCGTTTTCAGGCCGCATTCGAACGCTACGACGTGATTCTCTCGCCGACCACGCCCGTCTCGCCGTTCCCATGGCAGGAACTGTACGCGGCGCAGATCAACGGACGTGCTCAGGAAAACTATTACCGCTGGCTCGCCCTCACCTATGTCGTCACACTGACAACACACCCCGCGCTCACGTTACCCTGCGGCGTCGATCAGGCCGGCATGCCGTTCGGCTTGCAGATTGTCGGTCCGTTTCATGGCGACCGCAGGACGCTCTCGGTAGCGCACGCGTTTGAAAGGGCGTTCGATGCCGTGCCCGCACTGCGCCGCCCGCGTCCCGATCTTACGAAGCTCACGCAGCCGACGCCATCGCTCAGGTCGATTGTCACTGCGCCCCCCATCCTTGACTCCACCGGTGAAATTGGTGCCGGTATTTCGACGGTTTAAATCATGTCCAGTGAAATCAAACGCCTCCAAACCAATGCCCGCATGAGCCAGGTCGTGATCGCCAACGGCATCGTGCACCTGGCGGGACAGGTTCCCGACACGGCCGGCGCGTCGATCACCGTGCAGGCAACGGAAATCCTCACGCGTATCGACACGCTGCTCGCATCGGCCGGCGTCGACAAGACGCGCCTCATCACGGCCAATATCTGGCTAAGCGACCCGAAACACTTCGACGAATTCAACGCTGTGTGGGACGCATGGGTGCCGGCAGGCGCCGCACCGACCCGTGCATGCGTGCAGGCGTTGCTGATGAAGCCCGGCCTCGATGTCGAAGTGGCCGTGACAGCGCTATCGTGAGCGCGGAAATCATCCGGCGCATATCGTGACCAGCGCGGTCAGAGGCAAGCAAATATGGCAAACAGATTCGATACCGTCGTGCTCGGTGGCGGCATTGTGGGCGTGTCGATCGCCGTGCATCTGCAGCAGCGCGGTCAGTCGGTTGCGCTCGTCGACCGCAAGCGCCCGGGCAACGAAACATCGCTCGGCAATGCAGGGCTGATCCAGCGCGAGGGCGTCTATCCCTACGCGTTTCCGCGTGGGCTTGCCACATTGATGCGATACGCGCGCAACCGCTCGCTTGATGTGCGCTATCACCCACGGGCGATGCCTACGTTCGCGCCATTTCTCTACCGCTACTGGCATCACTCGCATCCCGCGCGTCACGCAGCCATTGCGCGTTCATATGCGACGCTGATCGAACATTGCGTAAGCGAGCATCGCACGCTAGCCGCAGCCGCCGGTGCGAGCGCATTGATCCGCCGGTCGGGCTGGATGAAGGTGTTTCGCAGCGCCGCGACGCAGGACGAGGAAACGCGCACGGCGCAGCGCTGGAACGATGAATTTGGCGTCGCGTTCGAGTCGCTCGACGCCGCGCAATTGCGGCAGATCGAGCCGGGGCTTCGAGGATCGTTGCTGGGCGCCTTGCACTATACGGCCTCCGATTCGGTTAGCGACCCTAATGCTCTCGTTACCGCGTATGCGCGTCATTTCGAGCAGCTCGGCGGACAGTTTCTGATCGGCGATGCAGAGACGCTCGAACCAGGCTGGAAAGTCAGCACGGAACGAGGCTTGATCGATGCGCACTCCGCCGTGGTCGCAATGGGCCCGTGGTCCGACGTGGTCAGCACGAAGCTCGGTTACCGGTTGCCGCTCGCGGTCAAGCGCGGCTATCACATGCACTACGCGGCCGACGGCGATACGCGCCTCAATCATCCGGTGCTCGATGTCGAGAACGGTTATCTGATTACGCCGATGGCGCGCGGCATCCGGCTCACGACCGGTGTCGAGCTGGGGCATCGGGACTCGCCCAGGACGCCGCATCAGCTTGCAGCCGTCGAACCGATTGCACGCGAGCTTTTCCCGCTCGGCGCGCGTGTTGATGACGAGCCGTGGCTGGGCCGCCGTCCGTGCACGCCCGACATGATGCCGATCATTGGCCCGGCAAAGCGGCATAAGGACCTGTGGTTCGCGTTCGGCCACGCTCATCATGGCCTGACGCTCGGGCCGATAACGGGGCGCATGGTTGCGGAGATGATGACGGGCTCGGAGGTCATTGTCGATCCGTCGCCGTTTCGCGTCGACCGGTTCTAGTGGAGGCTGCCACCGGCCTGCCTGAAGGCTGGTGGCTAACGCATTTTGAGCCGGCAACGAAGGGGATATAGGACGGGTCTCAGCCTGCGATATGTTTCTGCATGAACACACTCAGCGGGTCGTTCGCGTAATGGCCAAACGGTCCCCGGCGCTCGTAGCCGGCTGAGGCATACAAAGCCAGCGCCTCATGTTGGTACGGCCCGGTTTCGAGCTTGAGCAACTGACAGCCCGAACCTATGGCCCGAGACTCGAGCAGCGCCAGGAGTTTCCTTGCGACGCCTTGCCCTCGACCGGAAGGACTGACATACATGCGTTTGAGTTCGCCAAATTCAGGGCCGAGGACTATCCCCCCACAGCCGATTGCCCTGCCCGTACCATCCCTCGCAACGGCAAACAGCACATTGGCTCGTTCCAACGACGCGAGGTCAAGGCTGTGCCTGCTCTCTGGCGGGTACAGCGTGTCCTGATAGGCGTCCAGCTCAGCAATGAGGGCGATCACGTCAGGTTGATCGGGAGATTCGAAGTCGATAGCCACGGCTGAAGACGCACATCGGTCGAACCGGTACAGCGTCGCATTGCACTCGTCTATGCGCAGCGAGTGGACGGCATATTTTCCGCCGGACACAAGTGGGACAGCCTTTGCCCAGAATGCAGCGGCTCCCAGGTTTTCCTTGACATGCCATATTTGCCAACGGCCGGGGAATTTGCCCAGCAAATCGGACACGACCTGCGTTCCCACGCCTAGACCGCGATAACGCCGCGCTACGAAAAAGTAGCCGATATTGTGCTGTGCCCCTTCGACATGAACCTCGTCGTCGACGATCACGAAGCCGGCAATTTGATCGTCCACGAGAATGAGAAGTGGAATCGTCTTTGGACTCGAAAGATACTCAAGCTTCGGACGGATAGCGAAGAATCCGTCTTCTGCAAACGAAAGCGGTATCCACTCGCTGAAGTCATAGTTGTAGAACTGCATCAGGTTCACGATGAGCGGGTGATCCGATGTCTCAGCCTGCTTCAATTCGATTTTTGGCATGTGAAAACTCGATACGGACTGCGTGTGAGCTGCTCAAAGGAGGCAGCAGCGCAGATTGTCGACGATTCATCCTCCAATGTCGAATGTCCGAAATTGGCTGCACACCGTCAGCTAAACCGTTCACCGACCATCTCTTCACTCTTTGTCCAGAGCGCCTGAGCGTTCTCCGGATTCACCGCGTACGCCGCGACGCCGGGACTCATCGGATCAGGACTCCCTTGAACGATCTTCGATACCTGGCAGTCCTCGCAGTAGCGGCCGCCGATTTCCTCGCTCCCGGCAACGAAAGCAGCCCACACGGAGGTCGCCGCCCCTTGGGGGATTGTCTTGAACCGGAAAGGCGGTCGCCCTTCAGCGGCCAACTGGGCATTCATATGTTCCAGGAAATTGTCGAGCTCATCAGCTTGCATATGACGGTCGAGTTCGGTCCTGATCACACCCGGATGCACCGCGGCCGCCCGAACGCCGCGTGCCCGATGCCGGCGATCAAACTCCACGGCGAACAGGATATTGGCAGTCTTCGAGCGGCCATACGCGATCCGCGGATCGTACGGCGTGCGCTCGAAATTGGGATCATCGAGGTCGACATCCGCGTTGCGGTGGCCTGTGGATGCCAGAACCACCAGGCGTCCACCCGGCGCAATCAGCGATGCTATGCGATTCACAAAAGCGAAATGTCCGAGATGATTGCTGCCGAACTGCGTCTCGAAACCATCGACGGTATGCCCGAACGGCGTCCGCATCACACCGGCATTGGCGATAACGACATCGAAGGACTGCCCCTCGGCGAGCAGCGCATCAGCACAAGCGCGCACGCTCGCAAGCGAGGCGAGATCCAACTGGACCAGCGCGAGTCCGCCGCCGTTCGCGGCCTGCGCCTGGATCCCGGCAGTCGCCCGCTCTGCCTTGGCGAGATCGCGTGCGGTACCGACAACCTGCGCTCCGTGCGCGGCCAGGGCGCGAGCCGTCTCTACCCCGAGGCCTGCCGATACGCCCGTGACAAGCACGCGCTTGCCGCCGAGATCCACGTTCAAAAGCACATCATCCGTAGTGGACGTCGTCCCGAATCGTTCTGTCATTGCAACTCCTTCACTAATTGGCTGGTTGTGCGCCAGCATAGCGAGCCTGATTCAGACGTAGAATGCCTAGAAATCTCTAATACATGTGCAATAGTCTGACCCATGAATCCCGAACCCCTCTCCGACATGCTCCAGTTACTGGGTGCCGAATCCGTCCTGGCCGGAGTGCTGATAGCCGGCGGCGCCTGGTCGATCGGTTATCCCCCGCCGGATCGAATCAAGTTCTGGGGTGTCGTGAAGGGACGCTGCTGGCTGCGAATGGACGATGACGGCACCGTCATTCCGCTTCAGGCCGGCGACGTGCTGCTGATATTGCGATCGGCGCCCATGACATTGGCGACTGATTTCGCTGCTGCGAGCGTCAGCATCGACGAGCTACTCTCCCGGGCAAAAGGCGAAGTCTGCAGGATCGGCGACGGCGACGACTTCATGTTGCTCGGCGGCACGGTCATGCTGGATTCGCGCGGCCGCTCGCTGCTGTTCGACGCATTGCCCCCAACGATCCACGTCAACGGCGGCGCAGCACAGGGCGAGCCGCTGCGCTGGATTCTCGATCAACTGATGAGGGAGGGAGTCAATCGTCTACCTGGCGCCGGCGCCGCGTCGACCCAGCTCGTCCAGCTCATGTTTATCCATATCCTCCGCGCCCATTTGCAGCAACAGGGTTCGATAGCCCCGGGCTGGCTGCGCCTCGCCGGCGACCGGCGTTTTGCGTCGGTGCTCGCCTTGATGCACGAACAGCCGGGCAAGGACTGGAGTCTTCTCGAACTGGCGAAGGCCGCGGGCATGTCGCGCGCGACCTTCGCGCTTCATTTCAAGGCGGCCGCCGGCGTTGGCCCATTCGGCTATCTGACCGAGTGGCGCATGCGCCTGGCAGAGCGCGCCCTTTGCCAGGACGATGTGTCGATCGCGAGGCTTGCGGAATCGCTCGGCTACGCGAGCGAGAGCGCCTTCAGCCATGCGTTCAAGCGCGTCACCGGTCGCGCACCCAAATGGGTTCGCCGCAAGAAGGACGCTGCTGAAAGCATGTCAAACTGATATTGAGCGAGCCGGATTCCATTCCCAACTCCCGAGCCTCAACCCGCAATCCCGGGCCGGCGTTGCGCCCAGGGCACTGCCTCTTCTAGTTGCGCCGCGAGTTGCAGAAGCGTCATCTCGTCACCATAGCGCCCGACAAAGTGCGCGCCAATCGGCAGACCGGCCTCGTTCCAGTGAAGCGGCAGATTGATCGCGGGCTGTCCCGTCACGTTCTGCATCGCGGTGTACTGCACGTAATCGATCAACGGCGCAAAGGCCTTCTCAGGATCGCGCTCGTCCAGATCGAAGGTGCCAAGCCTCACCGGCGGCGAGCCCAAGGTCGAACTGAGCCATACGTCGTAATGCTGGTGGAATGTTGCGGTCTGACGGGCCGCGAGTTGCATGGCGCCTTTGGCGAGCAGATACTTGCTCGCCGTGATGCGCTTGCCGGCTTCGTAAAGCCCCCAGGTGAGCCCTTCGAAGCGATCGGCGGACGGCGTCTGTCCGCTCAGGTGCGCGATGTGATCGATGCCCGCGGCGAGATGACCGGCCCAGAACGTCATGAAGGCCGGGATGAGCGCTACCACATTAAGATCTGGCGTCGCTTCTTCGACGATATGGCCGAGGCTTTCGCATAACCTCGCAGCGTGTTCGATCGCGGCGACGCAATCGGGGGGCAGCGAGCGTCCGTCGATCTTTTTCGTCGAGAAGGCGATGCGCAGCCGTTTCGGCCTGGTTGCCATTGCGGCGAGATACGACAGTGGAGGTTCCGGCGCCCAATAAGGATCGCCTTCAATGCATCCGGCCGTCGCATCGAGCGCCGCCGCGGTATCGCGCACACTGCGTGATACGACATGATCGTTGGCGAGACCATCGAGCACGTCGCCGAAATCGGGCGCATAGCTCATCCTCCCACGAGTCGGCTTGAGACCGACCAGCCCGCAGCACGACGCTGGTACACGGATCGAGCCGCCGCCATCGTTGGCATGGGCAAGCGGCACGATGCGCGCCGCGACGGCGGCAGCCGCGCCGCCCGACGAACCGCCCGGCGAGTATTCGAGATTCCAGGGGTTGCGCGCAGGCCCATAAAGCCTGGATTCCGTGGTCGGCACGAGGCCGAACTCGGAAACGTTGGTCTTGCCGAGAATAACCAGCCCCGCGGCCTTGTAGCGAGCTGTCAGCAGCGAGTCGTGCGCGCCGGGAAACGGCGGCACGAAGCGCGCGGCGAGGCGCGTGGGCATGCCCTCGGCGAAGCCGAAGATGTCCTTGAGCAGGAACGGAACGCCCGCAAACACGCCTTTGGGCAAGGCGCCCTGAGCCGTGGCGCGCGCTCGTTCGTAGTCCTGGAACACCACGCAGTTGAGTTTGGGGTTGAGCGTTTCCGCGCGGCTGATCGCTTCCTCGACCAGTTCGGAGGGTTTGACGTCCTTGTTTCGCACCAGTTCGGCGAGACCCAGCCCGTCGTATTCGGCATACTCTTTGATCGTCATGATGCTGTTCTCCGCGTTTGCTTAAACTTCGGTTTCAGCGTCACCTCATGTGCAATCGAAATTCGCACCCAGGTTTAGCGCTCAAGACATGAGCATGCATGCGGCAATACACAGCGAACTTGAATAAACTGGCTGACATGTCTCCAACTCCGTTTCATCTCTATGTCTGGCCGCAGCGTCTGCTGATGCTGGCGCCCGCCTACGCGTCTGCCCAGCATCGGCACCATGTTGCGCAAATTGGTTTCGGTCTGGATGGGCCGGTCGTCTATGAGTCCCCGCAAACCGGCCCGCTCCGCGCGGATCTCCTCCTCGTCCCGCCGGACACCTTGCATGCGCATCCCGCGTTCGGGGCCACGGCGGTGCTGTACCTGGAGCCCGAAAGCAGTGAGTGGGCGCGTTTTCCCGGCCGCGAGAGTCCCGTTGTGGTCTCCCTGCCTTTCAATCCGCAACTGCGTTCCTTCGCTCGCTGCGCCGCCGCCGGAGACACTGTTGCGGCGCAGTGGATAGTGGACACTTTGCTGGGACAGGCGGCGAACAGCGGCTCGAGCGACGATGAACTGGTCTCGCAGGTTTGCGCGCTAATCGGGCAGCGTCTGGACGGCCCGATCACCCTGGCGGCGCTGGCGAATGCTGTGCACCGCTCTCCCAGCCGGCTGGCGCACCGTTTTCGCGAAGCGACTGGCGTGCCGTTGCGGCGCTATGTCTTATGGCGCCGTTTGCGCACGGCGGTGGAGGTGACCATGCGTGGAGCGAGCTTGACCGACGCAGCTCATGTGGCGGGATTCGCGGACTCGGCCCACCTGTCGCGAACCTTTCGCTCTACCTTCGGTATTGCCCCGTCGTTTATGTTCGAGCGTAGCCGCTTTAGTGTTACGTTCTGCGAATCAACTGCAAACAACTAATCACCCCGGAAAACGGTATGGCAAAAATCTGTATCTACGGCGCGGGTTCCATTGGCTGCTATGTCGGCGGACGGCTTCTTGCGGGAGGCAGCGACGTCGGTTTTATTGGGCGTGCACGCATTGCCGACCAGTTGCGCAGTAAAGGCCTGACACTCTCTGACTACACCGATCGCCGCTGGTCCGTGCCGCCGGAGCGGATAGAGGTGTCTACAGATGCGGCAGCCGCAGCAGCAGCCGATCTCGTGCTCGTCACTGTCAAGTCGGCAGCGACACTGACGGCTGCGGCCGAACTGGCGAACCTGCTTCGCCCCGACACCATCGTCGTGAGCTTCCAGAACGGCATCGGCAATACCGAGGTGCTGCGCGCCGCACTGCCTCACAACCCGGTGCTGGAAGGCATGGTGCCGTTCAATGTGGTCGAACGCGCCCCTGGCGCATTTCATCAAGGCTCAGCGGGCGAGCTGGAAATCAGGTATTCGCCTGCGATGCAACCATTTGCCGAAGAATTCAGAAAGGCAGGCCTGCCCCTCATCCAGCACGCGGACATGTTACCGGTGCAGTGGGCGAAACTGCTGCTCAATCTCAACAATGCCATCAACGCGCTGTCGAACCGCCCGTTGAAGGAGGAACTCTCGCAACGGGCCTACCGGATTTGCCTCGCCGTGGCACAGAGAGAAGCGCTTGCGCTGCTGAAGCGGGCCAACCTACGACCGGCCAGACTGACCCCGCTTCCACCCGCCTTGATACCGCTCGTACTCGGCGTTCCCGACGCATGGTTCGAGCGGCTGGGCCGCAAGATGCTGACGATCGATCCGCTTGCGCGTTCGTCGATGTCCGACGATCTGGCTGCGGGACGCGCCACAGAAATCGACTGGATAAATGGCGAAGTTGTGCGCCTCGCCCAACGCCTCGGGCGCAAGGCGCCAGTGAACCAACGGTTATGCGAACTCGTGCGGGAAGCCGAACGAAGCGACGTGCGGCCATCATGGTCGGGCGAGGCGCTGCTGGCTGAGGTTCGGGCTGCAGCGGGTGCTTCGTCGGGGCAATAACCGTCATACCCCTTCAACCCGTCCACACCTCATGAACCGAAGTCTGAAACACACCGCCATTCATTGGGCCACCTCCTGCCACATGAATCGCGTCCGCGATCACCGCTGCGCCCATGCCATTTCGCTGCGCGGCAGCGATAGTGGCGGCGCGCCGGCCCAGTGCCCAGCAAGGCTGGCGCCTCCACTGCACGCGGCGAGTTCAAGAAATCCACGTCTGGGCAGTCTCATCGCTCACCTCGCACCTTGCGCGATCCGGTGATCGTACTACCAGCACACGTGGCTACGTCGATGAGGGATTCGCTAGCCTTGAACCGAATAGCCGCCATCCACCGGAATGACGGCGCCGGTCACGAAATCGCACGCGCTGGAGCACAGTGCCACCGCAATGCCAGCCAGATCTTGCGGTTTGCCCCAACGGCCCTGAGGCGTGCGGCTCAGCACGGCGTGTTCGAGATCGGGGAAAAGCCGCTTGGCTTCGGCGGTCAGTTCCGTTTCAATCCAGCCGGGCAGCAATGTGTTGACCTGGATATTATGCGGCGCCCACTCGACCGCCCAAGCCTTGCCGAGTTGCACGATGCCGCCTTTGCTCGCCGCATACGCCGATCCGTAGGTCGTGCCGAACAGCGACAGCATCGAACCGATATTGACGATCTTGCCCCCGCCGGCGCGCACCAACGCGCCATGAATTGCTTGCGCACAAAAGTGCGCACCGCTCAGGTTCGTATCCACGATGCGATGCCAGTCTTCGACCGTTAGCTCATGCCCTTGCTTGCGGATATTCATTCCCGCGTTGTTCACGAGGATATGCAAACTGCCGAAGTGCCGCTCCGCCTGTTCGATGGCCTCGACACACTCGCCATGCTTCGTAATGTCGGCTTGAATAAACCGGCCGTTTGAACTGCCGCCCGGCAATGCTGCGAGTGCCCTGCGGCCCTTCTCAGCGTCGCGTCCGAGCAGAGCGACGCGCGCGCCGGCCGCCACCATGCCTTGGGCTATGCCAAACCCGATGCCACTTGCACCGCCAGTGACAACGGCCACCTTGCCCGTCAGATCGAACATGTCTGTCTCCGATTGAAATTAGCGTGATGAACTTCGCGTAAGCGTAGCCTGAACCATCGGGCACGTTAAGCGAGCTCTTCACGATATTTTCGAAGACTCGACGCGAGTTTTGGGAATGTTTTGGGGTGCCCCTGGCGAAAGCGCGAGCACCGTGCCGCGTTCACCAACGGAAGCAGCCCATGGAAATGCTCGGGCAACTACGTACTTGCCACCAGCAGTTCCTCCGCATTGCCCGGTGGGCGCAAACCGTCTGTTCTGCCAACGAAGTAGCGCTGCGTCAGGTCCGCTGCCGAAACATGACGTACCTCTCCAAAGCCCGCCTCGCGAGCCAGCGCCAATATCTCCTGCGGCGTAAAGAAGCTGAGGAACGGCGTCCCGCTCGCGCGTGCGCCCTTCTCCGCCATCTCCAGCGCGGGACGCACCTCAGGGTCCGCCAGTTCCAGCGGAAGCAGGAACGTCATGGCGAGCGTCGATCCCGGCGCAAGCGATGCGACCTCGCGTAAGCTGGCCGCGTTCGCCTCCTTCGTGAGATACATGCTGACGCCCGTGGAGACCACGATTGCCGGCTTGCTGTTGTCGAAGCCGGCAGTTACAAGCCCCTCTTGCCAGGAGCCGCCCGCCTCGAAGTCGACCGGCACGAAACGCAGCCAGTCCGGCACGCCGAAACCGAGTTCGATCAGGCGCTGGCGTTTCCATGCCTGTGGGCCCGGCTGGTCGACCTCGAACACCTTGAGATGGGAGGCCAACTCCGGCCGGCGCTGGGCGAAGCTATCGAGACCGGCGCCGAGGATCACGTACTGGCTCAGCCCGCGGCATGCTTGCTCCACAACCAGATCCTCGATGAAGCGCGCACGAGCCACGATCGAGGCGCGAAAGGGACGCGTGAACTGCGGGTCCATGTCGCCGCGTTGGCGCCAGCCTTCATCCGGGGATAGCAGCTTAAGGCCGATTCTGTCGTCCAGCACATGCGGCGCAGGATCGGCCTCCGTATGTAAAGCTCGCCACAGGGCGACTCGTGCCGCGGTGCTCTCGGGTGCAACATCTTGCTTGCCGGTCATGACTCTCCCAATTCTCGCCTTTCAGGTCTGTGGCGCTTTCCTGGCATCTTTGCACATCGCATCGCACTCCATATTAACTGTTCCGAGCATGTGCCGAGCAACAACACTTTCTGACGATCGCTCAAACAGCCGGCAGATCATCAATGCATTTTTCGACGTGGCCATCCGGAACGTCCGTGTCGATCCCGTCGCGGCCATTCGTGTGGGCAACAGCCTTGATCTTCGGCCCCAGAAATCGTCTGCCGCCGAGAGTAAAAACGGACCAGACCACATCCCCGGCATGGATCGCATTGACTGCTTCAGCCACCTCGACGATTGCGGGTGGCGCCGACCACTCGTTCGTCTTCGGATCGATAAGCGCCCAGCGCACATGCGTGACGCGGTCGCTTGCGGGGTCAATGCGTACGCCATCAATCGCATACGTAGCCATTTCACCTCCCTCGTTCTCGAACAGAAATCGAAGCCGTGTAACTCATCATACTTCTACGAGTGCGCTTTCGTTTCCAGCGCAAGTCGTAATGCGACGGTATTGCTTTGAAACAGGTTATCAGATTCGGCGAGCCTGTCCGTGTGTTCGGCGCCTGGTGCACGGCGCAGCGCGAACGCGCCGGAACGAAGCTGGCAAACATCCCATCGGGCGCGATGCCCATTGCCTAAAATCTAAAGGCGCACGAAACGGTCCTGCAAACAGCCCGCTACGACGCTCGTGGTATCGCTCGGTGTATGAATACCGCCACGTTTCAATCGCAAGGAGAATCGTCATGGCAACTTATGTGGTTCTTTCACAATTCACGGATCAAGGCATCCGCACCATCAAGAACAGCCCGCAACGGGCCAGTCAAACAGCGGAATTGGCGAAGAGTTTCGGCTGCGAGATGAAGCAGATCTATTGGACAATGGGCCAATACGACATTGTCTCAGTCGTCGAAGCCCCCGACGAGCAAAGCTTCGCGGCATTCGGCTTTGCGATCGGCGCCGCAGGCAATATCCGTACTCAGACGCTGCGCGCTTTTAACCATAGCGAAGTCGGCGCGATTCTGGGCAAGCTGTCATAGAGCACGCGGCGAGCATGCGAACTGCTTCCTGGAGGCCGGCGAAAGAAAACGAATAAGCAGACGAATAGAGAGAAACTCAGACAAAACCTCAGACAGAAACGCAGACAGAAAAGCGGGGCACGCACCCGCCGGCAAAACGCCTTCAATAGCAAATAGTGGGAAACCAGCACAAAACAGGTTCACATACGATGAACAGGTTTACCTATGATATTAGGGAATGCCTAATTGAGGCGTTGCCGTCCGGCGACGTAAAATCGTGGCACATCGGTTTGGGGGGCACCAGGCATGTGTCTGGCTTCTCGTTGCGATTTCCGCCGCACTCTGCGGCGACACCCGGCGTCTCACCCGGCGTCCATTTACCCCGCATCTCGCGCTGAGGTTCGCGGTCGCAGGGGCATTGTCGTTCACTGCGCGCCATGACCCCACTCATTTCCGTCAAAAAGCTCAGCAAGAGCTTTCCCGGCGTGAGGGCGCTTCACGAAGTCCAGTTCGACCTCATGGCGGGTGAAGTCCACGCGCTAATGGGCGAAAACGGCGCCGGCAAATCGACGCTGATGAAAATCCTTGCCGGTGTCTACACCCGCGATTCCGGCGAATTCCTCTATGACGGCCAGCCGGTGGCGTTCGCAAGCCCGCGCGAGGCGCAGGCCGTGGGCGTATGCATCATTCATCAGGAACTCCAGTTGATGAACCATCTGAGCGTCGCCCAGAATATGTTCATCGGCCGCGAACCGCGTGGACGCCTTGGCGTGTTCCTCGACGAAGACCAGCTCAATGCGCAGGCACGCGACATCCTGGCCCGCATGCATGTGAATCTCGACCCGCGCGCCGTGGTCGGCACGCTGACCGTCGCCCGGCAGCAGATGGTGGAGATCGCCAAGGCCCTGTCCTTCGATTCGCGCGTCCTGATCATGGACGAGCCCACCTCGGCGCTCAACGACGCCGAAATTGCCGAGCTTTTCCGCATCATCGGGGAGTTGAGAAGCCGGGGCGTCGGCATCATCTACATCTCCCACAAGATGGATGAGCTGAAGCAGATTGCCGACCGCGTCACGGTGTTGCGCGACGGCGAATATGTGGCCACCGTCACCGCAAAGGACACCAGCGTCGAAGCGATCATCGGCATGATGGTCGGGCGAACCCTCGCCGACGTCGAGCCTTCGCACGGCGCCCCGGAAAAAGGCGAGGTCGCGCTCGAAGTCAGCAATCTGAACGCCGGTCCGCTCGTCAGAGATGTGAGTTTTGCATTGCACAAAGGCGAGATATTGGGCTTTGCCGGCCTGATGGGCGCGGGCCGCACCGAGGTCGCCCGCGCGGTGTTCGGGGCTGACCCGGTCGAATCCGGCGAAATCGTGGTGAAAGGCGTGAAGGCGACCATCAGGCGACCGAGCGACGCGGTGGCGCGCGGTATCGGCTACCTCTCGGAAGACCGCAAGCGCTTTGGCCTCGCCACCGGCATGGACGTCGAATCGAACATCGTGATGTCCAACCTGCGCAAATTCCTCTCGCTCAATTTCTTCTTGCGCCGCGTCCAGATGCGCCGGACCGCCTCGCATTTCATCAAGTTGCTGGCCATTCGCACGCCTTCGGCGACGCAGCAGGTGCGGCTTCTTTCGGGCGGCAACCAGCAGAAGATCGTGATTGCGAAATGGCTCGAGCGCGACTGCGACGTGCTGTTCTTCGACGAGCCGACGCGCGGCATCGATGTCGGCGCCAAGAGCGAGATCTACAAGCTGCTGCGCTCGCTCGCCGCGCAAGGCAAGGCGATCGTCATGATCTCGTCGGAGTTGCCCGAAATCCTGCGCATGAGCGACCGTATCGTGGTGATGTGCGAGGGCCGCATCACCGGCGAGCTTTCGGCACAGGAAGCCACGCAGGAACGCATCATGCATCTGGCCACGCAGCGCGAAACCCTAAAAGCGGCATGAACCTCACGAGGTCCGTTTCATGACACTGCCATCGGATACATCGGCACTGGGTAACAAGGAAAGATCTTCGGGACTGCGGGAGCGAATTTTTGCGCCGGCCGCCCTGCAAAAGCTGCTCGCCTTCGGCAGCCTGATCCTGCTGCTGGTGTTTTTCAGCTTCGCGTCGCCCGCTTTCATGCAGATGGACAACATGCTCGGCATTCTGCAGGCGACAGCGGTCAACGGCGTGCTGGCGATTGCCTGCACCTTCGTCATCATCACCGGCGGCATCGACCTGTCCGTCGGCACTTTGATGACCTTTACGGCGGTCATCTGCGGCGTGTTTCTGACTTACTGGCATTTGCCGATGTGGACCGGCGTGCTCGCCGCGATTGGCACCGGCGCGCTCTGCGGAACCGTTTCGGGCACCCTCACGGCGAAAATGAAAATCCCGCCGTTCATCGCCACGCTGGGCATGATGATGCTGCTAAAGGGGCTTTCGCTGGTCGTCTCGGCCGACAAGCCGATCTATTTCACCGACACCGAAAACTTCTTCATGATCTCGCAGGATTCGCTGATCGGTTATGTGCTGCCGAGCGTGCCCATTCCGAACGCGGTCCTGATCCTGTTTTTCCTGGCGGTGGTGAGTTCGATCACGCTCAATCGCACGGCGCTCGGCCGCTATACGTTTGCGCTCGGCAGCAACGAAGAAGCCGTGCGCCTGTCCGGTGTGAACGTCGACCGCTGGAAGATCGCCATTTATGCGCTGGGCGGCGCCATTTGCGGCATCGCCGGGCTGCTGATTGCCTCGCGGCTGAATTCGGCCCAGCCCGCGCTCGGGCAAGGCTATGAACTCGAAGCGATCGCCGCCGTGGTGATTGGCGGCACGTCGCTGAGCGGCGGTTCGGGCACGATTCTCGGCACGATCATCGGCGCGTTCATCATGAGCGTGCTGACCAACGGCCTGCGCATCCTGTCCGTCGCTCAGGAATGGCAGATCGTCGTGACCGGTCTCATCATCATTCTTGCGGTCTATGCGGATATTTTGCGGCGCAGGAAAAGCTGACTTCACGCGGGAGACGCGCAAGCGAGGAATCGCGCTCAGGTTTCAAGCTCATGCTTCAAGCTCATGGTTCAAGAAAAGGGAGCGCCATAGGCTCCCCCAACAACGGCTGAAGGTTGAATGGCCCACCTTAGGAGGAGATACCCCATGTTGAAAAGAAAACTTATCGGCGTCGTGCTCGGCGTCGGCGCGCTCGTTGGCGGCACAAGCGTTACGCTCGCGGACGAACCCTACATCCCGCTCATCTCGAAGGGCTTCCAGCACCAGTTCTGGCAAGCCGTGAAAGCCGGCGCCGAGCAGTCGGCGAAGGACCATAACGTCAGGATCTCCTTCGAGGGTCCGGAAACCGAGGCTATGGTCGACAAGCAGATCGACATGCTCTCGGCCGCGCTCGCCAAGAAGCCTCAGGCGCTCGGCATCGCGGCACTCGACAGCAAGGCGGCGATTCCGCTATTGCGGCGGGCGCAGTCCGAAAAAATCCCCGTCATCGCCTTCGACTCAGGCGTCGATAGCGACATTCCGCTGACGACCTGCGCCACCGACAACCTGGCCGCGGCCGCCCTCGCCGCCGACAAGATGGCCGAAGCAATCGGCGACTCAGGTGAAGTCGGCCTGATCGTGCACGACCAGACGAGCCGCACCGGCGTCGATCGACGTGACGGCTTCCTCAACGAAATAAAGGCCAAGCATCCGAACATCAAGATCGTCTCGGTGCAGTATGGCGGCGGTGACCACCTGAAGTCGGCGGAAATCGCCAAGACGATGATTCAGGCCAACCCCAACCTGAAGGGCATTTTCGGCTCAAATGAAGGTTCGGCGGAAGGCGCGGCAATCGGCGTCAAGGAATCGGGCAAGAAGCTGGTCCTGATCGGCTACGACTCAGGCAAGGAGCAAAAAGAGGACATCACGTCGGGCCTGATGTATGGCGCGATCACGCAGAACCCGATCGGCATCGGCAAATGCGTGGTCGACTCCGCGGTGAAGGCGATGAAAGGCGAGACGCTGCCCAAGAAAGTCGACACTGGCTTCTACTGGTACGACAAGAGCAATATCACCGATCCGAAGATTGCCGCCGTGCTCTACGATTAACCGCTGCTGCCGCTACAGTGTAATAAGTGAGGCGGGGCCGCGGCGCCTTTGAGCGCCACGGCCCGCCTCGTGCATAGCCGCATGCCGTTAGCAGTCGCCCCGGAGGGTGCCCAGATGACCACGATCACAAGGCTGTCGGTTCGCGATATCCGGTTTCCGACCTCACGGTCGCTCGACGGCTCCGATGCGATGAACGCCGCACCGGACTACTCCGCCACTTACGTCACGCTCGAAACCGATTCGCCACACTCGCTGACGGGCCACGGCCTTACCTTCACGATTGGGCGCGGCAACGAGATCTGCGTGACGGCGGCACAGGCGCTTGCTCCGCTTGTGGTCGGTAAAACGCTCGAAGAGATCGCCGCCAACATGGGTGCGTTCTGGCGCGCACTAACCTCGGATAGCCAGTTGCGCTGGATTGGCCCGGACAAGGGTGCGATTCATCTGGCGACGGCGGCGGTCGTGAATGCAGCCTGGGACCTGTGGGCGAAAGCGCAAGGCAAACCGGTGTGGAAGCTGCTGGTCGACATGAGCCCCGAAGAACTCGTGCGGTGTCTCGACTTCCGTTACGTGACCGATGCGATCACACCACAGGAAGCCATTGCCATGCTGCGCCGCCATGCCAGCACACGGAGCGAGCGCGAGCAGGAAATGCTGGCACACGGCTATCCGGCCTACACGACATCGGCCGGTTGGCTCGGCTACGACGACGACAAGATCCGCCGGCTCGCACGCGAAGGCGTCGCGCAGGGCTGGACACACTTCAAGCAGAAAGTGGGTGGCAATCTTCAGGAGGATATGCGCCGGGCCCGCATCCTGCGCGAAGAAATCGGCGCAGACCGCAAGCTGATGATGGATGCAAACCAGGTGTGGGATGTCGACGAAGCCATCGCGAACATGCGCTGCCTGGCCGAATTCGACCCGTGGTGGATCGAGGAACCCACGAGTCCCGACGACATTCTCGGCCACGCGGCGATCCGGCAGCGGCTACATCCGGTCGGCGTCGCCACCGGCGAGCATTGCCAAAACCGCGTGATGTTCAAGCAGTTGCTGCAAGCGCATGCCATCGACTTTTGCCAGGTGGATAGCTGCCGCCTGGGCGGCCTCAACGAGGTGATCGTCGTTTTGCTGATGGCGGCGAAATACGGCGTACCGGTGTGTCCGCATGCGGGCGGCGTCGGTCTGTGCGAGTATGTCCAGCATATTTCGCTGTTCGACTATATCTGCGTGTCGGCCTCGCTGGAAAACCGCGTGCTCGAATACGTGGACCATCTGCATGAACACTTCGTCGACCCTGTCGTGATTCGCAACGGCCGTTACATGCCGCCGCAGCGTCCCGGCTATAGCATCGAAATGCATGCGGCCTCGCTCGATCAGCATCGCTTTCCGGATGGTCCTGTCTGGAAACCCTAATCCGGCGGCCTTGAAACAGCGTGCATCGAGCCGCTGCCGTTAAGGCGTGGCGGCATCGCACGACTCAGACCACCAGCCCACCACCATCGACGGGCAAGATCTGCCCAGTCGCATAGCCGTTGAGCATCAGATACACATATGCCTTCGCGGCCTCCTGCGGCGTCGCGCCCCGCGGCACGGGCAGAGGCTCCACCATCGACTGCAACATGGCCGAGGGCATCTGCTTCACGTGCTCGGTCAGCACGAGGCCCGGGCATACGGCGTTGACGCGCACCGGCATGAGATCCACCGCGAGACCGCGCGCAAGATGCTCGATGGCACCCCCAAAAGCCGTCGCCATGGGAGCGCCTTTGCGCGGCCGGTGCGCGAGCATGCCGCTCGTCAGCGTAATCGAGCCGTCCTGGGCAATTGTGCGGCAGCCGTGTTTGACCACCGCGAGCACGCCCCAGAAGCGGACGTCGAGGAGTTGCCGTGCCTGCGCCAGGTCAAGGTCGCGGGAGGATACGAACATCGGTCCGCCCCAGTCTCCGGCCGTGATCGCCAGATGATCGAATGCACCCAACTCGTCGAAGAAACCGGCGACGCCAGCCTCGTCGCGCAGATCGACGGTGCTGCCGGTCGCACCCGGCAGGCGCTCGAGCGCGGCCTTGACCTTCGCCGCATTGCTCGAGGCGACCACCACCGCAGCGCCCTGTAAACGCACCAGCTCGGCAACCGCAAAGCCGATTCCCGACGTGCCGCCAATCACCACTACGCGCTTTCCTTCCAGGGACATCGCGGGATCAGTCATTCCTGCTCTCCCATACGGTTGAGGACCGTTCACCGACCGCCGTGATGGCGGTCCTGCCCACGCCGACGGTTAGGCTTGCCAGGTATTTCCCTACCGGACATCACGCAGGCACGTAATAACCAGGCTGAGCGATGTCGCTCAGAAGATCCGGCCCGTCTGCCTGCCAGCCCAGCAGTTCCTGCGTCCGTTGACTGGAGGCGGGAACGTCCATGCCCACGAACATGCCGAACCAGCCGAAATGCTCGCCGACCTCCTCGGGGTGTTTGCTGACGACCGGCACGTTCAGTTGGCGGCCGATCACCTCGGCGATCTCCCTGAACGGCACCCCCTCTTCGGCGACCGCGTGATATCGCGCTCCGGCCTCACCCTTTTCCAGGGCGAGACGGAACAGATGAGCCGCATTGAGACGATGCACGGCGGGCCAGCGGTTGAGCCCATCTCCGACGTAAGCCGAGACGCCTTTCTCGCGTGCAATGGCGATCAGCCTCGGCACGAAGCCATGGTCGCCTTCGCCGTGCACCGAGGGTGCAAGGCGCACCGCACTGGCACGCAGGCCGCGCGCCGCCAGCGCGGTGGCCACCTCTTCCGGCGCACGAGGAAACGCAGGGTTAGGAGCGCGGACATCTTCCTCGTTCGCGACGCGGCCCGGCGTCAGAAGCGCGACCCCGGAGGTCACAATCAGCGGCCGGCTGGAGCCTTCGAGCGCGTCGCCCAGAGCCTCGAGGGCGCGCCGTTCCGTCGCGGCGTTCTCGGCAAATTTCGAAAAATCGTGGTTGAAGGCCGTATGGATCACCCCGTCCGCCGCAAGCGCACCGCGGCGCAGGCCGTCGATATCTTCGAGCGTGCCGCGATGCACCTGCGCCCCCGCTGCGGCAAGCGACGCCGCCCCTGCCTCCGAGCGCGCAAGACCGAGTACCTGGTGCCCCGCATCGAGCAATTCCCTGACGACTGCAGAACCGACGAAGCCGGTTGCACCGGTCACAAAAACTTTCATGGAAACTCTCCTGATCCCAAGTGGACAGGAGCGATTCTTGGCGCGTACTCTATACGGGTAAAGTAGTGACGTTATACAGGTATACCGACTAACAGGGTACGCATGCCGGACGAGAACGAAAATCTGCTTGGAGCCTACCTCAGGGATCGCCGCACGAAGCTAGACCCCGCGGCCTTCGGCTTTGAGTCGACGCGCCGGCGCACACCGGGGCTGCGGCGCGAGGAAGTCGCGCAGCGCGCCAACGTCAGCGCAACCTGGTACACGTGGCTTGAGCAAGGTCGTGGCGGGGCGCCATCGGCTGAAGTGCTCGACCGCATCTCACGCGCGTTGCTGTTGACAGAAGTCGAACGCGAGCATCTGTTCCTGCTTGGCCTCGGCCGTCCGCCCGAGGTCCGCTATGAGGCACGGGACACGGTTACGCCGCGGCTCCAGCGCATACTCGACGTGCTGGAGCCCAGTCCTGCGTTAATCAAGACCGCCACGTGGGACGTCGTCGCATGGAACCGCGCCGCTTCCGCGACGCTGATCGACTATGACGCGCTGCCGCCCGGGCAACGCAACATCCTGCGCCAGGTCTTTTGCGACCCGCGCATCCGCGCCGCCCAATTCGATTGGGAAAGCGCCGCCCGCTTTGTGGTGGGATCGTTCCGGGTAGATGCCGCACGCGCCGGCGCCACGGGCCAGGTGGCCGCGCTCGTTGAGGAACTGTGCCGGGTGAGCCCGGAATTCGCAGCACTGTGGCGCGATCATGACGTGCGGGCGCCCGGCGAAGGCGTGAAGCATCTCCGGCATCCGATCGCCGGGACGATTGCCTTCGAATATTCGGCCTTCGCCGTCGACGGCCGGCCCGATCTCAGCATGGTGATCTACAACCCAGCAACGCCGGCCGATGCCGAGCGGGTGAGTTCGCTGATCCGGGCGCGCTCTAAACCAGAAGCGTGATGCGTGCGGGCGTCCGATTTATTCGCCTACTGCCTGCGCCTTCTCACAGCCCCCGGAACACCAGGTCGGCGCGCGCTCGCGTGGATTCGATCAGCGCTGCGTTAACCTCGTCGGTATGCTGAACCCAGCTTCTCGCCGCGGCTTCATCGCGGCCAAACTGCACATGGCGGTAAACAAGGCGCTGCCTGCGCACTTCCGGATCGAGATCGACATACCACGCTTCGTCGAGCAGCGGCCGGACGGACTTCCAGTGGCCGCGATCGAGCAGCAGATAGTTGCCCTCGGTAATCACCAGTGGCACATCCGGCGTGACGGCAATCGCTCCGGCCACGGGTTCTTCAATCTCGCGCCGAAACGTGGGAGCGTAAATCACCTCGTCGTCGCGCTGCGCACGCAGACGGTCCAGCAATGCAACGTAACCCGCGCTGTCGAAGGTATCTTCAGCGCCTTTACGGGAAGCGCGGCCCAGACGTTCGAGTTCGACATTGGCAAGATGAAATCCGTCCATCGGCACAACAACTGCACGGCCGGGTAGCGCTTCGAGAATGGCCTGCGCCAGCGTCGATTTGCCGGCGCCCGGCGCTCCGGTCAACCCAAGGATGCGGCGTTTTCCGCCAGCGATAAGCTGTTCTAGTCTGGACAAGAAATGATGTTCGATCATCGGGACCATCTGGTTTGTATGGGTTAGTTGTTTCCAGCACGCAGCAGGCAGCAAGCGCCGCCCGCCTCGCCCAGGCAGATTGGCGGCGCATCCCTCTGCTGCTTCTAATGATGCGCCCTCGCCTTGGCCGCGGCGTTGATCCCTCCTGCGATAAAGCTTCGCGCATGAGTGGCCAGGTCCATGCCGTCGTCCCACAGGTTACGCCAGATCGCGAGCGCATTGGACAATTGCTCGTTCACCACCGTCGATGAAAAGCTCTCGAACGTGATCACGCCCTGGTAGTCGATCATCGCAAGCGCATGGAAGAACTGCGCAAAATCGATAGTGCCCGAGCCCAGATAACCCCGGTTGCTTTCGCCTATATGGACATAGCCGAGACGTTTTCCGCAGGCCAGAACCGGCTGCATGAAATCGGACTCCTCAATATTCATGTGATACGTATCGAGGTGCACGACGACATTGGGCGCTCCCACCTCGTCCAGCATCGCGAGCGCTTGCGAGGCAGTATTGAGCAGATTGCTCTCGTAGCGGTTCACCACCTCGAGACCCAGTGTGATATTTCTCTTGAGCGCAAAGTCAGCCACGCGCTTGAGCGCATCGACCGCGTTGCGGCGTCCTTGCGCGGTAAGCGGCGCGGCATACTTCCCCATCGCACCGTAGAGGATGCCGCCGAAATAATTGCCGCCGAGTTCGGCGGTAATGCCGATACCTTCCTCCAGCAGCGACAGCCCACGTGCAACAGAAGCCGGATCGTCGCTGGACACGTCCGCATCGAAAGTCAGGCCGCGTGAGCAACCCAGTTTCAACCCGTGCTCCTGCAGGAGATCACGAGTGAGCCCGAGGTCCATCACCTTCGGCCCATGTAACGACAGTTCGACGAGGTCGAAGCCGGCCGCTTTGGTCTGACTGATCACCTTGCGGGTCGACTCCGGCGTCAGATCGCCGGACCATACCAATGCATGAACCCCTAGCGTATTCATTGAGTGACTCCTCCTGATGCGGTCACGCGTGTGCGGACCATGGACTGAAAAGAGCCGTGCGCCCAAGCCCAGCGGATGAGCATGACGGCAAGCAGAAACACACCCCACAAGGCGGTGGCCAGGTGCTGGCTGGCGCCGAGCAGGTTGAGGCCCGAGGCGATCACCTGCAGGATGACCAGCGCAATCACCACGGGCACCACGCGTCCGAACCCGCCGAACGGGTCGACGCGTCCGAGGAAACATGCGAGCACGGAAATCAGCAGGAACGCCTCGCCATGCCCAACCCGCACCGAGTTAAAGCTGGCGAGCATCACGACGCCCGCGACACCGCACATCAGGCCCGAGAGCATATAGATCCGGGTGACCGCACGCGTAGTCGGGATGCCCGAATAGCGGGTCGCCTCAAGGTTCGAGCCGATCATGCGGGTCGCAAAGCCGAGCCGGGTACGCGTCATGACCACATGCCAGAGCACCGCGCAGGCGGCGAAAATCCACAACGGCACAGGAACGCCCAGGATCAGCCCGTTGCCCATCGTCAGCACAAACGGTGGAAAGCCCGAGATGTCGCCGCCGTGGGTAAGAAACTCACCGAGCCCGCGCAGGAAGATCATCATCGACAGGGAGACCAGAATCGGGCTCGCGCCAGTGCGCGCGATGATGGCGCCCATGACCCATCCGGAGGCGGCGCCCGTAGCCAGCGCAGCGGCGATTCCTGATGCGATAGCGCCTGCGCCGGCGTTCACCCCGCCGTGCGAATGCAACACCCAGGCCATGGCGAGGCCGGCAATATTCGCAGTAAAGGTCACCGCCAGGTTGAAGCCGCCGGAAACCAGCGGCATCAGCATGGCCAGCGTGAACAGCCCGAGTTCCGGCAGTTGAAAGGCCACTGAGACAAAGGTGTCCGGAGAGAAAAAGTGCGGCGCCGCCAGGCTCATGCCCGCGACCACGAACACGAGAAATCCGAGCAGGCCGAGCACGTCGGCAGGCACGTGTGGCACAAACGGGCGTTGCGAGGACGATTTCATGGCGAGACCTTTGGGCGTTGCGGCGTGAAGCGCGATTCGACCAGCCGGGCGAAGCCTCCACTCGACAAGGTGATGGCGCTCAGGATGATGGCGCCGATAATCATCTTGAACGCGTAAGGCGAGATTCCAAGCAGGTTCAGACCATTGGCGGTAATCGCGGTAAGCATGATGCCGAGAATGGCGCCGAGGATCGTGCCGCGCCCTCCCCCCAGTCGCGCGCCGCCAAGCACCACCGCTGCGAGAACTTCGAGTTCACGTCCGTAGAGCGCATTGGGCACGACTTCCTGGACATAGTGAGCCTGCATCAGGCCCGCCACGCCGGCCATCATGCCGAGCCAGCCGAACGCCACGTAATGCATGGTGCCGAGGTTAATACCGACGCGACGGGCTGCCTCCGGGTTGTCGCCCATCGCATAGAGTTGCCGCCCGGTGGTCGTGCGCCGGAGCAAAAACCACGTGGCGAGGACCATGACGGCCATCACTGCAACCGGCAGCGCGAGATCGGCGACACCGCTGGCGGTCTTCACCTGTATAAGAGAGACCCGGTTCATCCACCAGTCAGGCAGATCGTAGATCGACACCCCGCCCGTGAGGAACATCAGGCCGCCGAAAAATATGTTGAAGGTAGCGATGGTTACTACAATCGAGACGATCCGGAAGCGGTAAATGAAGGTGGCGTTGATGGCCCCGAGCAGAAAGCCGAAGCCAGCGGCTGCGATAAAGCCGATCACCCAGTTGCCGCCGCCAAGGTGCATGACCGTCAGCGCAGTCAGGTACTGAACCACCGATGCGCCAACCGCAAACGAGATGTCGATCCCACCCGCGATCAGCACCACCAGCAATCCGACTGCGAAGATGATGTTCACCGCGCTCTGGTTGAGCAGGTCGAACAGGTTGGGCAGAGTCAGGAAGGTGGAAGTCGACACGCTGAGGCCGATCACCATCACGGCGATGACGAGAATCAGCAAGGCCTCGGTCGTACCGATTCCCCATTTGCGCAAGTCAGGCATGGATGTCTCGCTCAATCTGCTCGATGGTTGTAGCGCCCGGCACGTATTGCGCCACGAAGCGGCCGTTGCGCATATGCAGGATACGGTCGGCGTTGAAATAGACCTCTGGGATCTCGTCGGAGATCAGCAGGATGGCCATGCCTTGTTCGGCGAGTGTGTGGATGATCGCGAAGATGCCCGCGCGGGCGCCCACGTCCACCCCTACCGTAGGCGAGTCGAGAATCAGCAGCTTCGGGTTGGTTGCGAGCCACTTGGCGAGCACAATGCGCTGCTGGTTGCCGCCGGAGAGTGTCGACACCGCATCGTCGGGCGTGCCGATCTTGACCGCGAGTTTCCCGATCCAGCCGCGAATCAGATCGTCCCGTTTGCCCGGTGCGATCAGATGGGCGGCGTCCAGCAGGTCGTCCAGTACCGCAGCCACGGTGTTGTCGCCAATGGATTGTTGCTGCACCAGCCCGAGCTGAAGACGATCCTCGGACACATAGGCAATGCCGGCCCGGATCGCGTCGCGGTTGCCGCGCAGTGACAACGGCTTGCCATCGAGCGTGATGACGCCCGCATCCGGCCGCGTCATTCCGAACAGCGACAGCGCAAGCTCCGTGCGCCCTGCGCCCAGCCGGCCGGTTACGCCAAGAATCTCACCTCGCTTTACGCTGAACGACAGCGAGTCATATTCACCGCGTCGCGACAGCCCTTCGACTTGCAGCACGACGGGCGCAGCCGACAGATCCGTCGTGCGCACCGCATAGTCGAAGGTGCGCCCGGTCATGAGCTCCGTGAGGCGCGTTTGCGTCATGCCGGCGGTCGGGAAAGTGCCGACGAACTGCCCATCGCGCAGCACCGTCACGCGCGTACAAACGTCGAGCACCTCCGCAAGCCGGTGGCTGACGAAGACGACGGCAATTCCGTCCGCCGAGAGGCGGCGGACAATCTTCAGGAGTGCTTCCGTCTCGGCGTGACTGAGCGACGCCGTCGGCTCATCCATGAATACGAGGCGTGCCTCGGCCACCAGTGCGCGGGCAATCGCCACCACCTGGCGCTGGGCAATCGACAGCGAGCGCACGGACCGATTGAGGTCTATATCCACGCCCAGCCGCTCAAGGATGCGCCGCGCCGCAATTTTCATCTGGCGGTAGTTGACGAGCCGCGGACGCGGGCCCAGGTTCTGCTCGAAGGCGATATTCTCCGCCACCGTCATCTCGGGAAACAGCGCGAGGTCTTGCCAGATCACCTGAATGCCGAGTTCCCGCGCCTTCGCCGGGTCCAGCCCTTCGATCGACTGGCCATCCATCAGCATCACGGCGTCCGGCTCCGGCTGATAGACGCCGCTGATGACCTTGATAAGGGTGCTCTTGCCGCAGCCGTTTTCGCCGGCGAGGCATAGCACCTCTCCTGGCATGACTTCGAACTTCACCGCCTGCAATGCTTTGACGCCGCCGAATACCTTGGAGATATTGTCGAGCTTAAGCAACGCGGCGCGGCCGGTGCCGGAGACGAGCGCGGCATCGCTCGTGCGGTCTCGCTCGGGCGCGAGGCGAGCCGTGGAAGCGGATGGATTCATGGGAACACTCCAATGCTGCGGGCAAAGCGAGGCGATCCGATACACGTTCTATCGGCCAGTGAAGGGCGCGCGCTTGCGGCCCTTCACGCCCCTTCACGCCCTGCCCGATCGCGTCACGCTCAAAGACCCGACTTGGCGAGAGCGTCAACGGTATTCGCGTTGAGATCCACCAGTTGGTCGACGATCAGGTTATGACCAACGGGATGAACGACACCGAGACCCGGGATATTCGTGCCGTCCTTGATCGGCTGGCCCTTCGCCACCATCGTCCCCAAGGTCACGAACACTTCGCCCGCCTGTTCCGGGTTCCACATATAGCCACCGGTCAGGATGCCATCGTGCACAAGACGCTTGCCCTGCCCCGGCGAGAAGGGTCCCAGTACGACGACCTTCCCTTGCGCGTGATTTTCTGCCACGGCGCGCGCCGCCCCAATCGGGCCCTGGCTGCCGAAGGCAAGAATGCCCTTCAGGTCGGGATGAGCCCGCATCAAATCGAGCGCAGTCTGACGCGAAGCGTCGACGTTCTCCGCTACGCCGTAGCGGTCGCCGACCAGTTTCATGTCGGGATCGTTGGCCTTGAGATAAGCGATGGCAGCGTCGGCCCATGCGTTGTGCAACGGCACCGTGAGCGAGCCGACAAAGACCGCGTACTCGCCCTTGCCGCCAAGCGCGGTGGCGAGGCGCTTCGCGTAGGCTTCGCCGAAGCCCTTGACCGAAGCAAGCTCAAAGTCCCAGTCCGCATTCTCCTGCTTCGGAGACTCGTGCGTGATGACCTTGATGCCCGCCGCCCGCGCACGCTGCAACACCGGCTCCAGCACCTGGGCATCGTTCGGCACCACACCGATCACATCCACGTGCTGCGCGATCAGGTCTTCAATGGCCCGCACCTGCAACGCCGGGTCCGCACTGGTCGGGCCGACCATGAAGGCTTTCACGCCCAGTTGATCCGCCTGCTTCTTGATCCCTGCCTCCATGGCGTTGAACCAGGGAATGCCGCCGATCTTGACGACAACACCGATCACGGGATGGTCAGGCGAAGCCAGCGCTGCGCCCGTGCTGATCGCAAACGCGACGACGCCTGCGCACAACGTGCGCACAAAACTCTTTGACATGTCTCCTCCGCTGGAGCGCTGGCAGCCGGCACCAGTCGTCCAAGTAGGTTTTGGAAAATTCGCTGCCCGCTCGGTGCTGTACTTTGCTGATTCATTTGCTGAATCCATTCAGCAATCGAGTGAGAGAAATGCTGAATCCATTCAGCAAATGCGTCAACTCAGTGAATACCCTAGGCTGGCTTTCTGCGGCGAAAGGACTACCTTCTGCGCAGCGTGAACAAAAGTGCTTTTTGGAGTGAACCGCAGATGGCCCGTACCAACCCGAACCGCAAGTCCACGATCTACGACATCGCGAAGGCGACCGGTTCTTCAATCTCCGCGGTAAGCATGGTGCTGAACGGCACCTGGGCGCGCTACCGGATCAAGGAGGAAACGGCTAACCGGATCCTCGCCAGCGCCGAGCAACTGGGCTACAACGTCAACATGAAGGCCCGCGGGCTGCGGCTGTCCCGCTCGGGTCTGGCCGGCATGATTCTTCCGCACTACCGCAACCGCTTTTTCGCCGGGCTGGTCGAGAATTTCGAGGACTACGCGAGAAGCCGGGGCCTGTGCCCCATCGTCGTCAGCACCCAACGCGATCCGGCCGTGGAACTGAGCGTGACGGAGACGCTCATCTCGCAACAGGTCGAGCTGTTGTTCATTGCCGGCGTGCGCAATCCGACACCGCTCAATGACCGGTGTGCATCGGCGGGTATTCCCTGCATCAATGTCGATCTGCCTGGGCCGGCTGCGCCGTCCGTCGTGTCGGACAATCGCGGCGGCGCGCGTGCGCTGACCGACGTGTTGATGGACAAGATGACGGCGCGCGGCGCCTCTGCGGACGAGCTGCTCTTTCTGGGCGGCGTCGTGGACGAGTATGCGACGGATATGCGTATCGCCGGATACCGCGACGCCTTCGCGGCGCGCGGCATCACTCCGGCAGCCGACGCCGTTGACTGCTTCGGCTATGACGCGTCGTCTGCACGGCGCGCGCTGGCGCGCCGCTATGAGAGCCTGGGGCGCCTCCCCGCCGGCCTGCTGATGAATTCGATCACCGCGTTTGAGGGCCTGGTTCAGTTCGCGTCGAGCTTGCCGCGCGACGCCTGGCAGTCGAGCGTTGTGGGGTGCTTCGACTGGGACCCGTTTGCCGCGCACCTGCCGTTCGAAGTGACAATGATGCGTCAGGATGTGCGCAAGATCATTGCGGAGGCTTTCGCCCTGGCTGACGCGCAAGACACCGCGGCTCACCCGCTTGTGATCGTGCCGACGGGCTTTGGGCCTATGTCCGGCGAGGACGATCGAACCGTCGAACCCAGCGTTGCGTGAAGACACCGAGGAAGGACGCGTAGCGATGCAACAAGGTTGAGAGAAATGCGGCGTGGGCCACGAGTCTTGTGAGCACTACGACACCCGCAATCGCCACCACGGTTGCTGCGCGAAATGCCGGCAACGCGAACACGTCTTCTGAAACGCCAAACAGACTGATTGCCAGCAGCGCCATGACTTCTATCGCCATAGCAGCGCATGACGCTGTCAGCAGATAGACGCGGAGCGTTTTGATCGTGGATGATTGCATGGCGCAACTCGTCGATATGGATGGACGGAAATATCGAAGGCGCTTTCACCGTTCTGACATCTTCAACCTTGTAATAGTTCGAATCCGGTTTACTCCCCCGGCGGCACCCATGGCAATCTGTTTCAGCGCGCCGCCAAGGGAATTCTCCCTGTCGAAGATGACGATTTGATTGGCGGCGTAATTAGCAATGTGATTAGCTGCGGCGTCGGGCCAGGCATCACCAGATGCCGCCCAATGCTTTCACCAGCAACACGCTCGCGTCCATCTGCCGGCGCGAAAGATCGACCGCCGTGCGCTCGTTCGCCAACGCCGTACTCTGCGCGGCGACCACCTCCAGATAGCCCACCGTTCCGATGCGGTACTGGTCGAGTTCGAGCTGCAAGGTCTTCCTGGCCGATGCAACCGCCTCGTTCTGCTTGCTGACCTCCTGCTGAAGGATGCGCAAGGATGCGAGGTTGTCTTCGACTTCCTGAAAGGCTGTCAGCACGGTTTGGCGATAGTCCGCCGCACTCGCGTCGTATTGCGCCTTAGCCTTCGCGGTCATCGCTTCACGCCGGCCGCCGTCGAACAGCGTGCCGATCAGGGCCGGTCCAATGGTCCACATCCGCGACGGCGCAGTGAGCCAGTTCGTCAGCGTCGAACTTCCTATGCCGCCGGTGGCCGACAGCACCAGGTCCGGGTAAAACGCGGACTGGGCGATGCCGATCTGGTCGTTGGCAGCGGCCGCACGGCGTTCCGCAGCGGCGATATCGGGCCGCCGCTCCAGCAGTTCGGAGGGCACGCCCACGGGAATCGCCGGCGGCGTGAAGTCCGTCACGGCCGGCGGCAACGAGAACGTCGAGGCGGGAACACCGGTCAGCGTGGCAATGGCGTGCTCGTATTGCGCGCGGGCAACGCCCAGATCGATATCCTGCGCTTCGGTGGACTGCAACTGCGTCTGGGCCTGGGTGACGTCAGCCTGCGACGACACGCCAACGGTAAAGCGGCTTTGCGTCAGATCGAGCGTCTGCTGATAGTCCTTGACGGTCTGGTCGAGCAGGCGCTTCGACGCATCGAGTCCACGCAGGTTGAAGTAATCAACCGCAAGTTCGGCCTGCACGCCAAGCCGCACGCTTTCGAGATCGGCGGCGCTGGCTTGCGCACCGGCGCGCGCCGCGTCGTTCTCGTGCGCGATTCTGCCCCACAGATCCGGCTCCCAGCTCGCATCGAGCGCGACAGCATAGTCGTTGTACGACTTGCCGGCGGTCCCCTGATGGCCGATCACGTTTGCGGAATCGTGCTCGCGGGTTGCGCTCGCCCCCGCGCCTATCGTCGGAAGATAAGCGGCGTGAGCCGATTGCACCATCGCGCGCGCCTCCTGAAGCTGCGCAACCGCCTTCTGGACTGTCTGGTTCGAGACGCTCACGCTTGCTTCGAGCGTGTTCAGTTCGGAATCGCCGAAGCGCGTCCACCACGCGCCGCGCGGCTTGCTATCGGCGGGCGCGGCGCTGGTCCAGCCAGGGGCTGCCTGTGCGGGCGCGGCCGGCCCGGTGGTTGAATTGGCAGCGCTTGTCGAGAGCACGCCGGCGCCAGACGCCCCGCCGTTTTCCTTATAAGCCGTCGGCACCCTCACGGCGGGTCGCACATAGGCCGGCCCGATCGAGCAACCGGTCATGCCCAGCAAAGCCGCCGCGCAGACGGCGCCGAGCAGTGGCGCTCGGGTTAAGCGCCATGGCATACGCCCAGGTTGGCCAGGTTTCATGAGTGGCTCCCCGCGGCGCTTGCCGTCGCTGCCGACGAACTGGCAACCTTCACAGCCTGACCGTTCGTAATCGAGTCGGACGGATTGAGGACCACCCGGTCGGTCGCGACCAGACCTGAAGCCACTTCGATACGCGTGCCGAAGTCACGGCCCGGCTTGATGGTCTTCAGCAGCACCTTGTTCTGCGCATCCACGGTGGCCACCTGCAAGCCCTCCGGCCGGTACAACAGCGTGTTCACTGGCAGCGACAAGCCCGGCTGAGCGGCTTTCACGGACAGATGCACTTGCCCATACGACCCTGGCAGCACCGCCCCATTCGCGTTAGGCACGTCAACTTCGATGCGCAGCGTGCGCGTAACCGCATTGATGGCCCCCGCATTGCGCACCACCGTTCCCGGCAGACACTTGCCGGGGCTTTGCGAGACTTCGAGGCAGGCCGAGGTGCCGTCCAGCGAGGCGCCTACGTTGTCCTGCGGCACGTCGGCATAGACGCGCAGCACACCCGTCTGCGCCAGATCGAACAGCTCTTTCGCCGGACCGCCCGCGCTACCCGCGTCGATCAACGCGCCGACGTCGATGTTGCGCGCGGTAATCACGCCGTCGAACGGCGCATAAACCTTCTCATAGGACTGCATCTGCGCGAGGCGAGCCACGTTCGCTTGCGCCGCGAGAAACGCCGCGTGCTTCGCCTTCGCGTCGCTGTCTTTCATGTCCGTATCCTGCTGCGAGACCGCGTGCGTCTGCACCAGTTGTTGCCAGCGCGCCGCGCTTACCTGGGCAAACTGATCGTTCGCCTGCGCCTGCTGTTCATCGGCGCGCGCCTGGCCCAGCGCGGCGTCCACCTCGGGCGCATCGATCGTTGCCAGCAGTTGCCCGGCTTTCACATGGGCGCCGATATCGGCGTACCAGGCCTTCAGATAACCATTGGTGCGCGCGAAAATCGGCGTCTGCTGATACGCCTCGATGTCGCCCGGCAACACCAGCGTCTGGTCGGGCGGCGCGACGGCGGGCTGCGTGACCTGCACGGTGGGTACCGCGAGCGCCGCGGTCTGCTGTTGCAGCGCGGCGCTCGCATTGAGTCGCGGCACGATGGCCACCGCGAGCACGACGGCGAGGCCGGCTGCGATCAAAACGACACGCACGGCGCCGCTGCTGCGCTGTGGTGCGGGCGGGCTGTCCGGCGCGGACTGGGGAGATTGAGTGGACATGCGGCGTACTCCGGTCAATTCAGGTCAGATCAGGTTATGGACGCTCGGCGGCGAGACGAGACGAAACGCCGCGCCGCTTATTTGAGAAGATCGAGTTCGGCTTGCGTGAGACCGCGTGGAGCACGCTTCGCGAGCCAGCCATGCACTACCGAGAAGACGACGGGCAGGAACATCAGCGTCGCCACCGTGCCGATCATCAGACCGCCGATGACCGCACGGCCAAGCGGCGCATTCTGCTCACCGCCGTCGCCCATGCCGAGGGCCATCGGCACCATGCCGATCATCATGGCGAGCGCTGTCATGAGCACCGGACGGAAGCGCCCGGCGCCAGCCGCGAGCGCCGCCTGCAGCGGCGCCATGCCTTGCGCCAGCCGCTCGCGTGCAAAGCTCACCACAAGAATGCTGTTGGCCGTCGCCACGCCGATACACATCATGGCGCCGGTCAACGCCGGCACGCTCAGCGTGGTGTGCGTCAGGAACAGCATCCAGACGATGCCGGCCATGGCGCCCGGCAGACCGCAGATGATCACGAGCGGATCGATCCACGACTGGAAATTGATCACCATCAGCAGGTACACGAGCAGCACCGCGAAGGCGATACCCTCCAGCAAACCGCTGAACGAGCTCTGCATGGTCTGGACCTGGCCGCGAATCACCACCCGGGCACCGCGCGGCAAGTTCGCTTTAGCGGCGTCGACGATGCGCGAGACGTCCGATGCCACTCCGCCCAGATCGCGCCCCTGCACGGAGCCGTAGATATCGATCACCGGTTGCACGTTGTAGTGCGTCACCACCGCCTGCTGCGTCGTGCGCGAGAACGTGCCGAGCGAGCCAAGAATGCCGTCGACGCCGCCCGCGTTGCTGCCCGAGCCGCCGGTGCCCGGCGTGAACGTCGCGCTCAGCGGAATATTGGCCAGCGCCTGCAGCGAGTTGACGTCGTACTGCGGAATCTCCGTCATCACCGGATAGCTCACACCATTCTGCGGATTGAGCCAGAAGTTCGGCGAGGTCTGCGAACTGCCGGACAGCGCAATCAGCAGGTTTTGCGCGACATCCTGCTGCTGCAGGCCAGCTTGCAGCGCCTTGGTGCGGTCCACGTTGACCGCGATCGCAGGCTCATCCGCGGGCTGCTGGATACGCAGGTCGACGAGTCCCGGGACATTGTGCAGTTTCGCCATCAACCCATCGGCGAACCGGCGATTGTCGTCCAGACTGACACCCACCACCTGGATGTCGATTGGCGCCGGCAATCCAAAGTTGAGAATCTGGCTGACCATATCGGCCGGCAGGAACGAGAACGTCACCGCCGGGAACCGCTCGCCAAGCAGTTGCCGCAGCTTCACCACATACTGCGCGGTCGGTTTGTGTTTCTCGTTCAGCGTGATCAGGATGTCGGCATCAGCGGAGCCGATCGGCGCGGAACTGCTATACGACAGGTTGATGCCGCTGGTCGGCAAGCCAATGTTGTCGACGATGGTCATCAGTTCGTTGGCTGGGATCACCGTGCGGATGCTGTTCTCGATTTCATCCGCGAGGCGCGCCGTCTGCTCGATACGCGTGCCGGTCTTCGCCCGCATATGCAGGCGGATCTGCCCCGAGTCGATTTGCGGAAAGAAATCGCGGCCAAGCAACGGCAGCAGCGCAAGCGAGCCGATGCACGCAATCAGGAACACCGCGATAAAACGCCGCGGTGCAGCGAGCGCCCCTTGCAACAGCCGCTCGTAGCGGCTGCGCAGCGCCTCGAAGCGTCGCTCGAAGCCTTGCTGGAAGCGCACCAGGCGGTTCGCAGGCCGTGCGGGGTGAGCCCCCTCTTCACCCGTCGGGTGAGCGCCGCGCAGCAGATACATCGCCAGCGTCGGCACCAGCGTGCGCGACAGGAAATACGAGGCGAGCATCGCGAACACCACGGCTTCGGCGAGCGGCGTGAACAGATAGCGGGCGACGCCGGACAGCAGCAGCATCGGTACGAAGACAATGCAGATCGACAGCGTCGAGATCAAGGTAGGCACGGCAATCTCGCCGGAACCCTCAAGGATCGCCTGTAATAACGGCTGCCCCTGCTCGATGTGATGGGTCATGTTCTCGATCGCAACCGTCGCGTCGTCGACCAGAATCCCCACCGCCAACGCCAGACCGCCGAGCGTCATGATGTTGATCGTCTGGCCGAGCACCGACAACATGATCAGCGACGAAATCATGGCGAGCGGAATCGAGATCGCGATGATCAGCGTCGCACGCCAGCTGCCGAGAAAGAGCAGGATCATCACCGCCGTCAGGCCGGCGGCGATCAGGCCTTCGCGAATCACGCCCTGCACCGCCGCCTTGACGAAGACCGACTCGTCCGTGACGGTCTGGATGTTGAGGGCCGTCGGCATCTGCGAGCGAATCCGCGGCAGCAGGCTCTTGATATTGGAAATGATATCGAGCGTCGAGACACTGCCGCTCTTTTCCACCTCGAGCAACGCGGCCCGCTGGCCGTCATGGCGCACGATGTTGGTCTGCGGCGCATAGCCGTCGCGCACGGTCGCGACGTCGTGCACATACGTCACGGTGCCGTCCGGTTGCGTGCGCACCGGCAGGTTGTTGAGTTCCGCCACCGAGAGCGCCGCACCGTTCATGTCGACGTTGTATTCGAACGTGCCGATCTTCGCCGTGCCGCCCGGCAACACGAGGTTCTGCGCATTGACCGCCTTGACCACATCGGCAGGGGTCACGTGCTTCGCCTGCATCGCCTGCGGGTTGATATCGACCATGATCTGGCGTACCTTGCCGCCGTACGGAATCGGTACCGCGGCGCCCTGCACCGTCGCCAGTTGCGTGCGAATGAAGTTGTTGCCGAGGTCGTAAAGCGTCTGTTCCGGCAGGGTCTTGCTCGACAGCGCCAGTTCCATGATCGGCACGGTCGACGCGTTGAACGTCAGCACCATGGGCGGCAGCGTGCCGGGCGGCATGACTTTCAGCAGCGACTGGGCGCTCGTCGAGGCTTCCGTCTCGGCTCGCGTGATGTCCGCGCCGGGATGGAAGAACACCTTGACGACGGCCACGCCGTTGAGCGACTGTGATTCGATGTGCTCGATATCGCCAACATCCGAGGTCAGGGCACGCTCATAAGGCGCGATGATGCGATGCGCCATATCCTCAGACGTCATCCCGTTGTAGCTCCATACGATGCTGATCACGGGGATGTCGATGTTTGGAAAGATATCGACGGGCGTGCGCATGATCATCAGCGGCCCGATGATCAGGAGCAGCAGCGCCAGCACGATAAACGTGTAGGGACGGCGAAGAGCGACTTTGACGATCCACATGAGAAGACCACGCCTGAATGGGAACAATGGCGGCAGTCTATGAGGGCGGCCTTTGCGCCGGGATTGCGTCCAGATGACAAACTCGTAATGAACTGGCGCGCTTCTCGCAGGTATCATCAACGTATCGGCGAAGTGCAGGCCACGAAGTGCAAGCCGCGAAGTACAAGCCGCGAAGTACAAGCCGAACCGCAACCTCCGGCAAACCGATGCCAACCGAAATAAGGCGACTGCGATGAGGATCCTCGTAATCGAAGACGAACCGAAGGCCGGCGACTACCTGAAGAAAGGCCTGGAGGAATCCGGCTTTGTGGTGGACGTGGCGCGCAATGGCGTGGATGGCCTGCATCTGGCGCTCGAGGAATCGCACGACGTGATCGTGCTCGACGTGATGCTGCCCGGCATGGACGGCTGGCAGGTGCTGCAACAATTGCGCGGCCGCAAGGATACGCCGGTGTTGTTTCTGACAGCGCGCGACGAGATCGAGGACCGCGTGCACGGCCTGGAGCTCGGCGCCGACGACTACCTGATCAAACCGTTCGCGTTCGTCGAGTTGCTGGCCCGGGTGCGCACGCTGGCGCGCCGCGGCCAGGCCCGCGAGAGCGACACGCTGACGATCGGCGACCTCGAAATCAACGCCAGCCAGCGCAAGGTGCGGCGTGCGGGCCAGCGCATCGACCTCACGCCGCGTGAGTTCGCCTTGCTGCATCTGCTGGCGCGGCGCAGCGGCGAAGTCCTGAGCCGCACGCAGATTGCCTCTTATGTGTGGGACATGAACTTCGATAGCGACACCAATGTCGTCGACGTGGCGATCCGCCGCTTGCGCTCGAAGATCGACGACAACTATCCGCTCAAACTGGTGCACACCGTGCGCGGCGTCGGCTACGTGCTCGAAGTGAAGGACGTATGATGCCGCGGCTCTCGCTGACCGCACGGCTCGCGGCCTGGTTCGCCGTCATCACCGTGCTGGTGTTCGGCGCCGGCGGCGGCATCCTGTATCGGGCGCTGGCCGCGCGCATCCACGCCCAGGCCGACCTCGAACTGGTGCTGACGGCCCGCCATCTGCGGCGCCTCGCCAGCGAGCTGGACTCTCCGCAAGGCATTACGCTTCACGAGTCCCGCCTCGATAGCCTCGTGCTCGGTAACCAGTCCTACTTCCTGAGAATGCAGGATGCGAATGGGCGCGTCCTGCTCGAGCGTAATCCGTCGCACTTCGCCATTGGCGAGCTGCCGAAAGTCAAGCCGTCGAACCGGATTGTCGAACACGACGTGCAGGAGTGGCGCACCGCCGACGGCCTGACAATGCGCGGCGTCGCCACAGGTATCGCGCTGACCGACGGCTCGGTGGTCGACGCAGTAGTGGGACGCGAGATGAGCGGTCCCGAAGCCCTGCTCGCCGGCTACCGCGACACGCTCTACATCACGACACTCTGCGCATTGCTTGCGGCAGCGGCACTAGGCTATCTCGCCGTGCGCAGATCGCTGCGTCCGCTGCGCGACATTGCCAGCAGCGCCGCTCACGTGACCATAGGCAAACTCGATACCCGCATTCCGTCCGGGCGCGCACCACTCGAACTCGAAGCGCTGACCGAAGCGCTGAACTCGATGCTCGCGCGCCTCGAACTTGGCTACCAGCGGCTCTCGCAATACACCGCCGATCTCGCGCACGACCTGCGCACGCCGCTTGGCAACATGCGTGGCGCGAGCGAGGTAGCGCTCGCGCGCTCACGCTCAAGCGAAGAATATGAGGCCGTGCTGGTGTCGAATATCGAAGAATGCGAACGTTTGTCGCGCATGGTGGAGAACGTGCTATTTCTCGCTCGCGCCGACAATCCGCAATACATGATGACCGCGCTCGACTTTCCCGTGCGGGACGAGCTCCAGCGTGTGGCCGAATACTTCGAAGGCATCGCCGACGACGCCGGCATTGCGATTCGGGTCGATGCGAGCGGCACGTTACACGCCGACATTGATCTGTTTCGCCGTGCCGTCAGCAACCTGCTGGCGAACGCTCTACGCTATACGCCGCGCGGCGCGGCCGTTTCCATTGCGGCACACGAGGCACCGGAGGGTGTCACCGTTACAGTCGCCAATCCCGGCAATCCGATCGCGCCCGAACATCTGTCACGGCTTTTCGACCGCTTCTATCGCGTAGACGAATCGCGCAGCAATTCCTCCGATTCGACCGGCCTCGGCCTCGCCATCGTACGGACCATCATGGAACTGCACGGCGGCAGCGCCAGCGTCGAGAGCGACGCGACCGCCACGCAGTTCCATCTGCACTTTCCAGCCCGCTGAGCATCCGCAGATGCCTTTAGTTCGACGCGCTGATGACGTGATCATCCATATGGCTGGACTGATATTCCGCGCGGTTGCGGGCAATGGTCAGCGGCGTCGGCGGATAGTCGTTCTTCGAGATCGGCACCAGTCCTTGTGCTTCGGCCTGGACCAGCTCGGCGCGGACCTCGGCACGCGTCTTGCCGGCATTCTGCGAAACGGCGGGAGTGGTCGCGGTGGCATCGGAATACGCGCTCTGCGCGAACGCTGCCTGACCGAACGAGAACATTGCACCAACGACGGTGGCGAGCACGGCATAACGAATGGATTTCATGAGAGGCTCCTGAGAAAGGTTGTGCCGGTCTCGCGCTTGCAACGCCTGGCACCGGCTCCACGTAGCAGTGAGGCTACGAAACCATTCTGGGCCGCAGTCGCTTGCGCTGCGGTTACGCGTCCATGACGAATCTGTAATGTTCCTGGGAGCTGGGGAAAGCCACGCCCGCACGCTTGCACTCGCCGGCACGGTGCGCTCTCCGACCACATCGGCAAGATGCCGCTACAATCCAGAACTTCGATCCGGCAGCCATGAATTGCGCTATGAAAACTCTTCTTGCATCCATACTCGTGGCGGTCATCGCGACCGCCGGCACGACCGTGTACGCCCAGACATCCGGGAGCGGCAATACGCCCAGGCAGGATTGCGACATGGGGTATGTCACCGGCGTGGGTGGATCGGCGCAGAGCATTCGCGAATACCTTTCCATCCCGGACCGGGACAAATACCGCTACATTGCCGACAACCCGATTCAATGCCAGATCTCGGACGAGGGTCGTGCATCGGCCTGTACGGGCATCACAACGCTTAGCCACGACAAAGTCAGCGTGTACGACGACAGCGACAGCACGACCACGACCGTGGTCGCACGCGTGGAACTCGAGCACGGCACCTACCCCGTGATCATTGTGGTGCCCAAGAAGGATGTGCAATGCGGGGAGTGAACTGCGTTTGAATCGCGAGGCCAGCGGCTACAGATTCGACCTGATCTGTTCCGCGAAGGCGCGAATCACGTCTTCGTTTCGCGCCAGAAACATCCACTGGCCCACGCGGGTCGGAACAAGCAGCCCCGCCTCGACCAATGCCGCGACGTGTGCCGACACGGTAGATTGCGACAGCCCGCTGCGCGCCACAATAGCGTTTGACGGCACTCCGCAACCGAGATCGATGCGTTCGCGCGCAAAGTAATCGTTTGGCGTCTTCAGCCAGCGCAGGATCTCACGCCGGAATGGGTTTGCGAGCGCCTTATGAATTGAATTCTCGTCAACCATGGCTTTCGTCAAGTACCCCGATAGAAGCTGAACAATCGGGCGAGAGGCAGCCATGGAGCAGATAGCCTTGCGTCATGACCAGCTCTGCAATGACTTCGTAATGCGGCTTGCCAACTCTGCGCCAAGATCCTCGCTGACGAGAGCGAGAGCCACCCGGATCCCATCACTTACGCCGCTCGACGAGTACAGGTTGCCATCCCTCACGTAGCCTTGTTTGCCTGTCACGCGTACCAACGGATGCTCAGCCGAAAGACGCTGCGCGTCGCGCCAATGCGTGGCTAACGCGCGATGGTCGGCAAGACCGGCACGGGCGAGCAAAAACGCGCCGTTGGACACCGACGCGAGCCTTCGCACGCTGCGTCCGGCATTGCTGAGCCAGTCCACCAGTTCGCCATGCTCAGACCCCGAACTGGCGAGCGGAGAGCCTGGGACGACGACGATATCGAGTGAAGCACTCAAATCCAGCAGACACTCGGTCGTATCCACCGCCACACCGTTCGAGCAGAGAACCGGCCCCGGGAACGGCCCCACCAGATGCTGCTCATAGAACCTTGCGCCGGACAGGCGGTTCGCTTCGTGGAAAACATCCATCGGTCCGGTCACTTCGAGCAGCCGAAATCCCGCGTACAACATCATCGCAACATGCATGTGCCTTTACTCCGTGAACAGGTTGCGAACGAGGGCCGTGCGCCTCGCCGCATTCATGCAAGCCAGTCTAATCAGCCGGCCCGGGCGAGGAAACCGGTGGTTGGCGCCATGTCCGGCCAAATAAGGTGTAATTTGGGCCAGAGGGCGACGCTAGGCGGCTCATTACACGGACGCAAAAGACAATTACCGGCTAGTGCGTCCCTGTTTTCGGGCCATTGCGGTAAGCTGCGATACCGCTCGTGAATACCGGTTAGCGGGCCTGGCCGAGTCGCTCGGGCCAAGCCAGGCGGAGCGCCGGCATCGGAAACGGGCCCATTCACTCCACCAGGGTCACGGCATGAAAGTCGCGATTGTCATATTCGATGGTGTGCAGGCGCTCGATGTTGCGGGCCCTCTCGACGTGTTCGCGGAAGCAAACACGCTCCTTTCCGCTGAGCAGAAATATGAAGTCTCTCTGGTGGGGCTTCGAGCCGGCAACGTCATCTGCTCGAACGGAATGGGGCTTTCCGTGCCGTTTGCCTATGCGGATATCGACACGAAATGGGACCTGCTGCTGATCGCGGGCGGACCGCAATTGCCCGACGTGCAACAGCCCGACGAGTTTCTGGGGTGGCTGCAAAACCAGACAAGAAACGCAACACGATTCGGCTCTGTCTGCACGGGTGCATTCGTGCTTGCCCGTGCGGGACTGCTCGACGGCAAGGACGTAACGACTCACTGGGCGGACGCGAGCCGACTTGCCAACGAGTTTCCGCAGGCGCGTGTGCAGCCCGACAAGATCTTCGTTCGCGACGGCCAGCTCTTTACCTCGGCAGGCGTGACGGCCGGCATCGATCTGTGCCTCTCGCTTGTCGCGGAAGACTGGGGGCACGAACTGGCGGTGCGTGTCGCCAAACGTCTCGTCGTTTATATCCAGCGCGAAGGCGGCCAGTCCCAGTACAGCCCGTATATGGGAACAGGGCGGGACGAAGATCCGATTATCGGCAAGGTGCACCGTTATGTGACCGAGCATATAACCGACGCGCTCTCAATCGAAGAGCTTGCCGGCGCCGTTTCGGTCAGCCGGCGGACTTTTTCGCGCGTATTTGCGAAGCATGCAAAGGTGACGCCTTCGGCGTTTGTCGAGCAGGTTCGCGTCGACACCGCGAGGAAGCTGCTCGAAGACTCGGACGCCCCGTTAAAGACCGTCGCATTCAAATGCGGCTTTCGCAGCGCTACGCATATGCGCACGACTTTCTCGCGGCGGCTAGAGGTAACGCCGAAACAATACCGCCAACGATTCCGTGGCGACGTGGTCCAGCAGGCCTGAACGAATCACCACGCCGGCAGCAAACAGGTCCATTTTCAAGGGGTATTTTCTCTGTGACTGAGGTTGACTCCCTTCCGGCTCTCCCCGATCTCATCGAGCCGGGTTTGTCGCTGATATTTTGCGGAATCAATCCAGGTCTGCGTGCAGCGTCGAGCGGTCATCACTTCGATGGCAGAGGCAACCGGTTCTGGCGAGTCATGCATCTGGCCGGTTTTACGCCCGAACAGATTCGTCCCGAAGACGACCGCACGCTGCTTCGCTACGGCTGCGGCCTCACTACGGTGGTCCCGCGCGCCACCGCGCAGGCCGCCGAGCTATCGCGCTCCGAGATTGAACTGGCCGGGGATGCATTCCGGCAGAAGATAGAGCACTACGCGCCGCGGCACATTGCCTTTCTTGGCAAGATGGCGCTCTCCGCAATCTCCGGCACGCGTGATATCCACTGGGGCTTGCAAGCCGAACCATTCGGCGGCGCTTGCGCGTGGGTCTTGCCCAACCCAAGTGGACTGAACAGGGCTTTCGACCTCGATGCGCTCGTGTCCGCTTACCGCGAAGTCCGCGTTGCCGTAGCGTCCGCGTCCTGAAGGTGCGCATTTTTGCGCAACGTCTCAGTAGCGAATTCCACGAAAGCGCGAATCTTCCCGCTGGTGCTGCGCCGCTCCACATGAAGCAGGTTCACCGGCGTCGATTCGGGCTCGAATGATGTCAGGACAGCTTGAAGCCGGCCTGCCTCGACCTCAGGCGCCGCCTGGTACGACAGCAACTGGATGATCCCCACTCCGTCGACGGCGGCGAGAACGGCAGCCGGCCCCAGATCGACAATCATTCGAGGCTGGAGCCTGACCGGTAATCTCGAACCGTTCTCGTTGAACACCCACTCGAGCGGAGAGGAAACCCCGGTGAAGGATACGCATTGATGCTGCGCCAGGTCCCTGGGGTGAAGCGGTTCGCCATGTGCCGCGATATAAGAAGGCGCCGCGTATGTTTTACGCCGCACAAAACCCAACGGCATCGCGAATGTCGATGAGTCTCCGAGATGGCCGATACGGATAGCGATATCCACGCCCTCCTCCAGAAGCCGCGTGGTTCGATCGACATACACCGCATTGATATTCACGTCCGGATAACGTAGCGCAAAGGCGTTGACCAACGGAGCCACATAGCGCTGGCCAAACAGGACCGGCGCGGAAACAGTCAACGTACCGACCGGATTGAGCTGGTCGGCCGCAATGTTTGCTTCTGCATCCGTGATGGCGTCCAGCACCTTGCGGCAGGCTTCGAGGTAGGTCATGCCTGCATCCGTCGGACGAACGCTTCGGGTTGTCCGCGCGAGCAGATGCGTGCCGAGACGGGACTCCAGCGAATTGACCGCCCGCGAAACCGCCGCCGCCGACATGCCAACTTTTTCGGCCGCGCCCGTAAAGCTACCCCGCTCGACGATGGCCACAAAAATCTCCATCTCACGCAATTTGTCCATTCCACCTCCCATCCCGATTGACTCATCTGCAAGACGCCATTTTATGCGCTGCGGTCCGCACGGTGATGATTCGAGTCCTCGCTTAACCGCTTCGAAAAAGACTCTTTCACCCGGTGCAGGTTATCAGGACATCAAATCGCCAGTTGGCAAAAATCGTTCACTCATTGGCCCAATATCAACTCGCACGGGCCACGAAAAATTAAGGCTTTCCACGACAATTACTACACGCCGCAAGGCTAACCCAACCATAGAGGTACACATGTTCACCGCAATGCTCGAAGTCCACCCGATTCCTGAACAGTTCGATGCTTATCTCGGCATGGCCAAAATGCTGCGCCCCGAACTCGAGAAAATCGACGGGTTTATCGACAACAACCGCTATGCCAGTCTCACTCGCGAAGGATGGCTGCTTTCGCTGTCGAGCTGGCGCGACGAGAAGTCGCTGATCCGCTGGCGCAGTCAGGAGAAGCACCACAAGATCATGCAAGCCGCGCGCGATCGCGTCTTTTCCGACTATCGCCTGCGCATTGGGCAGACCGTCAGCGATACCCATGTCCCCGCGGGACAGGTTCTGCTCGAGCAGCGCCTGGATGTCACCGAAGTGGGACAAGGCACGGCGGTGACACTGCATGACGGGAAATTCCCGCCGGAGTGGGTCAAGCAAACTAGCGCAGAAGCGCTGGCGAAATCACTGGGAATCGATCCAGACGCCCCCGGCCTCGTTTCGTGGGACGTGTTCGATGCATTGATGGCGCCTGGCGATGTCATCGCAGTGGTGACGTGGCGCGACCAGGCGGCAACTGAAGCATTTAACCTCAACGTGGCAACCGCTGATGGCTTGCGCCTGCGCAACGTCCGCATTATCAGGGAATATGGAATGTTCGATCGCCGGGAAGCACCGCAATACTTTAAAGAGGCAGAACAGAAGGCCTGAAACGGCCAGACTCCTTAATTGGCGTTGGAGCACTCGCTTTTTTCCTTCGGATTCCAACGCCAATATTTAGGTTACCTATTCAATATCACTTGCAACGAGACTCTTATGACAACAGGCAACTATTTAACCACTGGAGCGGACACGCCGACCGTCGTAGAGTCGCCGTTGCCCGTGCCCGTGCCGGCACCGGCGTCGGCGCAAGCCCCGGCGCCCAGTGCTCCGCCGCAAGCCGCAGCCGCGCAGGCGCTTTCGCTTCGTCTCGCGATCGGCCTTGTCGGAATGCTGCTGGCGTCGCTGCTCGCGATTCTCAACGAACAGGTCACGGCACAGTCGCTGGCGGATATTCAAGGCGCCCTCTCGATTGGACATGACGACGGCACCTGGCTGACCACGCTGTTCGAGGGAGCGAATGTCGCCTCGATGGTGTTTGCCCCGTGGTTCGGGATCACGTTCACGCTCAAGCGATTTACGATCGGCGCCGTGATTGCAACCATGTTGTTCGGGCTCCTTTGCCCGTTCGCACCGAACCTGGCTGCACTCTATATGTTGCGCGTCCTGCAGGGGATTGCCGGCGGATGTCTTCCCCCGATGTTGATCATCGTGGCGCTGCGCTATCTTCCGCCCAAAGTGAAGCTATACGGGCTCGCCGGATATGCGCTCACCGCCACCTTTGGACCGGCGCTCGGCACACCGCTCGCCGCGTTGTGGACGGAGTATGTCGGCTGGCAAATGGCGTTCTGGCAAATCGTGCCGCTTGGCATCCTGAGTTGCCTGGCAATCCAGCAGGGGCTTCCGGCAGATCAGCCCAAACTCGAACGGCTCAAGGCCTTCAACTGGACCGGCTTTGTGACGGGATTTCCCGCCGTCGCGATGCTCGTGATCGGACTGCTGCAAGGTGATCGTCTCGACTGGCTCAATTCCGGGTTCATCCGCGTGATGTTCATTGGCGGCGGCCTGCTGCTGTTGACGTTCTTCACCAACGAGTGGTTTCACCCGCTGCCGTTTTTCAAGCTGCAGATGCTTTCGCGCAGAAACTTTTCGCACGGACTGACCACCCTCGCGGGCGCGGTCATTCTGCTGGCCGGCGTGGCTGCCATCCCCGGCCAGTATCTCGCGAAGATTCATGGCTACCGGCCGCTGCAAACCGCCCCCCTCTCGTTGCTGGTGGCGTTGCCGCTGCTGATCGTGCTGCCGCTTACCGCTGCCGTGCTGAATATGCGGCGGGTCGATCACCGCTGGGTGATGGCGATCGGATTGTGCCTCATGGCGAGCACTTGCCTGATGGGAAGCTTCATGACGTCCGAGTGGATTCGCGACAACTTCTACCTGCTTCAATCGATCCAGATCGTCGCGCAACCGATGGTGATTCTGGCGATCCTGATGGGCGTGACAACCGGCTTGCCGCCAACCGAAGGGCCGTTTGCTTCGGCGATGTTCAACACGCTCAAGACGTTTTCCGCAGCTGCGGCCACCGGTCTCATCGAAGGGCTGGGTACGGATCGCGAACGTCTCCACTCGAACATGCTCGTAGACCACCTGGGCAATTTCCCCCTTGTGACGAGCCAAAGCATCGACGCGGCCCACAGCCTCGGCGAACTTGCACAACGGATCCACGTGCAGGCAGTAGTACTGGCCTCGGCGGATCTCTATCGCGTGATGGCAGGTGTTGCCATCGCCCTTCTTTTCCTCGTGCCAGTGCTACCTGTGCGGATTTACCCGCCGTGGTACACCACGCCCCCTCTTTCAACTAAGGGACGTTAATCATGTCATCCATTGCTCGTTCTCCTCTCAAGATTATTCGTGTTGCCGCGCTGGCTGCTGCGCTCGGCGTCGGCGCATGGGCTTGTACAAGCCTCGTAGGCAGCTCGAATACCGAATCCACCAACGACGCCTACGTAGAGGCTGATTTCACGCTCGTGGCGCCGCGTGTTGCCGGCCAGATATCCGATGTGTTCGTCGACGACAATCAGTCGGTCAAAGCCGGACAACTGCTGGTGCGTATCGACGACCGTGATTTCAAGGCCGCGTTGATGAGTGCCGAAGCCGACGTCACCGCGGCAAAGGCATCGGTCGCGAACTTCGACGCCGAGATCGCGCGGCAGCCCTCGCTCGTCGACCAGGCCCGCGCAACGCTTAAAGCCGACGATGCATCCATCGCGTTTGCACGAGAAGACGCCTCGCGGTACCAGAATCTCTCCGATGCCGGCGCGGGAACGGCTCAGGAGCAACAGCACGCTTCGAGCACGCTCGCCGAGCAGCTTGCGCAGCAGGCTCACGATCAGGCCGCGCTGGCGTCGACTGAGCAGAACCTGGAGATCCTGCGCACCCAGCGGGACAAGGCGGCCGGCGCGCTCGCACGCGCCGAGGCGGCGCTCGAGCAGGCCAGGCTCAATCTTTCTTATACGGAGATTCACGCGCCGGTCGACGGCAAGGTTGGACGGCGTTCCGTGCGGGTTGGCGCATTCGTGACACCCGGTGCGCCGCTGCTCGCGATCGTGCCGCTCTCCGATGCCTACGTCGTCGCCAACTTCCAGGAAAACCAGATCACCAAGATGCGGCCCGGCGAAAGCGTGCGGATCAAAGTGGACAGCTTGCCCGGCGTGGTGATTCGCGGTCATGTCGAAAGTCTCGCCCCTGCAACCGGCGTGAGCTTCGCACCTATCGCGCCCGACAACGCAACCGGCAACTTCACGAAGATCGTCCAACGCGTGCCGGTCAAGATCGCTATTGACCAGGGGCAAGAAGCAGCATCTGCGTTGAGCGTGGGACTTTCCGTCGAAACGGAAGTGGCCCTCGGTCAGCATGGCGATACCCAGCCCGAAACGGGAGAGAAAAAATGAAGACGAACTACATTTACCTGCGCGCATTGGTGTTGGAAATACTGGCGTGCCTCGTCATGGCGGGCTGTACCGTCGGGCCGAATTTCGAACGCCCTGCGACCACTCCGCCGCCACAGGTCTTTGAACGCACCCAATCTGCGCAAGCGCCGAGCAAGGCCGTCGAGTCCAGCTTCAATCCCGACTGGTGGACGCTCTTTAACGATTCCACATTGAACTCGCTCGAGCAGCAACTGGCCGCTGCGAACCTCGATGTGGCCGCGGCGTCGGCACGTCTGCGGCAAAGCCGGGCTGAACAGCGCGTTGCGGGCGCGGCGGAATATCCGACGCTGGATGGCGCAGCCTCGTATGACCGTGAGCGCGGAAGCCCGAACGGCATTCTGGGTCTGCTTGGGGTCAGCCCAACCGGCAGCCAGTCGCAATCCGCTTCGGGTGATACACCGCTGGGTGTGGCGCCGTTGCCCGGCTCCAAGGGTTCGCCGGCTTACAACCTCTATCAGGCCGGCTTCGATGCCTCATGGGAACTCGATATCTGGGGCCGCAATCGACGCGGTGTCGAAGCCGCTACTGCCCTGAGCGAAGCTTCGTACGAAGATAGAAACGCAGTGCTGCTGTCTGCCCGCGCCGAACTGGCACGAGACTATATCGAGCTGCGCGACACCCAGGCGTTGCTGCAGATCGCGAAGCAAAACCTTGAGATTGCCCGCGACACCGAGAAGCTCACGCAAGTCCGGGCACGTCAAGGCGTGACGACGGATCTGGACGTGGCCAACGCTTCTGCGCAGGCAGCGTCAATCGAAAGCCTGATTCCGACGCTGGAATCGCGCTGCGAGACCACCATCAACGCGATTGGCGTGTTGCTTGGCGAAGAACCCGGCACGCTCAAGCAAACGCTCGACGAGCCTCGGGACGTGCCCGAGTTGCCTGGACAGGTGCCTATCGGCTTTCCGTCCGAGCTTGTGCAACGCAGACCCGATATCAGGCAGGCGGAAGCGCAACTGCATGCGGCCACGGCGTCGATCGGCATGGCAAAGGCCGACTTCTATCCGCGCATAACGCTGAACGGCAGCGCGGGCTTACAGAGTCTTCAGCTTTCGAGTCTTGCCAACTGGGCATCGGGACAGTTTGTTGTCGGACCGTCCATCACGATGCCGATTTTCGAGGGCGGACGCCTCAAGGGAACGCTGCAACTGCGCGAGGCGCAACAACAGGAAGCTGCAATCGTCTACAAGCGCACTGTACTTGACGCCTGGCGCGAGGTGGACGACTCACTGGTGGTCTACGACGCCGAGCAACAGCGGCGCGACAAGCTAACGGCGGTGGTTGCCCTGAACCAGCGGGCGCTCTCGGTAGCGCAGCAGCGCTACAAGGCCGGGGCACTTGACTATCTTGATGTGCTGAACGTGCAGAAGCAACTGCTCGACGCCCAGAGCAACCTTGAACAAAGCAAGGCGACCGCTGCGGCAAATCTCATCACGCTCTGCAAGGCGCTCGGCGGGGGCTGGGAATCGACTTATGCCGATCCGCAGGCCTCGCGCTAAAGAGAAGTCAGGATGGCGGTGGCTCTTGCGGTTGCAGCCCCGCCATCACTTCAACGCCCTCACCGGCATGACCTCAAGGATTCTGTCTGGTGATTTTCTGGCCCTGCACGCCGAGCCCAGCCATCAAGCCTGACTGACCGAAGATGAACGCGTAGACATCGGAACGCGCGGTCGTGCTTGAAACGTCTGATGCCATTCCTGAGTCCGCAACGACTACGCTTGGTCCTGCGCCGACCGACCATCCGTCACTGGTGTTATTCAGGTAGTCGAGCGCCGATGGTTTCATCAGCACCATGGCTTCGGAAAAGCTCTGCGCGCCCGCCTGCAGCCCATACGATAGCGAGGTCACATTGTAGTAGCCGAGCACATGTCCATCAGGCGCAAACAGAACGCCATTGCCGCCGGAGCCGCCAACCAGAAGACCGGCTTTCAGGATGTCCGGAAACACGAGGACCCCCACCGAATGCGCGGCCAGTTCCTTCGACCGGGGCGTTGTGGTGTACAACGTATTGAGCGCTTTGCGCGCGTCCCGTTCGAGGTCGGCCCGTGACGACGCGCTGCCGGACGACCCGCCCATGTCCGAGCAGGCTGCGACAAACAGAAGAGCGAACAATGCGGCAATGCGAAGGGACTTGATGAACATCATGAGCGCTCCCGATTTTATTAGACTGCGCTTCCTCGCATTGGAGGTATGAGGGCCAGCAACAAGATTAATCGTAGACGATTTTCTTGTTTAACCGCAAGAACAGGCATTTCATTGCATAGGCGATATATTTATCAAAACATTGAGCATCATAATTTCGAAAATCTCATACAAAATAAATATCCAGCCATTTCACGGCCTTTTGTCTCATGCGCTTTCGAGGCAATGACGTAAATTGTTGATCATATTGATAGTCAATGAGGCGATTGTTCCGGGTTCCGATTCAACCGTTATTCGTGCAGACAAAGCGCTACGCCATGACAGCCCTTGTGCGACGGGTTGCTTCTGTGGCGAGTGAGTGCTATACAAACTGATATGCCAACGTTACAACGTATGCTTACGTAAAATCCACTTCTTCCGGTCGCATCGCGATCACTAACGCAATCTGTTCATTAACAGGAGAAAAACATGAAGAAATTCATGGTGGCGGCTCTGTTGGGCAGCATATCCATTGCATCCACGGGCTGGGCGCAAAGCGCCTCGGATGCGACAACGCAAGGCGGCAGTAACGATGCAATTGTACAAATGCATCAGCAGATCGCCGCGGCCAATCGCGTCTATGACAAGAAGGTCGCTGCGGCAAGAAAAGTATACGATCAGAAGAAGGCCGCCGCGGCCAAAGAACGCGATGCAGCTGTCGCTCTGGCCCGAAACGGTACAAGCCAGTAGGAACCCTGGCGGTGTCTGCCGGGCAAACGCGGTAGGCTCAGCAGCACCGTTTTGTTCAACGCTGCATTGCGCACAGTGGGATCAAATCTCCTGCAACCAGCGGATACAGGCGAAATGGGTGCACCGGGAGGGGAACATGAGCAAGCTGACCGCCACGATCAAACATGAATTCATGGAGATCTTGCCGCCCACGATTTTTTTCTTCGTCATCCTTCACATTGTCGCGCTCATTCGCACGCTCACCACCGTTGGCACCGGCATCACGCTGCCAACCTCGGCCTCCGTCACCATCGCCGCCCTGATTCTCGGTAAATCGGTTCTGGTCGCCAACATGCTGCCGTTCATCAATCGCTTTCCGGAAAAGCCGTTGATATGGAATGTCGGATGGAAGACCGCGATCTACACGTTGGTGGCACTGTTCGTGCATTACCTTGAACATCTATACGATTACTGGAAGGAGACCCCCAACCTGCTTTCGGCCAACCAGAAGTTGCTCGCCGAGCTCAACTGGGCTCACTTCTGGGCCATCCAGCTCCTGCTGGTGACGCTCATACTCAACTACTGTGTCCTTGCTGAGCTGGCACACCTGATTGGACGTGACAAGTTCACGGCGATGTTTTTCGGGCCCATGCCTGCGAAGCAGGCGGGTCAGTCTCAGGGGTAAGTTGACGAAGCTTAAAAAGGCCGCGAAAAGGTTCGCCATCCTCATCTGATTCTTGCGGGACGCGCATACCCTTTCTTGGACGATCGCCCAACCGGCTCCTGACGCAGTTTGTCGAGCACGCGCCTTGCCGCCCCCTCGCAGTCCTCGCCCTCCAACCTGTTCGTGATCTCTTCAACCAGCGCGGCCAGGTGACGCTTGCTCTGTGCCAGATGCTGCTCCAGCGATTCGATCTCGCCGATCTTGCGCTGAAGTGCCTGAAGCAGGGTGTCGTGGGACCACGAATTCAGATCGGACGGTAAGAACGCGCGAATTTCTTCCAGGGAAAACCCCGCGCTTTGCGCACGCCGGATGATCTCCAGCCGGGTCAACGTCTCCGAATCATATTCGCGGTAGCCGTTGGTTTGCCTCTGTGCGGGCTGAAGCAAGCCATGCGCTTCGTAGAAACGGATTCGCGAGGCGGCAAGGCCGCTTAGTCTCGCAAGCTCGCCAATCTTCATCTCGCTCTCCTGGACGCTTGACATTAAAGCTAACTTTAAGGTTAGTCTGCCGTCAACCATGGATACGCACGATGAAGCTGTTCACGCCCCTTAGCCTGCCCAATGGCGCCACGATTTCGAACCGTCTGGCCAAGGCCGCGATGGAAGAAAATATGGCGGATGCAGATCATGCGCCGTCCGATGCGCTTCTGCGCCTTTACGATGCCTGGGCTCAGGGCGGCGCTGGCCTGATCCTGACCGGCAATGTCATGGTGGACAGCCGTGCGATGACCGGGCCGAACGGCGTGGTCATCGAGGATGACTCGCACCTCGACCGCTTTCGTCGCTGGGCGCAGATCGCGCGTGCGCATGGCGCCCATATCTGGATGCAGATCAATCACCCCGGCCGTCAGATGCAGGCGGCGCTTGGCCAGGCCACGCTTGCGCCATCTGCTGTGGCGCTGGAGCTGGGGGCTTTGTCCAGACAATTTCCCGTGCCAAGAGAAATGACCGAAGAGGACATCGCCGACGTGCAGCAGCGCTTTACGCGTAGCGCACAGCTCGCGGAGCAAAGCGGCTTCAATGGCGTACAGGTTCACGCGGCGCACGGCTATCTGCTGAGCCAGTTCCTTTCACCGCTAACCAACAAGCGGCGCGACCAGTGGGGCGGCTCCATCGAAAACCGCGCACGCCTGCTTGTCGAAATCGTCCGCTCGGTGCGCGGCGCCGTCGCGCCCGGGTTCGTGGTCGCGGTAAAGCTGAACTCGGCGGATTTCCAACGCGGCGGATTCAGCTCCGAGGATGCGAAGCGTGTGGTCGAGATGCTCAATGGGCTCGGTGTCGATCTCGTGGAACTGTCCGGTGGAAGCTACGAGGTGCCGGCCATGCAAGGACAGGCCCGCGACGGCCGCACGCTTGCGCGTGAAGCGTATTTCCTTGAATTCGCACGCGACATTCTGGATGTTGCGCATATGCCCTTGATGGTAACGGGCGGCATTCGGCGCCGCTCGGTGGCCGAAGAAGTGGTCGAAAGCGGCATCGCGATGGTTGGTATCGCAACGGCGTTATCCATCAATCCGAGTCTGCCGCGCGACTGGCAGGACGGCAAGGACAACGCACCGACGCTGCGGCCGATAGGATGGAAAAACAAGGCGCTCGGTTCGCTCGCCAATATGGCGGTCGTCAAGTTTCAGTTGGGGCGGCTCAGCAAGGGGCGCGCGTCCAACCCGGGCGTCTCGCCGCTCAGGGCGCTGGTGTTGCAGCAGATCACGGCCGCGTGTCAGACGCGCCGTTATAAGCGGTGGATGGGATGGAGAACGCAACGCTAGCGCCAGCGCTGCTGGTTTTTCTATACCTACCCGATTTCCATGATGTTAGCAGTCCGACTGATAATCAAGGGGCGTGGCCTCAACCAAGGGGGAGCGTGGCCTGCTCACGGATCATGTCGTAAAGCGCTTGTGCCGCCGGCGACAGGTGGGCGGTCTTTCGTGCAACGAGAACAAGGGTTCGCGAGACCGCCGGATGCGTGAGCTCGATGGTGCGCACCGTGGGATAGGCGCCCTTCTGGATCGCCAGTCGCGGCACCACCGCAGCACCCACGCCTTGCGCAACCAGCCCCACGGCGGTCGAACTGCGCTGCACCTCGTAGAATGAGCGCAACGCGAGGCCGCTCGTCTCGAGCGCGAGATCGAGCAAGGCGCGGTTGCCGCTCACCTCGCCGGCAAAGATCAGCGGATACGGCTGCAACTGCTTCCAGGCAATACGTTGCCGGTGTGCCAGGGGATGATCCTCATGGCAGATCAATACGAACCGGTCCTTGGTCAACGGCACGCTGAACAGTTCAGGGTGATGCTCCCCGGCGATGTTGATGCCAAATTCCGCCTCACGTCGCAGCACCGCCTCCACGACGGCAGACGAGGCGTGATCGAGAATCTTGATGCGATTGTGCGGGTAACGCGCAGAGTACGCCTGCATGATGCGCGGCAGGTACTGTACGCCCACGGTCGGCACGCATGCAATCGAAACGTCGCCGCGCCGGGCAATACCGGTCTCACGAATCTCGACCAGGGCATCGGCCAGTTCGCCGAGCAGCCGCCGTGCCTGCGGGAGGAAGTCGCGGCCGGTTGGTGTGAGTGCGATCGACCGTGTGGTGCGCTCGATCAGCGTTACGCCGAGAAAATCTTCCAGCTTGCGCAAACGCTGCGTGATTGCTGTTTGGGTCACGTGCAAGGCATTGGCGGCGCTTTGAAAGCTGCCACGATCAGCAATGGCGATAAATGCCTGCACACCGAGGGTGTCGATTTTCATAAGAAAAATGCACCAATTGCTGAAATAATTTCATTTTACTGCTGACCGTGCGGCGCTCAAGATATGAGCATAGCAAGGAGACGGCCCCACCATGAACATCACCATTCTGGACGATTACTTCGACACGCTGCGCGGCCTGCCCTGCTTCGGCAAGCTGGAAGGTCACACAGTCACCGTATGGAACGATCACGTGCAGGAGGTGGATGCGCTAGCCGAACGCCTGCGCGATACCGAGGTGCTGGTATTGATCCGGGAGCGTACCCAGATCCGCGCGCCACTCATCGCCCGGCTGCCGAAACTGCGGCTGATCAGCCAGCGCAGCGTCTTTCCGCATATCGACATTGAGGCCTGCACTGAACACGGCGTGATCGTTTCTTCGAACCAGCATGCCGGCAGCCCTTCCTATGCTGCAGCCGAACTGACCTGGGGCCTGGTCATCGCAGCCATGCGCCAGATTCCGCAGCAAATGCAGGCGCTGCAGACCGGCCGCTGGCAGATCGGCGTGGGCCGCAGCCTGCGCGGGCGCACGCTGGGCATCTACGGGTATGGCCGCATCGGCGCGGAGGTGGCGCGCTACGGCGCTGCCTTTGGCATGAAGGTGCTGGTCTGGGCCAGAGAGGCCTCACTGCAGCGGGCACGCGAAGACGGCTGGGAGGTCGCACCCGATAAGCGCCGCTTCTTCGAGACTTGCGACGTGCTCTCGCTGCATATGCGTCTGGTGAAGGAAACGCGTGGCATCGTCACCGCGGAAGATCTGGAAAGAATGAAACCCAGCGCCCTGCTGGTCAACACCAGTCGCGCCGGACTGATTGCGCCGGGCGCGCTTGAGCAGGCACTGCATGCCGGGCGGCCCGGCATGGCGGCGCTAGACGTCTATGACGAAGAACCGTTGCGGGATCCGCAGCATCCACTGCTGCTTATGCCCAACGTAGTTTGCACGCCGCATATCGGCTATGTCACAGAGGACGAATATGAAATCCAGTTCTCCGACATTTTCGATCAGATCGTGTCCTATGCTGCCGGCAAGCCTATCCACGTTGTCAACCCGGAGGTGCTGGCGCGCGCAATACCCGACCATTGCGCTCACACCGAGACGGACACGCACAGTCTCATCGAGCCGCTGATCCTGGACCTGCTGGAATGGATTGGGCCGGAGGCCCGGCCTTACAGTGAAGTAATCGAAGCCTGGCGCACCTCCTGTCCGCGCCTTCCGGTCTGGGAAGAAGCCAACGCGCAAGGCTATCTGACACGCACTCATTCGCCCGAGGGCGTGGCCGAAGTGATGTTGAGCCAGGCCGGCGCCGCCCATCTGCGCGCCAGCCGCAGCATGCCAAAGGTGAATCCGTAGAGAAGTGATCCGTAAGCAAGGCAGTAAGCTTCGAGTCAAAATGCGTAACACATGTGAGTACGCGTGAAACCTCATACGCGACGTATCGATCTACACTAGGCGTGTGCGTCGCCCGTCGCGGAGGCGCTTTATCTATCTTCTTGCCTTGGGCCGCCTTCGCAGGTGCGCCGTTTTTGCGCGTAGCCATGCGCAGCGGGAAAAGATCATAAATCGCCAATGTATATCGAAGACTGCTCAGCTACCAAGACCCTGACCGCCGCCGCGACAAGAGCAATGGACCGGCTCTACGACAGCGGCGCGAGACTGATGCGCCGCGTCTACGACCGGCGCCTGCATGATACGGCGGTGCTGGACGCTGCACGCCATTTCCCCGACGCCGAACGCTTCCAGTCAAACTGGCGGACAATTCGCGCCGAGGCGCTCGAGGTCGCGGCAGGCCTTGCCCGCATCCCGCGCTTTCATGAAGTCATGCGCGAGCAGGCCGATATCTCCGCCAACGACGGACGTGACTGGCGCATGTACATCATGCAAGCCTATGGCGTGCGCTTCCCGAGCAACCTCGCGCGCTGTCCGGCGCTCGCCGCACTCGTCGCCCAATCGCCTGACGTGCTCTCGGCCTCGTTCTCGTTTCTTGCCCCGGGCAAATACATCCCGCCGCATCGAGGCCCGTTTCGCGGCATCCTGCGCGGCTATCTGGTCCTGTCAATGCCGCTCGATGCCGAAGGCATGCCGGCTGCAACGCTTAGCGTCGACGGTCGCGCGCATCGACTGCACGACGGCGAGTTCATGCTGTGGGACGACACGTTCGAGCATGAAGTGCGCAATGCAAGCGACGAGGTGCGCATCGTGCTCTTGCTGGATATCCGCCGCCGCCGCATGCCGCTCGACTTGCGGCTCCTCTCGAACGCAGTGATTGCGCTGGTGCGGCTAGGCATCCGGTTGCGCGGCTCGAGGATTGCTGTTTAGCTGCCTAGTGAAAGCCGACTTGCATTGAAGTAGCGTGCAAGCCGGCGTCAACACACGCGCGGTCAGTATCAGCGGTCAAACATCGCTTTTATCACATGGCCCGCAATACTCGGATTCTCCTTGATTCGCCGCGTACTGTAGCCGTACCAGTCCTTGCCGTAGGGGACATAGATACGAACGTTGAATCCCATGCCGAGCAACCTGTCACGCAGCGGCTCGCACACGCCAAGCAGCATCTGGAATTCAAATTTCCTACGGTCCACTTCTTCGCGATCCACGAGTGAGACTATTTCATTCACTAGCGCCGTGTCGTGCGTCGCGATGCCGACGAATGCCCCCGCTTTGAAACAGCGTGACACGTGGTTGATAAAATGCGGGTTGATCGCCGCCCGGTCCTCGCGCGCAAGGCCAACAAGGTGCACTGGATTCTCCATGTAGATTCCCTTGCAGATACGCACCGTGCTCCTCACATGCGGAAGCTGCCCAATGTCCTCGTAGGTGCGTTTCAGATAGGCTTGCAAAGCCAAACCGACGTTGTCATGGTTTGACTCCAATCTGGCGAAGAGGTCGATTTCCTTCTGCGTACAACTGACATCTTCCATATCGATGCAAGCGAAGTTTTCATCGAGCGACGCTGCGTTCAGAATGCGTTTAACCAGACGCTCGCACGCCGCCTCGTCAACGAGTAACCCAAGGGCGGACGGCTTGATCGATATTTCCGCGTTCAGGCGATGCACGCGGATCGCATCGAGTACCTTGATGTACTCGCTGGCCATGATTTCCGCCTCATCTAGCGATGAGACGGTTTCGCCCAATACATCGAGCGTGGCGCTGAACCCTAAGGCGTTAAGCTGCTGGACTCGCTCGATCGCGCGGTCCAGTGACTCACCGGCAATATAGCGTCGCGAGATTTTTCGGACCAGTGCATGAGGGATAAACGGAATGGCGAGCGCCGCCACCGTATTGAACATACGCATGTTGTCATCCATGACGAAGAACAGCCGGCCCACCCGGTACATATATCTGTGCAAATGGGCTAGGCATCACAGCCCATCCCGAGTTTGTCGAAATGGGCGCGGATAGCCGTACTCCCGCCAACTGCGCGGCGGCAAGTGCGGTCTAGTTCAGAGGATCGTCAGTGGAGGCCAAGCTGCTGCGTACATTTTCGTGCTGGGATTAGATGGCTTTCAGAGGTCCGGCGATAATACCACGCCGCTTTACGCGAGCTCCGCCACGGTGGAGCCTGAAATTTGTTTTGGGTTTGAACAGTGCAGTCATCGAGCAATTAAGCCCATCCCGCTGCAACGTCACGTCATGAGATCTTCTGAACCCATTGACTCCGCCAACCCGGTGCTTCGAAGGGATCCGAAAAATACTGGGTCTCGTGAACCACCTTGCCGTTGCGAAACTCCATGATGCTTACTGTGTAAGCCGCTCGCCCCTGATAGGTGATGGCATATTCCGTGACCCAAAGACTGCCCTCCCCTTGAATTCGCCTGACATCGAAACCTGACGGCTTGCCTGGATGATGACCCCGCAACGCCTGCAAATTGGCGCGCCCCAGGATGCGCTCACCTGACTGGGGATAGTCACAGATGGCATCGTCATCGTAAATGTCGTGTTCCGCGTCGAGATTGCCAGCCGCCGACGCCTGCCAGTGTGCATTCAAAGCTTCATGTATTTTTTCGTCCTGCATGGCGTGCCTCCGGATAACGTTCGGATCCAGCTATTGGGTACGTCGCGGAATAAACCCGGGGCTGCCCGTCTTGACGACTTCGTTGAACCTCTGCCTTGTCTCGATCCGGTTAATCTCGTCGAATGCGTCTGCGGGAAGCGCCGAGATATCGAAATTCTCGCGCGCACGGTCAGCCGTTTTTGGGGTGGTAAGCAAAGCTCCGCCGCGCTGGATCGCCCAGGCTAGCAGCACCTGTGCCGGTGTCTTGCCAATGCGCCCGGCAATCTGCGAGACGACCGGGTCTTCGAGCGGCCCCGGCCTGATTCCGTGACCCAATGGCGCGAAGGCCAAAAATACTATTTCGTTGTCCTTGCAAAATTCAAGTAGTTCAGTTTCCGGAAGATAGGGATGGGCTTCCACCTGCACTACCGCTGGCTTGATTCGTGCCGATTCATAGAGGGGTCGCAATTCGTTCAGGCCGATGTCAGACAGTCCGATGGCGCGGCAGCGCCCACGGTCAACGAGCGCTTCCATCGCCCTCCACGTGTCTGCCAGAGTCACACCTTTGTCATAGATGACGTCACCGTTTTCATCGCGTGGGTCCTGCTCGTCTCCCGGTTGAAATGCAAACGGAGTGTGTATCAGATAGAGATCCAGATAATCGAGCCCGAGCCTTTCAAGACTTGCCTCGAAAGCCGGTTCGACACGCTCGGGCCGATGGTTGGAATTCCACAATTTTGTGGTCACGAAGATGTCTTCGCGCTCGATCTCGCCGGCAGCAAGCTCGATGCGCAACGCCTCGCCCACCTCGCGTTCATTCCGGTATCGCTCGGCACAATCGATGTGCCGATAACCGGCTTTCAGCGCGTCGGTGGTAGCACGGCGAGTCGTAGCCGCATCGGGAATCAGCGTGCCAAATCCGAGCGCGGGCATACGTCCGCCTCCATGACCAAGCACTATCCTTTTGCTCGGGAAATCGGAAGACTCAATCATGGTGACACCTCCGCATGACTTCATGCCTTGCGACGAAGGACCAGCGTGTGCGCCTGCAATTGCGGCGACAAACAGATCCGCTTGCTGAACCAGTGTAGCAAATGAATGACGAAGCGGCAGCGGAGCGTTCCGGGAGGGACAGACAAGCCGCTCAAAGCGAACCTCATTCGGGTACGGACCCACGAGTGTATGATCCTCAGCGAAACCGCCGCCTCTTTTGGCATTGAATGGAAGCGGTCAACGCGTTTAAGGGACTTTCGCCTTGATCTATGACGTCGTGATTGCCGGTGCCGGCCCCGTCGGCCTGTTTCTCGCCTGTGAGCTGCGCCTCGCAGACCTCTCCGTGCTGGTGCTGGAACAGGCCGAGGACCCGGACTCACCCTTGAAGCGGCCTCCGTTCGGCAGGCGCGGTCTTTCGGTACCCACCATCGAAGCCTTTTACCGTCGCGGGTTGCTGAACGACATTGCGGCTCCCCAACGTACGAAACATGACACGGCCGGCAGCAGCGCTTCGACGGCGGGGCAAGGAACGCAACAGCCGCACCGTCAGGGCGGCCATTTCGCCGGCATCCCTTTCGACTATGACAACGTTGATGTCTCGAAGTGGCCATATCGCCTGCCGGGCCCCGGGGGCACCAGCATGGCAGCTGATATGGAGCAGATCGAGTCCGCCCTGGGTGCACGCGCCAGTGCAATGGGAGTGCAGATCAGGCGCGGCCTCGGCGTTGAAGATTTCGAGCAGTCGCAGGACGAAGTGGCGATTCGCGCCGGTGGCGAGACTTTTCGCGGACGCTGGCTCGTGGGTTGCGACGGCGGCCGCAGCACCGTGCGCAAGGTAAGCGGCTTTGAGTTCGTGGGCACCGAACCCGAACTCACGGGCTATTCCGTTCAGGTCACGATGGCGGATCCCGACAAGCTCGCCCAGGGGCGCAACTACACGCCGACGGGCATGTATTTTCAGTCGCAGCCCGGCACCATTGCCATGGTCGAGTTCGACAAGGGCGCTTTCCACCGTACCCAGCCGATCACACTTGAGCACGTGCAGGCAGTGTTGCGCCGCATCTCCGGCACCGACGTCACCTTGACGGCCCTGCTGCTGGCCACCACCTGGACGGATCGCGCCTACCAGGCGACGGCATACCGCAAAGAACGCGTGCTGCTCGCGGGCGACGCCGCGCACATCCATTCTCCTTTGGGTGGCCAGGGGCTCAACCTCGGGCTTGGCGATGCGATGAACCTTGGATGGAAGCTCGCTGCCACCATCCGTGGCGACGCGCCGGCCGGTCTGCTCGACAGTTACCGGAGCGAACGGCATCCGGTGGGAGCACAGATTCTTGACTGGTCGCGCGCCCAGGTTGCCCTCATGCGGCCGAGCCCGCATTCCCGCGCACTCGAAGCCATCATCCGTGATCTCATCGACACGCGCGACGGCGCGACATACTTCGCCGAACGCCTGTGGGGTGTTTCGCTGCACTACGATTCTGGTAGCGGCCACCCGTTGGTGGGCCGCAGCGCTCCCGACTTCGAGCTGCTCGACGGGACGAAGCTCGGTGAGCTCATCGGCAACGGCAAAGGCTTGATTCTCGACTTTGACGCTCGTCCCTCGCTTGAAGCGCTCGCACGGCGCTGGAGTGGCCGGATCACGTATGTCGCAAGTGACGCCAAAGACCGGCTCGGATTAAGCGCAGTGCTGGTGCGCCCGGATGGCTTCGTCGCCTGGGCTGGCGATGCTGCTTCCAACCATGAGGAAGCCGCTCAGGCGGCGTCGCGCTGGTTTGGCGAAGCCGGATAGGTGGACTCCCAACCACCGCCCAGTGCCTTGTAAAGGGAGACGAGCGTCGTGGAAATGCCGGTGACGTTGTCGTTCAAGTCCCTTTGCCCCGAAAGCAACGTCCGCTGCGCATCGAGCACCTGCAGGTATGATCCGGTGCCGCTAGTGTATTGTGCCCGGGCCAGTCGGAGTGCGTTTTGATCTTCACTCACGGCCGCTTGCAGTTCATCACGCCGTAGCTGTTGCGACGAATACTGCGTCAGAGAATTGTCGATCTCGTGCCAGGCCGAAAGCACCACGCTCTGGTATTTGACAGCGGCTTCCTGCTGCTGCAACGTCCGCAGGTTAAGCGTACCCTTCAAGCGTCCTCCTTCGAAGATCGGCCAACTGATGGACGGACCAATCGAAAACTGATGGGACGCCCAGTCACCCAGTTGACTGAATTCCAATGCCTGCACGTTCGCACTGCCGGAAAGCGTGATGGTCGGGTAGAAGGCTGCCTTTGCCACACCGATCTCCGCCGTTGCCTGGTGCAGGCTTGCCTCAGCCTCGCGAATGTCCGGCCGCCGTCGCGCCAGTTCGGATGGAATGCCAATCGGCACGACCGGTGGCGTCGGCGGCACCGGCTGGCTGGTCTTTAGTTCGGTGCCCAACGCACCGGGTACCTCGCCTAGCAGGAAACTCAGACGATTGATGGTCTCATCCTCCTGTTGCTGCAATTGTGGCAGCAGCGCAGCCTCGCTCGACACCTGGGACGCCGCCTGCGCAACGTCCAGGCCGGTCGCGAGCCCGTGCGCTTTCTGCTCGCGCGTGACCCGTTCGATGTCCTTGGCCGTGTTCAGATTTTCGAGTGTAATGGCATAGTCGGATTGAATGCCGCGCAACTGAATATAGTCACGCGCCACTTCGGCCATCGTGGACAACAACAGGCCGCGGCGCTCGTCGGCCTGCATCTCCACCGATGCATCGGCCGCTTCGACCTGGCGGCGCACCTGGCCCCAGAGGTCCAGTTCCCAAGACGCGTCAAAGCCCGCCTGGTAGACGTTGATGGGAGGGATGCCGTTGCTCTGACCGGGAGCCAATGCGCTCAGCAGGCCATTGGCACTCGCCTGCTCGCGCTTGGCGTCGGCATTGGCTTCGACGGAAGGATACTGGCCTGCCGCCGTGACCGTGCGTGTCGCGCGACTTTCTGCAAGGCGCAGCGAAGCGACCTTGAGATCAAGGTTGGAGTTGGCGACAGCATCCTCGAGCTTCGCCAGTTCAGGATCGTTGAACGTAGTCCACCATGCCGGATTCACCGGTTGCGCGCTCACGTGACTCGGTTCCGAACGGGCTGCATCGCATGCCGACGTGCACCAGGTCTTCGGCACCGACGCATCAGGCTGCACGAAGTTCGGGCCGACGGTACATCCGGCGAGCAGCGTGACTGCTGCGGCAATTTGAAATTTACGGATATTCATGATGTCGATTCTCGAAAATGGAACATGCAATCAATGCATCGGCGCGGACTGGTTGCCGCTATCCTTGACGGGCGACAGCAGCATTGCCAGCGGGATCATTGCGGCAGCCAGGACAGCGCCATAGATGAACACGTCGGTGTACGCCAATACGGCGGACTGAAGCTTGAGCGTATTGAACACAAGCGAAACCGCCTGGTCATGCAAAGTGCTGGCAGCCCAACCCAGCGAGCGCAGCGCGGCCTCGTTCTGGGCAACGAGTTCATTGAAGGGCTTGTTGAACGGCGTGAGCCACGTCGACAGATGCGCCTGGCGAGCTTGCGTGCGTTCCGTGACGAGCGCGGTGCAGGCCGAGATGCCAATCGAGCCGAACACGTTGCGCAGCATCACGAACAGGGCCGCGGCGTCGGCGCTCAATTCCTTTGGCATGCTGTAGTAGGACATGATGCTGATCGGGACGAACAGGAATCCTAATGCAGCGCTCTGCAGGCAACGCATGATCGCCAGCGTGCGGAAATCAATGGAAGGCGTCAGCGTGTAGCTATAGCAAAGCGCGAGCATCATGACGCCGAAACCCGCTGCGATCACATAACGCAGTTGCACGACTTTCAGCAGGCGGCCGACCGGCGGAATGAGCAGGATAATCACCACGCCACCGGGCGCGAGCACAAGTCCGGCCCATGTCGCCGTGTATCCGATCGTCTGCTGGGCGAACTGTGGCATCAGAACCGACGTGCCATACAAAATGACGCTCATGCCGACGATCAGGATCGAGCTGACCGCGAAATTGCGATCCTTGAACACGCGCAGATCGACAACCGGTTTCTTTGCGCGCCACAGCCAGATGACGGCGCATACGAGTCCGAAAGCCGCAAGGATGGCCAGGTGAACGATGAGCGACGACCCAAACCATCCCTCGTCTTCGCCACGATCCATCATGACCTGCAGGCACCCCAGGCCGATTGTGATCAAAGACAACCCGACGTAATCGACCGATTGCTTCTTGCGGACCGCCCACGGTGGATCCTCCACGAGCGCGGCCACGGCAAAGCAGGCGAATGCGCCTACCGGGATGTTGATGAAGAAGATCTAGCGCCAGGAGGCGTGATCGGTAATATAGCCGCCGAGCACCGGGCCAAGCACGGGCGCCACGATGGTTGCAATCGCGGTGATCGCAAAGGCCGCGGCGCGCTTTTCGGGCTCGAACGAGTCGAGCAAGATCGCCTGCTGGTTCGGTTGCAAGCCTCCCCCGAAAAAGCCCTGCAGCAACCGGAACACGATCAGTTGCGGCAGGCTGTGCGCGACGCCGCACAGTAGCGAGCAGACCGTGAACATCGCGATGCAGATGAGGAAATAGCGCTTTCTGCCGAACACGCTTCCGAGCCATCCCGAGATGGTCAGCACGATGCCGTTGGCCACCAGGTACGAGGTAAGCGCCCAGGTGGCGTCGTCGGAACTGATCGAAAGACTCCCCGCGATATGCGGCAAGGCGACGTTGACGATGGTCGTATCGAGGATTTCCATAAAAGCCGCGAGCGTCACCACCACCGCAATCAGCCAGGGATTGGCGCGCGGCTTCCACGTCGGGGTCTGGGTCTGGATAGCCGCGTTCATCGCAACTCCACCGACGGCTCGACCGATAGATTGAGAGGCAGCGGCCGGTTCGGATTCATGCCCGAGTCGATTACGATCTTCACCGGCACCCGCTGCACGATCTTGACGAAGTTGCCGGTGGCGTTCTCGGCCGGGAATGCAGTGAACCTGCCGCCCGAACCGAGCTGGATGCTATCCACATGTCCTTTGAGCTTCAGATCCGGATAGGCATCGACGGCGATCGACACACTCTGCCCCGCGCGCATATGCGTGAGTTCGTTCTCCTTGAAGTTCGCCGTGACCCAGACTTCGGGACTGACAATGGAGAACAGTTGCTGCCCCACCTGAACGTAGTCCCCTTTCTCCACCTGCCGTTTGGTGACCCAGCCGTCCTGCGGGGCGCGGATGTCGCACCAGCCGACGTTGAGGTTCGCCTGATCGAGGTCGGCCTGCCCGGTCTTCACATCACCCTGGAGCTGCTGGACCCGGGCCGCGGCGTCGGCAATATGCAGGTCGACCGGCTCGGCCTGGCGCTGCTGTGCCTGAGCTTCCTGCACTTGCGATTCCGCGGCGTTGCGGTCAGCGGTCGCATAGTCGACGTTATGTGAGGTCGTGGCCTCGGCCGGGATTTCGTGCTGACGATCGAACTCCGACTGCGTCTTGAAGAGGTTGGCGCGCTGCGTAGCGAGCGTTGCCTGCGCTTCCGCCAGCTTGGCGGGATACGTAATCCTCGCGATCTGCAGTTGTGATTGCGCCGAGGCAAGCTGCCCTTCCGTCGATTCCAGACTGCCTTGCGCATGTGCGCGCGCCGCCATGTAGTCGGTGCATTGCACCCTGACGAGGAGTTGTCCTGCATGCACGAACTGGTTGTCGGTCACGTCGAGCGTCTCGACATAACCGGCGACGTGAGGAGCGACCGTGATCGCCCGTCCGTCCGTGTAGGCATCGTCAGTGGACACGTCCTTGCCACTCGTCAGGGAGTACGCGATACCAGCGGCGGCCAGAGCGGCACCGGCAATCGCCGCGACCAGAATCTTGTGCTTGCGGGGACGCGGCGCGCGCCTGGTTTGCGCCTGAACGTCTTCCTGCGTCTCTACGTCACTCATGGGGAAAGCTCCTGTTTCGAAGGACCGGCTCGCGCCCACCGCAAGCCCTGCATCCCTACTCGGAGCGGATATTATTGTTCGTTGACATACAAGTCAAGAACTAGACAATATGTTATTAGACTGTATGGTATAAGCATATCGTGTCGTAAGTTTTGTCTGGTACCATATCGTCTAGAAACAGATAGTTAGCATGAAAGGAAGAGACTATGGACAAGACCGATTCCTCGGAAGAAATGGTTTTCCCGCCCCCCGAGTTGCGCGACGCATGGCTTCGCCGGTTTCAGGAAGCGTCCGTCCAGCGGTTGCAAACCGTGTTCACGTTGAAAGCCGCCACGCAGCAGATGACCAATGTGATGAACGAGTGGCTTGAAGAATGGGCGGGGTCGCCCGCAAGATTTCAGGCACTCGCGTTGCTGTGGGGAGCGGGCGAACGCCTCGTGCCCCATCAGGAGATCATCGCGGCACTGCAGGTCAAACGCGCGAGCGTCTCTGCGATGATGTTCTCGCTGGAACAGGACGGACTGGTTCGCTCAGTTGGCGATCAGGAAGACCGGCGGCGTTTGCTGGCCACGCTCACGCCAAAGGGTAAGGAAACAATCGAGGCGGCAATGAAGACGTGTGATATACAGCACCGCAAGGCACTCGCAGGCATATCGCGCGACGAACTCAGGTTGTTTCAGGAACTGCTGATGCGTATCAATAGCGGCTATGCCAGTGTTGCCCTGCAAAACGTAAAACCTTGAGCGGTCGCCCCGGCCCAGGCCGGCGGTACGTATTCACCAGGGGCCGGTTATTCGAGCCCACGTTGGGCGAAAAAGCGCTCAGCCAGATCACTGCGTCCATTCCCGCCTGAGAAGCCCATACACCCAAGAGTCCGATACCTCTCCATCCACAATGCAGTCTTCTCGCAGCGTGCCTTCGCGTACAAACCGGAGTTTCTCGAGCACGCGGCTCGACGCCGTGTTGCGTGTGTCGGTCTCGGACTGCACACGGTTCAGGTCCAGCGTGTTGAAGGCCCATTGCAGCAAGGCGCCTGCGGCTTCGGTGGCAAAGCCTTGGCCCCATGCCGTGTCATCGAGGCAGTAGCCCATCTTCGCGCTGCGATAGACCGGGTCCCATTTGACCAGACAGCACCAGCCGATGAACGCACCATCGGCGGCGCGCTCGATGGCCAGCCGCGCACCGCTGCCTTCCTGCTCAATCTGGCCGCAAACCGCGATAAAGCGCTCTGCTTGCGCGCGCTGCTTCCAGGGCGGCGAGTCCCAGTAGCGCAACACGCGGGGGCTGCTGTGCAGGGCGAAGATGGTATCCGTATCGGCTTGCGCGAAGGGGCGCAATAGCAGGCGAGCCGTGTGCAGCGTCGGGGTTGGCAAGGTCATATGTGCAGTGTGCAATGCGCAATGTGTATGGGTCCGCGTTCCGTTAGTCTTTACCCCATCGCCAGCGAGGCGGCTCGCCCTTGAGCCAGCACACGGCCACAAGGGCGAGACTCAGCACCGTCACGAGCAGGCCGAAAGCGAACGGATGGCGAGCGGGTTGAAAAAGTACCACGACTACACCAAGCAGCAGAAAGTATACGATGAGCGCCATCCATCCCTGCCAGCTCACAGGAAATCCCCAGCCCCAACCATAGCGTTTTGCCGGAAACCAGTATTCGCGTGTGGGTGACATTACACAACCTCCAGACTCGGGCGCTATCTGCGATCTTGTCCTATCCCGGGTAGCAATTGCCTCACTCGTTGCCGTCCGTTCTGCCTCACGGGCCGCATGCGCACCCGAACTGCCGATTGAATATCTCGACGACGGGTGCGCAGCGGATGCTTGTTACACCGCAGAAGGCTTGATGTTCTGGTTGTGACGGAACAGGTTGTGCGGATCATACCGGGTCTTCACAGCGACAAGACGATCATAGTTCGGGCCATAGGCCGCACTGATGCGCTCGCTCTCGTCCTCCGTCAGGAAGTTGACGTACACGCTGCCCAGTGCAAAAGGCGTAACCGCCTCGAAGAACGCGCGCGCCCAGCCGATGCAGCGCTCGTCTTCGCTCGCGTCGCTCCAGCGTCCGTGCACATTCATGACATACTTCGCGCCGCGGCTCGGATAGGCAGTGGCCTCGACCGGAACACGAGCCATTTGCCCGCCAACCTGACCGAAGAAGATTTCGCATTGCGGCGAGGGCAACTTGCCAATGGCGTCAATCAGCACGTCCAGCAGCCCATCCGGCAGCTCCGCAAGATTGTGCGATTTCCAGTAATTGCGCGCGCCGGGCGTCAGCAGCGGATCGAACGCGCGTTGCCACATCGCATACGGCATTGGGCCCAGATGTTCGCCGTACGGGGTACCGAAACCGCGCACCACGTCGACTGCGCCCGGTCCGTCGGCAACTGCGCCGGTGTAGCAGCTCGCGAAAGCGATGATCGGCTTTCCGTGAACCTCCTGCGGCAGAAACGGCAGCGGCGGCGCGAAGCGCAGCACAGCCCATACGGAGAGCTCGTCCGGCATGGCGTCGACTGCGGCGCGATATTTCCTGAGCGCCTCTTTTGCCTGTTCCAGCGGCAATACCACGAGCCCGCCGAACACCTCCGGCCCCACCGGGTGCAAACTGAATTCAAACATCGTGACGACGCCGAAATTGCCACCGCCGCCGCGAATCGCCCAGAACAGGTCCTCGTGCGCATCAGCAGCGGCATGAACCAGTTCACCGTTCGCCGTGACAACATCTGCCGAGACGAGATTGTCGACCGTCATTCCGTATTTGCGGCTGAGCCAACCGAAGCCCCCGCCGAGCGTCAGCCCCGCTACGCCGGTCGTCGAATTGATGCCGAGCGGTGTCGCGAGCCCGAAAGCCTGTGCTTCATGGTCGAAATCGGCCAGCGTGGCGCCTGGTTCGACATAGGCGCGGCGCGCAACCGGATCGACCCGGACCGATTTCATCGGCGACAGGTCGATCATCAGCCCGTCGTCACAGACGGCGCTCCCCGCGATGTTATGCGCGCCGCCGCGCACAGCCAGCAGCAGGTCGTTATCGCGCGCGAAGGCCACCGCGCGGCGGACATCGGCAACGCCCGCGCAGCGCACGATCACTGCCGGGCGACGGTCGATCATCGCATTCCATATGGAACGCGCTTCGTCGAAACCGGGATCGGCAGGCAGCAGCACTTGCCCTCTGGTCGAAGCTCTCAGTTCTTCGATTGCATTGCTGGATAAGCTGGTCATGAAACACCTCCTGGGACTCGGACGACACTTGAGGCAATCGTTAGGGGAATGTGCAAATCCTGAAGGCTTCGCCTTCTTCCAGGGGGACGACAACACTCGTCGCAATCGATGAACCCGTGCAGGCAATGTTCGGAAAAAGCGCCGTTATGGCGAGATGCACAGCTAGGGTCAACGCAAATTCGTTGTTAGCAGATGGACGTCGTCAGGTGATCGCCGCGCTTCAAACGGCCGGGCCGGTCGATGTATTGGCGCGTCGCGCCGATCTCCTCATACAAAAGCAACCACAGTCCCGCGTAAATCACCCCACGGGATGCCGCGCGGAGCACATAGGGCACGCTTGCGCCTCCTCATCGCAAACGAAATAGCTTTGAAAGTATAGGCCGCGTGTAGTGGATTGGAGGTGGGGCATCGCCCGTTCAACAACAAGTTTTAGCTATGGACCCGGCTCATGAAGCGCAGCTCAGCCGGGGAACTCCGTCCTGTGACGGCGGCTGTGCCGATCAGCACATGGTTTCGCGTAGCGCCCACGCCTACGCTTGTCTCCACGGCAGCGAACAACGACGGACGTGCGAACGTGATCTTCGCCTTCACGCGCGGCATTTCTTCGTCTGCGTGGATGCTGCCGGCACCCGCCCGCGTGCCGCGGGTACCCGTTCCTCCCGGATGTCTCGCACCCGGAAGGCGCTTTAGACAAGAGGGAGAAGGTTTCCCATTTCGACGATCCAACCAAGCAGGAAGATATAGATCATGGATATAACGCAAGCTTCTGTCATTGCCGGCAACCTGGTTGCCATCATCAAACGGGATTTTTACAACGGCGGCGCATTTACGGCACTTGGCGGCTGTCCGGTAATCGGGAGCGTCAGGATAGATAATGGCGAACTCGGCAACGCCTTTCCCGACTCTACGCTTGGCACCGACGACCACGGCAACGTGCTGATCGATGTGAATGACCGTTTGCTCAAGCTCGACGACAATTCCATCAAATTCGCCCTCGCCCACGAATTGGGCCATGCCTTCAGCGGCAAGCTGGCGGCGGATCTGGGATATGACGACAACAATCCCCTGGACGGACCGCGCACGGAAATTATCGCGGACCTGGGCGCCGCTTATCTTCTGAGGCAAGCCGGTGTGAGCTGGGATGACATTGGCGACGTCGTCAACAACGGTGTTGCTACCGGGATTTTCACTGCAGGCTGGTCCGGCGACCACCCGCCGGGCGCCAAACGGGCCGAGTGCGTGAAAAGCCTGGCAGACCTGATGAAGGCCGGCCATAGTTTCAAAGACGCCCTGAAGGGTCTGCTGCTCAGCCTGGAGGGGTATAACCAGGGTCATGCGTGACCCGCGGCTGCAACGTCCAGCGGCAAAGATGGGAAAAGCTTGAGATATAGAGACGCGCGGATCGAATTCGCCTGCTTCGATCCGCCGCGTTCAATGCTAGTCCAAAGGCGGAACCGTTCCTTCGGCCAGCGTCTTCAAGAGACGTGCGCGACGGCGTTCGAGGTCCGCAATCTGCCGCTCGATGGAAGCGAGGCGTTTGCGTTGCGCATCGGTTGTTTCGGTGCAGGCATTCGCACCTTCTATCATGCGCATGCAGTCCGGAAAGGAACGGATATCCGCCAGGCTGAAACCTGTCGCGATCATGCGCTGAATCTGCCTGACCTGCGTGACAGCCGCAATCGGGAATGCCCGGTAACCATTGCTGGTGCGCACGGACGTGAGCAAACCGTGTTCATCGTAGTGACGGATCGAACGCACGCTGGCGCCGGTCTCGCGCGCGAGCTCGCCAATGGTAAGCAGGGTCAGCAGGTTTTGCTCGATGGACTGGGTCATGGAAAAAGCATAGCACTTTTCGCTTGACCCTCACATCAGTGTGAGGGTTGACACTGGGGTGTCTCAACCCTCCTGGAACCTTGCTCATGTCCCGCAGCACCTTTCGTCACGCGCTCTACGCCCTCGTCGCAACGGGCGCCATGCTTTTAGCGTCGTCAGCCGCCGTCGCAGAGACCCAAAGCTATAACGTCACCACGCCGGACGGCGTCACGCTGGCCGTGCAGGAATCGGGAAACCCGGATGGACCCGCGGTCGTTTTCATTCATGGACTGCTCGGCAGCCATCTGGACTGGGACCCTCAATTGAAAAGCCCCGAGCTTCAGCGCTACCGCCTCATTACCTACGACCTTCGCGGCCACGGCCTGTCCGGCAAGCCAACGGACGCCGCCGCGTACCGCGACGGGCAACATTGGGCCGACGATCTGGCAACCGTTATCCAGTCGTCACATGCGCGCCGCCCTGTGCTCGTGGGCTGGTCGCTGGGCGGCGCCGTCATATCGAACTACCTGGCGGCGTATGGCGATGGCCAGATTGCCGGTGCGCTCTATGTGGACGGCGTGATCGAACTGAAGGCGGATCAGATCGTGGCTCACCCGGCGGTGTATCGCGACATGATTTCGCCTGATCTGAAAACACACCTCGATGGCGAGCGCACATTTCTCGGCCTGTGTTTCCACGCGCAGCCGGACAAGCCCACCTTCGAGCGTCTGCTCGCGAACGCGGCAATGGCGTCGTGGGACATGCAAAGCGCAGTTCAGTCGATGAGCGTCGCCGCGTCCGAGGGCTTGAGCAAGACTCACGCGCCCATCTTGCTGATCTATGGCGCAGGCGACGCGCTGGTGAAAGCCCAACCCGCGATTGCTCGCGCGAAGGAACTGAATCCGCACATACAAAGCAAGCTGTACGCGAACTCAGGCCATGCCCCGTTTATCGAAGAACCGGATCGCTTCAATCACGATCTCTCCGCGTTCGTCGATTCCGCATCGGCACACTGAGCGCGCCGCCGCAACGAGGGGCATACGCGCATCCGGCTCAACGGGCGGCACGAAGCTCCTCCGGCTCGAAATAGAAGTTCCTGTTCCCGGCGACCCGCTCGACCATAAAGTCGATAAACGTCCTCACCCGCAGCGGTTGCTCGGTCCGGTGCCGGTAGTAGACATAAACCGCTTCGCGCTGCGTCACGTGCTGCACCAGTAAGGGAACAAGCTGGCCGTTTCTGATGAGCGCAGTGGCCGAGAAGCTGCCGAGCTGGCCCACGCCGAGTCCGGCGAGCACGGCCTCGGTCTCGGCCTCCGTGTCGTTGACGCATAGGCTCGTGGCAATGTCGCGATAGACGATCTCATCTCCGATCAGAAATTCCCAGGGAGCCTGCTTGCCCGTGTTGGCGCGCCGATAGCCCGTGCAGCGGTGCCCGTCGAGATCGTCGATGGTCTGCGGCGCGCCGTGGCGCTCAATATAGGCGGGCGCTGCACAGACAATCAACTGGATCGGCAGGAGCCGGCGCGCGATGGTGCCGCCCGAGGGCGGCGAGCCGCCACGAAAGCCCACATCGGCGCGATCGCTGATGAGGTCGGTGAAGTGGTCGTCGAACTGCACATCGAGCCGCACGTTCGGATGCAATCTGGCGAACTCCAGAAAATACGGACTCAGCACCGTGCGACCGACCGCCCTCGGCGCACTCACCCGTAGCGGTCCCGCAATCTCCGCCTTCGAGCGGCGCGCATCGTCGAGTGCCGACGACAGCACGGCCAAGGCAGGCTTCACGCTGTCCAGCAGCCCCTGCCCCTCCTCGGTCAAGCTGAGCTTGCGGGTGGTCCGATGAAACAGCCGCACACCCAGTTCCTTTTCCAGTTGCATCACCGCATGGCTCGCGGCCTGCGGCGAAATCCCCTGGTCCACCGCTGCCTTGCGCAGGCTGCCGAGCGTCGCAGCCCGGACAAATATGGTGATCGCGCGCACTTCATTCACGGCCGCCACTCCCAATTAGCAAATTTTTCTTGATTATCAGTCTAGCAATATACGGCTAGTTCATGCCAATCCAGGCTCCTATGATTTGCTCACACCCACCCCATACGTAGGAGAAACATCATGGCTCAGCATCCGAACAACAGCTTCAAGCGTGTCTGGTTCATCACCGGCGCATCGCGCGGCCTCGGAGCCCTGATCGCCCAGGCGGCGCTTGCCGAAGGCAACGCAGTCGTTGCTGCCGGCCGCAACGTTGCGGCGATAGCCGAGCGCCTCGGCGACTCGCCGGCACTGCTGCCGGTCGCGCTGGACGTCACAGACGAAGCGCAGGCAAAAGCCGCCGTTCAGGCGGCGCTCGAAAAATTCGGCCGTATCGACGTTCTGGTCAATAACGCGGGCTTTGGCCTGCTTGGCGCCATCGAGGAATCCAGCGATGCGGACGTGCGCCGCATGTACGACACCAACGTGTTCGGCCTGCTGACCGTCACGCGCGCAGTGCTGCCGGCAATGCGCGCGCAGCGCTCGGGACATGTCATCAATATGTCGTCGATCGGCGGATATCGGTCGGCTGCGGGATTCGGCGCCTATTGTTCGACCAAGTTTGCTGTCGAAGGCCTGACGGAAGCGTTGCACGCTGAATTGAAGCCGCTCGGCATTCATGCAACCGTCGTCGAGCCGGGTTACTTCCGGACTGACTTTCTCGACGCGTCATCGCTCGCCGTTGCCGGCGAGGTGATCGCCGACTACGACTCGACCTCGGGCAACGTGCGCCGCATCGCCGGCACCCTGAATCACAACCAGCCCGGCGACCCTGCCAGGCTTGCGGCCGCCATGCTCGAACTGGTCGACGCGCCAACCCCGCCGCTGCGCTTGCCGCTTGGCACCGACACGTTGAAGGCCATCGCCGAAAAGAATACCTATGTCGCACAGGAAACTGAAAGCTGGAAGACGCTCTCGGCATCGACCGACTTTCCTGCCTGATGCGGAGGGATTTTTCAGGCCCGAGGCGCTGCTTTACCGGATGAAGCGGCGCCTGCACAGACGCAACGTCAAACGGCCATTTAACGTTGCTACCAGCCGCGCCGAAGGCGATGCTAACCTTAAGCAAGCAGCATTGAAGTCTCAGTGTGGGAATGGAACGAGGCTATGGACAGGTTCGATGTCTGGGACGGCACCCGCCCCGTCTCCGAAAGAGTCGTCATCAGGCGGCGGCAGTTCTCCACCGATGGCATGAGCGCGGCGCTCTGCACCGAAAATATCGAATCGCCAACCGACTGGTGCTTCGAAGAATCGCACCATACGCTGGTGGTCCACCTGGCCGGTCAACTGCGCCGTATGGAATCGACTTTCTCGACGGCGCCGTCGAGCAACGCGCTGCCGCGAGTGGGCGATATCTGGGCCATCCCCGCCGGCTGTCGATATGCCGCGCTCGCGCATGGCGACGAAGTGCGGTTTGCCGAATTCAGTTTGCCCGCAGGCGTAACGGGAATAGGCGACTTGACCGCGCGGGTAGGACACCGCGACGCGTTCCTCTATCACGCAGCGGCGAAGCTCTCCGAACTCGCGATGCGGGATGACGATCTCGCGAGGATGGCCAGCGATTCGCTCTTGCAGGTGCTGCGGTTTCATATCGAAGATACTTATCTGCGCGGCGCTCGTGGTCCGCAAAAAGCGAATCCCGAAGGTCCGCGGCGCTTCTCGGAGCGCGAGACGCAGATACTGACCGCGCGGATTGTCGGCGCCATGCACGATCCGCTGACTGTCGAAGAGCTCGCCAGCCTCGTCGATATGTCGGTTGCGAGCCTGATCAAGGGCTTTCGGGTCAGCTTTGGGACCACACCGTGGCAGTATGTGCTGAAGATGCGGCTTGCCAAGGCGATGCAACTGCTCAAGGTCTCGGAAGCCAGCGTCACTGAGATCGCCACCCTGACCGGCTTCTCGAGTCCCAGTCACTTTGCCACGGCGTTTCTGAAGGCCTTTGGGCTGACGCCATCGGCTTACCGCCGGCGCAAGTAGCAAAGGTCGCGCCCGTCCCTCGACGACGGCCCAGCGGCGCAAGCGGTGCGGCCGTTACCGGGTTACTACGGGCTTGCTGCGGGTTCGCTGACGGGGCCCCCGCCCGGTGCTCCGCTCTTCCCCGCAGGCGTTTGCAGCCGCTTGCCCGCATTGCGCAACCTCGCGCAAACGAGGCGAACACGAGATTCGTAGTCCTGTGGATCACCTGCCTTCAATGATTGATATTGAAGCAGGACAGACTGCGCCTGTTTCCATCCGTAGTCCCAGTCCGCGTCGAAGTTGGCCGGATTGGCAAGCGATCGTTTCAGATTCGCCTTGTAACGCGCGACTTGCTCAGGGGTGTAGCCGCACAGATCGTGTCCAAGGTGGGCTGCGCGGGCGTCCGACTGAATCCGCTCGGTCAATGCGTCGTCATCGGCATAAGCGCTGGCCGCGCAAGCGCAGCCTATAGCAAGACACAGCGTAATGACGCGTGAACCTGATCTGCTCATCGGCTGCCTCCTTCGTCAATGCGCCTTCGACGGTTGCGGGAAGTCCCACTCAGAATCGATAACCCACACCGGCAAAAATCACATCGGTATCGCGGTCATAACGGGTCACCACGCGATTCCATTCAAGCCGCGCATCCCAATGACGGGTAAAACGATAAGACCCGGCGATCGTCACAAGGCCTGAGAATTTGCCTGCTCCCGGCCCCGGCGATTCGCTGTTCTCATTCTCATTGATCGCGTAATAGGCGCCGGCGCCCACGCCGAGCGTCACCTTGTCGTTCAGGAACGCACGGGTCGCCCATAGCTGGCTGGTAATGCCGTCGCGGCGCGCCAGCTTGCTGCTGCCCTCGTGCAGATAGCCCACCGTCACGTCGAGATATTTAGCAAGGCCGCGCCGGTATTCGACGGCGCCGCCCAGCGCCGAGGGCGAGCTCGTCGAGTTGACGATCGTCTTGCCCAGATACACCGCTACTTCGTTGTTGGTCACATTGGTCGTGCTGCTGGCCGCCCAGTCACGTGGGCCTGGGGTATCCGGTGCGTCCAGTTGATATCCGACGCCGAACATCACACTGGTCGCATCCGGTCCGCGCTGCACGTGGACGCGATTGAGCTGCAATTGGGTCACCCAGCGGCTGGATGCATAGTACGCGGCGCGCACGCTGTAGACCACACCCCAGCCGTGCGTGTCGGAATAGCTTCCGCCCTGCTCGGAGGTAGTGGTGTCGAAGTAGCGGTATGGGCCCAGGCCCGCCTGCAGAACAAACTTCGGACTGCCGACAGGAATTCTTCCCCATAGCTGAATCAGCTGACCATCACGATGATGATCGGGAATATGCCCTTCGTTAAGCCACGTAAAGCTGCCGGCAAAGTATTGGCCCAGGCCTTCCTGATAGTTGAAGGCCCACGTATAAGTATTGGTGCTGCCCGCACGCGAGCCGCCGCCGAATAGCGAGAACTCTTGTGCGTCGGCCGCCGGAGCGGCCAGCAGACCGCTTGCGACCACGACGGCCCCCAGCACCGCGTTAAGAACCCGACCCGGCTGAGGACGCTCAGCGGCGCCTCTCGCCGGCTCGGGCAACCCGGTAGCCGCCGCGTCTGCGGAAGGTTCTGCTGTGCTCGCCGCAGCGGCCGAGGCTCGAGCATGCCGATACACCTGCTGCCGAACCTGGTGTGCAAACGTCTGCTTCTCCACCAGCCTGAGCTTGCGGTTGCGATCCGCACCTAGTACCGCGTAATAGCGCTCGGCGTGCAGGCGCTTGAAGCGCGCATAGAAGTCAGGGCCCGGCAGGCCGGAATCGGTACTCAGAAGCGCCGCATAGTCTGCCAGTTGCGGTTCGCAGATTCCCGAGGCGGCGTGTTCAAGCGCGACATAGCGCCGGCCCAGTGGCAGGTCAGGTGGAAAGAGCGCGTGGAACGCGCCGTACGGAACGAGTTTTCTGCGCCGCGCCGCACGCAACAACAGTTGCGCGATCCGTGCCTCGAGTTCGACTTCCATATCCAGTCCAGGTCATTAGCGGTGAAGCAGGTACGATCCGGCTGTCTGCGCTTACCTGGGTGCGGTGACCACCACGTATTGCACCGTCGGGCCGACATATTGAGGCTGGTACCACGTCGCGCCACATTGCTGGTACACCACGCCGCCCACCATCACGCTCGTGCAGCTCGGCGGCAGACTCGCGACAACCGTTCCCACCACCACCGCGGTGGTCACACCCACTGCCACTCCGACCGCGACCGGATCGACGTACCAGTCATCGTGGTGATAATGGTCGTCGTCATGGTGGTCATCGTGGTGGTCATCGTCGTGATGGTCATCATCGTGATGATCGTCGTGGTGGTCGCTGCCGCCGCCGTTGTGGGAACTGCCGCCGCCGTTGCTGGAGCCACCACCTCCGTTGTGGTCGCTGCTGCTGCCGTTGTTGTGGGAGCTACCGCTGTTGTTGCTGCCTCCGCCGCCGTTGTGGGAACTACCGCCATTGCTGCTACCGCCACCGCCGTTGTGGGAGCCACCGCCGTTGCTGCTACCGCCGCCACCGCCGCCGTTATGGGAGCCGCCACCATTGCTGCTGCCTCCATGGGACGAACCCAGTCCCGGCGCCCCGCCAGGCGCGCCGCCATGAAAGCCGCCCCCTCCGCCGCCCTGGAAGCCACCGCCTCCGCCACCGCCACCGTGAATACTGGTACGTGCCGCGCCACGAATCCCGAAAGCATAGGTCGTGACCGAAGTCGCCGAGAACACAACGGCGAGCGCAATGCAGGTCATTCGCGTCAGTGGTTTCATTGCGCACCTCCCTGTTGGTCGTCACCCGAGGCCAAGGGCGGTCGCATCGGTATCTGCCTCGCGCCGGGGCCGGGATGGAAGACGAAGGTTGCTGCGTCGAAAGTGGGGTTCAGGGTCCACTGATAGTTGACCGCATGCTGTGGCCGCGACGGCTGCGTCGTATCCGTGACGACGAAGCGGCACGGCAGCGGTCGCGGGCCGGTCTGGATCCACAGTTCCCAGTCGAGGCCCGGCTGCTGGTAGGCGTAATGGTTGCACCACTTGCCCTCGACCTTGTCGAGCCCGATAAAGAGCGCGCTCGTGAGCGCCTTCTCGTCGTCCGATTGCTCGCCCCAATAAAACAGGTCGACCAGCGGAAGCTGCACGCCGTACTTCTGGTCAGCATCGGCAGCCAGTTGACGCAGGGTGGGCGGCGCCGGCACCCTGCTGTAGTAATGAAGCGTGTCGTTGAACAGCACGAAACTCTGACCGTCATACACCAAGCCTTTCGGCGCGTGACTACCGGTGATCACCACCCTGAGCTTGTTCGGGCGTTGCACCGACATCTCGGTGCGATGCAGGAAACCGACGTTCTGCCCCGTGGTCAGCACAGCGTCCGTCACGCTGTCCGCCTGAATGCGAAAGCTCTTCAGGCTGCGCAGATAGTTGCCGAGCTTGTTCAGGGCATCCACGGCCTGGGGTTGCATCTCTGCCTGCCCTTGCTCCTGTGCCTGCACCGGCTCGTCGCTGCCTGAACCGGCGGCTTGAGCCATGACGGCCGAGGTGCCGGCCATTGCAGCCAGCGCAGAGCCCATGAGCACGAGCCGCCTCACCCGCAAAGCGCTGTTGCTGCCATGACGCGAAATAGATAGTTTCACTATGCTCTCCTAAATCACTCAAACGTTGCACCGACTGCAGATACGGCTGCCTTGCGTTGCCTCGTATTTCCCTGAGCGGAGGCAATAGCCGTCCTCACGCAGCCTTCTCTGCATGAAATTCGAAAAACCCACTTTCTCTATTTCGGAGTAGCAATCAGCGGATTATTGCGTGGCAGAAAATTCTTAAAACTCCGGCACAGAATGGCCCAACATGATTTCCGCATCAAGATAAAGGATTCTGCAATGAATCGCCATACGACGCTCCTCCCAGAGACGTGGCAGGCACACGGCGAGCCATGTGTTATATGAGTTCGCCAGCTATCATCAGACCGCTTGAAGATGTTAAGGAATGCTAGCAAACGTCTGAGGCAACATCAAGCGCCAGCAGGGGAAATTGCGAATTACGAAATGATCAGGCCGATTATCTCGATAAACGCACGTGCGACGCTGTGCCAATCAACGCCATAGGATAAATAGGTTAAATCGCAAGCCCAATTATTTTTTCACTGCGCTCCTACACATTCAATTGAAAATCATTTATTACTAGGGTAATCACGCAAGCCTCACCGGGTTTTTGTCGCCCGGACATCTGCGCCGATCCCGCAGAGGAACGATGGCAAGCTGGAAGGGTATGCCCTCCGGTTGCCCCACAACTTAACGAACGCTTGATCTCATGCCCTCCCGAAGCCAAGAGCTGCCGACCGTTACACGGCGCATGAACGCGGGCCACATGTTGATGGCGGGCTCGACTGTCAAGGCAGTGGCCGAAGCGCTGCATCTGTCCACGGCCACGGTTAAGCGCTACAAGGCCGTTCTGGAAAACGGCGGACTCGACGCGCTGAAGAAGATGAGCGTGGGAGGCCGCGCCTCGGCGCTCGACGCTGCGGCGCTGGAATGGGTCGCGGCCGCCTTGCGCGGTTCGGCGCGCGAACACGGCTTTTCCAGTGATGCGTGGACCAATGCACGCCTACGCGAGCTGATCGAAGCGAAGTTCGGCGTCCAGTATTCCCGTGTCTACGCCTGGCAGATCGCCACCAATCTGGGTCTGGGAGATCGCCTTTCGAAATCGAGCCGCTAAAAGCGCCGGCACGCCGACAGCGGTGACCGCGCTCACGCCTCGCTCCCCAAAAAACAAACGCGGCCGGAAACTCGGGCCGCGTTTGCAGCCGGCGCCAACTTCAAAGCCGACGCCGGGCGTGTTATCCGTCTCTGTCTCTGTTCAGCAACCTCTCCTCAGGAGCGCCAGACTTCTTTCAGGCGGCCAAACTCGGCAGGCCGGGTATAGGAGCGGTACAGCTCCCCGACGGTGCCGAAAGCCAGGGCAGGCTTGAGGGTCGCGCCGGGCAACGCCTGGGTAATCCAGTCGTAAGCATTCATATCCCGCTGCTCGGCATGCACCGCGTCGGTTAGCGCGATCAGCGCCTTGTCGGCGGAGTGACTTCCGAGGTCCACGAAGCAATTCTCGAACGGGTGTTTCGCTGTAATCATGGGGCGCAAATCAGAGGCTCGGTTGCTCACATCAATCTCCTACACGGGTTATCCCCTCCCATGTATCAGATAGATGTGACAGCGCATCGAATCGTGCGCAGAAATTCGCCTCTGTTACATGCAGGCCGGAGAAAGCAGGCAGGACGGTCGCACGCGGCAAGTGTTTGCCCCTGCCTCCGGAGGACGCCATACGTCCTCGCCGCCTGACTGGTGCAGATAATCCGGATCGAACGCCGCCGCTTATTTACAAGTAGCCGACAATGCGTATCGGTCTGCGAATTGACATTTATGCGGCACGAAATCGCGTATTTCATATACCAGCTAACATGCATATCGCATGCAAATTCGACCCACCCGCCGCATATACTGCCCGCCAGATCCAAAATACTCGCCACCTGAACCAGCCGATAATCCAGCGCACCGAGTACCGCGCACCCTCCGATGATTTTCCGGCGAATCATTAAAAATTAAAAAATTAAATCGTTCTGACTTCAGACACATATAAAATCGCGACTCGAAATCCAGCAAGCCTGCGAGTTTTAAGCAAAATGAATAAAGGAAAGCGTCCGCTCCGGCGTATCTCCGCCGGAAAATCGGCGGCGAAAGCCATGCTGTTACCGCCCACGTTGCAATCATTTCGCGCACAGTCGTTGCGCGGTCATCTCGCGCTGGAAACATTGCGTACCGGATCGGGAAACGGTCATCTGCTCAGCGAGCTGATTCAGGTGCTGTACGTTGCCTGGTATCTGCAGGAAGCGGGCTTCGGCTCGGCCGATTCCGCGCTCTATGCCCATGCGGAGCAAGCGCTCGAACGCAGCGCGGCGCGCGGCCAGGCCAACGACACCTGGGCGCTCGACAGCGACGAGGCGCTCGCGCTGCAACGCTTGCTGGCGCTGCACGACGAACAGCTCCTGCAGACCCCGCTCAACACCATGCGCGAAGTGCACAAGCGCCTCGCCCGTTTTGCTCAAAGCGACCGGCCCACGCCATGGCCCAAACTGATCGAAACGGAATAAGCCGGCGCAACAGCCGCTTGAATCCCGCCGCCATGCCGTTCTCGCTTGACGCAAAAGAGACCTTGCCGGCCCCGCGTTAATCCCACATCGAACTGACGCAAAAAAAATGGCCCCACTATCTTTCGATAACGGGGCCTAGTCCCATGTCAAGGAGTAGTCATGGAGGAGACGAGCCAATCTTAGCCGCGCCCCCTGCCACTTTCCAACCAACGGTTTTCGCTTTGCTTATCGAGCGCCGCGTCAGGTGCATTACACGCCGGCTCTGCGTGGATAACCCTGCCAGCGTATATCGTTAGAACGAAAAGTCGCTTCGTGCTGCTACTATCGGTCACTAATATGGCGGTTGAAGTCCAGTTTGCCCGGGCAAACTCGCGCGCAGCCCCGCGCCACGCCCCGGCAGCCGCTACCGAAGGAGCATTTCGTTGACCAGTTTGGATCATCATCGCCGGCCGCTCGTTATCGGCATTGGCGGCACGACGCGTGCGGCGTCCTCCACCGAGCGTGCCCTCGGTTTCGCCCTGCGCGGCGCCGAAGCCGCCGGTGCCCGTACCCGCCTGTTCGGCGGCACCTTTTTGCATAGCCTGCCCCACTACGCCCCGGAAGATCCGCAACGCACCGAGGCACAACTCGAACTGATCGAAGCGGTGCGCCACGCGGACGCATTGATTATCGCCACGCCGGGCTATCACGGCGGCGTCTCCGGTCTCGTCAAGAACGCGCTCGACACGCTGGAAGAACTACGTGAAGACGAGCGTCCGTACCTCGACGGCCGCGCGGTCGGCTGCATCGTCACGGCCTACGGCTGGCAAGCGGCCGGTTCGGTGCTGACCTCGCTACGCTCGATCGTGCACGCCTTGCGCGGCTGGCCCACGCCGTTTGGCGCCGGCATCAATACGCTCGAGACGCGTTTCGAATCCGTGGATAGCTGTTCCGATCCAAAGGTTGCCGGCCAGCTCGCCACGGTCGGCCAGCAGGCCGCACAATTCGCGTTCGCGTTCAACACGCACCTCACGCCCGCGCATCTGCCCGCCACGCCCGAAGCACGCACCTCCAAGGTGCTGACGCTCGCCAACTAGGCGCAGCCCTCCCTACGCTCAGTATCGGAGCACCGCGCGCCGCACCCTGCGGCGCGCGGCGGCGTAGTGTTGCGCTGCGTGGTCCAAGCAACAGACAGGCTAGGCGACGCGCCGGATAGTGGCGATAACGCATCCGGGGCCGCTTCAGCCAAATCCGCGAAGACCGTTCAAGGTCCACCGTAATTTGCTTGCGACGAATGATTGGTTCACGCGCGAGGCCACCCGGCCTACGCTTGTCCCTGCCCGTCCGCTATCCGGCGGGCAGTATGCGCCGGATTCCTTTCGCAACGCATGCGGACACGTTCATCGCTATCACCATGAATCGACAACCTATCCAGTACAAGGGCTATCAGGTCGCCCCGGCCGCACAACAGCTGCCTAACGGGCTGTTTGCCGCGAACCTGACCATCGGCAAAACCGCGCCTGATTCGAGCCGGACCCACTCGTTCGACGCGCTCGACTATTTCTTCGACGAAGAGCACGCCGTCGCCTACGCGTTCCGCTGGGGACGCATGTGGGTCGACAGCCATCAATAACGGCGCTTGCCGTTCATCCCCGCAAGCCCCGGCCCGCCGGGGCGCGATCGATCTCCAGACCAGCCCAGCCGGTATGCGAGCCGGCAACGTGCTTTAAAAGGCTGTGACAGAATAGGGAGCGCGCGTGGCGCCTGTTACGCTACGCGCTGCGCGCCGCACTCACAGCGAGGCGCGTGACCTGACTGGGCACCCGAGGAGATCTCCCGCATGACATGGACCGTCGACGAACAGTTGGCCCTGACGGCATCGGAAGCCGTGGTTGCGATCCAGACCGGCCGGCTGAAAGCCACGGACTACGTCGCCACCTTGCTCGCACGCGCTGCGGCGCTGTCCACGCTCAACGCCCTCACGGCTCTCAACATGGAAGGCGCCCTCGCCGACGCCCAGCGGATCGACGCGATGACGCCAGACGCGCGCGCAGCCTTGCCGCTCGCCGGCCTGCCGATTGTCGTCAAGGACAACATCAACACGCGCGGCCTGCTCACCTCGGCGGCCACCCCCGCACTGGAACACTTCGTACCGCGCGATAACGCCCCCACCGTGCAGCGCCTGCTCGACGCCGGCGCGATCGTGCTCGGCAAGGCCAACATGCACGAACTGGCATTCGGCATTACCAGCACGAACCTCGCCACCCACGCGGGAACGGTACGCAACCCGTACGACCCGGGACTGATTCCGGGCGGCTCGTCGGGTGGCACCGCTGCCGCGATTGCCGCGCGCATCGTGCCGGCCGGACTGGGTACCGACACCGGCGGATCGATCCGCATTCCCGCTGCCTTGACCGGCACGGCGGGCTTGCGTCCGTCGGTCGGCGACGGCGGCGCGGAGCGGCGCTATCACGATCCCGACGCCGTCGTGCCCATCAGCCACACGCGCGACACCGTCGGCCCGATGGCGCGCAGCGTCGCGGATCTCGCGCTGCTGGACGGCGTCGTGACCGGCGCCGGGCCCTTGCCCGCGGTGAGCCTGAACGGCTTGCGCGTGGGTCTGCCCGCGCCGCTCTGGGACGATCTGGAATACGCCCTGGAAGACGTCGTGCGCGATGCGCTGACGCGGCTTCAGGCTGCCGGCGTGGCGCTCGTGCCGGTGGAGATGAGCGGCCTGCTCGATCTGACCAGCAAGGTCGGCTCAACCGCGATTCACGAGGCTCATGAGGACGTGCCCGCGTGGCTCGCCGCCAACCAGGCGCCGGTCCGGACGATCGCGGAGGTTGCCGCGCGCATTGCCAGCCCGGATGTGCGCAGCATCTACGACGTGATCCTTGCCGACCCTTACGCCAGCCAGTACCAGACCGCCCTGACCGTGTGGCGGCCGCAGCTTCAGCAACTGTACGCGCAGACCTTCGCGGCAAACCGGCTCGACGCGCTCCTGTTCCCCACCACGCGCCTCAGCGCCGTGCCAATCGACAATCTGGCCTGCTCGTCCGCGGTAACCATCAACGGCAGCGCACCCATCGACGAAATGAACGCCTTCCTGCGCAACACCGATCCAGCCAGCAACGCCGGCATTCCCGGCCTCTCGCTACCCGCCGGCATGACGGCCGAAGGCTTGCCGGTCGGGCTCGAACTGGACGGCCCGCTCGGCAGCGACCGGCGGCTGCTTGCGATAGGCGTAGCGTTCGAGCAGTTGCTCGGCACCCTGCCGGGGCCGACGCTATGATCGGCGCACGCAAGGTTTTACCGGGCAAAAGCGCGCGCAGAAGCTGGTTCGTGATCGGCAGGGCCGCGACCCTCGCCGCTGTCGCCGTGGTGGCGAGCAGTTGCGCGCAGATCGCGGCCGCCGACCCCGACGCGCTGTGGAAGATAGTCGGCGGACAATGCGTGCCCGAGGAGCGCTCGATCGGCCGGCCCGGTCAATGCACCAGCGTCAACCTGGCCGGGCACTACGCGATTCTCAAAGATATCAACGGCCGCAGCCAGCACCTGTTGATTCCCACCGAGCGCGTCACCGGCATTGAAAGCCCGAGCGTGCTCGATGCCGACGCGCCCGAGTACTGGGCCGACGCCTGGAACTCGCGCAACGTGGTGGACGCTTCGCTCAAGCAGCCGCTCAAGGCCGATCAGTTCGGACTGGAAATCAATTCTGAATTCCGCCGTTCGCAGCAGCAACTGCATATCCATATGGACTGCATGCGCACCGATATCATCGACGCGCTCGCGGCCTACCGGCAAGCGCCGGTGGGCCAATGGCAGTGGGAAACGATCGACGGCACGCGCTACCGGATCATGCGGGTCACGAGCCTGACGCAGGAGAACGATCCATTTCGGATTGTCGCGCGTGACCACCCGGATTCCCAGGCCATGGCCACGCAGACGATTCTCGTGACGGGCGCCGGGCCGTCTGCCGACCAGGACGGCTGGCTCGTGCTCAATAGCGGCCTGAACGTGCAGGACGGCACCGGCACCGCCGAAGGTCTGCTCGATCACGCCTGCCGGCTGGCCGATAACCCATGACGCTTATTCCGTCTCGCTGGCGCTGCCTTCCACTGCAAGACTGACCAGCCAGCGGCGGATCACGCTTTCCTCATCCGCGTTAAAGCCCGCAAGCATCTGCTGCTCGATGGTCCGCACGCGCGAGCGGCATTGCTTGAGCAGCGCCTTGCCGTCCTCCGTGACGTCGATATGCTGGATTCGGCCATGCACCGCATGCGGCCGCCGCGCAATCGCCCCGCTGCGCAGCAGGTTGGCGACAATCACGCTGACGGTTTGCGGCGTAAGCATGGCAAGGCGCGCGACGTCCGCATTGGAGAGGCCCGGATAGGCGACCAGCATGGTCAGCACCATGAATTGCGGCGGCGTCACCCCCACGTCGGCCAGTGCCCGCTCCATGCGCAAGCGGTGCGCCGCCCCCGCCTGGCGCAGCAGATAGCCGATATACCCCTCCTCCCCGCGTTTGCCCTCGCCCACACGAGGGATGTCCTGCCGCTCCGGTGCTACAGAATTCTTGCGCATGATTATCAGAACTCGAATATTTAACGTTCGTGCTCTGATATTAACCGGTATTGAGCGGCAGCGGCACTGCCGGGCGGCCTGCGCGTGCCTCTCGCCGGGCTAAGCGCAATTCTGCAGAAGCTTTGCGCAACAAATTGGTTCATTGCCGGCATGACGGCTCGTAGGATCGGGTTTAATGCGTCCAATGGCGCCTATATCCCTTTTTTGCCGATGGCGCGCTACCTCGACGATACGCAACGCAACAGCCTGGTCCGCCTGGGCACGAGCTGGACATGGCGCACGGAATGGCCGACCTGGGCGCTGATCGTCACGATTTACGGCAGCTGGTTTGGCGTCGCGAGTCACGCTCGCAGCCTTGGCTTGCCGCTCACCGCTGCGCTACTGGGGCTATCGAGCACCTGGTACATGTCGTTGCAGCACGAGCTGTTGCACGGCCATCCGACCCGCTCGCGCTTCTTCAACGCGCTGCTCGGTTTCGCGCCGCTCGCGGTCTGGTTTCCCTACGGCATCTATCGCGATCTGCATTTGCGGCATCACGACGACGTTCACCTGACTCGCCCAGAGCACGATCCGGAAAGCTACTTCGTGTCCGTCGACGTGTGGCAACGTGCCGGCGCCGCGACCCGTGTGCTGTTGCGCCTGCGCAATACGTTCGCGGGCAGGCTGCTGGTGGGACCGGCCTTTGCGATTGCCGTAACAGCCAGCGAGGCCGTGCGCAAGGTTGGGCGTGGTGACTGGTCTGACGTGCCGCTGTGGCTTGCTCATGGCGTGTCGGTTGCAGCGCTTGCGTGGTGGCTGCAGACGGTCTGCGCCGTTCCGGCGTGGCTGTTTGTGCTCGGTGTCGGCTACATCGCGTTGTCGCTCGGTTCGATCCGCTCGTTTCATGAGCATCGCGCAGCCGATGCGGTCGAGCATCGCACGGTGCTGAATGAAGCCGGCTGGTTCTGGCGTTTGCTGTTCCTCAACAACAACTATCATTTGGTCCACCATGACTTGCCTCACGTCCCCTGGTATGCGCTGAGAGGAGTCTATGAAACGTCCCGCCAGCAATATATCGAGCGCTCGGGTGGGTTTCTGGTGAAGGGTTATGGCGAATGGTTAAAGCTTCATGCCGTGGCTCCGGTTGCGAGTCCGGTTTACGGGAATAGCTCTGCATCAAATCGCGAGCTTTTCGACTAAAGCGGTTCAGCCCGGCGCCATCGAAAATTTTTCGTGCTTGAGCACTAGTCCATCTTCCAGTTCAACTATGCCGAGCGATTCAAGCACGCCGAGTTGAAGCACGATATCCGATGCACTCAGCCTATTGCTAAATGAACTGATCAGCTCATCTTCGGGGACGCTCTCCAGACCAGCATTCTTTACCCAAAGATAGTAGACAATTTCCCCGAGTATAGGGCTCAGTTCAATAGATCGCGCATGCCCCAGCGCATATAGCGCTTGCAGTGCCGGAACGAGCAGCGAAACATGTCCTCCGGCGGGAAGCGTCGGTGTCTTCGCGATGATGTCCGCCAACCGCTCGACAATCTGGAGCCAGTTGATCCGGATGTTCATCACGCGCGTTGACGTGACAACGAATTCGCCATCCACATGCTTGCCCTGTAACGCGTCAAGGGACATCTGGCGCACCTCGCCTGGCGGCACGTCCTCAATGCCGGCAGCGATGATGTTGGCAACCTCGGCGGGAACACGATTATGGTGGTCATTCAAAACCTGGATGGCTTCATTTCGCGACATTTGTTGCTCCTGGCCGGAGGGCCGTGATAGTGGTGAGGTCGGGAAGTAGTTCATTGAACGAACCTCCCCCGAAGTGTGGGCGGTCAAAGATCTCGGTGAGCCGGTCGACGACGTCGGCATCGAGCCGGCCATCCAGGTGGAAGTACGGGTGTGCACACCAGTCAGCGAGCGCGGCACGCGACGCCGACGTCAGGAACGGGTTCAGGCGGCCACTCCGCGCAACAAGCTGATGTTCAGGGTTCGACACAAGCGCCTCAAGAAGGAACTCATTGGCATAGCCGCGAGCCGCGTTTTGGACATCGGAGACACGCAGGCTACGCGCAACGGCAAGACGATAATCCGGTGAGAGCATCAGGCCGGTAGTCGTGATATCAAATTCTTCGATGTCCACCTGATTTTCGAGCAGCGAGAACGGTATGACGTTCTTGATTTTTCCGTCTACCCAGAGTGCCGTGCCGTGAATCCCCTTCGTGAGAGTTAGATAGTTACCGACAGTGATCCGCGAACCTGCTGCCGCCTGCCTGGCATGTTCGAGGACGCTTTCGTCCAGCGCCTCGAGCTTTGCAAACGCATCCTCGCCAAGGCCCTTGCAAACCGTCTCCACGCGACTATAAAGAATCAGTTTCACATCGCGAGTGGGTCGGTCGCCGACACCACCGGCCAACCGAAAGCGAACGTGCGTTCCCTCATCCACGGCTTCGATCAACGTGCCCGACGTCCAGCTGGTCAGATGAACGGAAGTAGACGCGCGCAGCACCACGTAGGTGGAGAGCGTCTCTTGTGCATTGTCCAGATCGTCGTGGTGGTCGTTATGAGGAAAAAGCGGATTGCTCTCTGAATGAAGGATAAACTGCGCCGTCTCACCTGCCTGCAGTTGCGCATGAATGTCCCAGTTATCGAAATTCGCACGCAGCCACTCATTGCGCAACATTCGATCGAGCATCTCGACGTGAGCGCAGGTAAGTCCGCGAAGCGAGGAGTGAACGGCCCCAAGAATATCCTCCGCTTTCAGCTTGCCGTCGACGGCCCGCTCGATTGCCGGATGATCGCAGATAAGGCGAATCAGCAGCGGAAGCAGAGTAGACGGGGCTCCGAGTTCCGGCGCGAAGCGGGCAATATGCGCGGCTACCGCCTTGACATACAAATAGCCGATGAAATAGTGAGCAGTCTCGCCAATCTTACGGACAAAGAGCTCGGTCAACAGGCCATCGGAAACAGCCATGAGTTTTGCCCCGCGCAAAGCCGCCAACGGCCCCCCATGAAAACTCGCTGCGGCATTGTTGGTTGTGATCTTGTTCAGCGGGAACGGTAAAACGGCTTCGGTATTGTCAGCGTCATAATCGAGTTGGCCGTAAATCGCAAGGCCCTCAAGAAGCGGAGCGAACATGCCGAGAAGCGTCTGTACGCTATCTGGAATATCCGGCGTCGCCTCTCCGATTTGCGTGCGAAACAGGGGGGTGGCAATACGGGCAATCCAGAAGCCGAGCCTTGTGGTCCTGAAAGATGCGACATGCGTGATCTCATGAAGCACCCTTGACACCCTGACGTGGTTGTCTGTGGGATCGAAGCCCATGAAAAGATTTGCACTCAGTTCTTCTGCTCCGCTTTCGACTAGCGACGCCAACGTGTGATAACGCTCGCAACCATCAAGGGCAAGAAGCTGCATAGGTCACCTTTTGCAAATCCGGAAAGCGAACTGTTTTCGCACCCGGTGTGAACATCTACGACTCTGGATTTCACAATAGCATGGCGGCCGAAAGACAGCCCCCTGCAGAATGACTCCCCCGCCCTTTCCGCACCAGCGTCATAGTTGACCCGCAGGCGGGGGATATCACTTCACTCGAAGTACGACACTTGTGCGCGAGCCGCTTCGACCTCTAAATATTTGCCAATGAACAGATCGAAGTAGTTCCGCAGCGATGTTCCCGATTGGTCAACAGCGCCCGGGGTCGCGAAGTCGAACTGATAGCCAAGGCCACCGGAGAAAGCTAGCCAGGCAAGCATTTCCTTGTCGTCTGGACTGTTCTCGATGGAAATCGTTCCATTGCCTCCGGCGTTGAACCCGTAAAGATTGTGGTCCGGAAAATGAGGAATGAGTTCGAGTGCGAATGAACGTGTTGGCCCACCGATCTGAGGGTTGACGCCCTGCGGGGAGAGAACATTGGTCGACTGTGTGTAGGTGCTGCCACAATCGTCCACAGGAGGGCCTCCTCCTTGCGATTGAGCTCCCTGCGATTTACACACACCGCTCAACGCACAAAACAGCGCGAACAACCAGTACAGGATTTCCACCACGGCAACGACCGCGGCTCCAACAGCCGCACCAATAGGCCCTGCAATCAGTCCAACCGCCGCTCCCGCGCCAATGGCGCCAAGATACTCGCCCCAGGCGGCACCCGCGGATTGGCCGCGCGTAAAGTAGTTGCTAAATGTGGCTTCCCAGCCAGCAGGAGACATGTTGGCGAAATAGACGTTGGCGTGCGTGCCGGCCGGATCGATGACGCCCTTGTCATTCACCATCTTGAGTGCGGGATGATCAAGCGGGAACATCCGTATCGTGTCAGGACCGGTGCACGCAAACAGGAACCCATTTCGCCGCGACTCGATAACCGCGTCAGAGTCTTGCGGCTCCGGCGGCGGCGCCATAAGCATCACCCCGAATCCGAGATGATGAAATTCGCGGTTGGTAGCCGTAAAGCCGGGTTGCCGTCGCGCCTCGTCATCGGCAGGGTAAAAGCCGTGATAGACAATCATAATCGGTTGTCGCGGAGCCGCAATGTCATTTCCTCCAATCGCAGTAAGAGGCGCCCCGCCCCCCGCGGGTAACGGATCTGTATGAATGCGGTTGTTACGCAAGGGTGCGTATTGGCCACCGGTCAGCGCCGCAGCCTCGTAGGCCTGGTTAAGCCGCAGCGCGCCAGCCACACCTTTGATTTCTGCATATAAGGTCGGTGCAAGCGGCCCGGGGCCAAGACGGCCAAGCGCCGGGCCAAGATTGAGCGCCCCGGTATCGAGCGCATCAGCCGGAAAGCCGGTAACCGGAGGAGCACAGCCTATGGTGGCAGCAAACGGTTGGCGCGATTCATACAGAGGGGCGGCTATGTTGGGATTGTTGAATACCTCAGGGTTCTCGAAAAGCAGAGGATAGACCTGGCCGGACAAGGGTTGCTGTCCGGCCGCCGAATAGAACCGGGCGGTTAACGCAGCGTCTGCGTAATTGAGCAAGTCGTGCATGGATACGGGAAAAAAATCCTGCCCGTCCGGATGGTTTACGACGGGCGCCCATAGCGTCGAGATCTGCTCCCCCCATGAACTCGTCCAGTTGGCAAGCCCTGGAAGTATCGCCGCAAGTGCATCGAGTTCGATTGCACGAAAAGTTTGCAGATCGGGCTTCTGGCTGTTGGGCGCAGTGGCAATAAGCTGATCGAGACTGGCGACGGTAGGAATCTGCGTGAGACCGGAAACCGTTGACGGAACAGCGAAGTGCCCAACGCTGCTAAAGAGTTCTGCAGGGTATTGCAACGTCGCCATCCGCGGGTCATTGATCAGGGTCGAGAAAAACTGATCCACAAAATATGACCTTATGCTGTCGAGCCGAGTCATGTCGATTCCCCTTGATCACAATGGACATGGATGTGGATGCCTCCCCCGGAGCAAGGCTCCGTCGAAGCGCACGATCCCTGCGGAGGCCGGGTCTTGCAGCCGCAGGGGGAGCCGCCGCCCGCCCCCTGCCCATATCCACCGGTACTACCTCCACTCCCCTCTCCTCCTGATGGCCGCCCGCAGAGTCCACACAGGCCATTTAGAATGGGACCGAATATGATCGGCAGGCTCCTATTGGGATCGAAACCATTTGTGGATGGCGCGGTAAGACATAAATCCGGATACAGCGCTCGTAGTTGCGCGACCCGCTCGGGAGGCATGCTGCCTTGTGCCGCGAGCTTCAATGCCTGCATGACTAACGTGTCGCGCGCATTTGCGGACACCGACCAGACCAGATTCAATCCTTCATTCAGAAGGGGCACTAACTTTGGATCACTGAATACATCGACGCCTGCCGACTGGTCTGCCAAAGTCAGTTGAGTAACCCTGTCATGCAGGCTGCTAAACGCCGCGATAGTGCCGGATTGGTTCCCCGAGGTGCCAAGAGCGGCAGCGATGACCGCATTGATCCCGTTCAGCAGAGTGGTGGCGGTCTGCTGACACTGGGTCTGCTCAGCAACGGTAAGCGAGTTGACATAGATCTCCTGCAACGTTTTAAGCTGATACGTTCCACCTGAACAGACCAGCTTGCCCGCTACGGAGGCGAGATCACTTTGAGGTGTAAGAGTATCGATGGAGACCGGCCCCATCAGCCCGAGGAAAGTATAACGATCATCGCCGCCCGGCCAGTATCCGATCTTGATACCAACCGGGCCGACCGGCCTCACTGCGTCACCATGGGTAATCACGATGTCCACGATCTCATCGTTCAAACGCAGGACTAGCGAAGTCGCCGGGTTGTACTCGAAGTCCGCTGCGTACCAGACGTTTGGCGCAATGGCGTTCGGCTGGCTGGTCACGCCATACCACGTCGTGCCATCGAAAATCGTTCCCTGAAGACTGGCATCCTTTTCGACAAACAGCGCGAAAGCCAGATCGCCTTCCACCAGATTTATCCGGCGGTTGAACGCCGTGGGAGAAAATACACATCGAACCCGAAAGCCTGCCCAGCCACCCAATGTCGGCGCAGCCGGCACCGTTACCTGGGATTGAGGGTTGTCGAAGCGGATTGCGGTCGCGACTCCAGGGACAGGATTGTCGACCCAACATGATGCATTAGGAATGCTTACTATTCCAGTATGTCCGTTGCCCGTATCATCGATAGCAACGTGATTATCAAAATCATACTGCAGCAAAGGGTTCCATGTCATACCGCCTCCTGATCTGGTCGGCAAGGCATAAGTTGGCTGAATTTCGAAACAGGGAATCGCTTCACCGGCCGGATAATTTTATTTTAGTTAGATACCGTTCCAGCGCAGTACATTCTCGCTAAAAAGCGTGCCCCAGCAAGAGCGTCAATAAATCACCGGCACCGCTCTGATCTCTGGTCGGAACGGTCAATGAAATTATCTATGATATTTTTGTTATTTTTAAATCCGCAAAAAAAATCCACCAGCACTCAAAGAGTGTCGTGACTGTCAACAAAAATCAACATTTAACCTGCAGCCTGTCAATGGATTAACTAATAAGTCTTGAAATTCATCAACAAAGATATGTTCAATCCTGAAAAAGTCAAGCCATTCCGATGGCTGGCGGCTTCGTCGAGTGTTATGGCGGATACGGAGGATAAGTGCAACATGGTGAATTCATGACAGCCCTGCAATTTCTCGACTATAGTTGCCTTATAAGAAATTCCAAATTTATAAGCAGCAGGTAGGGTCTGACCACGATCAATTACATTTCAGCGTGGCCTACGTGTCTTGCGCACTGTCGAAACGATCCACACCTTTTAAAGGAGATATCGATGGCCACCCAATCACAAAATGGCCCTGTCAATTTTCCCGCTGTTGCCGGAAAGGCAAATACATCAATCACTGCAGAATTAAGTCAGAAGATCGGCGCTCAAGCCTGTGCCACTATTGACAAACTATTCGGAGATTATTTACTCAATCGAAATGAGACCCGGGATATCGGTGCGGAACAGCAACGTGTCATCGAAGCTCTGGTTCGCGCATCTCTCTCGGGCACTCAGCCTTCGGAGGTTCAGCGGATTGAGTTCTTAATGCCTGAAAAAATCGAGAAGATGAAAAAGGCACGCGATCTGGCAACTTCTCGCCATCGTCTGCCTCAACTCTCCGCGAAGGCGCTGACGCTACGTCCGCTAGGTGGGATGACATTTAATGACGGCGTACAAGTCGCCGAGGATACGAAGCTGCAAATTTTTGCCGCCCCGTATGTGGCCACGTGGACATCTCATACTCCTGAGGGAAACGCCGAGTCCTCCGCGAATGCCAACGCCCAGAACGGGTCATTTGGATTCTTTATAGGCGCGGCCGGTGGGTCTGCAACTGCAGGCGCCGGAGTTTGGGTTCAGTTTATTCCAGACCCTCCCTTGCCACGCCTCGTACAGGTACGCCCTTACGTCCCTTATGACTATCAGTGGGACGATCACTCTGACAACGGCTATACAGCGCATAACGACGGCGGATTTGGAGTCTATGTCCTTAGCTGGGACATGCAAGGTGCTGACCAGCGACTCGAGCAGGATTTCCGATATGGCATCTGGTCCGACGGCACCGGATGGTGGGAACATCATCATAATCCCAGCGAGCCAAATCCAGATTATGGGAATGCATTCCTGTATGGAAATGAGGCCCCCTATTTTGAAGCGCAGGAAGATCGAATCTATCAGGCGTGCATCTGGTGCTTCGGATCATGCGACTCTGGCAGCGGCTTCTTCGGTAACTCGCTCACTGCTAGCGATATCAATGCGGAAGTAGGATTTGTCGTCATCGGAGAGCAGTGAGCGATTTTCGAGATTAGCGAATTTTTGAACGCTCCGAAGCGCATCATGAACATGGTAAGCAAACGAATTTTATGTGCTTCCATTTACTGGCGAACGGCGAACTGCTTTCATCGATTCCTTTCGTTGTTCGCTCCTGGCTCGCCCCGTCGGCCGCGCCAGAACACCGTTTTGTTCACCCTCTGAAACGACGCGCTGCCAGAACCACCTGCGAACGGTTAGCGAATCGATGCACGCACTCATTGGTGCAGTCCATGGAATTACATAATTTGAAAATCGATGAGCTATTGGTTCGTTAGTTGAAACAGTTCGAAATAACTCAATCCTAGGATAGCCGAATTCTATACAGAGAGTCACCTGCCCTGAGGCTCGCATCGCAATTTCCGATTACGGGCAAGTCCTTATCACACACATTTCTGTTAACTTACATTTCACCTTGCGATTTCATCTGACGTTTGCTAGCATCCAATCGTCGAACGTCTCATGAATCCCGTTGAGACTGATTTCCCTTAGCATACCTGTTTTTCGTACGTCTGCTTCACTCCTGCAGATGTAGTGGCATTTTACGCGCCCTCAAACCCGCATTGATGAATTTGCGGTGAGTACGCTCGCCCATGGCATTTCATAGGAAATCGCTATGCGAACCGGACGAATGCGCATTGAATATTTAATGCTGCTTTTCATTTTATTTTCCTTTTGCAGATATGCATTCTGCCAGAGCGAAGCCGATGATGCCAATAAGAGCAACAATCCGCTCAATCTTGCCGCTTCATTCAACATTCAGGATTATTTCACGCCGAGCCTTTACGGCGTAAGCGCGCATACCAATGATTTCCTGCTGAGACCCACAATCCCGCTTGGTGCAAACGGCATTGTCCCCGTACCTGAAATTTTCCGGCTGACTGTGCCCATCAGTACGCGGCCCGACCCGGCTGGAGGCTACAACACGGGGCTGGGTGACCTGAACCTGTTCGATATCTTCCTGCTGAGCCAGAGCGACATCCAGATAGGTGTCGGGCCGCTGGTGACCGCGCCGACGGCGACCGACCCAACCCTCGGCACGGGCAAATGGCAGGCGGGACTGGCGGCGGTCGCCATCAGCGCGACGCCGGCACGTCTGCTAGGCGGACTAATCCAGTGGCAGCACTCTTTCGCCGGCCAAAGCGCCCGCCCTTCCGTGCAGTCGCTAACCGCGCAGCCGTTCGGAATATTCAATCTGCCCGGCGGTTGGTACATACGGTCCACCGGAATCTGGACATTCGATCTGCAGCACGGCGACTACTACATTCCCGTCGGGCTCGGTGCTGGCAAGGCTTGGAAGTCGGGGTCGATCATCTATAACACCTTCCTCGAACCCCAGTACTCGGTTGCCCATTCGGGAAGCACACCAAAGTGGCAGATATTTGCAGGGCTAAACATGACGTTTGGCAAATAGAAGATGGACGGAATGCGCGGCCTGCATGGCGGCAATCCGAACGGAGATGAACATGACCGAGGACAGCATGAAACAGACAAAGCTATCGAAACACCTGGCGACGCTTTTTGTTGCCGCAGCGCTTGGCGGGATACCGCTTCAGCAAGCCGTTGCACAGGCGTCTTCACCCGACGCGCTCCAACCGGCAGTCAGCGCGGACGCACTGGTCCACACGCAGGCGATCGTGGTTGGCATCGACGCTAGCGCCAATACGGTGACGATAAAAGGCCCGCGCGGAAACGTGGTAGACATCGCGGTCAATCCCGACGTCGCAAACGTTTCGAATCTGCAAATTGGCGATGTTCTGAATATTGCCTATCGTGAGGCGTTCGTTGTCGGGCTGGACAAGGTCGCAACCCGCGGCGTTCGCGAACGCACGGAGTCAGCGGCGGCGCTGCCCGCGTCGGACGGCGTCGTGGCGGCGGCACGACGAGTCGAGGTTATCGCAACGGTGCAGAACATCAACGCGAAGACCCGTCGTGTCACGCTGCGGGGCCCCCAACATACCGTCACGCTCAATGTCTCCCCAGACATATCGCTAAGCGGCATCAAGAAAGGCGATTCCGTGCGCGTGGTGTTTGTGTCTGCCGCGGCGGTCCAGGTTCTGCCTGGTGGGACCACGTCGCAGTGAGGGGTGCATCTTCGCGCACAAGGAAAGTCTCCTTAAGCGCGCGGACCGGCGCGCCTACCTGGGCCGATACCAGACAGGGCAAATCATGGAGCTTCGGATGAACCTGAAAATAAAATCTCTTATGACGCTGCTTGCCTTCGGCCTGTCAGTCACGGCAACGGCCGCACGGTGCCAGACCGTGGATACACACATCGGGCAGATCGGGCTGACCGAAGGCGTACCCGCCGACCTCGCCACCGTGCAGAAGCTCTTTGACGAGTCGGATTTTCAGCGCGCTTGCCAGGCTTATGTTTGGGCTCTCCCGATTGTCGGCTTCGCGCAGTGGCAATACGAGCATCAAACGGTCTTCGGCGCGAAGGATACGGATATGGTCATCTACGTCTCCGTTCCCGACAAGCTCGGCATCCTGACCGCGAATGCCACGACACCCTATACCCTCGGCTTTCCCGATCTGTCGAAGACTGGCCCGCTCGTAGTGGACTACCCGGCCGGCAGTTCCGCCGGGGGGGTAGGCGATTTCTGGCAGCGACCACTAACCGATATGGGTGAAACCGGGCCGGACCATGGCAAAGGCGGCAAGTACCTGCTTGTCGGACCGGGACAGGAAGTGCCTGCGAATACGTCCGGCTATCGTGTGGTGAAATCCCCGACCTTTAACGTGCTCGTCGCATTCCGTGCGCTGGATGCGGACAAGGAAAAGGCCAATGCACTGATTCACCAGTTCCGCATGTATCCCTACGCGAAGCGAAACGCCCCCGAGCCCAGCCGTTTCCTTACACCGGAAGGACGTCAGTGGTCCCAGGTACCTCCACGCGGCATGGCGTACTGGGAGCGTCTCGCAGACATCATCAACCGGGAGCCTGTGGAAGAACGCGACCGCGAGATGATGGCGTTCCTGCGCCCATTGGGCATCGAGAAAGACAAGCCGTTTTCGCCGGACGACAGGCAGAAGCGGATTCTGACTGACGGCGCACAGGTCGGCGAACTGTTCGCGCAGGCCAATGCGTTCAACAGCCGGACTACCGGCTCTCAATACCGTCCGGACGCGCAGTGGCGTTACGTCATTCTGTTTGACCCGTCCCAGGAGGCGAAATACCACACTCAGATCGACGAGCGGGCTGACTACTTCTACGAGGCCGTCACGACGTCAAAGGGCATGGTAACCAGAAGCCCAGGGGTCGGCCAGGCGTACCTTGGTGCGTACCGTGATGGAAGTGGACACGTACTCGACGGCAACAGAAGCTATGTCCTGCATGTGCCGCCCAATCCGCCGGCAAAGCTGTTCTGGTCACTGACGGTCTACGACACCGACCAGCGCGTCATTATCGACAACCCGCAGCGGGTCGTCGACAAGTCGTCCCGGCAAGACCTTTTGAAGAACCAGGACGGTTCCGTGGATATCTACGTGGGACCCCAGGCGCCGGCCGGCAAGGAACAGAACTGGATACCGTCAATACCAGGGAAAGCCTGGTTCGCCTATTTCCGGCTCTACGGACCGCTGCAACCGTACTTCGACCATGCGTTTGCGCTGCCCGATTTTCAGCAGGTTCAGTGAACAGTCACAGCGTGCGTCACGCCCCGCCCGCATTCGCCTGGCTCGCGAGCGAATAAGTGTCGCGCAACCACGCCGCGCAGGCCACGTTGTTTTCGAAGATCGAATACCCTGCTCCACCGCCATAGTCGGCGAACGGAATGAATTCACAACTGATCTGCTGCGGCGTAGAAACGCAATTCCGCGCGCATGCATCGAGCAGGTGCCGCACGGCATCCTTCCAGGGAGCGAGTGCAGCCTCCTCCCAGTCGCCATCCCATTGATCCGCAGCAGGACGCACGAACGGATATTGAATCCCGCGGCCAGGTCTGCCGTCGGATCGGCGCATGCGAGGATTGCGCGGATTGTTCGGTATGACGCTGCGCGCGTGGGCGTGACGGACCCAGCCACGCGCGATCCACTGCTTGAAGATCGCATCCGGCGAAGCGGGATCGAGCACGATCTCGCCGGCTTCGACCAAGGGACGGATTCGTGACGCGTCGAGTTCCTCTGCGTTGCCGATCTTGAAGATCAAATGCGAATGATCGAGCGTGAGACGCAAGGCGATGCCGTCCCTCGCCAGTAGTTCACCCACCGCCGCCACGCGGCGGAAATCTTCGTTCCACATATCGACGTGCACTTCGAAAGACGGAATGCAATCCGTCGAGGCCGCCCATTCGCAAGTCTGCACGTAGAATCTCACGATCTCGGTGTCGGTGAGGCGATGTCCGTCCACATGATTCGCGTAGAGCTGGCAATTCAGCACCTTCGAGCCGAAGCGCGGTGCCCACTCGATCAGGCGCCGCAGATGCGCTTCGTCACGTCCCGCACAAAATATGCCGCCGATCACGCGAACCGGCAACGCGTAACGCTCGCTCAATTGAACGTAAGGTGCAAGCGCTACGCCTTCGGGTGGATTCATCTCGACATAGTCGAACACGCCCGCGTCGGCGATCATCTGGAATTGCGTGTTCGCGTCGACGGCTGGCAGGTCGTCTCGATGCAACACGCCGTCTATGTTGACGCCGATATGCAGATTGGAATTCATGGTTCGCTTTTGATGGCGCGATAGACGTTGTTCAAACCGCTTCAGCAATAAGCAGCGATTTAAGCTTCACTGACGGATCTGCGAGTTCTTCTGCGGAAATACGGGCGTTGCGAGCCATCAGCATCTGCGCAATGCGGATGTCGCGTCCCACTGCCCGGCCGACGCCGCTTGCGGCAATCAACGTACCGTCCGCCGACAGATGAAACAGCAGCAGCGCATCGGCCGTTTCGCGCACAACGGTCGCACGGCTGAATGCGGGCAGCCCTGCGATCTGGATCGACAATTCATACTGATCGGACCAGAACCACGGCATATCGCCGTACGCAAGGTCTTCACCAAGCATGTTGCGCGCGGCAATGCGCCCTTGGCCGTCGGCGTTCTTCCAGCACTCCAGTCGCACACGGCGGCCATACAATGGATGCGGGAACGAGCAGACATCTCCGGCTGCGAAGATCGCAGGATCGCTCGTGCACAGACGCTCGTTGACTACGATGCCGTCCGCGACCTCGATTCCCGCGGCCTGAGCAAGTGCGGTACGGGGCGCGGCGCCAATGCCTACGACAACAGTATCGCAGCGGATAATTTCACCGTCGGCAAGACGGATTTCCTCGGCTGCACTATCACCGGCGATAGCAGCCAATTGCGCACCGAAACGAAACTGCACACCGGCATCACGGTGACGCGCTTCGATACGCGCGGCGATTTCCCGTGGCACTGCGCGCATGAGCAGACGCTCGCCGGCCTCGATGACCGTCACACGGCATCCCGTCGCAACGGCACTTGCCGCTACCTCAAGGCCGATAAAGCCGCCGCCGACAATCGCAATGTGCTGCCCGTCACGCAGACGCGCCGCGAGGTAACGAGCGTCGTCGGCAGTACGCAGGGTCATGACGCCAGGCAATGTCGAACCGGGCGTATTCAATGTTCTGGGCGATGCACCGGTCGCGAGCAAAAGCCGGCTGTAGCCAATCCGTTCGCCGTTGGCGAGCAGTACCGCCCTACCCTCCCGGTCGATCTCGACCACCTCGGTGGAGCGCATCAGATCGATCGCGTGATCGTGAAAGAACGTGTCCGCGAACAGCGCGCAATCTCCGGGCGACTTTTCCCCCAGCAGGACCGCTTTCGAGAGCGGCGGCCGGTCGTATGGCTCGTGCGGTTCGTTAGTAATGAGCGTCACCCGGCCAGCGAAACCCGCCTCGCGCAGTTCAGCACTGGCACGGGCGCCCGCGAGACCGGCCCCGACGATAACCATGTGTGCGTCGTCAGCCATGCTCACTCCGCCACCGGCACGCCGATCAGCACCGCGTCGCCCTCAATACGCACCGGATGCGTTTTCAGTTGCTGACAGACCGGCGCGCAAAGCGGCTTGCCCGTTGCAATATCGAAGCGCCCCTGATGCCGTGGACATTCGATCGCGTTGCCCAACACAAAACCATCGGCAAGATGAGCCTTCTCGTGCGTGCACCAGCCGTCGGACGCATAGAACCTGCCATCGACGCGGTAGACAGCGAAGGTTGCAGCGCCATGGTCGAAACGCACAACGTCTTCTTCATCAATGTCGCCGGTCCGGCACGCGACAACCCATTCACGTTGATCCACCATTTCAGATACTCCCTCTTCCGGACGTTTCAGATTGCCGAGCGCATCGATTCATGACGCGGGACCTGGCGATGGATAAAGTGAGAGCGATCCCGTCTCTGGCGGATCAGTGTTGGAACCATCTCCCTGTAGACCGACCAGAGGCCCGGATACGCAGGCGGCGTCTCCGCCTTGATTGCCTCGTGCAGTTTCGGCAACGCGTGGTACGGCACCATCGGCAGCAGGTGATGTTCAATGTGATACTGCATGTTCATGTAAAGGAACGCGAACACCGGATTGATATAGACCGTGCGCGTATTGAGCCGATGGTCGGCAACGTTCATGGCCATGCCGGCATGCTGCGTGAGACCCAGCGTCTGGTGGAACCAGCCACAGTAAAAGCGCGGCGTCCAGACGAACAGCAGCGGCAAAATGCTATGGATGACGAAACACCAGCCGATCATAGCGGCCATCACGGCAACGTAAAGACGACTGATCCAGATCATCTTGCGGCGCTCTGTCACCGGCACAAAGTCCGCCACTTCCGGGCTGATCGAGGCGCAGGCATGGCGCACAGTTTTAGCAATCTCAGTGCTGCCGCTAATCAGATAGAAGAAATCCAGCAGGATCGTGATGAGCTGCGGCGGACGGCATACCTGGATTTCCGGGTCGCGGCCAACCATGATCGTATGCGTGTGATGCCGGGCGTGACTCCAGCGCCAGAGCGTCGCCTCGCGGATCGTCATGAACGAACAAAGCTGATAGAAGACCGAGTTCAGCCGCGGCGTCTTGAACGGCGTGCCGTGCGCAAGCTCATGCCAGCGGGCGTCGCTTGAACAGTAGATCGTCCCGTAGACGAAAAATGCCGGAACCGCCCACCACGTGCCCCACGAATAGAATGCCGCGGCGCCAGAAGCGAGCAGCAGGGCGATCCACAGGCCAAAGTTCTTCAAGCCTTCAGCGTCGCTGCGCTTCATCAGTTGCTTGAGTGTCTGGCGGGGGATGTCGGGGCGATACCAGTGCTCTTCCGGATGTGCGGCCAAAGCGTCACCACCGGTGTTTGCATGACCGCCCGTGCATGGCATGTTCAGAGGCGATTTGGGCACCTGAGTCTCCTTTGCTTTTCAGATCGGCTTATCCCGGCTGCCGCACAGGACAGGACCACGGGAGGCGATAGCTGCACGATAAGAGACGGCCGTGTTCCCCTCAACGAAAAGATTGACGTTTTTTCGTCAATCCCATAGCGTTAAAAAAGCACGAAATAATGCTGCGCTGCGTCATTCCAGCGAGCACCGCGCCAGGCGAAACCTGCAGGTAAACCGGAGCCAATGATATGACCGACGCCGCCAGGGCACCACGGCGCAAGCGCACAGCGCGCTTTGTCGAAATTGCGGAGGCGGCCGGCGTGAGTCCGGCAACCGTCGACCGGGTACTCAACGAACGCGGCAGTGTCTCGGCCGCAACCCGGGCGCGCGTAGTGGCGGCGGCAAGGCAGTTGGCCGTGCCGCGCGTTCTGCCCGATGCGCGGCACGGGCTGATGCATATGGATGTGTTCCTGCCGCAAAACAGCTCGCCATTCTTTGGCCGTTTGAATCTCGCCCTGCAGCGCTCGATGCAGATGCTGGACAAGCGGGTCGTCATGCACCGGTCGGTCCTTCCGGAGGCCGATGACGACGTGATTACCGAAGCCATCCTCCGTCCGCGCTACCCACGATCGGGTCTGATCGTGACGACTCACGACACGCCACGCGTACGCGATGCCTTACGCACCGTGATCGAACGCGGCGAACCGGTCGTCACGATGGTCACCGACGTGCATGACGTGGCGCGCTTGCACTATGCAGGAATCGACAACCTGTGTGCCGGGCGCACTGCGGGCTACTTCCTCGGCCGGCTTGCAAAACGGCCTGGACGCGTGCTGATGTTGTGCAGCCGCAAGGACTATCGCGCACATATCGACCGCATCGGCGGTTGCCGTGAACAGCTTGCGGCGTCGTTCCCTGAGATCGTCTGCGATAGTGCGGAAGCGGAAACCGGGGATGACGCGGACAGGTGTTATCACGCCGTCGTCAGTGCATTGAAGCGGGGCGACCTGGTCGGCATCTATAACAGCGGATATGGCTCACCGGGTATCGAAGCCGCCTTGCGAAAGTTCGGCGCTGCCGGGCAGGTCGTATGGGTAGGTCATGAAATGCTCGATTTGCATCGCAAGTGCATCGAAGAACATACGATGGATATCGCCATCGACCAGGACCCGGACGGACAGGTGATATCGGCGCTGCAGCATGTGCTGCATGCGTGTGGAGTGGTCGAAGATGCGCCTCTGCCAGGGCCGGTGGAATTTCGCATCTTCTGTCCGGCGAACGTCAGGTCTACTGCATATCTGCCTATGCTGCCGGACTGATCACAGAAAACGATAGCGCCCCTGCCCAACCTTCTCCATCACACGAACTCCGTCGATATGCCAGAATCGCAACCATGAACCGCATCGCCACCCTCCCCATGTACAACGTCTCCCCAGCTCTCGCCGCCGAATGGCGCGCCTGGCTGGGCAACGTCCTGAGTTTGGCCGGCGCGCACGCGTCCATCGTCGAGCCAGACGACGACCTGCATGCGCTATGGCGCCGCTCCGATCTGCTGATCTCGCAGACCTGCGGCTATCCTCTCGTCAACGGCTTGCAACAGAAGGTTCAACTGATCGCAACGCCACAGTTCGATGTCCCCGGTTGCGCTGGTGCGGAATATTCAAGCGTGCTGATAACACGAGCCGATGCCCCGTTCGACACGCTCGCCGCCTGCCGCGGCGCACGTGCGGCCTACAACCAGGACGATTCGAATAGCGGCATGAACGTGTTCCGCCATGCAGTCGCGCCGCTTGCTCAGAATGAGAGATTTTTTGCTGAGGTGATACGCACCGGTTCGCATCTCGGCTCATTGCGGGCCGTTGCCGACAACCTTGCGGATGTGGCAGCGATCGATTGCGTCACCTTCGCGTTCGTGCGTGACGAATTGCCGGAACTCGCAGAGCGCGTGCGCGAGATCGGCAGGACTGCATCTTCGCCAGGTTTGCCGCTGATTGCCGCGCATGACGTGCCGCAGGACGTGATCGAATCACTGCGCGCGGCTTTAGATGAAGCCGTAGCCGCAAGCCCTGAACGGGCGGCACGACTACGCCTGAAGGGGTTCGCGAGCCTGTCGTTCGACGACTACACTCGCATCACAGAACTGGAAAACAAGGCACGAGCCTTAGGTTATCCGCGCCTCGCCTGACCTAAAGCGCACTACATCAGCCAACATCAAGCACCAGCAGTTGCGCGCCGTCGGCCACCTGATCGCCCACCGCATACAGCACTTCCGACACCGTACCGGCCGCGGGCGCGCCGATGGTGTGCTCCATCTTCATCGCCTCCATAACGATCAAGGGCGTGCCCTTCTCAACCGCCGTACCCGGCTCCACCAGCACGGCGATCACCTTACCCGGCATGGGCGCGGTAAGGCGCCCTTCGCCATGCTCCGCATCCGCGGCATGAGCAAGCAGGTTTTGCCATTCGAAGGCCAGCGCCTCGCCAAGGCAAAACACATGGAACACATCACCGTCGACAAACACGCGGCCCGTCACGCGCGAATCGCCAAGCGTCGCGCCGAACTCATGCGCGCCGGCGCCGCTCCACCAGCTAAAGCCATCACGCTGGCCGCCGAATTCCAGCGTCTGCGCCGCGCCGTCACGCGCAAAAATCGCTGCAAAGGAAGATTCGTTTTCAACGTCGCGCCATGCTAGTGTTTGCGTATAGCCGCTATTCAGCCGCCAATGTGAGAGCGCATCCCACGGCGACGCGCCATGCGCCGTGCCGCCTTCCCGCGTGAGCAAGGCGGCGCAGGCCAGCGCCAGCGCTTCGCGGAACGGCTTCTGAACGGGCGCAAACAAGGCAGCGTGATGCCGTTCGATCAAACCGGTATCGAGATCGCCGCTCGAAAACGGCTCGCTCGTCACAATGCGCTGCAGAAACTCCACGTTGGTATGCGGGCCGACCACTTCGCAGGCGCGCAAGGCGCGGCTCATCCGCGCCAGCGCTTCCGCGCGCGTCGCGCCGTGGACGATCAGCTTGGCGATCATCGGGTCATAGAACGGCGTGATCGTGTCGCCTTCGCGCACCCCGCTATCGATCCGCAGCGCAGCGCGTGAACCGGGCGCACCGGCCGCACTGATCGTGAACTCAACACCTTCGGGCATACGCAAATGCTTGAGCGTGCCCGTCGACGGCAGAAAGCCGCGCGCCGGATGCTCGGCATAGATACGCGCTTCAATGGCGTGTCCTTCGAGTTTCAGTTGCGTCTGCGTGAGCGGCAACGGTTCGCCGGAGGCCACGCGCAATTGCCACTCCACCAGATCGAGACCCGTCACCATTTCGGTGACCGGATGCTCGACCTGCAAGCGCGTGTTCATCTCCATGAAGTAAAAATCGCTCGCGCCGGTCATGATGAACTCAACCGTGCCTGCGCCGACGTAATTCACCGCGCGCGCCGCCGCCACCGCCGCCTCGCCCATCTCGCGGCGCAGCTCGGCGGACAGGCCGGGCGCCGGCGCTTCTTCCAGCACTTTCTGATGGCGGCGCTGCACCGAGCAATCGCGGTCGAACAGATATACCGCACCGCCGTGCTGGTCCGCAAACACCTGCACTTCGACGTGGCGCGGACGGGTCAGATACTTTTCGATCAGTACGCGGTCGTTACCGAAACTGCTCGCCGCCTCGCGCTTGCACGAGGCCAGCGCTGCAGCGAAGTCTTCACTGCGCTCGACCACGCGCATGCCCTTGCCGCCGCCGCCAGCACTCGCCTTGAGCAACACCGGGTAGCCCATCGCATCCGCTTCGCGTTGCAGCAGTTGCGCATCCTGATCGTCGCCGTGATAACCGGGCACGAGCGGTACCGCTGCGGCGTGCATCAGCGCCTTGGCAGCCGCTTTCGAGCCCATCGCCGCAATCGCTTCGACCGGCGGTCCGATAAAGACAATGCCCGCTTCCTTGCAGGCCTGCGCGAAGTCTTCGTTCTCCGAGAGAAAGCCGTAGCCCGGATGCACCGCCTGCGCGCCCGTCGCACGCGCCGCCGCGATAATGCGCTCATAGCGCAGGTAGCTCTCGGCCGCCGTCGAGCCGCCGATATGCACGGCTTCATCGCACGCCGCGACATGCTTGGCGCCGGCGTCCGCGTCGGAGTAGACCGCCACGCTCGCAATGCCGAGCCGCTTGCAGGTTGCCGCAACCCGGCAGGCAATCTCGCCGCGGTTGGCGATCAGGATCTTGTTGAACATAAGCTGTCTCGCTGAGGTGTCCCGTTCAGGGCTGTTGTTCTGCGGGAGTTGCGGATAATCGTGAGTGGCGGCATCAGTTGCGCCACGCAGGCGTGCGCTTTTCGAGGAACGACGCCACGCCTTCGCGGCCTTCCGCGCTCGCACGCACCTTTGCGATACGCGTGGCCGTGTCGGCAATCAGCGCCTCGTCCAGTTCGCGCCCTGCTATGTCCTGCACGAGTTGCTTGCACGCGCGCACCGCATGCGGGCCGTTGGCGCACAGCGTTTCGGCCAGCTGCTGCACTGTCGCATCCAGCTTGTCTTCGCTCACCGCCTCGCTGACCAGGCCCAGACGCAGCGCCGTCGCGCAGTCGAACAGTTCGGCGGTCGTGAAGTAGCGGCGCGACGCCTGCTCGCCGAGCGCACGAATCACGTAGGGGGCAATCGTTGCGGGAATCAGGCCGAGGCGCGCCTCGGAAAGGCAAAAGCGTGCGGTATCCAGCGCCACCACGATGTCACAGGCGCAGATCAGGCCCATGCCGCCTGCGTAGGCGTCGCCGTTGACGCGTGCGATCACCGGCTTGTTGCATCGGTAGATAGCGGACAGCATGGCGGCGAGGCGCATGGCGTCGGCGCGGTTCTCCTCGTCGGAGTAACCGGCCATCTTCTTCATCCAGTTCAGGTCCGCGCCCGCGCAAAACGCCTTGCCGTTGGCCGCCAGCACGACCGCGCGCACGTCGTCACGCCCGTTGAGCGCCGCGAACGCCGCGGTCACATCGGCGATCATCGTTTCGTTGAACGCGTTGCGCACATCCGGGCGGTTCAGCGTGACCGTCGCCACCTGGCCCGTCACCGTCAGGCTCAAAGTTTCGTATTGCATGTCGATCGACTCCTTCGCGTGGTGCCTGCCGCGTTACATTCTGAACACGCCGAAGCGCGTGTCTTCGATCGGTGCGTTCATCGAGGCCGACAGCCCCAGACCAAGCACATCGCGAGTCTGCGCCGGATCGATCACGCCGTCATCCCACAGTCGCGCACTTGCGTAGTACGGGTGCCCCTGGTGCTCGTATTGCTCGCGGATCGGCTGCTTGAACGCATCTTCCTGCTCGGCGCTCCAGGTACCGCCCTTGCCTTCGATGCCGTCGCGCTTGACGGTAGCCAGCACCGAGGCCGCCTGTTCGCCGCCCATCACCGAAATACGCGCGTTCGGCCACATCCATAGGAAGCGCGGCGAATAGGCGCGGCCGCACATGCCGTAGTTACCGGCGCCGAACGAGCCGCCAATGATGACGGTGAATTTCGGCACCTTGGCGGTTGCCACCGCGGTCACCATCTTCGCACCGTTGCGCGCGATACCTTCATTTTCGTACTTGCGGCCCACCATAAAGCCGGTGATGTTCTGCAGGAACACGAGCGGAATCTTGCGCTGGCAGCACAGTTCGATAAAGTGCGCACCCTTCAGCGCGGACTCGGAAAACAGAATGCCGTTGTTGGCGATGATGCCAACCGGATGTCCCCATATATGCGCAAAACCGGTGACGAGCGTCGTGCCATAGCGGGCCTTGAATTCGTCGAAGGCGGAGTCGTCGACGATGCGCGCGATCACCTCGCGGATATCGAACGGCTTGCGCGTATCCACCGGGATCACGCCGTAGATGCTCTTCGGGTCGTAGCGCGGCGGCTTCGGTTCCTGCAGCGCGACCGGCGCCTGCTTGACGCGATTCAGGTTGCCGACAATGCTGCGCGCAATCGCGAGCGCATGCGCATCGTTTTGCGCCAGATGATCGACCACGCCCGACAGGCGCGTATGCACGTCGCCGCCGCCGAGGTCTTCCGCGCTCACCACTTCGCCGGTTGCGGCCTTCACCAGCGGCGGCCCGCCGAGAAAGATCGTCCCCTGGTTCTTGACGATGATCGATTCGTCGCTCATGGCCGGCACATAGGCGCCGCCCGCCGTGCACGAGCCCATCACCACCGCAATCTGCGGAATGCCGGCTGCGGACAGGTTCGCCTGGTTGAAAAAGATGCGTCCGAAGTGATCGCGATCGGGGAACACCTCATCCTGATTCGGCAGGTTCGCACCGCCGGAGTCCACCAGATACACGCACGGCAGATGATTCTCCGCCGCAATCTCCTGGGCCCGCACGTGTTTCTTCACGGTGATCGGGTAGTACGTGCCGCCCTTCACGGTGGCGTCGTTACAGACGATCACGCATTCCTGCCCGGCAATGCGGCCGATCCCCGTGATCACACCGGCGCCCGGCGCATCGTCGTGATACATGCCGAACGCCGCCAGTTGCGACAGTTCCAGGAACGGCGTGCCCGGATCGAGCAGTTGCGCGATGCGCTCGCGCGGCAGCAGCTTGCCGCGGCTCACGTGTTTGTCGCGCGCGGCCTGGCCGCCGCCCAGGGCGAGTTTTTCGATTTTGGCGCGCAGGTCGGCAACCAGTGCCTCGAGCGCAGCCGCGTTATTGCGGAAGTCGTCCGAGCGCGGATTCAGCTTTGTTTCGATGATCGGCATTGCGTGGCTCTCCTGTGCGCCGCTGTTCTCGCTGTTCTATTCACCGCCTGGTTGCACCCGGCGGGCTGAGTGGCACGAGTCGATCAGGCTGTTTCGGCAAACAGCTCGCGGCCAATCAGCATGCGGCGAATTTCGCTGGTGCCTGCACCGATTTCATAGAGCTTCGCGTCGCGCCACAAACGGCCCACCGGATATTCGTTGATATAGCCGTTACCGCCGAGAATCTGGATCGCTTCGCCGGCCATCCACGTGGCCTTTTCCGCGGTATAGAGAATCACGCCCGCGCAATCCTTACGCATCTGGCGCACGTGCTCCGAGCCCAGCGTGTCGAGCTGACGGCCGACTGCATACAGATACGCGCGGCAAGCCTGCAGCGTGGTGTACAGATCGGCCACCTTGCCTTGAATCAGTTGAAACTCGCCGATCGACTGGCCGAACTGCTTGCGGTCGTGGATATACGGGACCACTGAGTCCATCACCGCGACCATGATTCCGGTCGGGCCGCCCGCCAGCACGGCGCGCTCGTAATCGAGCCCGCTCATCAGCACCTTCACGCCGCCGTTCAACTGGCCAAGAATGTTTTCTTCCGGCACTTCGACGTTGTCGAACACGAGTTCGCCCGTGTGCGAACCGCGCATGCCGAGCTTGTCGAGCTTCTGCGCCACCGAAAAACCCTTCATGCCTTTCTCGACGATGAAGGCGGTAATGCCGCGCGGGCCGGCTTCGAGGTCCGTCTTCGCATAGACCACCAGCGTGTCGCAATCCGGGCCATTGGTGATCCACATCTTGGTGCCGTTCAGCACATAGCGCTCGCCCTTCTTGTCCGCGCGCAGTTTCATGCTCACCACGTCCGAGCCGGCATTCGGCTCGCTCATGGCCAACGCGCCGACATGTTCGCCCGATACCAGCTTGGGCAGATACTTCCGCTTTTGCGCCTCGGTGCCGTTGCGGTGAATCTGGTTCACGCACAGGTTCGAATGCGCACCGTACGACAAGCCGACCGAAGCCGACGCCCGCGAAATCTCTTCCATCGCGATCATATGCGCCGTGTAGCCCATATTGGCGCCGCCGTATTCCTCCGAGACCGTCATGCCGAGCACGCCCAGGTCGCCGAACTTCTTCCACAGATCCATCGGAAACTGGTCCGTGCGGTCGATCTCGGCAGCGCGCGGCGCAATTTCCTTTGCCGCAAAGCCCGCGAGGCTGTCGCGCAGCATTTCGATCTCTTCACCAAGCGGGAATTGCAAACCGGGCAGGTTACTCATTGCGTGTCTCCAGGAATTCGTAGGCCATCGTAGGCGGTAAGCGGTGCTTGCGGGCGCGGCCGCACAAGCCGAATTTCACGCCAGATTTCCGTATACGTCAATAGGTATTTTGAGTGATACTCAGAAACGTTATGGACGGCCGTCAGCCTTATACCAACGTGCTAAACTCGCCACATCCGGTCTTCACCGTGACACAAATCTGACCTTTACTCATATGACGGCCATCTCCAGCGCCCCAGGCAAGGCGGAAGCACCCGCTTCGCGCCGCCAGCCGGCGGGACGCAAGTCGCAACAGCGCGTGAAGGAAATCCTTCAGGCCGGGCGCGATGTGTTCTCGGAAAAGGGTTACGAGCGGGCCACCACCGCTGAGATTGCGCAGCGCCTGGGCATTTCCGAGGCGACGGTGTTCAGCTATTTCCGCGGCAAGCGCGAGCTATGCGCGCGGGTGATTGGGGACTGGTACGACGAAATCATCGAGGCGATCGAGACGGGCCTGCCGCGCGACGGCAGCGTGCGCCAGCAATTCGCTTTTATCGTCAGGATGCATTTGCGGCTGATGCTGGTGAACGGCACGGACCTGTGCGCGCTGGTGCTTTCCGAGGGCCGCGCGCGGCATCACGAGCTGAGCGAGACATTGACGGATATGCAGCGGCGCTACACGGCGCCGCTGATGCGCGTGCTCGCGCACGGCCGGGAAACCGGCCAGATTCGCGCAGATGTGCCGCTACGGCTGCTGCGCTCCATGGTGTTCGGGCCAATGGAGCATGTGCTGTGGGATGCGACGCTCGCCAATCGCCAGATTGATATTGAAGCCACCGCAGATAGTCTGATCGAGGTGCTGTGGGCGGCGCTGCAACCGCCCGATGCGGCGCTGACCGCCCTCGTCCAGTTCAGGCATGAGGTGGCTGAAGCCGGCCGCCGGCTCGAACGGGCCGAGGCGGCGCAGCGTGCCGCTCAAACCGCGGCCACGCCCACGTAGTTCTCCGCCATTGCAGTCGCCGCCGCCCGCGAGGTGGTGACATGCTCCAGCTCAGCGATCTGAAGCTGCTGCTCGAACGGCGAGGCGTCGTCGAGCCGGTGCATCATGCGCGTCATCCAGTAAGAGAAATGCTCGGCGCGCCAGATGCGCTTGAGCGCCGTCGCACTGTAGCTGTCGAGCAGGTCCAGGCGGTTTTCCGCGTAAAAGGCCTGCAGCGCGGCGCTCAGCACGCGCACGTCCGCCACCGCCAGGTTCAGGCCCTTGGCGCCGGTCGGCGGCACGATATGCGCCGCGTCGCCCGCGAGGAAGAGCCGGCCATGCTGCATGGTGGTCGAGACAAAGCTGCGCATGCCGACAATGTTCTTCTGGAAGATCTTGCCGTCCACGACCTTTTGCCCGTCCGCGGAGTCGACCCGTGCGTGCAGTTCGGCCCAGATGCGGTCATCGGACCAGTTCTCGACGGATTCCTTCGGGTCGCACTGGAAATACATCCGCTGCACGTTCGCCGAGCGTGTGCTGACAAGCGCAAAGCCGCGTTCGTGGCGGGCATAGATCAGTTCGTCGGAAGACGGCGGCCCTTCGCTCAGAATGCCGAACCAGCCGAACGGATAGACGCGCTCGTAGTCCTTGCGCAGTGCGGCGGGAATCGATGCGCGCGAGACCCCTTGCGAGCCGTCGCAGCCAATCACGAAGTCGCACTGGAGTTCGCGCGCTTCGCCACCGTGATTGAAACGGATCGAAGGCGCCGCTGTCTCGATGCCGTGGATCGAAGTGCCGGACACGCTGAACAGCAATTGACCGCCCGCGTCCATGCGGGCGGCAACCAGATCCTTGATCACTTCGTGTTGCGCGTAGACCGTGATCGAATGACCCGTCAAGCCGGTGAGATCGATGCGCCGGCGCTTGCCGTCAAAGGCCAGCTCGAAGCCATGATGCAGCGCGCCCTCCGCCTTCATGCGGGCGCCGACTCCCGTCTGGCTGAGCAGATCCATGGTGCCCTGCTCCAGCACACCGGCGCGGATGGTGGACTCGATCTGCTCACGTGTGCGCGATTCGAGCACGACCGACTCGATGCCGCGAAGATTAAGCAGATGGGAAAGCAGCAGGCCCGCTGGCCCGGCGCCGATGATACCGACTTGAGTACGCATGAATGTCTCCTGTATCTCCTGTGTCGGCCAGCGTTAGCGCTGTGGCGCTAACGCTGGCCCGTGCAACGTAGTTGCGAAAGCGGCGATTGATTTGTGAGCTAAGTGTGCCGACCAGTCGCCATATCGCGCAACGCGATATGGCGGATAACAACTATCCATTTTTTAGATAAACCACGAGCCCCGCGAGGAAGGTTGTGGCGTGAGCCGGTACAACCCAAGGCCGCTCAGCGACGGCTGCGTTAAGCTATGCGGCACGAAAAGGAGGGCAACCGCATATGGCAACGCGCACGGCACCGCAAATCAGAGTGGGAATTGGTGGCTGGACGTATGCCCCGTGGCGCGGGGTGTTTTATCCCGAGGACCTGGCGCAAAAGCGCGAGCTCGAATACGCGAGCCGGCACCTGACTACCATCGAGATCAACGGCACGTTCTACGGCCTGCAAAAACCCGAGAGCTACATGAAGTGGCACGACGAGACGCCCGACGATTTCGTCTTCGCCCTCAAGGCGCCGCGTTACGCGACCAACCGGCGCGTGCTGGCCGAGGCCGGCGACAGCATCGAGCGCTTTTTCGCCAGTGGCCTCACGCATCTGAAGCGCAAGCTCGGCCCGGTGAACTGGCAATTCGCTACCACCAAGCAATTCGATCCAGAGGACTTCGAAGCATTTTTGGCGTTACTGCCCAGGAAACTGGACGGCCAAACGCTGAAGCATGCCGTCGAGGTCCGGCACGAGAGTTTCCGCAGCGAAGCCTTTGTCGCGTTGGCGCGCAAATACGACGTCGCCATTGTGCTCGCGGCCGATAGCGAGTATCCGCAAATCGCGAACCTCACCGCGCCGTTCGTCTATGCGCGAATCATGGGAACCAGCGAAACGCAGGCGCAAGGCTATTCGAAGAAGGCGCTCGACGCATGGGCGGAGCGGGCACGCCAGCTCGCCGCAGGCAGCGTCCCGGCCGATCTCGAACCGGTCGCGGCTCAGGCCGCCGCTCAGGCCGCCGCAAAGCGCGGCGCCGATGTTTTTCTCTACGTGATCAGCGGCTTCAAGGAACGCAATCCGGCAGCGGCGCAAGCGATCATTGAACGGCTTTGATACCTGTCTTGATGCAGTTCATCGAAGAGATCTCACCATGGAATATGTCGAAAGCCTGCGTGTTTTCCGCTCAGTGGTCGAATTGAAGAGTTTCACCCGCGCGGCGGATACGCATGGGCTGGCCCGCCCGGCGGTGTCGCGGGCGATAGCGGCGCTGGAAGAGCGGATGGGATGCCGGCTGTTAAACCGCACCACCCGGCAGATCTCGCTCACCGAGGCCGCGGAACGGTTCTACGAAGGCTGCGTGCGCATCCTGGACGATATCGATGCCCTCGAGGCGGACGTAGCAAACCAGACACGGGAAGCGAGCGGCGTCTTGCGCCTGGTCGCTCACACAACGGCGACGGTAAGCCGGCTGGTTCCCCTGATTGCCGGATTCAAGCGGGCGCATCCGAAGGTCACGCTCGACGTGACGCTGACCGAGCGGTCCGTCGACCTGGTTGCCGACGGCTATGACCTCGGCATCATTCTTCCGTACATGCTGACAAGCGAAACGACCGTCGTGCGTCTGCTCGAACGCATTGCGCTTGTGATCGTCGCAACGCCGCAGTATCTGCAGGCGTCAACGGCGCCTGGACATCCCTCCGAACTGGCCGATCATCTTTTCGTACCGATGTCGCCGTCCATCCGCCGCCCCGCTATTGGCTTCCGCATTGGCGAGGACGAACTGAGCATTCCCCTGCGCTTCGATATCTCGTCGAACAGTCCCGCCTTCAACCTGGAAATGGTGCGGCAGGGCTTCGGAATTGGTGTCGTGCCTGAAACCCTTGTGGAAAACGAACTGGCCTCGGGGAAGCTCGTGCGCCTGTTCACCGATTTGCCGCTTGTCGACGACAGCATCGAAATCCAGCTCGCTTACAGCAACCGGACACTGCTGCCAGCGAAGGTGCGCGCGTTTATCGACTATGCGGCGGACTTTTTCACAGCATTGGCGGCATCGCGCTAGTCAGGCGAGCGGCCTGCAAGGTGGCCTGCAGACGGGCGGCAAAACCGCCCGCGCAGCGCGTCATTGGTGCGAAAAACGATAACAAACTGATAACGCTCCCCGTATCGCTTCCGGGCGGGCGCCGCCTTATTCTGTGCACATGCACTCAAATGACCTTACGGACGACGATTGTTTCGCCCTTCGCCAGGCCTCTCGACACATTTCGAAGCTTTACGAGCGTCATCTGTCCGAGGCCGGTATCACGCCCACGCAGTTCAGCATCCTCAGAATCCTCGGGCGCTGCCCGAACCTGACGATGGCTGAACTGGCCAAGGCGATGGTGATGGACAGAACGACCCTCGTCCGGCTGCTCAAACCCCTGCTCCGGCGTGGACTGGTGGCGGCTCCTGCCGAAGGGCAAAGCAACCGGCGGCTAAGTTTTGTACTCACCGGGAAAGGACTGACGAAGCTCGACGAAGCGGCCGCTTACTGGGCGGCTGCGCAGGCGAGTTTCGAACATAGCTTTGGGCAGCAACAGGCAGCCTATCTGCGAAGCGAACTGTTCCGCATGACGGGCGACCTGTCCGACAGGTAATCGCCAGGCAACAAACTGATGCGCTTGCACGTATCGATAAGTGAACATCTGAACATTAATGTGTGTATATGCACCGTCAATCGTGCGAAGCCAAATTGACCAGATTAGCCAAAGGAAAATCGAAATCATGATGAACCATCATCGGCCCGGGTTGCGGGTCAACACATGGGCGGCCTCGATAGCCGCGGCGCTCGCCGCACTGAGCCTCGCCGGATGCGTCAACTACGCCGGTATCAAGAGCGACAAGCAGATCGAGCCGCCCACCAGGTTTGAGACGCAGCAGAGCTTGCCCGCCGAGGGCGGACAGTGGCCAGGCATGGATTGGGCCGGTCAGTTCGGCGATCCGCAACTGCCCGCATTGATCAACGAAGCCCTGCAGGCCAATCCCACCATCGATCAGGCACGCGCCCGCATCGAGAAAGCCACCTCATATGTCGGCAGCGCCAACTCGACGCTCTACCCGAATGTCACCGGCAGCTATGCCTGGACGCGGCAGCTTTATACCGGCAACGGCATCGTTCCGCCTCCGTACAACGGCACGTGGCAAAGCGAGAACAACGTGCTCGCCAGCGCTTCGTGGGACCTCGACCTGTGGGGCAAGAACCGGCAGAAGCTCGCTCAGGCCATCTCGGAGGAAAAGGTAGCGGACGCCGAAGCCGAAGAGGTGCGCATCTCGCTCGCGGCCTCGGTGGCGAGCACCTACAACCATCTTGCGCAGCTCTACGCGTTGCGCGACATCGAGGTTCGCGAAGTCAGGAATCGCGAGGACATCGGCCGGATCACGGATGGGCGCGTCGGCGCCGGACTCGACACCAACGTGGAACGGCAGACCGCATACGGCGAAACCTCGACGAGCCGATCTAGCGTCAGCGACCTCGACGGACAGATCACAACCGTGCGCTATCAGCTGGGCGCACTGCTTGGCGCGGGACCGGATCGTGGTCTCAGGATCGCCAATCCCGTGCTGGGAGACAGCGCCAGCGTCGCGCTTCCCGACAACCTGCCCGCCGATCTGCTCTCGCGCCGTCCGGACATCGTTGCAGCTTACTGGCAGGTGGATGCAGCCATCCACGATGTGAAGGAAGCCAAGGCCGAGTTCTATCCGGACGTCAATCTCTCGGCAGCGGCGGGACTCGATGCCTTTGGCTGGGGACGGCTGCTGACGGCCGGAAGCCGGCAGATCCAGGCGGGACCGGCGATTCACCTTCCCATCTTCGATGCCGGCGCACTGCGCTCGCAACTGAAGGGACGCTATGCGGATTTCGACTACGACGTCGCCACCTACAACCAGACGCTGATCAACGCGTTATCCGACGTTGCCACCCAGGTCACGCAGATTCACTCGGCCGACCGCCAACTGGTCGACGCGCAGCAGGCACTGGATGCGCAAACCAAGGCGTATCAGCTCGCGCTCGTTCGCTACAAGGCCGGGCTGAACCAGCAACTGCAGGTGCTGGACGCGGACAACAACCGGCTCGCCGCTGAAACGGCCGTCGTCAATCTCCAGATGGGCCGCCGCAACATGCAGATCGGACTGATCAAGGCAATGGGCGGTGGCTTCGACGCCTCGCATGCGGGCCTTGCAGCGGCTGCGGAGACACCGATTCCCGCGCCGGCCAACGGCACGGCCACTCAATGAATAACCCGATTCACCGCGAGGCGTAAGCGCCAAACGGCATCCAGCACATTCTTTAGGAGCTAGTCATGAACACACCTCAAACACCGTCGGCCGAAGCGCCGGCAAAGAAACCCGGCAAACGTAAACTGCTGCTCGCGCTGCTTGTGGCTTCCCTTGGAATCGCAGGCGCTGCATATGGTGCCTACTATTTCCTCGACGCCCGCTATCACGTGGATACCGACGACGCCTACGTCAACGGCAACGTCGTGCAGATCACGCCTCAGATCACAGGCACCGTTATCGCGGTCAATGCCGACAACACACAGGTCGTGAAGACGGGCGAACCACTCGTCCAGATCGATCCGGCCGATGCAAAGATCGCCCTGCAACAGGCCGAGGCCAACCTGGGGCAGACCGTGCGCCAGATCCACGGCCTGTATGTCGACGACGACAAATACCGCGCAGATATCGCCGAGCGCCAGTCCGATCTTTCGAAAGCCCAGGACGATTTGCAGCGCCGGCTCTCCACCGGCATGACAGGCGCCGTGTCGGCCGAAGAAATCTCCCATGCGCGCGACGCCGTCAGGTCCGCTCAGGCTGCACTCGATGCAGCCCGGCAACAGCTTGGCGCCAATCGCGCGCTGACAGCCAATACGTCGGTTGCGAACCATCCCGATGTACAGGCAAGCGCGGCTCACGTTCGCGACGCATACCTCGCCTATGCGCGCACCACCTTGCCGGCGCCGGTGACCGGATATATCGCACAGCGCACGGTCCAGGTCGGACAGCGCGTGTCTCCCGGCACGCCGCTGATGTCCGTCGTGCCGCTCGAACAGGTGTGGGTGGATGCGAACTTCAAGGAATGGCAGCTTCGGCATATCCGCGTTGGGCAACCGGTTGAGCTGACCGCCGACGTCTACGGCTCTTCTGTCGTCTATCACGGCAAGGTGGTGGGCTTTACGCCGGGCACCGGATCGGCACTGGCGCTGTTGCCGGCGCAGAACGCGACCGGCAACTGGATCAAGGTGGTGCAACGGCTGCCGGTGCGCATCGAAATTCCCCCCGCGGAGCTGGAAAAGCATCCGTTGCGCGTGGGTCTTTCAATGAACGTGGATGTCGACGTCAAGGACCCCAACGGCGCGCAGCTCGGGACGGGCTCTCCCTCGACCTACAAGACCGACGTATTCGCAAAGTATGGCGACGAAGCAGATGCCGCGATCGCCCAGATCATTGCCGAAAACGAATGACCGCTCCTCGCCGGCGAGGGGCATGCGAAGCGCGCCCCGCCCCTGCCGTGCCTCTTTCGCCATATACACCATTGCCGGATTATCACCATGGACACCAACCATCAGAATCCGCCCCCGCTGACGGGGGCGACACTCGCCCTAGGCTCGCTCAGTGTGGGCCTCGCAGGCTTCATGACCGTGCTTGACTCGTCGATCGCCAACGTTGCCATTCCGACCATCTCGGGAAACCTGGGCGTATCGGTTGACGAAGGCACGTGGGTTATCACCGTATTTGCCGCCGCCAACTCCGTAGCGATACCGTTGACAGGCTGGCTGACCCAGCGGCTGGGTCAGGTTCGCCTGTTCGTCGGTTCGATCCTGTTGTTCGTATTCGCGTCGTGGCTGTGCGGGATTGCGCCAACCTTGCCGATCCTGCTGCTTGCGCGCGTATTGCAGGGCGCCGTGGCCGGGCCGCTGATTCCCATGTCGCAAGCACTCCTGCTCAGTTCGTGGCCAAAGGCGAAGTCGTCGCTGGCGCTATCGCTGTTCTCAATGATTGTCGTGACCGGACCCATCGTGGGGCCGGCACTGGGCGGCTGGGTCACGGACAGCTATAGCTGGTCGTGGATCTTCTACATCAACATCCCGGTCGGTCTGTTTGCCGCGGCGATGGTCTGGATTCTCTACCGCAAGCGCGATACACCCGCTAAAAAGCTGCCAATCGACATTGTTGGACTGGTGTTGCTGATCGTCTGGGTCGCCTCGCTTCAGATCATGCTGGACAAGGGCAAGGATCTCGACTGGTTCTCTTCGAGCACGATCGTCATTCTGACTATCGTTGCCGCGGTGGGTCTTGCGTTCTTCATCGTCTGGGAGCTAACCGACAAAAACCCAATCGTCGACCTTACACTCTTCAAACAGCGCAACTTCCTTGGCGGCACGATTTCGATTGCGGTCGCCTATGCCATCTTCTTCGGAACGCTGGTGTTGCTGCCGCAGTGGATGCAGGAATACCTGGGCTACCGCGCAGTAGACGCCGGGCTGGCGACGGCGCCGCTCGGTATTTTTGCGGTGATCGGCGCACCGATCATGGGCAAGATCCTGCCGCGCTCCGACGCCCGCATCATTGGCACGTTCGCGTTCATCGGCTTTGCGATCGTCTACTACATGCGCTCGTATTTCTACACGGATCTCAGCGAAGGCTACATTGTCCTGCCGACCCTGCTACAAGGAATTCCGATGGCGCTGTTCTTCGCGCCGCTGACCGTGATCATCCTGTCGGGGCAACCGCCCGAAAAGGTGCCCGCCGCGGCCGGCCTGTCCACCTTCGCACGCATGTTCTTCGGCGGTATCGGCACGTCGCTCGCGGGTGTGGTGTGGAACAACCGGACCATCATGCACCATGAAATCCTGACCCAGCAGTCGAGTCCGACCAACCCGCTGTTCAACGCGCAGATCAGCACATACCACTCGGTGCTGGGCCTCGGCCAGCAGGCATCGTATGCATTGTTCGATCATACGGTGCAGACACAGGCCGCCATGCTGGGGCTAAATGACGTGTTCTACGGCGCGGCGATCGTCATGATCATCATTATCCCGCTCATCTGGATCACCAAGCCCAGCAAGGCCGGCGGCGCAAGCGACGCGGCCGCGGCTGCGCACTGAAGACGGCTGGGGCGCCTGCCCGTCGATGGGGCCGCGCATCGCCCGCGCGGCCCCATTGGCCCGATTGGCCCGATTGGCCCCATTGTTAGCCGAACCCAAACGGTGTTTTCAGGGACGGCGCATTTATCTGGCCTAGGCAAGTAGATAAGATCCCTTCCAAGGTGTTATCAACAACACCAACCCTCCGCCTCTCGCTACCCGTTGTGCCGCGCGACGTCACGACGGGCGTTCGCGTCTTCGCGACGCGCTGCGTGCAGCGGGGCGCCCCGTTGCCGCGTCACGCCGCGACGGGTGCCCGCAGCCCCGAGGACGGACCCAAACAGAGGATTCCACGTGAACGTTACAGGACCCGAGCCAGACTTCGCAGCCACGCTGAAGACGCCCACAGCACGCAATCGGCGCCTGAAGGCCAACGAGGCGCAGCGTAACGACGTCGTCGAGCGTGCCTTTGTGCCCGCTGGCGATCCCAACGCGCCGAAAGTATCGGCGCTCACGCCTCCCCGCCTTCCCGACCCGTGGGCGGTTGTGATTGCCGGATTGAAAGAAAGTGCAGCGCCTGTGCAGAACGGGATCAGCGAAAGCGATTCGAAAGACTCGCAGGACGCAGCCAGTTGTGGCAGGCACGCGTCCAGCGGCGTACGCAAGCCCGCGCCCCGCCCTGGGCGCGACTGCGCCAATCAGGCACGCAGAGGTGCGGCGGCGGATCGCGCGCGGGCGCCCGCCGGTAACGCGAAGAACGTGGTTGTCACGTTTGTCGAGCGTTTCAGCCCGAAGTCGGTTTCGATCACATGGCGCGACGCCACCGCCGCCAACTACTGCGAGCAGCTCTGGATTCGCAGAATCGCGCGGTCACAAGGGGTCTGCGCGCTCACCGGCAGCAGCATCGTGCGCGGCGATGCGGTGTATGGACCTGCGGGCCGCACGGCGGCGCGACCGGCTAACGCCGCGCAGATGGTGCTCGCCGACGCAATCGAAGAGCTCGAAGCCGCCGCTTGACGCGGCATATCGGCCGGTTCAGCGTGGCCCGGTGCAAGGCCGGGTCACGCCGAACCGGCCCTTCCCACAGCGTCACAGACGCAGCCTCCCTCCCGCCTCCTACGACGCCCGCCTTGCGACCGACGACATCCTGCACGTCGTCAGCGGCGCGAAGCTTTAATCTATAGACTTGACTCCATGTGCCGCCCGAGGCCACCTGAGCGGCGGCGGTCCGCAACACCGGTTTCGCCCCGCTTCAACGCGGGCGGCTCAACCCAAGGAGCGTTCCCATGTCCACTAACGTCAATCAGGCAGTCAAACCCGTCAAGGTTCCAGGGCCCGATCATCCGATCACCATCGAGCCGAATCCGGCGCACATCGTGGTGAAGCTCGGCGGCAAGGTGATCGCGGATACACGCGAGGCGCTGACGCTGCGCGAAGCCGCCTACCCGCCCGTGCTGTACATTCCGCGAAGAGACGTGGACATGACGCTGCTCGAACGCACCGAGCATGCCACCTACTGCCCCTACAAGGGCGATTGTGCGTACTTCTCGATCCCTGCGGGCGGCGCGCGCTCGGTCAATGCGGTCTGGACCTACGAGAAGCCCTACGCGGCGGTCGCGCAGATCAAGGATTATCTCGCCTTCTACCCGGACCGCGTGGATGGCATCGAGGTGCACGCCTGATTGCATCGGGCCGGTCAATTTCGGCGCGAGTGAGCGGATGGAGCGTTCGCGCCGACCAATCAAGGTGAACACAATGCCCACTCCCGCTTTCGACTCGCTTCCCGCCAATCTCAAGAACCTGCAAACGCGTCCGCTGTTCGTGCTGCGCCTCGATGTCAAGCCGGTCGTGGTAGTGGGCGCGACGCCGGGCGCGGTGCGGCGTATCGGCGTCGTGCCGTCCGGCACCTTCACCGGCGAGCGGCTCTCGGGTAAGGTACTCGACGGCGGCAGCGATTGGCAGACCGTGCGCACGGACGGCAGCACCACGCTCGACGTGCGCCTGATTCTGCAAACCGACGACGGCGTCCATCTCACGATGGCCTACCAGGGCATCCGTCACGGCACCGCCGATGTCATGCAACGGCTGGCCAACGGCGAAGAGGTCGACCCCGCCAGTTACTACTTCCGCATGAGTTCGACTTTCGAAGCCCCGGCCGGCGAGTACGAGTGGCTAAACCGCGTAATTGCAGTCGGCACGGGGCATCGGTTTCCGGATGGGCCGGTTTATAGCGTGTTTGAAGTGCTATGAGCCGCAGGCATGCAGTGCTTTGGCTGATATCTTCATCCGCCAAACACCGCAGCCATCTGCGCATTGAACCCATTCACGAACTCATGCTCCCCCGGCCCCGGATTGCCGCGGAACTGCTTCGCCCCTTCCACCAGAATCTCATCCGCATCAGTGCCGAGGACAGCCATGGTTTCGTCGATGAAGGCGTCCAGCGGCATAGCCTGTTCGGCCTCGCGGCTGTTCATCAGGTCCGTGCGCACCCAGGGCGGTGCAATTTCCAGCACCCGCACCTTCGTATCGCGCAGCAAGAAACGCTGCGACAGAATGTACGAATGCAACGCCGCCTTGGTCGATGAATACACCGCCGTCGGCGCGAGCGGCACGAATGCCAGCACCGAGCTGGTGTAGGCCACCACCGCATCGTCCTTCGTCTTGAGATGGTCGATCAACGCCGAGGTCATGCGGATCGGTCCGAGCAGGTTCGTCGTGACGGTGGAGACGAGCAACGCGTCATCGATCCGGCCCGCGGCGGTATCCGGCAGCATGATGCCGGCGTTGTTGATCAGCACATTGACATCGGGATGGTCCTTGATCAGTTGCGCCGCCGCCCGCGCAATGCTCGCCGGGTCGGTCATATCCAGCTCGATGGCCGCCATGCCGGGGTTTGCCGCCACCACCTCGTCGAGATGGCCGCGGCGCCGCCCGCTAATAATCACCTTGTTGCCGCGCTGGTGCAGTGCCTCGGCCAAACCGCGCCCAATGCCTGAACCGCCGCCCGTGATAAAAATCGTGTTTCCGCTGAGTTTCATGATGGTGTCCTTGAAGATGCTGTGATCGGAGATATTCCGGTAGTCAATCTGTCCGGCGTCAAGCCGGGAAGCGGTCACCGAACATCGGCAAGCCGCTCACCGAATCCGCCTGGGTTGCTTCGTCCTGCAAAACATCCCAATGTTCAGCAAGCTTGCCGTCTTCGAAACGAACCACGTCGGCCGCAATCCATGCCGCCGGCCGGCCGTGCCCGGAGAAGCGGCCATGTGCAATCACATAGTCGCCTTCGGCCACGATCAACTGGTTCTCGTAGCGCAAGGTCTCCGGCAGCGTGCGGATCAGGTTGAACAGGCCATTGCGTCCTGGTGCGATGTGCGCGCTGTGCTGGATATAGCGGTCTGACCAGAAACGCTGCGCGGCCGCATAGTCGCGCTTGTTGAAAAGCGTGTCGAAAGCCTCGAGTACGAGGGCCTTGTTTTGCTCAGGGGTGGTTTTACTCATGTCAGCCTCGATAAAAATGGCGTGTCGGCCGTGGCAATCGGCATGCCGCGGAAGACCGGCCGGAAGTGGCGAAACGTGCCATCGCTCATCGGCTGCACAAGTACCGTGCCGTTAGCGTGTGGTCGCGTTGTGAAGGGAAAGATAGTGGCGGACAGGCGGAGCCGGTAGCCGTCCGTTTTCGCTATCTCTTATGCATGGGATGCATAGATGAGGCGCCGTCGCGCTGTTCGCGCCGGAAATCCGCGGTGAGATGCTCCACCACTGCGCGCCCCGCCGCACGCGTCGCCCGGCCCATCGGAAAGTAGGCATGCACGGGGATATCGGCGGTCTGCCAGTCGGCCAGCAGCCGCACCAGCGAACCGTCGGCCAGTTCGCGGCGGCAAGCCCATTCGCTCGTCGACGTAATGCCGACGCCTGCCACGGCCGCGGCAACCGCCCCTTCGTTCTCGTTGGTCGAGAAATGCGGCTCGAGGTCCACCGCCAGTTCCTCGCCGCCGGCGCTTGTAAACCTCCAGCCGCTCGCCACCACCGAGGCGGGTCCGTCGACGATGCGATGGCGCGCCAGTTCCTCCGGTGTCGTGGGCGCGCCATGGCGGTTCACGTAGTCGCGCGAGGCGACGATCACCCGCGGAATATGGGTAATCAGCATGGCGGTGGCGCTCGAATCGACGAGACGCCCGAGCCGGATAGCCACATCCACCGCTTCCTTGACGAAGTCCCGCGGCCGGTCCCCCAGCAACATCTGCAGACGCAGTTCGGGATGCCGCTCGAGAAACGGCGCAAGACGCGGAATGATCTCGCGAATCGCCACGCTGCTCGGCATGCTCATGCGCAACATGCCGCGCAACTCGCTGCCTTCGCGCACGCTCTGCTCCGCATCCTCGAGGGCAATGAGGATCGGATCGAGGCGGGAGAGGAACTCGGCGCCCGCATCGGTCAGCATGACGGCGCGGGTGGTGCGTGTGAGAAGCCGTGCCCCCAGGTCGCTTTCGAGCTCGGCGATGATGCGCGATACCTGCGATTGCGACAGCCCGCATTCGCGCGCCGCAGCCGAGAAGCTGCCGAGTCGCGCGACGCGGGTATAGAGCCTGAGCGAAAGAATGTCCTTCACGGCGCCGGAGTGTCAGGGTGAATGAACCTGAGCAAGGCTATACGATTGATGCGTGTTGCGCAAATAAGCGGGAGCGCCGCCAGCCACAAAATGGCGTCTCCAACATGGCCCGCCGGGAGGCGCGCGCCACGGCCAGAAGACAGTTCACGCAAAAAACCGCTTGCCGGATTTTTTGGTAACGGCTACCTTTACGCCGTTCTACACGCTGTCGCGGGAGAGACCGTCACGCAGAAATGCGCTGGCGGCGCCGACGGAGCAACCGCCCCGGAAACTCTCAGGCACAAGGACCGCCCAGCGGGAACATCTGGAGAGCGGCGTTTGACGCGCCCACCGAAGGGGATTTTCGTCCGCCCGGCAGCGGGTTGCGCACGGAAAGAAACTCTCAGGTAAATGGACAGATGGGGCATGGAAGCCGGAAACGGCCGTGCTCACTTACTCTGGACCATCACATGTCACGCATCGCCATCATCGGCGCCGGCATTACCGGCGTCACGACCGCTTACGCCCTCGCGCAACGCGGCTTTAACGTCACCGTGTTCGAACGCCACCGCTACGCCGCGATGGAAACCTCGTTCGCCAACGGCGGCCAATTGTCCGCCAGCAACGCGGAGGTGTGGAACAGCACCGCCACGGTCCTCAAAGGCCTGCGCTGGATGCTGACGCGCGACGCCCCGCTGCTGCTCAATCCTCTGCCGAGCTGGCACAAGTACTCGTGGATGGGCGAGTTTCTGCGGCAGATTCCGCACTATCGCGCCAACACCGTTGAAACCGTGCGCCTTGCCATCGCCGCGCGGCAGCATCTGTTTGCGATGGCGGCAAACGAGAAGATCGATTTCGACCACGAGCAGCGCGGCATCCTGCACGTGTACAAGACCCGCAAGGAATTCGACACGGCGGCCAAGGTGAATGCGCTGCTCAAGGAAGGCGGGCTCGACCGTGAACCGGTGAGCGCGGCCGAAATTCGCCGCATCGAACCCACGCTTGACGGCGTCTTCCACGGTGGCTTTTTCACCCCATCCGACTCCACCGGCGACATACACAAGTTCACCCGCGGTCTCGCGCAAGCGTGTGAGCGTCACGGCGTCAATTTTCTCTACGACACGGAGATCGCTTCGATTACGCGTGACGGGACGGGGGCGTTCAGCATTACCGCCACCCAGGCAGGTGAACCGTTTCAGCAATGCTTTACGCAGGTCGTGGTCTGCGCGGGGGTGAAGAGCCGCGAGTTCGCTTCGATGCTCGGCGACCACGTCAACATCTACCCGGTCAAAGGCTATTCGATCACCGTCTGCCTCGACGATGCGGCGAGCCAGCAAGGCGCGCCCTGGGTCAGCCTGCTCGACGACAGCGCCAAGATCGTCACCAGCCGTCTGGGCGCCGACCGCTTCCGCGTGGCCGGAACCGCCGAGATCAACGGCTTCAATCGCGATATCCGCGCGGAACGGATTGCGCCACTGACCGAATGGACGCGGCGCTACTTCCCGCAGGTGAACACGTCGCGAGTCATCCCCTGGGCGGGCTTGCGGCCCATGCTGCCGAGCATGTTGCCGAAGGTGGGCAAAGGACGCCTGCCCGGCGTGTTCTACAACACCGGCCACGGCCATCTTGGCTGGACGCTGTCCGCTGCCACCGCCGCCGGCGTGGCGGACGTGATCGAGCAGACCAGCCGGCGCGCGGCGTAGCCGTTTCAATCGAGTACAGAAGCGGGGGACAAAGGCGGGATACAAAAGCGGGGTACAAAAGCGCTGCCGAAAAGAAACTTGCAATATCGCCCCAATGTGTGCAACATGAATATATGCACACTGCACACATTGGGGCATTGTCATGACACAGCGCACAGAAAACCTGCTTGGCGTGCTCGCCTTGCTGGTGACAGATGAGATGAACGCGCAGAACACCGTGCCGGCGCTCGCCGGCGCCACGGCGCGCGCCATGCTCAATGCGGTCGGCCAGTATCCGGACTCGTCCATTGAAGTGCTGCGCGATGCGGTGGATCTCTCGCATCCGGCCGCGGTACGCGCGGTGGCGGGACTCGTCGAAGCGGGCCTGATCGAAAAGAAGCCCGGCGCAGATAAGCGCGCTGTGGCGCTCGCCCTCACCGCCAGCGGCAAGCGCGAAGCAAAGCGCCTGCAAACAGCGCGCGAACGCATGCTGCAACGCGTGGTGGGCCGCCTTGATGAAAGCGAACGCGTCGTTTTCGAAGACCTGTTGATCAAGATCCTCTGGCACGAAACGCGCGATCCGGCACATGCCATGCAACTGTGCCGCCTGTGCGACGAGGGCCCTTGCCTCAAGGCAGGCTGTCCGGTCGAATGCCGCGAAACAGGCTTGCCGATGCCGCAGCGGAGTGGCACATGAATCCCGCCGCGCCGGTGCGCTGGCATGCCATCGCCGCGCTGACCGCCGTGTCTGCGCTGACGCAGATCGGTCAGTTCGGCATCGGCTTTATGGTGTTGCCCGTGTGGCTGGCTCATCAGGGACTCGATGCGCCGCGCGCAGGCCTCTTTTCCGCGGCTCAGTGGGCGGGTATGTTCGCGGGATTGCTGGCGGCCCCGCGGCTGGTCGAACGGTTCGGGGCGAAGCGAACCGTGGCAATCGCGCTGGCGGCAACGGTCCTCGCCTTCATCAGCATCCGCGCGCTGCTGTGGCCGTTATGGATGGCGCCAGGCTTCCTGATCGGACTCGGCATGGGGCTGCGCTGGATCGCCAACGAGACCTGGCTCTACCGGATGGTTCCTGCGCAGGCTAGCGGACGCGTGGTCGGCCTGCACGAGACCTTGATCGCAGTTGCGGGAGTGATTGGCCCCGCGCTTGCCGCCTGGTACGGCGTCGACGGTCCGCTCGTCTTCGCGGCGGGCGCGGCGTTCACACTTGCCGCGGCTATTCCGCTTTGGCTGGCCGGTTCCGACGCGGAGAATCACGCGTCAACAGCGGCTACCCAGGATCGGGCCGCGGATCTCGCCTACAGCAGCGAATCAGCGAACGCCGTTGATGCCGCACATGCCAGGCGTCCGGCCCAATACCCTGCCGGCGAACCGGGAAAGGCTATCAATCCGCTGGTCGCACTGGGGATGGTGGTGGTCGTGGTGGGCGGTCTCGGCGACGGCGCACTGTTCGGCCTGTTTCCGCTCTTCGCCGACGGACGCGGCCTAAGCGTCACGCAAACCGCAACCTTGCTCACATGGTTCGGGCTTGGCGGCATGGTCCTGCAGTTCCCGGTGGGCTGGTTCGCCGATCGCGCCGGATTGAGCACGGCGGTTATCGTGTGTGCGGCACTCAGTACGCTCGCCGTTGTTTCGTTCGGACTCGCGGCACCGGCCTCGTGGCTGCTCGGCGCAAGTGCGCTGGTGCTAGGCGGTCTGAATAGCGCTTTCCTCACGCTCGGCGTCTACGCGGCCGCCTGTAGCGACAAGAGTGCGCTGATCCGCAACATGCGGCTGATTTCGCTGACGTTCTGCGCCAGTTCGATTGCCGGTCCGTTGTTAGCCGGCTTCGCAATGAAAGCGCTCGGCAACGACGTGCTGATCTGGCAACTGGCATTGGCGAGCGGCGCGCTCGCCGTTTATACGCTCGGCCTGCTGGAAGGCCGGCGTCAGCCGCGTGGAGCGTCCTCCACGGGCTAACGCCGTCTTTCATCGCCTTGGATTTAGGCCATCACCGTGCCCCGGCCACCTTGCGTTGCCGCCACAGGCACAGCACATCGCACGCAATATGGGCCGCCGCAATCGCGGTGATTTCGCTCTGGTCATAGGCAGGCGCGACTTCCACGACATCGGCGCCTATCAGGTTGACTCCGCCGAGGGCGCGCACGATCGCCAGCCCTTGTGCCGACGACAAACCTCCCGCGACCGGCGTGCCCGTCCCCGGCGCGAAAGCCGGATCGAGGCAGTCGATATCGAAGGTCAGATACGCGGGACGCTCACCGACAATCGACAAGATCCGCTCCACCGCGGCCCGCGTGCCGTGTTCATGCACCCACGCGGCATCGAGAATATTGATGCCCATGAAGTCATCGTTCCACGTGCGGATGCCAATCTGCACCGAGGTCTTCGGATCGATCAGGCCGTCTTTAACCGCCTTGTAGAACATCGAACCGTGGTTCAGGCTGTCCGGACTGTCATCGGCCCAGGTGTCGCAGTGGGCGTCGAAGTGAATCAGCGACAAGGGCTTGCCGTACTTCTCCGCGTGCGCAATCAGCAGCGGATACGTAATGTAGTGATCGCCGCCGAGCGTCAGCATCTTCGCATCCGAGCGCAGGATCGTGCGGGCATGCTCGACGATAGACGGTTTGATGGTCAAGGGATTGTGCGCGTCAAACCAGCAGTCGCCATAGTCGGTCACGGCAAGATCGTCGAACGGATTGAAGCCCCACGGATAGGGATGCAACTCGGACAACTGCACGCTCGCCGCCCGCACCGCGGCGGGGCCGAGGCGCGCGCCGGAGCGGAACGTGGTGGCCAGATCGAGTGGAATGCCGGAAATCGCCACGTCGACACCGTCGAGCTCGCGCGTGTACTTGCGTCGCATGAACGACAGCACGCCCGCGTAGGTGTTTTCGATCGAGGAACCGTAGAGGGACGGACGGCGGATTGCGCCGTCGCCATAGAGGAGTTCAGTCATGGGATGACCTGATAAAACATGCCGGCAACACGCGCGGGTTTCCTGAGGTTGTGCACGTATCGCCCGGCTTCGGATTCATTGGGAACGCGACGGTGCCGCTGTGGCACACCGCCGCGCTGGCTTGCGAATCCTTTAGCGCAGCCGCACCAGCGTAGACTTCAGCTCGGTGTACTTCTCCAGCGCGTGCAACGACTTGTCACGGCCGTTGCCCGATTGCTTGTAGCCACCGAACGGGAAGTTCATGTCTCCCCCTTCGTCGTAGCAGTTGACCCACACGGTGCCGGCGCGCAGACTGCGCGCCATTTCGTGGGCCGTTGTCAGGTTGGCGGTCCAGACCGCCGCGGCGAGGCCGTACTCGCTATCATTGGCAATCCTGACGGCTTCTTCGGCCGTATCGAAGGTGATGACCGACAACACCGGTCCGAAGATTTCTTCGCGGGCAATTCTAGCATTCGGCGCGGTGTCGAAAATGGTGGGCTCGATATAGTAGCCACCGCTGTCCTGCTTCACACGGCCGCCGCCCAGCAGCAGTTTCGCTTCGGCACGCCCCGCTTCGATATAGCCCAGCACACGCTCCAGTTGCACCTGGTCGACAATCGCGCCCATCGAGGTCTTCGGGTCGAGCGGGTTGCCCGGCGTATAGCTGCGCGCCGCGGCAATCAGCTTGTCGAGAAACACGTCCTTGATGTCGCGATGCACGAGCAGGCGCGAACCGGCCGTACACATCTCGCCCATGTTGTAGAAGATCGCGCCTGCGGCGGCGTTAGCGGCACGGTCGAGGTCCGCGCAGTCGGGCATCACGATGTTCGGCGACTTGCCGCCCAGTTCGAGCCACACGCGCTTGAGATTCGACTGACCGGCATACTGCATGATCAGCTTGCCGACGTTGGTCGAACCCGTGAAAGCGAGGCAATCCACGTCCGGATGCAAGGCCAGCAGCTTGCCTGGTTCACCTGCGCCCGGCACGACGTTGAACACGCCCGCCGGAATGCCCGCCTCGTGAGCGAGTTGCGCAATACGAATGGCCGTCAGCGGCGACTTCTCGGAAGGCTTCAACACGACGCTGTTTCCCGCCGCCAGCGCCGGGCCGAACTTCCACGACGCCATCAGGATCGGAAAATTCCACGGCACCACGGCCGCCACCACGCCAATCGGCTCGCGCGTCACCAGCCCGACCAGATGATGGTCGGCCGGCGCCACTTCGCCGCCGATCTTGTCGATGGCCTCGGCAAACCACTCGACGCAATACGCGGCGCCCGGCACATCCACCGAGGTGGTGTCGCTGATCGGCTTGCCGGCATCGAGCGTTTCGAGCAGCGATAGCTCGTCGAGATGCTCGCGCATCAGACCGGCCCAACGCAGCAGGATCGCTTTACGCTTGCGCGGGTTGAGGCCCGACCATACGCGCGCATCGAACGCACGCCGTGCGGCAACCACCGCGGCGTTCACATCCTCGGCGGCACTCTCGGCCACTTTGGCGAGCAGCTTGCCGTCGATTGGGCTCAGACAATCGAAGGTACGTCCGCTTGCGGCATGGCGATATTCGCCGTCAATAAACGCACGGCCTTCGATTGAAAGCGTTGCGGCCAGGTCTTGCCAGTAAGCCAGAGTCTTTTCCATCAGGATGCCTCAATGTTATGCGTTCGACGTCCAGCGCGAGAGCTGCCCTTGCAACCATCGTTGGCGTCGTAACGGCGTTGACGCGGAGAGTCTAGAAGCTCGGCGGCGAATTCGCCGAGACGATTTCGCAGACGTGTTCCGCGCTGGGATTGCGAAAACGATGCGGCAAGCGGCTTTCGAAGTAGTAGCTGTCGCCGGGGTCGAGCAGCCACGTGGCGCCATCCACGGTCAATTCGATCTGACCGCTGACGATCACGCCGCCCTCGTGTCCGGTATGCACGAGCATTTCGGGCCCGGTATCCGAGAGCGGCTGGTAGACCTCGCGCAGAATGCCCATGTTGCGGTCCTTCACACCTGCACCGGCGAGATAGAACTCAATCGACTCGTTGCCGAGGTTAGGCATGTCGGCACGGCGCGACACCACGGAGCGGTCGGCCTCCACCTCGAAGGTAAAGAACTCGGCAAGGCTCATCGGAATGCACTCAAGCAGCTTCTTGAGCGAGCCAACCGATGGACTCACGCGATTTTGTTCGATCAGCGAAATAGTGCCGTTGGTGACGCCCGCCCGCTTGGCCAGCTCGCGCTGAGACAGGCCATTCTTCTTACGGATGTACTGCAGGCGGGTCGCAACTTCGATGGACATCGCTGCACTCTCGGAGTGGATGAACCAGGTTGAAGGAACCAGCAAAGGTACCCGGGAATCGCGCAAGCGTTGCGCGAGTGTTGAATATTCTAATCACTTTATTGCCGCCGCTGCTGGGGAAAACCCTGAAAGGAATTCGAAATACTGGCTATTGCAACACGCATACCCGACCCACGGGTTTTGGCCTATTGCCTCGGGTAAGCCCTGATAAATCTTTTATAAAAATGATTTGACGGCATTTTTGGCTCGTATATGCTGATTCACAGGCGATCGTCATGCCACCGTCACAGACCTCAACCGAGGACTTTTGCGGCACAGCGAAGCAGGTTCGCTCCGGCACCCGGCGATCATCCCGCGTCACGTTTCTTTAAACGCACCGTGCGTTTGCTGAGCGAGGCGTTCAATACTTTCAACGTCGCTAGTCGAGTGTAATCGTGAGAGTCCGAGGCCCTTTGGTTAGGTGGGAACGCAGTCAGGCGAGATCGCTTCGTCCTGAAGGCGCCATCGCCGACGGCAGCAACGGCAGCCTTGCGTTTCGCCGCTTTCTGTCCGTCTTCACGATCCTGTCCCGCCGTTCTGTCCGACGTCACAATTCCGTCTCTGCGCGCGCCTTCATTGCGGTGCGCACGGACGAAGTCGCCTCGCTACTGCCGTAGCGCCTCCCCCTAAATTCGCCGTTCGTTCCACCCGTTTGCCTGAGCGCGCCTTTTCTGGCGTCTGCGCTCGAGCACGCGCGCTAGCGCCTGTCACATGGGCATGTTGTGCTGGTAGCGCCATGCGGGCGGTTGAATCGAACGGTCTGCATCACGGCAAGGCGTGGCAGGGTCCGCTTACGACCTCCGCCTGCATTTCCGGTGGCTTTGCGCCCTGCGCACGGCTGCGGAATTCTGTCGCGCCTGTTTTAACGTTGTTCGCGCCGCGTCCAGCGGGGAACAAACACGTCCATTAGATTAGTCATGCGAACCAGACCTCTGGTCGGCATCAGCGCCGACAGAACGATGATGGGAGTGCATCCGTCGCATACGGTCGGCGAGAAATACATCGCCGCCGTGGTCGATGGCTCACAGGCGCTGGCGATGCTGCTGCCTGCGCTCGGCAACCGTCAATCCGCCGCCGAGATTCTGGCGACGGTCGACGGCCTGCTGTTCACCGGCAGCTATTCGAATGTCGAGCCGCGCCACTATGGTGGCGAGGCGAGCGAGCCGGGCACGCTGCACGACGCCGCACGCGATGCGACGACGCTGCCGCTGCTGCGCGCCGCCGTCGACGCCGGTGTACCGGTGCTGGCGGTCTGTCGCGGCTTTCAGGAAATGAACGTGGTGTTCGGCGGGACGCTGCACCAAAGCGTTCACACGGTGGCCGGCTTGAACGACCACCGTGAGAGCAAGGAAGATGAACTGGACGTGCAATATGCACCGTCGCATTCCATCGCGCTGACTCGAGGCGGCCTGCTGCAGCGCCTTGCAGCAGGCGCGCAGGAAGCGCGTGTGAATTCGCTGCACGGCCAGGGCGTCGAGCGGCTGGGCAACGGCCTCGTGGCCGAAGCCACTGCGCCGGACGGGTTGATCGAAGCGGTGAGCGTCAAGCAGGCACGCGCCTTCGCTCTGGGTGTGCAGTGGCACCCCGAGTGGAAGCATGCCAGCGACGCGCTCTCCACCGCGATCTTCCGCGCGTTCGGCGATGCATGCCGCGATCGAATGCGCACCAGGGCCGGCTACGGCGCGGCATCCGCCGCCGCCACCCAGGCTTGAACCGGCCCGCGCAAAAACTGAGAGAACAATCATGCAAGACATCGACGAATTTCTGAAGCAACACCGCATCACCGAGATCGAAGCAATCATTCCCGACATGGCCGGGATCGCGCGCGGCAAGATCATTCCGCGCAGCAAGTTCGAATCCGGCGAATCCATGCGCCTGCCGCAAGCGGTGATGATCCAGACCGTCACAGGGGACTATCCGGAGGACGGCACCCTGACCGGCGTCACTGATCCCGACATGGTCTGCGTTCCCGATGCTTCGACCATCCGCATCATCCCGTGGGCGGTAGACCCCACCGCCCAGGTGATTCACGATTGCGTGCACTTCGACGGCACGCCGGTCGCCATCTCGCCGCGCCGCGTGCTGCGGCGCGTGCTCGAACTGTACAAGGCCAAAGGCTGGACGCCGGTGATCGCGCCGGAACTCGAGTTCTACCTGGTCGACATGAACAAGGACCCGGACCTGCCGCTGCAACCGCCGATCGGCCGGACCGGCCGGCCGGAAACGGGCCGCCAGGCCTACTCGATCGAAGCGGTCAACGAGTTCGACCCGCTTTTCGAAGACATCTACGAGTACTGCGATATTCAGGAGCTTGAAGTCGACACGCTGATTCACGAAGTCGGCGCGGCGCAGATGGAAATCAACTTCATGCATGGCGATCCGCTCAAGCTCGCGGATAGCGTGTTCCTGTTCAAGCGCACGGTGCGCGAGGCCGCGCTGCGTCACAAGATGTATGCGACCTTCATGGCCAAGCCGATGGAAGGCGAGCCGGGCTCGGCCATGCACATGCATCAGAGCCTCGTCAGCGAGGAGACCGGCCACAACCTGTTCACCGGCCCGGACGGCAAGCCGACCCAACTGTTCGACGGCTATATCGCCGGCCTGCAGAAATACACCCCCGCGTTGATGCCGATTTTCGCGCCGTACATCAATTCGTATCGCCGCCTGTCGCGCTTCATGGCTGCGCCGATCAACGTGCAGTGGGGTTATGACAACCGCACGGTGGGCTTCCGTATTCCGCATTCGGGACCGGCCGCGCGCCGCATTGAAAACCGCATTCCTGGCGTGGACTGCAATCCCTACCTCGCGATTGCCGCAACGCTCGCAGCCGGCTATCTCGGCATGACGCAAGGCCTGCGCCCAACCGAACCGCTGATCAGCGACGGCTACGAATTGCCTTATCAACTGCCGCGCAATCTCGAAGAAGGCCTGACGCTGATGGGCGCCTGCGAACCAATTGCCGAAGTGCTCGGCGAGAAGTTCGTCAAGGCCTATCTGGCACTGAAGGAAACCGAGTACGAGGCGTTCTTCCGCGTGATCAGTTCGTGGGAACGCCGGCATCTGCTGCTGCACGTTTAAGGCGCGGTGAGGCAAACAGAACTACTGGAGGCAACATGAGCTACAGAACAGAAGAAGTCGCGTACGTGCAACCGGCCCAGCCGGCTGCCGCCGCACAGGTTTCGCAACAACGCAGCACCGCCGAGTATCGCGCGCTCGACGCGGCGCACCACATCCATCCGTTTTCGGATATGAGTTCGCTCAACAAGATCGGCAGCCGCGTGATCGTCAAGGCCAAAGGCGTGTACCTGTGGGACTCCGAAGGCAACCAGATCATCGACGGCATGGCCGGACTCTGGTGCGTGAACGTCGGCTACGGCCGCAAGGAACTCGCCGACGCCGCTTACCGGCAATTGATGGAGCTGCCCTACTACAACACCTTCTTCAAGACCACGCACCCGCCGGTGATCGAACTGTCCGCCTTGCTCGCGGAACTGGCGCCGGCGCCGTTCAACCACTTCTTCTATTGCAACAGCGGCTCGGAAGGCAACGACACCGTGCTGCGCATCGTCCATCAGTATTGGGCGACGCAAGGCAAGCATGCCAAGAAGGTGGTGATCTCGCGCAAGAACGGCTATCACGGTTCAACGATTGCCGGCGGCACGCTCGGCGGTATGGGCTACATGCATGAGCAGATGCCGTCGAAGGTCGAGAACATCGTACATATCGACCAGCCGTACTACTTCGGCGAGGCCGAAGGCAATCTGACGCCGGAAGAGTTTGGCCTCGCCCGCGCGCAGCAGCTCGAAGCGAAGATCCTCGAGATCGGCGCGGAGAATGTCGCCGCGTTTATCGGCGAGCCTTTCCAGGGGGCGGGCGGCGTGATCTTCCCACCGTCGACCTACTGGCCGGAAATCCAGCGCATCTGCCGCAAGTACGACATTCTGCTGGTCGCAGACGAAGTGATCGGCGGCTTCGGACGCACCGGTGAATGGTTCGCGCATCAGCACTTCGGGTTCGAGCCCGACCTCATCACGCTCGCCAAGGGTTTGACGAGCGGCTATGTGCCGATGGGCGCAGTTGGCCTGCATGACCGCGTCGCCAAGGCCATCATCGAAAACGGCGACTTCAATCACGGCCTCACCTACTCCGGCCATCCGGTCGCGGCCGCAGTGGCGGTGGCCAACCTCAAGCTCCTGCGCGACGAAAAAATCGTCGAGCGCGTCAAGAACGATACCGGCCCGTACTTCCAGAAGAAGCTGCGCGAGACCTTCGCGAACCATCCGATCATCGGCGACATCGCCGGGGCCGGGCTGGTGGCCGGCCTGCAACTCGCGCAGGAACCGAAAACGCGCAAGCGTTTTGCCAACGGGGGCGATGTCGGCACGATCTGCCGCGACTTCTGCTTCAACGGCAACCTGATCATGCGCGCCACCGGCGACCGGATGCTGCTGTCGCCGCCGCTCGTGATCACGAAGCAGGAAATCGACGAGATCGTCTCGAAGGCGAAGAAAGCCATCGACGCGACCGCACAACAACTCGGAATTTCGTAACGGCAGTTCTTTTCCGGCGTGGGCGTACCCCAACACGCGCTCATGCCGGGACTTCAACTTCAAGGGAAAATAAGCCATGAGCGCTAGTCATACTGGACGTCATCTTCGTCATGCGGTCGCGGGGGCCGCGCTTCTCGCCGTCACGAGCTTTACTGCGCTGTCGGTCTCACCGGCGCTTGCGGCCGACACCGAACTCAACGTGTACAACTGGTCGGACTATATCGCCAAGGATACGATTCCAAACTTCGAGAAGCAGGACGGCATCCATGTGAAGTACGACAACTACGATAGCGACGATACGCTGCAGGCCAAGCTGCTCGCAGGCAGTTCCGGCTACGACATCGTGGTGCCGACGTCCAACTACATGGCCAAGCAGATTCAGGCCGGTGTTTACCAGAAGCTCGATAAATCAAAGCTGCCGAACCTGACGAATCTCGACCCGGTTCTGATGAAGATGATCACCGACGCCGATCCCGGCAATCAGTACGGCGTGCCCTGGGCATACGGTACCGACGGTGTGGGCTACAACGTGCAAGCCGTGCAAAAGGCGCTTGGCGCCGACGCACCGGTGGATAGCTGGGCGCTCGTGTTCGACCCGGCCAATCTCTCCAAGCTGAAGGGCTGCGGCGTGTCGTTCCTCGACCAGGCCGTGGACGTCTTCGCAGCGGTGCTGCAATACATGCATAAGGATCCGAACAGCACGAACCCGGCCGACTACCAGGCAGCCTTCGAAGTGCTGAAGAAAGTCCGCCCGTATATCACCCAGTTCAACTCCTCCGGTTACATCAACGACCTTGCCAATAACGACGTGTGCGTCGCCGTGGCATGGTCGGGCGACGTCGGCATCGCCAGCCGCCGCGCGGCTGAAGCAAAGCGCTCGTACACGGTCAAGTTCTCCAACGTCAAGGAAGGCGGCCTGCTGTGGTTCGACGTGATGGTGATCCCGAAGGATGCGCCGCACCCAGAAGCCGCACTCAAGTGGATCAACTACATCGAAGATCCCAAGGTCAACGCCGCCATCACCAACGAAGTGTTCTACCCGACTGCCAACAAGGCCGCACGCCAGTTCGTGACGCCGGGCGTCGCTCAGGACACCACGGTTTATCCGGGTGACGACGTACTGAGCAAGATGACGCTGATGAAGCCGATGCCGAGCGACATCCTGCGCCTTGAAAACCGCCTTTGGGCTCAGCTCAAAACCGGCCACTGATTTATTAATCACGCATATAAGCATCCATAACCGCGGAGCAGGGATCGCTCGATCCCTCTTCGCCTGAAACGGCAATAAGGCAGTCAGCCTGCGCCTTGCAAGCGCAGTCCCATGTTTCCCGATCGCAGCAGACCTCTGTGAGCCGCCTCCGCGCCTCACACGGGGACGCTTACGCCCGCGATCCGCAAGGAATGGTTACACCATGAACTCGACGACCTCAACAAATAGCGCCGCCCAGGTAGCCCGCAATGCGGCGAGACCCGCAGTTACGACTAAAAGCAAAACGGACGAGTTTGTCCGCATTGAAAATGTCGTAAAGAAGTTCGGCGACAGCACCGCTGTCGATAATGTCAATCTGACCATCGCGAAGAATGAACTGTTCGCGCTGCTCGGCAGTTCCGGCTGCGGTAAATCCACGCTCCTGCGCATGCTCGCCGGACTGGAAACGGCTACCTCGGGACGCATCTTCGTCGACGGCGAAGACCTTGCGGCCATGCCGCCGTACAAGCGCCCCGTCAACATGATGTTCCAGTCGTATGCGCTCTTTCCGCATATGACCGTGGAGGCGAACATTGCCTTCGGTCTCAAGCAGGAAGGTACGCCGAAGAACGAGATCAAGGAACGCGTGGCCGATGCCCTGCATCTCGTGCAGATGAGCAAGTTTGCGGGCCGCAAGCCACATCAGCTCTCCGGCGGCCAGCAACAGCGTGTGGCGCTGGCCCGCTCGCTCGTCAAGCGGCCCAAGCTGCTGCTGCTCGACGAACCGATGTCCGCGCTCGACAAGAAGATCCGCCAGAAGACCCAGCTCGAGCTGGTCAACATCATCGAGAAGGTCGACGTGACCTGCGTGATGGTTACGCACGATCAGGAAGAAGCGATGACGATGGCCGGGCGCCTTGCCGTGATGAGCGAAGGGCGCATCGTGCAGATCGGCACGCCCTCGCAGGTCTATGAGTTTCCGAACAGCCGCTTTTCGGCCGAGTTCATCGGCTCGACCAACATGTTCGAAGGTGTGGTGGTGGAGGACGAACCCGATCACATCTTTGTCGAGAGCGAAGACCTCGAAGCGCGCATGTATGTGAGCCACGGCATTACGGGACCGCTTGGCATGCCGGTGGGCATCTCGGTGCGTCCGGAGCGTGTGAAGGTCTCGCTCGAAAAGCCTTCGACGCCGCATAACTGGGCCCGCGGCGTGGTCTCGGATGTCGCCTATATGGGCAGCTATTCGCTCTACCACGTGCGCCTGCCGAGCGGCAAAACGGTCGTGTCGAACCTCTCCAGCTCGCATCTGATGAGCGAAGGCGCGCCCGCCTACAACGACGACGTGTTCGTCTACTGGTCGCCCGCTAGCGGCGTAGTGGTGACGCAATGAGCAATCCCACTACCTCCTCCGCGGCGCTCGGCGCGCCGCACGCGAACCGCTTGATCGCCACGTTGAAAAAGCGCCTCGGCGCCCTGCTGCCTTCGGGTCGCACCACGGTGATCGGCGTGCCGTTCCTGTGGCTCACGCTGTTTTTCGCGCTGCCGTTCGTGCTGGTGCTGAAGATCAGCTTCGCCGATCTGCGCCTGGGCATTCCGCCGTACACGGATCTCCTGAGCGTCAAAGACGGCGTCGTGCACTTTGTGATCCAGCTCAGCCATTACGCGTTCCTGCTGCAGGACGATCTGTATATCGCCACCTACATCAGCTCGCTGAAGATGGCCGCCATCTCGACCTTCTTCTGCCTGTTGATCGGCTATCCGGTGGCGTACTACATCGCCCGCTCGGAGCCGGCCAAACGCAACCTGCTGATGATGGGCGTGATGCTGCCGTTCTGGACGTCGTTCCTGATTCGCGTCTATGCATGGATCGGCATCCTGAAGGATGACGGTCTGCTCAATCACACGCTGATGGCCATCGGCATGATCCATTCGCCGCTGCGGCTCTACCACACCGATATTGGCGTCTATATCGGCATGGTCTATTCGTACCTGCCGTTCATGGTGATGCCCCTGTATGCGCACCTGGTGAAGATGGACCTGACGCTGCTCGAAGCCGCCTACGACCTCGGCGCCAAACCGTGGACCGCCTTCACGCGCATCACTTTGCCGCTTTCCAAGAACGGCATTATCGCCGGCAGCCTGCTGGTGTTCATTCCGGCGGTGGGCGAATACGTGATTCCCGAACTGCTCGGCGGCGCCGACACGCTGATGATCGGCCGCGTCATGTGGGACGAGTTCTTCAACGATATGGACTGGCCGATGGCATCTGCCGTGACGGTCGCAATGGTTCTGCTGCTGCTCGTGCCAATGGCCGTGTTCCAGTACTACCAGGTCAAGGAACTGGAGGGCACGAAATGATCAAGCCAAACCGGAAACTGTCCAACACCGTCCTGACGCTCGGGTTTCTGTTCCTTTATATCCCGATCATCAGCCTCGTCGTGTACTCGTTCAACGAGTCGAAGCTCGTCACCGTATGGTCCGGCTTTTCTCTCAAGTGGTACGGCGCCTTGCTGCAAGACGACGAACTGCTCAGCGCGGCATGGCTGTCGCTGAAGATCGGCTTGCTGACGGCATGTGCTTCGGTCGTGATCGGCACGTGGGCGGGTTTCGTGCTCGCGCGCTTCGGCCGCTTTCGCGGCTTCACGCTGTTCGCCGGCATGATCAATGCGCCACTGGTGATTCCCGAAGTGATTCAAGGCATTTCGCTGCTGCTCCTGTTCGTCGCGCTCGAACAGATGCTTGGCTGGCCGAAGGGACGTGGTCTGCTGACGATCTGGATCGGCCACGTGATGCTGTGCGTGTCCTACGTGGCGATCATCGTGCAGTCGCGCGTCAAGGAACTGAACAAGTCGCTCGAAGAAGCCGCGCTCGATCTTGGCGCCACGCCCTTCAAGGTGTTCTTTCTGATCACGCTGCCGCTGATCTCGCAGGCGCTGATGTCAGGCTGGCTGCTCTCGTTCACGCTGTCGTTCGACGATCTGGTGTTGTCGGCGTTCCTCTCCGGGCCCGGCTCCACCACGCTGCCGCTGGTTGTGTTCTCGCGCGTGCGGCTCGGCCTGAACCCGGAAATGAATGCGCTCGCAACGATCTTCATCAGCGTCGTGACAGTGGGCGTGATCGCCGTGAACCGCTGGATGCAGGTTCGCGAACGCAAACGCACCCGCGACATGCAGATGGCCTTCGCCGTAGCGGAAGCCGCCGATGCCGCCCCCGCCCCCCAACCCGCTACCGCGCGCAAGTCGCTCGGGACCGTCCAAGTTTAAGCAGTTCCTGGCAATACGACTAACAAGGAGAATGTGCATGAGAAAGAAACTCATCTGCCTGCTAGTGGCGGGGAGTCTGCCAGGCATCGCCATGGCGGACACCACTAGCGACGAGATCAAGGCGCTGCAGGCGCAACTGAACTCGTTGCAAAAGGAAGTGAAACAGTTGCGGGCAGAGGTCGCGGCCAAACCCAAGACGGTAGCCGCCGCGCCGGCGGCGGCGCCCGCTGCAGCGCCGGCGGTGGCTGCGGCGCCGGTGGATATTTCGTCGCCCGATTACGGCAAGGCGCAGGCCACGCTGACCAACGATCAGGTCGACGCGATGAAGCAGCAGATCGCCAATCAGCAGTTGAAGGTCGATTCGCTGGTTGACGCGCAGAACACGGGGCCGATTGCCGGCCTTTCAGTGACGGGCTATATCGACCCGACCTACGTCTATAACCGCGATCTGAGCAGCTCGTCGTTCCTGTTCGCCAACCACGAAAGCAGCTACGACTACTTCAACAGCACGTTCGGCGACATCTACCTCGACATCAAGAAGACCTTCGGTGTCGGCCCGATGGCGCCGTCGGCTGAAATCACCTTGATGCCGAACCGCGGCAACGGCATCACGCTGCTGCAGAACGAGCACGGCAGCACCGGGCTCGACATCCTGAATACGGCTGTCGTCACGGTGCCTGTCACGGCCACGACCACGTTTGTGGCTGGCTTGATGCCCAGCTTCGGCGGCTACGAGGTGCAGCAGTCGAACCAGTTGCTGACGCTCACGCACAACCTGCTCTATGACTTCTCGGATCCGGGCAGCTATGTGGGCGCAGGCGTGAACTACACCGGCGACAACAGCAACTGGGCATGGAAGTTCATGCTGGGTAATGAGCAGTACCGCACGTATGGCTCGGTGGTGCAGACGGGCACGAATGCGCTGGGCGACCCGATCACGACCAGCAACAAGATCCCGACCTTCACGGCCCGCGTCGACTACACGTGGTCCAGCGCGCTGGATATTGGTGGCTCGTTCAATATCGGCAGGCAGACGCTCGCCTCCGCCATCAACTCCAGCGGCCAGGCTGTGTACGGCGTGGGCGGTGCGGCGCCGAACGCTTTCGGGACGTTCTTCTTCGCCGAAGCGGACGCGGCCTACACCCTCGCCGACGTGCAGTACAACGCCGAGCTCGATTACGGTCAGCAGCAGAACGCAGCGTTCAACGGCGGCCAGGCACAGTGGTACGGCATCTCGCTGCTCGCCCACCGCAAGTTCAGCTTGCCGACGGTAGGCCGCATGGGTGTCACCGCGCGCTACGATGTGCTCGCCGACACCAAGAACGGCGGCGGCGGCGGTGGGATTGCGCTGAACTCCAACGGTATGGATCCGACCAACGGCTTCGGCATCGGTGCGGACTGCCTGGCAAATTCGAAGGCCAATGGCGGCCTGGGCTTCGAGTGCAAGGGCGCGGTCCACCAGGACGTCGCGCTGGACCTGTTGTTCTATCCGACCCAGCAGATCACCGTCAAGGTCGAATACCGCCACGACTGGGCGACCCAGGACGTGTTCCTGCACAACAGCGGCTCGTACGGCAAGTCTAACGACATGCTGGCCACGCAGTTCATCTACGCGTTCTAACCTGTACCGCCGAAGTACGGCGCCACGCAGCACGGCGCCGTACCTCGGCATCTAGTGTGTTTTCTGCCTATGCTCCGGTTTGCAAACCAGCCTCACGCCGCGTCGTACTATGCGGCCACGCTCAACGATACGACCCGTCACGCCCCGCTCAACGGCACGCTAAAGGTGGATGTCTGCGTGATCGGCGCCGGCCTCACCGGCATCTCGACGGCGCTGAACCTTGCCGAGCGCGGCTATTCCATCGCGGTGCTCGAAGCATCGAAAGTCGGCTGGGCTGCGAGCGGGCGTAACGGCGGCCAGTTGATCGGCGGTTTTGCGTGCGATATGGATACATTCGCCAGGCACATGCCGGCGGAAGACGTCAAACGCATGTGGGAGATGGGTCTCGAGACGCTGGAAATCGTCAAGGATCGCGTCGCGCGGCACCAGATAGACTGCGACCTGCGCTTCGGCTATTTCCACGCGGCGAACAAGCCGCGCGATGCCGCGGCGCTGCGGCAATGGCGCGACGAGGCTCGAACGCGCTTTGGCTACGACCGCTTCCGCTATATCGAGCAGGACGGCTTAAGCCACTATATCCAGTCGACGCGCTATCTGGGCGGCTTGTTCGACCCGGACAGCGGACATTTGCATCCGCTCAATTACACGCTGGGCCTCGCTCGCGCCGCGAGCGCCGCAGGCGTGCAGATTTTCGAAGACAGTTGTGTGACCCGCATCAGCAATGCTGGCAGCAAGAACAACGGGAGCGGTGGGCATGTGATAGAAACCACCCACGGCCAGGTACAGGCGCAATTCGTTGCGCTCGCCTGCAACACCTGGCTCGGTGAACTGGCGCCGGATGTGTCGCGCAAGATCATGCCTGTGGGCACTTATGTGATCGCCACCGAGCCGCTTGATCCGGCCCGCGCACAGGCCTTGATGCCGGCGCAAGCGGCCATCTGCGACAGCCGCTTTGTGCTCGACTATTTCCGGCCGGCCCCCGATCACCGCGTGCTGTGGGGCGGCAAGGTCAGCTACTCGAGGTTCGCGCCGCGCAATCTCGGCGAAGCGATGCGCCGCGATATGCTGAAGACTTTCCCGCAGTTGGCCGACGTGAAGGTCGATTATGCGTGGGGCGGCTTTGTCGATATCACGATGAATCGCGCGCCGCATTTCGGACGGCTCTCGCCCACGGTATATTTCGCCCAGGGTTTCTCGGGACATGGGGTCAACACCACAGGACTCGCCGGCAAGCTGATCGCCGAAGCGATCGACGGCCAGGCCTCGCGCTTCGACCTGTTCGGCAAGATTCGCCACCGCGACTTTCCGGGCGGCGCTACCCTGCGTACCCCTGCCCTCGTCCTCGCGATGGCCTGGTATCGAATGAAGGATTTGCTCTGATGACTGACAGCCTCGACCGCCGCGCGGATGCGCTCATCCGCAACTCTTATTACGAAGCAAGCGCCGCGCGCCCGCTCGTCGACGACCCGATGCTCGAGGGCGCGCTCGAGGCCGACGTGTGCGTGATCGGGGCAGGCTTCGCCGGGCTATCGGTGGCGCTCGAATGCCGGGCGCGAGGTTTGTCCGTGGTGGTGCTCGAAGCGCACCGGCCCGGTTGGGGTGCGTCGGGTCGTAACGGCGGACAAACCCTGGTGGGTTTCGCGAAAGACGAAATCATCGAAAAGCAGCTCGGCCTCGACGGAGCGCGTGCGGCCTGGGCGATGTCGGTGGAAGGCGTCGCGCTGGTGCGCGAACGCATCGAGCGTTACGGGATCGATTGCGATTTCACCTCAGGCTATCTGACCGTCGCGACCAAACCCAAGCGCGTACCCGATCTGCGGACGTGGATGGATCAGGTGTCGTCGCGAATGGGTTACACGAAGCTCTCCTGGCTCGATACCGACGAGATCCGCACCCGCGTCGCGTCGCAACGCTATCTGGCGGGTGTCTACGATCCGTTCTCCGGCCATCTGCATCCGCTCAAATACTGCCTCGGTCTCGCCGACGCGGCGCGGCGCGAGGGTGCGCTATTGTTCGCTCACTCGCCGGTCATCGAAGTCGTGCGCGGCGCACGGCCGGCGGTACGCACGGCCAACGGCGAAGTGCGCTGTCGCTTCGTGGTTGCATGCGGCAACGCGACCGCCGGCGATGCGCTGCCTGCGGCAATCGCCGCACGCATTGCGCCGATCGCCTCGTATATCGTCGCTACCGAGCCGCTTGGCGAGGCGCGTGCCTCTGCACTTATCGCAAGACGCGAAGCGGTGTGCGATAACAATTTCTTCCTCGATTACTTTCGTGTCTCGGCGGATCACCGCGTGCTGTTTGGTGGCCGAGCCAGTTCGACCGGTGCTGCGCCCGCGCAGTTATCCGAGCAGATTCGCAAGCGGATGGTGGATGTGTTTCCGCAAGTGGCCGACGCGAAAGTTGAGTTCGCATGGGGCGGGTTTGTAGACGTCACGCGCAACCGGGCGCCGGATTTTGGGTCGATCGATCCGAATTACTTTTATGTGCAGGGGTTTTGCGGGCATGGTGTCGCGTTGACCGGGATTGCTGGGCGCGTGGTTGCGCAGGCGATTGTTGGGGATACGGCGGCGTTCGATCTGTTTGCGAGGCTACGTCATGCGCGCTTTCCGGGCGGGCCGGCGTTGCGCGGGCCGGCGCTTGAGTTGGGGATGTTGTATCACCGGATTCGGGAGATTTTGTAAGGCAACCGTCAGACCGTATCTCCCGTTGCGACGGGTTTTGGCGTTGCCGTCGCCTGCGTTAGGAAATCGGTTGCCCAAGTCTGGTTCTCGCCGTTCAAGATATTCTCAGCATCGCTGACAAACGATTCGTCCGCGGCAGGATCGCCATCCGAGGTTTTCGCAAACTCCCATTCCGCTTTGCGTCGTCGGAGCCGTTCAGCGGCGAGCCGATAGGTGGCAGCGAGACGCTGGTAACGTTTCGCCATCGCGTAACTACCGATGGAGGCGGACACTGTGCTAAGTACGGCGACCCAAGCCTCGCCATTCATGCCCCGCATCGACGCGCCAATAACGGCTAGCAAAGCGGAAAGCAGACTAAGTGTCTGCACGGCCCGCGTGCATAGAATCCCATGTCGCTCGTTGGCGGCAGCATTCGGTTCGAAGAAGCCTGTGATCTCTTGCTCTACGCGGATCACCGCGTAGTCTTCGACGGACAGCGTCGATGCAGGCTTGTTTCGGCTTGCTTCCTCGTCTGTCAAATCGCAAGGGGGCACGTCCTGCCCCTCGCTCGTCAATGCATCGATTCTCGCGAACAGCTTCTTGGCGCCATCGGGGCCGTCATACGGCGCGCTGTGAGTCGCATAACGATAACTCTCCGATTTGGCACGCTCGGCAAGTGCTCGTGCCCGAATCCATTGCTTCTCGCGCATTGGATCGAGCATCGTACGCGCGGTCCATGAGGCAGCGGCCATCGATGCCGCACTGACAAGACTCAGCACGCGCGCAACCGAAAGCACATCATTGGCGCCGCTCGGGAGCTGTGACGCCAGGGTCGCGACGAGAGCCCCACCGACCGTCAAGCCGAGCGTGATTAGCCGCCAGCGGTCGAGGTTGGAACGTATCCCAGCGGCTCGCATCGCCCAGCCCCGATATTGTCGCCACATCAAATCGAATGCAGGATCCATTTTCTCACCAGTTAGAAAAAGCAGGTACGACGCATCGCAATGCAGCGATGAGTGGTAGCGTTCAAGCTTGCACCCGTCATTTGATCTACTCTGTTGCCGATACCCGTGGTGAAACAAACCGAAGCGCGATACCCGATCATATGGGAAGGTATTTCCTGCGTTCAGCATCAGTCAGCTTACGTCCGAGTCCGTCCATTCGCGCCTCGGCAATGCTCCTTAGTTTGTCTGGGTCTACACACTGCGCGCAGTGATATTCGCGGACCGAACCGTCGCCTCCGACACTCCTGATCAGACTCTCGCTTCCGTCAAACGTAACGCCGATCACCGGTGCTGTGTGGCCATAAAATTCGGCGACGGCCCGGCCAGTTTTGACATCCCACACGCGCACTGAGTGATCGTCGCTTCCAGTGACGAGCCAGTGGTTACCCGGACTAAACGCCAGCGCTCTGACTGTGCCTGTGTGACCGCGCAATTCCGTAAGCGAAACCGGATTGCCCGTGCTCGTATCGAATACGCGAACGGTGTTGGACGAATCGATTGTCGCAGCGCGCTTGTCGTCGCCGCTCAGCACCGCTGCAACAACGATCGAATCATGACCTGTGAGCTTGGAAACCGGCTTCCACGTAGCGGTTTCCCATACGATCGCAGTCTTGTCGTAGCCTGCGGAAACGGCGAATTTCCCGTCGCTACTAAAGAAAATATCCTTGACTTCTCCGGTATGTCCGTTAAGCAGGGTCCTCTGCGGCTGTCCCGCGACGCGAAGGTCATACACTCTGATTGCCGCTGGAGAACCCTTCTGCACGTCCGAGGGTGCAGTGCTGCCCTGGCATACCACCAGCCAGTGTCCATCTGGACTGGGGGTAACACACCGTGTTGGCGCCGGAAGATTGATATCGAGTGGTGGGGCGGTCAATGCGTTCCTGGCGTCGAGCGTCCACACCTTCACCTTGTCCCCCGTGCTCCGGTTGTACCATCCAAATACTTGGTTAGGTGCGCCGAACATGGGAATAGACAACTTATCCGCGGGTGTCCTGAATTGCTGAATCGCATCGCCTGTCTGCGCATCCCAGAGCGTAGCACCGTACTCATCGAAGTCCTTCGTGAGGATATATCGCCCATCGGCACTGAAGGTCGCCCGCTTTGCTTTATATGCGCCGTGGCCTGGCCTAGCTTTCAGTTTTCCCGTCACGAGATCCCAGACTCCAGGTACATTATCGGCATCAATCGCAAGTACCGTTTTGCGATCTGGCGAAATCGCGGGTTCATAGTCGGAATTGGGTGCTTGAACCCAACCAGTTGGGTCGGCCACGCTGGTATGAACGTCGGAAAAGTTCGCTCCGGTGCCGATGTCTACCGTGTCCCAGATGCGCATCACTTTGTCACTGCTCCATGTGAGGAGTCGGCTGGAATCATTGCTGATGACCGATAACAAAACATCGGAGCCTGCTGGATAGCTCGCGATCACCCGGTGCGATGACGCATCCCAAAGCCTAACTCGCCCATCCTGGCTGATTGATGCAATCCAGCGCCCGTCGTTGCTGAACCACGCACTTCGCACAGGCACATCGTCGCCGACCAGTTTGCTCGACGACTCCTCGCCCCCCGCGTTGCGAGACTGAAGCGGATTCGGCCATAACCGGGCCACTCCTCCGGCAATCGTCACGATTTGCGTGCCGTCTGGACTGAAAATCGCCGAGCACAGTGGCGCCTCATCTTTCGGAAGCGGCAGATTGGCGACCTTGTCTGGGTTATCAACTGAACGAATCTGTGCGACGGGGGCGTCACTCGAGGGAAGCTTGATATTCAGCCGGCACATCGTCTTCACAAGAGAAGAGGCTTGATCCGTACTTAGAATCTGTTTGTGGTCGGCACTGAACACACTGTACGAAACTGCATGGCCGGCATCGCCGATCGTGGCGAGGACAGCGCCGGAAGACGTGCGCCGAAGCAGCTCGCGACCAGGCGTTTGCGGCGTCACTATAAATTGACCGTCGGGGCTCAACGTAGCGGTCTGACTTTCTACGGCCTCATTGTTGTTAACCGATACGATCTTGTTGCCCATGACAATTGTGATGAAGTTCGGGCCATGCGTGGATGGTGGCGTCACCCTCTCACTGGCACCTGACTTGAACGCCAGCACCTCGCTACCAGTGGTTGTATCCCAGATATTCCAGTTGCCGTCGCGGCCCAGAGTAGCCAGTTTTGTCCCATCGTCGCTGAATTCCGGTCGCCCCCCTTCGACCGAAGTCGCGCCATGCATCTCAAGTGGCCGCCACGACGCCGTGTACCAAACGTGCAAGGTGCCATCACCGGAAACCGCAGCCAGCGTTTTGCCATCAGGTCCAAAGAAGGCGTCTTTTGCATTCACCTCGAACGTCTGAACAACCTTTCCCTTCTGGTCGACGAGCCGGAGTGTTCCTAAGCTATCCACAAACAGTAGCAGCGTGCCATCTGGGTTTGAAATCGGCTCGTGCTTTTCTGTTCTGTTTGTTTCGATCTTTATCGGTTTAGTATTGGGATCGAGGCTGCGAACCTCGGCAGCCCAAGTATTCTGGCCGTTGGACACAGTTCGCCTGTAAATCATCACTTTGCCATTGGCAAGTGGAACAAGATCATCGCCAGCATCAACCAGATTCTGCAGCCGAAGCTTGCTTCTACGAGTTGCCTCTTCGAGAGCCGCGTCCGCCTGATCGATATTGTCAATTCGCTCAGCTTCCACGGCCAGCAAAACACCGAGTTCCGGATCGTCCCCCTGTGCAGCAACCACCGCGTTGGTTGCAACTTCGCGGGAGCTTGCAATCTTCGCAAGCCGATCGGCGCGCCTCTCCTGAACCACAGCAAAGCATGCAAGCAAGACAGCAATTACAATACCAACCAGCAATACTGCGTACCAGATTAACGACCACTTTTCACGGATGCGCTGGGCAATTTCCCGCTCAACCGCCTCTTGTTTTTGTGCTTCTGCTCGTTCCGCCGCCTCCACACTCGCATCAACAAACCTGATCGCGAGGTCATATTCATCATCGCTGCCATAGCGGGTTGCCCAAGCCTTGCTTGGGTTGCGACTCTGCTTCCAGCGCAACGCCTCATCAATGTCGGGATGCACCCATAGCCCGGACTTGAATCCACGTTCCTTCCACGCCTGCGCCGATTCAGAAATCCTGCGGTAAATCGCGGCGGAGGCCGCTTCCTCATCAGTCCAGCGATAAAGCCGGTCCCATTTGCGAATCAGACTTTCGTGGCCGATATCGAGCATCGTGCCAGGGCTGAGCGGAGCAGGCGGTGGGGGTGTCAGAAAACTCCGTTCGGGCAGACGCAATTGCTCGGCAACCTCGATCACCTCCGCCGTCGAGACATTCGCGACGCTCGCAATGTCTCGGATACGAGCCGGGTGGCGAATGTCGCGCTTTCCCACTCCGCGTTCGGTCAGCCTCGACATCATAACGCGCACAATTTCCTGCTGCCGTTTAGTCATCAGGCCGACAACCTCATCCGCGTGACTGGCCAGCGCATTGGCCAGCGAACCCACGGCGTCATAGTCAGACATTGTCGCCACCAGTTCGGTCGAAGAGTCCTCCCCCGCTTGGTGCTTCTTTTCGACGACGCGATTCCACATTCGCATCAAAACGTGCTGGAGCAGCGGCAACTGGTCCGGGTCAGGCCCAACCTCGTTGACAAGATGATTCACGAGTGCAGGTTCGATTTCGCCTTCGAACAGTTTCGCGGGACCGATAATCGCGGCCCGGATTTGCTCGCGCGTAAGGCGTGGCGTCAGGTACTGACTCTCGTTGATGGCCTCTGGCAATCCGTAAAACAACGCACATTCGCCAAGGAAATCCGAGCGCATTGTCACGACAACGTAGATTGGCAAATCGCGTTGCTCAGCGCTCGCCAGCAAAAGTGCGACAAATGCGTCAGCGTCGTCTGCGTGTCCCTGATCACGAAAACGAAAAATCTCCTCGAACTGGTCAACGAACAGCAACAGATTGTGGTGCTCCGGGAGCCGTGCTTCCCGCACAGCCTCGACAAGCCCCAGTGGTCCTCGTCGTAGCACCGCCCTCATCACGGCAGCGTCGCTCGCATTTGCCGAACGATGCGCGCCTAGCGCGGCAGGCTCCAGCAGCGCTGCCGCCAATCTTTCGAATGGCTTGCGGCCGGGTCGCATTTCGGCCAGCCTCCACCGCGCGCCGGCCTCCGATAGAAATCCCGCTTCGAGAGCAGCGATCAGCCCCGCGCGGACAAGAGACGACTTTCCGCAGCCAGACGGTCCAACAGCGGCGATGAAGCGAGAGCGTTGAAGCCTCTCGAGCAACTGATCTGTCTGCTGGTCCCGCCCAAAGAAAATATCCGCCTCGTCGTAGCGAAATGGACGCAGCCCCGGATAGGGTCCAGCGATTTCAGTCAGGGCAGAGAGGAGTATCGCGCTCATGGAGTTCTTTAAGAAGCGCAGTCACGAACCCGTTCACGATGTCTGGATGGAGTCCGTCGCGGCAATTGAGGGTATGCATCTTTGGCAAAACGAAGCTAACGTTCTCCTTGAACGACGGCGGCCCCTCAATCAAGCCAAGCAGGCTCAACGGCTGTTCTCGCTCACTCAGGATTCTTAGCCAGTAAGCGAGTTGGCGCCGCACCCAGAGCACCGAACTAGTGGCATAGACCACGATCAGACCGTGGCACGTCAACAGATTGAGGTTAAGGTCTTCACGTAAGTCTTTGGCACTCAGACCAGCACCGGGAAGCGGCAACGAATAGCCCACCCCTTCGGCCCGCAGCATCTCGCCAAGAGACTCCGCAAACTTTCGGTCCTGGGGATCCGTATTCAGAAAGACGAGAATGTCTTTCGACGGCACAGGTTTTACAATTTCGCGCCGTTGTACCTCATCGACGATTGCCCGCTTGAACTCTTCTATGCCGCACGCGCGCACATGCTGCCCGACAAGCATGTCGAAATGCTCAGATGCCGACGACCTTATCTTTTCTAGGTCGAGGTCCCGGCTGCGCCACTGAAGAATCGGCAATCCCGCCGCACTCGCTTGTTGGAACTCAACCATGAGCGGGCGAGCGTTCCAACCTACCCGTTTGCGACCGGAATATGCGCCGAGCAGTTGCACAAAAGCTCTGCTCTGCTTCAGGTCGTCCATCATGCGACGCTCATATTCCGCCTGATTGTCGCGTGGATACGCGGTGTCGGGAAGGACGCGCAGCCCCGCCTGCGTCACGTATTCTTCCACCTGCTCGCGGTAATCTTCCACGTCGTCCGTGACTTCGGCAAGAAAGATCGCCTGGCGGGGCGGTCGTTGAGCCTGTGGAACATGATCCAATCGCTCAAGCTCCTCCGCAAGTTCACGCCTCAGTTTATTCAGCCATACGAAGTATTCAGGTTCTTTCAAGCCGTCAACCACCGGCACCCCATAGGTTTTCGGCTCTTCGTTTTCGTCCAGTTTCCAGAAAGGGTAGGCAATCCGGCTTCTGAAGACTTCGGGCAATTTATTTCTATCAAGCCTGTCAATTTCGACAATAAAAATACGTGATCCTGAGCGCTCTTTTTTTTCTACAGCTTCTAGAAACGCATTGTATTCGCGCTCACACCATTTCGACTTCAGATAGCCCGTTGAACTGATGACAACAAGCGTTGCACTTTCACGCAGCGCCGCCTCTATTTGAACGGAAAACTCCTCGTTCCCGTTTAATTCTTTGTCCATCCAGATAGAAGCGGACCGCCGCCCTAGGATTTGATTTAGATACGTGCTCAAATTGCGTTGAAAAGTTTCGACCCAACGCTGCCCCGATACCAGAGCGACATTGTCGACATGGGCATAGCTGATAAACACGTCGTGCGTGTAACCCTGCACGTAAGGCATAGTTGACTCCCGCATCGCTCAACGTTGACTGAATTCAATTCAATCTTCGGCATCGCAATTGCTTTACATAAATACACAACGTGACTAATGTATCGACTCTACGGGCGGCAAGGGTTACTTCATCATAGTTCAAAAATCGCTCAATTACGGCAGATTCAGGCCAATTTTTACCGCGTTGTCGATCTGAGCCACTACCAAACCAGCGCTTAATCCGCCTGGAGTACCATTGCCGATCATCGCCATCGAAGCGATTGCCGTGTCCAGGGCCGACGAGCACGAGTCGATATGCGGCTGCTGCACAACAGTCGCCTGCTGTACAAGATCGTTGATGTAATCCTGCGCGTTTATTGAATCCTGCGCCTTACCATTCAGCGCTTCCGCATCAGAGCCTGCGAAAGGAGGGACGGGACTGCCTGCAGCCGATGTGCAGTAGGCACCTAGCGTTCCGTACTTCGAAGACAGGTCATTCAGTGTTGTCATGGCCACATCCTCATTTGTAGACAGCGATAATGGCTGATATTTCCGCTACTAGTTCCTTGATGTTCTTCAACCCTGCCTCCAGTTTCTTGACTTCATCATCTCTTGTCGGACTATCTAGCATCTGCACAAGAGTATTGTGTGCATCAATTATATTTTTAGTGACATCTTTTATATCGGCGTCGAGCAAAACCGTCAAAGCATGACCTTGATCCGGTGCTGGATATTCAGACATTTCCTTGAGAATCGCCGCGCGGTCAATGGAACTCTGTGCGCTCGAAAATTTAATCTTGTAGGCTTGACGGATAGAGTTGTTCGCAACCCCCTGCTCTACGAACGATCGCGTTGCCTGCAACGACAAATCTGCTCCTATATCGCTTACATCACTATTTAACTGACCCTTGTGCGCCTCAACTACCTTTTTTATTTGCGCCGCAGAACCATCTGTGCTCGCTATGGTATTCAGAGTATCGGCCAAGGCGCCAAACACACCAACCTCCTTGTTCAGGTTGGCATCTGCTACGCCTCCAATGGTTGGAACATCCGAAATTTTCTTCGCAACATCGTTATATCCCGAGCGAACAGATTCAATCTTCCCTGCAAGCCCGACTGCATTTTGTGTGATGGATTGCTTTAGATCAAATCCTAGAGAATCACGAACCTTGTCGAATCGCGTGGGCTGCGGTGTTGCAGCAGTTTTAAGGAGATCAAGATACTGCGAAAAATAAGAGAGAGCATCCGACAATGCCTTGTTACTGACGCTCTGCGTTTCAGGATATCGCACTGCCTGTAATGCACTACTTATATATGTTAGATCCGATGGCGCCCATCCATTGGAGTTTTTTACCTTAACGGCAGCAATTCCGATTTGATCGAGACAGGGGACCTCTTCGTCCGTATAGCATATGCTGCTGCACTGGCGTCCGTGCGCTAAAGGATCACTTTCGCAATCCTTCAAAAACTGACAGCTTTCCGGAAGCTGCCCACCGTTCGCATTCTTAATAGATTGCTCGACACCAAGACGACCTTCGATAAATTTCGTGGTCGGCTGAGATGAAGTGTCGGATAGTCGTCGAACATACACTGTTGCGTATTGGACTGGACAAGACGCATCTTTGGAAATGCGGGTGAACTTTAGAGTATTCTCGGCGTTCAATTGACTCTCGTCCGCCTGCTGGACCAAAGGACCTAGCTTCCCTGCTGTGGCTGTAAAATCATTTGCAGCGTTTACATAATAGGTTCCGCAGCCAGAAAGCATCCGAATTGCAAGGGCTGAGAGACATAGAATCCTCAGCGCAGTCCCCGCAAAGGGAATCGTCCTTGATACCATCGTGTTCTCCCGGATCTTGGGATGACCATTTTGCGAAGAGTGCGCTGGCGAAATCTAGTATTACGCTAAAGCTGCTTAGGTTTTATACGAAGAAAGCGATTAACCGTAGTTATCGTTTACCAGTGGCGCTGCCGTCGCAACCTGAGCGGCTTTTGTCATATTAATCGTGCAGATAACGTTGGCGGATTACTATGTCGCCGTTCCTCTTGTGCACAAAGAAACGGCATGCGGTTAAGAGCGGGTTGTCTTCACAAAACCTGTCCAAAGGGAGCGTGTCCCTGCAATGACAGCGACAATCGCGTCACAGGCATCGGCCAAGATCAAGCCTTAGTCCGACATCCCACCGAACCATCTCACTAGAGACTAGAAACAACCGAGGGTAGCGAAACCGTCCAGGCCCAGACGAAAGCGATTCGTGAGAGGCTCGCGCAAGTCGCAAGATGACGTCATCAAAATAATCGAGCGAAAGCCACCTGACACAGACTTTATTCCGGCTACCCAGATGACATCGCCCCCGCCGTACATCACGTGGCTCGTCCCCGTTTCCGCCCCTTCACCATCCTTTCCAGCAGCCCACCGGTCACATCCCTAAACAGCGCAACATTCCCATAAGCCCGCGCAGCAAGCATGGCGCCGTAGACCAGCGACACGAGCGTCGCAGCCTCGGTTTGAACCGATGAATCCAGTTTGATGAGGTCGTTCTTCACACCCGACTCGAACACCTGTTCGAGCCACAAGGTCAGGCTGTCGAAGAACGTTTTCACCACCTGTGCCACGTCCTCGGGCAGCGAAGGGAGCTCGGCGCCAAGCATGCCCGCTACGCAGAACGGAGCCGTGTCGTCCGCAATGCAGCGCTCCCAATGGCCGATGTAGGCACGCAGCTGGGCGATAGCGTC
>NZ_SCNV01000039.1 GCF_005503145.1 Burkholderia sp. 4M9327F10 | reverse complement strand
GCACGAGATCGGCCTTGAAACTGTTGCGCACTGCCGCATGGACAGCCGTCAATTCCAATCCGGCGATCAGCGAAGGATCGACCTCTATCTGAAGGGCAATCGACCTGCCCAGAGAGGTCGCGAGCGCGGCGCGACAACTCTCCTGTTCCTGCAAGCTCAGCGCGCGTGGTGCGGAAAGCGAAAGCACGCCGCCATTTGCGCCGAGTTCCGCGCGAACCTGGGCGGGCAGTTGCGCGATCCCGTCGACGAGACCGTCGACAAAACCGCTCACGCGGGTACTATCAGGCAGCCGGTCAAGCAGCTTTACCGCAATGTCGACGGCCAGATACGTCGCCCGGTCCGCAACACGTTTTTCCTGTTCGAGGCGCGCGGTCTCGGCTTCGGCGGCTGCTGTCGCGCGCAGCCTGTCCGCGTCCGCATGCGCCGCCGCCAGCAGCACGGCCTTCTCGCCCTCAACCTCCGCAGCGATCGTTTTCATGCCCTCCGCCCGCGCAGCGACTAGACGCTGCGCTTCGCGAGCCGCCGTATCGCGTTCAAGGACCGCTGCGAGCTTCGCCGCGTCGGCGTCCGCGATCAGCGCCTGCGCCGCTTTCTGACGCTCGGCGATGATGTTCGCGACCGGACGGAACAGGAAGCGCGCCAGCAGCCATATGAGCACGAGCGCATTGATCGTCTGCAGGGCGAGCGTGGACCAGTCGATTCGCATCGCCGCCGCCTATTTGACGAACGGATTGGCAAAGAGCAGCAACAATGCGATCACCAGGCAATAGATCGCCATCGTTTCGATCATGGCAAGCCCGACGAAGAGCGTGCGCGAGACGGTTCCAGACGAGTCCGGCTGCCGCGCGATCGCATCCATCGCGGCTGCGACTGCACGGCCTTCGGCAAGCGCCGGCCCGATCGCGCCGAACGACACGGCGAGCGCCGCGGCGGCGATGCTGACAACTTCGATGAGGTTATTCATTAGATCTCGCCCTTTTTTACGCTGACCTGGTTATGGGTATCGCTGATGGCCGCACCGATGAAAACCATCGCCAGCACGGAAAAAATATAGGCCTGGACGGCGCCGGTAAGCAGGTCCAGCGCCATCAGCGGAATGGGGACGAGCAGACCTGCGAGCGACAGGATGATGCCGATCACGAACACACCGCTCATCACGTTGCCGAACAGACGCACGACGAGTGAGAACGTCCTGGTAATCTGTTCGACAACGTTCAACGGGATCATGATCCAGCTCGGCTCGGCGAACGCCGCAAGGTAGCCGGCCGTGCCGCGCGTGCGGATACCGTAGAAAATCGTGGCGCCCAGTACGATCAGCGCCAGTGCGGCATCGGTCTCGATATGCGCGGTCGGCGGCGTCACCCCGGGCACCAGCGCGGACCAGTTGGCGATCAGCACGAAGAGGAACAACGTGCCGATCAACGCACGATAGGTGGCGGGCCCGGTTTGCATGGTGTCGCGAATCTGCTGGTCGATCGTAACGACCAGCAGCTCAAGAGCGGTTTGCCGCCGGGTCGGCATGATCGACAAACTTCGGCTCAGCAAGGCAGCCCCTACGGTCACCAGAATCATGATCGCCCAGGTGACGAGTACCGGCTCCGTAATGGATAGCTGGCCGATATGCAGCAGCGGCGCGGTCGCAAGCGGTGAGGTAGTCATCGGCCACCTCCGTGGTGGCGCACCGCGACAGTACGCGCCAGTAGAAACCCCATCATGCCCGCGAGCAGCGCCAGAGCACCGTCATGGGCGAGCATCAGCAGCAGCGCGCCGGTGAGCGCGAACCTGGCAAGCTGCAAGGCCAGCGCCGCCGTCGCTTTACCCGCTCCAAACAACGGCCAGTTCCAACGCAGCGACATGAAGTGCCACGCGCCGGCCAGGGTTCCGATTGCGAGCCCCAGCGCGAGTTGGGTCGCTATCGACGGTAGTGGACTATTCATGATGGTTCCGTTGCTGGCGATGCATCCATTTCCATGCCGACCAGAAGCCCACCGCCGCGCCGATCATCAGAAGAGGCGCCGAGAAGAACACGCGCGTGCCGAAGGTCCGGTCCAGCCAATGTCCCAGCGCAAGGCCCATGAGCGTCGGCAGGACGATGGCCCAGCCGAGGATGCCGATCTGGCCGAGGCGGCTGCCGAGCGACGGCTCCGGCTCCTCGCGCCCGCGCGAATCGCGCTCGGCGGCCTGCCGGGCGGCGTCGGCGATCCGCTCGTCCCGCGGCTTGCGCTCGTTGGCGTGGCGCCCGTTCATCGCAGGGTGCCTCCGAGGTTCTCCGCGCCCGCGCCGTCCGCGCCTGCGCTCGGGCGCAGATAGCGCAGCATCTGGCGCACAGCCCGTGCATGCAGCCTCAACTGGTCGACGCGGGCGCGCCGCGCCGCATCGACGTCGCTGGCGTGGCGGTTGCGAACGCCGGCTTCAAGACCTGCCAGGGAGTCGCCGGGAATCGCTTCCCTGCATGCAATGGACACCTTCGTTCCGTGCAATACCAGCAGCACCCCGCCATCGATCGCGCAGAAGTGGAGCGAGCCATCCGCACACGTCCAGCGGACCACTGAGGGCGTGAGCAGCGTGACGAAGTCAGCATGTCCCGTCCGGATGCCGAACGAGCCGCTTTCATCTTCCGCCCGCAGGGAGACGATCTCGACAGCGTCGAACCACACATGCGACGGCGTCGCCAAGGTGAGCGTCAAGGGTGTGCCACTCATTTCGACTGCTCCGGGGCGACGGCCACGCCGTTTTGCGCTGTGGTTTGCTCTTTAAGCCGGCCTTCTTCAAGTGTGCCAATCATGTAAAGCGAGCTTTCCTGCCACGTATCGCACCCGCCTGCCAGAATCGCCTTGCAGCCGGCGATCGTATCGGCAAGCGCCACCGAACGGCCCGCTTCGCCCGTAAAGGCTTCGGTCACGGCGAACGGCTGCGTCAGAAAGCGCTGCAAGCGCCTCGCACGCCCCACGAGGGTGCGGTCCTCGGCACCCAGTTCCTCGATACCGAGCAACGAGATGACGTCCTGCAGCTCACGATAATGTTCGATGATCCGGCGCACCTCAGTGGCGACCTCAGCGTGCTCCTCGCCGACCACCAGCGGATCGAGCAGGATCGACGACGAAGCAATCGGATCGATCGCCGGATACATGCCTTCGGCGGCCATCGAGCGCGACAACACGACCACGCTGTCGATGTGCGTGGCGATCGCGGTCACCGCGGGGTCGGTGAAATCGTCAGCCGGCACGTACACCGCTTCGATTGCGGTGACCGAGACGTCGCCGACCGACACGATGCGCTCCTGCAGGCTTGCGACTTCGCTCGCCAGTGTCGGCTGGTAACCGACTCGCGAAGGCATGCGCCCCAGCAGGCCCGACACCTCGGCACCCGCCTGCACGAAGCGAAACACGTTGTCCATCAGCAACAGAACGTTCTGCCGGTGTTCGTCGCGGAAATACTCGGCGATTGTCAGCGCTGTAAAAGGCACGCGCCAGCGCGCGCCTGGCGGCTCGTTCATCTGTCCATAGACCAACACCGTGCGCGCCAGCACGCCGGAGGTGCGCATGTCGAGGAGCATTTCGTGCCCTTCACGTGAGCGCTCGCCGACGCCCGCGAATACGGAGATTCCTTGATAGCGCTCCACCATCGCATGGATCAATTCCATCACCAGCACCGTCTTGCCGACCCCTGCTCCACCGAACATGGCGGCCTTGCCGCCCCGGGCGAGCGGCGTGAGCAGATCGATCACCTTGATGCCCGTGGCGAACAGCGTCGTGCTGCCTTTCTGCGACGCGAGCGGCGGTGCTGCGCGATGAATCGGGCGGCGCTCGGTCTGCACGGGCAAGGCTTCGCCGTCGTCGCGTACCGCTCCGGTCACATCGAGCAGCCTGCCCAGCACGGCTTCGCCGACAGGTGCATCGATGGGCCCGCCGCTGACGCTCACGCGGGCGCCGCGCCGCAGTCCCGCCGTCGATTGCAGCGCTAGCGCCCGCACCGTTGTTTCGCTCAGGTGAGCTTGCACCTCGGCGAGAACCGGCGGGAGATCGTCCGACAGGATAAGTAGTGCATCGTTGACTGCGGGAAGCCTATCGTCGGCAAACATGACGTCGACAACCGCGCCACGCACGGCGAGCACATGCCCGTCGCGCGTGGCCGACGGAATTGTCGAGAGTGGTGTAGCCAGATGAGCCGACATTGTTGGACCTCCGTACTGCCGCGTTCGAACAGTCTGAAGATACCGCCGCAGCCAGCCGAAAAACTGATCTCCATCAAACCTGCCGGGAATGACCCTTAAATAGGCGTGAGCGGTAGCCCGATTTCTCCATTCCCCGTTACGACGAAGCGTCAATGAATGGCCGGAAGTTCATTTCGACTGCGCGTATCTGTTCTGCGCAAGTCGAGTACAGCCACCCCGGATTGCCATCGGCCCGATACATGCCGCGGCACATTGCTTTCAGTCTGATCGTCGAGGCGCCGCTATCGTCGGTGGTCCTCGTCGCCCAAGCATAAACCGCGCCGAACGTATGCGGCTCGGCGGTTTCGATTGCCGTTTCGTCTGCACGGCGGATGGGTGTGATCGAGCGTTGCGCGACGTACGTCTTCGTCAGGCTCCATAGACGATCGCAGTCCGTGCGCGCAGAACAATCTACCCACGCGTGGGCACGCGCCTCCTCGAGCTGGATCTCCGTATCGCCGACCTTGGCAACGCATGCCTGGGTGGTGCATGCCACAAGCCCCGCGACAGCAAGCACGACAAACAGCCTGTTGTTCATATCCGCTCGATCCCTCGACGAATCAGCACATCCATTCAAGCGTTTTGAATCGGGAGATGTGACCATTTAGCACGCGGGCAAATACGGCCAACGCGGCGTCTGCGCCTCTCCGAGCTTCTGCCGCTGTGACTTTGCATTCGGCGACCGCCGGCTTGCCCGCAAGCTCGCGCATCTCCGTCATGGCTTTGTCGGCGCCGCGTCCGCCGAAGCTGCAAAAGAAAGCAACCTTGGGAAGCTTCGCGCGGTTCTCGATGAGGTATGAGCGAACCGGCGCCGACACCGAACTGGCCCAGACCGGCGTGCCGATAACGACCAGGTTGTACGCCGCGACATCACGTCCGGCCGGAACGATTCCGACGGGACGCTTCCTGATGATGTCGACCAGCGATCGCAGATATCCAGGCACCCCTTTGCGATTGCTGAAATCGCAAATCTCCTCGAGATCGGCGGATAGCATTTTCGCAATCGCCTGCGCGAGCAACCGTGTGGTGCCTGTGCGCGAGAAATAGACGACAAGGACTTTCGAATCGGACATTTCAATCTCCCCACCACACCTGTCGTGCATTCACATGCGGGATTCGCTGTGCATGCCAAGAGCATAGGCGTGGTTGAGAGCGTTCTTATGATCCATGTCAATTGACGGACTTGCCCATCGTCACCGCGCAGCTGGCGTGTAGGGAAACGCTGACACGGATGCAGGACATCCTACGCAAAGCTCGGCGCCACCTGATTTGTTTCGACCAGCCGCTGACCAATACTGATTTTCAAGACAAGCAGGAATCGATTGCCCCGGCGACGTCCTCAGTTCCCCCGTCGAAGTTGACCCGTAAGGAGACCGGCCATGTCAAACGCTAACTCTTCCGCCAACGCCGCGACCCCGGCCGCCCCCTCCAATAACACGCGAAACGCCGCGAGCGAGTTCGATGAAATCCTCTCACTGGCCCGCGAGGCCGGGATGCTGATCACGCTGGACGGGCAAATCGGCCGCGAGAGATACCAAAGCATCGCAGGCTCGCTTCACGCCTTCAGGCGCTTCGCCGAAGCGCTTGGCGAGAGCTTGACCCAACGCGCGACGATCTGACGAAGCGTACGGTTCACTTGCCATAAGAGGTGACGCAATGAAGCTGACATTTCTAGGTGCGGCCGAAACCGTCACCGGCTCGAGATATCTGCTGGAAGGAGCCGGCGTCCGGGTTCTGATCGACTGCGGACTCTTTCAAGGTGCAAAGAATCTGCGTCTGCGTAACTGGGACGCCTTCCCGGTTCCGGTCGAAACGCTCGACGCCGTGATCCTGACGCATGCCCACCTGGATCACAGCGGCTATCTGCCGGTCCTCGCACGAATGGGATATCGGGGACCGGTTTATTGCACTCGCGGCACCCGCGATCTGTGCGAAGTGATGTTGCGCGACAGCGCCAAATTGCAGGAAGAAGAGGCTGCCTTCGCGAACCGCCATGGGTTTTCGAAACATCATCCGGCGCTGCCGCTATACACGCTCGAAGACGCCGAAAAGGCGCTGCAACTGCTCGTGCCACGCGAGTTCGATGTACCGAAGCAACTGAACAAACAAGGGTGCTTCCGGCTGTTGCCGTCCGGGCACATTCTTGGGGCTTCCAGCGTCGTGGTGTGCATGGAAGGCAAGGTGATTGCGTTCTCAGGCGACGTTGGCCGTCCGAACGATCCGACCATGCGCGCGCCAATGCCGTTTGCGCACGCCGACTACCTGGTGGTCGAGTCCACTTACGGGGATCGTCTGCACGAGACGCGCGATCCGGCCACCGAACTCGCCGAGATCTTCGAACGCACCTTCCGGCACGGCGGTGTCGTCGTGATTCCGTGCTTCGCGGTCGGCCGTGCGCAAACCATTCTTCACTATATCGCCCGTCTGAAGGCCGCAGGCCGGATGGCCAATGTGCCGGTTTATCTCGACAGCCCGATGGCGTCGAGCGTCACGCAACTGTACCGGCATCACGTCGGCGAGCATCGCCTCACGATGACCGAGGCCAACGCGATCAGCAGCGCAGCCGAAATGGTGCGCACGGTCGACGAATCCAAAGCCGTCTCGGCCCGAGGCGGTCCGATGGTGGTGATCGCCGGCAGCGGGATGGCAACCGGCGGGCGAGTCGTACATCACCTGAAAGCGTTCGCGCCTGATAGTCGCAATACCATCGCGCTGGTCGGTTATCAGGCTGCCGGCACACGCGGCGCGGCGCTTGCCGCGCATGCGAGCGCGATCAGGATTCACGGCGACTATGTGCCTGTGCGGGCTTCAGTTGTCACGCTTTCGTCACTGTCCGCGCATGCGGATTACCACGAACTGACGACATGGCTCCGCTCCATCTGCGTGCCGCCGGAGCGAACGTTCATCACACACGGCGAGCCTGCCGCCGCTGAGACGCTGCGGCGTCATATCGAAGAAGCGCTTCACTGGCGCTGCGAAGTGCCCATCTACCTCGAATCCGTAGAACTGCCCGGATCGGTCGGCGATGCCGACGTTCATCCATGTGCGGCAACCGCGATGTCCGACCCTGATATGGCTGATCCAGATCAATCGGCCGGCCAGCCCGAAGTGAGCTAATCAACGTATCTTGAAAACCAACGAGAGCGTGTCATGAAGAATCTAGCGGACTCATTTTCGGGGCCGTCGGCACCCGGATCAGCTGTCCCGACGAAGACCTCGGCGGCGAAACCGTTGCGGCTCGGCCTGCTGACGGCGCTTGTAATCGGTTCGATGATCGGCAGCGGTGTGTTTTCGCTGCCGCAGAACATGGCGTCGGGCGCTGGCGCAGCTGCGGTCCTGATTGGCTGGCTGATTACCGGTGTGGGCATGTTGATGCTCGCTTTCGTTTACCAGACCCTGACGACGCGAAAACCCGATCTCGACAACGGCATCTATGCTTATGCGCGCGCAAGCGCCGGCGAATTCGTCGGCTTCAACTCGGCGTGGGGTTACTGGGTCAGCGCGTGGATCGGCAATGTCGGCTATCTCGTCATCGTATTCGGTACACTCGGTTATTTCTTTCCGATGTTCGGAGACGGCAACACGCGGGCCGCGATTCTGGGCGCGTCGATTGTGCTGTGGATCATGCATGCGGTGATTCTGCGCGGCGTGCGCAGCGCTGCCATTCTCAATGCGGTCACCACCGTGGCCAAGGTCGTTCCGCTGCTGCTGTTCATTCTGCTTGCGCTCGCGGCATTCAGAAGCCACATTTTCACGCAGGAGTTCTGGGGCAACCCGAAACTCGGCAGTGTGTTCACGCAGGTAAAAAGCACAATGCTGATCACCGTCTGGGTGTTCATCGGCATCGAGGGCGCCAACGTGTTTTCGGCCCGCGCGCAACGCCGCGAGGATATCGGGCGCGCGACGATGCTAGGTTTCGCCGTGGTGTTGCTTCTGCTGATGGCGGTATCGCTGCTGTCACTCGGCATCGTCGCGCAGGCCGATCTGGCCGCGATGAAGAACCCGTCGATGGCAGGCGTGCTCGACAGGGCCGTCGGCACCTGGGGAGCCGTGCTGATCAGCATCGGGCTGCTGGTGTCGGTAGGCGGTGCGTTGCTCGCGTGGACTTTACTGGCTGCGGAAACGCTCTTCACGCCGGCGAGCGGCGGCGTGATGCCCGCCTTCCTCGCCCGTGAAAACAACCACGGCGTACCCGCCAATGCCCTGTGGGTGACAAACGGGCTCGTGCAGTTGTTCCTGATCATCACACTGGTGTCGAACGCGACCTATCAGGCGTTGATCTCGCTCGCGACCTCGATGATCCTTGTTCCCTATCTTTTCTCGGCTGTGTACGCGACCCGCATTGCCATACGCGGCGAAGGCTATGCCGTAACCGACACCGTCCGTGGACGCGACATGCTGATCGGCGCGGCCGCAAGCGTCTATTGCTGCTGGCTGCTGTATGCGGCCGGCCCGAAGTATCTGCTGCTTTCCGCCTTGCTCTACGCGCCCGGCGTGCTGTTGTACGGCTGGGCGAAACGCGAACGCGGCGCACGTCTTTTCAAGCCCTTCGAGGCCGTCATTCTCGGCGCGCTGGTCGTGCTCGCGGCTATCGCCGCCTGGCTGCTCGCGAGCGGCGCATTAGGCCTGTAAGCCGTTAGTCAAAAGGAAAACTTCTATGGCACTCGGCGTCTATTCCGAAGTCGGCACATTGCGCAAGGTCATGGTCTGTCGGCCCGGGCTCGCCCAGGCGCGCCTGACGCCTGCGAATTGCCGCGAACTGCTGTTCGACGATGTTTTGTGGGTCTCCCAGGCCAAGACTGACCACTATGCTTTCACCAGCGCGATGCAGGAGCACGGCATTGAAGTGCTCGATATGCATGACCTGCTCGCGGACATTCTGCAAGGCCGGGAAGCACGTGACTGGGTGATCGAGCGCAAGCTGTCGGCGGGCACAGTCGACCTGGAATTATCCGCGCAACTGCGGCCCTGGCTCAACGAGATGAAGGCCGACGAGCTCGCCACCCGGCTGATCGGCGGGATCGTGCGCGCCGAGCTGCCGTTCAAGCCCGCGGGCCTGCTGTCGCACTGTACGGAACCAGCCGGTTTTATCCTTCCGCCGTTGCCCAATACGCTCTTCACCCGCGACAACAGTTGCTGGATCAACGACGGCGCCGTACTCGGCTCGATGTACTGGCCGGCACGCCGCCAGGAGACGCTGTTGAGCGCAGCGATCTACCGCTTTCATCCGCAGTTCAGCAGCGGCACACGCATCTGGTGGGGCGGCCCGGATGTCGATCACGGCGGTGCCACGCTGGAAGGCGGCGACGTCATGCCTTTATCGCGCGACGTCGTACTGATCGGCATGGGCGAGCGCACTTCGCCGCAGGGCGTCGCGCAACTCGCACGGTCCCTGTTCGCGAGCGAATCGGTGAAACATGTGATCGCCGCACAGTTGCCGCGTTCACGCGGCGCCATGCATCTCGATACGGTATTCACCTTCTGCGACCGCGATCTGGTTACGATCTTTCCGGAAGTCGTCGACGGTATTCGCTGCACCAGCCTGCGGCCGTCGCACGAGCCGGGCAAGCTCGATGTCCGACCCGAAACCGCACCGTTTCTCGATGTCGTCGCCCAGGCACTCGGTCTTAAAGAACTCCGTGCTGTCGCCACCGGCGGCGATACATGGGAGGCCGACCGCGAACAGTGGGACGACGGCAACAACGTGATTGCGCTCGCACCAGGCGTCGTGGTCGCCTACAACCGCAACGTCTACACGAACACGCTGCTGCGTAAGGCGGGTGTCGAAGTCATCACGATCCCGAGCGGAGAACTGGGGCGCGGGCGTGGTGGCGGACATTGCATGACCTGCCCGATCGAACGCGATCCCGTCTGACACCCATTCCGCCTCCCCCATTTCAAGGAACCGCCCGCCATGGCATTCAACCTGCGCAATCGCAGCCTGCTGAACATGCAGGACTTCACCCCACGCGACATCCGTTTTCTCCTCGACCTCGCTGCCGAACTGAAGCGCGCGAAGTACGCCGGCAACGAAGTCGCGCGGCTCAACGGCAAGAATATCGCGCTGATTTTCGAAAAGACCTCGACCCGCACGCGCTGTGCCTTCGAGGTTGCCGTGCACGACCAGGGCGGCCATGTCACCTACATCGATTCGGCGAGCTCGCAGCTTGGCCGCAAGGAGTCGCTCAAGGACACGGCGCGCGTGCTCGGCCGGCTCTACGACGGGATTGAATATCGCGGCTTTCACCAGAGCGTGGTGGAGGATCTCGCGTTGTATTCGCATGTTCCCGTATGGAACGGGCTGACCGACGAATTTCATCCTACCCAGGTACTCGCGGACTTGCTGACGATGCAGGAATTCGGTGAAAAGCCGCTGCACGAACTGTCGTTCTGCTACCTCGGCGACGCCCGTTTCAACATGGGCAATTCGTTGCTGATCGGCGGCGTGCAGATGGGCATGGATGTGCGCATTGCCGCGCCGCGCGAACTGTGGCCTCACGACGATCTCGTGACACAGATGCGGCGCCTTGCCGAGCGGACCGGTGCTCGCGTGGCGATCGTCGAGGATCCGCATGAGGCCGTGAGCGGCGCCGACTTCGTCTACACCGACGTGTGGGTTTCGATGGGCGAGCCGGTGGAGGCCTGGGGGCCGCGCATCGAGCTTTTGCGGCCATACCAGGTCAATGCCGCATTGATGAAAGCAACGGGCAAGCAGCGCACTCACTTCATGCATTGCCTACCCGCCTATCACAATCTGGAGACCGAAACCGGCCGGCAGATTCACGAGCACTTCGGTCTGTCCGAGCTCGAAGTTAGCGACGAAGTCTTCGAATCGAATGCGTCGATTGTGTTTTCGCAGGCCGAAAACCGCATGCATACGATCAAGGCGGTACTCGTGGCGACCCTCGCTTAAGGAACCATCATGCGCATCCTGATCGCACTGGGCGGCAACGCGCTGCTTCGGCGCGGCGAGCCGATGACGATGTCACACCAGATCGCCAATATCCGCCGCGCCGCACAGCAGATCTCGCGGCTGGCCGACGGCAACCAGTTGGTCATCGCACATGGCAACGGCCCTCAGGTCGGCCTGCTGGCATTGCAGGCCGCCGCAGCCGGCCCGGCTGGTGCGGCGCCTCTCGATGTGCTCGACGCCGAGTCGGAAGGCATGATCGGCTATCTGCTCGAGCAGGAACTGGCCAACGCATTGCCGCCGCAGCGGCAAGTGGCGACACTGCTGACGCGCGTCGAGGTCGACGCCGACGACCCTGCCTTCACTCGCCCCACGAAGCCAATCGGTCCCGTTTACACGGAGGCCGAGGCAGAACGTCTGGCCATGAGCAAAGGCTGGAGCGTCGCTCGGGACGGCGACAGTTTCCGGCGCGTCGTCGCGTCGCCGAAACCGCAACGCATCATGGCGCTTCAGCCCATTCACTGGTTGCTCGACCACGATGCCGTGGTGATCGCAGCCGGGGGCGGCGGAATTCCGGTCACGGTTGCAGCAGATGGCCGGACTCGCTGCGGCGTGGAGGCCGTGATCGACAAGGACCTGTGCAGCGCGCTGCTTGCGGCGGACATCGACGCCGATCTGCTTCTGATCGCCACCGACGTTGACGCGGTTTATGCCGACTGGCACACGCCCTGCGAACGCGTGCTGAGCGAGGTGTCGGTGGCAGGACTTCGGTCGATGTCTTTCCCGGCCGGCTCAATGGGACCGAAGGTCGAGGCAGCGTGCGAGTTCGTCTTGCGCACCGGCCGCCCGGCAGTCATCGGCTCGCTCGACCGCATCGAGGCGATGGCAAGCGGCACGGCAGGCACGCGTGTCGTGTGCGCGTAAACAAGGTTCGACGATCGGGTAACCCGTGATGGAACCGGTCAATGCGGCGCTCGAGTCGAGCGTCCGCTATCTCGCCACCTATCTGGCCGGGCGGCGCATTTCTGTCCAGATGACGTATCACGCGCTACCGCGCCGTTGATCTGAATCAACGCCGGCAACTACCCGGCTCCTAGACTCAGATCACGCGTTCATGCGCCGCTTACCCACTTCTGGAGCACCGCAATGACTTACAAGACCATCGTCGTTCACCTGGATACAAGTGAGCGCGCGCACCCCAGGCTCGAATTCGCCCTGCGGCTCGCCAAGCAGTTCGATGCCCATCTGACCGGCGTATTTGCGGTGTTCACGCCCGATCCGCGCTCGCTCTACGTTATGGCCGGAACCGCCGAATACTACGGTACGCACGAACAGTTGCGCGCGGAACGCCGCGGCGCGCTCGAACGGCTCTTTCATGCGGAACTGAGCCGTGCGGAAGTTGCCGGCGAGTGGATCGCTGTCGACGCCCCCGCTAGCCTCGCCGTGCCGCAGCGCGGCCGGTGCGCCGACCTGATCATTGCCAGCCAGGACGATCCGCACGATCCGGAATCGTACGTCGGCGATTTTTTCCCTGAAAACCTGATCATGTCCGCAGGCCGGCCGGTGTTGCTGGTGCCGTACGCCAGCAACGTCACGTCACCCGGCGCGCACGTGATGATCGCCTGGGACGGCAGCCGCGAAGCCACCCGCGCAGTACACGATGCGCTGCCGTTCATGCGCGCGGCGAAGACCACCACGGTCGTCACCGTCAACGGCGAACGGGGCGAGCCGCGCGCGCGCATTCCGGGCGCGGATATCGCCACGCTCATCGCGCGGCACGGCGTGAACGTGGAGGTCAAGGATATTGAGGTCGGCCGCGATGCCTCGATCGGCGACGCGCTGTTGTCACAGGTATCCGCGATCGGCGCGGATCTGCTTGTGATGGGTGCTTACGGACACGCCCGCTGGCAGGAACTGGTGATGGGCGGCGCGACCCGCACGATCCTTAAATCGATGATCGTGCCGGTACTGATGTCGCACTGATGAACCGGGACGTCGAGTCACTTCCATTCACGAGAGAATTCACCATGTATAAACAGATTCTGGTTGCGGTCGACGGCAGCGAAACTTCCGCGCGCGCCCTTGACGCAGCCTTGCAACTCGCGCGCGATTCCGGCGCAAAACTACAGCCCCTTTTTGTCGTAGACGTCCCGTTGATGTCATACGACGTACCCGGTTACGACCCTTCCTACGTCCGCACGGCGCTGCTCGGGGAAGGCGCGCATGTGATCGAGGACGCAGTCGCGAGCATGAAGCGGGCCGGTGTGCAGGGGACGCCGCGCATCGCCGAAACCGACCTGGCGGGCGACGACATCGCCCATTGCATACTGCACGCGGCAAGCGATTTCAAGGCTGACCTGGTCGTAATGGGCACGCATGGACGGCGGGGTTTCCAAAGGCTGGTGCTCGGCAGTGTCGCCGAACGTTTTCTGCGCATCGCGCCGTGTGCGGTGCTGATGATCCCGGCGCACAGCGCCAAACCTGTGACAAGCAGCGCACAGGCAGCCGAACCGATCAGGGAACCGTCATGAACTGCAAAACCCTGCTGGTGCATCTCGATGACAGCACCCATAGCACCGCGAGGATCGAATTCGCACTTGAACTGGCCGGCCGGCACGACGCGCATCTGATCGGCCTGTATGTGGTTTGTCAGGATCTGACGAAGCCGATGTTTCTTCACGGCGAACGCGCACTGGTCGCGATTCGCGAAGCGCAACACGAGGCCAATCTTAAAGGCGCGCAAGCGCGCTTTCTGGCGGCGGGCGAACGGGCCGGGCGCAGCGTGGAATGGCGCGCGCCGGGCGGGCCTGCGGTAGAAGCAGCGGTCCTGCACGCGCGCCACGCCGACCTCCTGATCCTCGGTCAGGATGATCCCGACGATCCGTCATCCTATATCGCACGCCACTTTGTCGAGGACGTGCTGATGAGTTCGGGCCGCCCTGCCATTGTGCTGCCCTACGTCGGGACTGTCCGTTCGTTTGCCGAAAACGTGCTGATCGCGTGGGACGGCAGCCGCGAGAGCGCCCGGGCGATGGCCGACGCCTTGCCGCTGATCAAACGCGCGAAATTCGTCACCGTGATGACCCTGCGGCGTCACCCGGATAGCGAAGCGCCAGCCGGCATCGACGTCGCCGCCTGGCTTGCACGGCACGACATCCAGGCGGGATTCGCGGCCGCGCCCAAGGTGGCCGGTGTCCCCACTGGCGCGCTGCTGTTGAACATGCTGGCCGATCATCATATCGATCTGCTGGTGATGGGGGCATATGGGCATACGCGCGTGCAGGAACGGCTGCTCGGCGGCGTCACACGGACCATGCTTCAGTCGATGACCGTGCCGGTGCTGATGTCGCACTGATCTGGCAATTCAGGAATTGCGCGGTAAAGCCCCTCGCGCAACTTTAAGCGCCCAGTCTTCTGGGCGCTTCTTTTTTGGCTCCGTCGTCGCGTCGGTTCGCCGCCGCGCCATTACAAGCCCGACGGGATCTCGTCGATGTCCCGTTCGCGCCGAACGAGCAGAACGGGCATCTCGGTGCGCCGAAAAAACGCCTCGGCAACACTGCCGAGGAACATCCGGCCGATGCCATGACGCCCATGCGTACCCATTGCAACAAGATCGACTTCACACTCTTGCGCCACACGGCACAGGACGGTGACGATGTCTTCGCCATACGCCTCAATCGTCCGGGTCAATCCACGCACGTTGCGTTGCTCAAAAAGCGCGCGCGCATCTTCGAACGTCGCCATCGCCGCTTCAGTAGCAGCCGTGCCGGTTGCCTGCTGCTCGACCAGTCCCGTTCCTACGTCGACCATTTGCGCGACATGTTCGGCGACAAAAATCGCCGTCACCGTTGCCTGCGCGGCCTCGGCGATTTTTAATGCTTCTTCGAGCGCGAGTTTCGCGGCCTGGCTGCCGTCGATTGCTACGAGAATACGTTTGTACATGAACTTCTCCTTGATCTCGCACTCGTCCCGAACGGGTGTAGTGATCAGGCGGCGACGAACTTTCAGCCTGTAGTTCGCCGATCGAAATGTGCTTGACGATGATCAAGCGCCGACGGCTTGCTGTCTCGCCACGGCCAAACACGACGCGGCTCTCAAGGCGAATCCGTTGCGTACTGGCACGATCCGTGCGGATCGCGCACAATAGGCAGCGCACGCGTTATACCGGTTGGTTGCAATTAAAGAAAATCTCAGTGACTTTCCTCGATCCGCGCCTGCGCCATCAGCCAGCGCTGCGGATTGCCCACCATCCAATGAGGCGCACATGCCCTTTCGCGGTAAGACGCCCTTCGCCCAAAAGTCGTTTTCGCCCATGCGGGTTGTCCCGCCCCAGCGGCGTCCCGTGCTTGTCGCGGCGGTCACATTTGCTGTCGTTCTTTCGGCTGCGCTCGGTGCGTGGCGCTGGGTCGGCGAGCAGTCATTGAGCGCCGCCAAAAGCCGCTTTTATCAGAATACTGTGCATATCACCGCTGATCTGCAACGCGAGTTCGCCGCCAGCGAATCGCTGCTGCGCGGCGCGCGCGGCTTGCTCTCCGTTGCGCCGGCGGCCGATGCCGACGCCTGGCGCCGATATGTAGCGCAACTCGATCTGGACGAAACGTCGTCCGCGGTGCGCGCGCTTGGCTATGCTGATGTTGACGCCGCCGGTGTTGCCCGCCTGACGGGCGGCACCGGTAACGTGGCCGGACCAGCCGCCGCGCCGCAACCGGTCGCGCCGGTGACCCAGATGGCGCCGGCCGCCGCCGATGCGATGCCAGTCGGCTACGACCTCGCTAGCGCTCCCGCGAGCCGTACGGCGTTGCTGCACGCCATCGATACAGGGGCAAGCGCGCTCGACACGGACGCCGCGCCGTTTGGCGATGTCGGCTCGAACCCTCACCCTCGTCTTTATGTCTATTTTCCGGTGTATTCGAGCATCGGATCGGACCCCGGATTGCCACCCACGCCACAAGCGCGGCGCGCGGGCATCAAGCGGCTACTGGTGGCGGCGCTGGACACCGGCCGTCTATTCGATAACGCCCTCGCCCGGCAACGGCGCATCGATCTGCAGGTATTGAGCGGAACCCCCGCCACGGTGCTTTATTCGTCCGCCGCCGGGGACGACGACCCTGTGGAGACGGCGCCCGTCATTCGTAAAACCGATACCTTGCGCGTCGGCGGTGTACCTATCACGCTGTCCTACACGGCAAGCGGCCGCTATCTGCGAGCCGGGGACGAATTTGCAGCAACCACGGTGCTGATTGCCGGCGTTGCAGCAGCCTGCCTGTTCGGCGCCATAGCCTTCCTGATGGCCCGCAAAGGCGGCAGAGGATCCGTTGCGACGAGCGAGGCGCGCAGCCAGTTGAACCTGAACGAGGCACGCATGATGGGGATCATCCGGTCGTCGATGGAAGCGATCATCGCCGTCGACGAACGGCAGAACATCGTCATCTTCAATCCAATGGCTGAACAGGTTTTTGGATGCACCGCGATGGAAGCCGTCGGCTCCTCGCTCTCGCGCTTCATTCCCGAGCGCTTTCGCGCGGGGCACGAGCGGCATGTCGAACAGTTCGGCGTGACCGGCGTGTCCGACCGGAAGATGGGCAAGCAGCGTGTGCTGTTTGGTTTGCGGAGCAACGGAGAAGAGTTTCCTATCGAAGCGTCGATCTCGCAGATCCGCAACGGCGACGGCAAGCTGTACACGGTCATGCTGCGCGACATCACCGAGCGGATCAAGGCGGAAAATGCGCAGCGGCAAACGCGCGAGGAGTTGCGCGAACTCTCGGCGAATCTGCAGAATGTTCGCGAGGAAGAAAAAACCCGCATTGCACGCGAGCTGCACGACGACCTTGGACAGCAATTGACCGCCCTCAAGATGGACCTTTCGTCGGTCGAACAGGAGCTTGAAACCACCGCCGAACCGCGGCTGCTGCAGCAACTGCGTGGGATGCGCCGGCTGATCGATGCGACGGTCGCCTCGGTGCGCCGGATCGCTGCCGATCTGCGCCCGGTCATGCTCGACGATCTCGGTCTGATTCCGGCGATCGAATGGCTCGCCAATGACTTTACAAACCGCTATGGCATCGATGTGGAGCGCCGGATCGAAGTCGGCGACACCAGCTTTACGCCGGCGGGCGCGACGACGCTATTTCGAATCGTGCAGGAAGCGCTAACCAATGTCGCCCGGCATGCGGAAGCGACGCTCGTCACGCTGACGGTGCGCGTCGAAGGGGGCGTTTGCGTGTTGCAGATCGCGGACGACGGCCATGGTGCGAACCGCTCGCCCCCCTCAGCCGAGAAGTCGTTTGGCCTGCTCGGTATCCGCGAGCGTGCCCACATGCTGGGTGGCACCGTCGAAATCCACACGTCCAGTGGCGAGGGTTTTGCGCTGACCGTTACCTTTCCACTCTCGGCAGTGCAACCGCAGGAGATGCAAACATGATGCGAGTGCTGATAGCCGACGATCACGCATTGGTACGTGACGGCCTGCGGCATATCCTGCAAGGCGCAAGCGGCTTCGAGGTGGTCGGCGAGGCCAATGACGGCGTCAGCACGGTTGCGCTAATCCGCTCGAACGCGGCCGACGTGCTCGTGCTGGATCTGTCGATGCCAGGACGAAACGGCGTCGAACTGATCAAGCAGATCAAGGACGAAAAACCGGCACTGCGGATCCTCGTGCTCACCATGCATGCGGAGCAGCAGTATGCGGTACGCGCTTTCAAGGCGGGCGCATCAGGGTATCTCACCAAGGAAAGCGCCAGTGCCGAACTGGTCGCCGCGGTCACCAAAGTCGCCGCCGGGGGCGTCTATGTGAGTCTCGCGATGGCCGAGCGTTTTGCGCAGAGTCTGAACGAACCCGCCGACACTCTGCCCCATCAACGCCTGTCCGATCGTGAGTTCGACGTGTTCCGCCGCATCGCCGCCGGGCAAACCCTTACCGAAATCGCCGCGGAGTTGTGCGTCAGCAGCAAAACGGTGAGCACCTATAAAACGCGCATCCTCGAAAAAATGCAGATGCCGCACGAAGCCGCGCTGGTGCGTTACGCGCTACGGCACAAGCTGCTCGGAGAAGACGACGAAATCTAGATCCGGGGCGGTGCACCGGGCGCCGGGCTAGATCCAGTCGTCACATCAATTCGCCGGCCGCGCGGCTGCGTCCACCGTCGCGTTCGCTATTTGTAGGAAATCCCCTACACGCCTTCGCGCTCGCCTACCCGAAGTTCGTTCGCCGCCGATTTTATTTTGAGACAGCGCGGCCGATACTTCGAGCCATGAACTCAAACCCGTCCCAGCAAGCATTGCGCGTTTTCCTCGTTGAAGACGCGATCCCGATCAGACACCGGATGGCGGCACGTTTCGGCGCGATCGAGGGTGTCGAGATTGTCGGCGAAGCCGAGGAATCAGGCACCGCACTTGCCTGTATCGACGCCACCGAAGCCGACGTCGTGGTCGTGGATTTGCGCCTGACCGGTGGCACCGGCATGGAACTGCTGCGCGGCCTCGCGCAGAGCATGTCGCCGGCGATTACGATCGTGCTGACGAACCATTCAGGCGCATGGTTCAGGCAGGCGTGCCTCGCGGCAGGCGCGCAATACTTCTTCGACAAGACAAGCGAATTCGATCTTGCATGCGCCACGATCAGGCGGATTGCCCACGAGCATTGCGCACGTGGACTCAATTACACAGGAGCACACCATGTCTGACGTCGCCGAATATCCCGAAATTATGCCGCTCCAGCGTGTCTCGCTGCCGGCGTCAGCCAATTCCGCGCTCGCATCGTCAGTCCCGTGCCGCCCTGCCGCGCGCTGCTCGAGCTGCTCGCTGCGCTCGATCTGCATGCCGCAAGGCTTGACGCCAGGCGAACTGGGGCGCCTGGAGTCGCTGATCTGCGTTTCCCGGACGATCAAACAGGGTGAAGCGCTATATCGCGCCAACGATTCGTTCCAGAGCATCTACGCGGTCCGGGCCGGCTCGTTCAAGACCGTCGTCATGCACCGCGACGGACGCGAACAAGTCACCGGTTTTCATCTGGGCGGCGATTCGCTCGGTCTTGACGGCGTCTGCTCGGGCCGGCACAGTTGCGACGCGCTAGCCCTCGAGGACAGCAACGTCTGCATCGTCCCGTTCCATCTGCTCGAAGTGATGTGCCGGGAGGTGAAGGTCATGCAGCAGCACGTCCATCGTCTGATGGGCGGTGAGATCGTTCGCGAAGCGACCCTCATGATGCTGCTCGGCACGATGTCCGCCGAGCAGCGGGTCGCCGCATTCCTGCTGAACCTGTCAGGAAGGCTCAAGACACGCGGCTACTCGCCGGCCACATTCAATCTGCGCATGACACGGGAGGAGATCGGCAGCTATCTGGGGATGAAACTCGAAACCGTCAGCCGCATGTTTTCGAAATTTCAGAAGGACGGCCTTGTCGATACGCATGGCAAACAGATCAGGATTCTCGACCTCGAAGGCCTCGCGCGCGTGTAGCGCCAGACGGAAGGATACGGCGCACGGCGCGACAGATTCTGTCGGCACGGAGTTTTACCAGCGATCCCTCGAAAGAGGAGGCGTGTTCAGGCGGCGCCGTTAGCCGCCTCTTTTTCCTTCCCGCGTGTCTGGTGATCTAGCGGATCGATAGCACAGCCGCGCCCGTGAGCTTCCCTTCGCGCAGATCGTTGAGCGCCTGGTTGGCATCGCCCAGTGCATAGGTCGTTGTTTCGATGTTGAGCCGTGTTTGTCCGGCTACCCGCATGAAAGCGGTGCCGTCCTCGCGCGTGAGATTCGCGACCGACACTACGCGCCGCTCGCCCCACAGAAACGCATAAGGGAATGACGGAATGTCGCTCATGTGAATGCCGCCACACACGACCACCCCGCCCTTCGCGACTGCCTGCAGCGCGACCGGCACCAGCGCGCCCACCGGGGCGAACAGCAAGGCGGCATCCAGTTCGTCCGGCGGCATTTCATCGCTGTCGCCGGCCCATGTGGCACCGAGACGCAGCGCCAACTGCTGTGCAGCGACATCGCCGGGGCGCGTGAACGCATACACCGACCTTCCCTGATGGCGTGCAATCTGCGCGACGATATGTGCGGCCGCGCCGAACCCGTAAATCCCGATGCGCGGGGCTGATTGGCTATCGCCAGCCATCCTGAGCGTGCGATAGCCGATCAGCCCCGCGCACAGGAGCGGAGCTGCTTCGATGTCGGTATATTGCGCCGGCAGATGAAAACAATACCGGCTATCGGCGACTGTCCTTTCCGCATAGCCGCCGTCGAGCGTATAGCCGGTGAAGCCCGGGTGGTCGCAGAGGTTCTCTCGCGCGCTCAAACAATAACGGCAGTGCCCGCACGTGTGCCCGACCCACGGCACACCGACGCGATCGCCGATCGCGAAGCCCGTGACGTCCGCGCCGAGCGCCGCGACCGTACCGACGATTTCATGCCCGGGAATCACCGGCTGTTTCGGATGCGGCAGTTCGTGATCGACCAGATGCAGGTCGGTCCGGCAGACACCGCACGCGTGAATGTCGATCAATAACTCGCCGGCGGCGGGCATCGGTTCCGGAACCTGCATCTCGTTCAGCCGCGATTCGCTACCGTCGAACACCATTGCGCGCATTACGTTCTCCTCGATCGCGCCGCGAAACCGCGGCAGCGGGCCTGACGGGCGCCGCGTTAGCTCCGTCATTCATTTCACTGCAATACGACCACCAGCGCTTGATCTGAGTCAAGCCACGCATAAGGCCATCTGACACGATGGCTTGACGACGTGATCCGACAACCGGCAGCGTATGCACGGTTCGGCCGATCCGGAAAACGCGCAGGAGGCTCCGAATGAACGCACTTCCCCAGAACACGGCTTGGTCTATCGACGAACATCAACTCGCCCCGAATGCCGGCATCGAAGAAAAACTGCGGTTTGCACTGCGATATGCGGTGCTGGCGCCATCCAACCATAACACGCAGCCTTGGTACTTCATCGTCGACGGTGACTGCGTCACGCTGTGCGCAGACCGTTTGCGGGCGCTGCCGGTGGTCGATCCCTTTGACCGCGAGCTGATGATCAGCTGTGGCGCGGCGCTTTTCAATCTCCGCGTTGCGCTGAGCCGCTTCGGTCTTGCTTACGCAATTACCCTGTTTCCCTCGCCTGCCGACCTGGACGTGCTGGCGCATCTGCGGATCTTGCGCGATGGCCGTTGCGACGTCAGCCTTGCACCGCTATTCGACGCAATGCCGCGGCGCGTCACGACCCGTGAAACCTTCGCTGACAAGCTCATCCCGGTCGAACTCCAGTTGCGGCTCGAGGAAGCGGGCGCCGCCGAGGGCGCGGATATCGTCTGCGCCGGGAACACAGCCATCCGCGAGCGCCTGGCCACGCTGATCGCCGAAGCCGATAAGGTGCAACTCAAGGATCCGCGCTTCCGGCGCGAACTCGCGAGCTGGATCCATCCGAAACGCAGTCAGGACGGCATGCCTGCTTTGTCGCCGGGCATGCGCGCCCTGCTCGATCTCGCGGCACCCCTGGTAGGTTCGGTGATTCGCACGTTCGACCTGGGTGGCGGCATGGCGGCCGCCCATCACACGCTGGTCACCGGCTCGCCGTTACTGCTGTGTATCGCCACGGGAGCGGACGATGCCGAAGCGTGGCTGGCGGCAGGTCAAGCACTTGAGCGGGTGCTGCTTACCGCCGCGGACGAGGGCATCACGGCGTCCTATCTGAATCAGCCGATCGAAGTGGCTTCACTGCGCGACACATTGCGTGCCGCCCTGAACCTGGACGGCGTGCCGCAACTGCTGGTGCGTATCGGCCGCGGTCGGCAAGCTCCTCATTCGCCGCGGCGTCCGCTTGCCGAAGTCGTGTCGTAGGAACGAAACGGAACACCGAGGACGCTTCAGTCGCAAAAGCGGAAGTAGCCGCTGTGCAGCATGAGCGGCCTGGCGCCCACTTCGTCCAATAAACGCCGCGCGGCCTGTTCGATCGGATAACGGTGAGTATCGAACGCGGCGAGCAGGTCGTCTTCGCGTAACGACGCTGCGCCAAAGTGATCTTCGAGCGCCTCCGCGGTAATCGCGCACTGAACCCGCACGCCGTCGATCTCTGCCGGAAAGGTAATGACCAGATCGCGAGCGCAGTATTCCGGATGTTCCTGGGGAAAATGAATATTCATGACCGCAGCCTGAAGATGAGCGTGGCTCCTAAGGCGTCATCATGCGAGCGACCGCAACGCCCGCGCGGCAAAGCGAAGAGAGTGCCGCCACGCGTGGCACTCATCTGTGAACAGGACAGGCGCCATTTGCGCGTCGCGATGTTTTCGCCGGCGATCAGGCTTGACTCCGGTCAAGTGACCTCTTCGGCTGGGCGCCGGAAAGCGAACGTCTGCGCGCACGAGAAAGGCGATTGATTTGAGTCAATCACCGAATATGGCAGTAGCGCACGATGATTCTGTGCATTCGCCGTCCTGCTCGCATTACCTGATTTCGCCTGGCTCGTATGAGGCTGCCATGAAACATCTGTTCAGATTGGGCACCACGCCGTGCGGTTCAGCGCGCCCACGCCCGGTAACCGGTGTAGCGTCGCAGCGAATCGCACTGCCCGCCCCCCAACGCACCGGCGGCATGCCGATCATGGAAGCATTCGCGAGACGCCGAACGACGCGCCGGTTCGCTTCAACTGCGCTTGGCGACACGAAACTCAGTAATTTGCTGTGGGCAGCCGACGGCAATAACCGCGAGCCGGAAGACGGACGGACTGCACCTTCAGCGTTGGGCCTGCATGAAGTCGATATTTACACCGCGCTCGCATGCGGGCTCTATCGCTACGATCCGCACCAGCATTGCCTCGATCTGGTTGTCGCCAGCGATCTGCGGAGCCTGACTGGCTATCAGGACTTTGTGGGCGATGCACCGCTGGATCTCGTATACGTGGCCAATCTCGCGCGAATGCACGAAATCGCCGCATCGCAGCGCGAACCGTTTGCATCCGCCAGCGCTGGGGCGATCGTGCAAAACGTCTACCTTTTCTGCGCGGGCGTAGGGCTGGCGGTCGCGGGCCGCGGCTGGCTGAACCGCAGCGCGCTAGCCGTCGAAATGCGCTTGCCGCGTGACAGCGTCGCCATGCTCGCTCAGACGGTGGGTCATTTCGATGTCGCGAACCCCGAGGAAGGTAACTGACCGTGGTGGACGGTCGAACGCAACGCGCAAGGTTGGCTTGATATGAGTCAATCGCGCGGGCGGCACCGCCCCTACACTGAACTCCGAACCTGTCCTGGAGTGTGTCTCGTGAATGCCCCTCACCTGCACTATCTCACTGCAAGCACACTTGCGCTGTTGCTGGCAGCAAGCGGCGCAGCGCTTGCCCAGTCCGAACCGACGGCACTCGTCGATCAACAGCATTGCATGTTCTGCCATACGCGGGACGCGCCTTTTCTCGCACCGTCGTTTCAGCAGATTGCGGATCGTTATCGCGACGTGCCAAACGCCGGCGTGATGCTTGAGCACAAGTTGCGACTCGGCGGCAATACCCACTGGGGCGACATGGCAATGCCGCTTCCGGCGGATCGCGGCGGCCCGTTGACACCCGAAGACGCCCACACGTTGATCCAGTGGGTTTTGAGTCAATAGCCACCCAGTTCGTTTGCATATGTTCCTGAAATGTACGGAGAACCTCATGCGCCTCACTATCCATCTCGACACGTTCGATCGTGTCAATCCGATGGCATTCGCCATCCTGTGGCTCGACAATGAAACACGTCAATGGTCACGCGAGGGTCATATGGGGCTCGAACTGCCCGAATGGGGCGCCTTGCACGTCGATTGCGGCAACACGCTCATCTGCGGACCGCACGATTCGACGCCCTGCTGCGTACTCGAAGGGCTCGATCTGAACGCCACGTCCGGGCCATTCGAGGGCGAAACCGGACGCGCACAATGGTGCGCCGATGCGGGCAGATCGTTGATGGCAGGCCATTGGCACGTGCAATGTGTCGACAACGAGAACATGGAGCCGGAAGACGGCATCTTCGCCGCCGACGACAACCCGTGAGGCTTGTCGACACCGCCACCAGGATGAGGTGCTACTGTGGGAATGACTGTCAATCTTGACGGCGTGCGTCACGCATACGGACTCTGCTTCGTGCGCGCGCCCTGGGCCTATTTCACGCGTATGACGCTCGACCAGCAATGGGGCGATGGCTGGGAACGCGTGCCCTATGAACAGCACGCGGGCCCCCCTTATACCGACAGTCCCGAGCAGATCCTGACCGTCGCCTTCGATGGTCCGCTATCTACACCCGATCTCGGCTACGACGGCAAGGAGCGCAGCGTCAACGAAATCAATCGCGGCGAGATGCCCTGGCTGCGTACACAAAGTTTTGTCGGCAATGCACCGATTCACATCATGGCGGGCATCACGCTCGAGTCATTTGTGGAGCAGGTCGAACTCGCGGGCGGCCACGTGTTTGCGCCGCTCGGCTGGGGCGCTTTGCGGCTCGAACCGAGTGAGCGCGTGGCGTCATCAGATACGCCACCGGCGTGCGGCACGGTCAAATCCTGAAGCGCGAAACACGTACTAGCCGCGATCAATCGCGTCACCCCGACTCACTGCGCGGTATCCCATCTGGTTTGCCCCGCGGAGTCCATCACCCACACCTTCGCCCCCCGACACTGATGACCGTCGACGACGATTTGTTGAGAATGCCCGCAAACAGCGAAGTCATTTCGACCATCAGAAACACTGTGAAGGTAATGCCAACGAGCAGCGCCATGAATTTGGCGCTTTCGTTGACAAGCAGTTTGAAGGCTAGTCTGAGAGTGCCTTTCATGATTGGCAGGAGTTGGGACCGCGAAACCCGGCGCGCCTTTCGGCAGCGCTAGGAGTCGTCGACCGCTATAGGGTTCAACAGCAGAACGAAGCCGGCAACGCCGGCAACGAGCGCGGCCGCACCGTAGCGGACGAAGTCCGTGGTATCGAACAGCAGACCGCCGATCAGTCCCGCCAGACCTGCTAACGCGACAAAGACGGCAACCGTTGCACAGATGATTTTGGGTTCTGCCCGCACCATGATTTCCTCCCTGGCTCAAGGTGTCTCGTTTGAATCGACGCGGCAGTTCGCGAGCTGTCAATGAGGCATTTATCATCGACCCAGCCAGGGTATTGCGATTGATCTGCATCAAGGCCTGGTCGCTTCGCTTCACGCTCAAGCGGCCCTTGCAACGTTGACGGGTAATCCATAAGAAGAAAAGTGAACAGTTCGCCGCGCAGTCCATCTCTTGATGTAAATCAAGTGCATTGTCAGCCTGACCGTCATAGTCGCCATACACACCCACGCTGAATCATCGCAGGCACCCTTTCCGTTGTGTCTGTCTTGCAGCCGTCGCCGTTCTCGCGTCAGAGTCCCAGACGCATCGGCGTACGCACCATGGCCACCAAGAGCCACCCCACAAGCGACCACGCGCTCGACGCGTGCTCGCCGCCATGACCCATATGAGGAGACTATGCATGTCTACCGTCGAACTTAATCATCTCAGCTCCGCGGCGCCGCAGATCCCCGCACTCAAGCACGCAACCATCGACGGCATGGACGCTTACCATGCGCTCGTGGCCGAGGCCGAACGCGATCACGAAGTGTTCTGGGCGCGCCTTGCCAGAGAACATCTCGAGTGGCGTCGACCGTTCACGAAAGTGCTGAACGATACCAACGCGCCGTTCTATCAATGGTTCGAGGACGGCGAACTCAACGCTTCATACAACTGCCTGGATCGCAACCTCGCCAACGGACTCGCCGACAAGACAGCCATCGTGTTCGAAGCGGACGACGGCAAGGTCACTCGCGTCACATACCAGGAGCTCTATCACCGCGTGTGCAGACTCGCCAACGCGCTGCGCGCGCGCGGCGTGACGAAAGGCGACCGGGTGGTGATTTACATGCCGATGTCAGTAGAAGGTGTCGCCGCCATGCTGGCGTGTGCACGCATCGGCGCGCCGCACTCCGTCGTGTTCGGCGGCTTTTCAGCCAAATCTCTACATGAACGGATGGTCGATGTCGGTGCGGTGGCGGTGATGACGGCCGACGAACAGGTGCGCGGCGGCAAGACGCTGCCGCTCAAGACGATTGTCGACGAAGCCCTTGCGATGGGCGGCGCCGAAGCCGTCAAAACGGTCGTCATCTATCGGCGTACCGGCGGCCGGATCCCCTGGATCGCGGGACGCGACGCGTGGTTGCACGAGCTCGAACGAAACCAGCCTGATACCTGCGAGCCGGAATGGGTCGGCGCCGAACATCCGCTATTCGTGCTGTACACATCAGGGTCGACCGGCGCACCCAAGGGCGTTCAGCATAGCACCGGCGGTTATCTGCTGTGGGCCGCCTTGACGATGAAATGGACCTTCGACATCAAGCCGGCCGATGTCTTCTGGTGTACCGCAGACATCGGCTGGATCACAGGTCACACGTATATCTGCTACGGCCCTACCGCCGTCGGCGCAACCCAGGTAATCTTTGAAGGCGTGCCCACCTATCCGAATGCAGGCCGCTTCTGGGACATGATCCAGCGCCATCAGGTCAGCATCTTCTACACCGCACCGACCGCCATCCGGTCTCTCATCAAGAGCGCCGACGCTGACACCGCTGTGCATCCTCGCAGCTTCGACCTGAGCAGCTTGCGCATTCTCGGCACGGTCGGCGAACCGATCAATCCAAGCGCATGGAACTGGTACGCCGAACATGTCGGCGGCGGTCGCTGTCCGGTGCTGGACACGTTCTGGCAAACCGAGACAGGCGGCCACATGATCTCACCGCTGCCGGGCGCCACCCCACTCGTGCCGGGATCGTGCACGCTGCCGATGCCTGGCATCGATGCGGCGATCGTCGACGAAACCGGCCACGAAGTGGCCAACGGACAAGGCGGCGTGCTCGTTGTGCGCAAGCCGTGGCCGTCGATGATCCGCACGATCTGGGGCAATCCTGAGCGCTTTCGCAACGGCTATTACCCCGACGAACTCGGCGGCAAGCTGTACCTCGCCGGCGACGGCGCGATTCGCGACCGGGACACAGGCTACTTCACGATCACCGGTCGCATCGACGACGTGCTGAACGTGTCCGGCCACCGCATGGGCACGATGGAAATCGAGTCGGCGCTGGCGGCCAATCCGCTCGTCGCCGAGGCCGCAGTCGTCGGGCGTCCGGATGAAACGTTCGGAGAAGCCATCGTCGCCTTCATCGTTCTGAAGACAGCACGGCCCACCGGTGCGGAGGCCAAACGCGTAGCGGACGAGTTGCGCGCATGGGTCGGCAAGGAAATCGGTCCGATCGCCAAACCGAAAGACATCCGTTTCGGCGACGCCATGCCCAAGACGCGCTCCGGCAAGGTCGTGCGCCGGTTGTTGCGGTCAGTCGCGAAGGGCGAAGCGATTTCGCAGGACACGTCGACCGTCGAGAATCCCGCCGTGATTTCCCAGTTCGCCGATTCGATCTGAGTGGTCCGACTTTCGATTGCAATATGACCATTGCGCGGCGCCGGTCTTCACGACAGCCACGCAATCGACATCTATTTTCGTTTGCTTGAGGAATTCATCGTGAATATCAAAGCCCCTAATCCCGCTGCACTCGGCCTCGCCGGTTTTGCCTTGACGACCTGGCTGCTCAGCATGATCAACGCCGGTTGGTTCAGCGGCAATTCGATGGGCATGGTGCTCGCCGTCGCATTCGCTTATGGCGGCACCGCGCAGGCGCTCGCCGGACTCATGGAAATACCGCGTGGTAACACGTTCGGCGCAACGGCCTTTCTGAGCTACGGTTCGTTCTGGTGGTCGCTCGCCCTCTTCGTGCTGTTCCTGCACGGTACCGTGCCTGCGGCGTTCATCGGGTGGTATCTGTTCCTGTGGGGCGTGTTCACACTTTATATGTGGGTCGCGACATGGCGTGCGCCGCGCGCGCTGCAACTGGTGTTTCTGTCTTTGTGGATCACTTTCTTCGTGCTTGCAGCGAGCGAATGGACCGGCCTCGGGTGGTTGCACCACGCGGGGGGTTACCTCGGCCTGGTGACGGCGCTGCTGGCTTTCTACCTGTCGGCGGCGGAGATCATCAACGAAACACATGGGCGCACGGTGCTACCGGTGGGAATCATCATGCAGGAGGTCGACGTGACCGTGACGGTCGCCGATAGACTCCGCGGCGCTTGAAAGCAAGCGGCGGCCATCGCGCGGCGCGCGCAAACGGATAAAATGTCGGCATGCCGGTCAACTATTTCCGAGGATTCACGAAACCCGAGCGCAGCGACGCGGCGAATCTGCGCCTCGACGATCGCCAGCTTTCATCGCCGGTGCGGCCAACGCCGACGGATTTCTCGCTGTGGGGCAGTACACATCCCACATGTCCGGCATTGTGTCGTCGCTCGCCGACAACCGCGCGCTCGGCGAAATCAATACGATTGTTGCAGGATTGCGTTCCTTGCCTTTTCGGGGCCGCCACGTCCGCAATCCTGATTAACTGGGGGCGTCGTCGGCAGTTGCACAGCCTGTACGCAATGCCGTTGATGCTCGAGGATACGCTGCTCCTCTGCTTTGGCCTGCTTGGCTCAAATCTCGAGACCCGTCGCGTCCTTTTCGTGCCGACGACCGTCTGTCCTCGGTGTTATGTGATGGACTGTTGCGCCTGCGCAGCATCGGCCGCACGCTCGTCAACGGCGCCGGGCTGACGGTTGGCGCACGGGACGAGCCGTTCGTCGATCAGATCCCGGACGTAAACGATCATATTGAGCAAAACGTTGCCGATTTGCCGGCGATTCCCGATGTACTGCAACCGTTGGAGGCACTTCGTCCTGATGACACGGATTGCCTCGACGGCCACTGAGTTGCTCGCCAACGGGCACATCGCGGTCAGCTCTGGTCGTTCACCCAAACCCGTTTGCGGACATTCGAGCGCCGGTTACGTCCTGACAGCGGAACTGGCACTCTCCAAGTGAGTCGACGGCCTGCGGCAGAACATTATTCCAGGGACGGGTGAGCCTGTGTTGTTGCATCGCTGATGCGCGTGAACAGCACCCTGTAACCGGCGTCAATCAATGAGTGTCCGGTGGCAGACCCAAGTCCTTTGACACCTGCGCGTCTAGAGCGATCTGCCTGCGAAGTGCCTCGAAGCGCTCCAGTACATTGTCTCCGAAAAGCGGATCGGGGCTAGCCGGTATGGCCGCATCGACTGCAACCCAGTCCATTTCTGTCAGCACCTGCGCAGCGCGAGGCATCACGTCTCGCTCCTCAGTGGAGAGGTGGTGACGATAATACACAAGATAGGTCGCCGTAGCCGTCTCCAGAGCCGTGCGCGGAATTACAACATCTCCCGCGGCTTCATTGATGCGAATCAGGAGCTCATCGCCGGCCGTGGCGATCACGCGATGCTCCTGCAGAAGGCGGTTCACCACTATCTGCGTCCCGGGATCCCGTTCAGCAAGCCGCGCGTACGCAACATCCTCCCGCGGATGATGAACACGATCGGAAAAATTCCGCATGTAGTAAAGGATATCGCCCATGAGAGCGTAATTCGGGCTCTCGCCCCGGCGGAGCTCAGCAACCTGTTCTTCCAGAATGTTGAGTAGCCGGGCAAAATTAATATGCTCGGTATGCCATACGGCAAGTGGGTCGGCCATGGCGTGCTCCATTGAAATGGATCAAGTGCACGATAGACCGTCTGGACGAAAGGCAAAATGCATTCCTTGTAGCGCGGTCGACAGCGCCCAGCGCGATCAGTGCAATTGAAATACTACTGGTTGCAACCCGAAAAGGACTGACACAGGTCAATCCACTGCGGCATCAGTGCGCTGAGATCCTGCTGGACCAGACGGCTGGGGCGTGACTTGCGTGCCATATGCACTTCGACCGAGTACATGACAGACGGATGGCGGCTGTCCCATGGCAGCGGTCGGCGTGCTGGCGCGGTCGGGTATGGCCGGAGAGGGTCGTGTTCTGTCCGACGGAACCTATCCTACGCTGCAACATTCCGCCGCGGTTGCATCAGGCCGTGTTCGGCCACGAAGTCGTAGTCGGCGCCGCCGCTTCGAATTACCGTACCTCCGCCCATTTCGGTCATTCGGTTACCAGCCCGGCGGCAACCATCGGATGGCATCTTATCTGCTCAATCGTTGCAAGGTAGTTTGATCGTCAATGATCCCCTGTCCCACCGCTGCATATTCCTGACTCTCTGGCTCGCACACGCCGAGCCAAAGTAAAAGATCTATCCGTCGACGGTTCAGGCCCGACCCTGTTTATACAGGCGCAGCCGGCGATGCCGCCGTGTTGGCGAGTGGACAGGAAATCTTCGAACATGGCGTGCCGGACAAGCGGGTGCCGGCCCGCGCTTCATGCCACGGAGCGCAGGCCCAGGGGGCCGGCACCTTCCCGCGCCTCGCGGGGCAGCATCAGGAGTATCTGCTGCGTCAGATCGAGGTTTTCGAAAACGGTACCGGCAGCAACGCACCCGTGATGACCACCGTCGCGCATACGTTGAGCGCCTGCCAGGCCAAGGCGGTTGCGGCCTTTCTGCAATCCAGATAAGCGGTTGCCAATTTATGCGGTCGACGGGCGCTGACCCCATGGGCCACCATGTCCGCACAGTCGTTGATCTCCATCAAAGCTGTGGCGTTAGTGCGCTTTGATGTCAACCGGAGGATGACTAGCATTAAAGTATCGGCGCAGCTTCCTGCTCATGCCGCAGGTGTGAAGCAGCAAATCGATTCGCCAATGCCTTTCATGTACTGCTGCGGAGTTTGATATGCAGTCTCCGAGACCGCGTTCTGCCATAACCGTCATCCTTCATGAACACGAGCAGATGTCGACCGTGGTAGAGGGCATGCGGCGCTTTGTGGGCCTGCTGGCAGCAGGTACGCCGGCTCCGGGCCTCATGGTGCTTCGGGCGATGCTTTACTACATCCGCGAGTACCCTCAGCAGGTGCACCATCCTAAAGAGGATCGTTACCTGTTCACGCCGCTGCGGGATCGGACGGATGAATTTGACCACGTCCTTATGGAACTGGAGTCCCAGCACGCTCGAGGTGACGTGAGGTTGAGGGATATCGAGCACGCGCTGACCCGGTATGAATTGAAGGGCGCTCCCGCACTTCGGGAGTTGCGAGCCCTGGTGGATGCGTATGCCGAGTTCTATGCAGACCACCGGTGTATGGAAGAAACGTTGATTTTGCCGGCGGCCAGACGTCTGCTGACAAACGAAGACTGGGTAGAGATCGACGCCGCTTTTGGAGCAAATCGCGATCCGTTCGACGGGGTAAAACTTGAAGACGATCTTGGCAGACTATTCTCGATGATCGTCAAAACGATCCCCGAGGCGGAAAGTTAGCAGTTCGGTTGCGCGTTGCGACGGGCGGCCGGTCACGTGGTGCAAATGCGGATTAGCGGGAGCCGTGCCGCGTCATTGAACAAAGAGTTTTTTGAGCGCCAGAAGCCGACGCGGGAGGGGATATGCAAGCTGCTCGCCACTTTCACCTGGAACTTCGGCACGCAAGCGTGCCGACCTATGTTGTCAGTTACGTCTTTCCGATTCTGCTGCTGATGTATGAGATGCATCGGGTGGGCAGGTGGATTTTCGATTACGGGATGAACTTCGCGAACTTCAGGTTCATGGGTTACGAATTTCTGCTGATGCTTGTGTTCCTTGCGCTCCAGGTCGTCTTTGAAGGCATTTTCCTGATTGTGGCGTGGATGAGCCGGGATCACGATTTCGAACATCGGGTCGCGAATCTCCTCGCAGGACTCGGCTGTTCACTGGTCGTCATCGGTTTCGACCTGGCTTTGCAGTACGCGCTGTAGCGCAAGTTCTGCGGGGCTAGCTAGCCGCCGGGCGAAATCGCGAGCGTCACCATCCGGATATTACGAGGTGAGAGCGCCTCTCTCTTGCGTAACCTCTTCAAGAGCGCGCTTCGGCAACCATGCTCCGTCGACAGGGCGCGCAGGCTGTTCGACGTCATGGCTACTGTAGGCATCTTTTTTGGCTGTCACCCGGCGAGGAACGCTTCCCGATTCGATCCGATCGCGGCATTGCGCTATGAGTAGGCCGCCGATAGCTTTCGTTCGCGCCGGCCGAATGCGAAGGTACGCGGTCTTGCCGATCGTGCTGGCGAACCTGACGAGTTGCGTAGCCGGGCCGGATTTTTCGCGCCCCGCGCCGTCGCCCAATGCGGGTTACACGCACTCGCCGGTTATGCTGTCTGTCTGCCCAAGGAGACTCAACGGCATTTTTTAGCCGGCGCGGTCATGCGGGGCAACATCTGCTATTGCCAGAAGCATCCTCACACCGCTTTGAGGCCGAGAGTTGACCTGAATCCTTGATGCAGGTCATAGGGTTACCCGTTGTGCCCTCCATACTTTTGATACACGGGACTCAGGCGATCGCAGGCTGAACACGCCGTGTCGACGGGTAAGGGGTTCGATATGCAAACGCCGGTAGCGAGAAAAGCCGTACGGGTCATCATTAGGGAACACCAGCAGCTATCGATGGTCGTCACCGGCATGCAACGTTTTGTCAAACTGCTCGGTGCCGGCGCAGACGTGCCCAGACCGATGATGTTTCGGTCCATGCTGTTTTACATTAGCGAATATCCGGAGCAGCTACATCATCCCAAAGAAGAGCGCTATCTGTTCGCGCGCTTGCGCCACCATGCCGACGACCTCGACAAAACCATCGACGAGTTAGAGGAACAGCACGCTCAGGGCAAGGCTCGAATACGAAACATCGAACATGCGTTGACCCGATACCAGCTGGTTGGCGAGTCCGCGCTCCCGGTGTTGCGTGAGATGGTCGAAGAATACGCCGCGTTCTCCGCAAATCACAGACGCCAGGAAGAAGAGGTCATTCTGCCTGCCGCGCGTCAGTGGCTGACGGAGGAAGACTGGAACGAGCTGGACGAGGCGTTTGGCACAAACCGCGATCCGTTCGCCGGCGTCATGGTCGAGGCAGATCTCGGCCGCCTCTTTGCAATGATCGTCAAGGCCATCCGGGAACCTTAGGAAATGCAAATGTTGATCTGCGTCAATGCGGCAGCGTTGTTGCGTGCTCATGCTAGACGGTAAGTGCCCTTCATCCGGTGATCGTCAGTTCAGCCCGGCACGAGCGCATTCTGCGAGCGACATTCAGGGAATGTTTGACCGCCCGTCAGATCGTTCCGGGTGTGACAGGTTGTGAGGACGCCTGCCGCCGAGAAGGGAGGCGATATGCAAACCATGCACCACTTTCGTCTGGAACTGCGGCACGCAACGATACCGACGTATGTTGCCAGTTATCTGTTCCCGTTTCTTTTATTCGCCTATGAAACCCATCGTGTCGGCAGGTGGGTTTTCGACTATGGGATGAATTTCTCAAACTACAAGTTTATGGGCTATGAGTATCTGCTCATGCTCGTGTTCGTCGCACTCCAGATCATTGTCGAAGTGGCTTTCCTCCTGGGAGCCTGGTTGGGGCGGCATCACGATCTCGATCATCGAATTACAAATGTCCTGGCTGGGGTGGGCGTTCCCTTGGCATCCTCGTCTTCGATTTTGCCTTGCCGCACGCCCTCTAGACCGGGCGTGTCGTCTCCTGTCGGTGAGAGGTGATGCCATGGTCCAAGCGAACGAAGTAACCCGCGATCTTGCGCAGCGGATCATTGGCCGCTTTTACCACGCGCACGCTCAAAAAGACGTCGCGCTTCTGCGGACGGTTGTTACGCCCGACTGGCAATACGTGCCCGCGTCTTTCGGGCCGGCGGGGGGGCCAGACCAGATGATTCCAGTATTTGTTGACTTAGCTTCTGCGCTGCCGGACATGGACATTCAGATCCTGGATGTATTGATCCACGGGAACATGGTTGGCGTGCGGGCAAAAGTCAGGGGAACGCAGTCTGGGTCTCTGATGGGCATCGCAGCGACATCCAAGCCAATCGAGTTTGCGATTCACTCCTTTCACGAGTTCCGCGACGAACGTATAGCGAAAACCTGGCATCTCGAGGACTGGCTAAGTGTCTTCCATCAACTCGGAACGCTGCCGCCCAGCCTCCATTGAACAAGCATTCTCTATTTGCGAACGGTTGCAATCGACTAAATCGAAGGTCCGTTGTCTGGGCGGAGAAGTCGCTCGAATGTCCGACCAACGATGCTTAACGTCGTTTCCGGCGCAAACGAACGCCACCAGAAACTCTTCGGCAAACAGCCATGAGTCAACTTTTACGGCTCTCGCATCGACGTCGACGTCGATCTTTGCATCCGGTTCGACCGTGCGCATCGCCCGGGTAAGGACAGCCGCATCGTCGCCAGCCTTCCGACAGAGAACACCCGTACCCAGAGCGAATGCAAATGCCAAGGAAATCTCTCCTGCGCTCGCAGACTTCCAATGATCTGTTGCTATTTGTTGTATATCATAACGTGATCTATCATTAAATGCGCGTATATTTCAGATGGATTTCGTTGCAATCCAGATCGAGCGGGCGCGTTAACTGAGTCATTGATCTGCGTCAATTGGACCATGCCATTTATGGCTTCTCATACTACGATGGGTTGGGAGGATGGCGCAGGTTGCACGATTCAACCTCGGAACTGTCTGCCACTTGTGAAGGCACGTTGCGGTTCCTCAGAGGTGCATATTTTGGAGACCATGTTGAGGATTACAGAACCTGTCGCGGAACCGCGACCAACAGCAGAACGGGGTCTTCCCGTTCTGCGCTTGGGCTTCCGGCCGTTCTATCTGGGGGGTGCACTTTTTGGCGTTATTGCAATAGCGCTCTGGCTGATCGTGCTGCGTGGCCACCCGGTCGCAGGCTCCTCGCCTGCCATGAATGGTGTGCTCTGGCACGCCCACGAAATGATCTTCGGCTTCGTCGCCGCGATCGTGGTGGGGTTTCTGCTCACTGCCGTGCGCGCCTGGACGACGCTCGAAACGCCACGAGGCGCACCGCTCGCGGGACTATGGCTTCTGTGGCTGGCGGGACGCGTGCTGGTCTGGTCCGGCCCAGAACCCATCGCAGCTATTGTCGATTGCGCCTTCCTTCCGGTTGTCGCCATTGTGCTCTTGCGGGTGCTGATCGCGGCACGCAATCGCCACAACATTTTCCTTCCCGTCGCACTCGGAATATTTGGTGCGTTGAATATCTGTTTTCATTGGTGGGCATGGCAGGAGCGTCCCGACCTTTCAATACGGACGTCTTACGCAGCGATCGGGCTTGTGGTGATGTTCGTCACCGTCATTTCGGGCCGCGTGGTGCCGATGTTTACCACAAACGCTATTCCCGGATTTCGGATGACACGCTGGAAAGTAATCGAGAGGCTCGCGGTGCCGACCGTCATATTGGCATTTTTTGCGGATGCAACCGATGCCGCGCCGTGGTTCATCGTGGCATGCGCCTGCGCCGCCGCGACCGTCCATGGGATCAGAATCGCTGGATGGCATTCGTGGCGAGTAGGGCCCCGGCCGATTCTCTGGATTCTGCATGTCGCCTATGCGTGGATTCCGATCGGCTTTGCGTTGCTTGCCCTGGCGGCCGCAGGCGCCGTCCCGCATTCGCTCGCGATTCACGCCCTGACGATCGGAGCGATAGGGTGCGCCATTATCGCGATGATTACCCGCACCGCGCTTGGACACACCGGGCGCCCGCTCGTTGCAGGACGATCCGAGATAGCGAGTTACTGCCTGATGATCGTCGCGGCAATCGTACGCGTTTTCGGCCCCTGGTTTGCCAGCGGCACCACAGTAGTCTGGGTCGACATAGCAGGCATGTGTTGGTCTGCCGCATTGATTGCTTACCTCATCAAATACGCGCCCTATCTGACGATGTCCCGTATCGATGGTAAAGCGGGCTGACGGGTTCATGACGTTCGACCACGAGGCAGATATGGTACCTACGGAATTGCCAACCAACAGTTTCATAGCGGGGACTCAGCGCTAGCGTTGAGCTTGCTCCGGCATCGTGGCTCCGCGAATACGGCTGTCTATGTTTATGCGAAGCGCGTGAAGATCGCGCCTGCGAGCGTCCGCAAGAACTGTAATTACCCGCGCCAGAAACCATCAGGCTCTGGTCGCCGGTTTTCCGGAATGGAATTTACCGGCAGCGTCATGGAGAAACTCAAAATGCCCACAATATTGGACGACACGCGTAGACTTCGAGCACCGAGTGCCATGGAGTCGATCAGATGAGCCACTTTATCGATCGCCTGAAATACTTCTCCACATCGAGGCCAACGTTCTCCGAAGGCCATGGGATGACAACCCATGAAGACCGTGGATGGGAGGACGCCTACCGGCAACGGTGGCAGCATGACAAGATCGCGCGCTCGACCCACGGCGTCAACTGCACAGGTTCCTGTTCGTGGAAGATCTATGTCAAAAGCGGCATCGTCACCTGGGAAACCCAGCAGACCGATTACCCTCGCACCCGTCCGGATATGCCGAATCACGAACCGCGTGGCTGTGCTCGCGGAGCGTCCTATTCCTGGTATCTCTACAGCGCAAATCGCCTTAAATATCCGCTGATTCGCAGTGCACTGCTCAGACAGTGGCGCGAAAAGCGCCTGACGCTCGCGCCGGTGGAAGCGTGGAGCGCGATCGTAAATGATCAGGAAGCCCGCGCCTCGTATACGCGTCGCCGCGGACTAGGTGGCTTCGTTCGCTCAAGCTGGAATGAGGTAAACGAGATGATTGCGGCCGCAAACATTCATACCATCAAACGACATGGCCCGGACCGGATCATCGGGTTCTCACCCATACCCGCCATGTCGATGGTGTCCTATGCGGCAGGCAGTCGCTATCTGTCATTGATCGGGGGCGTCAGTCTGAGCTTTTATGACTGGTACTGCGATCTGCCGCCAGCCTCGCCGCAGACGTGGGGCGAACAGACCGACGTTCCGGAATCGGCCGACTGGTACAACTCCACTTTCATTATGTTGTGGGGGTCCAACGTGCCGCAAACGCGCACCCCGGATGCGCACTTCATGACCGAGGTACGTTATCGCGGCGCCAAGGTCGTATCAATCTTTCCCGATTATGCCGAGGGGGCGAAGTTCGGCGACATCTGGCTGCACCCCAAGCAGGGCACGGATGCGGCGCTCGGTCTCGCGATGGGTCACGTCGTGCTGAAGGAGTTTCACGTCGCCGGCAAGAGCGCGTATTTCTCCGACTACTGCCGGCGTTATACCGACATGCCGCTGCTCGTGCGTATCGTCAAACAGGGCGAACACTATGTGCCCGAACGACTCCTGAGAGCGGACGAGCTCGATGATGTGTCCGGCCAGGGGAACAACGCCGCCTGGAAAACGGTGGCGTTCGACGAATTGAGCGGCAAGCTTGTCACGCCAATCGGATCGATCGGCTTTCGCTGGGGACAAAAGCAAGGTGGCGACGCCGGCAAATGGAATCTGAAAGAAGAGGATGTCCACGGCAATCCGATCCGACCGGCCATGTCGTTCGTGGAGAAGCACGACGAGACGATCGACGTCGCCTTCCCCTATTTCGGCAACGTCGAACATACTCACTTCACGCATACCGGTCATGCCAGCGTATTGCCGCGGCGCATCGGCGTACGCAAGATCGCCACCCGCTCCGGTGAAATTCTGGTTGCCACAGTCTACGATCTGTTCGTTGCCAACTATGGCGTGGATCAGGGACTCGGCGGCCCGAACGTCGCGGCCAGTTTCGACGATGACGTACCGTACACGCCCGCGTGGCAGGAGAAGATTACCGGCGTCAAACGGCATGAAGTCATCGCTGTTGCACGCGAATTCGCCGATAACGCCCAGAAGACCGAAGGCAAGTCGATGGTGATCGTCGGCGCGGGCTTGAACCATTGGTTCAATATGGACATGAGCTATCGCTCAATCATCAATCTGCTCGTCATGTGCGGTTGCGTCGGCAAATCAGGCGGCGGCTGGTCTCACTATGTCGGCCAGGAAAAGCTCCGGCCGCAAACTGGCTGGCTGCCGCTGGCATTCGCGACTGATTGGTACAGGCCGGCGCGCGTCATGAACGGCACGTCGTTTTTCTATGCGCATACCGATCAATGGCGCTACGAAACGATGAAAGTCACCGAACTGCTATCGCCGCTCGTCGATGGCAGCGGGTTCGCCGACAGCCCGATCGACTACAACGTCCGTGCCGAACGGATGGGCTGGTTGCCGTCCGCGCCACAGTTCAGGACCAATCCGCTCGAACTCGGCCGGGCATCAGTCGGCGCCGACCCGGCCGCGTATGTTGCGAAGGGTCTGAAGGATGGCTCGCTTGAGATGTCGTGCGGAGATCCCGACGCAGCGGAAAATTTTCCGAGAAACCTGTTTGTCTGGCGCTCGAACCTGCTCGGGTCGTCGGGCAAGGGACATGAATACTTCCTCAAACATCTGCTCGGCGCCGAGCATGGCGTGCAGGGAAAAGATCTGGGTGCGAGCGCCGGCATCCTGCCCAAAGAGGTGAAGTGGCACGAGAAAGCGCCCGACGGTAAGCTCGATCTCGTCGTCACGCTCGACTTCAGAATGTCCACCACCTGCCTGTATTCGGACATCGTGCTGCCGACCGCCACCTGGTATGAGAAGGACGATATGAACACGTCCGACATGCACCCGTTCATCCACCCGCTGTCGGCGGCCGTCGACCCAGCGTGGCAATCCAGAAGCGACTGGGAAATCTATAAAGGCATCGCGCAAAAGTTCTCTGAACTGGCCGAAGGCCATCTCGGCGTGGAGCGCGACATCGTGATGTCACCGCTCCAACACGACAGCGCCGGCGAAATCGCCCAGACCGACGGCATTGCCGACTGGGGCCACGACGAATGCGATCCGGCTCCCGGAAAAACGATGGGAAGCATTGCGGTCGTCGAACGGGACTATCCCAATACCTGGCGCAAGTTTACCTCGCTCGGACCGCTGCTCGACTCGCTCGGCAACGGCGGCAAAGGCATTACCTGGCAAACCGGCGAGGAAATCGAACAGCTTCGAGAATTGAATTATCCGGTTGCTGACGCGGGCGTTTCGCACGGGCGACCACAGATTCTTTCGGCGATCAACGCAGCCGAAGTGATCCTGTCGCTGGCCCCGGAAACCAACGGTACCGTCGCGCTTAAAGCATGGCAAGCGTTGTCGGCGCTCACGGGTACCGATCATACGCATCTCTCGCGCGCTCGCGAGGACGAAAAAATCCGGTTCCGGGATATTCAGGCGCAGCCGCGCAAGATCATTTCGTCGCCGACCTGGAGCGGGATCGAATCCGAACATGTGTCCTATAGCGCAAGCTACACGAATGTTCATGAGCTGATTCCCTGGCGCACCCTGTCCGGGCGCCAACAGCTGTATCAGGATCACGCGTGGATGCGCGACTTTGGCGAGTCGCTCTGTGTCTATAAGCCGCCGATCGACACGCGCAGCACCACCGGCATGGCCGGCAGCCACTCAAACGGAAACGCGGAGATCGCGCTGAATTTCCTGACCCCTCATCAGAAGTGGGGCATTCATAGCACCTACACCGACAACCTGTTGATGCTGACGCTGTCGCGCGGCGGGCCGATCGTCTGGATCTCCGAGATCGATGCCAGGAAGATTGGCGTGGTCGATAACGACTGGATCGAGGCGTTCAATCTGAACGGTGCGCTGACCGCGCGCGCCGTGGTCAGCCAGCGCATTCCGGTAGGTGCCGTGATGATGTATCACGCGCAGGAAAAGATCATCAATACACCGGGCTCAGAAGTCTCCGGGGTCCGTGGGATTCACAATTCGGTCACGCGCGTCATGCCGAAACCAACCCACATGATCGGTGGCTATGCGCAGCTCTCCTACGGTTTTAACTATTACGGCACCGTCGGCTCCAATCGCGACGAATTTGTGATCGTCCGCAAAATGAAAACAATCGACTGGAAGGATGAGTCGACGCCGGCGTCAGTGCTGTCGGCGGCTGAAGCCGCGCGTCATCAGCACACACTGGCCCATGGCGCGCCGACACTTGCGATGGCCGATGATGAGACTGGAGAGAAACCATGAAAATCCGCGCGCAGATCGGTATGGTGATGAATCTGGACAAATGCATCGGTTGCCATACCTGCTCCGTCACCTGCAAGAACGTCTGGACCTCGCGCGAGGGAATGGAGTACGCGTGGTTCAACAATGTCGAAACGAAACCAGGCGTCGGGTATCCGAAGGACTGGGAAAACCAGGATCGCTGGAACGGCGGCTGGAAACGCAAGTCGAATGGGAAGATCGAGCTTCGTGCGGGTAGCAAGTGGCGGGTGCTCGCCAATATTTTCGGCAACCCGAACCTGCCGGAGATCGACGACTACTACGAGCCGTTCACGTTTGATTATGCGCATCTGCACGATGCACCCGACGTCAAGGTCGGGCCGGTCGCTCGACCGCGTTCGCTGATTACCGGCGAACGTCTGGAGAAAATCCAGTGGGGCCCGAACTGGGAAGAAATTCTCGGCGGAGAGTTCGAAAAGCGTAAGCTGGACTACAACTTCGATCAGGTGCAGACCGACATCTATGGGGAATTCGAGAACACCTTCATGATGTACCTGCCGCGACTCTGCGAGCACTGCCTGAATCCCGCGTGCGTGGCCTCCTGCCCCTCCGGCGCGATCTACAAACGGGAGGAAGACGGCATCGTTCTGATCGACCAGGACAAGTGCCGCGGCTGGCGGATGTGCGTGTCCGGGTGTCCTTACAAGAAGATCTATTACAACTGGCAAAGTGGCAAGTCGGAGAAGTGCATTTTCTGCTATCCGCGTATTGAGGCGGGCCAGCCGACGGTGTGCTCGGAAACCTGCGTCGGCCGGATACGCTATCTCGGCGTTCTACTGTACGACGCCGACCGGATCGAGGAAGCCGCATCGGTCAAGGACCCACAGGATCTGTACGAAGCGCAACTGTCGATCTTCCTGGATCCGAAGGACCCGGCCGTGCGTGAACAGGCGGCTCGCGACGGCGTACCGGAGAACTGGCTCGAAGCGGCGCGCCATTCACCGGTGTACAAGATGGCGATGGAGTGGAAGATCGCTTTCCCGCTTCACCCCGAATACCGCACCTTGCCGATGGTCTGGTACGTCCCGCCGCTGTCGCCCATCAACTCGGCCACCAACGACGGTCGGCTTGGCATGAAGGGCTTGCTGCCCGACGTCGATTCGCTGCGCATCCCGCTGCGCTATCTGGCCAATCTGCTCACAGCCGGCCGCGAAGCGCCGGTTCGGCTTGCCCTCATGCGAATGCTGGCGATGCGGGCGTTCATGCGCGAGCGTCATGTCGAACGTCGCGAGAGCCCCGAATTGCTCAGCGAAGTCGATCTCACCAGCGCGCAAGTCGACGAGATGTATCGGTATCTGGCGATTGCCAATTACGAAGATCGATTCGTGATCCCGACCGCTCACCGCGAATATGCCGAAGATGCCTTCGACCTGCGCGCATCGTGCGGCTTCTCGTTCGGCAACGGCTGTTCCGACGGCACCACGGAAACCAGCCTGTTCGGTGGACGCAAGGGCATCAACAAGGCACGCAAAACAATCCCCATTCGCGCGGCGGGTGAATAAATGGAAGACAACCGTCTGATTTTCAGCATGTTGGGCGAGCTGCTGGACTATCCCGATCAAACTCTTATCGCAGCACTCGATGAGATCCGCGCCGCGCTGGCCGGGCATGCAGGCTTACCACCGGACACACGCGCAGCCTTGCTCGATCTGGTCGACCGACTGTCGGCGCGGCCGCTGCTGGATCTGCAGGAACACTACGTCGAAATCTTCGACCGCGGCCGGGCCACTTCGCTCTATCTGTTTGAACATGTTCACGGCGAGTCGCGCGAACGTGGGCAGGCAATGGTGGATTTGCTCGCCATGTACGAAGCGAAGGGCCTGTTTCTCGGCGCCGGCGAATTACCCGACTACCTGCCGGTTTTCCTCGAGTTTCTGTCCCACGAAACGCCCGCTCAAGCGCACGCGCTGCTTGGCGAAATTGCCGATATCAGCCGGCAGATTGCGACCAGACTGGCCGAGCGCGGAACACTGTACTTCGCAGCCGTTGCTGCATTGTTGCCACTCGCCGGTGAGGCCCCGCTGGCGAACGCGAATGCGACCGTGTGCGGCGCCGCCACGACGCGCGAGGTCGATGGCGAAGCGCTCGATCGCGAGTGGCAGGAGGAGCCGGTGAGCTTCCTGGGTGCGCAAGCGCCTTTATCCACGGCGCCTCAGCCAATCCAGTTTTACGACAAAAGACCGTCACGTTAACCAGAAACGGCGGACTTCCATGCTCACATTTCGCGCATTAGAGAACCGGATCCTGGCTGGAGAAACCTCATGAGTCAGCACTTCGTCAACGCACTGCTGTTTGGCATCTATCCGTACGTGTGTCTCGCGATCTGGTTGCTCGGCAGCCTGATCCGTTTCGATCGCGAGCAGTACACCTGGAAGAGCGATTCGTCGCAACTGCTCAGACGCCGTCAACTGCGCCTTGGAAGCAATCTGTTCCACGTCGGCGTATTGATCGTGATCGGCGGCCACTTCGCAGGGTTCCTCGCGCCTCACTGGATGGTGTCGCCATTCCTGAACGCCTCCCAGCATCAATGGCTCGCGGTGATGGCGGGCGGCATCGCGGGCATTGTCGCGATCGCCGGACTGTCGATCCTGCTATACCGACGCCTGTCCGATCCGCGCATTCGCATCAATAGCGCTCATGCGGACATCCTGGTGCTGGCGATACTCTGGTTACAACTGGCACTCGGGCTCGCCACCATCCCACTGTCGTTGGCGCATATGGACGGCGCGATGTTCGAGACCCTGAGTGACTATGTAAAGGGCGTCGTCACGTTTCAACCGGGCACTGCGGATCTCATCATCCAGGCACCGCTCGTCTACAAAATCCATATCGCGCTCGGCTTCACGATTTTTCTCATTTCCCCGTTCACCCGCCTCGTCCACATCTGGAGCGGCATGGCCACATTGGGTTTCCTGGTTCGGCCCCACCAGATCGTGCGTAAGCGCTAACTCGAGACATCTTTCATGTCCACAAACCACGATATCTCATCGGCGCCCGCCACCATTGACATACTTAGCGTCAACGGCGCCGTAATCGAAGCCGCCGCCATTGCAGCGGAATCCGCGTTGCACGCAGACGAGCCCGATCCCGACCACGCTGCACGCCTGACGCTGGTCGTGCGTGAACTACTGGCCCAGCGCGCCGTTGCAACAGGTCTGTTGGCTAACGGCGCCGATCTCGACGATGAGACCATTGACCGTTTGCTGGAATTGGAATGTACGACGCCGGTCGCATCCGCCGAAGAATGCGGGCGCTACTACGCAGCGAACATGCAGAAATTCCGCAGTCCGGACCTGGTTTTTGCGCGCCACATCCTCTTTGCGTTGACCGAAAAGGCAGCGATGACACGGATCCGCGCCCGCGCTGAAGAAGCGCACCGCGAGCTCGCGCAGCATCACGACCGGTTCGATGCGCTCGCCCGAACGTTATCCAATTGTCCGTCCGGGCAGGTCGGCGGGAATCTGGGGCAGTTGACCCGTGGCGAGAGCGTGCCGGAATTCGAGGCGGCAATTTTCGGCAGCCAGCACATCGGCCTGTTACCGGGGCTCGTCAATACGCGTTATGGCTTTCATATTGTCTGGGTGGAGCGTCGCATCGCGGGTGAATCCCTCCCGTTTGAAGCGGTGCAAGCGACCATCGAACGCTATCTCTCTGAACATGTCCGGCACAAGTCGATCCAGCAATATTTGAACCTGCTGGCATCCAGCGCCGAACTGCGCGGCATCGCTCTGGATGTGCGCCCGGGCCTGTTGGTGCAATAGTGATTTGCCGTGTCGATTGCAGCGTGTCTACGCTGGGCACCTGCATCCGGCACGTGCCCATCACCCCCACATTGATCGATGACGTCCGCGTGTAACCGTCAGCCTTGTCCTGCCATGGAGCTGTTATGAGTTCACAAAGAAGTCCCATATTGGTTCTATGTGTCACGACTTTGGCATTTCTGGTCTGCTTCGTCGTCTGGATGATGTTCGGCGTACTCGGCATCGAGCTACGAACGGAGCTTGCGCTGAACGGCACAGAGTTCGGGCTGCTGACGGCCACGCCGGTTCTGAGCGGCGCACTATTGCGGGTGCCTCTGGGGATCTGGACGGATCGTTTTGGGGGTCGCGTGGTGATGACGCTATTGCTGGTCCTCTGCGCCATCCCCGTGTTCCTGATCGCATACGCGACGGCGTTCTGGCAGTTCCTCGTTATCGGCCTGTGTCTCGGCGCGGTAGGCGCATCGTTCGCAGTGGGGACGCCATATGTCGCACGGTTCTTCCCGCCCGAAAAACGTGGCTTTGCGATGGGGTTCTTTGGGGCCGGCACCGTCGGCGCTGCGGTGAATCTGTTCATCACGCCTTCGTTGCAGGCGGCATGGGGCTGGCGCGCCGTCCCGAAGATCTATGCGCTCGCGCTCCTCGTCACTGCGTTGATCTTCTGGTTGGGCTCCGCTACCGACTCGGGCGCGGGTAAAACGTCTGGGCCATGGTACAGGCAGTTCCTGGTTCTGAAAAACCCCAAGATATGGAAGTACTGCCAGTACTACTCGATCTGCTTCGGTGGCTTCACCGCGTTATCACTGTGGATCCCACAATATCTTAAGGGTGAATTCGGCTTTTCGGTCGTCACCGCCGCGGCGTTAGCCGCCGGCTTTTCGCTGCCCGGATCGGTATTGCGCGCGCTGGGTGGCACCCTGTCCGACCGCTTCGGTGCGCATAAGGTAACGTGGTGGGGGTTGTGGGTCGCGTGGGTATGTCTGTTCCTGCTTTCGTACCCGGATACCTCTTTCGTGATAAGCACGATCGGCGGTCCGCGCAGCTTTCATGTCCATCTGGGTGTCCCGGTCTTCATCGGACTTCTATTCATTCTTGGCGTGGTGTTCGCGCTCGGTATGGCGTCGACATTCAAGTACGTCGCCGACGACTTTCCGGAGCAAATGGGCGTCGTCACCGGCATCGTTGGACTGGCTGGCGGACTGGGTGGCTTCCTCCTACCGATCCTTTTCGGTGTGATTCTTGACTGGCTTGGCGTTCGTTCGAGTTGCTTCATGTTTCTGTATGGCATCGTCTGGGTGTCGCTGATTCTGCTGTATCAATCCAGCGTGCGGCGGGTCCGGATCGACGGCACAGCTCCGCAGTGACTGAATGAACAGCCGACGTACTATGCCCTCCCGACACAACATCACATGGACGATCAATGATGAGTATTTCGAGCTTTGATGAGCTGATTCGGGTCGCGCGGCAACAACCCGAGCCTCAGCGTCTGTTATTCGTATTTACCACGGTAGCGTTGCCCGATGACTGTACGCCCGAACAGCGGGCCCGCTTCCAGGCTGGTCAGGGTGGCGCGTTGACGCCACTCATGTGCGTGGACAAAACGCCAGAAGAGATCGGTACGTTTGGCGATCTGCTCGAAGAATCGCGACAGGTTCTCCTGGAATGGGCAATCGTCTTCGTCGCAGCACTCTCGGGCAAAAACGGGTGTGTGCCGCGAACTGAAGACGCTGAAGCGCCGTTGAACAGGATGGTGGAATCGATCAAGGCTGGGTCCATCGGTATGTTCATTCCATTCGATGCACACGGTCGGCCCGTGCTATTCGGTCCGTCCTGAGTATCATTACACCTCTTGACGCCTTCAGGAGTGGCATCGTGGAAGAAACACCCCCGCTAGTGTTGTGCGTCATAAATAATGCAACTTAATTGCGATTTGCGAGTCTCCTTTACTTGGAGGGAGAACTCATGAGAATCGCGGCGAAAGTTGAGCTGAGTGAAGCACAGCGCGAACAGTTAGAGACATGGGCTAAAGGTCGGAGGGTCCCGGTTCGACTGGCCGAGCGTGCCAAGATGATTTTGCTCGCGGCGCAGGGCAAGACGGACAAAGAGATCGGTGCGGACCTTGCTATCTGGCGAGGCACGGTGGCACGCTGGCGCGCTCGCTTTATAGCTGACGGTGTGACCGGAATCGAGGGGGATGAGACGCGACCCGGGCGCAAGCCGAAGATCTCCGCCCGCAAGGTCAAGAGCATCGTGACGCTGACGACGCAGCAGCGTCCGGATAACGCGACGCATTGGAGTACGCGCAGCATGGCGGCGGTGGCCGGCGTCAGTGCCGCGAGCGTGCGGCGCATCTGGCAAGCGCACGGCCTCAAGCCGCATCGGGTAGAGAGCTTCAAGGTATCGAACGACAAGCACTTCGTCGAGAAACTCGAGGACATCGTTGGGCTGTATCTCGATCCCCCGGAGCACGCATTGGTCTTGTGCTGCGATGAGAAGAGCCAGATCCAGGCGCTTGACCGGACCCAGCCGGGATTGCCGCTCAAGCGTGGTCGCTGTCAAACGATGACACACGATTACAAGCGCCATGGTGTGACGACGCTGTTTGCCGCGATGAACACGCTCGACGGGAGTGTCATTGGCCAGTGCCAGACAAAACATCGTCACCAGGAGTGGCTGAGCTTCTTGCGCAAGATCGATCGCAACACGCCCAAGGGCAAGGAACTGCATTTGATCGCTGACAACTATGCAACTCATAAGCATCCCGAGGTAAAGGCGTGGCTTGCCAAGCATCCGCGATTCCACATGCATTTCACGCCCACCAGTGCCTCCTGGCTCAACATGGTCGAGCGCTTCTTTCGTGACTTGTCAGAGAACCAGTTGCGACGTGCGGTCTTCCGCTCGGTACCTGAATTGATCTCCACCATCGAACAGTACGTGGAGAAGCACAATCATCATCCGAAACCGTTCATCTGGACGGCAAAGGCTTCCGACATCCTGGCCAAAGTCACGCGTGCCAGGTCCAAGCTGAATAAGATGCAATCCGTTTGACGCAGACCACTAGCGGAATGGATCATCGAACAAACGGCTGACGCCGTCATCTATGCCGACCGGTCCGGCGCAATCGTGCGCTGGAACCGTGCTGCCGCGGTGCTGTTCGGCTACAGTCCCGAAGAGGCCTTGGGCCGTAACCTCGATATGGTCATCCCGGAACATCTGCGCGCCGCACACTGGCGCGGCTTCGAAGCGGCGATGACAAGTGGTCACACAAGGCTGCACGGCCGCGCGACCTTGACCCGTGCGATCAACAAGACAGGCGACAAGCTGTATGTCGAAATGACGTTCGCGATGGTGAACAATCAGCAAGGTGAAGTGGTTGGATCGGTTGCAATAGCCCGCGACGTCACTGCGCGGGTCGAACATGAGAGATCGGTCGCTCGCCATGGCGGCGAGACGTAGTGGTACACCCTTCATCGCACGTCGGCTCTGAAAGGTTCAGATGCGTTCGAGTCGGCTGCGCTCGACAATGCGTATCTGCTTACCGCGCACTTCGATGAATCCGGCCTTCTGGAACTTTGAGAGCGCGCGTCTGACTGACCGGACGTGCCAGATATTCTTCTGGGGCAGCCACGTGTTCGTCATGGCATCGTGTTCGTTAAGGTCCCACATCCCTCGCCAGATTTTGACGGCAGACCTCCATTTGACTGGAGATGGACATCAGAACACTTCCGCCAGGAGTTTTCAATTTTCGTTGTGAATCACAATGCTACGTTCGATTCACGAAAACCCCATGCGAAAGAACGTCGCCCCGTCGATCAAGCCAAGGATAAATTCAGTTCTGACCGGTCGCCGCTCTAAGGAAGAAATTTCCCTGATCCGTGAGGTTGAGGCACCTACATCCAGACGTCGGCTTCTCGAACGCAACGAGCCGATACTCCAACAGCGCATCCAGGTCGGCGGGGTTCAGGTCGTCTCGATCCGGGGTTTCCTTCACAAGCATCAAGGTTGCGAACTCATGCGGACTGAGCATTTTCGTCTCCTCAGCGATTGAGCGTTCTCGCTCATGCGGTAAGTAGTCAACGGCCCAATCGTCGCAATTAGGTTCGAAAGCAATCGGGCACCCAGTGACGAGGGAACGCCAAAGCGTGTTCCGTTTGCCTCACTGATGTATAGAGCATAGATGGTTCCAATGCGCCGTCGACGCGCATTTTGTCGCAGGTGCCGGTTCCACGTGCTCTTCAACGGACAGGCGTTGAGCGAGACGCTCGCAATGTCATCAAACGACGTAGTGAACCGGTTATCCCGCCCCTTCGACCCGTGACACAGATAAGGAGAACGCGACCGTTTCGTTACGCCATTCGATCCAAGTTCTCACAAGTCACGGATCAGGCCATCATGCCATAACGATAAGGAGAGTTGAACGAAGCCACTGACGCGATATGATGGCTGGTCGACGTCCCTGCCCTGGCCGGCGCCGCAGGCAAGCTCCGGCAATCTTTGAGATGCGTATCGCAGTGCCGTGCCCTCCAGTTCACACCGGGGCACGGCACCGATCGTCGCCGCCAAAAAACGCTTTCGCAGTGCCCGTGTCGCACGTGCCGATCAGCGTGCCACCCATGGTGCCGCACACATCGCACCATAGATCAACCTTGGACTACCGACTGCATAACGCACAAAATCAGGCAGGCTGTCCGAGGCGGTGATGGTACCGTCGAAATCGAAGGCGGCAACAACCCGATCGCGCCACATCGTTCGATAGGTGGCGCAGCCCGGTTGCCAGTCACCGGTCAACGCATATTCCCGGTGTGGCCAAGTGAATAACGCCCGGGCTGCGGCCAGACAGTGAGCCCGTGCGGTTCCGCGCCCACCGGAATGGATTTGACGGAGCCGGTCGTCGTATCGATCGCGTAGACAACGTCATCGAAGCGGCCGGACAGCCACAGCATCTTGCCGTCAGCGCTGACATTACCCATGTCGGGACTGCCGCCGCCCGGAATCGGCCAGTTCGCGACGACCGTGCGCGTGGCGAAGTCGAGCACCGACACGCTGCCCTTGCCATGTTTCAGTCCGTGCACGAGATTGGAGCCGCGATTGGACACATAGAGCCGGGTGCCGTCGCGGCTCGGGTACAGGCCGTGCGTACCGACGCCGGTCTTGATGAAGCCGATCTTCGTGAAGCTGTCGCCGTCGACCACGTGGACGCCGTCGGCCATCATGTCGGCGACATAGAACACCTTGCCGTCCGGCGAGATGCGGATGTCCTGTGGCATGCCCTTCCTGTCGAGTTCGAGGTAGCCCACGACCTTGCGGTTGACGAGATCGATCTTGGCCAGCTTGCCACCGAACTCGCAGGTGAAGAGCGCGTACTTGCCGTCGATCGAGAAATCGGCGTGATTGATGCCTTTGCACTGCGGCGCGTCGAGACTCGATTTCAGCGCCATCGTGTGCGCATCGCGAAAGTCCAGTCGCGCGTGCGCTTCGGCCACCACGATCGCCTCTTTGCCGTCGGGCGCGAAGTACATGTTGTAGGGATCGTCGACCATGATCTGCTTGCCGGGCTTGCCCGTCTTCGGATCGATCGGGGTCAGGCTGCCGTCAGGGCGGCCTTCGGCGTTGTTGGCCACCCACAGCGTCTGCAGATCCCACGCAGGGACGACGTGCTGTGGACTGAAGCCGACGTGAAACCTGTCAACCACCTTCAGCGTGACCGGATCGATCACGTAGACGTCGTTCGAACGCAGGTTCGGCACATAGACGCGCGGCAACGCGCTGGCGACCGCAGCGTTCATATGGCCGGCACCCGCTTCGCTGTACAGGTTATCGGGGTTCACCACGGGCGGCATGCCCGCCACCGTGGTGACAGCCAAGGCAGCCGATGCAGCGGCCGCGGCGCAGAAACCGGCCAGCGCGATGGCGACGCCCGTTGCAACGCGCGAAAAGCAGGGAGAACACAATTGCATGGTGAATTCCGTTATCGAGTGAATGGGGGATCAAGAACGGAAGCAGAAGTCTGCCGAATGCTTCAACGGCTTGCGGTCTCTTTCTTGATGGCATCGATCGTCCGCGACACAATCGCGTCAATGCCCAGTTGACCGAGTTCGACGCTCGAGTGCCGCGGGTCGCCGCCATACACGCCGTCGGCCGGCCCCAGTTTCGGACCGCTTCGCAGATGCCCGAGCCGCACCATCTGCGGTGCGACCGCCAGCAGCAGCGAGGTATCCGCGAGTCCCGCATGCGTGCCGATCTCGGCATCGCTGACCCCGTGCTGCCGCAGGATCTGCGCGTAGCCGTCCGAGCTGGTGCCGTAGTACTCCGGCGGCACGAATGCGCGGGCGCCCGACCCGGCCCAGCTCCTGTTGAGCTGGGCTACAACGTGCCTGACATCGTTCTGGTAGCCGCCATGGTCACCGAGAAAAACAACGTTGGTGAAGCCGTGAACCTTGAAGCTGTTCGCGGCGGATTCCAGCGTCTTTTCGAACACGTCGTCCGGCACGGTGATCGTGCCGGGAAAGCGCATGTGCGAGGTCGGCGGAGCGTAGCCGCCCTCCGGCACATAGGCGATGACCGGCGCGACGATCGCGCTCCCGAGGCCCTCGGCGATCCGCTGCGACAGTACCTTGACGCGTGCATTGTGTTTGCCGAGTGCGACGTCGGGGCCGCTTTGCTCGGTTCCGCCGATCGGGATGATGATGGTGGTCTTGCCCGCCTGAATCTGGTCACGCAGTTCGGTCCAGGTCAGGTCCTCAAGGAAGACGGTCTTCGGGGTTTGGGCAAAAACAGTCTGCGTGGCGATGAGCAAAATGACGGATGCGAAAGCTCGTCTTGGTGGAAAGCGCATGGAGGGGTCCTCGTGGGAAGTGCGTACCTCGTTAACGACTATCCGAATAGTACCGAGCTGCCGCTTCGATCTCGGACGGCGTCATCCCGCGCGCAACATTGCGCATCTGCTCGCTGATGTCGTTGCGACGAGTCCCCGACGCGAAGGCCTGCAGTTGCGTCCGGATGTAGACGGCAGACTGCCCCTCCAGCCATGGACTGCCGACCTTGCTGGCAACACCACCGTGACAGGACGCACAGGGGGCGATATTGCGCATGGGTGCACCACTAACGACGATCGTCGGAGGCGGTTCGTCGTTGCCAGCATGAGATGCAGGTAAACGCGGCAGATACGAATAATATGCTGCGAGATCCTTCATATCCTGATCACTCAGATCAACGACCATCGGCGCCATGATCGCGTTGCTCCTCGCACCGCTCCTGAAGTCCTGCAGCTGCTTATAGACGACTGCTGCGGACTGCCCAGCGAGATTGGGTGAGTTCGCCTCGCTCAGCCCGCGCATGCCGTGACACATGGTACAGCGCATTGCTAGCGTTGCACCACGCCCGATGGAAGTTGTGCTCGGGTGCTCAAGCATTTGGGGCGTCACCACGACCGTGCTTGTGCCCACTACGGATTCATTGCGTGCCCCGCTGTACCAGGTGCGGGGTACGCCGGCAGCACTGCAGATCGCATTCCACAATCCGTGAAATTGCGCATCCTGTTGCGCCGAGGGTAGCCACACGAAGCCGACGAGCACCGAGAACAGGAATAGTACAAGGGTTGCCCCGATGCTCGCTACGAACCACGGGTTGCGCATCGAAACCAGCCGTTCGTTGCTCATCACTGTGCTCCCACGTGTACCGCTGGAACAGACGTTTCCGGTAGCGTCATGAGTTGGGCAATCGGGTAACCGTAATTCACCACGGTCAACCCGATCATCAGGCCGACCCACAGACCAAAACTGTTCAGAGCTATCGGCAGGGATTTAACTTCGTGAATCGGCGAACTGAACCGGTATTCGGCCGGCGAGACCTCTGCGCTCAGGTGGCCGCGGATCAGGACAATAAAAAACAGCGCGGCAGACAGTACCAGCATCGCACCGCCGATCACGGAAAGGATGACGGACAGAGCCTCAGGCGCAATCGCGGGATTGGTGTAGTCGTAAAAGGCCATCCGACGAGGCATGCCCAGTATCCCGACATAATGCCAGGGGAATGTTGTTACAATCATTCCAACGAACCAAAGCCACAATTGCACCCTCATCAGGCGTACGCTGGTGAGCACCCGCCCGGTCAAGTGAGGCCAGAGATCATAGGCAATCGCAAAATACATGATGACGATTGCCCCAGCAAAGATAAGATGGAAATGCCCCGTGATCCACTGCGTGTTGTGAATTGTCGAATCCAGCTGATAACTCATGTTGATGATGCCGCCTGCGCCTCCGAACCCTAGCATTACGAACGAAAACGCCAGCGCCAGCATCATCGGATTGTCCCAAGGCAGCGCCTTGACCCATCCAAAGGCCCCCTTCCCGCCTCGCAAACGTCCGGCGATTTCAGCCGACGCGCAGATCGTGAAGACCGTCAGCAAGGTAGGAACGGAGACCAAAGCCGTGAACACGGAATGGACGAACTTGAAGCCGGACCCGACCTGCGGATCGGCAAACAGGTGGTGAATGCCGATCGGCATCGCTGCCACCAGGAACAGGATGAACGAGATGCGCGCCATCGAATCGCTGTAGAGTCGACCACCGATCGCGCGCGGAATGATCGTGTAGTAGGCAATATACGCGGGCATCAGCCAGAAGTAGACAATCGCGTGCAGCGTCCACGAGAAGAACACTCGGGCGAGACCGGCGTCAATGGTCGATCTGAAGCCGAGCGCCACAGGCAAAATCTGGAACAGCAACTCGATCGCGGCGCCAACGGCCGTCCAGCCCCACAAGTACGAGCCGGCTACGTTTGCGAACATCGCAAGCGGCACGGGACGACCTGGATTTTCACGCTTCCAGACGTGCAGATTGACGGACATCAACGCAACCCAGATCCACGAGCCAACAACCACCAGCACCACACCAATGTAGTAGAACGGATTGCCGATCATGGGGGGGTAAAAAGTATACAGAACGGATGCCAGCCCCATCGATACCGGCACCATTGCAGTGACCGCGCCTACCGCCACGAGCCAGAACCCCGCCCACGCCCAGGCACGGCCGATAAGCGGCTTCTTCAACGCCAGTTCCGTGATTGCATAGCCAAATCCCATTGCGATGAGCGTCGGAAAGACGTAACCCATTGCCGAGCCGTGTGCGGTTACCGATCGGTAGTAGATGTCCGGATTTTGCAACCAGGCGTGCAACGGGCTGCGGATATACATCTGCCATTCGCCGAGTAGCAGCGCCAGCCCGAATACCGCGAACGCAAGCCAGAAATGGGCCAGAACCAGTCGTTTGCTATTGAACACAGCTGAGCCTCCGCGTTGTCGACGCCATCTTCAGGAAGGTCGCTTTGTCGATCACTTTCACATTCGCCCACATTCCCTCGTGCCCCACTCCACAGTACTCGTGGCAAGGCATCGGGTGGTCACCCACTTTGTCGAAGGTGGTCCTGAAGGTCGAGACGTAGCCTGGTTCCAGCATCGAATTAACGTTCGTGTTGGTGATCAGGAATCCGTGCACGACGTCAGCACTAGTGGCTCGAAACAGGATTGGCGTGTTGGCTGGGACAAGGATGCATTGGGGTGTAAACGAGTACTGCTGACCGACCACGCGGACGATGACCGAGCCGTCGGCCTCAACGCCACTACCGAGGTTGCTTTCGATGAATTCACCCGAAACATGCAACGTCGTCGGGTTGATGGTTTCGACTCGGGACGGCGGCATCATGGCCCAGTGCAGGCCGGTGAAGATGACCATTGCGACGAGCACGGCGATGATGCCAACCACAAAAATCGCCCAGCGCCACTCGGCGCGTGCAGCGACATCTGCGCCGTCATGATGGCCCGGAATCGGTGAAAGGGACATGAGTAGTCTCAATGGATTACGCCGCGAGGCAGAAACACGAAGAAGTAAAACGCGAACCAGAGGGCTACTACAATCGCAGTGGCTGTCCCCGCGACAGCTATGGCACCGCGCGGTCCGCCGCGCACTATACGTTCGACGTGGTCGTCTTCCGATGCGCGGTCAGAGTCTTGTGAGGTTGATTCGCTCATGAGTATCCTTAGTCGAGAGGCGCGGAGCGCAAATCGTTGACATCCTTGACCGTGATAGCTGTCCCGTGGTTACCCCATGCGGTCCGGATGAACGTCACGACTGCCGCGATCTCTTCGTCGGAGAGTGACTGCGCAAACGGCGGCATGCCATACGGCTGTGAATTTCTGGTCGTTCCTGGAGGATATCCGCCATTCAGAACCATTCTGATTGGGTTGACGGACGACTCCATCTGAATGGACTGGTTATTCGCGAGCGGCGGAAACTGCGGTAGCTTGCCGCGGCCCTTTGCACCGTGGCATGTTGCACATTGTGCGTCATAGATCTTGCTGCCGAGCGGATATAGCCGGTCCTTGTCTTCGACCGACGTTATGGATGGCGGCGTCGCTTCGTCGCCATGCGGCGGCAGGCTCTTCAGATACACGGACATTGCGCGAATGTCGTCATCGGAGAGGTACTGCAAACTGTCGTACACGACTTCTGCCATGGGCCCGTAGACTGCACCACGATCGGAAACGCCGGTTCTCAATAGATTGGCGATGTCCTCAAGGCTCCAATCGCCGAGGCCCGCCTCCTTGTTTGAGGTAAGGGACGGCGCATACCACGCCTGCATAGGAATCAGCCCTCCTTCGAATGCCTTGGACTCCGAACTTCCTCCCAGCGCGTTTATCGCGGTGTGACACATCGAACAATGGCCAGGTCCCTGGACCAGATAGGCGCCGCGATTCCATTCGACTGACTGAGCGGGGTCGGGTTTGAACTCGCCCTCGCGAAAGTACAGCGTGCGCCAACCGAGCAGCAACGACCGGTTGTTGTACGGAAAGCGCATGTCGTGCGGACGATTGGCAAGCTTCACCGCCGGCACAGATTTCAGGTAGGAAAAGATCGCATCGGAATCCTTCCGCGTCATCTTCGTATATGCGGCGAACGGCATGGCGGGATACAGCAGACTGCCGTCGGGCGAGTGGCCAGTGTGCATCATCGAGTAAAACTGGCTGGCCGTCCATCTGCCGATCCCCGTCTCCTTGTCCGGCGAGATATTCGGTGAATACAATGTGCCGAACGGCGTAGCCATCGGTCGTCGTCCAGCAAACAGTTTTCCAGCAGGCGTCGTATGGCACGCGATGCAGTCCCCGGCCCGAGCGAGGTACTCGCCGCGTGCAACGATGTTTGAATCACTCCCATCGGCTGCCTGACAGGTCACCGCTGTTGTGCTCAAAACCGCACTCACGCACAGCGAGGTAAACGCTCGGCACCAGGCAGTCTGAAAGATTCGCACCCTAACCTCGCTCATTTCGTTTCACTACCGCACGCAAGCGGCATTTTCAATGTGCCGCGTGGCACGGGGGCCGGCTCGGCAGGTGCCGGCCGCGACGACAGCCATGCGGCAATTGCGGTGACATCGCTTTCGGTCAAACGCACCGCCACCTGTTGCATGCAGTCGGGACTAGCTGCCGTGCGCGTGCCGTAACGCCACGCACCAAGCTGGGCGCTGATGTAGTCAGCATGAAGACCGAGCAAACCGGGGATCGCGGGCTCCATGCCCGTAAGAGACGAAGCATGACAACTCGCACACGCGGGAATGCGGCGATCCGGAGCGCCTTTATTGACGAGCGTCTCGCCGCGCGATAGCACATCGGCACTGACAGGTGAAGAGACCAGCACGGGAAACGGCGGCCTCTGCGCGGCGAAGTAGTCAGCGATCTGGTGCAGGTACGAATCGGGAAGGTACGCCAACAAATAATTCATCGGCGGATACTTGCGCCGCCCGTCCCGGAACGCGACTAGCTGGTTGTACAGGTAATCCGACGGTTTGCCCGCGAGGCGCGGGAAATAATCGTTATCCGTCCCCTGCCCCAGTTGACCGTGACATGCTGCACAGGCCATCACGCGAGCTTGCATGGTGTTCGGCGCTCGCTCGTCTTTCTGGTCCTGAGCGAAGACGCGACCTGCGACGATAATTAGCGAGACCAATAGCCATTTGAAGCGATATCGCATTCGGGTCTCCCGTGAGGTTTCTAATGTTGTTCTTCGCACCGGCGAGGCAGTCGCCTCATGCACACACGCGTCGCTTGCCGACTTACGGAATCCTTCCGGGTGTTACACAATGAACGTTGAACGTCGGCCCGACCCGTAGTGTCGGAGCAAGACTGGGGCATTGCTTTGATCCATATCAATTCTCCACAATCCTGGGTCCGGCTAATGCACACACTCCACCAGAATTGACACGCCTACGTTGCGGCAACTCCACGTCGTTCAGGTTGCAACAATCGCGTCGCGAACCAGCAGCACCGGGCGGGTCGAAAACCGAAGAAATCGCTCGGCGACGCTACCTATCCTCATGCGCTGCATCCCGCGGCGTCCGTGGGTACCCATCACGACAAGGTCCACGTCGTGCCCCTGTACGTAACGCTGCAAGCAGCTAGCGACGTCTTCGCTGATGTTGTCTGTCTCGGCGGCATCGACCTTGCACGCAACGTTGCTCTCAGTCGCCTCCTTATGTGCATCCGCCAGTATTCGATCGCCTTCAGCTCGTAGTGCCTCGACCATCGCAAACTGGTTGTAATTGGCCGAATAGGCAAACATCGCGAAACGGTCGAGCACGTACACCGCCGTCAGCGTTCCGTCAGCCAGCTTCGTCATCCGGATTGCTTCCTTTAGCGCACCCGTCGACGCGCTGCTGCCGTCCAGTGCCACCAGGATATCTTTGTACATGGCCACCCTCTCTGGTGAGTCGATTACGAATTCGTTCCGCACGGCAGGTCTCATGGCGGATCAACTGCGCTGTCGGCGCAACGTCTGTTCGAGCCGACGCTCTGCCGCGTCGAATGCCGCCTGGAGCGCTATGCCTGGGTCCTCATTGAGGCCGTGCTCAACCATAATCAGGTCATTTGTACGGGTGATCAGATCGAGGCGCGCATCATAGAGAAGACCAGCTGGCTGGCCATGGAACAGACCGTTGCGTACCGCCTCGACGATCAGGTGGCAACCGGAAAGGTATTCCCTGAACCGTTCAAGCCGCACTAACCGCATGCCAGCCTCGGCTTCGATGGGCGCAGATCCAGCAAAACCGAGATACGTAATCTGCATGCCGACTCCCATCGGTCACCTCCGTAAGAATGCCGGGCGTCAAGCGACGACTCCGACCTCGTTGGGAACTACGCGAAAACCGCCGGCCGAGGCTGACGGCAGTCGCAAATTCATCATCTGCGCTTTCCTCGCGCATGAATTGACCTGTATCAATGGTGTACACGCGCTCTGACGCACGTGGCCGCGAACCCGACGTTTCGCGGATGCGGCAGCGCATTTCACTCGCATTGATTCAAATCAAGTTACTTAGGCGTATCGGGACGAATATGCGTAATCTCGCATCGCCTGAGCGGCTGCGGCTAACTGGCTAGATCGACCGCCCCGCCACAGCGCAACCACAAAGACTATGATGCTCTGCCGGCTCGCGATTACCGTCGAGCTGGCGCAGGATTTGCTTATTGTTGTACCCGCACGACCCCGGCGAAGCGACCGGGGCTGACCAGCAGGAGGAGACAATGCGCGATGATGTCGGTCACGCCGTAACGCCAATGGCGACTCGTGAGGCCGGCTGGCTCACGCCGTCGATTCAGAAATCCCACGAGCGCTCCGAAACGTTCGGCTTGAGCGCCGCGATGCGGCCGGACTATGACGTGCTGCCGGCGGCCGAACTCACATTGAAACTCGAGCAAAGCCGCGTCCTGTGTGCGCATGCCACGCCCGTGATGGAAACGCTGCACGAGCAGATCGTCAACACGCAGAGCATGATTGTGCTGACCGACGCCGAAGGGCTGATTCTTCACTCGATCGGCGACGACGATTTTCTCCGGCGAGCCGAGAAAGTCGCGCTGCGTCCGGGCGCGAACTGGGCGGAAGACCGGCAAGGCACCAACGCAATCGGCACAGCGCTCGCCGAGCGCTGTCCGACAGTCGTGCATGGCGAACAGCACTATCTGGCTGCCAATCGCTTTCTCACCTGTTCCAGCGTGCCGATCCTGGATCCGTACGGCGATCTGATCGGCGTGCTCGACGTCACCGGCGACCACCGCAGCTATCACCAGCACACCCTGGCGCTGGCAAAGATGTCCGTCCAGATGATTGAGAATCATCTGTTTACCAATACCTTTCGCGAGACACTGCAAATTGCCTTTCACGGCCGGCCCGAATTTCTCGGCACCTTGATGGAAGGCATCGTCGCGTTTACCTGCGATGGCCGTTTCCTGTCGGCCAATCGTAGTGCGCAATTTCAACTGGGATTGCCGCTCACCAGCTTGCGCGCGCATACCCTGTCCTCGCTATTCGGCCTCACCAGCGCGCAACTGATCGACCGTCTGCGCGTCAGCCGGGACCAGCATCTGTCGCTGAACCTGAGCAACGGCGCAGTGGTATGCGCCCACGTCGAATTCCGGCGTGCCACGCGCACCAATGATGCCTGGCCGCCGGAGGAGCATCGTGAGTCACGACCCTCACAACGCGTGGCGTCCCCTCCCCCCGCCGCGAGCGTGCTTTCGAGACTCAGCTATCTGGACACCGGGGACCCGCAGATCGCGGCGGTCATCGCCAAAGTCCGCAAGGTAATCGGCAAGGACATCCCGATCCTGATCACCGGTGAGACCGGTACCGGCAAGGAACTGCTGGCCCAGGCGATCCACAACGACTCGCCGCGCCGCTCGGGGGCCTTCGTTGCGGTTAACTGCGCGTCGATACCGGAAACGCTGATCGAATCCGAGTTGTTCGGCTATGAAGAAGGCGCCTTCACCGGTGCGCGGCGCAAAGGCGCCGTCGGCAAATTGCTTCAGGCCAACGGCGGCACGCTATTTCTCGACGAAATCGGCGACATGCCCTATCCGCTGCAAGTGCGCTTGCTGCGCGTGCTGCAGGAGCGCCTCATCAATCCGCTGGGTTCCTCGAAGTCCATACCGGTCGATATCGCCATCATTTGCGCAACTCACCGCGACCTGCGCGACATGATCGTGCAGAACCGGTTTCGTGAGGACCTGTATTACCGCCTGAACGGACTGGTGGTGAAATTGCCGCCGCTGCGCGAGCGCACGGATCTGTCCGCCGTGATCCAGAAGATGCTGCAATCCGCATCATCCGAAAGCGCGGATGGGCAGCGATTGAGCGTCGCCGACGAGGTGAGGGCGCTGTTCGAGCAATGCGCGTGGCCCGGCAATTTTCGCCAGCTCAGCAATCTTCTGCGAACCGCCGCCGCCATGGTCGATGCCGACGGTCAGCTCCGGCGCGAGCATTTGCCCGACGATTTTTTCGACGACGTCCGCGGCACTACCGCCGCGCCTGCGAGCACCACGGAAACCTTACCGCTATCAAGCGGGCGGCTGGAGGACGTCGCCGCCAACGCCATCGCCAAGGCGGTTGCGCAGCATGGCGGCAATGTATCGGCTGCCGCCCGCGCACTCGGCGTCTCGCGCAATACGATCTACCGAAAACTGCCGCCGCAGGGTGTGGACAGCGCCGACGACGCCGTCTGACCGCCTGCGGCACAGGTGCTCCAATTTGCAACAGCGGTGTCCTCGAACTGAACAGCGCGCTGTTTCAGGCGCCGGACTAGTTAGTCAGTTTCCCTCAGCAAAACGTGAGTCGGTGTCCAACGACGCTTTCGTTCAGGACGCAAAACGCTAATCGTGCGCCGGCTGTACCGATCGCAGCACGTGACAAGCCCGGCATAGACCTTGCATTTGATCAATATGACCGCTTCCTCAATGCGGTTTCTCAATCACATGTCGTATCCCAGGAGACAACCATGCAATGGACCACCCCCGCCTATACCGATCTGCGCTTCGGTTTTGAAATCACGATGTACATCGCCAATCGCTGAAGCAACGATGAAGCGCCGCCCGCCCATCGCAGTATGTCGGTGTGCGCGGCGGCGCCCGGAGCATGGCTCATGAAGATCAAAATTCTAGGTTCGGGTGCAGGCGGCGGACTGCCGCAATGGAACTGCAACTGTATGAACTGTAACCGGGCCCGTTACCAGACTGGCGACGTGGTGCCGCGCACCCAATCGTCGATTGCGGTGAGCGAGAACGGCGTCGACTGGATTCTGATCAATGCCTCGCCGGATCTGCTCGCACAGTTGCGCGCGAATCCGGAACTGCAACCCGCCCGCTCGATTCGTGACAGTGGCATTGCCGCGGTCGTGCTGATTGACGCGCAGATCGATCACGTCACCGGTCTGCTGATGCTGCGCGAACGCACTACGCCCCTGCCGCTGTATGCCTGCGCACCGGTGTTCGCCGATCTCTCCACGGGTTTGCCGCTGGTTCCGCTGCTCGACCATTACTGCGGCGTCGAGCGTCACGAGATCGTGCTCGATCAACCATTCACGGTCGCGCCGGTTGAGGGCATCCGCTTCACCGCGTTGCCGATCGAGAGCAAGGCACCGCCCTACTCGCCGCGCCGCGCCCAGGCCGCGCCTGGCGACAATATCGCACTGCTGATCGAGAACCTTGCTACCGGTGCACGCGTTTTCTATGCACCGGGGCTCGCGAACGCGCCGGAACCTGTGCTCGCCGCGATGCGTTCTGCGCAACTCGTTCTGGTCGACGGCACGTTCTGGTCCGCGACCGAGATGATCGACCTGGGCCTGTCGACCCACCTCGCGGCCGATATGGGCCATCTGCCACAGTGCGGCCATCGCGGCTTGTCAGGGATGGTTCAGTTGCTGGACGCGCTGCCCAGTGCGACGCGCAAGGTGCTGATTCACATCAACAACACCAATCCGATTCTCGACCCGCATTCCCCCGAACATGCCGTGATACGCGCACGCGGTATCGAAGTGGCACGCGACGGAATGCAATTCCAGGTATAGCCATGAACGCCCCGCTGCCTACCGCTGTTACCCACGCCGCCCCCTGGTCGCCGGACGAATTCGAAGCGCGTCTACGCGCGCTCGGCGCGCACTATCATATTCATCATCCGTTCAATCTACGGATGAATAGTGGCCAGTGTTCGCCTGAGCAGATTCGTGGCTGGGTTGCCAACCGCTTCTACTACCAGATCAACATCCCCCTGAAAGATGCCGCGATCCTGTCCAATTGCGAGGACCGGCAAACGCGCCGCCTCTGGATCGAGCGGCTGCACGACCACGACGGCTACGGCGACAATCCCGGCGGCATTGAAGCATGGGCGCATCTCGCCGACGCGGTCGGCATCGAGCGCAAGGCATTGTGGTCGCTTGAGCACGTGCAGCCCGGCGTGCGCTTCGCAGTGGACGCCTATGTCAATTTCGCCCGCCGGGCGCCGTGGCAGGAGGCGGTCTGCTCTTCGCTCACGGAGATGTTCGCGCCGCAAATTCATCGTGACCGTCTGGCCGGCTGGCCCGACCTGTATCCATGGATCGACGCGCAGGGATTGCAGTACTTCCGCAGCCGTATTCCGCTTGCCCAGCGCGATGTCGAGCATGGTCTCGAGGTCACGCTCAGTCACTTCAAGACCCCCGACGCCCAACAGCGTGCCCTCAACATTCTGCGCTTCAAGCTAGACATTCTCTGGTCGATGCTCGATGCCATCGAAAAGGCGTACCCGGTATGAACGCCCCGCACCCCGATCACTACGTCAACCTGCGCCCGCATCTGCGCGCGATGTTTCGTCTGCAATGGGAAGACGCGCAGGATGCCTACGTATTGCTGTATCCGGAAGGCATGGTCAAACTCAATCCGAGTGCAGGCGAAATTCTCGCGCGCTGCGACGGAACCCGGGAACTGGACGACATCATTGACGAACTGGAAGACCTGTTCAGCGTGTCGAATCTTGCCGCCGATGTATACCGCTTTATCGACCATGCGCGGCAACGCGGCTGGCTGGATTGACATGGATACGACGATCGACTTTCCAGGCACTCGCCCTTCCCCGCCATTGTGGTTGCTGGCGGAACTCACGTACCGCTGCCCGTTGCACTGTGCGTTCTGCTACAACCCCGTCGACTTCGCCAGTCATGGCGCGGAGCTCGACACGGAAACCTGGCGCGACGTGATCACGCAGGCACGCCGCATGGGGGCCGCTCAAATTGGCTTCTCGGGCGGAGAGCCGCTGGTGCGCGACGACCTCGAAACGCTGGTCGCTCACGCTCGTGGACTCGGCTTCTACACGAATCTGATTACCTCGGGGGTCGGACTCAATGAGCAGCGCATCGCTGCTCTGAAAGAGGCAGGTCTCGATCATATCCAGCTCTCGTTTCAGGACTCGACACGTGAGCTGAACGATTTCGTCTCCAGCACGAAGACCTTCGAATTGAAGCAACGCGTTGCGCGTCTGATCAAGGCGCACGGCTACCCGATGGTGCTCAATTGCGTGCTGCATCGCTATAACCTGCCGCATGTCGGGCAGATTATCGACATGGCGCTGGAGATGGGTGCTGACTACCTCGAACTGGCGAACACGCAGTACTACGGCTGGGCGATGCTCAACCGTGAGCAACTGATGCCGACCTCCGAACAATTGCAGGAAGCCGAGGCCACCGTCAATCAATACAGGGAACGCATCGGCGATCGCTGCCGCATCCTGTTCGTGGTTCCCGACTACTTCGAAGCACGCCCCAAGGCCTGCATGAACGGCTGGGGCTCGGTATTTCTCGGCATCGCACCGGACGGCACTGCACTGCCATGCCACGCGGCACGCTCGTTGCCGGGTCTGGACCTGCCCCGCGTGCAGGACGCTTCGTTGGCGGATATCTGGTACCACAGCCATGCGTTCAATGCGTTTCGCGGCGACGGCTGGATGCGCGAGCCTTGCCGGAGTTGTGACGAGCGCGAGACCGATCACGGAGGCTGCCGCTGTCAGGCGTACCTGTTGACTGGAGACACCGCTGCCGCCGACCCGGTCTGCGCAAAGTCCCCGCATCACGGACAGATCGAGCAGGTCGTGACGCTGGCGCGGCGGCCGACGCGTGACACTGAAACCCAACCTGAAACCCAACCTTTGGTTTTCCGCAGCAGGGATAATTCGTTGCGTTTGGGGTGATTCTGGATGAGATGGTCGCTTCCAGAAAGAAAGCCCGGTGATCCTCGTGAATAACGGAGAATCATCGGGCTTTTTTTGGGCGTCAATCAAGGCCCTTAAAGCGATCGAAACTATTGCGACGTGCCCGCGTTAAGCGGCGTCTTCGACGCCTTCGCGTTGTCATCCGTCAACTTGGTGGCGCCGGCGCTATAGCCGTTCGAATTCAGCAGGAACGCCATGATGTCAGCATATTCCTGCGGTTTCATCTTGCCGGGGCGGTCTGCCGGCATATTGTTGGCCATGTATCCGTACACGCCGCCGATGGTCAGCTTCGCATTTGCCGCCGGCGCGAAGGCCGGACCGCGTAACGCGGGCGCATTCAATCCTTGCAGGTTGGGTCCGTGGCATTTCGCGCACGCACTCGAGTACAGGGCTTTGCCGTGCGCCACCTGTGCGCGGTCGAAGCCGGGGACATCGCCTGCCGCGCTCGCATCGACCTTGATGAAGCGTCCCTGCTGCGAGCCGTGATCGGCCACCGACATCAAGCGCCACGCCGCATCGTTACGGCCGGGGCCATCACGATAGGCAAACGTGGCCGCGGATGGTCCGGTGGCCTGAGCTGCCTCGGGGAGCATCCATTTGCGGGTCAAGGCCGCCAGCCGGCCGTCGGAGGCCATTTTCGCCAGCGCGGCGTCGATGCGCGGCTGCAATGCCGCGCCAGTCTTCCCGAACGCGAACACCAGTTGCCAGTCGGCATACGGCGAGACAGTACTCGCAATCCGGAAGTGCTGCTCGGGGTGCGTGATCCCATACGCCACGACCGCCGGGTACCAGACGATCGCGCGTTGCGCATGCCCGCTCGCCACGGCGTCGACCGTGAGTGCCGCCGTGTTCTCCAGGTCGAGCCTGACGTTGGGTTGTTGCACAGCGATCAATTGCGCCGGGCTCGCATACGTTGCCGCAACGACCTCGGCGCCGCCTGACTGCGTGGACGATTCACGCGTGGTAACGCTGACGTAGCCGGAGTGCAGATAGCCGCGCGAGAAGGTCAGCTTGCTGCCTGAACCATCGGCGACAGTCGAACGCGGAAAGCCGGCGATCACGTCGCATTTGCGCGCGAGCGCCTTATTGAGTTCCTTCAGCGAAACGCCGTCGTCGTCGCTGCCGTCGAATCCTCCGGGGGCAAGCGACAGCTTGATTCCCGCAGTGCGAAGCGCTTCGCGGGCCACCGCCTCGTCGAGCGCGATCGATGGGCTGCCAGGAAACGTGCAAACGCGCACGCCCGCACCCGCGCTGGCGAGTCCCGGTGTGAGAGAGCCAGTGGCCAACAGAACACCGGCAAAAGCGAACCAGTTAAGTCGAGTCTTCATGATCTTGCTTCCGGAAAGGGCCTGGCCGCCACGGCTGGATGGCCGCGCCGTGTCGGCCCGGCCAAAGTGTCGCGGCAGCCACGTGAACATCAGCCGTGGTTGAGCGCAAACACGTACAGCGTGCCGCCGCGTGGAACCTTCTCTGCGGCTTTCGCCATCGGCCCACCCCAGATCGGGTTCGCGCCGCCGTAACCGGCGAGAATGGCAACGTACTCCTGACCGTTGACCTCGAACACCGACGGTTGAGCGACGATCCCGCTCGCGAGTTTCGGGCTTTGCCACAGCACCTTGCCCGTTGTCACATCGAACGCATACAGGTGACCGTCGAGCGAGCCGCTAAAGGCGAGCCCCCCTGCGGTGGTCGCGACGCCGCCATTCCACGGCAGCTTGCTCCAGTGACTCCAGATTTTCTTGCCGGTATTGACATCGATCGCCTGCAGTTCGCCATAACCCTTGCTGCCCGGTTCCGGTTTGATTTCGAACCCTTCGCCAAGATACGGCAACCCTTCCATATAGTTCACCGACTTGCCGGACAGCGACATGCACGCATGCAAAGCCGGCACGACAGCGATGTGTTTGTCCGGGTCGTACGAGACCGACCACCAGTTCTTGCCGCCAAGGAAACTCGGGCAGGTTTCGATCGTCGTGCCGGCCTTCGGATATTTCGACGCGTCCTGGATCGGCGAGCCATCCGCCGTATAGCCGGTGACCGACGATGCAGTGACAAAGGGTTTCGCGTAGATCAGCTTGCCAGTCGTGCGATCGATCGCGTGGAAAAAGCCGTTACGGTCCGCATGGATAATGGCGTCGTAATCCTTGTTCTCATACTTGATCGTGGCAAGCACCGGTGTATTGACGCCGTCGTAGTCCCATGTGTCATGTTTCGTGTACTGGTAATGCCATTTCATGTTGCCGGTCTTGGGGTCGAGTGCCAGCAGCGAATCGGAATACAAATTGTCACCCGGCCGCAGATCGGCGAGCCAGGGGCCCGGGTTGCCGACACCCCAGTAAAGCGTTTTCGATGCGGCGTCATAGGTGCCTGTCAGCCAGGCCGGTGCGCCGCCGTGATCCTGCATGCCGTTCGGCCATGTATCACCGTCCTTCTCACCGGCCGCCGGTATCGTGAAGCGCTTCCACAGCACGTTGCCATCATCGGGATTCAACGCCGCAATAAAACCGCGTGCGCCATATTCGCCACCTGCGCTGCCCACCACTACTGCGCCGTCGAGTGCGAGTGGCGCCAGCGAGAACGCATAACCCAGTCCCGGCTCGAACATCTGCTTGCGCCAGACAAGCGCGCCGGTCTGCGCGTCCAGCGCAACAACGTCGCCGCTCAGCATTGCGACATAGACGTTCTTGCCATACAACGCCACACCGCGGTTGATCACGTCGCAACACGCAGTCTTGAACGATTCGGCACCTAGCTTCGGCTCGAACTTCCACAGTTGCTTGCCGGTGACAGCATCAAATGCATAGACATTGTCCTTCGGCGTGGTCACGTACAGGTAGCGGCCATTGACGATCGGCGTGGCTTCGAAACCCTGCTGCAGATCCGCCGGAAACTTGTAGCTCCAGACCTGTTTGAGATTCTTGACGTTGGTGGTGTCGAGTTGCTTGAGCGGTGAATGCGCCTGGCCGTTATAGGTGCGGTAATACGTGAGCCAGCCGGGATCGCTTTGCGCGGCTGTCAAACGCTCATAGGTGACGGCTGGATAGTCGTCGGCCGCTGCGGCCGACGCGAATACCAGACTGACGGCCGCGGCCACGCTCATTGCAAGCGCCGTGGACCGCTTCGCCGAAGCTAAACGTGCTTTCATCCTTGTCTCCTGTTGAATTGTCGACGCGAGGCCATGCGGCGGCGCCATCGTCCGGTGATCGCAGACTGCCTGCGAACCATTCAAGGCAAGTCGCGTGCCATTCGCCGCAGTGCGGCTGCGAGCGACGATGGCTCACGAAGAGCGCACGCGACTTTGCAGGGAAGCGGCCGTCACGGCACAACATGGGTGTTGCACGTTGGCGCAGTCACCCGGCAATGTGTTGCTAAAAATGACAGTTGCCATGCCGGTGGATCGAACGACGCAGAGGGACACTCCATGCATCGTCACGTACACGCCGTGCCCAGCACCCCGGTGCCCGCATGCCTATCGCGAGGGAGATGAGAGTCAATGGCACGCTTCTCGCTGGATGCTCCCCACGATGAAGAGCGTCAGCACGGCGGACACGTCGAGCCAACGCAGGCCTTCTCCATCGACACCAGCCACACAATCAATTGGAGGAGTCAGGTATGAATCACGCAGATATGCAGTTTCTCGATGTCGAATTTCCGTACGCGCGGCAGTACGCCAATTTCATCGGCGGCCAATGGATTCCGCCGGTACGCGGCGAGTACTTCGACAACGTATCGCCCATCACCGGCGAACCCTTCACATCGATCCCGCGCTCAACGGAAGAAGATATCGAGCTCGCCCTCGATGCTGCCCACCGCGCCCGCAAAGCCTGGGCCGATACTTCGCCGGCCGTACGTGCGACGATCCTGAACCGCATTGCGGATCGCATGGAGCAGAACCTCTCGCGCATCGCGTTTGCCGAATCGATCGACAATGGCAAGCCGATCCGCGAAACGCTCGCCGCTGACATCCCGCTCGCGATCGACCACTTCCGCTATTTCGCCGGTTGCATTCGCGCACAGGAAGGGACGCTCTCCGAGATCGATGCCGATACCGTCGCTTATCATTTCCACGAACCGCTCGGTGTGGTCGGTCAGATCATTCCGTGGAATTTCCCGATCCTGATGGCGGTGTGGAAGATCGCGCCAGCGCTGGCCGCAGGAAACTGCATCGTGCTCAAACCAGCCGAGCAAACACCTGCTTCCATCCTGGTGCTGATGGAACTGATTCAGGACCTGCTGCCGCCGGGTGTGCTGAACGTGGTCAACGGTTTTGGTCTCGAAGCGGGCAAGCCGCTCGCCACGAGCAAGCGGATCGCGAAGATTGCCTTCACGGGTGAGACCTCCACGGGCCGCCTGATCATGCAGTACGCGAGCCAGAACATCATTCCCGTGACACTCGAACTCGGTGGCAAGAGCCCGAACATTTTCTTCGCCGACGTAATGGATCGCGACGACGGCTACTTCGACAAGGCGCTCGAAGGTTTCGCGATGTTCGCGCTGAATCAGGGCGAAGTCTGCACGTGCCCGTCGCGCGTACTGATCGATGAGAAAATCTACGACCGCTTCATGCAGCGCGCCCTGAAGCGCGTCGCCGCAATCAAGCAGGGGCATCCGCTCGACACGAAGACAATGATCGGCGCCCAGGCCTCGGAGGAACAACTCGAAAAAATCCTCTCATACGTCGATCTCGGCAAGCAGGAAGGCGCCGAGTGTCTGATCGGCGGTGAACGCAATACGCTCGGCGGCGAACTGAGCAAAGGCTATTACGTGAAGCCGACCGTTTTCCGCGGCCACAACAAAATGCGCATCTTCCAGGAAGAAATCTTCGGACCGGTCGTTTCCGTGACGACGTTCAAGAATGAAGACGAAGCGCTCGAAATCGCCAACGATACGCTGTACGGCCTCGGCGCAGGTGTATGGACTCGCGACGGTACGCGTGCCTATCGCTTCGGCCGGGAAATCCAGGCCGGCCGCGTGTGGACGAATTGCTATCACGCCTATCCGGCGCATGCGGCATTCGGCGGCTACAAACAGTCCGGCATTGGCCGCGAGACTCACAAGATGATGCTCGACCACTATCAGCAGACCAAGAATCTGCTCGTGAGCTATAGCGAGCAGCCGCTGGGTTTCTTCTAACCCACTACGTACGGATCTGGAGCGGTGTGAGGCCCGCTCCAGTCGCATGATTTTTCCCCTCCCACCGCCCCCGCTTTACTTCCACGCATAACGCAAACCAACCCACACGCCACGCGGCGCGCCCACACCGAGAAACTGTTCGTTGGTCACGGCATCGGGCGAGAACGAATGGCCGGTGCCATTGAAAAAATTGTGCCCGAGGATGCCAAAGTCGGCGTAGCGTTTGTCGAACAGATTATTCACGTGCGCGAACAGCTGCAGTTGCTTCGTGACCTGATAGGTCGTGTCGAGATCGACGATCGCATAGCCCGCGATACGCCCGTTGCTGTCCTGATTATTCTCGTCGCCACGGGCGAATATCGAACTGCGATAGAGTATGTTTGCTCCCACACTCCATTTCGCGGTCGCCGAATAATCCAGACGCAACTTCAGCGTGTTTTCCGGAATACCGGGGATACGGTCGCCCGGGTGCACCGTGATGTTGCCCTGGGCGGTGGCGCTCGAGTTACTCGCGCTTTGCTCGACAAAGCTGCTTTGATAGGTTGCGCGCAGATAGGTATAGCCTGCGTTCACAGTAAGCGGGCCTGTCTGCGTACGTGCGTTGATTTCGAATCCTTGTCGTCGTGTAGTGCCGACGTTCTGGAAGTATCCGGTCGAGGTCGCGGCCCCATTACTGCTGACAAACGCAATGTCATCGTGAAGATCGGTGCGGAACAATGCCGCGCTCCAGTGAATTGCCGACGATAGCGTTCCCCGCGCGCCCGCCTCGAAGGTCCGCGATATGACCGGCTTTAACGCGGGGTCGGCAATGAAATCGTTCGGCAGCGAACAGGGCGCAGCCGGGTCGGCACAGGCCAGCTCGATAGCGGTCGGCGTACGTGTGCCCTCGCTGTAGTTGGCATAAGCCGTCAACCAGGACGCCGGGTTATAGGTGATGCCCAGCGCAGGATTGATCCGCGAAAAACTGTGCGAACCATTCAACAGGGGCTGCATGCCGCTGCGATCCTCGATGTCGACGCTAGCGTGGTTGTAGCGCGCGGAGGCCGTCAGCGCAATCGTGCTGGTCAACGAAAGCGTATCGGTCACGAATACACCGAGATTGCTGTTACGCGTCGATGCATCGGTTTCCAGACTGAAGCCGCTGGTCCCGACGGTCTGGCGATCCGAGGCGAATTGGGCATTCTGCGTGTACTGCGTGAAGCCAGTGTTGGCAAAATCGCCGCTGACACCTGCCGTCAACTGGTTGTCCATCCCCGCGACTTTGCCGGTGACGCTCAATTGCAGTGCGAATCCATAACTGTCCTGCGAGATCACGGAGTGCGAGTTTTGCGCAGGGACCGTGTCGATCGCGCCCGTCGCCGGATCGATAGAGCCGTAGTCTCCATTGACGTTGCTACTCAGATTGTCGTTGTTGTAGTGCCGGTAGTACGCATCGCCGGAGAGCTGCAACGCATCGCTGAAGTCATGCTTGCCTGACAAAGTCAGCATGATCGCGCGATTCTGGTTCTCATCTGGATACGTGTAGGCCTGGCGTGGATTGTCGAGAAACGAGCGCGGAATGGTCTGGGTACCCTGCAACTGATTGTCCGCCGCGGTGAGGCTCAGTTCGACGGTGGTGCGCGCGTCCGTATAGCCCATCTTGCCGAACAGTTGCTTCACGCGGCTGGGATTGTGGTCGGCCCAACCCTGATCGGCTTCGTCGTTGGCGGTGACGAAATAGTCGAAGTGTCCCAATTGGCCGCCTTGCGTGAGGACCACACTCCTGCGTCCGAACGAGCCGCCCTCCACTTCAACGCTGCCACCGGGGTTGTCGCGGCCATTTTTTGTGGTGATTGCGATCGCGCCGCCGAGTGTGTTCAAACCGAATAGTGGATTGGACCCGGGCATCACCTCGATGCGCTCGATCGCTGATTGTGCGAGCAGGTCCCAGTTGACCACGTCGCCGAACGGCTCGTTGATCCTTACGCCGTCCTGGAACACCGACAGGCCTTGGGGTGTGCCGAGGAGCGGCGAAGCGGTGAAGCCGCGATAGTTGACGTCCGGTTGATAGGGGTTCCCCTGACTTGAATTGAGCGTCACGCTGGTGACGTTCTGCTCCAGGTAGGCCGTGATGGTATTCGGGTGCTGCGCCTCGATGTCCTTCGCGCTGACGATCTGCACCGCAGCAGGCACCTCGGTGAGTGGCATGCCGAGTCCGGTCAGCGGCGCGGTGCCGACCACGGTCACGACCGGCATCACCTGCGAAGGCGACGATGCGGGTTCATCTTGCGCCACTGCACAAGTACCCTGGGCCATGGCGAGTATGCCCGCTATGGCGGTGGCGATGCGCGTACGCCGCCAGTCGTCGCGATGCGACTTCATGTGTCTCCTCCGGGGCGCGCATCGACTTCATGGTCTTGCGCGGTATGTTCTTTGATTGCGGTTTTCGCTGTACCTACTTCCAAGCAACATCGATGCCGGATACCGACGCTATGCGACACGATGTCGAAGGCTGTAACGCGTTTGCCTTCGCTCATGTGACACCTGTGTCGAATTGGTACAGCGGTGTTGCGAACGGGAACACTGAACGCACAGCTTCGGTCCTCGCCTGATCGAAACAAGGCCGCACAGGCGTCTTCACGACCGGCACACATGTTGCGATCCGAATGGCAATCAGAATTCGGGGGTGGCGTGCATGATCACTTCAACGCTGAAAAGTGCAAACGCGGCGCGACGCAGAGTGCGTGGCCTGCAGTACGCCGTTGCGGCGAACCCGCCGGTGCGCATCGCAGCGAGCCGACTCCCGCCGCACACCACCCGCGCTTTCGGCGACCTTCGGGGAGCACGCGCGCATGCCATTGCGTTAGTCGTGCTTGTCATCCATTGCACGGTCGCGCTCAAGGCATGGCGGATGTCCGTGGAAAACCCGGAATACACGGCGCCGCACGCACTGGATCTGCAATTCGACGTAGGGGCTGCCATACCGCCGCCGGCCGCGATTTCAACGCGATCTGCAGACCGCAGCGCCGACCTGACGCCGCCTATGGCGTCTCCCGCGCCACCGCCTTCGATCCCGCCGCGCCGTACAAAAGATATGACCACACCGAGAAACGCAGCTCAGGCTTCGCCATCGAAACCGCTCGCGAAGACCGCGCCGAACAATGAATCGAAGTGGCAGCCTGCGCGCTCGACTGCGGCTCCGAGCGCGACGCCACAACCGGTGTCCGCAGGTACCGATCGCGAACCACGAAATGCATCGGCAGCAAAATCACCGGACTCCCAGCCGGCGCAGGAACCGCTCACCGAACCCAGCTTCGGCGCTGCTTACCTGCGCAATCCCCCGCCGACCTATCCCGGCGTGGCCCAACAGCGTGGCTGGCAAGGCACCGTGCTGCTCAAGGTCCACGTGCTGGCGAGCGGCCGGCCGGACCATGTCGGACTCGCGTCGTCGAGCGGACACGAGTCGCTCGACGACGCCGCACTCGACGCCGTGACCAACTGGCGATTTGCGCCGGCCCGGCGTGGCGATCAGGCAATCGACGGATGGGTCCAGGTACCCATCGAATTCAAACTTGGAACCTAAGCCATGAATATGTCTGACTTCGCAACACAACTCATTGTCGACACTTCGCTTTGCATGCTCGCGGCCTGTTCGTTGCTGACGTGGTGGCTGATTCTGTACAAAGGCTGCGCGTACTGGCGTCTTGCTTCTGAGAACCGGCGCTTTACGGCGCTTTTCTGGAGCGCCGCCGAGCGTGATCCGTCGGGCATGCCCAGTAGCCCGTCACACGCGTCCGAGTGTCCGAAGGCACGCGTGGCGCGCGCCGGTTTCGCAGCGTGGTCGGGAGCCGCGCCGGTTGAGACGACGGCGGCCAATGCGGAATTCGTGGCCTGGGACCGCCACGAACTGCTCGATCGCTTCCTGAATCAGCAGATCCAACGAGAAAGGCGTGCACTTGAACGCGGCTTGACGCTGCTCGCATCGATTGCCAGTACCGCGCCGTTTGTCGGACTGTTCGGCACCGTGTTCGGCATCATTCATGCGCTGCACGCCGTCGCTGTAGGCAGCGCGAGCGGCATCGAAGGGGTTGCCGGGCCAGTCGGGCAAGCGCTGACTGCAACAGGGATCGGGATCGCCGTCGCCATCCCCGCGGCGCTGGCCTACAACCTCTTCGTGCGCCGCGTTCACGTCTCGATTGCCGATCTCGAAGACTACGCCGCAGATCTCGTCAACGTTGCACAGCGCAATGGTTTTCGCGCGGTGGCCAGCGCTCATCGGGCGGAGGTACTCACGTGATTTCCCGTTCCAATACAAAAGACACGGACGAGCCGCTCGCTGAAATCAACATCACGCCGCTGGTCGACGTCATGCTGGTACTCGTCGTGATTCTTCTGGTCATGGCGCCGATGTTGACCAGAACGCTGCATATCGATCTGCCGAAGGTTTCAGCCAGCGCGCCCGAAGCGCGCGATCACGTGGTGACAGTCAGCCTCGATGCGCACGGCAAGCTGGCGATCGACGGCCACGACATTGCCCCGGATCAACTTGAACCGACGCTCCGGCGTATCGCGGCACGAGGTGACAGGACGGTAGTGAACCTGCGTTCGGACCAAAGCCAACAATTCAGCTCTGTTGCGAATCTGCTCGGCAAAATCGGCCATGCGGGCATCGCGCACGTCGCAGTCGTAACGGAGAACGGGGAGCCACGGAATTGATGTAGCCCAGTCCTGAACTTCATAGCCTTTTCGTCCCGTTGACTAATTCGATTCTTGCTGTCAAATGACATAAAGTCGTCCGGACCCAAAGACCAGTTTATAACGCACAGCAGGCAGCGCTGGACAACTTTACGTCCCTTGGGGTCAGGGGACGTCCGTTCTAATTTTTTGAGAGCATCCGCGTGTCCCTCTTCTTCGCTTCAATCGCCTTCGCTTGCTTCAGGGAAATTCCTAGTGACTTGCACAAACTCTGCTTATGCGCAGCATCGGTATGAAAGAGGTACAGGTGGTGCACGCCGAGTGACTGCAAGATTCCAAAAGCGTAATGATTGTTTTCCAGTTCCTTCGCCATCTTCGAGATCTCGTCGAGTGGGAGCTGCCCCGGCCTTAACAGGCGCGTCGCCAGCCCAATCAGGCGATAGGCTACAGTCGGATTTTGCGTCACCTGCGCGCCGATGTCCTCGCGCAGCTTGTCTGATGCGACGAATTGAGCTGCCGACGCTATCGTCTGGGTTCCTAACCAACCCAGAATCTGGAAGGTAGTCTTGTGGGCGGCTTGCTTCTGCTCATCCGCGTTGAGCCCCGGAGCGGAGTCCGCAATGAGATGACGTACATCCGCGACGAGCCCGTCCATGTCTCGCGCAACCTCCTCGAGAAAAATGCGTAAAGCACGTAACGGCCCGTCGAACACCTCTCCGATCAGTTCGGCCTTGAACGGCTTCTCTAGCGATCCATAGTAGTTTTTCAAAATCTGACCAAGTATTTGCGCCGTCTTCATCAAGAGATTCCAGCGCGCCAGAAATGCAAGGTCCGCATTCGGATCGTCGGGGTGCAGCTCGGGCTCCTCGGCGCGAAGGGCGACCGAATCCGAGAAGGCTCTGCTTTCCTCCTGGTTTCGTACGACGTTGGGCGCCTCAAGCACCAGTTCGGACGTTTTCGTTACAAGGGCATTGATGGAATCCGTGTCTCCGTTAAGCTCCATCGGCACCTTGTCGCCAAAGCATCGGCGCATTACCTCCGCGATCTGCGTGATCACCCACGGGTTGTTGTCGTGATGCGTCAGAAAGAGCACGGCGTTAGCTTTGTCGCGGATGTAGAGTTTTTGGCAAGCATCCAGGACCCAATTCTTGATCTCCTGATCGGTATGAACCTTGGACGCCAGATACCGGCCGATGAAGAAGAAATAGACGTAGGGGTAAGCAAAACTGTAGAAGTCACCCCTCCGGGTAAGGATGCGTGCCTCAGTGAGCAGATGAAGCCGACGATCGAAGTCGACAGACGTAAAGATCTGCGAGAACCCGTCATTAAAGCGGCGAAATTCATCGAGATCGATCTCCTTCGCATCGCGATCCTGAAGGTACCACGCAAGGTGACTCAGATAATTCTGGTACTCGTCCAACTCCTGTGTCTTCACGTTGACCTGGTACAGGCTTCTCGTTATCAGGTACTGGTAATAGTGGCTGAAACTGCTGTTCTGGAGCTCGCCAGCCTGGTTCTGGTCAGCACTTTGAAGAAGGATCAAGAGTAAGCGGTAATTTCGGCTCATCTGGAACCTGCGGGTGAGAGGGAACAAGATTGCGTCCGCAGCTTACACATTGCGGACGCAACTTATGACTGACCTACAAACTGACTTTGACTTCCTGCCCCTGCGGGTGATCGGCAAATCGGCCGACGGCAAGAACCGGTACGACCGTGAGGGCAAGCGCAAGCTGATCGAGGCGTGCCAGAAGCCTGGAGCCTCCGTGGCCGGGCTGGCGCTGAAGGCTGGCGTGAACGCCAACCAGCTTCGCAAATGGATTAGCCTGGCGCGCCAAAAGACACGTCCCCGACGTGCACGGCAGTCGGCGCCAGCCATGGCCCCGGCATTCGTTCCTGTTCTGGAAGTGGTTGGTGCTGAGCCGGTGCACTTGCCATCCAGGCCGGTGCTGCCCGACGCTGAGCCAGTTGCGGCACGGCGTGAGCCGATGCGGGCCTCGCAACGCCCGCCGTTGCCTTCACGGCTGGTGGCGCAATTGCCAAACGGGGTAAGTCTTGAACTTGAATGTGCGCAACAGGACACGGCGCTGCTCAGGGCGATGATCGACGCGTTGAGGAGTCGCTGATGCTGCGCTTCGCCGATGACCTGCACGTCTACCTGTACCGCGAGCCGATCGATTTCCGTTGCGGCATCAACACCCTTGCCGCCCTGGTTGAGGAATCGATGCAGCTGGACCCGCTCGCCCGTGCCGTCTATGCATTCCACAATCGCAAATGCGATCGCATCAAGCTTCTGCTGTACGAGCGCACCGGTTTCTGGCTGCTGCTGCGTCGGCTCGAGGAAGACCGTTTCGTGTGGCCCCGGCGGAATCAGGAGGTGATCGAACTGACAACGCATCAGCTTCACTGGTTGCTCGACGGCATCGACATCGACGCGCTTCGCCGTCATCCCGTGCGCCATTACCAGCACGTCAGCTAGCCCGATGCGTTGCACGTAAACAACGGCAGGCGCGCCATTTACGAATTGACGTAAACCCACGGCGCACCGCGTTTCGCTATCCTGGAGTGCATGAAGAATGCACCCGACCTCAAACGCGTACCCAGGGCCGTCCAGGGCTATATCCACGCTCTCCAGGCACGTGTAGCCGGCGACGCGAAACATATCGGCGAACTGAACCAGCGCGTCGAGCAACTCGAGGAGCAGCTCCGCCTGCTGCAGGCCGAGCGTTTCGCACCGAAAAGCGAAAAACGCAAGGATCGCGTGTTCGACGAAGCCGAGCAGATTGCACGGACCGAACCGGGCGACGAAGACGATGACGGTGTCCAGCCTGAGCTGCCCGACACCGGATTGCCACCGGCCAGCCAGCCTGAACGACGCAAGGCCGGACGCAAGCCATTGCCGGCGTACCTGACGCGTGAACCAGTCGAATACGACCTGCCGGAGGACCAGCGCGGCTGCCTTTGTTGCGGCAATCAGCTGCATCGCATCGGCGAGGACGTCAGTGAACAGTTGCACGTCGAGGTCAAGTGGACAGTCCGCAAGAACGTGCGTTCCAAGTGGGCGTGCCGGCACTGCGAGCGGCACGCCGAACATACCCCGGTCGTGCTTGCGCCGATGCCGGTTCAGCCGATCCCGGGCAGCCATGCGGACGCATCGGTGATCGCGACGGTCGCGACCGCGAAGTACGTCGACGGCATGCCGTTGTACCGGATGCAGGAGGCACTCGCGCGCTGGCAGATCCCGGTGAGTCGCGGCACGCTCGCCCACTGGATCATTCGCCCCAGCGAACTGCACTACAGCCGCCTGTACGATGCGCTGCATAAAACGTTGCTGTTGCAGCCGCTGATCCACGGCGATGAAACGACGGTTCAGGTACTCAAGGAATCCGGCAGATCCGCGCAGAGCAAGAGTTACATGTGGTGCTACCGCAGCGCCCAGGACTGCGCCGAGCCCGTGGTGCTGTTCGAGTACCAGCCGGGGCGTGGCCAGGAGCATCCGAAGAAGTTCCTCGGCGACTACAGCGGCATGCTGATGAGCGACGGCTACAGCGCCTGGCGCACCTTGAAAAAGGCAAAGCACTTCGGCTGTATGGCTCACGCCCGCAGGCTGTTCGTCAAGGCGGACAAGGCCGCCGCGAAAAAGACGGACTCCGGCAAGCAGAAGATGCCGAACGCTCGCGTGGCGAAAGCGCTTGAGTACTTCCAGGCCCTGTACCGTGTCGAGGCGCTGGCCAAAGGCGATCTGCCTGCTGGCCTGACGCGAGCCGACTACACGTACGACCTGCGGCAAAAGCACAGTGCGCCGCTGCTTGAGTCCTTCAAGGCATGGCTCGATGAACTGGCGCCGAAGGTGGCGCCCCAGAGCCTGCTCGGCAAGGCGATTGCCTACACGCGCAACCAATGGGAATATCTCAGCCGCTACGTCACTGACGGTTGCGCCGCAATCGATAACAACGTGATCGAGCGCGATATCAGGCCGTTTGCTACTTCGAGAAAATCGTGGCTGTTCAGCGACACGGTTGATGGCGCAAAGGCCAGCGCCACGATCTACAGCCTGGTCCTCACATGCCGGGCCTGCGGCGTCGAGCCGTACGACTATCTGCTGCATGTACTCACGGAGCTGCCGCAGCGTGCGCCGGATGCAGACGTGACCGACCTGCTGCCGTTCAATTATGCGCGGCAACAACAGGCCAAGGCACAGACCGGCTGACGCACCGAACGCGCGTCGGTCATCGTGACTGCGCGCGCTCCCATCACCCCGATGCAGACATCGCCGGTTGATCTTAACCGCCGCGGTGCGGCTACGCTCGGCCGTCACTTGCAAATGATTCTCCATTCGGTGTGCTAAATTCACCGCTTACGATCAAGAGATATATGGGCTGTTCCGGAACGAGATTCTTGCCTATTACTGTATTGACAAGTGATTCGGCGGCGTCGACTTTCAGGTCCAACTCCTGCAAGGAGCCGAGGGGCCCGAGGCTGCACCACTTCTTGATCAGCCTGTGGCGCAGCTTTTTTCCAAATCGGAGGATCTGGAATTTTTTGTATGCACCGAGTTGCGAGGCGGCTTCTGTGGACGCAAGTGACGCAATTTCAAACGAAGGATTTGCAGTGAGAACGGCGGAGGAGAAATTACGCTCGGCATGTTCCAGAACATACTGGATTGCACCTAGTCCGGACTTCAGGCGGTCAATGTCGTCGATG
>NZ_SCNV01000038.1 GCF_005503145.1 Burkholderia sp. 4M9327F10 | reverse complement strand
ATCGACCGCATCTTCCTTGAACTGCTCCGAGAATTCCCGTCTTCCCATCTGACACCTCTCTGTCTGGCTATAAGTCTACCTTTTGAGGTGTCCAGGTTCATTAGGCCACTACAGCACCTACTTTTCTTTGCCGCCGCAAAGAAAAGTAGGCAAAAGAAAGCGGGCTGCAACCGCCAGCTTGTAGTGAGCCATCCCGGTGTGCCACGGGAAACGGCCCAAGACGAGACCCGCCCTCGCAAACTCCTCCCTCGTGGCACAGCGCTCATCCACCCCACTCCGCACTTCGTGCGTCGCGGACGGGTTTGCATGGGAAAGCAGGGGATTGGAATACTTAGAATGCCTAATTTTCTTGAAGAAGCCCTTATGCCCAACGGCGGGGCGCGCAGCGCGACGCTGGAGCGGATGAATGCTTTGTCACCAAGGGGAGTGGTGCGAGAGCGGGTCTTGTCTTGGGCCGTTCCCGGTGGCAGACCTAGATGGCTCACTACAAGCTGGCGGTTGCAGCCCGCTTTCTTTTGCCTACTTTTCTTTGCAGCGGCAAAGAAAAGTAGGTGCCGCCCCGCACAGGGGCAACGCTAATAGACCAGAAGCAAAACAAGGAAAGGCCAACACCCTAGGACCACCAACCAAAACGCCGAAGGCAAAAGCAAAAGCAAAACCAACACTGCCCGAGCGATAATACCCCCACCGACCAAAGGTCAAAAAAAAGCCCCTAACCCCGATGATCATCCGCCCCCACCTCCACTGGTTCCGAATGCTGCTGGCCTGGCGCGGCTCCGTCCTCCCGCAACTGCTGCCACGCCTGTTCCTGATCGTCGGTATCTCCATCGCCGCAGTGGCAATCCACGACCACCTCTTCAACATCACAGTCAACCTCAGCACAACACCGTTCTCCCTGATCGGTATCGCGCTCGCCGTCTTCCTCGGTTTCCGCAACAACGCCAGCTACGACCGCTGGTGGGAAGCCCGCAAGCTCTGGGGACAACTCCTCAACGACACGCGCTCCATGACTCGCCAGCTCCTCACGCTGCCCCGCGAGCCCCTCGCCAGCGACGAAGTCCAGCAATTCGCGCATGTGCTCAGCGCCCTGCCCCACGCGCTGCGGCATCAACTCCGTAAAACCGCTCCAGACGAAGATTTGGCCGCACGCCTGCCCGCGCCGTTGCTCGAGCGCGTGATGGCGTCGCGCTACCGCCCCACCACCCTCATGCTCGTGCTCGGCGAATGGGTGCAACGCCAGGCGCGCGCGGGCGCAATCGATCCCATGGCCGTGCTGGCCTTCGATCGCAATCTGAATTCGCTCTCGGATGTCATCGGCGGATGCGAGCGTATCGGTTCTACGCCGCTGCCGTTTGCCTACTCGGTGATGATCCACCGCACCGTCTACTTCTTCTGCGCGGCGCTGCCGTTCGGGCTTGTTGAAAGCGTCGGTATCTTTACGCCCATTTTCTCCGTCTTCGTCGCCTACGCCTTCATGGCTCACGAGGCGATCGCCTCGCAGCTCGAGGACCCCTTCGGCACCGACGAAAACGACCTCGCCCTCACCATGATGTCCGTCTATATCGAGGACGCCATGCGCGATCTGCTAGGTGAACCCGCCCTCGCCATCCCCGGCCCGGAAGAAGAGCAGTTCCTCGTCAACTGATACCCGCGCCCCAAGACGCACCCAGAACGCGCAGAAAATCAACCTGACCGCGGCACCGGCAGACGCCGCCGCGCGCGGTCCGTTCAGTCGTTACCCACCGTATCCGACAAGCGCTTGAGCGTCGCCACCCGCGCGCCGATGATATCCACGCGGCCGTGTTCGTCAGTTACCGGCGTCGCCGCAACCAGATAGGCGTTCCACGCGCGCTGCGCCTGTACCAGAGTGGGCCGGGCACGCGCCGGCATCTTCGTCTGCAGGCGTCGGTAGTAGCGATTCATGTCGAAAGTCGCGTGCTCGCACATCGCATCTGCCGAACATGCGCGTGGGCGATCCGGTGCAGCCGCACCCGTGGACGCCCCGGCCGCCGCGCTGCGCAGCGCCAGCGCCCGATCACGCACTGGCTGCAATTGCATGTCCGCTTCGGCCATCTGGTACATGGCGCCGTGGGTCGTCGCGAAGACCGCGTCGAGCAGCGGCGCCTGCGCATCGCGCGATGCCTGCCAGCGCGTCTGGCTCTCTTCCCACGCCCTGCGCCGCGCGGGCGGCAGCTTCGCCATGAGCTGCTGCCACGCGGTATTCATGGCGGCCTGCCAGCCGAAACGGGCCGTCTCCATGCACTGCAACTGGCCCGCCGTCGACGACATGTCGCTGCGCGCCAGACACGCACGCATGGCCGCGTCGATCGGATCGGCTGCGGCCACTTCGGCATGGGCGCCGCTCGTCAGCGTCGAAGCCACCATCAGCAGCGCCGCGGCGGCCAGGGTCCAGGCGCCGCCGAGCCGTTGCAACAGCCCCATCTTCAGCCGCGCACGCAATCGACGAAGTACTCGATGCGGCCGTTGATGGTCTCGCCGACCAGACCGTGGATGTCGGTATGGAAGCCCGGGAAGCGCTCGTTGAACTCGCGCGCAAAGCGCAAGTAATTGACGATCGTCTTGTTGAAGCGCTCGCCCGGAATCAGCAGCGGAATACCCGGTGGATACGGCGTAAGCAGAATCGACGTGACGCGGCCTTCGAGTTCGTCGATCGGTACCCGGTCGACCTCGCGGTGCGCGAGCTTGGCGAACGCGTCGGACGGGTTCATGGCGGGCTCCATGCTCGACAGGTACATCTCGGTCGTCAGGCGGGCGATGTCATTGGCGCGGTAGACGCTGTGGATCTGCTGGCACAGATCGCGCAGACCCACGCGCTCGTACATCGGATGATGCGAAACGAACTTCGGCAGCACGCGCCACAGCGGCTGGTTGTTGTCGTAGTCGTCCTTGAACTGCTGCAGCTCGGTCACCATCGAGTTCCAGCGGCCCTTGGTGATACCGATCGTGAACATGATGAAGAACGAATACAAGCCGGTCTTCTCGACGATGATGCCGTGCTCGGCCAGGTACTTCGTGACGATCGCCGCCGGAATGCCGGTCTCGCCGAAGCCGCCGTCCATGTCGAGGCCCGGCGTAACGATGGTCGCCTTGATCGGGTCGAGCATGTTGAAGCCGTCGGCGAGCGGGCCGAAGCCGTGCCAGGCGTCGTTCGGACGCAGCATCCAGTCTTCGCGCGAGCCAATGCCCTCTTCCGCGAATTCTTCCGGACCCCAAACCTTGAAGAACCAGTCGTCACCGTATTCGTCGTCGACCTTGCGCATCGCGCGGCGGAAATCGAGCGCCTCGGCAATCGACTCTTCCACCAGCGCGGTGCCGCCCGGCGCTTCCATCATCGCTGCAGCCACGTCGCACGATGCGATGATCGCGTACTGCGGGCTTGTCGAGGTGTGCATCAGATACGCTTCGTTAAAGCGATGCTTGTCGAAGCTGCTGTTCTTCGAGTCCTGCACCACGATCTGCGAAGCCTGCGAAATACCGGCCAGCAGCTTGTGCGTGGAGTGCGTGGCGAACACCAGTGCGCCGATGCGCGGACGGCCCGCGCCGATCGCGTGCATGTCCTGATAGAACTCGTGGAACTCGGCGTGCGGCAGCCATGCTTCGTCGAAGTGCAGCGTATCGAGCCAGTCGCCGAGCATTTCCTTGATCATCTCGACGTTGTAGATCACGCCGTCGTAGGTGCTCTGCGTGATGGTCAGGATGCGCGGCTTGAGGCCCGGGTTCTTAGCGAGCGCCTCGCGGGCGAACGGGTTAGCCTCGATCTTCTTGCGGATGTTCTCCGGCTCGAACTCGCTGCGCGGAATCGGGCCGATGATGCCGAAGTTATTGCGTGTCGGCGTGAGGAACACCGGAATCGCACCGGTCATCATGATCGCGTGCAGGATCGACTTGTGGCAGTTACGGTCCACCAGCACGATGTCGTCCGGCGCAACGGTGCTGTGCCAGACGATCTTGTTCGAGGTCGAGGTGCCGTTGGTCACGAAGAACACGTGGTCGGCGCTGAAAATGCGCGCGGCGTTGCGCTCGGAGGCGGCCACCGGACCGGTGTGATCGAGCAGCTGGCCGAGTTCGTCGACGGCATTGCAGACGTCCGCGCGCAGCATGTTCTCGCCGAAGAACTGGTGGAACATCTGGCCGAGCGGGCTCTTCAGGAACGCCACGCCGCCCGAGTGCCCCGGGCAGTGCCACGAGTACGAGCCTTCGTCCGCGTACTGCACCAGTTCCTTGAAGAACGGCGGCGCGAGCGAATCGAGGTAGACCTTGGTCTCGCGGATGATGTGGCGCGCGACGAACTCCGGCGTGTCCTCGAACATGTGGATGAAACCGTGCAGCTCGCGCAGGATGTCGTTCGGCAGGTGGCGCGAGGTGCGCGTCTCACCGTACAGGAAGATGGGAATGTCGGCGTTGCGGCGGCGCACTTCGGTCACGAACGCGCGCAGTGCGACGATCGCGGCGGCCAGTTCGGGCGTCTCGTCACCCTCCACCGCGACATTGTCGACGTACGGCAGCAGTTCATCGTCGTCGATCGACAGGATGAAGCACGAGGCACGGCTCGACTGCTGCGCGAAAGACGTCAGGTCGCCATAGCTCGTCAGCCCGAGCACTTCCGCGCCTTCCTTCTCGATTGCTTCGGCGAGAGCCCGGATGCCGGAACCCGAGATGTTCTCGGAACGGAAATCTTCGTCAATGATGACGACGGGGAAACGAAACTTCATGGGCGATTCTCCAAAAGGAACGACCGCTGTCTTCTTTGGTAAAGAGCAGCGGTCACCTGTATTGCGGGTGGGTCAGTGCGCTGCGGGCGTCACGTTTTGGGCAACGTCACGCCGTGCTGACCTTGGTATTTGCCGCCGCGATCCGCGTACGACGTTTCACAAATTTCGTCGCTTTCGAAAAACAGCACCTGGGCGACGCCTTCGTTCGCGTAGATTTTCGCAGGCAAAGGTGTCGTATTTGAGAATTCGAGCGTCACGTGCCCTTCCCACTCCGGTTCGAACGGGGTGACGTTGACGATAATCCCGCAGCGGGCATAGGTGGACTTGCCCAGGCACACCGTCAGGACGCTGCGCGGGATGCGGAAATACTCCACCGTACGGGCCAGCGCGAACGAGTTCGGCGGGATGATGCAGACATCGCCCTTGAAATCGACAAACGACTTCTCGTCAAAGTTCTTGGGATCGACAATCGTCGAATTGATGTTCGTGAAGATCTTGAATTCGTCCGCGCAGCGGATGTCGTAGCCGTAGCTCGAGGTGCCGTAGCTGACGATCTTCCGGCCGTCCTCGGAAAGACGCACCTGATCGGGCACAAACGGCTCGATCATCTTGTGCGATTCGGCCATGCGCCGGATCCACTTGTCGGATTTGATGGTCATATTGTGTACGCTGCTCGCCGCGTCAAGTCGGGGTGAAGTCCGGCCAGGGCCCGTGGGGCCGCGTGCTGCCGGAAGAAAGGCGCTTATTTTACGCGATCAGCGCGCCGCTGCCGCAACTGCGGCAAATAAGCGCCGCCGGAGTATGGCCGCCATCCGTTCTGGATGCCGCTGGAAACCGTGCAACCATGCCGGCGCGGGGGTTTGAAGGGAAAGCATCCTGTCTTGCTGCAACGCAGCGAAGCGAAGCCCGTCTGTACAGCGGGCCTTTCGGCACTGTGTGCGCCAAGCGTAAGGTTGACGGCCGCGCTGACCGCCATGAAGCGAGCGGGCGCCAAACAGCCTTACGGCCGAATCACACCGCATGCGAGCGGCGCACCCGCGCCGTGCTGCGGGTAGGCGTAAGGATCGGAGGCGTCGCGATGCAACACCACGGCGCGTTGCAGCACAGAACGGATGCCGTCGAGCGAGACGTCCGGGGCCACGATGAAGCCGGTGGCGACGCCGGTCGAATCCGCGTGGATGTTGCCGAGGTCGCCCTCGACCCGCGCACCCATCTTCAGCCGCTCGGCCGCCGGCGAGAACACCGGGCCGACGCTGGAGCCATCCGCCGCATTGCAGTCGCCGCGCTCGTGGACTTGCAGCGCGTGGTCGCTATCGGGTGGCAAGCCGGTCAGGTTGTAGGTCACCTGCACGCCGTCCGAGCGCTCGATGAACGTGACGAGACCCCGCGCCTGACTCCCTACCGTGGGCAGTAGTTGTGCGTCGGCGCGCTTTTCCTGTGGTCTCAGGAATGCAGTGCAGCCGCATAGCAGCACACTGCTGGCAGCCAGGACGATGAACGCATGCACCGCCTGTCCGTCGATTCGTTTTCCCATGCGATCCTCTTGTCGACCGCCGGCCGCCCCTGCGGTCGCCGAGCCGAACCTGATGAAGTCGACATGATACCGCGAGCGGAGGCGCGTCCAACGCCTTCCGCCTCCTGTCACGCGCCTTCTGCAAAGCGCCTCAGGTGTTCTGCACGACAATATTAGGAAACTTCGAGGTCATGTCGCGGGCCCGCTCGGCGATATGGATCGCCACCTTGCGCGCGATCGAGCGGTAAATCTCTGCGATGCGGCCATCCGGATCCGCCACGACCGTGGGCTGGCCGGAGTCGGCCTGCTCGCGAATCGCGATGTCGAGCGGCAGGCTGCCGAGCACTTCGACGCCATATTCGCTGGCCATGCGCTCGCCGCCGCCGGCGCCGAAGATATGCTCTTCATGGCCGCAGTTCGAGCAGATATGGATGCCCATGTTCTCGACGATCCCGAGGATCGGAATGCCGACTTTCTCGAACATCTTGAGGCCCTTCTTTGCGTCGAGCAATGCGATGTCCTGCGGCGTCGTGACGATCACCGCGCCCGTCACCGGTACGCGCTGCGACAGCGTGAGCTGGATGTCGCCGGTACCCGGCGGCATGTCGACGATCAGGTAATCGAGGTCTCGCCAGTTGGTCTGGCGCAGCAGTTGTTCGAGCGCGGAGGTGGCCATCGGGCCGCGCCAGACCATCGGGTTGTCCTGCTCGATCAGAAAGCCGATGGAATTGGCCTGCACGCCGTGGCCGCGCATCGGGTTCATCGACTGGCCGTCCACCGACTCGGGACGCCCCACGATACCGAGCATCATCGGCAGCGACGGCCCGTAGATGTCGGCGTCCAGAATCCCGACCGAGGCCCCTTCGCTTGCCAGCGCCAGCGCGAGGTTCACAGCGGTGGTGCTCTTGCCGACCCCACCCTTGCCCGACGCCACCGCGATGATGTTTTTCACATTCGGCAGCAATTTCACGCCGCGTTGCACGGTATGCGCCGCCACCTGCTGCGACACCTGCACCTGCGCCTGCGCTACACCCGGCACGGCGCGCAACGCGTCGCCCACCAGCGTGCGGATCGCTTCAAACTGGCGTTTGGCCGGATAGCCGAGTACCACCTCGACGCTAACCGTGGCACCATCAACGGTGACGTTCCGGAAGTTCTTGGCCGCCGCAAACGGGCGCCCCGTATTAGGGTCAGCGACGGACGAAAGGGCGGCGTCGACCAAAGCCCGATCAATGCTCATTGAAACTCCGTTGGGGAACACTTGCGGCGCGGCGGAATCGAAAGTTTCGACCGTCAGCCGGAAATTGAAAGAAATTGTTATGTGGCATTGCGTATTCCAGCCTTGCCGGGCAACCTTCGGCAGCAGCGGGTCACAGGGTCGTATCGCTGCGTGCTTCAGTCATCATTGTAGTGGCTGACGTCAGGCCTTGCCGGAAGACCCTTCTTTACTGTCGGAAGGCAGCAAAGTCCGGCAACGTTTTCGCGTAGGTTCTGCGCGGTTTCCGTTTGGGCCGGCCCGCATGGGGCTCTCCGATCGGAGCGACCCGCTTCAATAATCAAGAGGAATCAAAATGAACGCAAAAGTCATGACTCGCTTCGCAGTCTTCGCCGTAGCCGGTTCGCTGCTGGCAGGCTGCGCCACCCAACAGGGCACCAACACGGCCGTGGGTACGGGCGTCGGTGCGGGCACGGGTGCCGCAATCGGCGCGATCTTCGGCGGCGGCAAGGGTGCGGCAATCGGCGCGGGTGCGGGCGCGCTGGTCGGCGGCATCACCGGCTACAACTGGCAAGCGATTCACAACAAGCTGTCGGGCGCCACCAAGGGCACCGGCACGCAGATCACCGAGCAGCCGGACGGCTCGCTGAAGCTGAACATTCCAAGCTCGGTGACGTTCGACACGAACAGCTACGCCGTCAAGCCGTCGTTCGCGCCGGTGCTGGATCAACTGGCGCAGACGCTGACGCAGAATCCTGAAGTGATCGCGCAAGTGGTCGGCTATACGGACAGCACCGGTTCGCCGGACTACAACCAGACGTTGTCGGTGAACCGCGCGCAAAGCGTGACCGGCTATCTGGGCCAGCGCGGCATCAATCCGCAGCGCCTGTCGGCACAAGGCATGGGGCAGAATAACCCGGTTGCTGACAACAATACGGAAGCCGGTCGCGCCGCGAACCGCCGCGTGGAAATCTACCTGCGCGCCACGGCGCAACACGCAGGCGGTTAACGGCTAGCACGCGGGGCAATGGTGCGGTGGGAGCATGGGTGTATCGCAAGTCGCGGCCCGTGTACTCCCCCGTCTGACGAACGGCTGAAACACCCGGTAAACGGTACGAAGGCGGCCTGAAAAAGGGCCGAAAAAGAGCCGAAAAAAATTTCGAACTCTCCGGAAAATCCGCTGTCTGTCATTACGGTACGTGGTTGGCTTTGCCGCCGCGGCACCATTCTCCTCTTGTCGTTGTTGCTCCGGGGCCCATAGCCCCGGTTTTTTTTGGTGCCGGCTCCGCGCACCAAGGCGGGAGCGGCTGGCGCAGCTTGCCGCGGCCGCCCTGCTAGAATCGTAGTTTCGTCTCTGCAAGCCCTCATCATCCCTATGTCAGCATCCGCTAACGATCTCCGCGCGGGTCTCCCCGCAGGCGCGCCGTCCGGCCGCCGCCAGATTCTCGTCACGTCGGCCCTTCCCTATGCGAACGGGCAAATTCATATCGGCCATCTGGTCGAATATATCCAGACGGACATCTGGGTCCGGACGCTCCGAATGCACGGGCACGAGGTCTACTACGTCGGCGCCGACGACACGCACGGCACGCCGGTCATGCTGCGGGCGGAAAAGGAAGGCATCACGCCGAAGCAGCTGATCGACCGCGTCTGGCAGGAGCACAAGCGCGATTTCGACAGCTTCGGTATTTCCTTCGACAATTACTACTCGACCGACTCGGAAGAGAACCGCGTGCTGAGCGAATCCGTCTACACGGCGCTCAAGGACGCGGGCCTGATCGAGGCGCGCGATATCGAACAGGCGTATGACCCGGTCAAGGAAATGTTCCTGCCGGACCGCTTCATCAAGGGCGAGTGCCCGAAGTGCGGCGCGAAAGACCAGTATGGCGACAACTGCGAGGTCTGCGGCTCGACTTACCAGCCAACCGAGCTGCTCAACCCCTACTCGGTCGTGTCCGGCGCCACGCCGATCCGCAAGACCTCGACGCACTACTTCTTCCGCCTGTCCGATCCGCGCTGTGAGAATTTCCTGCGCGGCTGGGTGGGCGGTCTCGCTCAGCAGGAAGCCACCAACAAGATGCGCGAATGGCTCGGCGACGCCGGCGAAGCCAAGCTCGCCGACTGGGACATCTCGCGTGACGCACCGTACTTCGGCTTCGAGATTCCCGGCGCGCCCGGCAAGTACTTCTACGTGTGGCTGGATGCGCCGGTCGGCTACTACGCGAGCTTCAAGAACCTCGCCGAGAAGCGCGGAATCGATTTCAACGCGTGGGTCGGCAAGGGTTCGACGGCGGAGCAGTACCACTTCATCGGCAAAGACATCCTGTACTTCCACACGCTGTTCTGGCCGGCGATGCTCGAATTCTCGGGCCATCGCACGCCGACCAACGTGTTCGCGCACGGCTTCCTGACGGTGGACGGCGCGAAGATGTCGAAGTCGCGCGGCACCTTTATCACCGCGCAAAGCGTGATCGACACGGGCCTCAATCCGGAATGGCTGCGCTACTACTTCGCCGCCAAGCTCAACAGCACGATGGAAGACCTCGACCTGAACCTCGACGACTTCCAGGCGCGCGTGAACAGCGATCTGGTCGGCAAGTACGTGAACATCGCGAGCCGCGCGGCGGGTTTCCTGATCAAGCGTTTCGACGGCCGCATCCAGGACAGCGCGATGCACCATCCGCTGCTCGACACGCTGCGCGCGGCGATCCCGCAGATCGCCGCCAACTACGAGGCGCGCGAGTACAACCGCGCGCTGCGCCAGACCATGGACCTGGCCGACGCGGTCAACGCCTACGTCGACACCGCCAAGCCGTGGGATCAGGCGAAAGACCCGGCCAATGCGGTCGCGCTGCATGAAACCTGCAGTGTCAGCGTCGAAGCATTCCGCCTGCTGTCGCTGGCGCTCAAGCCGGTGTTGCCGAAGCTCGCCGAAGCGGTCGAGGCGTTCCTCGGCATCGAGCCGCTGAAGTGGGCCGATGCAGCGGTGCCGCTCAGCTCCGAGCGTCCGATCAACGCGTACAAGCACCTGATGACGCGCGTCGATCCCAAGCAGATCGAAGCGCTGCTGGCGGCAAACCGCGATTCGCTGCAAGCGGCTGAAGCAGCGGCGCCCGCTGCGGCAAAGACCAGGTCCAACGCAAAGGCAGCGGCTCCGGCAGCAAAGACAGGTGACGAAGACGACGGCTCCGGCATCGTCTCGATCGACGACTTTGCGAAGATCGATCTGCGTATCGCCAAAATCGTCGACTGCCGCGCGGTGGACGGCTCGGACAAGCTGCTGCAACTGACGCTCGATGTCGGCGAGGAGAAGACCCGTAACGTCTTCTCCGGCATCAAGTCGGCCTATCAGCCGGAGCAACTGATCGGCAAGCTGACGGTGATGGTCGCCAACCTCGCGCCGCGCAAGATGAAGTTCGGCCTGTCCGAAGGAATGGTGCTGGCCGCATCGGCGACCGACGAGAAGGCCGAGCCGGGCCTCTACATCCTTGAACCGCACAGCGGCGCCAAGCCGGGCATGCGCGTCAAGTAAAGCTGCGGCGCTCGCCGCGCTGCCGGAAATGCAAAAAGCACGTCATCGACGTGCTTTTTGCTTATTGGGACCTTGTTGCGGCCATATTGCGGCCTTATTGCGACTGCATCGGGACGATGAACTGGCCCGCTACTGCCGCTATAGCCGCTACTGCCGTGCACCGCTCCACGGCCAGCGGTCGAAACGCCGCGTGTACAGCAGCGTCGCCCCCTGGAAGGTGCCGCCGTAAGCGACCACCGACCAGTAGCGCGTCAGGTTGACCGTGGCCTTGAAGGCGTTGCTGGCGGACTGCAGCCCTTGCTCATAACCGAGCACCAGCCACTGGCTCAGCGCCTTCGACACCATCACCACCTGAGGGTCGGTCAGCCCGACATCGCTGGTGCCGATCGAGAACTCATCAAGGCCGAAGGTCTGCGCAATCCGCTTGCCGCTGGCATTGCCGAGCAAGGCGAGAGCGGTCGTCATCGTGCTTTGCTGTCCCAGGTTGTTGCCCTGGTCGGTGCCGTGACCGAACAGCAGCCACGAGAGCTTTTCGTTGTCCGCCACATTCGGCTCCGACACGAGCTTGGCGACCGGCGCATCCACCGTGCCGGTCACCTGCACGCCGGCCTCGACCTGCTGGTTGCGGCGCATGGCGAGAATGTTGATGCCCGGATTCGCCACCGGTCCGTTGAAGGTGAAGAAGCCGTTTTCGATGCCGAGCTTGCGCCCGAACGCGGTGTAGGTGGACCCTTCGGTCACGCGCACGTTGCCGACCGCGCGCAGCGGCTGATCCGGTGCGCTCAGGGCGGTAATCGTGCCGGTCAGGCCGAGATCCGCGCCCTGGCCGCGGAAACGGAAATCCTTGCCGAGATCGATGTCGATGCTGGCGTGCGGTGCGAAGCGCCCCACCGGCTTGTCGGCGGCAGGCACGCCCGGCGCCGTCTCGCCGGGAACGGTGCCGTCAGGGCGCACGACCACCACATCGTCGCCGAGCTTGGGCGCAGCCTGTTCCGGCAGGTCGAACAGGGCGTGGTCGACCGTGAACTTGCCGTTGATATCCATCGCGCCGAGGTGTCCGCCATTTGCCACCGTGGCGCTGCCGGACAGCGACAGCTTGCGGTCCGGCGAAGCGAACAGTTCGAGCTTGTCGGCCACGATGCTCGCCGTCAAATCGGGCTCCGAACCGTCAAGGCGCACCTTGCCGGTGGCGCGCAGCGTGCCGCTGCCACCGTGGAATTCCACCTGCTGGAAGTCGACCAGATTCTGCGAAAGCGCGATGCGAATCACGCCGTCCTTCAACTGCACGCCCTGGTCGACCATGGTGGCCGATAGGCCGTCGCCGATCAGCGAGCCCGACAGGTTCGGCTTGGCTACCGTGCCGCCCAGCGCAAGCTTCAGCGCGAGATGCCCGTCGAGCACATAGCTGGGACCGAACAGGCCGCCCGTCGTTTTCAGCGAGGGCACGTTGGCGGTCACATTGCCGGTGAGCGGCGCCTCCTCGTTGATGCCGAGCACGCCGTCGGTCATCGCCAGCATGGTGTGGGCGTCGGCGTCGATCACGCCGATCCGGCTCGCCTGCGCATGCACGGTGGCATTCACGCGATTGCCGGCGCTGAAATCGGCGCGCGCTCCCAGATCGGTCACACCCAGCGACGCGAGTCCGCTGCCGATCTCAACCGTCACGTCACCGCCGCGGCGCTTGAGCTGGATATGGCCGCTCGCGGTGTTGCCGAGCGCGAAATCCCAGTCGCCGTCGAACACCAGATCGGTTTTGACGGGCGGCGGCTGGCCGGTAATCTCCTGCTGCAGCGCGAGCAGGCGAGCGAGCGAGATATTGGTCAACGAACCGGTCGACTGGATGCGTCCGTGATCCAGCGCGAACGACTTCAGGTCGAGCACCGCGCCTTCCAGCGTGAGGCGGGTCGCGCCGAGCGTGACGTGGTTCGGCGCGGCGCTCACTGTGAGCGGCGTTTCGAGATTGAGCGCCGGGGTGCCGCGGTTCTGCAGTTGCGTCACGGTGCCGTCCCAGCGGGTGCCTTCGCGGGTGTCGGACAGGCGTCCGTTGGCCGCGAGCGTGACATCGAGCGGGCGCTGATAGACCTTGCCGACCGCCTGCGCTTCGAACGTGTGTTTGGCGCGGGTGCCGTTCAGGTGCGCGCTCAGCGTCGCGAGTTCGACGCCTTCGGCGCTCAGGTCGCGGGCATCGGTGGTGAAGACCATCGCGCCGTTCGCGCCATCGCGCAGTTCGGCGTGGCCTTCCGCATGGCCGAGGCGGTTGGCGCCGAACACGATGCTATCGGCCTTGTAGTTCAGCACGACATTCGGATGCGCGAACGATCCGGTCACGTCGCCATCGGCGGCCATCGCGCCCGCGAGGCCAAAGCCAAGCCGCTCGAGTTCCGGCGCGTCGACACGAAAGCGCAGCCGGTCGCCCGGCGCGCCGAAGCTGCCTTGCAGATCGACCTGGTTGCCGGCCACCGAGAGGCTCGCCCGGCTCGGCAGAATCCGCGAACCGGCCAGTTGGATCGTGCCGCCGCCCGTCAACGGCAAGCCGTCGTAGACGCTTTCGCCGAGCTTGAAGTCGGCCTTGGTCGTGAAGGTGGGGCCGAGAACGCCGGCCGCGTTCAGCGTGCCGTTCACGCGCGCCTCGATCCTGCTCGCCGCAGCCGGGGTGGTTCGTTTTGTTGCCGCGGACTTCGTCTCGGCATGTGGCCTGGCGTTCGCCGTGGCGCTCTTGGTTTGGTCTTTAGGTGCGCTTTTTGTTGCACTTCCCGGTGCGCTGGCGGGAGTCCGCGAAGGCATCTGCGAGGTGAGTCCGAGGGGATCGAAATCGGTCAGTTGCGCCTTGAGGTTGTAAGTGGAGTTCGCATCGTGCTTGATCGCGCCGGACAGGTCGATGCGGCCCCGGCCCGAGGTGATGCGCACGTCGTTAAAGCTCGTGCGCGCCGGGTCGAAAATCACCTTGCCCTGTGCACGCAGGCCCGCCTTCGGGTCGGCCAGATCGAGCGTGATGCTCTGCACATCGTCGTTCAGGCGAAGACCGATCGGTCCGGCGAGCTGAGTGGGCCGCACGCTCGCTTCCAGCGCATTCAGGTCGAGACCGGCCACCTGCAGATCGAGCTTGCCGTGCTTGCCGGACAGCGAGCCCGCCCCCGTCACCGTGGCGCTCTTGACGAGGCGCAGGTTCAGATTCGAGATGCTCTGGGCGTGGGCGTCGAGCCGCACATCGGCATGCGCGTCGATGAGCGGCAGCAGATGCTCGTCGATGGCGCCGGGCTTCGCATTGACGATCGACACCTGGCCTGCCACCACGAAGCCAGCGGCAGGCTTTGCGAGCACCGGTGCAGCTTCATGCGAGGCCGGTACCGCCACACCCGCCCCCTCCCCCACCACCGGCTGCAACTCCGCCCGCACGGCCAGATCGGCAAGCGGCGCGCCCGGTGCGAACGCTTGCGGATTCACGTGATCGAAAGTCAGCGTGGCGCGTTGCAGCGGCACCTCCGAAAACGGCGTCGCCTCGACGCGCGCGTGACCGGCAAGCTTCATGCCGCTCGCATCGAGCTCGGCGACCAGCGTTTCGAGCGTACCGCTCAAATGGCCGCCCACCTGCACCGGCTCCTCGTTGACCTTGCCGGCATAACCGATGTCGCCAGTGAGCGCGAACGGCCGCACGCCGTCGAGCTTGGCTGCCGCCGTCACGGCGCCGAACGGCGTGTCGAGACGCTCGATCGCGGCCTCGTGATGCACACCATCGCTGCGGCCATGAAACAGGAAGTGCGAAAACTCTGTAGTCGAACCGCCTTCGTGCAGCAGCAGCGTGCCGACCTGCAGATCGCGCACTTCCAGTTGCATGGGCAGGCGCAAGTCGTGCGGCAAGCTCATCGGCCCGCTGCTCGGCGCCCCTGACGAGCCGATGCGCGCGTCGATCGTGCCGATATGCAGATAGTCGACCGCAAAACGCCACGGCCGGCTCGTCAGCGCCCAGCGTCCGTCGATGGTGTCGATCTTGATATCGGTGCCGCTGCCATCGAAACTGCGCCACTCGAGCTGGCGCAAGCGCAAACCAGTGGCCAGCGCGCCGCCTTCCAGCTTGCCGGAGAGCCGGCCGCCGAGCAGCTTGACGGCGCCTTGCCACGCGTAGGCGGTGCCGCGCTCGGTCACCACCGCGCCATACAAAAGCCCGACTGCGAGCGCGACGAGCAGCACCGGCACGCCCATCGCCCATGCGAGCGCCTTCCACAGCCGCCGCCCGCGGCGCGCGGGAGGAGGCGTGTCAGGACCGCCCGGCGTAGCGTCACCGGGCGTCTGCGAAGGCGGGTTGGCGGAAGCGTCCGTCGTCATACTCGAACCATGCGAATCAGGTCAAAAATAAGCTCAAAAAATCAGAAGGCGATGCCCAGCGTCAGGTAAGGCCGCACGTCCCTGTTGCGAATTCCATACGCGAGGTCGACGTTCACCGGGCCGACCGGACTGCGCCAGCGCGCGCCGAAGCCCACGCCGGGGTAAAACACTTTCTCGTGCCACGTGTCGGTGGCAGTGCCGATGTCGAAGAACACCGCGCCCCCCCAGTCGTGGTTGAACCAGTGCTGATATTCAGTCGTGCCGGTCATCAGGTACTTGGTGGGCAGTATCGAGCCGTCGACGTTGTTACCGATGCTCTGATAGCCGTAGCCCCGCACCGAGTTCGAGCCGCCCGCGCGGAACAGCAGCGAAGCCGGGATACCGCTCGAGCTGCCGGCCGTGAACACGCCGCCCAGTTCAGCGCGGAACAGAAGCAGGTCTTCCTTGCCGATCGGAAAGTACTGCTGGCCACGCGCATAGGCGCGGCCGAAGGTTTGATCGGTCGCCACGCCCTTGATCGCGAAGCCCGCCTCGAGGTGCACCAGGTTGCCGGAGCGCGGGAACAGCGGGTCGTCCGTATTGCGGCGGGTCCACGACCACGCCGGCACCAGGGCGCGGCTGGTGGTCGGACCGACGGCGTTCTGGTCGAGCCGGTCCTGGTAGTAGAGGATCGAGTAGCCGTAGTCGAGAAACTGCGAGGTGCGGGTGGTCTGCACCCCGGCGCGGATACTGTAGATGCGCGTGTCCGACACGTCGGTGGTCGTATAGGACGCCAGCACGCTGTTGGTCCAGGCGCGCCGCCACGGCGGCATCGAAAGCTGGATCTGGCCGAACTGTTCGATCTGGTCGATCCGTCCGCCCACCGAGAACGGCCAGGCCGCGCCGAAGGTGTTCAGGTAGGCGTAATTGCCCTGCAACTGCGGACCGGTGTCGGTCGCATAACCCACCCCGCCGCGGATGCTGTTGTACGGGTACTCGCTGACCTTCACGCGCACCGGCGTCTCGATGGGCTTGCTGGGGTCGTTGGCGACGTCGATGGCGACGCTCGCGTAGTAAGGCGTGTTCTGCAACTGACGCTGCAATTCCGCGACACGCTGCACGTCGTAGATCGCACCGACCGAAATCGGGTTCACGTTGTCGACGATCTGCTCGGGATAGCGCCGCGTGCCGGACACTTCGAGCTTGCCCATCGTGAAGGTCGGCCCGCTATCGAAGGTGACGGAGAGCTTCGCCTCGTGCGTACGCGGATCGATACGCGCCTCGGAATGGGCGATCTTCGCGGCCACATAGCGGCGCGCCTGCAGCGCCTTGAGCGCGGCATTCTTGGCATCGTCCCAGCCTGCCTGCGAGAACGGATCGCCCTGATGCAGCGAAAAGGCGAAGCGGGTGGCATTCTGCTGGCCCGGGTCTTCGGTCAGCACCGGCCCCCTGAACGACAGGTCGACCGCTGAAATGGTGGTTTGCGGACCGGGATCGACGCTCACGGTGACACGCTTCTTGCCGTCGATGGTACGTACATCGGTGCGCACCACCGGCGAGAAATAGCCCGCCGTGGCGGTCAGGTCGCGCACCTGCTGCGGGGTAGCGGTAACGAGAAAGCCGAACTGGTCGTCGCTGATATCGTCGCGCTTGGCGAAGCGGGCAATATCCAGATGCTCCTCAAGGAGCTTGCGCACGGCGCGCGGCGAGGCCTCGATATCGACCTTATACGCCGCGCGTGCCTCTGTTGCGGTCAATGCCAGCCAGACCAGGCCGAACGCGAGCCATGCACGCAGCATCCGCGTCGCACCGGGCGCGCTGCACGCGAGCCGCCCCTGCCGCACACCCGGTTTGCCATGCCGCACACGCGACGGTTCGATCGCACAACCCGCCAAACAGGACCTCCGCGGCCGTTGTTGATGAATGATTCCGCTTGCCGGCTGCTGCAGCGCCGGCAAGCTCGCTATTTGACCACATTGAGGCCGCCCCGCCATCATCTTGAAATTGGCGCGCAAGGGCCTGCCTGCGCCCTGCGCGGCTCGGAGTCGGCCGGCGGGCCGATGTTCCGCGCGTTTTTCGCCCGCGGGCGGCGCTTGCGGTAAAATTGCGCTCGACACGCGCGACGGCCTCGCCGGCCGCCGCCACTTCCCTATCACGGACGTTGAGCCATGTATCAATCGGACATCACGCAATTCCTGAATCAGCTGAAGCAACAAAAGCCCAATCTGGAGGCGGAACAGCGCCGTGGCCGCTCGCTGCTGTGGGACAAGCAGCCGATCGACCTCGAAGAACGCGCTGAGCAGCAAGCCTCGCGCGTGCAACAGACCGCCTACCAGTACTACCAGAACTTCTAGGCGTGAGCACCGCCGACGAGGCCCGCGCCGCAAAGGCGCAGCCCGACGCTGCGCTCGCCGCGCCCGCGACCGATTCGACGCCCGACACCGTCGACGGTATTGCCTTCGCGCGCCTGTACGGCGAGCCGCTCTTCAAGCTGCCGACAGACCTGTACATCCCGCCGGACGCACTCGAAGTCTTCCTCGAAACGTTCGAAGGCCCGCTGGACCTGCTGCTGTACCTGATCCGCAAGCAGAACTTCAACGTGCTCGACATCCCCATGGCGGATGTCACCACGCAGTATCTCGGCTATGTCGAGCAGTTGCGGCGGACCAATCTGGAACTCGCCTCCGAATATCTGCTGATGGCGGCCATGCTGATCGAGATCAAGTCGCGCATGCTGCTGCCGGTCAAGAAGGCCGACACCGGCGAAGAAGCCGAAGACCCGCGCGCCGAACTCGTGCGGCGCCTGCTCGAATACGAGCAGATGAAGCTCGCCGCGCAGCGCATCGACCACTTGCCGCAACTGGGCCGCGACTTCCTGCGCGCCGACGTCTATATCGAGCAAAGCATCACGCCCCGTTTCCCGGACGTGAACAGCGAAGACCTGCGCGCCGCATGGGCGGACGTGATCAAGCGCGCCAAGCTCGTGCAGCACCACAGGATTTCGCGTGAAGAGCTGTCCGTGCGCGAACATATGAGCGTGATCCTGCGCCGCCTGCAGAATGCGCGCTTCATGGAATTCTCGGAGCTGTTCGACGTCTCGCGCGGCGTGCCGGTGGTGGTGGTCAACTTCATTGCCATGCTGGAACTGTCGCGCGAATCGCTGATCGAGATCACCCAGGCCGAACCGTTCGCGCCGATCTACGTGCGGCTCGCTTATTTGCCGGCCTGAGCTGCCCTCCCGGGTTACCAGCCTGAACTGCCGGTTTGAGCGCACGCTAGAGGCACGCCTCGTTTCGGTGCGCCCAGGTCACAAATCCACTACAATCCCGCGCTCCGAACCAGTCATCACCGGGACGGGAGCCTGACGGGCCAAATGGGGCGGCATGCACCATTTCTGTGCCCGCCGAGGCCCCGCACCGCGCGAGGAAAACACCGTCCGATCATGAAAGTCATCAGCTCGATCCACGAATTGCGCGACCAGTTGCGCGGCCAGAACCGCACTGCGTTCGTCCCGACGATGGGCAATCTGCACGAGGGCCATCTTTCGTTGATGCGCCTCGCGCGCCAGCACGGCGACCCGGTGGTGGCGAGCATTTTCGTCAACCGTTTGCAATTCGGGCCGAACGAGGATTTCGACAAGTATCCGCGCACGCTCGAAGCCGATATCGAGAAGCTGCAAAAGGAAAACGTCTACGTGCTGTTCGCGCCGACCGAGCGCGACCTGTATCCGGAGCCGCAGGAATACCGCGTGCATCCGCCGCACGATCTGGGCGACATCCTCGAAGGCGAGTTCCGCCCGGGCTTCTTCCAGGGCGTGTGTACGGTGGTGATGAAGCTGATGTCGTGCGTCCAGCCGCGCGTCGCGGTGTTCGGCAAGAAGGACTACCAGCAGTTGATGATCGTGCGGCAGATGTGCCAGCAGTTCGCGTTGCCGACCGAAATCGTCGCCGCCGAAACCGTGCGCGACACCGACGGCCTCGCACTCAGCTCGCGCAACCGCTACCTGCAGGCGGCCGAGCGCGCCGAAGCGCCGAAACTCGCGGCCGAGCTGAACCGGGTGCGTGACGCCGTACTGGCCGGCAATCGCGATTTCGCGGCCATCGAGCGCGAAGCCATGGCCGCGCTCGCCGCTCGCGGCTGGCAGCCCGACTACATCGCCGTGCGCAAGCGCTCGAACCTGCTGCCGCCCACCGCGCAGGACACCGACGCACCGCTCGTCGTGCTTGCCGCGGCCAAGCTGGGCGCCACGCGCCTCATCGACAACCTCGAAATCTGACGCTCCTGACCGGTCAGGAGCGCGCCACAACACCCCAAACACCCCAAAAAAGGACTCATAGGGAACGGTCATGCAACGCCACATGCTGAAATCGAAGATTCATCGCGTCGCCGTCACGCACTGCGAGCTGCACTACGAAGGCTCGTGCGCGATCGACGAGGATCTGCTGGAAGCCGCGAATATCGTCGAGAACGAACGCATCGACATCTGGAATATCAATAACGGCGAGCGCTTCTCGACCTACGCGATCAAGGGTGAGCGCGGCAGCGGCATGATTTCGCTGAACGGCTCGGCGGCGCGGCGTGCACAACTGGGCGATCTGGTGATCATCGCGGCATTTGCGACGGTGGAAGAGGCCGAGCTGAAGGCAGGCTGGAAACCGGATCTGGTGTTCGTCGACGATAACAACAAGATCAAGGGCAGCCGCGACCACGTGCCGACCCAGAGCTGGACCTGAAAACCTGAGGCGCGGTGGGGCGCCGGCCAGACAGGCGGCTCACCCGAAACCGCATGAAGCGCCGCCGCACGTCATGGGGCGGCGCCCGCTGTCCCGCTTAAGCCTTAGGCTTGCGTTCGAGCCAGTCGATGATCGGCTGCCACTGCTCCAGATCCTTTTCGACCCGGCTCTTCGCCACATCCCACAGCGTCAGGCCGTGCGCGGCTAGCTGCACATAGTTCTGCGTGTCACGCAGGAAGCCCAGTACCGGCAGCTTCAGTCCCTCGACAAAGCGGTGCAGTTGCTCGGCCGAGCGCGTGCGCGCATCCACCCGCATGCCCACCACGCCGATTTCGATGTTTCCCTTTCGCACCGCCTTCTCTTTGGCGAGCCGCTCGAGAAATTCCTGAGTGGCGAGAATATCGAACAGCGACGGCTGGAGCGGCACGATCACCTTGTCCGCCAGATCCAGCGCAATGCCGAGCCGGTTGCCATGCAGCCCCGCCGGCGTATCGATTACGGCGTGCTCCAGCCCTTTGGGCGGCTTCACGGGCGTTTCCTGGTCCACTTCCCAGACTTCGATCGGCGGCAGCGTGGCGGGCCGCAGTTCGAGCCACGCGTGGGCCGAATGCTGCTTGTCCAGATCCGCCAGCGCGACCCACTCGCCTGCCGCCGCGAAATAGCCGGCCAGATTGGTCGATAGCGTGCTCTTACCCACGCCGCCCTTCGGATTGGCCACCACGATTACCGTCATGAATACTCCCGGGAAGATGGCTGGCGCCGCCAGCCGGTTTGCCGCCTCTAGTCTGATATTGCGTCGACCGTGTCGATCCAGCCGTTGATAATATCGACAAATCTGGCCGGGTCGAAGCCCTGAAGGGGCTTTTGGAGCGCCATTCTTACAAAAAGGAGCGAAATATCATGAGCAAACTACGCGCGGACTGCACAATCGACGCCCTTCAGAAGCGCCAGCAAGGCACCTTGCCGGAACTGCTGGGTGTGCGTGTGGTTGCGCTCGAACAGGGTTCGCTGACGGCGGAGCTGACCGTGCGGCGCGAGTTGCTGGCGCCCAATGGCTTTCTGCATGCAGCCACCGTGATCGGTCTGGCCGACACCGCGTGCGGCTACGCGTGTATCGCCCATCTTCCGGAGACGGCACGCAGTTTCACGACAATCGAGCTGAAGAGCAATTTTCTCGGCACTTGCGTCGAAGGGACGATTCGCGCGGTCGCCAAGGGCGTGCATCTGGGACGGACCACGCAAGTATGGGACGCCACCGTGTTCGATCCGAACGGCAAGACGATTGCGCTGTTCCGGTGTACGCAGATGGTGCTGGTGTGAGGGTTGGGGGCGAAGCGCTGTAGATTGGACAGCGGTTGCTGTCTAAAATACAGCGTTGTCCGGTAATTCCGAAATGAATATGAAAGAAAACGGATATCCGTCAGGACTCGATGAAGCTAAAGATCCAAAAGTGCGGGAATAATCTTGCATTGCGCATTCCCGCCGTCTACTTGCGCCACCTCGGCATCCGGCAAGGCGACCAGTTAAGAGCGAATCTGACGGTTGACGGCAGTATTTATATCCGCGCGGCAGGCTGGGACCGCAAAGCTTTTGCCCGGGAATTGGAAGAGACCCGCCGGTCCATGCCCATGACGATGTCCGTCATCGAAGAATTGCGGCCGGCAGCACGTTGGTAAAGCGACAAGCCCCTTCGGCACACGTCCGCAGGGGTTTTCAATCTCAGATACGCGCCGACTCTTACCTCAAGCCGCCACCGCCCGCGGCGCCTTCGCCCCGCTCAGCGCGCCCACACCACCGCCCAGCAGCGACTGCACCACCAGCGTCACCGCCCAGAAGGCCGGATATTCCCAGCCACCGTTCGGCGAGGCGAAACCCCAGCCGTTATGCAGGTGAGCCGACATCGCGCCGAGCATGAACGGCAGCAGCACCAGCGCAACCCAGCGAACCTGCACGCCGAGCAGCAGTGCGATCCCGCCCGCCAGTTCGACAAAAGCCGTCAGATAACCAAGCCAGCCCGGCAAACCAAGCGATTCAAAGAAGTGCGCCGTACCCGGCAGTGTGAAAACAAAAATCTTCTGCAGGCTGTGCGCGAGATACAAGACGCCTAGCGCAACGCGCAGGAGCGTGGCGGCAAAATCGGCCGAACGGTTCGAGTTCATCAAGAGTCCTTGTCAGTTGGAGGGACGACGCCCGCGCGCCGCCGATAGACCGGACTGTATTCGAACCATGGAATGAGAAAAACCGCCATTCCGGCTTAGATTATTTCCTGGCAGGAATGAATCAGCCACCATTCCGGCCGGTTTGGCAAGTCCAAGAATCAACCGATCGCCGCAAACAGCCTCGTCAGGTCGAGATGCTCGGCCAACGTATCGGCAAGCCGGTCCAGCGAGGCTTCACGCAGCGCCGGGTAGTCGATCGTCCCGGCATCGCTCAAGCCGGCCCATTCCAGCAGCGCGGCACAAGCCGAAGGCGTATCGAACAGACTGTGCACGTAGGTAGCGAGGATTTGCCCATCCGGCGATAGCGCCCCGTCCGGCCGCTCTCCGCCCTCCGGCGAGACCAGTCGCAACGCCGGCGCAGCGAGCGCCGGGCCTTCGGTTTCGCCCATATGAATCTCGTAACCGGCCGCATCCGCCGCACCCGGCAACGCTAGCCAACCCGTCACGTTCTTGAGTGTCTTCTCGCGCGTCAAGGTGGTCGAATAATCGAGCCAGCCGAGCCCCGCGACGCTTCCCGGCGCCCCTTCGACGCCATGCGGATCGGCCACTTCGCGCCCGAGCATCTGCATGCCGCCGCAAATGCCGATCACCTTGCCGCCGTAGCGCAAATGACGCTGCAGCACCTGATCCCAACCCTGCGCGCGCAGAAACGCCAGATCGCCCTGCACGTTCTTCGAGCCTGGCAGGATGATCAAGTCGGCGGGCGGGGGCGGCGTGCCGCTGCGCACGTAGTGAAAATCCACCTGCGGATGGGCACGCAGCGCGTCGAAATCGGTGTGGTTGCTGATATGCGGCAGCACCGGCACGACCACGCGCAAGGCCGTGCGCGCCTCGGCGCCGGCCGCCTGCGCGGCGCGCAGTTCGCGCGGCAGCATGTCTTCGGCATCGAGCGTGAGGCCGTGCAGATACGGCACCACGCCGAGCACCGGTTTGCCGGTCCGCGCTTCGAGCCAGTCGAGTCCAGGCTTGAGCAGGCTGATATCCCCGCGAAACCGGTTGATGATGAAACCGCGCACGCGTGCCTGCTCGCTCGCCGACAAACAGGCCAGCGTGCCGGTCAGATGGGCGAACACGCCGCCGCGATCAATATCCGCCACCAGCACGACCGGACAATCCACCGCTTCGGCAAAACCCATGTTGGCGATATCGCGCTCGCGCAGGTTGATCTCGGCGGGACTGCCCGCCCCTTCCACGAAGATCGTGTCGTAGCCCGCCTGCAGGCGCGCGTATGACGCCAGCACGGCTTCGAAGGCGACCGGTTTGTAGTCGTGATAAGCGCGGGCATCGAGATTCATGCGCGCCTTGCCGTGGATGATCACCTGGGCGCCGCGGTCGCTGGTTGGCTTGAGCAGCACCGGGTTCAGATCGGTGTGGGCTGCGATGCCCGCCGCCAACGCCTGCAAGGCCTGGGCGCGGCCGATCTCGCCGCCGTCGATGGTCACCGCGCTGTTGAGCGCCATGTTCTGCGGCTTGAACGGCGCGACCCGCACGCCGGCGCGCCGCGCGAGGCGGCACAGGCCGGCGACCAGTGTGCTCTTGCCCGCATCGGAGGTGGTCCCCTGGATCATCAGCGTGCCGCGCGGCACGCGTACCGGGTCAGGGACGCGCCCGCCCTCAGGCAAATTTGAAGTCTCTACCGTCGTCATGAAACGCAAGGCCGGGCCGGTTGATCGAAGCCGGCATTATCCCATTGCCCCGGTACAATCACGCGATGACTCCCCGCGACCTCACCTTCGTTCTCGGCGGCGCCCGCTCCGGCAAGAGCCTGCACGCCGAACAGCTTGCGAGCGACAGCACGCGGCCCGTCACCTATATCGCCACGGCGCAGCGCGGGGACGACGAGGAATTCGCCACACGCATCGCCCATCATCGGGCGCGGCGGCCGGCACACTGGCAATTGCTCGAAGCCTCGGTGGACCTCGCCGGCGCCGTCGCGCAAGCGGACGCGCCCGGCCATTGCATCCTGATCGACTGCCTGACGCTGTGGCTCGCCAACCTGCTGTGCCCGCCGGAAGGCACAGCACCCAGCGACGGCTACCTCGCGCGCTTCGCCGCGTTCGAGGCTGCGCTCGGCGCGGCCCAGGGCAAGATCATCGTCGTCAGCAACGAGATCGGCCTGGGCGTTGTGCCGCTCGGTGCGGCGACGCGCCTGTACGTCGACGAACTCGGGCGTCTCAACCAGCGCATCGCCGCATTGAGCACCCAGGTCACGATGATGGTCGCGGGCCTGCCGCTGGCACTCAAGTCCGCGAGCCGCTAGTCATGCTGTCCTTGCCCTTGATCGCCACCCTGGCGACGGCCGGCGTCGCAGTTGACCGCTGGTTCGGCGAGCCACGCACCGCTCATCCTCTGGTCGGCTTCGGCAAACTCGCCATGTTGATCGAAGCACGCCTGAACACCGGACAGCGCGGACGCCTGCTCGGCATCGCCGCATGGGCGCTCGCCGTGCTGCCGCCGGTGCTGATCGCCGCGTGGCTGGTTGCCACGCTGCCGTTCCTGCTGGCCTGCGCCGTGCATGTCCTGCTGCTGTGGTTCGCGCTCGGCGCGCGCAGCCTCAACGATCACATTGCGCCGATCGCCCGCGCGCTCGCCCAGCGCAATCTCGCCGAAGCGCGACTGCTGACAGCGCGCATCGTCTCGCGCGAGACGGCCCATGCCGACGAGGCCGCGCTCGCGCGCGCCGCGATCGAATCGGCGCTCGAAAACGGCAACGATGCGATCTTCGGCGCGCTGTTCTGGTTCGCCATAGCGGGTGGTCCGGGTGCGCTGGCGTTTCGCCTCGCCAATACGCTCGACGCCATGTGGGGCTATCGGACGCCGCGTTATCTGCGCTTCGGCTGGGCCGCCGCCCGCTTCGACGACGTGCTGAACTGGATTCCCGCCCGCCTGACGGCGGCAAGTTACGCGCTGCTCGGCGACACGCGCACCGCGTGGCGCTGCTGGCGCGAGCAGGCGCCCCGCTGGGATAGCCCCAACGCGGGGCCGGTCATGGCATCCGGCGCCGGCAGCCTGAACGTGCTGCTTGGCGGCGCGGCGGTGTATCACGGCGCCATCGAAACGCGCCCCACGCTAGGCGCCGGACAAACCGCCAGCACGACGCATATCGTCGCGGCGCTGCAGTTGGTGGAACGCACGGTGATCCTGTGGCTCGCAGCGCTCATCGTGCTCGCCTTGTTGAGCGTCCCGTTCCATGGCTGATCCCATCGTCCACGGCGGCAACCTGCATGAAGCGGCGCAGCGCTACGGTATTCCCTACGCGCAGTGGCTCGACCTCTCGACCGGTATCAATCCGCACGGCTATCCGGTGCCGCCGATGCCCGCCGAGGCCTGGCGCCGCCTGCCCGACGAGGGTGACGGTTTTGCCGCGTGCGCTGCGGGCTACTACGGCGCACCCACTACGCAGCATGTGCTGCCGGTTGCAGGCAGCCAGGCGGCGATCCGCACGCTGCCTTTGCTGTTGCCGCGTGCGACCATCGCCATCGCCCCACTCACCTATAGCGAATATGCGCCTGCGTTCGAACGGGCCGGTCATCGGATCGCGCCGCTCGACGTGGCATGCGACGTGCTGCCCGACGACGTCACGCACGCAGTTGTCGTCAATCCGAACAACCCGACTGCGGATCATCTGGGCGCCGAAAGACTTCTGCAATGGCACGCGCAACTGGCGAAGCGCGGCGGCACGCTGGTGGTCGACGAGGCGTTTGCCGATGCGCTGCCTACGGCATCGCTGACTGGCTACACAGATCGCCCGGGGCTAGTCGTGCTGCGTTCGCCGGGTAAGTTCTTCGGCCTCGCCGGCGTGCGCGCAGGTTTCGTGCTGGGCGACCCGGCGTTGCTCGACGGCCTGCGCGAGAGACTCGGTGCATGGACTGTCAGCGGTCCCGCTCGCCATGCCGTGAGCGCAGCGTTCAAGGATCTCGCATGGCAAACCCGGATGCGGACCCAGCTTGAAGCCGACAGCGCGCGCCTGAACGAACTGTTGCAAGCGCAACGATTTTCGCTGCACAGTACGCCACTGTTTGCGTGGACCGACGATCCGCGCGCCGCCGCGTTACATCATCAACTGGCCTTGCGCGGCATCTGGACACGCTTGTTTGCCGCCCCGGCAAGCGTGCGTTTCGGGCTGCCCGGGTCCGAGCTGGAATGGCAGCGCTTCGGGCAAGGTCTGCGCGAAAGCATGAGCGCCCTGCGTGCTGCACAACCTGGCTGAGGCGAAGTTCACCTCCCAACCGCCCTCTACCAGCCTCTACCGCCCACCCACTCGTCGCCCAGCCCCATGACCCGACTCTCACGTTTCGTCTCGCTGATCTGCGCCACGCTCGTCGCCTGCATTTTGGCGCCGTCCGCACAGGCCACAGTCAGCGCGACCGACGACACCGGCGCTACCGTCACGCTCGCCGCTCCGGCGCAACGCGTGATCAGCCTTGCGCCGCACGTGACCGAGCTGATCTACGCAGCGGGCGGCGGCGCAAAGCTGGTGGGAGCCGTGTCGTACAGCGACTATCCGCCCGCAGCAAGGCAAGTGCCGCGCGTGGGCGACAACAAGGCGCTCGACCTCGAGCGCATCGTCGCGCTGAAGCCGGATCTGATCGTGGTCTGGCGGCACGGCAATGCGCAGTCGCAACTTGAACGCTTGCGCGAATTGCACATCCCGCTCTTCTTTAGCGAACCGCATCAACTCGATGACGTCGCCGTGACTCTGACCCGGCTCGGCACGCTGCTCGGCACGCCGGACACCGCAGATGCCGCCGCGAAGTCATACCGCGAGGACATCGCGCGGCTGCGCGCACGCTATGCGGACCGGCCGCCTGTCAGCGTGTTCTATCAGGTATGGGATCAGCCGTTGATGACGCTCAACGGTACGCATATGGTCAGCGACGTGATCACGCTATGCGGCGGCCGCAATGTGTTTGCGAAGCTCGCACCGCTGGTGCCGACAGTCTCGACCGAGGCGGTGCTGGCGGCCAATCCCGAGGCGATCGTGACGGCATCGGCGGGCGCCACCCAGCCCGATGCGCCGCTCGCCAAGCTCGACGCATGGCGCGCCTGGCCGAACCTCACGGCGGTGGCGCGCAGCAACCTGTTCGCGATTGACGGCGATCTGATCGACCGTCCCGCGCCACGGATCGCGCAAGGCGCAGCACAGTTGTGTGAGGACCTGGAAGTAGCGCGCTCGCGCAGACCGGCCGGTGCACAGTGAGGGCGAGGGGCACGCCAGGCTCACATCAAGCGCAGTTGAAACCAGCCGGCCGCGCCAGCCGCTCAGGCATTCCATCGCACCAGCGACCAGACTTGCCGCTCATCGTCACGCCGCAGCCACACCACACCGGCCATCTCGAGCGACCACTGGGTCGCGCGCGCCACCGGCACGCCGAGCAGCAGCGCGGCGATCACCCGTATCACGCCGGCATGCGTCACCACATACGCCGGCGAGCATTCGCGTGTCTGCGCAAACGCGTCGAGCCACGCCTGCACCCTGGCCGCAAACTGCGCGACGCTCTCGCCGCCATGGGCACGGGCGTGATCGAAATTCGCCGCCCATTCATCGAGCAGGGCGCGATCGATCGCGTCCCAGCGCTGTTGCTCCCATGCGCCGAAATCCATTTCCTTCAGGCGCTCGTCGAGACTGTGGGCGCAACCGAAACTCCCCGCCAGCGCCGCAGCCACCGAGGCACAGCGCAGCAACGGACTCGCCAGCAGCACGCGCGGCGGCGGCACCTGCAAGGTAGCAAGGCGCATGGCAAGCGCCGTCGCTGACTCCTCGGGGTCGGCGGCAAGCGCGACATCACTGTGCCCATAACAGACACCCGCTTCGACAGCGACCGCCGGATGACGAATCAGGACGAGATCCATGCCAGCCCCAACAGATAGACAGCCAGTTCGAAGATCTGCTGTGCAAAGCCCAGGCAATCTCCGGTATAGCCGCCAATGCGTCTGAGGAAATAGCGGCCCATGGCCAACCGAAGCACAACTAGCAGCATGAGCGCCGCGCAGCCAAAACGCCAGTCCGGCCAGAACAGCGCCGGCAGACCGAACAGCGCCGCCAGCGCAAACGCCGCGCCGCTAAGGCGTTGCGCGACCGGCTTGGCCTTGCCTTCGGCGCGCACGTAATCGAGCGTGACCAGATAGCTGATGGCAGCCGTGCGGCTCGCGGCGTGCGCCGCAATCATCAGTCCCGCGGCGCGCAGCGGCGGCAGGGCCGCAAGCGTCTGCCACTTCAGCGCCAACGCAATCATCAGCGCAATCGCGCCGAACGCACCGATGCGCGAGTCATGCATGATGCGCAGCACGTCCTCGCGCGTATAGGCGCCACCGAACGCATCACAGCAATCCGCCAGGCCGTCCTCATGAAACGCACCGGTGACGAGCAAGGTAGCAGCCATCGACAACAGCACCGCCACGCCCGGCGGAAACACATGCAAGGCCGCCAGATAAACGAGCGCAGCAAGGCCGCCCACCAGCACCCCAACGAGCGGGAAATAGCGCGCCGCGGCATTCAGATAGTGCGGCTCATAGCCGACCCAGCGCGGCACCGGCACGCGGGTGAAATAGCCGAGCGCCGTGAAGAAGTAGCGCAACTCCATCAGCGGATTCATCGGCGTGCGGCGCCTGTGAGCTGACCTGCGAGCCGACCCGCGAGCCGACCTGTGACCCGGCCTGCGAGCCGCTTAAGCATCGCGATCCGCGACCCCGGCCGATTCGAAGCTGGCCATCTCGTTGAGGAACGCCGCTGCCGCGCGCAGCAAGGGCACCGCCAGTGCTGCACCGGTGCCTTCGCCGAGGCGCATGTCGAGCGCGAGCAGCGGGATGCCGCCGAAATGGTCGAGCATGCGGCGATGCCCGGCCTCATTCGAAGCATGCGCGAACACGCAGTATTCCCGCACGTTCGGCTCCAGCGTGTCGGCCACCAGCAGCGCGGAGGTGGCGATAAAGCCGTCGACGAGAATCGTCATGCGTGCCTCGGCTGCGGCGAGATAGGCGCCGGCCATCATGGCGATTTCGAATCCGCCGAAGGTTGCGAGCACAACCAGCGGATCGGCACTGGGTGCGTGATGCGCCAGGGCCGTGGCCAGCACATTGCGTTTCTTCGCGAGCCCGGCATTGTCGAGACCCGTGCCGCGTCCGACGCATTCGTCGATCGGCACGCCGCACAACCGGCTCATCAGACACGCGGCCGCCGACGTATTGGCAATCCCCATCTCGCCAAAGCCGATCACGTTGGTGCCGAGCGCCGCATGGCGACGCACGCGCTCTGCCCCGGCGCGCATCGCGGCGAGCGCCTGGTCGCGCGTCATGGCAGGTTCATGGGCGAAATTACGCGTGCCCGCGGCAACCGGAATATCGACCAGCCCCTCGGTCGCCGGCAACGGCGTCGCAATGCCCGCGTTGACCACTTCGAGCGTCATATCGGCCACGCGGCTCAGCGCATTGATAGCCGCCCCGCCCGCCAGAAAATTTGCCACCATCTGCGCGGTCACGGCCTGCGGATATGGGCTCACGCCTTCCGCGGCAATGCCATGATCGCCCGCAAAGACGATCATGGCCGGACGCTGCACCGTGGGACGAGTCGTCCGCTGGATCATGCCCATCTGCCGCGCCAGCGTTTCGAGCCGCCCGAGGCTGCCAGGCGGCTTGGTTTTCGTATCGATCAGATGCTGCAGGGTATTGCGCAGCGTCTGATCAAGCGGTTCGACAACGGGCAAAGCAAGTGACGAAGTCATAGATGTTCGAGTGAAAGAAAGAGTCTGCAGCGTGCTTCATGAAGACGGCCCTGCCGCCTCGCCCTGCGCGGTCTGCGGCCGCGGCGCGGGGATCAGCGCTTCGTGGCCGCCATCCTGCAGGAGGATCAGCGGATAGCCGAAGGCACGGCTCGCCAGCGTCGGCGTCAACACTTCGCGCACCGGACCTGCGAATGCGGAGCCTGCGCCATCCAGCAGCAGCGCATGAGTTGCAAAACGCCGCGCGAGGTTCAGGTCGTGGCACGAAAACACTACTGTACGCTTCGGCTCGACCGCCCAACCAGTCAATGCCTCAAGGCAGCCGATCTGGTGATGCAGGTCGAGATGCGACAACGGTTCGTCGAGCAGCAAAAGCGGCGCCTCCTGGCATAGCACGGCGGCGAGCGCCACGCGTTGCCGCTCGCCGCCCGAGAGCGACAACACATCACGCGTGGCAAACGCGCTCAGGCCAAGCAGGTCGAGCGCGGCATGCGCAGCGGCGCGATCAGCCGGGCGCTCCCATCCCCATCCTGTGAGGTGCGGAAAGCGGTTCAGCATCACAATGTCGAGTACGCTCGCGCTGAAAGCGTCGTGTGCGCTTTGCGGCATCAGCGCACGGCGGCGCGCCAGCGATGCGGAAGGCCAGTCCGGCACACGCACGCCGTCCAGTTCCACGTGGCCCGCCGCGGGCAGCAAGAGCCCGGCCAGCGCCGAGATCAAGGTGGTCTTGCCCGCGCCGTTCGGCCCGGCGATGCACCAGACCTCGCCCGGATAGAACGTGTGCGTGAAACGATCGAGCAGCGTGCGCGCGCCCGCGCGCAGCGTCAGGTGCTGCACGCTCAGCGTGGCGGGCGGGGTAATCGAGTCATGCGTCACCCCCGGTAGCGTGCGTGTCGTCATCGCGGTCTGCGCAAGAGCATCCACAGGAACACCGGCACGCCGATCAGCGCCGTGATCACGCCCACCGGTAATTGTGCGGGCGCAACCACCGTGCGCGCGACAAGGTCTGCGCCCATCACCGCCACGCCGCCGCCGAGCGCGGCGGCCGGCAACAGCATGCGCTGATCGTTGCCAAACGCAAGCCGCAAGGCGTGCGGCACCACCAGGCCCACGAAGCCGATCGTGCCACCCGTTGTCACGGCTGCCGCGGCTGCGAGCGAGGCGACCAGATAGACCCGCAACCGCAGACGCATGACGGAAACGCCCAGCGCCTGGGCCGCGGCATCGCCGCGCAACAGTACGTTGAGCTGCGGCGCGGCAGGCACGATCGCCACCAGCACGGCCGCGAGCGCCGCGAGCGCGAGCCACGGAACACCGACGCCGTTCAGATCGCCGGTCAGCCAGAACAGCATGCCGCGCAAGCGGTTATCCGGCGCGAGCGTCAACAGCAAGGTGATCAGCGCGCCCCATCCGGCCGCGATCACCGCCCCGGTCAACAGCAGACGCGGCGAGGTGTCCTGCGGCTCGCCACGCCACAATTCACGGCGCGCGAGACCCAGCACCAGCAGAATCGACACGAAGGCACCGGCGAACGCACTCGCATCGACGAGCCACCACGCGCAACCGGCCATCATCGCAAGCAACGCGAGACTCGCGGCCCCGCCGGATACGCCCAGCACATACGGCTCGGCCAGCGGATTGCGCAGCAACACCTGCAGCAGCGCACCGGCCACCGCCAGCAACGCGCCGCATGCAAAACCGGCCAACGCACGCGGCAGACGCAGTGAACGCACAATCTCGCCAGCGAGATCAGCGGGCGCGCCGCCATGCCCAGGCAGCGGCAGCAGCGCGGCCAACACACGGGCCGGCGCAAGCGGCACACTGCCGAGCGCCAGCGACGCGATCAGCACGGCGAGCGCCAGCACCGCGAGCACGCACCAGATCGCCGCGGCGCGCTTCGCGTGCATGAGCGGCAGACGGCGCACCGGACGCACGGACAGGCGATTCATCTGTGCAGCCCCGGCACGGCGAGCCCGGCGCCATTGATGCTGCCCCGCCAGCAGGACGCGGGTGCCGCGACGCGGCAGGTTGTAGGTATAGGCCAGCTCATAGTGTTCGACAGACTCTGGATTTTTGCGGCCGTGAACAACGACATCCTGACGTGGTAGCGCGCGCAACGAGTCCGAATAGCTCGCGGTGGTTATTATCTGGCGTTCGGGGGAGATTCAGGCAATAGCCCAGATAGTAACTGTTTGCCCCGTCGCGGCAGGGATAGGAGTCGTGGCGCCGCGCTTCGCCTTCCCACGGCACGCCCGCAATGGCACACTCGCGGCTTCGCATTTGAGCCACACGCCAGCCTTGTCTGCATGACGAAGCACCTGCTTAACGATGCGCGGGCAGCACAGGTTAGCTTTGCCCGGCGGGCGCCGCTCCCTGTTTCCCGCTTTTCATTGCAGAAGATATAGGAAAAACGCGTGCCGGCGCCAAAGTGCGGCAAGTTTAGGAGCGGTGGGAGAACCCGTCAAGAAAGGTCAAGCAGGTCAGTTTTCGTGCGCTTGCACACTGATCGACGCGCGATTGAGGGGTACGTTCCAGCCGTTTCGGCTGCGGAAGTCTGCACAAAGCGATGCTGTTACGTCTCGAAACGAGACAATTATCGGAACCTGCGACATTCCGCGCTAAAATGCCATGTCTTTAGAGGACGCAGCACATGCTCACCGAACTCGAAACACTTTCACAGAATATCGGCAGGCTGATTGCGATCAGCCAGCGTCATAACGAAGCGCGTCAGGCACTCGAAACACAGCTCGTGCAAGTGCGCGCCGAGGCCGAGGCAACCCGTGCCGAACTCGCACAGATGCGCGACGAGCGCGACGCGCTGCAAGCGGAACGCGATGCACTGTCGGCCAAGATCGACGACGCTCAGGTGCGCCTGAATGCGATCCTCGAAAAATTGCCGCGTGCACGGGCGCAGAACGAGCCGGACAATCAGCTCGACCTGCTCGCCGCTGAGCCACAGGAAGAAGAGGCCGGTAACGCCGTCACCCGCCACGGAGAAAACGCATGACCACCAAGCAGATCGAAGTATCGATTCTCGGCCAGCCCTATCGTCTCGCCTGCTCGCCGGAAACCGAAGCTGCGTTGCTGGAAGCGGTGGCACGCGTGGATGCCGAGATGTCGAAGATCCGCGCGCACAGCAATGTGCGCGGCGTCGATCGCATCGCAGTGATGGCTGCGTTGTCGCTGGCATCGGAACTGCTTAAGCTGCAAGCGAGCGTGCGACACGGCGAAGCATTTCCCGCAGAGGAAATCCGGCGTACAATGCACCAGATGAATGAGCAGCTAGGTACTGTGATTCAACAGTACAGCATGCAGTAAAAAGGTTTAGAGTAGCGGTACGATCAATTTTGAATTCACGCTCAGTGACTCACTCTGTGAGCGGTCCCGCCTCATAAGATTCACGAAGGGATCATCAAGCGCTTGAATTCAATCAGTTTAGCTTCCCTGCCTGGTTCGCCAAGGTCATATATTCCTTGAACCAATGCCATGTGCACGGTTGCGGAAATTTGTAGCACGGGTGTGCGCGTCACTCTGTCTGATGTACCCGAAGTGCTGCTAACTGCGACCAATTCTGAACCTCAGGTTCAGGATGCCGGCCTAGCGGCTAAGGCGGGGACCTTATCAAACGGCATCGGACTGGAGTCCGGTGCCGTTTTTCTTTGGCCCATGCTTTTGAGTTGACGTTTTTGCGTCTACACTGCGTCTACGCTTTTAGGCCCTGATTTACGGCGTTTTCTCTTTCTTTTCAACGTTCAATTCGATTCATGCGCTACTGGCTAATGAAGTCCGAACCGGACGAAGCAAGCATCGACCATCTCGCCGAGGCACCGCAACACATCTTGCCGTGGACCGGCGTGCGCAACTATCAGGCACGCAACTTCATGCGCGACATGATGCAAATCGGCGACGGGGTCCTCTTCTATCATTCGAGCTGCCCCGAGCCTGGCATCGCCGGCCTCGCCGAAGTGGTGTCGACGCCCTACCCCGACCCCACGCAGTTCGACGCGAAAAGCCCTTACTACGATCCGAAATCGTCGCCTGAGTCGCCGCGCTGGGTGCTCGTCGACGTCGTGTTCAAGAAGAAAATCCCGTTGATTCCGCTTGCCGCGCTACGCGAGCATGACGAACTCGCGGACATGCGCGTGCTCGCCAAAGGCAACCGGCTGTCGATCACACCGGTTAGCGAAGCCGAGTGGCGCTTCATCACCAGGCGCCTTGCGTAACGGTATAACCGCGTAACCGGGTGCGGTGCGCCGGACAAGCTGCAGCCATAGCGGGGCCACGCCGCGGCGTTGAGCATGCACTCGCTCGTGTGACCTCGCGTCGCAGCAAGCCAATTGTCAAATTGGGGAACCAAGGCAGGGGTGAGTGCGCCTAAATGGGTCACAAGCGCGGGCTGCAAGCGTCACAGGCAAGCGGCGTGCCATCGGGTAGAACAATCCATCCCGATGTCGAGCATCATGTTGCACGTCGCGACGGCCTCATGAGGGCCGCCGCACGCAGCCCGCAGATAGTCATCGCGCATAACCTGCTCAAGCAAGGAGTCTAATAATGACGCAAAAAGCCGCACGTGCCATCGCACTCGCCCTGGCTCTCGCCACACCGTTCGCCTTCGCCTCGGCCGCCGCCCGCGCGCAGGGCGTCATCCAGCCGGAGCCGGCCGGCGTGCTGTCGCTGAACGCACAGGCCAGTGCCGAGATCCCGCAGGACGTCGTGGACATTACGCTGTTCTACGAACAGGAAGCGAACGATCCGTCGGCCCTGACCAGCACGCTCAACCAGCGCGCCGACGCAGCGCTGCGCCAGGCCAAGGGCGTGAGCGGCGTAACCGCCCGCACCGGTTCGTTCTCGATCTATCCGTCCACCGATCGCGACGGCCGTATCTCTGCATGGCGCGGCCGGACCGAAGTCGTGCTCGAATCGCATGATTTCGCCGCGGCCTCGAAGCTGGCCGGCGAGATGGCGTCGAACATGCAAGTCGGCAACGTGCAGTTCTCGCTCTCGCCGGAAGCGCAGCGCGCCGCCGAACAGAAGCTCACCGGCGAAGCGATCGCCTCGTTCCGCAAGCAGGCCAGCGCTGCGGCCCAGGCATTCGGCTATGGCGGCTATTCGATCCGCGAGGTGAACGTCGGGCAAAACGGCGTGATGCCGCGTCCCGTGATGATGATGAGCGCGCGCGCAATGGGCTCCGAGTCCAAGGCCAACGCACCGCTGCCGCTTGAAGCCGGCACTTCGACGGTGACGGTGAATGTATCGGGTTCGGTGCAGATGAAGTAACGATGCATCGCCTCGTGCGGAGGCCGGGCGCCTGAGTGTCGCCTGACCTTCAAGGCAGCCCGCTCCAGAAAAAACGCCACGGCATGCCGTGGCGTTTCTCTTTCAACGCGGCCCGAATCAGTTCGCACCGACGGCCTTGACCGCTTCGCGGCCCTTGCGCCGATAGGCCCATGCCAGCAGTCCCACGCCGGCGACGATCATCGGCATCGACAGCCACTGCCCCATCGAAAGCCCCATCGCCAGCAGGCCGAGGAAGTCGTCCGGCTCACGGGCGAATTCCACCGTGAAGCGCGCGAGGCCGTAACCGATCAGGAACACCGCCGAAATGGCGCCGAGCGGACGCGGCTTGCGGGAGAAGAACCACAGCACGAAGAACAAGGTAATGCCTTCGAGCGCGATCTCGTACAGCTCCGACGGATGACGCGGCAGCATGTGATATTGCGCGAATATCTCGTTCAGATGCCATTTCGCGGCCAGCTCGGGGTGGCGCGTGAGCCAGATCGCGTCGTCGTTCGAGGCGCCCGGGAACATCATCGCCCACGGTGCTTGCGGATCCGTCACACGGCCCCACAGCTCGCCGTTGATGAAGTTGCCGAGGCGGCCCGCCGCGAGCCCGGTGGGCACCATCGGTGCAACGAAATCGGTGACTTGCAGCCATGAGCGCTTGCGTTGATACGCGAACAGCACCATCGCCAGCGTGACGCCGAGAAAGCCGCCATGAAACGACATGCCGCCTTCCCACACCTTGAAGATGTCGAGCGGATGCGCGAAGTAGTAATCCGCCTTGTAGAACAGCACGTAGCCGAGACGGCCGCCGAAGATGGTGCCGAGCACGCCGTAAAACAGCATGTCGTCGATATCCTTGACGGTCCAGCCTTGCGCCGCGACATACGGCAAACGCAGGCGCAGCCGGCCGACGACGATCGCCATGATGAACGCCACCAGGTACATCAGGCCGTACCAGCGGACGGCGAGCGGCCCCAGATGAATCGCGATCGGGTCGAAATTGGGATGAATGTGCATCGTGTTGTTATGGGCAGTTCAGGTTCAAAAAGCGGTTTCGATAAGGCTCAGCGGGTTCGCGTTGGACGGCGCACCGCGCGATGCGTTCGCAGCGGCGCGCAAAAAGGCGCAGTGTAAGCCCCGCAGCTTTCACTCGCCTCGCGCGGGCCGTACCCCGCCAGCGTCGGCGCCGGCCGCATGCGCGCGGACAATGCCGATAAAGCCGGCCAGCACCGGGCTCACCTGCGCAGTGCGCCAGACGAGGCCGGTTTCGATGGCGGGCACCGATTCGCGCAGCGGCCGGTACACCACACCGGTGCGGCGCAGGTTACGCAGCGATTGCGGCACGAGTGCGACACCCATGCCCGCCGAGACCAGGCTCACAATCGTCTGCATCTGGATAGCTTCCTGCGCAATGCGCGGCGTGAGGCCGGCCACGCCGTAGCAATCCATAATGATGTCATAAAAGCCCGGCGCCAGACGCCTTGGGAAGATCACAAGCGGCTCGTCGGAGAGATCGCGCAGGCTGACCGGTGCGTCGCGCCACTCGGCAACAGCGGCCGCGCCGTCATCGACGCCCGGCCCTTCGATACGCGCCGCCAGCTCCGACGACATCGCAATCACCAGCGGTTCGCGGGCAATCGGCAGCCATGACAGTTGCGCGGCGTGACGCGGCGGCAGCGGCGCGATCACGAGGCCGGCGTCGATGCGGCCGGCCACCAGTTCGTCAATCTGCACGTCGCTGGTGGCCTCGGTCAGTTGCAGCCGCACGCGCGGATAGCGAGTGCCGAAATCACGCAACAGCAAGGGCAGCAGCCCATAGTCCGCAGTCGATACGAAGGCCAGCGACAACACCCCGGCCTCGCCGCGCGCAAGACTTTGCGCAAGCGGCCGCAACCCCTCGGCGCTGGCAAGCAGACGCCGCACTTCCGGTAACAGGTCAGCACCGACCGGGGTCAACTCGACCGAGCGCTTGGTGCGGGCGAACAGCTCGACGCCAAGCGTCTCCTCCAGCGCGCGGATGGCCTGCGACAACGGCGGCTGCGTCATCGACAGGCGCGCCGCGGCGTGGCCGAAGTGCTTTTCTTCGGCCACGGCGATGAAATAGCGCAGCTGGCGCAAATCGGGTGCGGCAGGCAGCATGAATAATATCTTTTACGACCTAGTAGACCATCAATAATATATTGGACTGGCGTATCGCGAAACTGCATTCTTGGGCGGCGCGCCACCACCTAAACTGGTCAGGACAGAGCGGAAGCTCGCAAAGAGCACCTGAGCCCCCGAGTTGGATTGGGTGAGCCGCACCGGTGCCAGGATCCACACCCACAGGAGTCCCCATGCCGTACAACCGTCGCTCGAAGAACATCACCCAAGGCGTCGCGCGCTCGCCGAACCGTTCGATGTATTACGCCCTCGGCTATCAGAAGGAAGACTTCGACAAGCCGATGATCGGCATCGCCAACGGCCACTCGACGATCACGCCGTGCAATGCCGGCCTGCAGCGCCTCGCCGACGCCGCGGTCGCCGCCGTCAAGGGCGCGGACGCGAATCCGCAGATCTTCGGCACGCCGACGATTTCCGACGGCATGTCGATGGGTACCGAAGGCATGAAGTACTCGCTGGTGTCGCGCGAAGTGATCGCCGACTGCGTGGAAACCTGCGTGCAGGGCCAGTGGATGGACGGCGTGGTCGTGATCGGCGGCTGTGACAAGAACATGCCGGGCGGCATGATCGGCATCCTGCGCGCCAACGTTCCGGCGATTTACGTGTATGGCGGCACGATCCGTCCGGGCAACTGGAAGGGCACCGACCTGACCATCGTGTCGTCGTTCGAAGCGGTGGGGGAATTCACGGCCGGCCGGATGTCGCAGGAAGATTTCGAAGGGGTCGAAAGGAACGCCTGCCCGTCGACGGGTTCGTGCGGCGGCATGTACACCGCCAATACGATGAGCTCGTCGTTCGAGGCACTGGGCATGTCGCTGCTGTACTCGTCGACGATGGCCAATCCGGATCAGGAAAAAGTGGATTCGGCGGCGGAATCGGCGCGCGTACTCGTGGAGGCGGTCAAGAAGGACCTGAAGCCGCGCGATATCGTCACCAGGAAGTCGATCGAAAACGCCGTGGCCGTGATCATGGCCACCGGCGGCTCGACCAATGCCGTGCTGCATTTCCTCGCCATTGCGCACGCCGCTGAGGTGGAATGGAGCATCGAGGACTTCGAGCGCATGCGCAAGAAAGTGCCGGTGCTCTGCAACCTGAAGCCGTCGGGCCAGTACGTGGCGACCGATCTGCACAAGGCCGGCGGCATTCCGCAGGTCATGAAGATCCTGCTCGACGCGGGTCTGCTGCACGGCGACTGCATCACGATCACCGGCAAGACCATCGGCGAAGAGCTGAAGGACGTGCCGGCCAAACCGCGCGCCGACCAGCAGGTGATCTTCCCGATTGAACAGGCGCTGTACCGCGAAGGCCACCTCGCGATCCTGAAGGGCAACCTGGCCACGGACGGCGCGGTCGCCAAGATCACCGGCCTGAAGAACCCGGTCATCACGGGACCCGCACGCGTGTTCGACGACGAGCAAAGCGCGCTGGAGGCGATTCTCGCCGACAAGATCAAAGCCGGCGATGTGGTCGTGCTGCGCTATCTCGGTCCGAAGGGCGGCCCAGGCATGCCGGAGATGCTTGCGCCGACTTCGGCGATTATCGGCAAGGGCCTGGGTGAAAGCGTCGGCCTGATTACCGACGGCCGCTTCTCGGGCGGCACGTGGGGCATGGTGGTGGGCCACGTCGCGCCGGAAGCGTTCGTGGGCGGCGCGATTGCGTTCGTGCGGGAAGGCGATTCGATCACCATTGATGCGCATCAGTTGCTGCTGCAACTGAACATCGACGACGCTGAACTGGAGCGCCGCCGCGCCGCATGGCAGCAGCCGAAGCCGCGTTATACGCGGGGCGTGATGGCCAAGTACTCGGCGCTGGCGCTGCCGGCCAACAAGGGGGCGATCACGGGCTAAACCAGTCACTCCGGAAACACACAGGGGCGCACGAAAAACCGTGCGCCCCTTTCCTTTTATAATGCCTCCACCACAAGTCGGGCACCGGCACCGACGGAGACCAGTATGAAATCCATGTCGTATGCAACATTGGCGCTTGCGGCAGCCCTCACGATCCCCGCTCCTGCGCGGGCCGAATCGGCCCCGGGCCTCGTTCTCGCGCAGCGGCAAAACTGCATGAGCTGCCACTCGGTGAACCGGCCGTTCATGGGACCGGCGTTGCATGACGTCGCCGCCAAATACGCTTCACGCACCGACGCGGAAGCCTATCTCGCACACAAGATCATCGACGGCAGCACGGGAGTATGGGGCCAGGTGCCGATGCCCGCTAACACCCAACTCACGCCCGACCAGGCCGCCACCCTCGCCGGCTGGATCCTGACGCTGAAATAGCGGCGCGCTCCGTGCCCGCTTAGTGCCCGTTCAGTGCCTGCTTAGTGCCCCCTCTGCACGGGCTCAATGCTCTTTGGAGCGCCGCGCCAATTCGTCTTCAACCGCCTCCCGCACCCAGCCGGTTATCTCGGTCTCCAGCGCCATCGCAACCTCCCGCGTGATCTGGTTCACCAGCCACGTGGTGTGGTCTTGCAGCGCATCACGGCAACGTGCCTCGATCGCCGCACGCCCTTCGCCGGTCAGATAACTGGCAAAACGGCCGCGCAGGCGGTCGGCTAGCACGTCGGCGTCGAGCTCCGTGACCGGCGCCGCGGGCTCCCCCTGTGCACGGGAAAAGTGAAACGCCGTCGCCGGCTCAAACGGCGCAGGCTCCTGTGCCGCGGCCAATTCGGCCGGCGCGGCCTGCTCCGGGAGCTCGAACGCCTGCACCTGGGCGGGCGTAACGGCATGCACGGTTACGCCATCCGCCGGCTCCGCGGCCTGGGCCTCGGCTGCGCCGGATTCCCGGGGGGCGCGCGCGAACTCGGGCTTGCCCCGCACGAGGACTTCCTGCAGAACCGGGATGGAGGTATCGAAAGTAGTGTCGGACGAATCGGGCACGAATAGACTCCGTCGATGAATCGGGCGATGACGTGCCGGACCGCTGCCGCCCAGCCCAACGGGCGCCGGCTGGCGGCCGTCGCGCGAGGAGCGAGGGGTAAGGCACGCCGGCGCTAGCCGCCCTGCTTGTAGTTGTTTAGAGCATAGCCGCGATCGCGGTAGAAGCGGTAGCGTTCACGGCCCGCAATCAGTTCGTCTTGTGCGTTACCGACCACTTCCAGCAATCTTTCGAAGCGCGCGAACTGCGCCGGCACCTCGGCGCCCAGATTCAGCAGCACCTGGTAGTGCGGCACGTTGTCGAGCGTAGCGCTCAGCACGATCGGCGTTTGCGCGGCGAGCGGGCTGTCGGCGTAGCAGTGCGGCACGAAATCAAGCGGTGAAAAGCTCCATAGCTGCTCGTCGAACGCGCGCAGCCGCGGCGGCTCGGCCAGCACAATGGTGGGCTGGCCGGCCAGATACGCCTTGCGTACCAGGCGGCACGCGTACAGCAGCGAATCGCCGACGTTCGAGTGAAAATCGATTCTCGTCATCGGCGGCTCCGCCTCAGCGCCTCAGCAGGCGCATCGGTACAGCGATCGGTCATTGTGCAGCGCGACCGTCCGCGGCCCGACCGTCAGCGGCCCTACCGTCCGCGGCCCGGTCGATCAAGAACTGCGACAGCAGCGGCACCGGACGGCCCGTTGCGCCCTTCGCTGCGCCGCTCTTCCACGCGGTGCCGGCGATGTCGAGGTGGGCCCACGGATACTCTTCAGTAAAGCGCGACAGGAAGCACGCCGCCGTGATGCTGCCGCCCGGACGGCCGCCGATGTTGGCGAGGTCCGCGAAGTTCGACTTCAACTGATCGTGGTATTCCTCGTCGAGCGGCATGCGCCATGCCGGATCGGACGCTTCGCGCGAAGCGTCGAGCAACTCGCCAGCCAGCGCGTCGTCTTTCGAGAACAGGCCGCTGTTGTGATGGCCCAGTGCGATCACGCAAGCGCCGGTCAGGGTGGCCACATCGATCACCGCCGCCGGCTTGAAGCGCTCCGCATAGGTCAGCGCGTCGCACAGGATCAGACGGCCTTCCGCGTCGGTGTTCAGCACTTCGATCGTCAGGCCCTTCATGCTGGTGACGATGTCGCCCGGCTTGGTGGCGTTACCGGCCGGCATGTTCTCGCAGGTCGGAACGATCACCACCAGGTTGATCTTCAGGCCCATTTCCGCGACGGCGCGTATGGTGCCGAGCACCGAACCTGCGCCAAGCATGTCGTACTTCATCTCGTCCATGCCTTCACCCGGCTTGAGCGAAATGCCGCCGGTGTCGAACGTGATGCCCTTGCCGACCAGCACGACCGGAGCAGCCTTGGCGGCCGCACCCTGGTACTGCAGGACGATGAACTGGGGCGGTTCGACGGAGCCGCGCGTGACGGACAGGAATGAACCCATGCGCAGCGCTTCGAGCTGCTTCTGGCCCAGCACTTCGACCTTCAGCTTCCAGTCTTTGGCAAGCTTCCTGGCGGTGTTAGCGAGGTAAGCCGGGGTGCAGACGTTGCCCGGCAGGTTGCCGAGGTCGCGCGTCAGATCCATGCCGTTGGCAAGCGCTGCGCCTTGCTTGGCGGCGACTTTGGCTGCTTTCTCGTCGCCCGTGTCGACGCTGAAGACGATGCGCTTGAGCGCCTTCGGGGTGGTATCCGGCTTGCTCTTCATCTGCGTGAACTTGTACGACAGCTCGCGCAGCGCAAGGATGGCCGTGCGCACGCCCCAGTCGGACGAGCGCTCGAGGACCGGCAACTGGGCCAGCGTGAAGGTAACCTGGACGATCCTGGTGGCCAGAATGGCGCGCCAGGCGGCCCGCACCGCGTCGCCGTAGGCTTTCTGGCCGAAGGCATCCTGCTTGCCGAGGCCAACCAGCAGGACGCGCGAAGCACCGATACCGGACACTTCGTGCAGGAACAGGGTGGTGCCGCTCTTGCCGTCCATGTCGCCGGCTTTGATGATACGGGTCAGCAGACCCTTGGTGGCCGCATCTATCTCCAGTGCGGCACCCGACAGCGTTTGTGACTCGAAAATGCCGATCACGATGCAGTCGGACTTCCCAGTCAGGAACCCGTTTGACGAGCCTTTGCTCCAATCACAGGCTTTTATGCTAAAGTCCATCGCGCTTGTCCTCGGATAAAATCTGGGCTTAGGATGAAAGCCGCAATTATCCGCTATTTTTCCCGCGGCGGCTGCACGGGGCTGACGGGATCAACCCGGAGCACCTGAAGGCACGCACTCTCTTCATCAACAATGATCTTTGAACGCTCCCTCCAGCGCGAACTCGCGTACACGGCTGGTGCCGTGTTCATGGTTCTCCTCACGCTCGTGCTGACGACGATGATGATCCGGATCGTCGGCTTCGCCGCCTCCGGGGAGATCGATCCACGCGACGTGCTGGTTCTGATCGGCCTGACCGTGATCGGCTATCTGGCCATCATGCTGGTCGCGACCCTGTTCGTGTCGATCCTGTTCGTCCTGACACGCTGGTACAGAGACTCGGAAATGGTCGTCTGGCTGGCCTCGGGCGTAAGCCTCACGCGCTTCATCAAACCGATCGCCGTGTTTGCGACGCCTATCGTCATCCTCATCATGTTCTTTGTGTTCGTCGGCTGGCCGTGGTCGAACCAGCAGAACAAGCTGATCCGCGCGCGCTTCCAGCAGCGCGACGAGGTCTCGCTGCTGGCGCCGGGCCAGTTCCGCGAATCGGCGGTGAGCCACCGGGTGTTCTTCATCGAGAAGATGACGCCTGACCAGTCGCACGTCGAGAACGTCTTCGTGACCAGCACGGAAAACGGCAAGGTCAACGTGGTCGTGTCGAAGACTGGCCACACCGAGACGAGCAAGAACGGCGACCGCTTTGTCGTGCTCGAGAACGGCCGCCGTTACGACGGCGAACCGGGCAAACCGGATTTCCGGATCATGGAGTTCGAACGCTACGGCGTGAAAATCCAGAGCCAGCCGGTGATCAGCACGCCCAGCACCACCGGCACGCCGACACTCGAACTGTTCCGCAATCCGACTCGCGACAACCTCGCGGAGTTTGCATGGCGCGCGGGCCTGCCGCTGATTGCGATCAACCTGATGCTGCTGGCCATCCCGCTCGCCCACCAGAATCCGCGGCGCAGCCGCACCATCAACCTGGTGATGGCGGTGCTGATTTATCTGACGTATTCGAACCTGTTGAACGTTGTGCAGTCATGGATCGAGCAAGGCAAGATGTCGTTCCCGGTTGGCCTGATAGGGCTGCACGTAATCGTAGCGGGGATCGTGGCGTTCATTTTCTGGCTGCGCGTGCGCAACCGGCCGCTGTTCTCGCGGGCGACGTTCCGCCGTTCGTCGCAGGGAGCCTGACCGATGCGGATTTATGAAAAGTACTTCGCAAGTCAGGTCTACCTTACGTTTCTGTTTGTGCTGTTTGCATTTTCGGGTCTGTTCTTCTTTTTCGACCTGATCAACGAACTGAACTCGGTCGGTCACGGCAACTACAAGTTCCAATATGCGGTGCTACGGGTGGCGCTGCAAACGCCGTCGCGCTTCTACGAAATCATCCCGGTGGCGGCACTGATCAGCGCCATCTATGTGTTTGCGCAGATGGCGGCAAACTCGGAATACACGATTTTCCGCGTGTCGGGTCTCGCGACGAACCAGGCGCTGCGCTCGCTGCTGAAGATCGGCATTCCGCTGGTGATCCTGACGTACATCATCGGCGAAGTGATCGGGCCATATACGGATCAGTTGTCTGAGCGGGTGCGGCTGGAGGCGTTGGGTTCGGCGGTGTCGACCAACTTCGAGTCGGGCGTATGGGTGAAGGATACGTTGACGGCACGAGCGGATGGCGAGCAGGTAACGCGTTTCGTGAACGTCGGCAAGCTGCAGCCGGATGCGACGATTACCGACGTGCGGATCTACGAGTTCGATTCGAAGTTCCGCCTGTCGAATGTGCGGATTGCGCAAAGCGGCAGGTACCAGCCGCCGGGGCACTGGTTGCTGAAGGACGTGACGGATACGCAATTGCTCGACGTGGCGCCGACGGCGGGTACGCCCAAGGACGCGCTGAATCCGGTTTACCGCGCGAGCCAGACTACGCTGCCGGAGTATTCGTTGCGCTCGGAACTGACGCCGCAGATTTTGTCGGTGCTGCTGGTGTCGCCGGACAACATGTCGATGTTCAACCTGTTCCGCTATATCGAGCATTTGCAGCAGAATCATCAGGACACGCAACGGTATGAGATTGCGCTGTGGCGCAAGCTGCTGTATCCGTTTGCGGTGCTGGTGATGCTGGTGCTTTCGTTGCCGTTTGCGTATCTGCATACGCGAGCGGGCGTGGTGGGGGTGAAGGTGTTCGGTGGGATCATGCTGGGGATGAGCTTCCAGTTGTTCAACACCTTGTTCTCGCACATGGGCATGTTGAATACCTGGCCCGCGCCATTGACTGCGGCTACGCCTGGGCTGGTGTATCTCGTGCTCGGGTTGGTCGGGTTGAAGTGGGTCGACCGGCATTAGGAGGTTCGCCATGGCCTTGCATGGGATTGTGTTGTTCGGACATGGCGCTCGGGATCCTCGCTGGAAGGAGCCTTTTTCCCGTTTGGCTGATAAGCTGCGGGCGGGTTATGGGGCCGCTGGGCCGGTTTCGTTGGCGTTTCTTGAGTTGATGGAACCGGATTTGGGGACTGCTGTGGCTGAGCAGGTTGCTCTGGGGTGTTCTGCTGTTACTGTCGTGCCCGTGTTTTTTGGGCAGGGTGGGCATGTTCGGCGGGATTTACCTGCGGTCATTGAGGTTTGTCGTGCTGCGCATCCTGGGGTCCAGATTTCTTGCTCCACTGCCGTGGGGGAGGATGATTCTGTGCTTGAGGCTGTGGCGCTTTATTGCCTTCGGCAGGTTTAGCGGGTTTTTTGCTCTTCCGGGTCGGGGGTTTTTTGCCTGCGGTGCCTTGCTTTTTGGTTGGTGTTCCTGCGGCGTTGGCCTTTCCTTGCTTTGTTATCGGTCTATTGGCGTTGCCCCTGTGCGGGGCGGCACTTACTTTCTTTGCCGCCGCAAAGAAAGTAAGCAAAGAAAGCGGGCTGCAACCGCTAGCCCGTAGTGAGCCATCCCGGTCTGCTACCGGGAACGGCCCAAGACAAGACCCGCTCTCGCACACTCCCCCTTCGTGACACAGCGCTCATCCACCCCACTCCGCACTTCGTGCGTCGCGGAGGGGTTTGCATGCGAAACCCGGAGCGCACCATCTACGCAGTAAACCCGCCACTCCTGCGCGGGTGCGGGTGCGGGTGCGGGTGCGGGTGCGTTAAGGATAACGGTGGTGCTGTGCTACTGGGAGTTGGCAAGCCAAAACAGTTAGAATAACTACAGAATTTGCAGAGGGGAGTGCACCCGACGGCGGGGCGCGCAGCGCGACGCTGGAGCGGATGAGCGCTGTGTCACTAACGGGGGTGGTGCGAGAGCGGGTCTCGTCTTGGGCCGTTCCCGGTGGCAGACCGGGATGACTCACTACAAGTTAGCGGTTGCAGCCCGCTTTCTTTGCTTACTTTCTTTGCGGCGGCAAAGAAAGTAAGTGCCGCCCCGCACAGGGGCAACGCCAATAGACCGATAAGAATGCAAGGAAAGGCCAACACCCCAGGAACAACAACCAAACACAAACCGCCGCAGGCAAAAAAACCACTACGCCGCGCTCAGCAACACCTCACCCTCACCCTTCTGCAAACCCCGCGCAGCAAACGCCTCCCCAATCATAAGAAGACTAGGCTGCGAAGCATCAAGCCACTGCAAAGCCTCACCAGCAGCGAGCCCAGAAAGCGTGAGTGTGAGCATCCGCTCACGATCCGTGCTACAGGCTTCGACAATGGCCACAGGCGTCAACCCATCACGCCCAGCAGCAATCAGTTCCTGCGCAATCTCCGGCCCACTATCCCGCCCCATGTAAAACACGAGCGAATCAGCATTCACCTGCTCACGAATCGCCTCAGTATCAACCGCCCGGCTATGCGTCGCCAGCGCAACACTGCGCGACACCCCTCGCAGCGTCAAAGACCGCTTCAACGCAGCCGCACTAGCCAGCGCCGCGGTAATCCCCGGCACAACCTCATACTCGATCCCAGCAGCCTCGAGCGCCCGCATCTCTTCATCGGCACGCCCAAACAACATCGGGTCCCCGCCCTTCAGGCGGACCACCACGCCATGCTCCTGCGCCGCATCCACAATCTGCTTGTTGATGAACTGCTGCGCCGTCGAAAGCTGACCACAACGCTTGCCCACCGCAATCTTGTGCGCCTGCGGCGCATACTCCAGCATCGCCGGCTCGACCAGCGCGTCGTGCAGCACCACATCCGCCGTGGCCAAAAGCCGCGCGCCCCGAACCGTGATGAGATCCGCGGCCCCTGGCCCGGCACCGATCAGATACACCTTACCCATTTGCCTCAACCCCATTCGTCCGGTTCGTGCAATACCCCAAGCGCGCGTCCATTCCTCAGCCGGGTTCTCAGTCAATCCATACCTTCAGATCCTGAGTCTAACCCTTCTAACCCCTAAGCCGAAAATGCCCGGATCATCCCCGCCGCCACCGTGTGGTGCGTCGCCTCGTCAATCAGCACGAACGCCCCCGTGCCCTGGTGCGAGTCGTACACATCGCACACCAGCGGCTTTTGCAGCGTCAAGGCCACCCGGCCAATGTCGTTCATCGTCAGGTCGTGACGGTCCGTCGCGTGCGACAGCGTATGCACGTCCAGCACCTGCTTGATCGCGCCAATCCGCGCGAACACGGTGTTCGTGGTCTGCTTCAACAGATACTTGCGTTGCGTCGACAACGGCGTGTCGTCGAACCAGCACAGGTCCGCTTCCAGTTTCTTCGCCGGTTCCGGCGCCGCCGCGCGCAGCACGAAGGTATCGCCACGCGATACGTCTACGTCTTCGGCGAGGCGAATCGTCACCGTCTGACCCGCAAAAGCACGCGCCACCTGCGCCGTGCCGCCCGGCACTGGGGCGATAATTTCCGCCACCGTCGCTTCGCGGTTCGCCGGCAGCACGACGATCGTGTCGCCCACTTTCACTTCGCCCGCCTCGATGCGGCCCATGTAGCCGCGGAAATCGTCCGCCTGGCTGCCGTCCTGGCGCGCTACCCACTGCACCGGGAAACGCAGCGCCTGGCCCGTCGGAATGTCCACCGGCAGCGCCTCGAGCAGGTCCAGCAGCGGTTCGCCGCCGTACCACGGCATGCGTTCGCTCAGCGTCACGATGTTGTCGCCCTTCAGTGCCGATACCGGCACGAAGCGCACATCGGTCAAGCCCAGGTGACGCGCGAGTTCGACGTAAGCATCGCGGATCTCATTGAAGCGCGTTTCGCTGTAGTCGACCAGGTCCATCTTGTTGATCGCCACAATCACGTGCTGCAGCCCGAGCAGTTTGACGATCGCGCTATGGCGCTTGGTCTGCGGCAGCAGTTGCGCCACGCCGTCTTCGAACGTCACGCGCGTCGCGTCGACCAGAATGATTGCTGCATGCGCCGTCGATGCGCCGGTCACCATGTTGCGCGTGTACTGCTCGTGTCCCGGCGTATCCGCGATGATGAACTTGCGCTTCGCGGTCGCGAAGTAACGATAGGCCACGTCGATCGTGATGCCCTGCTCGCGTTCGGCTTCAAGGCCGTCAGTCAGCAGCGAGAGGTCGATTTCGTCGCCCACGGTGCGCTTGTTCTTCGCACGCGAGAGCGCCGACAACTGGTCCGACAGCACCGCCTTGCTGTCATACAGGAGCCGCCCGATCAGCGTGCTCTTGCCGTCATCCACGCTACCTGCAGTAATGAAACGCAGCACGCCGAGGTCTTCCGGTTGATGAATACTCATGATGTTCCTACCCTCGTGTGCTTAGAAATAACCTTGCTTCTTGCGCTGTTCCATCGCGGCTTCAGAGACCTGGTCGTCCATCCGCGTCGCGCCGCGTTCCGTGATTTCGGTCACGGCCGTTTCGGCGATGATCTTCTCCAGATCGTCGGCGTCGCTTTCCACCGGGCAGGTGCAGCTAATGTCGCCCACCGTGCGGAAGCGCACTTGCGCAATCTCGCTCGCCTCGCCTTCGCGAATCGGTGTGAGCGGCGTGACCGGCACCAGCAGGCCGTTGCGGCGCACGATCTCGCGTTGATGCGCGTAGTAGATCGACGGCAGTTCGAGTTGCTCGCGGGCGATGTACTGCCACACGTCCAGTTCGGTCCAGTTCGAAATCGGGAACACGCGCAGGTGTTCGCCGTTGTGCAGCCGCGCGTTGTACAGGCTCCACAGTTCCGGGCGCTGCGCCTTCGGATCCCATTGGCCGAACTCGTCGCGGAACGAGAAGATGCGTTCTTTCGCACGGGCCTTTTCTTCGTCGCGGCGCGCGCCGCCGATCAGCGCGGTGAACTCGTGCTCCGCGATCGTTTCGAGCAGCGTGACGGCTTGCGCGGCGTTGCGCGAATCGGTCTCGCGACGCAGGCGCACGGTGCCGCGCTTGATCGAATCTTCGACATGACCCACCACCAGCTCGGCGCCGATCTGCTCGGCACGGCGGTCGCGGAAATCGATCACTTCCTGATAGTTATGGCCGGTGTCGATATGAACCAGCGGGAACGGCAGCACGGTCTTGCGGTTCGCGCCGAGGCCGAAAGCCTTCAAGGCGAGATGCAGCACGACGACCGAGTCCTTGCCGCCCGAGAACAGCAACGCGGGCTTGCTGCATTCGGCGACCAGCTCGCGCAGAATGTGAATCGATTCAGCTTCGAGCCAGTCGAGGTGATCCATCCGGTTCGCCGTAGTGGTGAGCGATGCGTTGACAGTGGAATCGAGCGTGGTGCTCATGTTCGGGTCCTTCGTGAGTTCGTGCCGCCAGCAACTGCCCGCGTCACGCAAGTATTCTATCGAGAATCAAAATCGGCTTCGGTGTTCAGGCGGAGGCGCTTTCGCTGACAACTGCGACCGGAATCGTGGTGATATGCAAGCCACATTCCTTGGTATCGCGCGACTCCCACCACCAGCGCCCTGCCCGGCTATCCTCGCCGGGACGGATTGCCCGCGTACACGGCTCGCAGCCGATGCTCGGATACCCGCGCGCATGCAGCGGATTGACCGGCACGTCGAAGGCCTTCAGGTAGGCCCACACATCGGCTTCGGTCCAGTCCGCGAGCGGATTGAACTTGGCGATGCCGCGCGCCGCGTCATGCTCTTCCTCGTGCAGTTCGGCACGCGTCACCGATTGCTCGCGGCGCTGCCCGGTCACCCAGGCGCTGACGTCGGAGAGCGCGCGGTTCAGCGGCTCGACCTTGCGGATCTCGCAGCAGCGCTTGCGCAAGTCGATGCTTTCGTAAAACGCGTTCAGGCCGTGCGAAGCGACGTATTCGTCTACCGCCGCTGCCTGCGGATGAAACTGCTCGATCGCGTAGCCGTAGCGCTCATGCACGCGGTCGAGCATGCCGAGTGTCTCCGCATGCAGGCGGCCGGTGTTCAGCGAGAAAATGCCGATCTTCACCTTGCGCGACAGAATCGCGTGCGTAAGCAGCATGTCTTCGGCTGCGAGGCTGCTGGCGAGCTTCACCTTGTCATGACGGGCGGCAATCGAATCGAGCAGCGCATCCAGGCGCTCGACTTTCGCAGCCAGTTCGGGCTGCAGAGGAGCAACGGCAGTCATACCGCCGCCTTCTGGGAAGCCGCGGCGGCTTCACGGCGGCGGAACAGCGGCGACGGGTTATCCACCGCGCCCTGGTACTGCACGCTGAATTCGTCGAACGCCTTCAGCGCGTCGTGGATGTCCTTGTCGGCGCGCACGGCGTATGCGTCGAAGCCGCAACGAAACATGAACGTCAGTTGATCGCGCAGCACGTCGCCAATGGCGCGAATCTCGCCCTTGTAGCCATAGCGCTCGCGCAGCAGGCGCGCAATGCTGAAGCCGCGGCCGTCGCGGAACACCGGGAAGTCCACCGCAATCAGCGCGACACGCTCGAAGTCGGCGACGATCTCCGCAGGTTCGCTATCGGGCGCGAGCCACACTGCGATTTCAGCGGCGCTGCGCGACGCCGTCAACGCATCGCGCTGAGCCTGCCACAGCGCCAACGGCACGATGATCTTGCCGGCCGGCAACGCATCCACTGCGGGCAGCGCGCCGTCTTCCGCGGCACGCACCACCGTCCAGTCATCGTTGACGATCGCGCGGTTCTTGATGATAGAAGCCATCTGTTCAGTATCCTTTGTCTCGGTTACGCGTGAGCCGGTTGACGCGATGCGTACACGCGTTCCTTGAACGGGGTGATGCCGATGCGGTTGTACGTTTCGATAAAGCGTTCGCCTTCGAGGCGATTCTCCACGAACGTATCGATCACCTTCGACACCACGTCCGGCATTTCTTCCGCCGCGAACGACGGGCCGATCACTCGGCCGATCTGCGCGCCGTTCGCACCCGTGCCCTGCTCGCCGCCGAGCGTCACCTGATACCACTCCGAGCCGTCCTTATCGACGCCCAGCACACCGATGTTGCCGACGTGATGGTGGCCGCAGGCATTGATACAGCCCGAAATGTTCAGCGACACGTCACCGAGGTCATACACGTAATCCAGATCGTTGAAGCGCTCCTGGATCGCCAGCGCGATCGGAATCGACTTCGCATTGGCCAGCGAGCAGAAATCGCCGCCCGGGCAGGCGATGATGTCGGTCAGCAGGCCGATATTCGGCGTTGCAAAACCTTGCGCCTTCGCCTCGCCCCACAGCTCGAACAGATCGCGCTTCTTCACGTTGGCCAGAATCAGGTTCTGTTCGTGCGACACGCGAATCTCGCCGAGCGAGTACTTGTCGGCCCAGTCGGCCACGGCTTCCATCTGGGCGTCCGTGGCGTCGCCCGGGGCAATCGTCGTGGGCTTCAACGACAACGTGACCGAAGCATAACCCGCCACCTTGTGGGGACGCACATTGCGCTCGACCCAGCGGGCGAAGCCCCGGTCTTCCAGCAGATGCTTTTCGAACGAAGCGTCCGTATCCGGCAGCTTTTCGTACTGCGGCGGCTGGAAGTATTGCGAAACACGGTCGAGCTCGGCTTGCGTGAGCGTCGACGGACCGTCCTTCAGGTGCTGCCACTCTTCTTCCACCTGCGCCGAGAACTTCTCCGGGCTCAAGGCCTTCACCAGAATCTTGATGCGCGCCTTGTAGATGTTGTCGCGGCGGCCGTAGCGGTTGTACACGCGCAGCACGGCTTCGCAATAGGTCAGCAGGTGCTGCCACGGCAGATCGCGGCGGATGATCGCGCCGACGATCGGCGTGCGGCCCATGCCGCCACCGGCCAGGATGTCGACCACCAGTTCGCCCTGCTCGTTCTTCTTCACGTACACGCCCAGGTCGTGGATCTGCACGGCGGCGCGGTCTTCCGTGGAGCCTGAGACGGCGATCTTGAACTTGCGCGGCAACCAGGCGAATTCGGGGTGGAACGTCGACCACTGGCGCAGGATTTCGGCCCACGGACGCGGATCGACGACCTCGTCGGGCGCCACGCCCGCGAACTGGTCGGCGGTGATATTGCGGATGCAGTTGCCCGAGGTCTGAATGCCGTGCATCTGCACCGCTGCGAGCTTGCGCAGGATTTCCGGCGTTTCTTCGAGCTTGATCCAGTTGTACTGGATGTTCGAGCGGGTCGAAAAGTGGCCATAACCGCGGTCGTGCTCACGCGCGATCTGCGCCAGCACGCGCATCTGGTCGCTGCGCAGGTTGCCGTACGGAATCGCAATGCGGTGCATGTAAGCATGGCGCTGCATGTACAGGCCGTTCTGCAGGCGCAGCGGACGAAACTCCTCTTCGCTCAATTCGCCAGACAGCCGGCGCCGAACCTGGTCGCTGTATTGCGCCACGCGTTCGTCAACGATGGTCTGGTCGTACTGATCGTATTGGTACATTCGGGGACCCCAGGTTTGCGTTACACGCCGCGCTCCGGTTGCGCCGCGCAAGGATTCCGGCCTTTGTCAGCACGGTTGAGCAGAACCTTTCAGACCCTCCGCTCATTTCCTAATGACAAAAACAGATATCCATATTGAAAAAGATGGGGAAATCGTAATAAACTCCCCTTATATTTCAAACGACTAAAAAATTCTTTTGATATGCACAGAGGTTATATATGAACCTGCACCAGTTCCGCTTCGTGCGCGAAGCCGTGCGGCAGAACTTCAACCTCACCGAAGCGGCCAAGGCGCTGTATACAAGCCAGCCAGGCGTCTCGAAGGCCATCATCGAGCTCGAGGATGAGCTGGGCGTCGAAATCTTCACCCGGCACGGCAAACGCGTGCGCTCGCTGACCGAGCCGGGGCGGATTATCCTCGCTTCGGTCGAGAAGATCCTGCAGGAGGTCGAGAGCCTGAAGCGCGTCGGCAAGGACTATGCGGCACAGGATCAGGGCAACCTGGTGATCGCGGCCACGCACACCCAGGCGCGCTACTCACTTCCGGCCGCCATCGCCGAATTCAAGAAGCGTTTTCCGAAGGTTCACCTTTCGATCCTGCAAGGCAGCCCGACCCAGGTGGCCGAGATGGTGATCCACGACCAGGCCGATCTGGCGATCGCCACCGAAGCGATCTCCCACTATAAGGAACTGGTGTCGCTGCCGTGTTTCCAGTGGCACCACGTCGCCGTGATGCCGGCGGACCACCCGCTGCTCGACCGCAAGCTGCTGTCGCTCGACGATCTGACCCAATATCCGCTGATTACGTATGACAACGCGTTCGCGGGGCGCTCCAAGATCAATGAGGCGTTCCGGCTGCGGGGCCTCGCGCCGGACATCGTGCTGGAGGCGATCGACGCGGATGTGATCAAGACCTACGTCGAACTGGGCATGGGCGTGGGCATCATGGCCGATATCGCCTTTAACGCCGAGCGCGACCGCCATCTGCGGGCCATCCCGGTCGGCCACCTGTTCGGCAGCAACGTGACGCGGGTCGCACTCAAACAGGGGGCCTATCTGCGTAGCTATGTGTATACGCTCGTCGAACTGCTCTCGCCGAGCATGAACCGCAAGCTGATCGAACAGGCCCTCAAGGGCGAACACGAATCGTATGAGCTATAAGGGGTGCCGCAAACCTACCGCTTCAATTTCCGCTTCCCGCTACGGAGACCTCCGATGACGTCGTATAAAAAGACCCTGCGCGGCATGACCGTGCTCGGGGCACTGCTTGCGGCCACGGCTGCGCACGCCGACCTGAAAGTCGGTATCGATCTGTCGAGCACCGGTCCTGCCGCCGTGATCGGCATTACCAGCAAGAACGCCATGCTGATGTGGCCGGACACGATTGCCGGCCAGAAAGCCGACTACATCATTCTGGACGACGGCTCGGACCCGGGCGCGGCGGTGCGCAACATCCACAAGCTGATCAACGAAGACCATGTCGACGTGATCGTCGGGCCGAATATCACGCCCGCCGCCATGGCCGCGCTGGACCCGGTCGCGGAAAGCCAGACGCCGATGATCACGCTGGTCGGCTCGGCGAGCGTCGTCGAGCCGCAGGAAGGCAAGCGCGTCTGGGCCTTCAAGATGGCGCAGACCGATAGCGCGATGGCCGATGTGATGACGCGCTACATGTCGAACCACAACGTCAGGACGGTGGGATTCATCGGCTTTGCGGACGGCTACGGCGAAAGCTGGCTCAACGAGTTTTCGAAGTTCGCGGCGCTCCGGCATATCCAGCTGGTCGCAACCGAGCGCTTTAACCGCACCGATGCGAGCGTCACGGGGCAAGTGCTGAAGGTGATGGCGGCCAAGCCCGATGCGATCCTGATCGCCGGTGCGGGCACCCCGACGGTGCTGCCGCAGCGCACGCTGATCGAGCGCGGCTTCAAGGGGCCGATCTATCAGACGCATGGCATTGCGACGCCGGAATTCATCAAGCTCGGCGGCAAGGATGTCGAAGGGACGCTGTTTCCGACCCAGCCGGTGGTGGTGGCGCGCACGCTGCCTGCGGATCATCCCGCGAAGAAGGCGGCGCTCACCTTCGTGAACGCGTATGAGGCGAAATACGGTCCGGGCACGGTCACGCAGTTTGCCGGCGACGCGGCGGGTGTCTATCCGAGGCTGCAGGATGCGGTGGCGCGGGCCTTGAAGACGGCGCAACCGGGCACACCGGCGTTTCGCGTCGCGCTGCGCGACGAGCTGGAGCATGCGCATGAACTGGTCGTGCCAAACGGTGTGGTCAATACCAGCGCCAAGGATCACGTTGGACTCGATCAGCGTGCGAGCGTAATGGGCGTTATCAAGGACGGGAAGTTTACGTATCTGAGTCAGTAAGCCGGATGGGCCGCCGATGCGGCCCACACAGGCTAGCCAGTTCGCGCTCCCTCTGGCAGCTCCTCCTCCCCTCGCAGCACCTCCCCCACCTTCACTACACCGCGCTCACGGGCGCGCGTATCCCCGTTCGCCCCTGCCCTTTACCTGCCCCTCCAGGGAAAACCACGACCTCCCAGCCCGTGCTTTCCTTTGACTCACTTTCGATTCGAAACTAGACTCTTTCGAAACAAAAGTATTTTCTTTCGAAGAGCGGAGACATGCTGGTCAACAAGAGTTCCCTGAAGCGACGTCTGCAGATCGTTGAGATGGTCCGCAAGCGCGGCGAAGTGTCCGTGGAGGAGCTCAGCCAGGCTTTCGATGTGTCGAGCGTGACGATCCGCACCGACCTGACCTATCTCGAACAGCAGCGTTATCTGGTGCGCTCGTTCGGCAAGGCTCGCTATCTGGCCCAGCGGCCCGGCGAGAGCGTGCTGATGCCGGTTTCCGACGGCGCAACCCGCAAGGCGGCAGAAATGGCGATTGCGCGTTTCGCCGCGGAAACCGTGGACGACCACGAATCGCTGATGCTGGGCGCGGGCGAAATCGTTCACAAGGTGCTGCCGCTGCTATCCGATCGCTCCAACCTGTCGCTGCTGCTGAACGACATTGCCATGGCCCAGACTGCGCAGCGCTTCGTTCATTGCGAGCTGCAACTGACCGGCGGCCACCTCGCGCTGGAAGCCACCACGCTGACCGGCCCGGACGCCGAACGCTCGGTCACGGCACGCTCGCTCGACCTCTGCATCCTCGAAGCATCGGGACTCGACAGGGACGGCAACCTGCTGTGCGCCGACCCGGGCCTCGCGCGGGTGTTTCATGCCGCCATGCAGAGCGCAACCCGCACCGTGGTCGTCGCGTATCAGCCGCAGTTGTCCGAGCGCGACGGCCACGTGTTTTGCAATCTGTCCGACCTGGGCGCGCTGGTGATCGACGACGGTATCGACGCCCCCACGATGGACCTGTTTCCACGCAAGCACCTCGAACTACACAGAAGGGAAAACGGAATTCTCGAGTTCCGCCAATCCCCGCACTAACGCTCCATTCACGGAAGAGACAACCATGAAACAAAAAACCATTGCCGCGGCATGCGTCGCCGCAGCCCTGTTCGGCACCTCGGTTGCCGCGCTGGCCAACGACGTGACGATCGGCGCCTCGTTGCTCACACAGCAGCATCCGTTCTACGTCGCACTCGCCGACGCCATGAAACAGGAAGCCGCCAAAGACCACGCCACGCTCGACATCGCCATTGCAAACCAGGATCTGAGCAAACAGATTGCCGACGTGCAGGACTTCGTGACCCGCAAGGTCAATGTCATCGTGCTCTCGCCGGTCGATTCGAAAGGCGTGAAAGCCGCCGTGATGGCCGCGCAGAATGCCGGCATCCCGGTGATCACGGTGGATATCAGCGCGCAGGGCGTGGAAGTCGCGTCGCACATCGCCACGGACAATTACGCGGGCGGTCTGATGGCCGGGCAGCTCATGTGCAAGGTGCTCGGCGGCAAAGGCAAGGTGGGCATCATCGACTATCCGACGGTCCAGTCGGTGATCGATCGGGTCACCGGTTTCAAGAAAGCCCTGGGTGGTTGCCCCGGCGTACAGGTGGTCGCCGTACAGCCCGGCATTACGCGCGCTGAAGCGCTCACCACCGCACAGAACATGCTGCAGGCACATCCGGATCTCGACGGCATTTTCGGCTTCGGCGACGACGCTGCACTGGCCGCCGCGGTGGCCGCCAAGTCAGCGGGCAATCATGTGAAGGTGATCGGTTTCGACGGCATGCCCGAAGCACGCGCGGCAGTGGACAAGAATCCGAACTTCGTCGGCGTGATCCGGCAGTATCCGGAAAAGATGGGCGCGATTGCCGTCGACACGGCCGTCAAGATCGCGGACAAGCAAGCGGTGGCCAAGGAGATTCCCGTGCCGCCGGGTGTCTATCTGCACGACGCCGCAAAATGAACGCGAACCTCGAGACCCGCCGTGCTGATCTGCCAGGGGTGAGGTCGAGGCCGGCCGGCTTCGTCTCCGATGTGACCGCGCATACCGGAGACCTGCCCGGCAAGTCCGGTCACACCGATCCGCAACAGCCGTTTCTGGAGTTGCGCTCCATCGCCAAGTCGTTCGGCCCGGTGGAAGCGATCAAGGACGTCTCGCTCAAGCTTCGGCGCGGCCGGGTCCATACGCTGCTGGGTGAAAACGGCGCGGGAAAATCCACGCTGATGAAAATTCTCGCCGGGGTCTATGCGCCGACGCGCGGCGAACTGCTGCTGCAAGGCAGGCCGGTGGTCTTCCATCGCCCCGCCGACGCGCAAGCGGCCGGTATCTCGATCATCTATCAGGAACTCAGCCTCGCGACCAATCTGAGCGTGGCGGAAAACATTTACGCGGGTCACGAGCCGCGCCGCTACGGCATCGTCGATTTCCGGGCACTGACGAAACAGACGCAGCAGTTGATGGACGAACTCGGCATCCACATCGATCCCGGCGCGCCCGTGTCGCGGCTTTCGATGGCGCAGCGGCAACTCGTCGAAATCGCCAAGGCGCTGAGCCATGACGCCGAACTCGTCATCATGGATGAACCCACGTCGTCGCTCAGCGACCGCGAAGCGGAGATCCTGTTCGAGATCGTGATGAAGCTGAAGGCGCGCGGCAAAGCCGTCGTCTATATCTCGCACCGGATGGACGAGATCATGCGCATCTCGGACGACATCTCGGTGATGCGCGACGGGCGCTATATCAGCACCTCGGACAAGAACGACACCACCATCGGCACGCTCATCAACCTGATGGTCGGCCGCGAAATGAGCGACGTCTACCCAGGCCGCGCGCAGCCGTATCTGCGACCCGCGCGGCCGCTACTGGAAGTCAATGCACTGAACCTCGCGGGCAAGTTCCTCGACATCAGCTTCGCGTTGCACGCCGGTGAAATCCTCGGCTTCTTCGGACTGATCGGCGCGGGCCGCTCCGATGTCATGAATGCGCTCTTTGGCGTCGGACGACCTGAAGGCGAAATCCTGATGAACGGCAAGCGCGTGAAGCTGCGCTCGCCGCAGGACGCGATTGCCGCGGGTATCGCCTTCGTCACCGAAGACCGCAAGCACCAGGGCCTCGTGCTGATGCACTCGATTGCCCAGAACGTGACGATGGCCAGTTTCGAACTTAAAGGTTCACGATTCGGCATCCTCAGCAACAGCTTCGAGCGCAACGAAACTCGCCATGCAATCGAGCGCATGAACATCCGTGCCTCCGGCGCAGACCAGGCCGTGGGCGATCTGAGCGGCGGCAACCAGCAGAAAGTGGTGCTGTCGAAATGGCTTGCCCTCAAGCCCAAGGTGCTGATTCTCGATGAACCGACCCGCGGCGTCGACGTAGGCGCCAAGTTCGAAATCTACCGGGTGATGCGCGAGCTTGCAGCGGCGGGCACCGCGATCATCCTGGTGTCATCCGAATTGCCCGAGGCGCTCGCGATGAGCGACCGCCTGGCCGTCATGCGGGAAAAGCGCATTGTCAAACAGTTCGATGCGGCAGGACTCAGCCCGCAGGCCGTGATGTCGTATGCAACGGGAGCCATGCAGTCATGAAACTCACTCATCTTCAACCGGATAGCGCCATCAGCGGCGTCACCCGCCGGGCGAGCGGCGCCGGCGCGCTATCCAAGTGGCTGCGGCACTACGGCGGCATCGTCTGTGGGCTGATCGTCCTATGCGGACTGTTTTCCGTGCTGTCGCCGAACTTCCTCTCGCTGAGCAATCTGCTCAACGTCGTGCTGCAGGTTTCCATCATCGCGATTCTCGGGTTTGGCATGACCTATGTCCTGCTGCTCGGTGATATCGATCTCTCGGTCGGCGCGGTGATGGCGTTAGTGGGAACCGTCGCGGCGCTCGTCATGCAGCACGGCGTGCCGCCTCTCGCCGCTGTGCTCGCCGCGATGCTGGCCGGAATCGTGCTCGGTTGGGTCAACGGCGCGCTCTCCGCCATGCTGACGATCCCGTCGTTCATCGTGACCGTGGCAACCATGGGCGTGTTTCGCGGGCTCGCCTACATCACCTCAGCCGGTGTGCCGATCTCGATCGACGACGACCGCTTTGCGGCTCTCGGCAACGGCTCGTTTCTGGGCGTGGCCATTCCGATCTGGGTGCTGGCCGTGCTTCTGTTCGTCAATCACTTCGTGCTGTCGCGCACCGTCTTCGGACGCAAGGCCTACCTCGCAGGCGGCAACCGCGAAGCCGCGCTGTACTCCGGCATCAACCTGCGCCGCCTGCGCATTGCGATCTTCATGATCTCCGGCCTGATGGCGAGCATCGGCGGCGTATTGATGACCTCACGCCTGTATTCCGCGCAACCGAACGCCGGCATGGGCTACGAGCTGGATGCGATCGCCGCGGCCGTGCTGGGCGGCACAAGCCTCTCCGGCGGCTACGGCACTATCGTGGGCACCCTGATCGGCGCGCTGATTATTGGGGTCATCAACAACGGCATGAACCTGTTGAGCGTGCCGTATTTCTATCAACTCATCGTGAAGGGCGTCGTGATTCTCGTCGCTGTCTGCATCGATGTTCAAACGAAGAAACGCCATGCCTAACTCCGTATCGCACAGCACCAGCAAGACCGGCTACATCCTGACGATGGGCGAGATTCTCGTCGAAATCATGGCCACCGAGCGCGGCCAGTCGTTCCGCCGGCCGGGCACGCTGATCGGCCCCTACGCGAGCGGCGCCCCGGCGATCTTCATCGACCAGGTGGCGCGCCTCGGCAGCCGCTGCGCGCTGATCGGCTGCGTCGGCGACGACGACTTCGGCACGCTCAACGTCGAGCGCCTGCGCGCGGATGGCGTGGATGTATCCGGTATCGCGGTGATCAAGGGGCAGACGACCGGCAGCGCCTTCGTCACCTACCGCGAGGATGGCGAGCGCGACTTCATTTTCAACATCACCAACAGCGCTTCGGCGCATCTTTCAGTAGCCAATATCCGCGAGGACCTGCTCAAGGACTGCCGCCACTTTCATGTGATGGGCTCGTCCCTGTTCTCGTTTCGCATCATCGAAGCCATGAAAAAGGTCATCGAGACGGTCAAAGCGCATGGCGGCACGGTCAGCTTCGATCCGAATATCCGCAAGGAAATGCTACGGATTCCGGAGATGCGCGAGGCGCTCGATTTCATTCTCGACTATACGGACGTGTTCCTGCCGAGCGGACATGAGGTCACGCTGCTGGCAAGCGCCAGCTCCGAGCGCGCCGCGATCGACGAACTCCTGCAACGCGGCATCCGCGAGGTGGTGGTCAAGCGTGGCAAAGACGGTTGCAGCTTTTACGACGGCGCCGACGAGATCCATGTGCCCGCGCTCCACGTGCAAGAAGTGGACCCGACCGGCGCGGGCGACTGCTTCGGCGCGACCTACATTGCCTGCCGCGCGCAGGGCATGAGCGTTGCCGAGGCGCTGCGCTACGCCTGTGCGAGCGGCGCCCGCGCAGTCAACGTTCGGGGGCCGATGGAAGGCACGGCGACGCTCGCCGAACTCGATGCATTCATCGCCAAAGCGGAGTCTCATCATGCCTGACGTCGTGGCGCGCCTCGCCAACGGGCACAGCTCTTCGGCATCGCTGAAGGGAATCTATTCGATCTGCTCGGCGCATCCCTGGGTGCTGGGCGCGGCGATGCAACAGGCTCTTGAGGACGGCACGCCGCTGCTGATCGAATCGACTTCGAATCAGGTCGATCAATACGGCGGCTACACCGGGATGAACCCTGAGGCCTTCGTCCGCTTCGTTCATCTGATCGCAGAGCGGGTGGGCTTCCCGCGCGAGCGGCTGATCCTCGGCGGCGATCATCTCGGACCCAACGCGTGGCGCAGCTTTCCCGCCGAAGAAGCCATGCAGCGCGCGGAAGCGCTGATCGATGCCTACGTCTGCGCCGGGTTCAGCAAGATCCATCTGGACACCAGCATGGCTTGCGGCGACGACCCGGAACGCCTGTCCGACGGCGTGGTGGCTCAGCGTGCGGCACGCCTGTGTGCCGTTGCTGAAAGTGCCAGCGCTCGCGCAGGACTGAAGACGCGCCCAGCCTATGTAATCGGCACGGAGGTGCCAGTGCCGGGTGGCGCCAGCGAAGCCCTCAGTACCGTTGAAGTGACCCGGCAAGAAGCCGCGCTGGAGACTGTCGGCGTGCATCGTGACGCGTGGCGCGCACGGAAGCTCGACGCCGCGTGGGACCGTGTCATTGCGCTGGTCGTGCAGCCCGGCGTCGAATTCGACCACACCAAAGTCATCGACTACCAGCCGGCGCTTGCCACCGGGCTTGCGCAGGTGCTGGCGCAACTGCCCGGCATGGTGTTCGAAGCGCATTCGACGGACTATCAAAGGCCCGAGTCCCTGCGCGCTTTAGTGCAGGACGGCTTCGCGATTCTGAAGGTTGGGCCAGGCGTCACGTTCGCGTTGCGCGAGGTGCTTTACGCGCTATCGGACATCGAAGCGCAGTTGTTGCCGGCCGCGAGGCGCGCCGACCTGCGGGCGGTGGTGGAGACCGCGATGCTGCGCAAGCCCGCGAACTGGGACAGGTACTACCACGGGGACGAAGCCCAGCAGCGTCTGCTTCGCACCTACAGCTATAGCGACCGGGTGCGGTACTACTGGGCCGATCCGCAGGTCGATGCAGCCGCGCAGCGTCTATTGCGCAATCTCGCCAATACGACGATTCCGGAAAACCTGCTGAGCTGCCATTTGCCGGCCCAGTACTGGGCGCTGCGGCGCCACACCATCGACGGCTCGCCGATGAGCATCGTGCAGAGCAAGGTCCGCGAGGTTATTCAGCACTACGCGTCGGCCTGTCGTCACTGATCGCGCACGCGTCAGGAGGAAGTCATGTCCTTTGAGCCGAATGCTTCTTATGACTTTAGCCATGCTGTCGTAGTGATAACCGGTGCGGCAGCCGGCATAGGCCGCCAGGTCGCCGAGCAGTTCGCAGCAGCCGGCGCGACGCTCGCGCTGCTCGACCGTTCAGCATCCATCGCAGAGGTAGCCTCGGGCCTGGGTGCAAGGCATGGAGGCTGGGTTGCCGACGTCGGCGACGCTGAATCCGTCGCGGCGACGGCCAGCGAGATTCTTTCGCGCTTCGGTCGCGCCGACATTCTGGTCAACAACGCCGGCATCGGGCCGCTGGCGCCGGCGGAAAATTTTCCGCTTGAAACATGGGACAAGACCATCGCCGTCAACCTGCGCGGCCCGTTTCTCGTGGCGCGGGCCTTCGCCCCGGGCATGCTCGCGCGGGGACAAGGAAGAATCGTCAACCTCGCCTCTCAGGCTGCGGTGATCGGCATCGAAGGGCATCTCGCCTATTGCGCCAGCAAAGCCGGCGTACTTGGCATGACCCATTGCATGGCGCTCGAATGGGGCCCCAGAGGCGTGACCGTCAATGCCATCTCGCCGACGGTGGTCGAAACGGAACTCGGACTGAGCGGATGGGCAGGAGAAACCGGGGAACGCGCCAGAGCGTCTATCCCTACCCGGCGATTTGCGAAGCCCGCCGAGATCGCCGCAGCCATCCTGTACCTGGCAAGCCGCGAGGCCGCCATGATCAACGGCGCGAACCTGATGATCGACGGCGGCTATTCGATCATCTAGAGATCGACACGGTCAGATTGCACTGACCGGCAGTTGCTGTAAGCGATGTAAGCACGAGGGAACACCTGAGAGCAAACGGAGGCAGTAGAGGACTGAACATAACCCACGATGTTTAGGAGACGAAAATGATCGAGCTTTCTCATGCGGCTTCGTTGCGCCGCAACGTATTGCGGCGGCGCCTGGCCGTTTCGGTTGTAGCGGGCATTGGACTCGGCATCGGCGCCCAGGCACTGGCGACCACCGTGACGATCGCCGTGCCCAACAACAACGATCTGATCGAGATGAAAAAGCTTTCTCCGGTGTTCGAGAAAACCAACCCGGATATCCAGTTGAAGTGGATCGTGCTCGAAGAAAACGTGCTCCGGCAGCGCTTGACCACGGATATCACGACGAACGGCGGTCAATTCGACGTCTCGGCGATTGGAACCTATGAAGCGCCGCTGTGGGGCAAACGGGGATGGCTCGTTCCAATCACCGGACTGCCTGCCAGCTACGATCTCGACGACGTGCTCAAATCGGTTCGCGATGGCCTGTCTTACGGAGGAACGCTTTACGCCCTGCCGTTCAATGCCGAAAGCTCGATGACGTTCTACCGGAAGGATCTATTCGCCGCCAAGGGTTTGACCATGCCTGCCAATCCCACCTACAGCCAGATCAGCGAGCTTGCCGACAAACTCAATGACAGGGCTAACGGAATCTACGGTATCTGTCTGCGTGGCAAGGCCGGCTGGGGCGAGAACATGGCCTTCGTGTCCACCCTGGTGAACACCTACGGGGGGCGATATTTTGACGAAAAGTGGGACGCACGGGTCGATTCGCCTGAATGGAAAAGCGCCATCAACTTCTACGTCGATCTCCTGAAGAAAGATGGGCCGCCGGGAGCCAGTTCCAATGGATTCAACGAAAATCTGTCGCTCATGACAGGCGGCAAGTGCGCAATCTGGGTCGATGCAACCACCGCTGCCGGCATCCTCTACAACAAGACGGAGTCGTCCGTCGCCGACAAGGTGGGATTCGCCGCGGCGCCCACGCAGGTTACGCCCAAGGGTGCGCATTGGCTCTGGTCGTGGTCCCTCGCCATTCCCAAAACGTCGAAGTCGCAAGAGGCCGCCAAGCGGTTTATCGCATGGGCAACCTCCAAGGAATACATCACCCTGGTCGGCAATGACATCGGCTGGGCCTCGCTGCCGCCGGGCACGCGCCAGTCGACCTACGAACGCCCTGAATACAAGCAGGCCGCACCATTCAGCGAGTTTGTGCTGAATGCGATCGAGACCGCCAATCCGAACGATTCAACCTTGAAGAAAGTCCCCTACACCGGCGTGCAATACGTGGGCATTCCGGAATTCCAGTCGTTCGGAACCCTCATCGGGCAACAGATAGCGGGCGCTCTGGCGGGTCAGATAAGCGTTGACCAGGCCTTGCAGGCGGGCCAGGCGGCGGCCAATCGCGCCGTGCGCGAGGCGGGTTATCAAAAGTAGCGGGAAGCCTCTGTCCTGGCTGTTCGGGCCACGCGCCGCCGTGCAAGACGAGGCGCGTGGCTGCGGGATCTAGGTCAATCGGGAGCGCCTTCAGCGATTGAGCGGGCTATCGCGCTGCATTGCTGATACAGTAATTGCCCTTTCTTCCGCAGCCGTACCATCATGCGCACCACCCGAGCCATCCACGCCGTCGAAAGACTGAAAACCCGCAGCGGCAATCCGCAATTCGCGGCAATCAGCCTGTCCGGCGGCCTGTTTTACCTGGTCGACAAATCGGGCGGCGCCGATAAAAAAGTCTCCGACCCGTTGCCGCTCGAGGATTTCGTCAAATTCGTCGACGCCTTCGGGCCGCCGAAGCCGCGCAAGGCCAGCAAGCTCGACCTCGCGTTCGAAGAGCAGATCAAGAAGAGCAAGGGCCGCGGCGAGGCGTGAGCAAAGCGGACGAGGCGAGCGAGACGCCTACCGGCACAACGGCGGCGCCCGGTGCAGTTCGTCGTTTTCGATGACATTGACGCCGCGCGTGTCGTCGCTGAGCACCTCGGTCACCAGCGCCCGCGCCACCCGCTCCACCGAAATGGAACGCCACTTCAGCGGCAGATACACCCCGAGGTGCCGCGCAATGGTCTCCAGCGGCCGGCTCTCGGTACGCTCGCCCATCAGGAACGAGGGCCTCACGATCGTCAGGGTCGGATAATCGAGCTTCTTCAGCCCCTCTTCCACATTCCCTTTGACCCGGCTGTAAAACGTCCGGGCATGCGGATCGGCGCCGATGGCGCTGACAATCGCAAAGTGCGACGCGCCGTGGCGGCGCGCGATGCCCGCAATCCGCAGCGGGTATTCGTAGTCCACCTTGCGGAACGCGGCTTGCGAACCCGCCGTGCGGATGGTGGTGCCGAGCGCGCAGATGACTGCGTCGACATCGAACACATCCGAATCCGCATCGGGCCAGTCGTAGTCGATCAGATGCTCGACGACCCGATTGGTCGCGTTCAGCCCCGTCACGGCCGCCCCCGAGGCACGGCGCACCAGTTGCCGGACCTCGCTGACGCGATCGTCCCTGGCGAGCAAGCGCAGGCACGCAGTGCCGACTAGTCCCGTGCCGCCGAGCAGCAGGACGGACTGTTTCCGAACAGCATTGGACCGGATGGACGCGAGAGGGGTCGACATGCGTGAGTCCACAAAAAGGGGCACCGCAGCATCTTACCGCGTTGGCGTGACGCTTACCCGCCCTGCAATTTCCGGTACTGTCCACCGGCCTGGCTGCTGGCGAGTACCGCTTCGATAAAGTGCAAGCCGGCGACGCCATCGTCGACCGTGGTCAGGAGCCGGCTTTGCGGCGGCAGCGGCTGCCCGGCATCCAAGGCTTCGATCTGCAGCGCCGCGTCTGTATAGAGCTGCGCGAACGCTTCCAGGTAGCCTTCCGGATGCCCCGACGGCACGCGCGTCGCGTGCGCGGCAACCTCGCTTTTTACCCGGCCACGGGTAAGCCGCTGCGCTAGCCCGCCCAGCGGCGTGAGCCACAGCTCGTTGGGACTCTCCTGATCGAAGGCAAGACCCGCTTTCGTGCCGTACACGCGCAGCCGCAGCGCGTTCTCGGCGCCGCTCGCCACCTGGCTTGCCCACAGCATGCCGCGCGCGCCGTTCGCATAGCGCAGCATTGCCTGCACGTGGTCGTCGACGCGGCGGCCGGGCACGAAAGTGTGCAGCTCAGCCGACAACCATTCCGGCTGCATTCCGGTCACGAAGGCAGCCAGGTGATAGGCATGCGTGCCGATATCGCCGAGACACCCTGCTGGTCCGGCCAGCGCCGGGTCGGTGCGCCAGCCGGCCTGTTTGTTGGCGCCGCTTGCCTCGACCGGCTCCGCGAGCCAGTCCTGCGCATATTCGACCTGCACCACGCGAACCTCGCCGAGTTCGCCTGCCTCGACGAGTTCGCGCGCATGACGCACCAGCGGATAGCCGGAATAGGTGTGCGTGAGTGCGAACAGCAGTTTCTTTTCATGCGCGAGCTTTGCCAGCGCCTGCCCCTCGGCAAGTGAGACCGCGAGCGGCTTGTCGCAGATCACATGAATCCCGGCTTCGAGAAATGCCGTGGCGACCGGCGCATGCAGATGGTTGGGCGTGACAATCGCCACTGCGTCGATGCCGTCGCCCTCGCGGGCGGCCTCCGCTTGCGCCATCTCGCGCCAGTGCGCGTAACTGCGGGCGATGCCGGCCTCCGCCGCGCTTGCCGCGGCCCGCTGCGGATCGGACGACAAGGCGCCCGCCACCAGTTCGAAGCGATCGTCGAGCCGCGCGGCGATCCGATGCACCGCGCCGATAAAGGCGCCCTGCCCGCCGCCGACCATGCCCAGGCGTAACTTTCGTGTCATGGGAAATGCTCCTGAATGCTGCTTTGCGCGCCGTGCTCAGAGGCCCAGCACGCGCTTCAATTGCGCCGTGTCGACGCCGCTGCCCGCGAAGTCATCGAACGCATGCTCGGCGACGCGAATGATGTGACGGCGGATAAACTCCGCACCTTCGCGCGCGCCATCTTCCGGATGCTTCAACGCGCATTCCCACTCGAGCACGGCCCAGCCTGGATAATCGTACTGCGCCATCTTCGAGAAGATCGCACCGAAGTCGATCTGGCCGTCGCCGAGCGAACGGAACCGGCCCGGGCGTTCGGTCCAGCCGCTGTAGCTGCCGTACACGCCGGCCCTGCCCGTGGGACGAAACTCGGCATCTTTCACGTGAAAAGCCTTGATGCGCTCGTGATAGATATCGATGAACGCCAGGTAATCGAGTTGTTGCAGCACATAGTGGCTCGGGTCGAACAGAATGTTGGCGCGGCGCGGCGCGCGGCTTCCGTTCAAGCATTCAAGAAAGCGCTCGAACGTTACGCCGTCATGCAGGTCCTCGCCCGGATGCAGTTCGTACGCCACGTCCACGCCGACCTCGTCGAACGCTTCGAGAATCGGCGTCCAGCGACGCGCGAGTTCGTCAAAAGCAGCGTCCACGAGACCGGCGGGCCGCTGCGGCCACGGGTAGATATACGGCCAGGCCAGCGCGCCCGAGAACGACACGTGCGTATCCAGCCCGAGCCGCCGCGACGCCTGCGCCGCCAGCTTGAGCTGCTGAATGGCCCACTCGGTGCGCGCCGCCGGATTGCCGCGCACGTGCGGCGCCGCGAAGCCGTCGAACAGCAGGTCATAGGCCGGGTGCACCGCCACCAGTTGACCCTGAAGATGAGTCGCCAGCTCCGTAATCTCGACACCGGCATCGGCCACCACGCCCAGCAGCTCGTCGCAATACGTCTGACTTACCGCCGCCTGTTCGAGGTCGATCAGGCGTGCGTCGACCGGCACCTGTATCCCTTCGTAGCCGAGACTGGCGGCCCAGCCGGCCAGGTTTTCCAACGTATCGAAGGGCGCCTTGCCGCCCAGGAACTGGGCAAGATAGATCGCCGGCCCCTTGATGGTTTTCATCGTATTGCTCCTCGCTCAAAGCCCGGGCCGCGCGCCGCCTGCTGCATGGCGCGTGGCCCGGCACGCCGGTTAGAACGGTGAATCGGGGAAGTAGTAGTCTTTCGCGTTGTCCTTCGTGACGAGCACCGACGGGACAATCGTCGTCGGCGGCAGTCCCTGGCCTTTCAGGCGGGCCTCGGCGGTCAGCTTGATCGCGTCGTAGATGAACTTCGGCGAGTACGTGACGTCCGCGTTGATGAGCTTGTCGCCGTCCATCACGCGCTTGACCATCTCTTTCGACCCCGCGCCGCCGAGCACTTCCTTGATGTCCGTGCGCTTCGCCTGATCGATGGCCTTCAGCACGCCCACCGACATGTCGTCATCGGCCGACCAGACCGCGTCGATATGCTTGAAGCGCGTCAGGTAGTCCTGCATCACCTTGAACGCGTCGTCGCGATTCCAGTTGGCGTATTTCGCGTCGAGCACCTTCACACCGGGGCACGCCTTCAACGCATTGGTGAAGGCGCCGTAGCGTTCGTTATCGAGCGTGGTCGGGATGCCGCGCAGCGCGACGATGTCGCCCTGGCCGTTCAGCGTTTTGCAGAAGTACTCGCCCGCGAGCCGGCCAAAGGCCGTGTTGTCACCCGCCACGTAAGCGTCCTGCGCGCTGGTATCGGTGAGGCCGCGATCCACCACGGTCACGTAGATGCCTTTCTTCTTGACCTGCGCCACCGGCTGGGTCAGCGAAGCCGATTCATGCGGGAAAATCACCAGCGCATTGATCTTGTTGACCGTAACCATGTCCTGCAACTGGTTGGCCTGCTCCGGCGCGCTGGCCGAGGTCTTGAGGATCACTTTCAGGTCGGGATGCGCCTTCTCCATGTCCTCCTTGGCCTTGTTGGCCCACCAGTCGATGCCGCCGGTAAAGCCATGATCGGCCGTGGGTATCGCCACACCCAGAATCACCTTGTCGTCGGCGCGCGCCGCGCCCGTCGTCCCCAGTATCCCCAACGCCAGCATGCCGGCGCCGATCGCTCGAATGACCTGCTTCATGGTTGTCTCCAGTTTATGGTGCGCTTTCGTGCGCCCCGGATTCTTGGACTGCCGCTACCGTGCCGCCATGCTTGCCGTGCCGTTCCTTGCCGTTCCTTGCCGTTCCTTGCTGCTCCTGCTGTTCGCTGCTTTTGCCGCCCGCCCTCCACTTGCCACGAGCCGGTTCACGCTAACAACCGGCCCTACCGTCGCCCACGCTGCAAAAACGCCACGACGATAATCACCGCACCCTGCACCGCCGCGTTCAGATACACGCTGATAATGCTGGTCAGATTGAGAATGTTCGCGATCACCGACAGCAGGATCGCGCCGATCACCGTGCCGATCACGCGCCCCTCGCCGCCCTTGAGCGCCGTGCCGCCGACCACCACCGCCGCAATCGCCTCCAGTTCCCACAGGAGTCCGGTAGTCGGCGTGGCCGACCCGAGGCGCGGGACATACAGGACGGTCGCCACGCCGACGCAGATGCCAAGCAGTACGTAGGTAATGATCTTCACCGTATCGACGCGGATCGCCGCATAGCGTGCGACCTGTTCGTTCGAGCCGATCGCCTGCACATGCCGGCCGAAGGCGGTGCGATTGAGGATCAGCGTGCCGCCCGCCGCCACGACCAGAAACACCCAGATCGGCACCGGCACGCCGAGCAGGCTCGCGTAGTACACCGGTCCGTAGAGATCGGTCAGCGAATTGTTGAGCGTGAGCGCGCCGCCGTCGGCAAGCCACGTGAGCACCGCGCGAAAAATGCCGAGCGTGCCCAGCGTGACGATGAACGGCTCGATACGCCCCTTGGTGATCAGGAGGCCGTGCGCCCAGCCGAACAGTCCGCCCAGCACGAATGCGAGCACGATGCCGATGGCGATGATCGCAAGCGGCGCGACGGTATGGCCGCCCACGCCTGCCGAGAGACCGTTCATCAGCCAGATCATGCTGCCGGCGATCAACGCGGCCATCGAGCCGACCGACAGGTCGATGCCCCCGGAAATAATCACGAAGGTCTCGCCGACCGCGATGATGCCGATGAACGAGGTACGCGTGAGCACGTTCATCAGGTTGTCGAGCGTTGCGAAATCGCGATTGAGCAAAGTGCCGGCAATGCACAGCACGATCAGGCCCACGAGCGGCCCGAGCCCGTACAGGTGGTGCGCGAGCCGCAGCGCGCGGCCGGAGTGTGCGGCTTCAGTGGGTGCCGGTCGCATGGGCGATCAACTCCTCTTCGGTCAGGTGGTCCAGATCGAGCGTGGCCTGCAGGCGGCCGGCGCGCATCACCGCGACGCGATGGCACAGGCCGATCAGCTCGATCAGTTCGGATGAGATGACGATCACCGCGCGCCCCTGGGCCGCGAGCCGGTGAATCAGGAAGTAGATATCGCGCTTCGAGCCGACATCGACGCCGCGGGTCGGCTCGTCGAGCACCACCACGTTCGGGTCGGGCTGCAGAAACTTGGCGAGCGCGAGCTTTTGCTGATTGCCGCCCGAGAGCATGCGGGCGCGGCTCGACAGGTCGCCCGTGCGAATGCCGAAATCGCCGACCGCCTTCTGCAGAACCGCGCGACCTGCTTTCAGATCGAGCAGTGGATGCGCGTAGCGCTCGAGTGTCATCAGGGTGAGGTTGTCCTGCAGGTTCAGGTTGACGTGCAGCGCCTTGCCTTTGCGGTCCTCGCTGAGATAGGTGAGGCCGTGCCGCATGGCATCGCGCGGCCGTTTGACCACAACCGTGCGACCGCCGATCTCGATGTGCCCCGCCGTACGGCGGCGCAAACCGAGAATGGCCTCGAAGGCCTCCGTGCGACCCGCGCCGACGAGGCCGGCGAAACCGAGCACCTCTCCCGCGCGCACGTCGAAGCTCAGATGCTCGACCCAATCCGGCACGACAAGGCCTTCCACCTTCAAGGCGACCGCGGCATCGGCAGACACCGGCGCCTTGTCCGGAAACATGTCGGACACGTCGCGCCCGACCATCAGGTTGGCCATCTGCTGGCGCGCCAACCCGGCGGTTGCGCCGCGCGCGACGAAGCGGCCGTCGCGCATCACGATCACCTCGTCGGTGATGTGCTCCACTTCGTCGAGCTTGTGCGAGATGTAGATGATCGTGACGCCGTCGGCCTTCAGCTTCGTCATCAGCGCAAACAGCCGCTCGGTTTCGGACGGTGTGAGCGTGGCGCTCGGCTCGTCCATGATCAGCAGCCGCGCCCGGCGCGAGAGCGCTTTGGCAATTTCCACCATCTGCTTTTCGGCGACGATCAGATCGCGCACCCTGGTGTCAGGCGGCTTCGTCAAACCCACCTGGGCAAGATAGCGTGCTGCCTCGGCGCGCATCGCCGCGTCGTCGAGCAGCCAGCCACGGCGCTTTTCGTGGCCCAGGTACATGTTCTGCGCAATCGACAGATGCTCCGCCAGGTTGAACTCCTGGTGTATCAGCACGATGCCGGCCGCTTCCGCCTCGCGCGAACTGGCAAACTGCTGCGCGGCGCCGTCGATCAGCAGCATGCCGGCGCTTGCCGTCTCGTAGCCGGCGAGGATTTTCATCAGCGTGGATTTGCCCGCTCCATTCTCACCGAGCAGGCCGTAGATGCGCCCCGGCGCCAGTTCGAAGCTCACGCCGTGCAGCACGCGCACCGGGCCGAAGTCTTTGCGGATGTCGTCGAAGCGCACGGCGAGGCTCATGGCTTACGTGCTCCTGCGAATCACGAGCCGGTGCGGCAACAACACACCGGGGACGTTCGCCAGCGGATTGGCAAGGCGCTGCAATAGCAGGCGCGCCGCGGTCTCGCCGAGCTCACGCATCGGCTGCGCGATGGTGGTGAGCGGCGGGTCGATCTGGGCGGCCAGCGAAATATCGTCGAAGCCCACCACGGCGACGTCGTCCGGCACCCGCTTGCCGACGCTGCGCAGGCCGTTGGTTACGCCAATCGCCAGCGTGTCCGATACGGCGAAAATCGCGCTGGGCGCGTCGCGTTGCGCCATCAGCAACGCTGCGGCGGAGGCGCCCGCTTCGTAGTCGAGACTGTTCAGATTCATGCGCCAGCGCTCGTCCGGCGTGATACCGGCTTCGCGCAGCGCGTCGAGATAACCCTGCTGGCGCTGCTTCGCATACAGGTAGGCCACATCGGAGTTGATCAGACCAATGCGCCGATGCCCACGCGCCAGCAGATGCCGCACCGCATCGCCAGCGGCGCGGTAATTGTCGATGCCCACGTACGGTACACCGACCGCCGGATCGAATTCGCAGCACGCCACCCACGGCAAGGCGCCGGATTCTTCGCCGAGCGCCTGCTGCACGGTGGCCGGATCGAGACAGATGGCGCCGTCGGCGCGGCGGCGGCGCAGCAGGTCGAAATAGCTGCGCTCGCGGCCCGGGTCGGCGCCGGTATCGCACAACAGCATGAAATAGCCGTGCTGACGGGCGACGCTATCGATACCGCGCACGATCTCCGCGTAAAACGGGTTGCCGAAGTCCGGCACCATGGTCAGCAGCAGCCGGCTTTCGGCCGTGCGCAGATTGCGCGCCAGTTCGTTGACGCGGTAGCCGCTTGCGTCCACGGCGGCCAGCACCTTGTCACGCGTGGCGGGACGCACGTTGGCGTGGCCGTTCAACACCCGCGAAACGGTCGCCACCGAGACCCCCGCCTGCTCCGCCACGCCTGCAATGGACATGCCTTCGGCCGGGCCGGGCTCGGCTCGCGGCGCTGCGGTGCCGGATTGGCGCAGTTTGGGCACGTGTTTGGGTTCCGAAAATGTAATCGATTACATTTTTGGGCGATGGCGCGCGGAATCGCAAGGACCGTCTCATAGGGACTAACACGGAGCCGGGCTGCCTGCCTGGAGATGGTTTCCACCCCCACTTTGGTACAATTCCACAGTTGTCCCGGACCCCACCGGGTCGCACCTAAACCGAACCGCCGAATCCACCATGAATATCGAGCAAGCGCGTTTCAACATGATCGAACAGCAGATCCGCCCCTGGGAAGTGCTCGACCAGGACGTGCTGAACCTGCTCTCCATCGTCAAGCGTGAAAATTTCGTCCCTGCGGCCTACCGCGAGCTGGCTTTCGTCGATTTCGAAGTGCCGCTGCCCGCTGGCCAGCACATGCTGGCGCCGCGCATCGAAGCGCGCGTGCTGCAGGAACTGGCCGTGAAGAAGCACGAAAGCGTGCTGGAAATCGGCGCGGGCTCGGGTTATATGGCGGCACTGCTTGCGCATCGCGCGCAGCACGTGCTGACGGTGGATATCGAGACGGAACTGGCTGAACTGGCCAAGGCCAATCTGGCGGCCAACGGCGTGCTGAACGCGGAAGTCGTGACCGGCGACGCGTCGCGTGGCTGGCCGGCAGCGGCGCCGTATGACGTCATCTGCGTATCCGGCGGCCTGCCGGTCCTGCCGCAAGAGATTCTCGAACATCTGAAGATCGGCGGCCGTCTGGCGGCGTTCGTCGGCACCGCGCCGGTCATGAAGGCGCAGATCATCACGCGTATCGACGAGAAGCAATATCGCATCGCCGATGTGTTCGAAACCTATGTCGAGCCGCTGACCAACGCCGTGCAGCCGCCGCGCTTCAAGTTCTGAGCGCCGCGGGGTCGCCCTGGCGTTTCGACGCCGGGCGATCTGCTGGCCGGGTGCGCCAGAATGCGCCCGGTTACGCCCGATCCCTGTGCGCTGTTAGTCATAGTTGTTCTCACCTGAACCGGATGTCTCCCCGATGCAAAACCTGACTGCCCCCGCTCTCGCCGAATGGCTGGCCGACAAATCGCGTCCCGCGCCCGTGCTGCTCGACGTGCGCGAGCCGTGGGAAATCCAGACGGCGTCGATCGCAGGCGCCGTATCGATCCCGATGCGTGAGATTCCGGCGCGCAGCGAAGAGCTCGACGATGACGTGGAAATTGTCTGTGTGTGCCACCACGGCGCACGCAGCGCGCAAGTCGCGCTGTTCCTGGAATCGCGCGGGCACAAGAACGTGTTCAATCTGCAAGGCGGGATTGACGCCTGGTCGCGCCAGGTTGATCCGGCTGTGCCGACGTATTGATTCATCCCTGGCGCCCGTAGTTGTGGTGTGAGCCGCGCGGGGCTTCCTCGCGGCTTGAGTTGTTCGCATCGCCCACCCCGCCTCATCTTCCTGCTCTCGCCGTCAATCTCCATCACGACGGCGTTTCACCCGAGAGCTGCGGAAACTTCCCAAGGTATCCTCAGCACCCCCTCTGGCACCATGCTCCGACTCGTTTTCTGGAGCATGTCCATGAAGTTCGCAAAGATCGCACTGTCGACGATCTGCAGTAACGCATCGCGTCGAGTTTCCTGACATAACCCGATGGAAACTCTCGGTACAACGCTCAGCGTTGCAATGCTTGTCGCCAGTATTGCGCTGCTTTCTGCCTGCGGCGGCGGCAGCGGCACCTCAGGCGGCAGCAACGCGACCAACAACACCGCCGTCAACTGGCCAGCCGCGCCCAGTTGGCCCGCCTCGGCCGTCTGGCCCGCAACGCCGGTCTGGCCCGCCAACTCCGGCAGTAGCGGGTCAAACAGCAACAGCACGCCTGGCAACAACATGCCGGTCAATCCAAGCAACGCCCCGGCCAATGGCCCAGCCACCATCACGCCAGTCAGTGGCGCGAATGCCGCAACCATCACGGTCGACGGCAAGACCAGCATCAATCAGCCGTATGTAACCATTACGCTGTGCGCGCCGAATGCACAAGGCAGCAACCCATGCGCGACGATCGACCGCATGATCCTCGACACCGGCTCGAGCGGCGTGCGCGTCATGGCCAGCGCGGTGAGTTCGCTTTTGGCCGCGCAGTTGCCGGCGCAAACCGGCGCCACCGACGATCCGACCGGCAACGCACCGGTCGCCCAATGCGCGACGTTTGCCTCCGGCTTCACCTGGGGCTCCCTCAAGCGGGCCACCGTGTCTATAGGGGGTGAGAGCTCATCGGTCATGCCGGTGCAACTCATCGGCGACACGGCCTTCACGGTGCCAGCCGATTGCAGCGCGCGCGGCGGCCGCAATCTCAGCTCGGCGAGCGCGATGGGCGCCAATGGCATTGTGGGCATCAGCAACCTGGTGTACGACGACGCCGCTGCGGCAAACACGGTGTTCCCCGCCGGGTTTTACTACTGCCCTGGTACAAGCTCGTGCACCAGCACGCGTTTGGCCGTGAACAAGCAACCGTTGAACCCGGTCGCCGCGTTCCCCTCCGACAACAACGGCACGATCATCCGCTTGCCGAACTTGCCGCGCACGGGAGCCGCGAGCGCTACGGGCCAGGTCATATTCGGCATAAACACGCAGCAGAACAACGCGATGCCGTCGACTGTGAATATCCTGCCGCTCGATCAGTACGGCAATTTCACCAGCATCTACAAGGGCCGTCTGCTTACGCAAAGCGCCGTCGATAGCGGCACTAACGTGTTGCTGTTTCCGGATAGCACCATTCCGACCGAGAGCGGGTTCTACGTGCCTGCGTCACCTCTAAACCTGGCGGCGATCTTCCAGTCGCCAAATGGAGCCCGCACGCAGATCAATGTGCCGTTCGAGATCGACAACGCCGAAAATCTCTACGCGAGCGGCAACGCGGCCTTTAACGATATCGGTGTGAATGCGTCCGGGCTGGTTCTCTGGGGACTGCCGTTCTTCTATGGCCGTAGCGTGTACACCGTACTCGAGAGCGCAAAGGTAGGTTCGCAGGCCGGACCGTTTGTCGCATTCTGAGGCCAGCCCGGCACGCTGTCCTCGGGCGAGGCGTCACGCGTTCCTCGCTATTCCTGTTATTCCCACCCGACCACGGAAGCGCTTTCCGCCATGTCGTTAGGAAATTTCAGGCATTTCTGCTGACGCACCGCTGGCAACATGCTCCGACCCATTTTTCGGAGCAATTCGATGAGATTCGCAGAGATCGCGCTGGCCGTTACAACGTTGTTGCCCCTAGCCTCGTACGCGGCATTGGGCGGAGCGCCAGGCGCCAGCTCATCGGCTCCGAAAGGGCTGCGCTCAGTGCAGCAGAACACCGCGGCCTATTCGGTGCAAACCTCGGTCGACGCCGACGGCGTCACCGTGCATGAGTACACGCTGCCGAGCAACGTTGTGTTCGCCGTCACCTGGCAAGGCCCCGTGCGCCCGGATATGACCGCCTTGCTCGGCAGCTACTTCCAGCGCTTTGTCTCCGCTGGCGAGGCCCGCCCCCATGGCACAGGGCTCATGATCGAGCGCAGCAGCGACTTCGTCATCCAGTCTGCTGGACGTCCCGGCAATTTCTTCGGCAAAGCTTATGTTCCGCGCCTTGTGCCGGCCAATGTCAACGCAGACGATCTGCAATAAGGCGAATTCCAGGTCTTCCGGAATACATAATTGTGAAAAAGATAAACAAATCGCTTTGTTTCGCAGTACTTAGTACCAGTGTGGTGGTCTCCGCCTGCGGCGGTGGTGGTAGCGGCGGTGGTAGCGGCGGCGACGCAAACGCGTCGAACAATAAGGGTGCCTCGCCACCGGTCACGTCGAATCCGGCTCCGACGCCGACACCGAGCCCGACATCAACCCCGGCTCCGACTCCGACTCCGACTCCGACGCCGACGCCAACGCCGACTCCAACACCAACACCAACACCAACGCCCGCCGCCAACAACATCGTACCGATCGTCGTCGACCGCACGCTGGGCGGCACCAACAGCCTCTACGTAACCGCTACGATTTGCTATCCCGGCACGCAGGGTAGCAGCCAGTGCGCGAGCGTAGATCACATGCTGCTAGACACTGGTTCGGCCGGCGTTCGGGTATTGGCCGGCGCGTTGGGTTCGGCACTTGCAGGGCGGTTGCCGGCACAAACCGGCGCCACCGACGACCCGGCCGGCAACGCGCCGATCGCACAATGCGCGACCTTTGGGTCGGGCTACACGTGGGGGTCGATCAAACGCGCGGACGTAACAATTGGCGGTGAGATTGCGGGCAATCTGCCGGTCCAGGTGATCGGCGACGGAGCGTTTGCCACGCCACCGGACTGCCTCTCGCACGGCGGCCCAAGCCTCAACACGCTCGGGACGCTCGGCGCAAAAGGGGTAATCGGCATTGCGCCAGGCATACGCGACTTCCCTCTGGCGGCACAAACCGTCTTATCCGCGAATTACTACTATTGCCCGTCGTCAGGTTCCTGCACCAATACGCGCGTGCCCCTCAATACCCAGGTGATGAACCCGGTCGCCGGCTTCGCCGCGGACAACAACGGCACGATCATCAGCCTTCCTGCCATACGGGCCGGAGGACAGACGAGCGCAACCGGGCAATTGACGTTCGGTATCGGAACGCAGCAGAACAACGCGTTGCCTTCGACGGCAAACATTGTGTCGCTGGATCAGAACGGTTACTTCACCTCGGTGTACAGGAGCCGCTCGCTGACCAGCATAATCGACAGCGGCACGAACGTGTATTCCTTCCCGGACAACACAATTCCTACCGCAGTCCTCTGGACGGATACGTGGTACACCCCGCCCGCACCGCTCAGCCTGTCCGCAAGCATGCAGGCGAGCAACGGCAGCGGTATACCCACAACCGTACCGTTTTCGCTGGGCAATGCAGTCAACCTGCTGGCGAGCGGAAATGCCGCTTACGACAGTCTCGGTGCGCCGATGTCCGGGGCCTTCATCTGGGGTTTGCCGTTCTTCTACGGCCGCAACGTTTACACCGTGCTCGACAACGCCAAGGTGGGTCCCCGGACCGGGCCACTCGTCGCCTTCTGAGTCACTGCAACACTCAGGCAATCCAACACTCAGGCAATCGAAACAGGAGGCCGGCGCCCTTAAGGCTCCGGTCTCCGTCATTGCGGGGTGCCGATACAAGCTCCTTGCCGGTCGAATCTCCCAGCCCCCTGCACGCTCGCGCACGAAGCGGCGGCATCAATGCACTGCCGCCACCCATTGGCGTCTAAACGCGCTTCGCCGCAGCGCGGTACGCACCGCAAAGAAGCGGAACGCCATGCGTTGCACCAGATTCGCGCACAAACGTCAGATCCCGGCGAATGGTGCGAGCACATCCAAAGCGTATCGCAGCGAGCGCCAAGCTCCCTTGCCGGCCTGGCTTACCGCTTGGCACGTGCCTTGCAGCAACAGCCGCGCAAGCCATGCGGGCCGCTCGTACCATCCACTGCCTGGCCTGGAAGTTGCTCTCCGTGGATTTCGTCTTGTATCCAAGACTAAATCCAACTCTTTCAACAGGCAGAGGATGATCGATGAACAAGCGTGAGTTTCTGAAGGTCGCATCGGCAGCAGGGGTTGCGGGTGTGACGGGGGCCGCAGGCGGGATTCCTTCCGCTTTCGCCCAGGGCAGCGGCCCGATCAAGGTAGGCATTCTGCATTCACTGTCGGGCACGATGGCGATCTCCGAAACGTCGCTCAAGGACACCGCCCTGATGACGATTGCCCAGATCAATGCCAGCGGCGGTGTGAATGGCCGGCAGAT
>NZ_SCNV01000037.1 GCF_005503145.1 Burkholderia sp. 4M9327F10 | reverse complement strand
GTCGCATCCGCTGCTTGCGCAGCGGACGCTTCCGGCGGCCTAACCTTCCTGCGCCGACAAAATGCCCGATCGGCGTCGTGCGTCAGGCAAACTGAATTTTGCAGGCCCGACTACAGAACCGACATGCTCGCGCACAGAAATAATCGGTCGTTGTGCCATCCGAAGAGTCGCCAGATCACAATGTAATCCTGATTGTGTTCGCGGCATGATTGCCGCGAACCTTCAGCAAGGGTTTTAAGTTTCAATCCCACTGCGCAACGAGGCCATCGGGACTCACTTCGCGGCCGTTGCGTTCGAGCGCCGCGATTTGAGCCATATCTTCGTCGGTCAGCTCGAGCGTCCGCGCGAGCAGGTTGCTGGCGAGGTTTTCACGCTTCGTCGACGAAGGGATGACCGAGTAGCCAAGGCGCAGCGCCCACGCGAGCGCCACCTGGGCCGGTGTCGCGTGGCGTCGTTCGGCGATCTCGCGGATGACCGGATCGCCGAGCACCTTACCATAGGCGAGCGTCATGTACGACGTGACGTGGATGCCCTCCTGCTGGAGGAGGCTGACGAGCTTGCGGCTCTGCAGATACGGGCTCAGTTCGATCTGATTGGTAGCGATGTTCTCTTTGCCGACCACCGCGATTGCCTGCTTCGTCAGTTCGATGTTGAAATTGGACACACCGATCTGCTTCGTCAGGCCCCGCGACTTCGCTTCTGCGAGCGCGCTCATGAATTCCTCAAGCGGGACCCCGTTATTCGGCGCGGGCCAGTGAATCAGCGTGAGATCCACAACATCGGTGCGCAGCTTCTTCAGACTGTCCTTGAGGCTCGGAACCAGTTTTTCACGGGCGTAGTTGTCGACCCAGATTTTTGTGGTCAGGAAGAGATCCTTGCGCGCGATGCCCGAAGCGGTGATCGCTTCGCCCACTTCGGCTTCGTTGCCATAGATCTGCGCGGTGTCGATCGCGCGGTAGCCGACTTCGAGGCCATTGCGTACCGAATCAATGACAACCTGGCCCTGCAGGCGGAAGGTTCCGAGGCCAAAAGCAGGAATATTGCTCATCATGTTCTCCATGGAGTTGATTGAAAGAGGCACAGACAGAAGCAGCGTGCCATTTCCGGTCTGTGCGAAAAACGGTTGTAAGTGCGAAATGCAATTGAACTGAAATCAGATACTGGACGACGAGACATCGCGTGCGGAACTGCGCTGCGGCTCACGCTGCAGGGCCATCTGCACGAACACCAGTAGCAATCCGGCGGCAGCGATCAGCGCGCCGACAACGGGTACCGCTGCGTATCCAAAGCCAGCGGAAATCGCTGCTCCGCCGGCGGCTGCACCAACGGCATTGCCGAGATTGAAGGCACCCACGTTGACCGAAGATGCGAGCCCCGGGGCCTCCGACGCGGCACGCATGACCCGCATCTGCAATGGCGGAACGACGGCGAACGTGGCGATGCCCCAGCCAAGAACGGCGAGCGCGGTGCCGATATGAGTCTTTGCCAGTAGAGGGAACGCGAGCATGACGGCGGAGAGCAGGACCAAGAAGACGATAAGGCTCCCATTGAGTGAGCGGTCCGCGAGCCGGCCGCCTGCAACGTTGCCGATCGAAAAGCCCACACCGACGACCACGAGCATGGCGGTCACGAAGGCGGGCGATGCGCCGGCGAGATGTTCGAGCGTCGGCGCGATATAGGTGTACAGGGTGAACATCGCACCTGCGCCAAGCACGGTCGTTGCCATTGCCATCAGCACGACCGGGCGGGTAAGGACCTTCAGCTCGCCACGAACGTGCGGAACGTTCCCGGGTTCGCCCTGTGGAAGCGCAAACCGCAGGACCAGCATCGTGAGGATTCCCAGTCCTGCGGTTGCCACGAACGACATCCGCCAGCCGATGGCCTGGCCAAGCCACGTAGCAGCGGGAACGCCGCCAATGTTTGCGATCGTCAGGCCCATGAACATGGTGGCCACTGCACTGGCCTGCTTGTGGCGCGGCACGACGCTTGCTGCGACGAGCGAGCCCAGCCCGAAGAATGCCCCGTGATTGAGGCTCGTGACGAGACGCGCAAGCAGCAGCGTCGTGTAGCTTGACGATATCGCCGAGAGCAGATTGCCGAGAGTGAAAATGCTCATCAGCGCAATGAGCGCGGTTCGCCGCGACCAGCGGGACAGGGCGAGCGTCATCAGTGGCGCGCCGATCATGACACCGATGGCGTAAGTGGTGATCAGCATGCCGGCGGTCGGAATGGAAACGTGCACGCCTTGGGCGATGACCGGCAGCAGCCCCATTGGCGAAAATTCGGTGGTGCCGATACTGAACGCACCCATGGCGAGCGCCAGTAGCGACAGCCATGCGCTCCCTGATTGAACTGCAGTCGACGTTTGAGCCTCGTTCATGCTGATTTCTCCGTCATGTGTTGATGAAACTGGGGAAGGACCTCACGGGCGATTTCGCTGAACGTCTCGTGACCGGATGAAGGGCGAGGGGCACGATTTGCAGTCCGGGTTTCGGTGAAGTCGGGACGAAGTGTGCGCCCTTTACTTTTGATCAAAAACTAGTCTATAAAGGAATATGTTTTGATTTAAAGTCAAAAATGAAGATCACGTTAGATGAGTTGCAGGCGTTCGTGAGCGTTGTCGACACTGGCTCCATTACGGCAGCGGCGCAACAGCTCGATCTGACTATTTCTGCCACTAGCCGGACCTTGGGAAGGCTGGAAAGCAAGCTCAAGACCACGCTGCTGCGTCGTACTACCCGGCGCCTGGAGTTGAGTGAGGAAGGGCGGGCGTTCCTGAGCGATGCGAGGGCAATCATCGCCTCGGTGGAAGGGGCGGAGGAGCAGATGGCCGCGCGGCGCGAACGGCCCTCGGGGCGGTTGCGGGTGGATGCGGCCACGCCGTTCATGCTGCATGTGATCGTGCCGGCCGTGCAGGGTTACCGGGAGCGCTTTCCGCAGGTGGAGCTGGAGCTGAACAGCAACGAAGGCATCATCGATCTGCTGGAGCGGCGCACAGATGTCGCAATCCGGATCGGCCAGTTGAAGGATTCCACGCTGCATGGCAAGCCGGTAGGGCGCAGCCGCCTGCGCATTCTCGCCAGTCCTGCCTACCTGGAACGCCATGGCCACCCCAGGCGAGTTGAGGAACTGGCGAAGCATGCGTTACTGGGCTTCAACCAGCCTGAGGCGCTTAACGTCTGGCCGATTTCCGGGCCAGACAACGAGCCGTATCGAATTGCACCCACCATCTGGTCATCGAGTGGGGAGACGCTTCGGCAACTCGCGCTGGCTGGTGCCGGTATCGCGTGCCTGTCCGACTTCATGACGGCGCGCGATCGACGCGAAGGGACGCTTGTGCAGCTATTCTCTCGTCAGACACAGGATGTCCGGCAGCCGATCAACGCGGTCTACTACCGCAATACCGCGATTTCCGCGCGGATTGCCTCTTTCGTCGACTATCTGATCGAGGCGGTTCGCGGTACGGAATTTGAACGATAGCCTGCAATTCGAACCCGGCAAGAGGAGTATCCGTACAGTCGCTTCAGAGATTCCTTGCGCCGCAACGCGGCGGCCGCTTCGCGGAAAGCTGAATGTCTCAAACGGGTCGACAAGGGAAGTTCGCGTCGAGATCGGGCAGATGACTGAAGGGCGCCGGCCATACTTCCGGGTCCAGCCATGAACGGACGCTCGACAATCGAGGCAAGACTGCTGACAATCCTGCAATTTCGGACCTTGTTGGGTGTGTCAAATGCCGCAGTCGCGAATGTTGCCGCCCGAGATCGCGCGGCGCTCAATTTCACGTAGGGAGATCGTCCTTCCGCTCGACGCGGCTATTGCCGCAGTTGATTGGTGTGCGATCAACCAGATTCACATCCTCGGTTGGGAAGGATGGATTCAGTATGCGGATGGGCGGGTCGGTCACGGCAATGCACCGCAGGGAACAACGAGTTTAGAGGGTCTTTCTGTACCCGATGCTGCCGACTTCTGTCGTCGGACAATCCGTGTTGCCGCACTGGAGTGGTCGAAAACGTATCCAGAAGCGATGGATCGACTACATTTCTGTATCACCGTAGACACGACGGGCGCCACCACAAGGCCGTAGGCAATTGGCGGCCATGCGCGGTCGTTGGAACAGTGCTCATAAATCGGCGACAATCGGACATTCTGGAAAGCCATTCTTTCAACTGCGCTGAGGTCCTGTCCACTGCGTGCTTGAAGTGCAGCCAGATTCGCGTCGCTCTTGTCCACGGCAACTATCCTGGGCTCACCGTTCTGTTCACCTTCTCGAAGTAACAGCGAGCTACTTGAATGCGCTAATGCGACAAAGCCTTCCAGACCTTCAAGAACGTAAGGCCCGAGACACATCGAACCCGTTCGCCACATCATGACCACAACGAGAAGCCTGGCGCTCATTCTGGCATGCGTGTTTGCCTCTTCCCAGCACGTCCACGCGCAATGTGTCGACCTGGTCGCCAGTCTTGACGACGGTCAGTTGATGCAGTCGCGGATTGCGCTGGTCGACCGTGCCACGCCTCGCGAGCAGATCCGCATCCTCGCCTACATCTTCGAAATCGATCAGACCGGCGGCCTGCTGTTGCGTCATCTGGTCGAGGCCGCGCGCCGAGGCGTGCCGGTCAAGCTGCTGATCGACGGCATCGGCCCCGAGCCGCACTATCCGTTCGAGGACGAGCTCATCGTCGCCCTTCACGAGGTGGCTCCCGGCATCGAACTCCGCATCTTCCATCCACGATCCGATCTCGTCGAGATTTCGCATCGCATGCACGACAAGCTGTTCCTGGTTGGCGACACGGCCGTGATAGGCAGTACCTCGATCTGGGATGCGAGCTTCCGCAACTGGCTCAGCGAGCGCGATCTGATGGTGTCGGGCGACGCCGGCCAGGATGCTTCCTCCCTGCACGCCATGTACCAGCATTTCGCCCTGTTCTGGAATAGCCCGGAGGCGGTTCGCCCCGAGCCGGAAAAATTCCTCAAAGTCGCCAGTCCTTATCGCGTCTCGCAGGGTGATGCGACGCTGGACCCGGCGCGCATCCGTTATTGGCGCGAATGGCTGCTGGCTCCGCTCGATGCTGCAGCCGAGACGCCAGACCTGGCCGCTACCGATACACCGACTGCCTCCGATACGCCCAATGATCCCGTCGCTGCGTCCGCTCCCGGGGCGTATTTCGATCCCGCCTGGACGCCGATCGCCTGCGAACGCCTGCGCTATGTCCACGACTGGCCCGACAAGCGTTCGCCCGGCACGTTGCAGGACATGCTACAAGCGTTCGATACGGCGCAGCACGAGATCCTGATCATCAACCCCTACCTGATCCTGGTGCCGGAACTGCGCGAGGCGCTTGAGCGCAAGCAGCGCGAAGGTGTCCACGTGATCCTGGTGAGCGCGTCGCTAGCGAGCATCACGCAGGAATTCCCCGCAGTCGGGCGCGCCTATGCCGACGATCTGCCCGGCCTAGTGAATGCCGGGATCGAGGTACGCGAATATTCCGACCGGGAGAACCGCATGATGCACGCCAAGCTGGTCCTCATCGACGGTCATCGATATTATCTCGGCAGTTTCAATTTCGATTCGCTGTCGGCCCGCTTGAATACCGAAAACGGCCTGTGGATAGATATCCCTGAGAACGGGCTCGATCCCTTGCAAGACAGCGTGGCGTACTTCCTGCGCAACTCAAGTTCGGTGAGCGACGCCAATGGCCGCCTTCTGGCGGATCCCAATGCGCGCTGCCGGGCCGCCGGCTGCGGCGGCGCCTGGCGGTGGGTGACGGTACTGATCAGGCGCTTCCTCTGAGCGCGGCGAGCCCTGTCGCCAGGCTACGTGGCCAGTTTGGGTTGCCGTTCGCACTGTGTCGCGCGGTGGTCGGCCATGCCGGGTCCTTCGACTGGATCGCCCAAATCGCCGACAATCAGTGACGGTTTGATGAAGCAACTACACGCAGGGATGCGGATGAACAGAAGAAAGAGGTTGACCTTTTGGGGTGCTGACGAAAACGACGACAGTTTGCCGCGCGCCGTCATGGATGGTCGAAAGACCGTCACCGCCGATACGGTCGCGGCGTATTACAAACCGTACGGCGAATATGGCGACGGAAGTTATGAGCCGGGTGACATCATCGAGGTCTACGATCTAAAGCAGAGGCTTCGCTGCATCATCAAAGCAACCAAAGTTTATACGATCGAATTCGGCGACATTCCTGAGGAAGTCTGGCGCGGTGAAGCATTCTCCAATGCCGAAGAATTCCGGGAAGTCCATACTCGGTGCATGCCGCACGAAGACCTGCATGATCATTTCGAACTAGTGACTCTGCATTTTGAATTGATCGAGATCGTAGCGCGTTAAATCATGGATTGAGCGGGACGGGAGCAGACAAAATGAAAGGTCTCGGCACCTTGATCCCTATTGCTAATGACTTACTGCGATGCGTACGTAGGGCCATCCCAACCATCGAGGTACTTTGGCAGATCATCCCGGACATCCACGACGCGCTGCCGATAGAACAGGTGCATTGTCGGAGCCAGGGCTGCGTCGAGCTTCCCGTCGGCAGCGCGGGCGACTAGAGCATTCGGGACCACACGCATTCCCAGTCGATTGGTGCCGAACACAACGTCGCCGCAAACGCCGCAAAACGTTTTCGTCAGCTGCTTTTCTGGATGTTTGAAGGTTTGTCCCACACCTTCGTTAATACAAACCGCATCGGACTCCCAGGCCGTTGCAGAAAACACGGACGTTCCGTAAAAGCCTCTACATGACGAACAGTGGCAGTTCGCGCGTGCGACCGGGCTGCCGTGCAGGTCGACGGAAATCTTTCCACATAGGCACGCAACACGAAGTGACATAGTTATCTCAATAGCGTAATGTAAGCAACTCATTGTACTGTGCTATCGGCGTGCTATCGGCGTGCAATCGCCGCGTTTGAATTTACGAGGTAGTTTTGTCGGCGGCTCCAAGCGGACGTTGACCGGCTAACGAACCACGCAATGCGGCAGATAACAAGGTGGTCCTCTCGCCGATAACGCCCTGTTGCGTCGTCAGACGGTGTAACCCAGTGATTTCAGGTGAGCAAAACCAGCTGCGGCCGCAAAATCAGGGAGACGCCAGATTGCGCCGTTTGCTCCCCATGTGCCCTCCATGACATCGTGCACGATCACGGACGTCACAAGTTGACGCTGGTCTGCAGCAGGCAAAGCTTGCCTGAAGGCTTCGTGAGCCAGACTGACGTATCGGGCGCGAGCAGCAGCATCCAGCACGCCAGCCGGTAGATAGATCATCGCAATGCACGGTAAAACCTGTGCTGTCACATCGATTCCTCCGCATGTCCATAATCCCGGAGCGACTTCGTCGACGACGACCCAGCATAGGAAGCGCTTCTTCGCGTCGTCGGGGATCTGCTCTGCACTTGCTGCAGCATTATTGAGCAGGCGTACTAATGCCTCGCGATGCTGAACGGGAAAAGAGTCCTTGGGAATCTTGACGAGAATGTTTGGCAAGTGAGCCTCTTCATGTGTGTCCGGGAGCTTGCATTAGAGCGTCGGCGTGCGCACAATCCGAGTGTCTACCAGGACATCTTTCATGCGTATTCCGCCATTCTATGATTTCACGATTCTCGTCCTTGGCGGCGCCTACCCATCGAGCGTCGCGCTAACGCTCGACATTCTGTCGGCTGCGGCTTCGGTTTCAGCCAGTGTTGACGTCGTAGCACCTCGATGGCGCGTCTACTCGACTGCCGGCAACAGAGTACAGTTAGGCCACGGTCTTTCAATTGATGCGAAGCCTTTGCCGAAGACGGCGCGCGCCGATAGTTCGATCTGGATCGTGCCCGGGCTGGGACTTGAAAGTCCAATTGATATAGCGAGTCGGATGAAACAGGACGACGCGCTTACGGCGATCATGGCGTTACGCTCTCATGCGCAACGTGGCGGTACCGTAGCGGCGTCCTGTTCTGCCGTTTTTCTGCTTCAGGCGGCGGGTCTTCTCGCCGGTCGTCGGGCGACAACGTCATGGTGGCTGGCGCCATTGCTTCAACGCATGGAGAAACGCTGCACGGTCGATGCAGACCGAATGGTGCTCGAGGACAGCAGAGTTGTGACGGCAGGCGCGGCACTCGCGCAAACCGATTTGATGTTGCATCTGCTGTGTAGCAAATTCGGGCCCGCGCTGGCGGATACCCTATCTCGCGTGCTTCTTGCCGACGCGCGACAGGCGCAAGCACCCTTTATCGCTCCGTCTCTGCTCGCGAGCGGGAACGAGCTGACAAGCAGGATCGTCGCGTATGTAGAGGCGTCATTGCCTGAGCTGCCCAGTCTGGCCGACCTGGCGGCGCAGTTTTGCGTGTCGGAGCGAACATTCGCGCGTCACGTGCGGGCGGCTACCGGACGTAGCACTCAGGACTTATTGCAAAGCATCCGGCTGGGCAGGGCGCGCGTGCTGCTCGCCACAAGCCGAATGACCGTCGAGCAGATCGCAGAGCAAGTGGGCTACAGAGATGCAACGGCGCTCAGAAGAATGATGCGTAAGCTTGTCGGTGCGACCCCGAGACAGTTCAGGCCGACCGCGTTCGGGGCGTACAGTTGATCTGATGCCTGCACGCTCAACTGTCCGCTTCTGTCTTTGAGGAACGCGCGCATCAGCAGGTGGAAATATCGTCCCGGCTCAAGCTGGAAATGAGTCTTCATCGTGACTCCGTGGCAGCCCACCGCACCGACTAAACAAATCGACCAACACGACATATCGATACGCCAAATACTTGGTTGTCGAGGCATCGCTCAACTGCTTATATGGTTCCTCTACGCCCGATAGGAGGACGCCATGAGTGCAGTGCTCGAACCCCACCAGTCCGAATCAAGCGCCCATCAAAACCTGCAGGTACGCCGCTACAAGCCGCTGATCGGCGCCGTGATCGAAAGCGTCGATCTCTCCCAACCACTCAGCGAAGAAAACCGGCAAACCCTCAGACAGGCGCTTGTCGACCACGGCGTCATTTTTTTTCGCGAGCAGACGCTGGCACCCGAGCAGCACGTTGCGCTTGCGCGCATCTTCGGCACACCGGTGCGCAAGAATATCTATCTGCCGGCCGTCACCGGGTTCCCCGAGATCGAGGTCATCGCACATCGCGACGGCACGCATTCGAGCGGCACGGACAACTGGCACGTCGACGTTTCATGGCAGTCGCAACCGCCCAAGGCCACCGTTCTTCACGCGCAGGAGATTCCCGAAGGCGGGGGAGGCGACACGATCTGGTCCTCGGCGGCGGCAGTCTACGACCTGCTGGATCCCGATCTGGCCCGCTACTTCGAAAAGCTGAAGGCGGTGAATACCTTCATCGCCTCGCCGAAGAAGCAGGCGTTATCGGAACTGCTGAGCGGCTATGACGTGCCGGAGGGCACGGATGGCTCCGCTGTGGAAGCCGGCCTGGCCCGGGTACGCGACGCGGCGCAAAAGTATCCGCCTATCGAAGTCCCGGTCGTGAAGACGCACCCGGAGAACGGCCGCAAGCTCGTGTTCGTTAACGAAGGGCATACGAGTCATCTGCTCGGCGTGTCGAAAACGGCCAGCCAGAGCTTGCTGAACTACCTGTATGACCTGATCAAGACGCCGGAAGTGCAGGCGCGCTTCGAATGGCGCGCCGGTGACGTTGCGATATGGGACAACCGCCAGGTCCAGCATTACGCCGCACGTGACTACGGTTCGGCGCGCAGACGCATTCACCGCATTACGATCGAGCACGACGGCGTATTCTGAACGATACGCGCCTGATTTCCCAGACCTCCACCAACCCATGACGACTCTCAACGAATATCTGGTTCAGAAGCGCGCGGCCTGGCTTGCCAGGCGCGAAGCGGCCCGCAACGATCCCGCGGTGAAAGCGGTGCAGCTCAAGGCGAATGTGCGGGCGCTAGGGCGTAGCGGGGTACGCGAAATCCGCATCCGCGATTTCCAGGTCATCAGCGACAGCCCCGCCGATTTCGCCGGCTACAACCTCGGACCGGCATCGCCCGAACTGCAACTGGGCGTGCTTGGCAGTTGCCTGACGCATATCACGCTGATTCAGGCAGCCGAGCGGCAGTTACGGATCGATTCGATCGATGTGGAAGTCACCGGCGAGCAGCACCCGCTCGCGCAGCAGCCCGGATTTGAAAACGTGCCGATCTTTCCGCACAATATCCGCTACACGCTGAATATCCAGTCGCCTGAATCGCCGGAGACAATCCGCGCGCTGCACGCCGCCGTCGAGGCGGTGTGCCCGATCTATAACCTGCTGACGCAACCGCAGACGATCCTCGGTGAGTTGCGCCACACGGGTGGCGAGTCCGGTGTGCGAACGGAAGAGAAGCGCACCGAGGCCGCGACGACAGAAGGCAAATAAGCGCCACCCAGGTGGCGCGTGGGCTCGGCCCGCTGCCTATGTTCAGCTTCGTGCCGGTTCGGCGTTGACCGTAGGCAGCACTTCCAGACCGGCGCCGTGCGTCAGACCGAGCGGCAGCAGGTGAGGGGAGGCGCCCTGCGGGCCATTCAGCACAACCCCGAATACACCTTCACCTCGCGACGCGAGGCGCTCCTCGAGTTCTTTTGCGAGGCCCGTCCCGCTCGCGGTGCCCGACGGACTCAGCAGCGTGAGCGTCGTCGCACCGATCGACAAGGTAGCGAACCAAACCCCGTGGCCGGGCAACGCCGACCGGTGCACCTGCAGCGGCTCGCCCAGCAGCGCACGATACCGGCTCACGCTGGCGTCGAGATCGCGCACGGCAACGTTGAGGCCCGATATACCGCGTGCACCGTTGCGATGGAATCGCACCTCGCCTTCGGCCACGCGCAGATGGCGTGGCGTGACATCGCCACAGAGAAAAGGCAAGTCGGGCGTCGCCGGTTTGCCTAGTTGCCATGCAAGACGCTCACCATCCGGCCGTACGCGGCCACCGGCAATCGGTCCTTCGTAGCTGAGTCCGCGCTGACGCGCAGCATCAACAACCGTCTTTACCGATTCCGGCAGCAGCGCAAAATCGACGAGTCCGTCGCCCGCGCGATTATCCGCATCCCACCAGCGATGCTCGGGTGCATCGCGCAGAAAGGCAATCAGCTCGAAGTAGCTGCCGTCCTGGAAGCCGATCAGCGCATTGTGCGTCGCGCCGTCGGCGTGCGTGCCGCCGCGCTGGACGGTGAAACCGAGTTCAACGTAATCGGCGATGGTCTGTTCGAGATCGCGCACGCGAATGACAATGTGGTCGATTGAAAGCGTCATAGGTCGATGTCAGGTTGGTTGATTAATGCCGCGCACCCAAAGCTCAGGCCGTCCGCGCGAACTGGTTGAGCGGAAAGTCGAGTCCAAGATGCTCGCGTAGCGTCGAGCCTTCGTAGTCGCGCCGGTAGACGCCGCGCTCCTGCAGGATCGGCACGACCTTCGTGGCGAAATCGGTGAACGCGGTCGGCGTGCCGCCGCGCACGATAAAGCCGTCGGTCGCGCGTGCCTCGACCCACGCCTGCAATCCATCCGCGATCTGCTCGGGCGTGCCGGCAAAGCTCGGGCGCGGCGTCGCCGCCTCGAGCGCGACTTCGCGCAGCGACAGGCCGCGCTCATAGGCGTCGCGCTTGATCGCATCGGTGGTGCTGCGGAACTGGTTGCTGCCGAGATCGCCGATATCGGGGAAGGGCGCGTCGAGCGGATACTGCGCGAAGTCGTGGTGATCGAAATAGCGGCCGAGGTAGTCCAGCGCGTTGTCGATCGTCACGAGCCGCGCGGTTTCCTGGTAGCGCGCCTCGGCATCATCGGCCGAATCCGCGACGATCACGCTGGTTCCCTGAAACACCTTCAGGCTGTCCGGCGCGCGGCCATGCGCAGCGAGCCGTTTCTGCACGTCCGCATAGAACGCCTGCGCAAGCGGAATCGTCTCCTGGCGTGTGTAGATCGCATCTGCGTGTTCGACCGCGACGGCCTTGCCGTCATCGGACGCACCGGCCTGGAACAGGATCGGACGGCCCTGGCGCGACCGGCCGATGTTGAGCGGCCCGGCGACCGAGAAGAACTCGCCGCTGTGGTTGAGCGTGTGCAGTTTGTCCGGATCGAAGAACACACCGGTCGCCTTGTTGCGCACGAACGCGTCGTCCTCCCATGAATCCCACAACCCCTTGGTCACCGTCAGGAATTCCGACGCGATCCGGTAGCGCAGCGCGTGCTCCGGGTGCTTGTCGCGCGAGAAATTCTTCGCGGAGCCTTCCAGCGGCGACGTCACGACGTTCCAGCCGGCGCGGCCGTCGCTCAGATGGTCGAGACTGGAAAACTGGCGGGCTACCGTGAACGGATCGCTGTACGAGGTCGACAGCGTGCCGACGAGGCCGATACGTGTCGTGATGGACGCGAGCGCCGACAGCAGCGTCAGCGGTTCGAAGCGGTTCAGGAAGTGCGGGATCGACTTTGCGTTGATATGCAGGCCATCCGCGACGAACAGCAGGTCGAACTTCGCGGCTTCCGCCGCGCGCGCGAGTTCGTGGACAAAGCGCACGTTGATGCTCGCATCGGCAACGGCGTCCGGGTGCCGCCAGGCGGACATGTTGCCGGACGGCCCCTGAATGATCGCACCGAGATGAATCTGGCGAGGTGAAACGCTGCTGGAAGGCTGGCTCATGATGTCGTCACATGGAGGATGGGGAGGGCGTCACGCAAGCGCCGCGTGCGGCGCGCGCTCGGGAAGGCTCGGCAATGCGTCGAGCAGCGACGCGGTGTACGGATGTTCGGGGGCGCTGAACACGCGCTCGACCGGACCGCTCTCGACGACGCGGCCGCGCCGCATCACGATGATCCGGTCGGCGACGTGGTGCACCACGCCGAGATCGTGCGAGATGAACAGCATCGCGGTACCGTGTTCGGCCTGCAGGTCCGCGAGCAGATCGAGCACCTGCGCCTGGATCGACACATCGAGCGCGCTGACCGGCTCGTCGGCGACGAGCAGCGCCGGATTCGGCGCGAACGCGCGCGCGATTGCGACGCGCTGGCGCTGGCCGCCGGACAGTTCGCGCGGGTAGCGCTCGTAGCAGGCAGCGCCAAGCCGCACCTCGTCGAGCAGTTGCAGCACGCGGCGGCGCCGCGCGTCGCCCCGGATGCCGGCGCCGTCGAGGCTCTCGCCGATGATCTGACCGACGGTGTAGCGGGGATCGAACGAGCTATACGGGTCCTGCGCGATCAGTTGGAGACCGGTGCGGCGCCCGCGGCGCGCGGCTTCGGGCAAAGCGCTCCACAGCTCGCCGCCGAGCGTCACCTGTCCGCTGTCCGGCGCGATGAGGCCGAGTACGATTCGCGCGAGCGTCGACTTTCCCGACCCGGACTCGCCGACTATCCCAAGCGTCTCTCCCCTGGCAAGCGTGAACGAGACGTCGTCGACGGCCGCGGGCGCATCGGACTGCGTGCCGTAGCGCTTCACCACCGATTCGGCGGCCAGCACCTGAGCCTCTGCAACGATCCGCTTCTGTGGCAGCGGGATCCGTCCTGCACCGGCGGGCGTATCCGCGGACCGCACGTCGCCGGTCTGAGGCGCGAGCCGAAAGCCGCGCGACGCCGGCACCGGAATCGCGGCCAGCAACTGCTGCGTGTAGGGATGCGCGGGCTCGGTCAGCACATCGCGCGTCGGGCCCTGTTCGACCACGCGGCCCGAGCGCATCACGAGCACGCGGTCGGCGAGTTCGGCAACCACCGCGAGGTCGTGGCTGATCAGCAGCAGCGTATCGCCCGCATCGCGGCGCGCGCGCAGCAGCGCCAGGATTTGCCGCTGGACGGTCATATCGAGCGCGGTGGTCGGTTCGTCGGCGATCAGCAGCGATGCGCCACCGGCGATCGCGGTGCCGATCAGGACACGCTGGCGCAGGCCGCCCGACAACTGATGGGGATATTGCGGCAGCCGCCGTTCAGGATCGTCGATGCCGACCGAGCGCAGAAGCTCGGCGCTGCGTGCATGGCGCTCGCGCGACGGCACCCCGCGTAGCGCCTCGCCGATAAGATCGCTGACCCGCCACAGCGGATCGAGCGACACCAGTGCATCCTGCAGCACATAACCGATCTGGCGGCCACGGATCGCGCGCCAGTCACGCTCCCGATAGCGGCGCGCGTCGGCACCGGCAATCTCGAAGCGCCCGGCGTTCCATTCCGCGTTCGCGCCGTTCAGCCCGACGAGGCTGCGCGCGGTGACGGATTTGCCGGAACCCGATTCGCCCACGAGCGCGACGCACTCGCCTGCATGTACGGTCAGATCGAGCGGGCCCACGGCGGGCCTCGTCGCGTGCCGGCCGCGAAATCCGATCGTCAGATTCTCGATGCGCACGACAGGCTCGCCGCGCACACCGGCGGAACGCACGGAAGAGAAGGGCAGAACAGAAGCGGTGGTGGACGTCATGCGAGCTCCCTGCGTTCAAAGCGCGCCTGCCAGTAACCGCCCAGTGCGTTCACGGCAACGACGGCCAGCGTAATCGCGACGCCGGGCCAGACGGCGATCCACCACGCGTTGTACAGATAGTTGCGGCCCTCGGCGAGCATCAAGCCCCACTCGGCGGCCGGCGGCTGCGGCCCCATACCGAGAAAACTAAGTCCCGACGTGCCGATGATGGCGGTGCCGAGTCCGATGGTGGCGAGGACCGGCACCTGCGCGATGGCGTGCGGCAGCACGTGCCGCCAGACCAGCACCCACGGCGCGAGACCGAAGGTCTTCGCCTGCTCGACATACCCCGATTCGGCGACGACGAAAGTCTGTGCGCGCACGACGCGCGCAAAGCGCGGCACCGAGGCGACACCAAGCGCGAACAGGAGGTTGACCGGGCCGGGGCCGGTAAACGAGATCAGCATCAGCGCGAGCAGCAGGTCCGGGAACGCCGATACGACATCGAGAAAGCGTGTGATCAGCTCGTCCAGCCAGCCCCGCGCGAGCCCGGCAAGCAGGCCGAGCACAGTGCCCGCGAGCGTCGCGACGCCGATCGCTGCCGCGCTGATCGACAAGGAGTAGCGTGCGCCGTAGACGACGCGCGCGAAGATGTCGCGGCCGAGCTGGTCGGTGCCGAGCCAGTGCTCGGTGCTGCTGCCGAGCTGGGCCGACACGGGGTCGGCCGCCAGCGGATCGTAGCGCGTCAGCCATTCAGGCGCGAACACCGCGACGATGTTCAGTATCAGATACAGCGCGGCCAGCGTGAGGCCGGGATGGGCCGCCACCCAGCCGGCCGCGCGCAAACCAGCGCGCGACCGGGACGGAAGTTCGAGAGGAACGGACATGATGGGTCTCCGGTTCAGCGCTATGCGCGACGCTCGCGCAGGCGTGGATCGATCAGCAGATAAAGCAGGTCGACCGCCGTGCTGAGCACGACGTAGATCGCCGCGGACAGGATCGCGATCGCGAGGACCACGGGCATGTCCTTGGCGAGCACGGCGTCGACGGTGATCTTGCCGAGACCTGGGCGGCCGAACACCTGCTCGGTGATCACGGCGCCGCTCAACAGTCCGCCGACCAGCCAGCCGGCCAGCGTGACAGCGGGCAGCGCCGCATGCCGCAGCGCATGCCGCACGCGCAGCGCGAGGCCGCCGATCCCCCACGAGCGCACAGTGAGCGCGAACGGTTCGTCGAGCGCACGCTCGATGCCCTTGCGCAGTACACGGCCGATCACGGCGCCCTGCGCGAGCCCCAGCGAAAGCGCGGGCAGCACGATTGAGGAAAAGCCGCGATCGCCTGCAACGGGGAACAGCTTCAGCGTGAAGCTGAAGACGAACAGCAGCATGATCCCGAGCCAGAACGACGGCGTCGATGCGAGCAGCAGTTCGAGGCCGGACGCGGCGCGACCGCCCCAGCGGCGGCCGGCGGTCAGCACCGCAAGGCCGACCGCGAATACGATGGTCACGACAAGCGCCGCGCCGGTCAGCTTCAGCGTCGGCCACAACTGGCCGATCACAAGCGGCGCGACGTCGGTGTTGAGCACGTAAGAGCGGCCGAAATCGCCATGCAGGATGCGCCACAGGTAATGCAGATACTGCAGATAGAGCGGCTCGTCGAGCCCCCATTCCTGGCGGATTGCCGCCTGGATCTCCGGCGTGCTCAACTGCTCGCCGATCAGGAGACTCACGATGTCGCCCGGCGCGATCTGCACCGCGACGAACGACAGCGTCACCGCCGCCCATAGCACCAGCGCGCCGGTGACGATGCGGGTCGCGATGGGCGAGCGCAGCCATGGCCGGCGCGCAGCCCGCGTCGCGGCGGGCGGTGTGGGCGGCAGCGACGCGCCAGGCTCGGGAAGGGTGCTCGGATGTGTCATGCTCGGATTACCTCGTGCTGTGCGATGCCGGGCAGCCGGAATCAGTGCGGATCGAGCCACACGTCGTACGGTGTTTCGGGCATCTGCTTGAAACTGCGGAACGACAGCCCGTGTACCCGAGTGTTCGCCACGATCTGGTCTTCGGGCTGGTAAAGCGGTATCGCATAGGCTTCGTCGACGATCACCGAGTGCTGCAACCGGCTGTAGAGCTGCCCGCGAGCCGCGTCGTCACGCGTGCGCGCCGCGGCCAGCAGCCACTCGCTCAGGCGCGGATCGGCGGTGCGGCTGTAGTTGATGACGCCGCCGCGATCGACCGGCAGATAGTGGTTCTCGGTGTCGATGCCGTCGGTGTCGGTGTTCGAATTCGGAATCGCACCGAATCGGCCGCTGTTGTGCACGTCCGCGTAGGTGCCGGCATCGACGTAGCGAATCTTCAGCTCGACGCCGATCCGCTGCCGGGCCTGCGCCTGCAATCCCTGCAGCAGCACGTCGCGCTGGTCGCGCACGGTGGCGAGCGCCTGCACGACGTCGATCGATAACCGGCGGCCGTCCCTGGTCCGGTAGCCGGCCGGGTCGCGCGCGCTCCAGCCTGCCTCGTCGAGCAGGCGGTTCGCGAGCGCCGGGTTGTTGCCGTAACTGTGTTCGATGCTGTGGTCATACAGCGGATCGACGGGCGAAGTGATACCCCATGCGCGCGTGCGTTTGCCGCGGTAAATTGCGGCGACGAGCGCGTCGAGGTCGAGCGCCTGCAGCAAAGCGCGGCGCACCTGAGGATCGCTGGTCGGCGGCTGCGTGACGTTCAGATAGAGCGAATACGGCGAGCCGGTGTTGAGCGCGTGAAGGTAACGCAGATCCGGCTGCTTCCCGAGCAGGCCGGCGTCGTTACCCGAGACGCCCTCGATCACGTCCACCTGCCCGGACAGCAGCGCGCCCGTGCGCACCGACGATTCCGGCAGGAACCGGTAAACGACGCGATCCAGGTAAGCGGGCCCCTGATGGCCGGCCGTAGCAGGCGCCCACCGATAATCTGGATTGCGAACGAAGTCGGCTTCCTGGCCGCGCCGGTACGACGCCAGGATGAACGGACCGGTGCCCGCGACGTCGTGGCCGCCCGATTTCAGTTGCGCCGACGCGTAGGCGGCGGGCGAGATCAGCTTTAGGGCGGCAGCGAACGAGAGAAACGGCGCATACGGCTCCTTCAGCGTCAGTTGCACCGTATGCGGATCGATCGCACGCGCGTCGTCCAGCCGTGTCGCGATTCCGCAAATGCTTGAACCCGCACAGTAAGACGGGTCGCGCACCTGCACGAAGTTCTTCACCACGGCGGCCGCGTCGAACGGCGTGCCGTCGGTGAATTTCACGCCGTCGCGCAGCGTGAACGTGTAGGTGAGGCCGTCGGCGGATACCTGATAGCCGCTCGCGAGCCACGGCACATAGCTACCGTCGGGTTTGCGCGCAAGCAGCGATTCGAAGCTCGCGCGCAGGATCAGCTCGGCCTTTGCCTGGCCGTTCAGTTGCGGGTTGAAGGTCGTGGGCTCGGTTTCGACGCCCCATGTCAGCGTGCCGCCGGATGGCGGCGCGGCGACCGCGCTGCCGGACAGCGCGGCGGCCGCCAGCACGCAGCGCATGATAATCCGCTCCGACGGCCTGGCGCGGCGCGGCGGGGTTCCGGTAGCGGTGCGGTGACGGGCCACGGCTTACTTCTTCAGCCAGATGTCGTACGGGTTTTCAGGCATCTGCGCGTATGCACGGAAACGGATGCCCTGTACGGCCTTTGCGGCGGCGATCTGATCTTCCGGCTCGTATAGCGGCACCGCGTACGCCTGCTGGGAGATGGCGAACTGCTGCAACTCGCCGTACAGCTTCTTGCGTTGCGCAACGTCCTGCGTGCGTGCCGCTGCCTGCAGCCATGTGGTCAGCTCCGGTGCAGAGGCGCGGCTATAGTTGAGCGCGCCGCCGTGATCGACCGGCAGGTAGTGGCCTTCGATATCGATCCCGTCGGGCGGTGTGTTCGAGTTCGCGATCGCCCCGTACTTGCCGCTCTTGCGGCTGTCGAGGTACGTGCCGTCGTCGACATACTGGATCTTCAGGTCCACACCGAGCCGCTGCCGCGCCTGGGCCTGCAGCGCCTGCAGCAGCACGTCGCGCTGGTCGCGCACCGTCGCCTGCGCCTGGATCACCGTGATGGTCAGCCGTTCGCCCTGTTTGGTCCGGTAGCCGGCCGCGTCGCGCGTGCTCCAGCCTGCCTCGTCAAGCAGCGCGTTGCCGAGCTTCGGATTGTTGCCGTAGGTGCGCTCGAGGCTGCTGTCGTACAGCGGATCGATCGGCGAGGTGATTCCCCACGCACGGGTGCGTTCGCCCCGGTAGATCGACTGGATGATGCCCGTCACGTCGAGCCCTTCGAGCAGCGCGCGGCGCACCTTCACGTCCTGTGTCGGTCCATACGTGACGTTCAGGAACAGCGAATACGGCGTGCCGGTGTTCAGCGCGTGCTGATAGGTGAGGTCCGTGTTCTTGCGGACCAGCGCGGCGTCGTTGCCGGACACGCCCTCGATCACGTCGACCTGACCGGACAGCAGCGCGCCCGTGCGCACCGACGATTCCGGCAGGAAGCGGTAAGTGACGCCGTCGAGGTACGCGGGGCCCTGGTGGCCAGCCGTCGCGGGCGCCCAGCGATAATCCGGGTTCCTGACGAACTCGATGTCCTGACCTTTTACGTATTTACGCAGGATGAACGGCCCGGTGCCGGCAATATCCGGGCCGCCCGACTTCAGGCTCGGCCGGTCGAACGCGTTAGGCGAGAGCAGCGGCAAACCGCCGGCGAAGGTGAGGAACGGTGCATACGGCGCATCGAGCGTGATCTCGACGGTATGCACGTCCGGTGTCTTCACGTCGGTGACGTGCGAGATCAGCCGCGACAGGTTGCTGCCGCCCGAATAGGCGAGGTTGCGTGCGTTAAGGAAGTTGCGTGCAACCGCCTGTGCGTCGAACGGCGCGCCGTCGGTGAACTTGACGCCGTCGCGCAGCGTGAACGTGTACGTCTTGCCGTCGGCGGACACCTTGTAGCCGGTCGCGAGCCACGGCACGAAGCTGCCGTCCGGGTTCTGGGCGAGCAGGCTCTCATATGCATTACGGAGTAGCAAGACGACCTTGTCCTGGCCGTTCAGTTGCGGATTGAGCGTGTGCGGCTCGGTCTCGACGCCCCATGTCAGCGTGCCGCCGGATACGGGGGTACCCTGCGCGAAGCTCAGGTGCGGTAGCGCAAGCGCGAGCAGGATGGCGACGGATGCGGCGCGGCGCGATTTGCGGTGGGAGGAATGGGGCGCCGGAAACGGGAATGTCATTGATGGAATGCCTTGGAGATGAGCAGCGGATGGAAGCGGTGTTACACGACGCGTACAGTTCTAACTGACCTTAAGTCACCCTGATCGGCCTTAACTGGCCACGACAGCGCCAGCCGGTTCAACCTCTGTGGCCGGCGCCTGCGGGTAGAGCTCTGGGATCAGGATCTTGCGCAGCCACACGAGCGGCGTGCCGAGCTTGTTTGTCGAGCGGTGGAACGGCACGTACCCGTGCTGTTCGTAATACGCGCTCAGCCACGGATGCCCGATGGCCGTCGCAAGATAGGTAGCGGGCGCCTTGACCTGCGCCTTCAGGAACGTCTCCTCGACGTGCTCCATCAGCGTGGCGCCCAACCCTTGCCGCTTGTACGCCGGCGCGACCGCAAACCAGTGAAGGAAAGGGTACGGCGTCAGATGGCGGTCTTCCGGGGTCCATGGGAAGCGCACCGTCAACGTCACGGCGAGCTGCTTGCCGCCTGCCGACTCGCGTTCGAGTACGAACGTGGTGTGACTTGCGACCGTTTGCTGAACCCGCTCAATCGGCGAACGCATGATCGTGAAATAAACGCCGTCTTGCGCGAGCGGTGCGTAGGACTGCTGAAGCAGGTCGTACAGGGCCGGGACGTCGTCTTGACCGGCAATGCGAATGGTGTCGGTCATCATCCCGCCACAGCGATGGAGTGAAGCGCGCCGGCCGGGCTTACGCGCAATGTGGCGGGCGCATCGTCCCGGTAGCCCGCGAGCAGGCGAAGCGATGCGATGCGCGGGGCAGCCTCGGTGATCGGTGTATCCACGATGAACTCGGCCACGCCGTAGCGGCGTTGCAGCTCGCCGAGTTCTCGCAGCGCGTCGTCGCGCGTGCCGTGAACAACGTGGGTCTCGCGTTCTTCGATGCGGTGCGCGCCGCCGCCCGACTGGCGTACAAATGCCTCGGCCTGTTCGAGGCTGCCGACATTGACGGCCTGAGCGTCGCCGACCTGCACGCGAAAGCGCCGCAAGCCGTCGGCAAGCCGCTCGGCTTCGGCACGGGTATCGGCAACGACCACCGAAATCGCAAGCAGCGGCGCACCGCCGCCGGACGCGGAGCGGTAACTGTCGAATGCACGTTCGATATCTGCGGGCGCAGCATTGATGTGCGCCGCGTAGACGAAATCCCAGCCAAGCCGGGCCGCCAGCGTCGCGCTTTCGATGCTGGAGCCGAGCAGAAACGGACTTGCGGATTCGGGCGGCAGCGGCGTCGCGCGCAGCACCGCTTCGTGATCCCCGCTGCCGGCGGGCGGCGCATCGGCCGCGCGCAGATAGCGATCCAGCGCGAATGCCAGCTCCGCGAAATCGGGACGATGCAAGGGATCGCCTGTCGCCTGCAGTGCGCGCGTTGACAGCGGAAATCCGCCGGGCGCTTTGCCGATGCCCATATCGACGCGCCCAGGCGCAAGCGCGGCGAGCAGATTAAAGTTCTCCGCGATCTTGTACGGGCTGTAATGCTGCAGCATCACGCCGCCCGAACCGACCCTGATCCGACGGGTGTGCGCCAGCAGGTGCGCAATCAGGATTTCCGGCGACGGGCAGGCGAGCCCGGCGGAGTTGTGGTGCTCCGCGAGCCAGTAGCGGTGATAACCCCATTCATCGGCCGCGCGGGCGAGGGTGACGCTGCGCGCCAGCGCGTCGGCCGCGCTCTCGCCGGCGGCGATCGGGCTCTTGTCCAGCACACTCAACCTGAAAGTGGGCTTCGCAGCATCCTGGCCGGATTGGCTGACTTGAAATGTCATTGCATCGAAATCGAATATAGGGCGGATAAATAGAAATCGGCGATCCGATTCGGCATCCGGAATTATTTTTCGTGGCGCATCGGGTGGTCAAACAATCAAGAAGAATATGAAAAGCCGAAAATATTTGTTCATGCTGGCCGGGTGGGTTGCGGTATGGTTAGCGAATCAAAAAGGAATCCTTATGCATGAACAACAGGAGCGGCGCGCCGGAACCGGCCGCGACCGCATCGTGAGATCGGCTTTTGCGGCACCTTGCCGCTCGAACAGCAGGACCGCAGCATGAGCGTCGTACGCAGACGCTTGAAGACACTAGTCGGCGCCGGCAACGTGCTATACGCGAGCGGCGACACCGAGGTCGCACAGGGCATCCGTCGCGCAGCGGCGCTCGCGCGCAAAGCCGAGGCGGAGAAGATCACAGGCCTCTTTACGGCCGACCTGCTGCAGGCGGACCCAGCCGGGCTCGCAGGTAATACCGGCAGCCAGGAGCCGATCGTCGCGCTCGCCGCGCTGAGCCAGGCGACGTCGGATATCGGGCTCGTCGCAACTGTGTCGACCACGTACCACCATCCCTACAACATCGCGCGGCTGATCGGTACGCTCGATCACGTGAGCGGCGGCCGTGCCGCGTGGAACGCGGTCACGTCGTCGGTCGGCGAGGAGAACTTCGGCGAAGGCGCGTTACCCGACCCGGAGCGCCGCTATGCCCGCGCGACGGAGTTCGTCGAGATCGTCAACGCGCTCTTCGATGCCAACGACCCGGCGGCCGCGCGCCGCACAGCTGCGGGCTCGGTGTCCGTCGACCCGCTCAAGCTCGGCGCTATCGGCTATCACGGTGAGCATTTCCAGGTGCAGGGGCCGCTCAATGTGCCGCCGCCACCGCAACGCCGGCCCGTGCTGTTCCAGGCCGGCCAGTCGGCGAGCGGGGTGACGCTTGGCGCGCGCTACGCGGAAGTCGTCTACACCTCGCAACCGACGCTTGGCGAGGCGCGCGCATTCGTGACCGAACTGCGTCGCCAGGCGGTCGGCTTCGGCCGCGCCAAGCGGCTGCCGTTCGTGATGAACTCGTTTCATTCGGTGATCGGCGAATCCCCCGCGGATGTCGCACGGCGGCTGCACGACAAGCACGAGCGGATCGACTACGAGCAGGGCAGGCTCAAGCTTGCCGACATGCTCGGCGGCGACATCGACCTGAGCGAGCTGCCGCTCGACCGCCCGCTGCGCGAAGCGTTGCTGCCTTCGGTCGAAAACGTCAACCGGCGGCGCGGGCGCGTTGCGATCTTCCGCAGTTATGCCTTGCAGGGGCTTACGTTGCGTGAGCTGATCATCCGCGCCCAGGATACCGGCCACTGGTCCGTCGCCGGCACGCCGGAGCAGCTCGCCGATGCGATCGAGGAGCGCTTTCACGCGGGATTTGTCGACATCCTGTCCCTGCACGGGCTCGGTCAGCCCGACCAGGAAGACCTGCTGCTCAATGGACTGCTGCCCGAACTGCGCCGTCGCAACCTGATCGACACCGACTATCGCGGTGGCGATCTGCGCTCGAATCTCGAACTCCCACCACTGCAATGATCAACCGTACTCTCCAGCATTCGGCGTTCGCGCTGCAACGCGCGGTTCGCGCGTCCCTCTGCGCCGCATCGTTCGGCGTGTTAGCCACGGCACTGGCGGTTTGCGCACCGGCAAACGCAGCCGGCAGCAAGACACTGGTGTTCTGCACCGAAGGCAGCCCGGCCGGGTTCGACCCGGGCCAGCATACGACCAGTACCGATTTCGACGCCAGCAGCAACGCCATCTACAACGAGCTGGTGGAGTTTCGCCGCGGCACGCTCGATCTCGAGCCCGCGCTTGCGACCAGTTGGGATGTGTCCGACGATCAACGCACCTACACGTTTCATCTGCGGCATGGCGTGAAGTTCCAGACGACCGCGTGGTTCAAGCCCACGCGCGATTTCGACGCGGACGACGTGCTGTTCACGTTCAACCGCATGCTCAACCCCGACGATCCGTTCCGCAAGGCGTATCCGACGAGCTTCCCGTATTTCAGCGATCTGGGCTTCGACAAGAATCTCGAGCGGATCGAGAAGGTGGACGACTACACGGTGCGCTTCCAGCTAAAGCAGCCGGACGTGATCTTCGTGCGTAATCTTGCGATGGCGTTCGCCTCCATCCTGTCTGCGGAGTACGCGGCACAGTTGAGCGCCGCGCATCATGAGGCCGACATCAACCAGTTGCCGGTCGGCACGGGTCCGTTCGTGTTCCGCTCGTATCAGAAGGATGCCCTGATCCGCTACGACGCCAACCCCGATTATTGGCGCCCCGACGACGTCAAGCTCGCCCATCTGGTCTTTGCCATCACGCCCGATCCGAGCGTGCGCGTGCAGAAGCTCGCGAGCGGCGAGTGCCAGGTGTCGGCGTTCCCGCGCCCCGCGGATCTGGACGTCGTTAAAAGCAACCCCAACCTGACGCTGGTGTCCGGGGTGGGCTTCAATGTCGGTTTTGTCGCGTACAACACGCAGCACACGCCGCTCGATCGCGTGGAGGTGCGTCGCGCGCTCGACATGGCGATCGACAAGCCCGCCATCATCAAAGCCGTGTTCGCCGGCAACGCGACCGTCGCCACCAATCCGATGCCGCCGTCGCAATGGTCCTACGACAAGCAGTTAAAGGATGCACCGTTCGATCCCGTGAAGGCAAAAGCGCTGCTTGCGCAGGCGGGTTTCCCGAACGGCTTCGACATCTCGCTGTGGGCGATGCCCGTGCAGCGGCCCTACAACCCGAATGCCCAGTTGATGGCGCAGCTCATCCAGCAGGACTGGGCGAATATCGGCGTGCGCGCGAAGATCGTCAGCTATGAATGGGCTGAATACAACCGGCGCGCGAAGCAGGGCGGCGAGCATGATGCCATTCTCTATGGCTGGTCGGGCGACAACGGCGATCCCGACAACTGGCTCGGCACCTTGCTCGGCTGCGATGCGGTGCATGGCAGCAACGTATCGAAGTGGTGCGACCCCGCCTTCAACGCGCTGATCGTCAAGGCCCGATCCAGTTCGGACCCCGCGGTACGCACGACGCTCTACGAGCAGGCACAGGTGATCTTCAAGCAGCAGGTGCCTTATACGCCAATTGCGCATTCCATCGTGTCGCAGCCTGCCTCGAAGCGCGTGAAGGGACTCGTCTTTTCGCCGCTAGGGGGTCACCGGTTCGATGGGGTCTGGCTGGATTGAGCTTGAGCCTGGCCTTGAGCGACGACGCCGGCCATTGCGCCGGCCCCCGAACGCACAGCGGCCAGGAGCCGTCTTATCAGGCGTGCAGGGCACGCACGCGCGGAATCACTTCTTCGGCAAAGGTTCGCATATCGGCTTCGAACGGCTGGAACTGCAGCATGAACAGTTCGATGCCGGCCCGTTGAAAAGCGGCGATGCGCCGCGCCACCGTCTCGTAGCTGCCAACCAGGCCAGCCGCCGTTCCACCGTTCGAGCCAACGCGCGGCGTTTGCGCGAAAGTCTGGAACATCACCGCTTTCGGATCGATATTGGCTTTTTGCTGAGCCCGCAACGGGGCGTCTTTAGCGGCCAGTTCGAAGAGATGCGCGAGGTGTCGATTGGCGGCCTCATCCGACTCATGCGCAATCACGAACGCCGACAGGCCGAAGCGCAAGGAATCGAGCGCCGCCGGCCGGGTCCGCGCGGACACGTCGGCGATCAACCGCGTGACGTCTTCGAGCGGCTGGCCGTTGATGAACCAGACGTCACCCTTATCCGCCACCAGTTGACGGGCCGGCTCCGATTCGCCGCCGACATAGATGCGCGGCCGGGCACGAAACGGATCGGCGGGCCGCAACAGATAGTCGTCGATATGGAAATGCTCGCCGTCAAAGCGTGTGCGTTCGCCGCGCAGCAGCGCGTCGACGACCGTGATCCACTCCCGGCCATAGGCGTAGCGCGCATCGTGCTCCGCAAAGCCGATGCCCGCGCGCTCCAGCTCGGGCCGGTTCCATGCGTTGACGAGATTGATCGCAAAGCGCCCCTGGCTGATGTGCTCGATCTGCTGCGCCATCTTGGCCAGCACCACAGGGTGATACAGATAAGGCTTGATGGCCGCGATAATCTCGATGCGCCCGGTCAACGCCGCGAGTGCGGCCGAGGCGGTCCACGCCTCGAGCTGGTCCAGATTCGGGTCGTGCGGATTGATCGTATGCTGCGCCACCAGCACCGAGTCGTATCCGAGGCGCTCCGCCTCCAGCACGAGTGCCTTGTTGCGGGCCCAGGAGGCGTCATAGGGTTCGTCGGGGTCCTGCAGGGCAGCACGGCTGCCGTGCACCAGCGCCCAGACGCCGAAGCGGGCCGATGGGATCGACATGAAGCAGATATCTCCGCAGGAAGGTCACTTCGGGTTATGCCGGGTTACGCCTGGTTATGCCTGGTTATGCCCGGCCACGGATCACTTCGCCGCAACCGCGGCGGTCTTGTCGAGCAGTACCCAATGACCGTCGCGGGCAACGAGGTTGATGCTTTTCACGCCGATCACGCGCCGCGTCACAGGATCGAAGTTCGCCTTGCCGAACACCACGCTCGGGATGTCGTGAAGCTTCGGCAGCGCGTCGCGCACGCCGCGGCGATCGGCGCCGCCGGCACGCAGCGCGGAAGCGGCGATCACCACCGCATCGTAGGCAAACGCGTTGAACGCATCGGGCTCGCGATGATATTTCGCCTCGAAGTCATGGACGAAGTTCTGCACTTCCGGGCGCGGATCGCCGGGGAAAAAGCTCGTATTGGTGGTCACGCCATTCACGGCGTTGCCGCCGAGTTCGAAAAACTTCGGCGAATAAACCGAACTGGCCGCGACGACAGGCAAGCTGATACCGCTCTCGCGGGCCTGGCGGACAATCTGGGCACCGTCCGCGTAGTACGCAATCAGCACGAGCGCGTCAGGATGAGCGGCATTGACGCGCAAAAGCGTGGCGCGAAAATCCTGATCCGTCGGCTGATAGCCTTCCGCCGCCGCCACCTCCACGCCGCGCGCAGCCGCGGACTTGACGAATACGTCCTTGCTCGCGCGCCCCCAGTCCGTGTTCTGGTAAAGCACGGCGACGTGCCGGAAACCCTGCTTGGCCGCGAGATCCGCAAGCAGCGGTTGCGCATCGGCCTGGCTGACCGAAGGGCTCCAGATGAAGTCGCCACCCTTGGTAAAGTCCGGGTGCGAATTCGTGAAGCCGAGCTGCACGAGTCCGGCGCGCTGATAAATCGGCGACGCGGCCATGGACGCGGGGCTGGAGAAGTCGCCGAGTTCAATCAGAATGCGCGGATCGGCCACGAATTTCTGGGCAATGGACACCGCCTGACGCGGGTCGCTCTGGCTGTCTTCGAAGACATATTGCAGCGGGTGTCCGTTGATGCCACCGTTAGCGTTGATCTGATCGAGCGCGAGATCGAAGCCGGCCTTCCATTGCGCGCCGTATTGCGCATTCGGTCCGGTCAGCGGGCCGCTAACGCCGAAGTACAGGGGCTCGCCGGTTGCAGCGGCGGTCGCGGCCGATGCCGATGGACTCACGCATGCGGCGGCGATTCCCAGTGATAACAGGAACGGGGCAGCAAGGCGCCGCAGTAACTTCCGGCGCGCGCCGGCTCGGTGTGTAGCAAACATGGCGAAAGATCCCGTCAATCAAATGGCGTTAAACGAAAAGTTGCCGACCCCGCCGGCTCTCGCGTAGTGCTGCCGGGTGCGCTCGGTCGGGCGCAGCGCAACACGTTCGGCAAGCAGCGCGCGGGTCAGGCTGAGTTGGCCCGCGCGTTCGGCGGCCGCAATGAGTGTTTGCGTAATGAGATCGCGCTGCGCATGACTGCCGCCGATGCGGATCGCGTTGTAACGCACGGGGAGGATGAATTCGACGGCGCGCCCGTATTCGCCGGCGGCAAACGCGAGCACACCGTCGATCAGGCGGCGGCCCACCTCAGCGGTCACGTTGCGGTTGTCACCCTGGCCCTCACGCGCGTAGCGGTCGAGCGAGCGGCGCAGGCGCTCGATACCCAACTGGTTGCCGGCGCGCGCAACGGCGAGCGCAATATGCAGATCGTTGAACAGCAGCACATGGTCGTCGACATGGGTCAGCCATTGCGCGGCGAGCGGGCCCCAGCGTTCTCCTACGTCGGCTCCTGCCAGTTCCAGCCGCCACAGCAGGGCGGAAGCATCCACGAGATCGAGCAGAAAGTCTCCTGCAAGCTTCGGCGCTACGTACCGGTCGTAGTCGGCCAGCACTTCGTCGAAACGTCCTTCCTCGATCAGATACAGGGCAAGATGCCAGCCGTTATGGATCGCAAGCGCATGAGCGCGGCTCCAGTCAGGGCGGGCAGCGCGGAGAAACGCAATGCCTTCGGCCTGGCGGCTTTCTGTTTCGAGCACGTGTGCGACCGCGTGAATCGCCCAGGCGTCTTCGGCATTGCGCGCAATGGCAGCGCGGCCGACTTCCTCCGCACGACGCAGTTCGCCTGCTTCCTCGAGGCCGAACGCGTACTGACCGAGAACATAGCCGTAGTTTTCACCCTGCGGGTCCCAGTGCGGCAGCACCCGCGCAATGGAATCGCGGATGCTCAGCGACTGACCGAGGCAGAAGTAACCGTCGTGCGCGAAGCGCAATGCCAGCGCGTCGGTCGGATGCTCGACAAGGATGTTTTCCCAGATGTGGATCGCATTGGCCATTTCGCCCGCGGCCAGCAACCTCGCGGCAGCAAGATGGCGGGTTTCGCGTGAGGTCGCGCCGGAGCGGCCGCGCTCGGCCGCCGCGAGGGCCGTGACGACGCGCGGATGGTCGCCGCGAAATCCACCCAGCAGAAACAGCGCAGCAATGGCGCTGCTGCCCAGACTGAAGCCGGGGTCCTGGTCTACCGCGGCCTGCAAGCGGGCGACGGGGTCGCCCTTCCAGCCGAAGTAGTCCGAGATCGCGAGGTCAAACGCCGCGGCAGCTTCGGCGGATGCCGTCACCTGCAGGCCTTGGGCGTCGGTGGTCATCGGCATGCTCCCGGATTGCAGCCGCGTACAAGTACACCAATAAGCACGCCGGTAGCGCGCATCATGGAGCGCGGTTGAGCAGGATCGACGCCAGATGGTGCAGCGTGCCGCCAGCATAGGCCGTGACGGCGGACAGGAGCGAGCCGTCGGCCGAGCCGGAGATTTCCCGGTGGAGGCACGCCAGAATGGCGCCGACCAGCAGCACGGTGGCCGCCCGCCTGGCGGATACGCGCGGCAGGTCCGATGGAGCGGCGCTGTCTTGCGTGGCCTCATCGAGCGTTCGATGAGGGTGATATCCGAATCCCTTCATGATGATAGACACGTCGAATTCAACATATCGAGTGTCCGCAATCATGCGAGCGGGTCGAACCATTTTTTTTGCATATCCATAGCACGAAGGCGTCTTTGCGCCATCCAGCCGCCCACTGGGGCAGGTGCGCCATCCCGCGGCACACTGCGTGCGGCAAACTGCGCGCGACTCTCAGCCTTCAGCGCGCCGGGCGCGCGCTGCCGCCTGACCGGGCGGGGTGTCGTAATAGCGCCGCCATACGCGCCGGAAATCGCGTGCCGAGGCAAACCCCGCCTGTTCCGCGACGCGCTCGATGGTGAGTTCCGGGCGTTCCAGCAGCTGCTGCGCGCGAGCCACGCGCAGGCCCTGCTGATAGGCCAGAATGGTGACTCCCGCATGCTCGGCGAAGAGCCGGCTCAGATGCCTCGCGCTGACGTGCGCGGCATCTGCAAGCTCGGTTACATTCCACGCGCGTGCCGGGTCTTGCGAGATGGCGTCCTGAGCCCGGTGCACCGCCGGATGCATGTGGTTGCGATGCGCGAGCCAGGGCGACAGCTGCGTGTATTCGCCCGCACGGCGTTGATATACCACCTGGCGGCGCGCAATCTCGGCGGCCAGTTCCGCGCCACCGTATTGCTCGATCAGATACAACGCCAGATCGACACCCGCCGTGATGCCGGCGCTCGTCAGCACGTCGCCGTCGTCAACGAACAGGCAGTCGTCCTGCACGCTCGCCGTGGGCTCCTCCTGCCTGAGCAGGTCCACAAGGCCGAAGTGGGTCGTGCAGCGGCGGCCGACCAGCCGCCCTGCACGCGCCAGCAGAACCGCGCCCGAGCAGATGCTGGCGAGGCGCGTATCGGCTGCGGGCACGGTCTTGAGCCAGTCCGTAACGGCATCGTATGCCTTGCTCGCGCCGCGCCCGGGCGTTTCGTTGCAGCCCACCACAATCACCAGGCTGTCCGGCGGCAGTGTGTCCGGGAGCGGATCGAGTCCGTCGAGCGCGGTTCCGATCGAGGTGGTCAGGCGCGGCACCGGGGCGCAATGATGCAGCTCAAACGGCGCGCCGGACCCCACCGCCATGCGCAAAGCCTCAGCAGGGCCCGCATAGTCGAGCAGCAGCACAGGGGGCGTCAGCACGAACCATACGGACGTCTTCATGATCAGGCCGCGCGTTGCGATTGCCAGCCGGCCAACGCGTCGTCGACGCTGGCGATGCGTGCAAAGCGTCCCGCCAGGACCAGTTCGGTGTGCGCCTTGATTTCCTCAGGTGAATAGACCCGGCCGCTGCCGGCGTGCGTCATCGGAAACGTGAGGGTGGCCTCGGTCACGTAGTCCACCTTGTATCCGATGTCCGACCCGACGCGTGTGGTGGTTTCGCAGCACTGTTCGGTGCGGATGCCGGTAATGACCAGGTGGTTGATGCCCTGGCGGCGCAGCCACAGGTCCAGCCCGGTATCGGTGAAGGCATTGTGGGTATGCTTTTCGAACGCGACGTCCGGCGCGCCCGGCAGCCAGTCCAGCGGAGTGACGAAACCGGACTCCTTGGTGAACGGACCGGCCTGGCCGATATGGAAAATATGGACCACCGGAATGCCTTGCTCGCGCGCACCGCGCTCGAGCCGCAGAACGGCTTCCTTGAAGGCGGGCAGGTCCGTGTCGGACCAGAAGGGCATTTGACGAAACGATTCCTGCACATCGATGATGATGAGAGCGGATCTAGCGGCGTTAAGAGCGGACATTTCTTGTAACTCCTAGGGTAGAGGACTCCATCATAGATGCCAATAATAACGATATCGAGCGCGTTTGCGGACAGGAACGGGACAAAATCGGCCATTCATTTCCGGGACCGAAAGCAGCCTCTATCCACGTCCGGAGCTTTGCTTAACGCGAAAGATCACTTAGGCGAACGGCGCACGGCACCTAAGATTGCGAGCGTCGCCGGCAACGGCTGCCGGCTCGAGACGAGCTTCGCTGAGAAAAGACATGATTCAGTTTGACGATTTGACAGACAGCGAATGGGCCCTGATCGAAGGGTTGTTCTGCAATGAAGTGGTGCCGCCGGAGCGCTCCGGTCGGCGCCGTGTCGGACCGCGCGCGGTGGTCAACGCGGTGCTATGGGCGTTATCGACCGGACATAGCTGGTCCCGGGTGCCGGGATGGTATCCGTCGCGCCCGACCTGCCGGCGTCGCTTTGAAGAGTGGCAAGCCGACGGGACGCTTGCCGAAATCATCAGGCGGCTCAACGCTGCCGGCCGCAACGTTTCACTGCGAGGCCCGGTTGGCGATGCATTGAACCATCCTCCGGCCAACCCCCGGCATGATGGTTTGAACGGCCTGTCGTGGAGCAGTCCGCAGACGTGGCGCGCGCCGCTGGAGACGGCCTGAGGTTGACCGAGGTGTCCTGGCCGCGCTCGCGGCCTCTCCGGCTAGGCGTTGGAGGGCAGAGCAGGGCGCGTGGCAGGCACGGCCGCCTCCGCGCGGAGGAAGTCAATCAAGGGATCAAGCATCCGGTGCCGGCGCACCGGCCCCCGGCGCAGGACGAACCGCCAGGAAGCCGGACGCGACAGGTCGGGAAATAGCCGCACAAGGCGGCCGCTTGCCAGTTCCGGGTCGATCAGCGGCGAGCGGCCCAGCGCAAGCCCGGCGCCGCCAATCGCCGCGCCAATCACCTGACTGAAGCTGCTGTAGCGCACGATCTTCGTTTCGAAATCGTCAGGCAGGCCGAACCGCGCCGACCACGTGTGCCAATCGATTTCAGGAGAGTCGTCATGCGCCTCCTGCAAGAGGCGGCAACGGCACACCGCCTTGGATGCGAACGGATGCAGCTCGGGGCTGCACACCGGAAACACCTCCTCCTGCAACAGGATCACGTCGTCGGGACGCAGCTTGCTCTGCGGCACATGCACGACGGCAAGGTCGATGTCATAGCGGGCGAAATCTGGTTCGCCATCCTGAATGATGGCGTTCAGCCGCGTCTCGGGATGACGGCCTGAAAACTCCGCGAGACGGCGCGCGAGCCACATGGCGGAGAACGGCCCATTGGCCGAGACGGTCAATTGCCGCGCGACGCCCTTGATCTGCGAGCACGCATCCTCCAGCAGCGACAGCGCACTGCTCGCCGCAGGCAGCAGGCTGGCCCCGGCCGCTGTCAGGCGAATGCCGCCCACGCCCGTGCTGCGCTCCAGCAGGCGGGCGCCCAGCGCCTCTTCCAGGCCGCGGATCTGATGGCTCACGGCGCTGGTCGAGACGTTCAGCTCGGCCGCCGCACGGGCAAAGCCGCCGAGCCGCACCGCCGCCTCGAAGGCGCGCAACGCTGGGAGTGGAGGAATGTTGGACATAGGGAGGTATTGTAGGAGATTCAACACCCCTTGAAAAACCATCTTTTGCCTGACTCTCCGGCACAAGGTAACGTCACATAAAACCCGATGTGGCACTGAAAACAGACCGGAGGCAGGCATGTATTTTGATAGCAGGTTGTGGAAGATGATGGCAGGGCTGCGCCTGCGTGTGGCCGGCGCGGTGTGTCTTGGCCTGATCGCCATGGGCTTTGGCGTCATGCGCTTCGTCTTCCTCGGCCGGGTGCTCGCGCTTGCCTACCAGGGCGCCGCGGCGCGGCAGGTTGCCCTTGCCGCAGCCGGCACGGTTGCCTGCATGCTGCTGCGCGCCGGGCTCGATCATCGCCGGGTCGTCCTCGCGCAAGGCACGGCCGGGCGGGTCCAGTCGGTGCTGCGTGCGCGCCTGTTCGACCGCATCGCCGAGCTCGGACCGGCGTGGTTCGGAGCGGAGCGCACCGGCGGCGTGATGCTGGCCGTCATCGACGGCGTGGAGCAGTTGCAGACCTTCTTCGGCGCCTACGTGCCGCAGCTCGTGATTGCCGCCTGCGCACCCGTGGTGATCTTCGCGGTGCTGGCCTGGTGGGACGTGCCGACCGCGGCCGTGCTGCTGGTCGCCGCGCTTGCGACGCTCGCGCTGCCCATGCTGGTCCACAACGCCGACAAGCGCGCGGCCATCGCCCGCTCAAGGGCGTTCAAGTCGTTTGGTGAGGAGTTCCTCGACGCAGTGCAGGGCCTGCCGACACTCAAGGCGTTCGGCCAGAGCGCGGCCTTTGCGCAAAAGCTGGCCGAGCGCGCGCGAGCCCTGTCCGGCAGCACGTTCTGGGTGCTCGCGCTGGGCCTGCTGACCCGCTTCTTCACGGATCTCGGCACCGGCCTCGGCGCGGCCGCCGCCATTGCGCTGGGCGCGTGGCGCGTGAGCCACGGCGCAATGAGCCTGGAAGCGCTGCTGATCATCCTGATGGCCGGAACGGAAATCTTCCGACCGCTGCGCGACCTGCGCTCCGTGCTGCACCAGGGCATGATCGGGCAATCGGCGGCAAACGCCATCCATGCGCTGCTCGAAGCCCGCAGCGAGGCGCCGGCCGGGGGCGGGGCGCGGGTGCCGGAACTGGCCGCCAGCATCTCGTTCGACAAGGTCGGCTTCGCCTATCCGGGCCGTCGCGCCGATGCCCATGCCGGACTCAGCTTCGAGATCCGCGCCGGCGAGACTGTCGGGATCGTCGGGCCGAGCGGCGCCGGCAAATCCACCATCCTGCGACTGCTGCTGCGCCAGCACGACGCACAGGCCGGCGCGATCCGCATTGGCGGCCACGACATCCGTAGCCTCGACCCGGATCAGGTGCGCGGCATGATCGCGATCGTCTCCCAGGACAGCACGCTGTTCGACGGCACGATCGCCGACAATCTGCGGCTCGGCCGGCATGACGCCAGCGATGCGCAGATGATCGCCGCCGCCACGGCAGCCAATATCCACGACTTCATCATGGCGTTGCCGCAGGGCTACGCGACGCGCATCGGCGAGCGGGGCGCGACGCTCTCGGGCGGGCAGCGCCAGCGCATTGCGATTGCCCGCGCGCTGCTGCGCGACGCGCCCATTCTGCTGCTGGACGAAGCGCTGTCGGCAGTCGATGCGCAAAACGAGGCGATCATCCAGCAGGCGCTGGACCGGCTGATGCAAGGCCGCACGACGCTGATCCTTGCCCACCGCCTCTCGAGCGTCATCGGCGCCGACCGCATCCTCGTGCTGGATCAGGGCCGGGTCGTGGAGAGCGGCACGCATGCCGAGCTGATCGTCCGCTCCGGGGCGTATCGCCGCCTGATGGGTCCGCAGGTCGCGGCGAGCGCCGAACGCCCGGCCGTGCTGGAAGCTTCGAGCGCCGCGCCGACGTCGTCCGGACCGCAAGTGCGGCCGCTCGCCGAGGACGCCGCGGGCATCGGCTGGGGCGATACCTTGCGTACCTTGATGCGCTTCGTCTGGCCGTGGCGTGTGAAGCTGACGCTGACGGTGCTGTGCGGCATCGGCCGGGTGCTGGCTTTCATCGGCGTGGGCGCCCTCGGGGCACTGGTGGTGGCCGGCGTCGCCTCGGGACGGCCGGTGCTCGGACTGACAGTCGGACTGCTGCTCGCAGCGCCCGTTGCGGCCACGCTGCACTGGCTGGAATCGTGGCTCGCGCATGACATGGCCTACCGCCTGCTGGCTGAAATGCGCATTGCCTTGTTCGCCAAGCTCGAGCGCCTGGCTCCCGCTTATCTCCTGCGCCGGCGCTCCGGTGACCTGGTGGCGCTGGCAACCCAGGACGTGGAGACGGTGGAGTATTTCTATGCCCACACGGTGGCCCCGGCTTTCGTCGCGCTGCTGATTCCCGCCGGTGTGCTGGCGCTGCTGGCATGGGTGGCCTGGCCGCTCGCCGTGGTCCTGCTGCCGTTCCTCGCCTGGGCAGGCCTGACCCCGGTCTTCGCTCGCAGCAAGATCGACCGCCTCGGCGGCCAGGCGCGCGCCGCGCTGGGGCAACTTGGCGCGCACCTCACCGAAACCATTCAGGGCCTCGCCGAACTCGCAGCCTTCCAGGCCACCGGCCGGCGCCGGGCAGTATTTCTCGCCGACATCGCCACTTATCAGAAGCAGCGCTCGGCATTGCTGGACGACCTGTCGCGCCAGAGCGCGGCGCTCGAAGTGGCCACCGGCGTGGGTGGTCTCGCGGTCGCCTTGCTCGGCGCCGTGCTGTCCTCGCGCGGCTGGTTTGCGCATGAATGGCTGCCGCTGCTGGTGCTGGTTTCCGTGGCGGCCTTCATGCCCGTGGCCGAGATTGGCCAGGTAGCCCGCCAACTGGCCGACACGATCGCCTCGACACGCCGGCTGCATGTCGTCGAAGCGGAGCCCGAACCGGTTACCGATGGCGACCTGCCTGTTCCCGCGAACCCGCTGGTGCGACTCGATGCGGTGAGCTTCGCTTACCCCGGGCGCAGCGTGCCGGCGCTGGACCGCGTGAGCTTTGCCGTGCGCCCAGGCAGCACGGTTGCGCTGGTCGGCGCGTCCGGCGCGGGCAAGTCGACGGTGGCCAACCTGCTGTTGCGCTTCTGGGACCCGCAGCAAGGCGCCATCACGCTAGGCGGCATCGACCTGCGCCGGCTGCGCCTTGACGACCTGCGCAGCCACATCGCGCTGGTGGCGCAGGACACCTACCTGTTCAACGACACGCTGGAGGCGAATATCCGTCTCGCCGGGCGCGATGTGTCCGACGCGGATGTGCGCCGCGCACTCGAGCGGGCCGCACTGAGCGACTTTGTCGAGCGCTTGCCGGATGGACTCGCCACCCGGGTGGGCGAGCGCGGCGTGCAGCTCTCGGGCGGGCAACGTCAGCGGGTGGCGATTGCACGCGCGTTTCTGAAGGATGCGCCGATCCTGGTACTCGACGAGGCAACCTCGCATCTCGATACAATCAGCGAGCAGCAGATTCGCGCCGCGCTCGACGAATTGATGACGGAGCGCACCTCGATCATCATCGCGCACCGCCTGTCCACCATCCAGAACGCCGACACGATTCTGGTGATGGACGCCGGGCGGGTAGTCGAGGCCGGCAGTCATGACGAACTGCTGTCGGCAGGGGGCGCGTATGCGCGGCTGGTTGCGCATCAGTCCGGTGTGGTGGCAGCCTAGACCGCTTTGACATACAAGGGAGCAAGGATGAACCAGTTGCCGACACTCATGCCTACCAGCGCCGCCGACGAAACCTATGGCGGCGTCACCTATCACATTGGCGGCGAGCTTGTGCCGGTGCTCTCGGTCGACGTGTCGCGTCAGTCAGTCTTCTTCGAGCATCACATCCTGCTCTGGAAGAATTCAAACGTGAAGATTGGCTTGCGTCCGATGAAGGGCGCATTGAAACGCATGATGGCGGGCATGCAGATTTTTGTCACCGAGGCGAGCGGCAATGGCGTGATCGCTTTCAGCCGGGATGGGGCAGGGCACATCGTCCCGATTCACCTTGGAAGGGGCGAGGAACTGCATGTTCGCGAACATCAGTTCCTTGCGGCGACGGCGAACGTCGAATATACGTTCGAGCGCGTGCGCGGTTTCAGCAACATGCTGTTTGGGCAAACTGGGTTCTTTATCGACAGGTTCCGTAGCGAGTCGAGTGAAGGGGTGCTCTGGCTGCACGGTTATGGGAACGTGTTCGAGAAGGAACTCGCCGCGGGTGAGACCATTGATATCGAACCGGGTGGGTGGCTGTACAAGACGCCGGGCGTCAGGATGGAAACGGTGGTCGATAAGCTCTCGAGCGGGCTCTTTGGCGCAGGCATGAATTTCATCGTGAACCGATTCACGGGGCCGGGAAGGGTGGGAATTCAGTCGATGTATGTTAATACTGAGACTGCGGATAATTGAACGGCACAATGCTCCCCGACTATCTGCGGTGTGGCCCGACAATGCCCAGCTTCGCGATCCGCCTGTACAGCGTCGCGCGTGACATGCCGAGCGCCTGCGCGGCCACATTCGGCCGCCAATGGTGGCGGGTAAGCGCCGCGACGATCCATGCGCGTTCGTCGTCGGTACCGCCCGTACCGCCCAACGAGGCGGGTTCCTTTGCAGTGTCGGGTGTGAGTTGCGCCGCGAACTCCGGCGACACGTGCCGCAGCTCTACGCGAGCCGAATCACAGATCGCGCACGCATAGCGCAGCACGTTGCGCAGCTGGCGGATGTTGCCCGGCCACGCGAATGCGGCAAGACGTTCGGCGAGCTGCGGATCGAGCGTGAGCACATGGCCGGCCGCCTGCGCCTCCTCCTCGAACACCCCATCGATCACGTCGCGGATGTCGGCGCGCTGGCGCAGCGGCGGTATCTGAAGCGTCGCACCGCTCAAGCGATAGTAGAGATCTTCGCGGAACGATCCTGCCTCGACCATCTGCGCGAGATCGCGGTGGGTCGCGCAGATGACATCGATATCGACGTGCACCGGTGTATCCCCCCCGAGTGGCACCACCTCGCCTTCGGCGAGCACGCGCAGCAGGCGTGTTTGCAGGCCGAGCGGCATGTCGCCGATTTCGTCGAGAAACAGCGTGCCGCTATGCGCGAGCGCGATTTTGCCGCGCGCGCCGCGGCTGCGTGCGCCGGTGAACGCGCCGGGCGCATAGCCGAACAGTTCACTTTCGATCAGCGGTTCCGGAATCGCACCACAATTGACGGCGACAAACGGCCGCGCGCGCCGTGAACCCGAGTCGTGCATGGCGTGCGCGAACACCTCCTTGCCAACGCCCGTTTCGCCGAGCAGAAGAACCGGCAGCCGCTTGCCGGCGATCCGCAATGCGACTTCCGCATTGTGCGCAATCCGTTCGTCCTGGCTGTGCAAAAAGCGACCCATCGCGCCGATGCTGCTATTGCCACGAACCTCGCGAACCTCGCCTTGCGTGGCGGCCGAGACGATGCGCGTCGCACGTTTCATCGGCGCACGGATGCGCGCGTACAACATCGCGCCCGTCGCCCGGAGCCGCAGCGCAACGATCCTATCCGTGCGCGCGACATCTTGGAGATGGGCGTAGGAGGTGTCGAATATCTCGTCGATGTGACGCGGGCCGTCGAGGCCCGCGATGCTCTCGCGCGCCTTGCGGTTCACGGCCGCGATGTTGCCGCATTCGTCGAACCCGATCAGCACTTCGGGCTGCGCTTCGACAAAATGGCGGCTTTGATGGCCGAAGAGAATCCAGTGCTGGGTCGTCTGATTCAGGAAGTAACCATCCTCGATCAGGCTCGCGCTTTGTCTCACCAGTTGAAAGACAAGGCCCTGGCTGTCGCGGTTGTCCGGGGAGTGAATCGCCGATGCGTCGAGCACACCGATCAGCTCGCCCGTCGGCGCGAAGATCGGCGACGCGCTGCATGTCAGTGTCGTGAACGCGGCGCGGAAGTGATCGGTCTTGTGCACGGTGATGGGTGCGAGATCGGAGAGCACGTTCGCGATGCCGCACGTGCCTTCCTCGCGTTCGGACCAGCACGAGCCGATATACAGCCCCGCATGCTTGAAATCGTTGCGCCGGTCGCGGTCGATCCGGTAGTCGATCGTGACGCCGTGCGCGTCAGACAACATCACACAGTAATCAGCGACGCGAATCATGTCATGCAGCCGTGTCAGGCACTGACCCGACGCACGCAGAAATGCCTCCTCCTTGCCCTGGACTTCGCGCAATTCCGCCGACGACAGCACGCGCGGGCCGATCACGGAACTCGGGTCGAGCCGGTACTGGTCGTACGAACGCTGCCACGACGACACGAGCCGCGGCGAATTGGCGGGAGCGGGCAACCGTCCTTCGATTACCCCGCGTACGCGATCGACGTGCTGCGTTTGAGAAACGTAAGGCATGGCCGACTCCGGACGAGCGACACCGAGCAGGGAGGGTTCCTGTCTTGTAGCACATCCGCCGTGGGTGATCACATTGCAATGCAGCACGCGTGAAGCGTGAGACGAACGTCTCACCGATTGGCGAGACGATGGTCTCATCGCGCAAACGCTTGTGTGCCGGGGCGCGGAGGGCTCGCCGCTGTGCGACTGCCGCCTTGAACCGCATCGAAGGACGCGCCCGTGAGACGCGTTGAACCTCGAGCCGCGCCTCGGATGGCAGCCGCCGCGAGCGCCGCTCACACGCGCAAAGCCCTTTGGATAGGCTGCCTTCGGCGCATGTGCCCCACGCGGAAGTCTTTTGGCATGTCATTTGCAGTAGCACTCGCAATCGAGCGCAACAGCGCTTCATCACGACAAATCCGCGGCATCGCTGCCCGCGAAGAGGAGACAGGCCTGTGTCATCGCCCATCACCGTCGGCGTGATCGCGAACCCCGCATCCGGCCGCGACATTCGACGCCTCACCACGCACGCTTCGGTCTTTCCGACCGCCGAGAAAGCGAACATGGTCGTGCGCCTGCTCGCGGGCCTCGGCATTCTTGGCGTCAGTCGTGTGCTTACGTTGCGCGACAGGACAGGTGTGGCGGCATTGGTGCTGCGCGCGCTGGAAACGCATACGGCAGTGGCCGAGCCGCAGCGTTGGCCCGACGTCGAGTTCCTCGATCTGCCGGTCACGGACAGCGTGACCGACACCCATGCGGGTGTCGCGCAGATGATTCTCATGGGCGTCGACCTGATCGCAGTGCTGGGCGGCGACGGCACGCATCGCGCAGTGGCCGCGCATTGCGGCGACGTGCCGCTATTGACGCTCTCGACAGGAACCAACAACGCGTTTCCGGATATGCGCGAAGCGACGGTGGCGGGCCTGGCGGGCGCGCTCGCCGTATCCGGCCTCGTGCCGCTCGATGTCGCATTGAGTCGCAACAAACGCCTCGTGGTCCGCTGCGTCGCGGGCCCGCACGAGGGGCGCGAAGAGATCGCACTGGTCGATGTGTGCGTGAGCCGGCAGCGCTTCGTCGGCGCCCGGGCCGTCTCCGAGCCGGCGGATATCGAAGCGCTCTTTCTCACGTTTGCAGCGCCGGACGGCATCGGCCTGTCGTCGCTCGGCGGCGCGTGGGCGCCCGTCGAGCGGACCGCGCCGCACGGGCTGCATATGACGTTCACACGCGCGGGCGAATCCGGCGTGCCGATCTTCGCGCCGATTGCGCCGGGCCGCGTCGACCAGGTCACGATGCGCACCTGTGAGCGTTTCGAAGCCGGCTGCTGGATGCCACTGCATACGGACCAGGGGACGCTCGCATTCGACGGCGAGCGCGAAATCGAGCTGGAGCGCCACGACCGCTACGAGATCGCCCTCGACTGGGCAGGGCCGCTCACCGTGGATGTCGGCCGCACGCTGCGCTATTCGGCGTCGCGGCAGTTGATGCGCGAAGTGGCGGCGCATCGTAGGTAGTCCGCGCAGGAGGAAGCGATTGCTCGAATCAACGCCGGATGAAGTAGCGAAGTCGCAGTCACCATCGAGATCATTCCAAGGAGACAAACCATGTCTGTTTCGACTCAGTTGAGCAAGGAAAAACTGCTGGAGGCGTATCGGATGATGCGCACGATCCGCGAGTTCGAGGAGCGTCTGCATGTCGAGTTCGCGACCGGAGAGATACCGGGTTTCGTGCACCTGTATGCGGGCGAGGAAGCGTCAGCGGTCGGCACGATGATGCACCTGAACAACGCGGACTATGTCGCGACCACACACCGCGGTCACGGCCACTGCATCGCGAAAGGCGTCGACGTGCACGGAATGATGGCCGAGATCTACGGCCGCACGACGGGTGTGTGCCACGGCAAGGGCGGATCGATGCATATCGCCGATCTGTCGAAAGGGATGCTCGGCGCCAACGGGATCGTCGGCGCCGGCGGTCCGCTCGTGTGCGGCGCGGCGCTCGCCGCAAAGCTCAGGAAGACCGGCGGCGTGGGCGTGTGCTTCTTCGGCGACGGCGCGTCGAACCAGGGCGTGATCTTCGAATCGATGAATCTCGCTTCCGTGTGGCGCCTGCCGGTGATCTTCGTCGCGGAGAACAACGGCTATGCGGAGGCGACGTCGTCGACATGGTCGGTCGCATCCGACAACATCGCCGACCGCGCGAGCGGCTTCGGCATGCCGGGTGTGATCGTCGATGGCTTCGATTTCTTCGCCGTGCACGAAGCGCTCGGCGCCGCGATCGAGCGGGCGCGCAACGGCGGCGGCCCGACGCTCGTCGAAGTGAAGTTTTCCCGCTATTTCGGACACTTCGAAGGCGATGCGCAAACTTATCGCGCACCCGGTGAAGTACAGAAGCTGCGCGATGAAAAGGACTGCCTGAAGCGCTTCGAAGAGCGCGTGGTGCGCACCGAAGTGCTCAAGTCCGACGAGCTGCGCCGCATCGATGCCCAGGTGAAGCAGTTGATCGACGATGCGGTAACGGACGCGAAGGCCGCGCCGTTACCGACGGCTGACGATCTGCTGACCGATGTCTACGTGTCGTATCCGTAACACATCCCGAACCCTTCAATCTCAGGAGACAGACATGGCACGGAAGATTACGTTTTCTCAGGCGATCAATGAAGCGCTGAGTCAGGAGATGGCGCGCGACGAAAGCGTCATCGTAATGGGCGAGGACAATGCGGGCGGCGCGGGCTCGCCCGGTGAACAGGATGCGTGGGGCGGTGTGCTCGGCGTCACGAAAGGGCTCTTTCACAAGTACCCGGGGCGCGTGCTCGACACGCCGCTGTCCGAAGGCGGCTACATCGGTGCGGCGGTTGGTGCGGCCGCGTGCGGGATGCGCCCGGTTGCCGAATTGATGTTCATCGACTTCATGGGTGTATGTTTCGACCAGATCTTCAATCAGGCCGCCAAGTTCCGTTATATGTTCGGAGGCAAGGCGGTGACGCCGGTCGTGATCCGCACGATGCAGGGTGCGGGCCTGCGGGCCGCCGCGCAGCACTCGCAGATGCTGACCTCGCTCTTCACCCACATACCTGGCCTGAAAGTGGTGTGCCCGTCGACACCGTACGACGCGAAGGGACTGCTGATCCAGGCGATTCGCGACGACGACCCGGTCATCTTCTGCGAGCACAAGCTGCTGTACGGCCGCGAAGGCGACGTGCCGGAAGAGTCGTATGCGATCCCATTCGGCGAAGCGAACGTGGTTCGAGACGGCGACGACGCCACGATCGTGACCTATGGCCGCATGGTCCACCACGCCACGGAAGCCGCAGAAAAACTCGCAAAAGAAGGCATCCAGGCCGAAGTGATCGACTTGCGCACGACCTCGCCGCTCGACGAGGACACGATACTCGAAAGCGTGGAACGCACCGGGCGCCTCGTCGTGGTTGACGAGGCGAATCCCCGTTGCTCGATTGCGACGGACATCGCCGCGCTTGCCGCGCAGCGTGCGTTCCATTCGCTGAAGGCGCCCATCGAACTCGTGACTGCGCCGCATACCCCCGCACCTTTTGCCGGTGTGCTTGAAGACCTGTATATCCCGTCGGCAGACAATATCGCCGCGGCGGTGCGGAAAGTGAGGAGCTGAGCGATGTCGATTCACATGATCACAATGCCCAAGTGGGGCCTGTCGATGGAGCAGGGGCAGGTTAACGGCTGGCTGAAGACGCTAGGCGAGAAGGTCGCGAAGGGTGACGAGGTGCTCGACGTCGAGACCGACAAGATTTCGTCGGGCGTCGAGTGCGCGTTCGACGGCACGCTGCGCAGGCAGATCGCCCAGGAGGGCGACACGTTGCCGATCGGCGCGCTGCTCGGCGTGGTGGCCGACGAAGCCGACTCCGACGCTCAGATCGACGCGGCGGTTGAAGCGTTCCAGCGCGACTTCGTGCCGGTCACGGCCGACACTGCGGATGCGGGGCCGCAGCCGGAAAAGGCGCGGATCGGCGGCCGTACCGTGCGTTATCTGAAGATCGGCGACGGGGGCACGCCGGCGGTGCTAATCCACGGCTTCGGCGGCGATCTGAACAACTGGCTCTTCAATCATGCGGATCTCGCCGCGCATCGCGCTGTGTGGGCGCTCGATCTGCCGGGGCACGGCGAGTCGGGCAAGGCGGTCGAAACGGGAAGCCTCGACGAACTGGCCGACAACGTGATCGCGTTTCTCGATGACCGAGGCATCGAGTGTGCCCATCTCGTCGGGCATTCGATGGGCAGCGCGGTGTCGATGACGGTCGCGGCGAAAGCGCCCGGGCGGGTCGCATCGCTTGCGTTGATCGCGGGCGCCGGTCTTGGAGAAGAGATCAATCTCGAGTACATCGATGGCTTCGTTGCGGGCAGCACCCGTAACTCGCTGAAGCCGCATTTGCTGAAGCTGTTCGCCGACGGGTCGCTCGTCACACGGCAATTGATCGAAGATATCGTCAAGTACAAGCGGCTCGAAGGCGTGCACGAGGCGTTGCGGAAGATCGCCGCGTCCGCGTTCGAAGGCGGGGTGCAGCGGCGCGTCTATCGGGACCGGCTTGGCACGCTCGCGCCGCGCACCCTGGTGATCTGGGGGGCACAGGACCAGATCATTCCCGCCACGCAGGCGCTGGGGCTGCCGGGCGACGTGCGCGTGCATGTGATTGATGGCAAGGGGCATATGGTGCAGATGGAGGCCGCATCGGAAGTGAATCGCCTCCTGAACGAGTTCTTCGGCCAATAGCGATGGACGACGCCCTTCATGCCAGCAGCGTCACGGCGCTTGGCCAGCACGGCAAGCGCAACCGCGACAAGCTTGCCCGCATTCCCGTGAAGATCGTGCCGGCGGATGGCTCGAATGGGTTGCCCAAGCCACCCTGGCTGCATGCGCCGCCGATGATGAGCGAGACCGTTGCGGGCATGGCGGCGATTCTGCGCGAGCACAAACTGCATTCGGTATGCGAGGAGGCGATGTGTCCGAACATCGGCGAGTGTTTCGCGCGGCGCAGCGCAACGTTCATGATCATGGGAGGGATCTGCACGCGGCGCTGCGCGTTCTGCGATGTCGCACACGGACGGCCCGATGCGCTCGACGACGGGGAGCCGGCGCGGCTTGCCGACGCCGTCGCGGCGCTTGGGTTGCGATACGTCGTCATCACGTCGGTTGACCGCGACGATCTGCGTGACGGCGGCGCCGCGCATTTCGCACGCTGTATTGCGCTCGTGCGCGAGCGCGTGCCGGGCATTCGCGTCGAAGTGCTGACACCGGATTTCCGCGGACGAATCGACCGGGCGCTCGAGACGTTGTCCGTTGCATGGCCCGACGTGTTCAATCACAACATCGAGACGGTGCCGTCGCTGTATCGGGCGGCGCGGGCCGGTGCGGACTATGGCGGTTCGCTCGAGTTGCTTGCGCGCGCGAAGCGGCAGAACGCGGCGGCGCTGACGAAGTCCGGGCTGATGGTCGGCCTCGGCGAAACCGACGAGGAACTGCTCGCGACGATGCGGGATGTGCGCGCACACGAGGTCGACGTGTTGACGATCGGGCAGTATCTCGCGCCGTCGCGGTATCACATGCCAGTGCGGCGATACGTGCCGCCCGGGACTTTCGACATGCTGCGCGATGAAGGCCTGAAGATGGGGTTCAGAGAAGTGGTGGCGGGGCCGCTCGTGCGTTCGTCGTATCATGCGGACGCGGTTGCGGGAATGCAATGAGTGTGCGCCTCGATCGCCGGACCACTCCTTGAGCACACGCCGTAACTGATGATTCACCGCATAATATTTTCACCAGCCATGAAAGCGGCTCCATACGCAAAGTTCGCCGCTCGGCTCCAGCGCGTGATATTCGGGGAACTGCGTGCCTGTCGCGCAAGCGTGATTCGGCAGAATGCGCAGTCGCGTGCCAACCGGAAAGCGAGCTTTCAGGTCACCATCGTCGGGCGTATGGCCGGCATCGGTCCGGGCCAGAATGCCATGTTCCTGATTGGCGCCAACCAGCACGTAGCCGTCGAGCGGGGTGCCGTCCAGTGTGCAGGGCAGTCCGTAGCCGTAGTCGCGCGCTTGTTTCGACGTGCCGCGATCGCGACTCATGGCCATCCAGCCCGCGTCCACGATGACCCAGCCCTTGTCCTGCTGATGGCCGATAACGGTGGTGAGCACGCTGAGCGCGATGTCGTCGATCCGGCACACGCCAACGTTGTGCATCACGAGATCGAATAACGCGTAGACACCCGCGCGGACTTCGGTGACGCCATCGAGACGTTTTGCGGCCAGCGCAGTCGGCGTCGAGCCGACACTGACGTTCTCGCACGAAATGCCGGCGGCGCGCAGCCGTTGCGCAGCGCGCACGCAGCCGGCACGTTCCTGCTCGGCGAGCGCCGCTAAGGCTTCCTGCGTATGCAGTTCGTAGCTCGAGCCGGCATGCGCGAGGACCCCGCCCACCTTGACGCCGCCCGCCTGCAGAATGCGGCCGATTTCCAGCAGCGCATCGTCTTCGGGCGTGACGCCCGAGCGATGTCCGTCGATATCGACTTCGATCCACACCTCGAGCGATTCATCCGCCGTTTGGCAGAACTCGACGATAGACTCGGCGGCGCCGGCGTTGTCGACGATGATCTTCAGATCGCATCCCTGTTTCCTGAGCGCCATAGCCCGGGGGAGTTTCGAGGGAATCATGCCGACCGCGTAGAGAATGTCCCTGATGCCCGCCGCGAAAAAAGTTTCCGCTTCTCTCAGGGTAGAAACGGTAATGCCTTGTGCTCCGGCCGATAGCTGTGCCTCTACGACATTGAGGCATTTCGTTGTCTTCACATGCGGCCGGAATTTCACGCCCAGGGCGTTCATGCGTTGCTGCATCAATGCGATGTTCCTTTCCATGCGGCGAACGTCGATGATGGCCGCAGGTGTATCCAATGAATCGAGCGTCATGGTGTTCTCGGGTGTCACGATTGAGTGGCCGGTTGAAAGTGGCTTGCCCACGCGATGAGTGAATCCAGTTTCGGGGATTCGATTTCTGGCCGCTGCGCGCCGGAGACGAGCGGCAAACCAATGCGGTTGTGCCAGTACGTCCGCAATCCGACGCAGGCGGTACCGAACATGTCGTAACTGGAGCCGGCGACGAACGCCGCTTCGTGTGGCGCAACGTTGAGTTTGTCGAGCGCAAGCTGATAGGGACGGGGATCGGGTTTGTAGCTCCCGGCTTCTTCTGCCGTCACCACCACATCCCATTGAACGGGCAGAATCGATGCGGCTTGTCGACCGAGTCGATTGGAGCAGTTCGTAACGACGGCAAGCTTGCAGTACGGCCGCAGTTGCTGCAACGCAGCCACGGCCCCACTCCATGGGGTGAGCTCAAGCCAGTGTTCCTCAAGTACTTGTGGCGCGGATTCAGGAAGACCGACATGTTGTGCGGCCTGTCTCACCAGCGTTTCGTATTCGACGTATTGACCGCAACCATACGTCAGGCACAAATACTCGGCACGCCAGGCTTTGCCGGCCTCTTCGGTTCCAGCCGAACGATTCCAGAGTGACCAGGAATCCAGCAATGCGGTCAGCAGGTCAAACAGAACGGCCTTCGGATAGCGGGGATGGAGCGAGGAGTCTTCCATGTCATCTGCCTCGGTAGTCGTATTCCTGAGTTGGATTCGAGTATAGGCTCCGAGGTCCCTTTGCGAATTAAGAGGAATTAACTCAATAATTTAGAAAAATTAAACGTCGGGGTCTCGTGCAGACACGAGTGTTGCGTGGTGGGAGCGGCTAAACCCGCCACGGCGGGAGCGGCCTGAAGCGCGCTTGCAGGTACTGCATGAAATCCCGGGTTCTTCTGGGCAAGCCCGATCGGTTGTGGGTCAGCGCAATGACGTTGGCGTCCGGCGCCTTCCATGCGGGTAGCAGACTCACCAGCGTTCCGCGCCGGATGTCGTCCGCGACGTCCCATTCCGAACGCAGGATGATGCCCCGTCCCTCGCAAGCCCAGTGGCGAATCACATCACCGTCGTTACAACTGAGTTTCGACGCCACCCTGATGCTGCGACTGATTTTTCCCTTGCGAAAATGCCACAACGATACGTCTTCATTGTTTTCACGAAGGACGATGCACGGCAATCGCGCGAGATCGTCGGGTGTCTTCGGATTACCAAAACGTTTGACGAAGGCAGGGGAGGCGCAGACAAATCTCGCGTTGGGTGCAATGGCATGGCCGACGAGATTCGATGCCCGCAATTCACCGATATGCACCACGACATCGAAACGGTCGGCCGCCTCGGTCAAGGGCTGGTCGGAAAGCGTCAACGCCACATCGACGTCCGGATTCTCTCGCTGAAAATCTGCGATGACTGGGGCGATATACCGACGGCCGAAACCGAGCGGCGCGTTGACCTTCAATGTGCCGACCAATCCTCCATGGTGAATTCGTAGCTCTTCCAGCAGTGTGTCGAATTGCTGGATCAGTTCCGATCCACGCAGGCACAGCAACATGCCCTCGTCTGTGAAGATCAGCTTGCGTGCGGTTCTGTCGGCCAGCCTGGTGCCGAGTTTCTTTTCGAGTTGCAGCAGCCGTTGAGATACCGCAGAGGGCGTGAGGCCGAGCTTGCGTGCGGCAGCAATCAGGCTGCCGCTTTGCTGGATCGTCAGGAGGAAACGGATATCAGCAGAATCAGTCATTTCAGTGCCGCGAAGTTCATGAGCCAGGGAAATCAACGTGTTCGGCCGGATCGATCGAATCCGCTTAGAGAGCGATCAGCGTTCAATGTAGCGTGCCGACAGCAGCCACGGCCCCAATCCTACCTATCGAGACTGCACATGCTTTATCCAGGGCGGTGGCAGGGCCGGTACCCGGCTCGCCGTCAGGGCGCCACGTCAACCGGCACATTCAAGCCCACCTTGACCCGGCTCATGGCTACCAGGGTTTTGAATCGTTTTACATTGTTATTCGCGAAGAACAACTGTCGCGCGAGTTCGTTGTATTGCTCCATATGACGCACGGTAAGCACAAGTACGAAGTCCCATTCTCCTGCGACGTAATAGCACTGCTGTACCTGCGGGCACAGTTCAAAGGACCGCCGCATGGCATCGAGCAGGTCGATCTGTTCGCTCTCCGCTTCCACGTTGGCCACGATGGTCAACAAATATCCGACCTTCTCGGGAGCGACGACTGCTGTGTATTTCTCAATGACGCCCTCATCAGCCATCCGTTTGAGCCGCCGGTTCACCGCTGCAGTGGACAGGTTCACGCGTGCGCCCAACTCATTCTGCGGAATTCGTGCATCGCTCTGTACCTCTGCGAGCAACTTGTAGTCATACGCGTCGAGGGCTGCCGTCATGGTGAATGTCATCCGGAAATAGCGCGATCAGATGGAATGTTTTTGCATTTCAGTGCCGAAAATTGCACTGAAGCATCATGCCTAAAGAAATAATATTCTGTCTTTACGTGGTCCGGCAAGTTCGAGGTCGCGCCTGCCCTTGCTTTACCCCAAATTCCGGAGTTACCGCCATGCTGACCGCTAATGCACGTGCCTCACGTACGTTCTATTTCCCAGAACTCAGGCAGATTCTGAGCATCGAGGCTGCTGCGCAGAGTCGTGAGTGGCTCTCGCACTGGCAACAGATCAATACCGGCGCCACGCCGCTGTGGAATCTGCCGGGTTTGGCGGCCAGTCTCCATGTTGGGCAGATCAGCATCAAGGACGAATCAGTTCGTTCCCCTCTCGGAAGCTTCAAGGCGTTGGGCGCTCCGATCGCCTTGGTGCGGCTGATTCTTAGACTCTGGCCAGAGCACAGGCTGGACGCGCAAGCGCTGATCACCGGCCAGTATCGCGACCTGCTCAAGCATTTCACTGTGATCAGCGCGACTGACGGCAACCATGGCAAGGCGCTCGCCGCCGCCGCACAAACTGTCGGCTGCCGTTGCGTGATCTTGCTGCATGCACATGTCAGCGTCGAGCGGGAACAGGCAATCGCTGCCTACGGCGCGGAAATTGTGCGTATCAAGGGTAATTACGACGAGTCAGTTGAGGAAGCAGCTCGACTCGCCGACAACAATGGCTGGCACGTCGTTTCGGACACCTCGTATGAAGGCTACGAGGATATTCCCCGCGATGTGATGCAAGGCTATGGCGCCATCGCGGCCGAAATCATCGAGCAAACCTGCAGCGAGACGGACAAGCCCGCTTTTACCCATGTCTTCCTGCAGGGTGGCGTGGGTGGCCTCGCAGCGGGGGTCGCCAGCTATCTGTGGGAGTTCCACAGTGAGCATCGCCCCCGCTTCATCGTGGTTGAACCGCAGCAGGCCGATTGTCTGTACCGGAGCGCCCAGCTCGGCCACGCTGCCCGCGCGACCGGGTCGGTTGATTCGGTCATGGCGGGCCTTGCCTGCGGTGAGGCGTCGCCGCTCGCATGGAGGATTCTGCAGCCTTGCATCGACGATTTTCTGACGATCAGCGATAACGATGCCGTTGAGGCAATGCGCGTGCTTGCGGCCGGCAATGAGCAGGACGTGCCGGTGGTTTCGGGTGAGTCCGGGGCCGCGGGTCTGGCGGGGCTTATCGTGCTGGCAAAGGATCCGCATCTTGCGCAGGCAGTGGGTCTGGATAGCCACTCCCGGGTGCTGCTCGTCAGCACCGAAGGGGCGACAGCGCCTGCGGTTTATCGCGAGCTTGTAGGCGAGCCTGCACAGGCCGTCCTGGCACGTCAGAAGGCGTGGCGGGAAAGCTCCGTTCAATAAAGCGGCAACAAGGCACAGTTCATCGGGCTCTAACAGGGAGGCCCTGGAAACAACCGCTGACGGAACATGATTTTTACGCGCAGTTGACATGCCGGCGTCAACACCTTCATCGACACCCGGAAACCGGCTTCAAGGAAGAAGAGACGTTCCAACATTTCTACGAAAGTCCGGGGATCGACATACAGCGGTCATCGACGCAAATCTCATCCATGCTCGCGTTTCCTGAAGTGCCTGGCAAAGCTCCAGGTATATTCGCGGACAACTCATATATGCGGCTGGCGCAAGGTGATCAGACGCGGAATACACGAGCGTGAGGGGAAGTGCCGATATGCTGTGCGAGCGCGGTGATAAACGCATCGACGACTCCTGATTTATACCTGCGCGGATTCCAGACTGCGGACACGGTTTGCTGAAGGTATCGTCCACTCACAGTCAATGGAATGCCGACACATTCAGGCGGCGGCGTTGATGTCGACGACACAATAGCGATTCCATGGCCCGCCTGAGCCAGAGCGCAAAGCGTATGCATGCTGCTGCTTTCCAGGATGCCGTGCCCACGTAAGCCGGCTTTCGCGCTGGCGCTGTCGAAAAGACTGCGGGTCATAAAACCTTCCTGCAGCAGCAGTAACGGCTGCTCTCGAAGCGTGCTCACTTCGATGCGGGATTTTTTTGCCAAGGGGTGCGAGCGCGCCATGACCGCGCAAACCCGTGCGGTGAACAGGTTGATGCCTTCCAGGTCGTGATGGTCTGGCAATGCTGCGACGGCAACATGGACAGTGCCGATTTCGACCTGCGAAAGCAAAAAATCATTAGAACCTTCGACCAGGACGGTTTCAATCTCTGTCCACGTCTGTTTGAAGTCAATGAGCGCGTGCGCCAGAAGCGCTTCGATCGTTTGAGGCGTTGCCCCGATTCGCAGCAAACCCAGACGGCCTCGTGCCACCGCATCCACTCGTTCCGACAAAGCGTATGCCTGATCGAGAAGCGCTTGTGCCCGCGGTAGCAGATCTTCGCCTTCTGCCGTCAGAAGGAGACGTTTTCCAGCGCGATCGAACAGCGTGATATCCAACCCGCGCTCTAACGTTTGTATCTGCCGGGAGAGCGCCGACTGGCTGATGTGAAATGCCTTGGCAGCCTGCGATAAGTTCAGGCGCTCCGCCACGCCCACGAAAAGACTTAACGCCCGCAAGTCAATCATGCTTATGCTCCCAGTGCATATGGAATGCGGCATATTTTGCATTGGACGCAAGAGAATCATCAACCTATATTTGGAACCGACGCAATGTTGCGCCAAGGATGACAAAGGGGGAGGGACGTATGCAAATCAATCTAAACGCGGATATCGGAGAAGGATTCGGGAAATATCGTGTCGGGCATGATGCGGCTTTGATGCCGCTCATAGGATCGGCGAATATTGCGTGCGGAATGCACGCGGGCGATCCGTCGATCATGGTCGAGACCGTAAAGCTCGCGTTGGGATCAGGCGTGTCGCTGGGCGCACATCCAGGTTTCAATGATTTGTGGGGTTTCGGGCGTCGTCAGATATTCATGAGCGCTCGCGACCTCGAGTACCTGGTCACCTATCAGATCGGAGCACTTCAAGCAATCGCACGTTCGAACGGTGGCGCAGTGACGCACGTCAAACCCCATGGCGCGTTGAACAATATGGCGCACGACGACATTGAATACGCGCTGGCTATCGGGCGTGGCATCAAGGCGGCCGACCCGGATTTGATTTATGTGGCGAATGCGGGTTCTCAAATGGTCCGGGCGGCTTATCAGGTGGACCTCAGGGTCGCCATGGAGTCGTATGTGGACCGTGTCTACGATGACAACGGTAAGATGCTGTCGCGTGACCGGCCCAACGCGGTTATCAAAGATCCGCTGAAGGCGGCGGAACACGTCATCCGCATCATCGAGGAAGAAGCGATCATCTCTGAGTCGGGTAAGAAGATTCCGGCTCGAATTGATACGTTCTGCGTTCACGGCGATGAGCCGACCGCTGTCGCGGTCGTAATCGAACTACACGAGGCGCTGCGTCGTGCAGGCATAAGCGTTGTCACACTGCCCGAACTATTGGCATGAAGGCGCGCTGAGGAAAATAGTATTGGGAACCGTCGCATGAATTGCATGCTTGACGATCTCGACCGTCATATTCTTGAGTTGGTGCAGAAGAACAATTTGGCGACGCATCGCCGAACGCGTCAACTTTTCCGCGCCGGCGGTCGCACACCGTCTACAAGATAACCCGCGTGCGGCTCGCGCTCACACACGAAAGCTTGCGAAAAATCGTCACCGGATGGCTACAGGCACAACATCTTGTCATCGCGCGAACGACTGATCCAAGGTGAACTATGGTCGTTCACGTGTGCAACAGCAGCGGCACTTGAGGGTCGTGACGCGCCTGTCGCGTTGCTTCAACATTGGTAAGCCACAAGCGCATGGCCGTAGACGTCCGCGCAGCGATTGTCTCTAGGCGACTAGCTGGTTGTGGGGACAAGGGAAACTTCACGAAGAGGACTTGTCGCTTGTCCTGTACTCGATAGCGAAAGAAGCCGGTTTGATCGAGTCAAGATAAATGAGGTTATGATCACGCAGTCATATCGATAACGTCACTCATCGACAAAGGCCACCCCATGCGTGCATCACTGCAATTACGAAATGACTGTGATGCCGTCCAGACGAAAACTGCCGGGACAGCAACGCAGGAGCCGAGGTTGGTGGACAACCGGCCAGCGGCGGTGGCGCAACGCGAACTGGCCGAGATGATGAATAACAGCCCGCCCGTGTTGCAGCAACGGGCGCTAAGCGACGCCATTCAGAACAGTCCGCGGATGGCGGCGCAGCGCCACACAATGAATGCGCGCTTTGGCGGGGCAGCTCAACTGCAAGGAGGCGGCGCAATGCCCGCTGAGTTATCGCCCGCGCAGCGCAAAGAAAAACCCAACAATACCGGCCTGCCCAATCAGTTGAAGTCAGGGATAGAGTCGCTCTCGGGCATGAGCATGGATCACGTGAAGGTGCACTACAACTCGCAAAAGCCGGCCTCGCTGCAGGCGCATGCCTACGCGCAGGGCAGCGAGATTCATGTGGCGCCGGGACAGGAGCGGCATGTGCCGCATGAGGCATGGCATGTAGTTCAGCAGGCCCAGGGACGGGTTAAGCCTACGTTGCAGATGCAGGGTGCGACGGTGAATGATGATGCTGGCCTGGAGAGGGAAGCGGATTTGATGGGGGCAATGGCCTTGCAAAGGATGGACAAAGCGCCGGATTTCCCCCTGAGGCCGGCGTCGAATACAACTGCTGACGCATTGCCTGTTCAAAGAGTGCAACAGGAGGCGAGAGTCGAATGGGGCATCACGCATATCGTCAAACTGCAGGACGCATCATTGTTTGGGACCGATGACGCGCTGGCAAATGAAGTTGAACCAATTGACGGCGGTCAGCTGAAGAAGGGCGACATGCTGGTGATTGATGATGCACCGGTCGTTATTTCAAGGCGCGGATCGAATCAGGAGAATCGCGAAAAAAGAGCGGAAGATAAAGAGGGAAATAAAGTATATCAATGGTTGCGCGTTTTGAAAATAATTCCATTAAACGGGAAGGAGCGTGATTTTTCAGGTGATGCTGCCATGTATGTCAGGAAGGAGACTATTAAGATATTGTCGGAATCGAGTGGGCAGCAACCGGGCGGTCTGAATAAAATCTCCTTGGCTAACATCAAGGATTGGGAAGGCGAAGAAATACCAGAAAAATTGAGGGAAATCGCAGAAAAATGGAGGCATCAAGGTGAACTCCGTAGAACAAAGAGCAAGGGCGTACTCGATATAGATGCATTGGACATGAAACGCAAAAGCGAAGGAGGGGGTGGGAAGCCGTCAGGGAGAAACTGGGATCAGTACGATGAAGGTGTTAATGTGGCGACCGATGTCGCCGACGAAGAACATGAGCCATTCGTCAAGGAAGGGCAGTGGAGGATTAAAGCGGTTAATGAAGAGACGGATGAGCTGGTAGGTGTATTAATTGTAGAGACTGAAGAGAACGAAGAGACTGAAGATTCTTTATATTTGCGGTGGCTGATTGGGAATCCGGAAATTAAAGGTGGCGGCAGCGCTCTTTTGGCTGCGGTAAAAATATTACTAAGTGAAAAACCTGGCAGTTCCATAGGAGTAACCTCGGCATATTCCGCAAAAGATTCTTACATAAAAGCCGGGTTCAAGCAGGGAGATCAGGAGACGCCAGTACTTCCAGGGCAAGAGTTCGAATTGATTTTAACTGCAGAGGACGAAGACGCTCTAAAAATTCCCGAGAAATATAAGGGCTTTAAGCCTGAGAGGTACGATTTCGAGGGAAATAAATAGCTCGAGCAAGAAATCTTGCGGAAGGCTACTTGGAGTTTTTGCCTGCGCCAGAAGCAGACCAGTTTTTTCTTCGAGTTGTCGGTTACGGTTATGGATGGTGCTGCTCACGTGCCGGCGGTCGTTCAGGATGGTGTGGTGCATCGGCATCATCTATGCCTCGGACATTCCTAATGAGGGATTTCAGCGGTTCACCGTGGCCAACGAGCTGGCGGTAACGATGCGACCGACAGGAAACGGCCAAATCACGGGCCGGTGAGCCGGCGAATGACTTGGGCCTTGTACTGACGCCGATGCCAGAAGTGGCCACACGGCTGCGAGCGACATGGTTCGACTGGCAGCCTGTCTGGCCACAATTGCTTTACGGTGAAGGACGAATGCGAACTCCCGCCCAATCCCACCGGAGGTAGCCCGCATAGTCGAGACGGCATTAAAAATTATTTCTCGAACGAACAATCCACGTTGAGAATGCCGCCATACGACTGGTCAGTAAGAATGGACCCTGTCGTCGTCAGCGGATTGTCGACGATCATCGACTTCGGCCGGCCTTTACCATTGAAATTAGTCACCTTCGCGATTAACGTCGCGTAGTCTCCATTGCGCAAGGCCAAAAAGCGCGAATATTGATCGGGCGCGGAGTGACACATGATCTGAACCCTGGTCTGGACCATTGGGCCAATTCCCAGCAGGCCGGCATGAACTTCAGTGATATACGGAATGCTGAAGGATCTGGTGGCGCTGGCCATTTGCACGTCGCCATACAATGCCATTCCCGAAGTAGGCCGCATTACCCTTCCATCAATTCGATATACCTTGCCAGCATATTTCATCGTGACATCGGTGGAGTCCTGCTTTTGCCGCAATGCTTCAGCCACCTCGTTTGCCAAATCCACCGCTTTAATATCTATAATCTGGCCGGTTCCGAGCTTGCTTTGCGCGGCCGCGGCGACGCTCGCACCCGCTGCGTCCATCTTCACATTCGCAATGACGTTACACATGCGGTCGCGCATCACGTTGGGATCGACAATCTGGTCACGGGTCAATTGGGCGATAAGCGTCAGACGCCCCGACGACTTCTGCGCGCCGGCGATCATCGGATAATCATGCCCTCCAGCTGGGTCTTTTACGATTATCGTCACTTTGCCGAAGGTATTGTCGACCTGATCCGCGCCGACCTGCATTCCTTGATCCATGGCGATTTTTTCAACCTGCCCAATCGCGCTATGGACATCCAGATCCTGGAGTTTCACGAATGTCGCCAAAGTGGCGCCATTACGCGGATCGCCGCTACTCGTAAAATTGCGTCCGCACTCGGTGGAAGCATAAGAAGGCGGAGCGGGAATCGATGCATTCGGCATATCGGCACAGGCAGACAGTAGACTGAGTGCCAACGATGCGATCCAAAGGAGCTTGATTTTCATGGGTGTCGGGTAACGAGTTTTTCTCGATGCGGCACACAAAGATCCGCCGCACATTGTTAAGTCATTTTTAAAGATCGGTTTGTCAGACAAGCGCACGATACCACAAGACATTTGGCGTTTGTGTGGCGGACCTGTTACCCCCAATTAGACGGAATGGTAGACAAGTAATACGCCGTGGTTTCGAGGTGTGGACTCCCGCAAATTCGCCTGCCCATTGCCAACGACCTGAGCCTAGGGACCAAGGGTCCATTCCTGGCTGAACTAAGAGTGCAGAGACTCAAGAGAGGGGCTGGCGGGGAGGGGGATTGCGATTCTGGCGGTTTTGGAGCGGGTGTGCCGTAGACCGGAGACGCCGCTCGGCAAAAATGCATTGATTCCATTGCGGGCGCGAGGCTCGGCCAGAATTGGGCGCGATTATTCCTGGACCATCGATATTGCATCGTTGCGCGACGACACTGCGCTGTTTTCATTGATGCACCAACCCGTCACGCTCTGGATTCAACAGCAGACCCCGTATTGGTTGATCCGCAACTCGCGGCGTGGGGTGAACGAGGCGCGTCGGCGTACGGTGTATCGCCAGATGGCGGGCGGTGCATAAAAAACGCCTGCTCATGGCAGGCGTTTCGAAGCACGAGATTTTGGAGCTTTTAGCTTGTTACCGGTCGAAGCGTTGCCGCTCTGCAGGCTGTCTTGATTGCGTTCAGCGAACGGCGTAGCCTACGCATCGAATTTGACATAATATAAACAGCTTAGCTAACTAATAGCTGGCGTTACACCTGCGGGAACCAAGCCCCACAAGCGTTAGCGGGTAGCGCCAGCCACCGAAAACCCTTGGAAAAATTTTCCAAAGCGTCCATCCAAAAGTCGCGGTGACGATCATCGCGGGCGCGCTCAGCGTGCGTCGCCGCGACGACTTCAAAAGCCCTTACACCCAGAATCTCCGCGACCCGAAAGCAGGTGTCTTCGTCGAAGGTGGATTTGCCGTTGCGATAGGCGCTGACGGTTGAGCGCGTGACGCCCAGCGCCTTAGCGGCAGCATAGTCAGAAGGCAATTCCAAAGCAGCCTTAACAGCGTCAAGCCATTCAATCGTTGTTTTCATTGACAACCCCAGTTAATTCAACCCGGTGTCAAGACTATCCGAACGCTCGACCAGAGGCAACGTTCGACGTAACCAAACGTTCGATCACGGTTGACATGTTCGACCGTGTCGAACTATAGTCCACCCGTCGTCCCGGCAACCGGTTCCCAACCCCGCCGGTGTTGGATTAGCTACCCAGCCGCCGGGCGACTTTCACTAAATGCATCGTTCAAGGGGTTGAACAAGGGGAGGTCAAATGCAAGTTTCGTTGCAACAAACGCTTACACCTTCGGCATTTGCACGTCAGCCCATCGCATCTTCTTTGTTCTCAAATGGACTTAAATTTTCATTTAGTCCACAAGTAGACTGCGACGCCCGGCGTGACATGTGCTGGATGGACAGAATGAAAACGATCGAGTACGCAACCGACACGAACGCCGCGTTCGAATAGCCAGAATCAATCAATATTGCAGTGGAGATTTCATAGTGAATATGAATCGGACTACTAACGTAATAGGCGACGAGTCGGATGCGATTCGTCGCGAGTTGAATGCACACAACGAAGTGCAACGCGCGCGCTACCGGGCGCGTTCAGCAAGCTGGCATGTGATACATGCGCGCCGACAAGGGCGCCCGCACCTGAGCGCCGTAGGTGTCGCATGACGGATGTCGATGTCGAACAGGCGAAGCCGCGAGCAGTGGCCCCGGGTGTCGTGGAGTGTGGTCCGTACTTTGAGCAGCACGCACGCGGCGGCTACTTCATGGTGGGGAAGCGCCAGATTCACTGGTACGAAGAAAATATCCAGCTGGGCGGCACGTATCTGCTGACGCGCGACGAGGCGCTTAGTGCTGCGTTGCATGAGACAAAAGGGCGCGTGTGATTCCCGCGATCCCACCCAACGAGCTGAGGCAGGGACTCGGCGAACTGATTGAAGATCTCGCCGCGTTTGGCGTTGGCGCCGGGGTGATGGTGCCCCCGTTCGTCCTGTACGCCCCGGCGCGTACCGCGCGCGGAGACCTGGCCGCAGCCCGTGCGCTGGATGAGCTGCGGCCGCTCCTGAACAAGATGGCGCGGCGGCGCCGGGTCATTCGATAGGGCATTCCATGGAAAAACCGAAACTCGACAGGCCTATGCCCCTGTGGGCAATCTGGCTGATCTCGCTACTTGCCATCCTCGCGTGGTGTGGCGTGCATGGAGAGACGCAGGACCATTACGCCGTACCGGTGCAGCCGGTTGTTTGTAGTTGATCGACTAGGGGATAACGAATGTACGTCTATATCGAATCCGAGCGCGCCCGTGACAGCGAAGGATTTACCAGCGTGAATTACACCGTAGGTTTCTACGATCCGTCCGGCAAGTGGCGTCCGGAGTCGGATTGTGGTTCGCCAGAAGAAGCGGCCGGCCGTGTTGCCTGGCTGAACGGAAAGCCTGACTGAGCCAGGTGGATCGCAATGATTTACGGCTCTGTCTGTTCGCGTATGCGCTGCAAGTGGGTACGAATTCACCTGGCCGACTCACTTGCGGCGGGTGAGTGATGTGGATCTACGCGAACGCGGCGGAGACCGAGCTGCCGAAGCTGCCGGCTGTGCAGAAGGCACGTAAGCGCCTCCCGTACAAATGGTATCGACGGGCATACCGGACGGCGGAAGTCGCGGGGCGCGAAAGCGCCCGCAAGATGGGTGCGCCGTACATGTTCGATATGGCCGCGGCCGAGCGCAGCATGAGCGCGTTTGTCGGCGAACACGCGCCAGATTCAATGCCGGTGCGTCCCGACGCTTCCGACTACGAAATCTGCATGAAGGCGCGCAGGCTCGCTAATGATGTTGTGCTTCGTGCGCTGGGTCTCAACGTTGCCCAGGCGCTCGTGGTCGCTGCGCGCACCTGTGCGGCATATGGCGTGCCTATGCCAGCGTTTGATGATCCGGCGCAACAGGTGCTGCGCGTGAAGTGTGAACTGTGGTGGCGCCGCCAACTGCGACGGTTGCATATCCGCACGCTGGAACATTCAAATATCCGCCTGCATTACGTTCACTACAAGGCCGAGCCGTATGCGAGCGATGAGGCAGTGCGCCGGCGTATCGCGCAAAACCGGCGCAACGCGGCCACGCTCGAATCGGTCTCGCTCGAAAACGAACTCGGCCACCGTTTCACGCTTGCCGAGCTGGCGGCAAAGAGCATTTCCAACAAAGCACTCAAGCGCGGTGAACTGATGACGCGTCTGCGCGGCTGTGAAGATCTCGCCGTGGCGGCTCATTTCGAGGGCGTGATGTTCACGCTCACCTGCCCAAGCCGCTTTCACGCAATCCGGCAATTGGGTAACGGCTCCCGGTTCATTCCAAACAAGAAATACAACGGCGCATCGGCTCGCGACGGGCAAGTGTATCTGCGCAAGGTGTGGGCACGGATTCGCGCGCAACTCAAACGCGAGGGCGTGACCTATTTCGGGATGCGCGTGGCCGAGCCGCACCACGACGCCACACCGCACTGGCACGGTCTGATTTTCTCGAACAACATCGATCGCGTGTGCGCGGTGATTCGCGCCCATGGTCTGCGCGATTCGGGCAATGAGGCAGGCGCGCAGGAACGGCGCGTGAAGTTTCAGCGGATCGACAGCGCCAAGGGCTCGGCAGTTGGCTATATCGCGAAGTACATCGCGAAGAATATCGACGGCCACGCGGTCGGCGACCACAAGACGCAGGAGGGCTACATCGTCCAGGCGGATATGTGGGGCGAAGACGAAATTACGCCATCGCAGCGTGTCGAAGCGTGGGCCGCGCTTTGGGGTATCCGCCAGTTTCAACAGTTCGGCGGTGCACCTGTCGGCGTGTGGCGCGAGCTGCGGCGTGTGAAGGCCGAAGACTTGCCGCCGGCCGAGGAATCGCCGGAAATCGTGGCGGCGTGGCATGCGGCGCAGAAGACCGAAACCCACAAGGCGGACTGGGCTGAATATGCGCGAGCGATGGGCGGCATCGCGGGCGAAGAACGCCTGATCTACGTTAAACGCACCACACAGCACCGCGAAGGCCGGTACGGCATTGCGCCAGTCAAGGTGCCGCACGGTGTTGCAGCAACGGGCACTGCTTACATCGTAGACGGTATGTGCGCGTACTCGAAGGAAACAGAGATTTTTGTTCCGGCCACTCGCTACGAGTGGCGGAAGGTTCAGCGCAGCGGCGAAGCCGCGAGCACTCGGACTCGTGTCAATAACTGTACGCGCAGCGTTTGGCCAGGGGTGGTCGATCCAGTTGCGCATCTGGATCACAGCAACGAAATCAGCGTCAGCGGGGAAGGGAACGGCGTGAAATGGGGCCAATGGAACCTGTAGAGCGAGGAATTCCCGTGACACAAATGCAAATCGATTGCCCGTGCTGCGGTGGCGAAATTGACGCACGCCATACCGAAGGTCTGTCTACAACGCTGCGCCGCATGTACTTCGTTTGCGAAGACTGCGGCTATCGCACGCCGGCGGGGTTCGAAATCCTGTTTTCGTTGTCGGCGTCGTCCCGGCCGCGAGAAGGCGTGTCGCTCGAAGTGCGGCCGTCGACCATGCTGCGCGGCGCGGTGAACGCGCGGACGACGTTGAATCGGGAGACCCGGCCGTGAGATTCACGATCGCTTGCCCGCACTGTGGCGCTCGCGGAATTGCGCGAGCGATGGAAAAGAAGTCGGCGACAAACTGGGAGATAGACTTTCAGTGCGATGACGTGACGTGCGGTCACACATATCGAACGAAGCTCGAAATGTTCCCGCCCGAACTGCCGATACCTAAACGGCAGAGGCGAAGCAACACCGAATTGCAGTTTGACCTTTAACCAGCTCCGGGGGAGCGAAACGGGATGACTATGCCAATGAGACCACCACCAGCGTTACTCGCACTCGCGGCCACCATAACTGCGGCCTGTCTATCGATACTGGCCGGATGGCAGCGGGGCGGCTTATTTGCGGAGCGTGTGCTCCTGGTCTGCGTGGGCATCGTGCTGGTTGTCGCCGCTCACCTGCTCCCCGCATTGTGCCGTCCGCATGGTTGGCGGATTCGGGCGCTCGGCTTAGCGCTTTGGATCGGCTGCATGACAGCAACCTGCTACGGCCACGCAGTGTTTTTCGTCATGGCCGAGAAACACGCCGGCGACTTCCGCGCGGCGGTCGTCCCGGTAGTCTCCGTTCCCGGTCGCAATCTGGCAGAAATCGCCAATGACCGTGCCAGCATCGTCGCGCGACTGGCCCGCGTGACTGAACGTAAGTGCGGCGACCGATGTGCAGCGGTCCGCATCGAACACACGACCCTTGATGCGAAACTCGTTGCACTCGACGCCGAGTCGGCCGAAGTGATGCGTCGCGAATTGGCGCTTGATCGCGCGGACGCCGAGCGCGCAGCGGCGAAAGCTGATCCGCTTGCCGGGTTGTTGACTGATTTCGGCGTCGCCGCCGATCGCGTCGATCTAGTAGCCGGTATGGCGTTTGCAGTGGTGATTGAAGGTGTCGCCTGCTTCTGTTGGTTGCTTGCTCTACGGCCTGCGGAAGCGCCCGTTAAGACAGTCACGCCGGCACAGGACGCCAGTCACGTACTGCCAGTCACACCAGTAATGCGCGCTAGTACACTCGTTGCGCACAGCGGTAACGGGACATCCGGACGGCAGGATGCCGCCACCTTACCGGCGGGCGAGCAGGCGGATGACCTTACCCGTGTGCTGACCGCGACCTGCAACGGAACGCTACGCGGCACAGTCGCCGAGATTCGGAAACACCTTGGATGCTCGCAGGCGAAGGCCGCAACCATCCGCAAACAGCTAGCGCAACAAATTCAATCCAGTCACTTGCCCACTTGATAATGACCGAAGTTGGCCACTTGCGAAGAGTGCATATGTCGCCGGCATTGCGGCCCATAGAGCCTGCGCGACCTCAACGGCGGCTTCCAAGGCGCATCGGCCGTTCGTCCTAGCGCATTGGGATAAGCGTGTTCGGCCATTGCCGTCATTCGAGTATTCCCGTTGGTCGGGTCGTTGTACGTCGGTTTGACGACGTTCGCAGGTTATCGATCGCGAATGACTGCTGTCGCGGAAGGCAAATCTACCTTTGACTCTAATCTGCCTGCTGCGGTGAGGTGCAGAAACGCGTTGCTTTGGCGGGGCGCGAAGCCCGTCCTACCTAGGTCGGCGCCGGCGCGTAGCTGTTACAATCCCGGGAATTGTCGCTAATGTTCTAGCGGCGAGTACGCACTATTAACAGCCGTCGCCGGTAGCTCCACGGTCGCTGAGCCTGCCGGATCAAGGAAAATTATGCTGAACATCATCTGGGGCTCCAACAAAGAAAAGCCGGAAGCCGGAAAGGCTTTGGCTGATCTATTGTCGGTCGTCGAGGAAATAGACGGGTACCTTTACATCGGTTATCCGATTATCGGTTCCCCGCTCGGCCCCGTGAAGTTCGATGCGCTGCTTCTCTCCAAGAAGTATGGCCTTATCGCGTTTGATCTCGTCGAAGGGGTTGATCTCGGGGACTACAAGGCGCGGCTGGATGAAATTGCGTCTATGCTCGAAGTGAAGTTAAAGCCTTACCCGACACTTAAACAAGGCCGCAACCTTCTTTTTGATATCCAGACGTTCGCGTTCGCACCGGCAAAAAGAACGATACCCGCAAACGAAGATCCATATATCTGCACAAACCGTGACAACCTGGTGAAGGAAGTCTTGGAAGGGAAGCCAATTGACGGTGTGGACCTATTCTCCCACCTGTTAGCGGCGATTCAAGTTGTTACGACAATTCGCGCAGGCAAACAAAAGCGCGAACCGAAGAAGCCGAATTCCCGAGGTGCGCGTCTTAAGAAAGTCGAGGATTCGATTGCGAATCTCGATCAACATCAATCCAGAGCAGTCATTGAAACCGTCGAAGGTATTCAACGAATTCGCGGCCTAGCGGGCTCGGGAAAGACCATCATCCTCGCGTTGAAGGTCGCATATCTGCATTCGCAGAATCCTGACTGGCGAATTGCGGTCACTTTTAATACGCGCTCTCTGAAGGAGCAGTTCAAGCGACTTATCAACAGTTTTACAATCGAGCAAACCAGCATGGAGCCCGATTGGGATTGCATCGACATCATTAATGCTTGGGGCGGCCCCGGCGATCGCGAACAAGATGGCATATATCACAAGTATTGCCGCGAGCATAATATTCCATTCTTGGACTTTGGAACGGCCAAGGCCAAATTTGCCTCATCCGACCGCGCTTTTGCGGGAGCATGCGCCGATGCGCTGAAGCATCAGGAAGAGCAAAGGCCTTTGTACGATCTGATTCTCGTCGACGAAGCTCAAGATTTCCCGCCCGAATTTTTGCGATTGTGCTACCGGTTTCTAAGAGACCCAAAGCGACTCGTATACGCTTATGACGAACTCCAATCGCTGACTGGAAACGCTGTTCTTCCACCCGAGGATTTGTTTGGTAAAGATCAGACGGGCAAGCCTGTCGTCACTTTTGACTCGTCTGAAACGGCGGTGCCTCGTCAAGACATTATCTTGGAAAAATGCTACCGAAATCCTCGTCCCGTGCTTGCAACAGCCCATGCGCTTGGCTTCGGCATCTACAGAGATCAGGGACTCGTTCAATTTTTCGATCATGACTCGCTCTGGACAGACGTTGGCTACTCTATCGTCGATGGACCGATCACCCCTGGCCGTCCTGTAACACTCGCACGAAGCGCGCAGACGTCTCCGCTGTTTCTTGAAGATCATTCGGCACCGGATGACTTGATCCAGTTCCTAAGTTTCGAGAGTCCTCTGGCACAGAGTGCTTGGCTCGCAGAAAGCGTCCAACACGATATAAGAGACGAGGAGCTTCGCCCGGAAGATATCGTAGTTATCAATCCTGACCCTATAAAAACTACTGAGGCGGTGGGACACGTTCGAGCTTTGCTTTTCGAAGCCGGGATTAACTCGGAAATTGCGGGCGTTAGCACCTCGCGTGACATTTTTACAAAGACGGGGGCGGTCACATTCACGGGTATTTTTCGAGCGAAGGGTAACGAAGCGGGGATGGTGTATATTATCAACGCCCACGATTGTTATTCGGCGTTCACCAAATCGATGGTCGCATTAGTCAGAAATCGCTTGTTCACGGCGATTACGCGCTCGAAGGCATGGGTACGTGTTCTTGGCGTTGGCCCCCGAATGGACGCCCTCACTCAAGAGTGGGAGCGCCTCAAAGAACAAGATTACAAACTAACCTTTACCTATCCGACCGATGAACAAAAGAAGGAGCTCCGCCTCATAAACGTTGATTCAACTCCGAGACAAATTGCGCGTGAGCGCAAGTTAAAGCGTCAACATGAGGAGCTATTGCAGGCGGCCCGTTCCGGCGACATCGATGTCGATAAACTGATCGAGGATCTAAAAAAAGCAAGGGCGCCCGGAAAATAAAAATGAAAATTGCCGATGTTAGCGCACAACTAGACATCGTGATGACTCGCGCAATCGAAGCGGGTATCTCCGTTGCTCAATTTCGCCCGGTGCAATCACGGTCGCAGGCTTTTCAATCGATTGGCGACCTGAAAGCGACCTCTATCGCATTGCGGGATGTGCCGTATGCTGATATGTATGCCGAGCTTGACAAGAACAATCAGTATCACATCAAGCTTCCGGATGGCGGCCTGCTGATTTTTCAATATTCCTTCAGCACGGACGCTGACGCTTTGCTTGCGAAACACCGTCTAGCATTTTTCCCCTGTCCGAAATTACCAACGGTAGAGGAAGCGCCTGAACTCTACAAGAAAGACGAGGTGTATGGCGATATAGTATTAAGGAAAATAGTACGGTTTCCAGTACGATTTGACTACGATCCTATCAACTACAAACCGCGACACCATCCGCACTCGCATCTCACCTTCGGCCATTTTGAAAACTGTAGAATTCCGGTGGACCGGCCTGTGTCACCACATTCTTTTTTACTGTTCATACTCCGAAATTTTTATTTTCTTTTGTATAAGAAAAAAATGAATATTCTTGAAAAAAAGATGCCCCGCGGTAGCTTTGAGCAGTGCATTACAGATCTCGAACGGAATATCTCGTACTTCACTATCTAGCGGCGCCATTTGTTTCAAAGCTAGTCGTCACGGAGCTGTCGCGTGAGTGGCCCTGCGACGCAACCGGCGAGTGACTGAAACTGGTCGAACTTGCGACGGGCAACCGAACAGTGAATCGCGTGCAAGACTGGCTGCGCGCATCACAACGCATCATCCCGCCGTCCCTGAAATTCCCCGGGACCATGCGCAGACTGGTGCTGCGGCGCGCGGTCGCATGCTGCATCAAAACCATCCACCCAAGAGGACGGCAGGCGGGGAGGGGGACTGCGATCCTGAAGCCGCTAGGACCGAACAGCGGCCAAATTGGTCCCGCACCCCGCTGCCGGCTCGCGACCAGTCCACGTGGGCCGGGAAACCGTGTCGGGAGCCGCCACGTATTCCGGATACGGCCTGAGCGGCCTTAGGCCATCGGCTCGCCACACCCCCCCCCCAGAACGTCCCTTCCGTTTTTGGCGGCAGACATAGTGCGCACTGTCATTAGTGACCTGCATAACTCAGTTCTTCTGAGTGTCCGCTATCGAGAAATACAAGTACAAGTGCCCGCGCCATGCAACCCGACGTTTTGCGCCCAGTTAGGCATCGTCTGCTTCAATGTTGGCGGCGGCCGCTCACGAGCGCGGCAGACGTAATCGCGTATTCGCTCGCAGGCGGAAGGACGCGAAGCGGCTGCAACCAAGCCGATCGCATACCACGTTGGCAAACAGCCCGCTTCGCGGTATTGTTCATACGAAAACCCATGTGCAAGCGATGTCAACCGCGCGAACCCGGAATGTTTATTGAAACTCGAATCACCAACCTCTTGAACAGCACTCATGGGAGACGTCATGCCGGTTTCCACTGATGAGGTCATCAATGAAATTAAGGTGCGCATGCGTGGAGCAGAAAAGGAGTGGCCGTCTGCGGCACGTACGCTGACGGGTCAGGTCGGCCACTACTTGAGTGACCGTCAAGGCATGACGACTGAATTGGGGCAACTCGAGGCTGAAATGCACCACTTGGCCAATCAGCGTCTGAATGGCGCTAAATTGGATGTCCAAGCGGCCCAGTCGGATTTCCATTCACGCGCAAGCGGCGAAAAAATCGCTACTCACCTTCAGGGTCTTCTGACTACTGTACTCAGTCAAGTCGAGTTTGCGAATAACTTTGTACTTGGCGTCAGGGCCCCCAACAAACCAGTGCGGGCCGTGACGCTGACTGGATTGGTGCCGGCAGATGAGTTCCGACAAATAATCGAAAAGCGACAGCCATTCAAAGACCCGACCGTCTCATATGGACATGGCGAGTTTAGCCATCGTATTCAATGGTACTGCGTGATGAAGCAGACGGGTTTTGGAAAAGGGACGTCCTGGACAGATTTTTATTCGTGGGTCGGAACGCAGAAACACGATGAGCCGAAGACTGCCGACGGGCCGCCCGCCTGGGATAGTCTTGGCCTGTGGGACGCGCTCGTTGATCGAGCCGGTGCTAACGATCAGAGTACTGCCACGCCCTATAAAACTGCGAGTCTGGATGATTTTCGCAGTCCAGAGAATCTGCACGCGTCCATTACGAAGAACTTCACTGCAAGCCTCCCTCTTCTATCAGCTTTTCTCGATGCTCGGGAGAAGAAGCGGGAAGCTTCTAGGATACGAAATGATGCGATGCTCCTGAAGAACTATGTAACCAAAAAGGTGTATAGGGGAAAATCTAAGTTTTCAGACCTGAGCACTGACGAACAGGAAACTATCGACAATATAATTCGAAACAGGATTCTATAGCCGCGCCCCGTAGGTGTGCGGACGCGGAATACCACGGCGTCTTAGTCGACAAAATTTCGGTCTGATTTCAAGACCGTAACTGCGCCGTAGGCAGAAAATTACCGCGCCGCCGAATATCGCCAATGGGCGTTACAGACTGGAACCGCCATTCGCAACGACTCAACGGACGTCTAAACAGGCTCGGAGACAGCCCCTCGCGGTCGGCAGGATGCGGCTCAAGCTGCGGCGGACGCCCTCTTGATACTGTAAGGATTGAACCGGACGACCTCGTCGCCGAACCACTCATTGAGCTGCGTGAAGCGGCGCTGTAACGGTTCGATTTCGTTCGCACCGAATACCTCGGCCGCCGTGTCTGCGGCCCCGAACCCGCCCGTGTTGCTCGGCACCACGCCGATTAGCTGCGGCGGTACGCGATGAGCGGCGAGCAAGTCATCGCGCGTCACGTTCTTGATGTTGAAAAATTCGTCTCTCGCCGTGACCTCGGAGACCGGGATTAGCTGAATTCCTTCCTTTTTTCCGTTCGGCGCGTACATGAACAGGTTGCGGAAATTTCCTGGACCTTTGCTGTTTTTCAACGCCTCGCGCAACGCGTCTACGTCTTCCTGCTTCTGCGCGGCATCCGTCATGTACAGGATAAATCCGGCGTGCGATCCGTTCTCATAGTAGCGACGACGAAATAGGGTCGCCGATTCGTTCAGCCATGCTGCATGCAGCGCGCCGAGATATTCGGGCAGGCCATACACTTCCTGGTTGATATCCGGTTCCATCAAGTTAAAGATCACGCCGGGTTCAAACTCGTGCATTTCCTGTATGCCGTTGACCTGAAAGAAACGCTGCAAATCGGTCGCACGGCGCATGTACTTTGCCGGCGCGCGCTTGAGCGCGAGCGTGCCGCCTAGCCGGTTCTTCTGCCTCTCTACAGGGCCATTGCCAAACACCAGGAAATCAAGCGCCCACTTGTCAAATTCTTCGCGAGTGAGCAACTTGTGGGGGATGAACGTAGAAGACAGCACATTCCGCTTGAAATAAATCGCGGAGCTGTGATGCACGCCGGCGCGGAATGACTTCGCCAGGCCGGCGAACGACACCGGCGGCTCGAACCATTCGCCGGCCGACCAGCTCTCTACGTAATCCAGGATCTCGGCCCGATCCATTACGGGCATCGGGTCGCCAAACGTGAAAGCCTCGGCTCGCGCTGGCGGTGGTGCGGCCGACGCGGGTGTTGCAGCGTGCGTATGGTTGTGTGTGCGCTTGCTCAATTTGAGAACTCCATAAAGCCTGTGTTGTTGGCGGTCATGCCCTCTAGCGGTTCGTTGCCGAGCGCGTGCAGGCAAGCCCATGCAAGGTCCGCGTGTCCGGTTTCCTCGCTGCGGCTCGCCTCATAGGTGACTTGTTTTCCGCTCGCGGTCATGGTTTTGCGGATAGCCATGAACGATTGCGCGAGATCGGTCCACCCAGCGTCAAACTCGAGTCGGCCCTTACCGATCACCGACAAGCCTTTGAGTACGAGCCGGCCCTTAACCTCCGGTGAGTAGTTGAGCGCCACCGCGTTCGGGTAGAACTGGCGAACGAGCTGGTACACGCCCTGGCCGATGCCGGTCGTATCGATCGCCATGTATTCGACGTTGAAATCTTGCGTGATGCGTTTGATCGCATCGGCCTGGGCTTCGAAGTCCATCCCGCGCCATTGCTCCTTGTGCAAAACGCGAAACTTGCCACCCGGCACCGCCGGCGGCGCCACCACGATCAAGCCGGCCGAGTCGCCGGACAGGGCAGGGTCATAGCCGACCCATACAGGCCGGTAAGCGAAAGGGCGGGGCGCTAGTGGCTTGAAGTCTTCCCACAGCTCCCACGAATCCACCATGCAGCGTTGCAAGTCGGCAAGCGGGAAAATCGATGCTGTGTCATCAATGAAGTGACACATCAACAGGTTGAGATATTCCTCGGGGCTGTATTCAAGCCGCAGTTCGTCGAGGTCGAAAAGATTGCACCCGCCGACCACGGCGTCTTCGACCGTCACGAGCTGGCGCCATTGCCGATCCTCGCAAAGCCGCCCGCGTGCAAGCGCCTTGTGCGTTACGTCCAGATGCAGATGATCGGCCTTGGCGCGGCCACGGTTGAAGTGGTCGCCAGTCCAGAAGGAATACGCCTCATGTTGCATGCTCGATGGCGTGGAGAAATAGGTTTTTCTCCACTTGCTATGCATCGCCATGCCCGATGCGACCTTGTTCAGCTTGCGAAAGCCACCGACCCAGAAATACTCATCGAAATAGAAATTGCCGTGATAGCTCTGCGCGGTGCGGGCATTCGTGCCGAGAAAGTAAAGCATTGCCTCGTTCGGCAACAGGATCGGCTCACCGGACAGGTCAACGTCTGCGGCCTCGCGCGCAAACTGGCACATGTACTGCCGGAACACATGCGCCTGTGCCTTGCTGGCCGATAGAAAAATCTGATTCCGGCCTGTCTCGATGGCGTCAACCAACGCCTCGCGGGCGAAATACCACGTTGCGCCGATCTGCCGCGATTTCAGGATATTGCGCGTGCGCTGATCGCGCTGGCGATACCAGACCTTCTGATAATCGAACAGCGAATCCCGGAAAGCCTCGACGATCCTATCTCGTTGCTCGTCGCTGAATTCGTTGCGTGCTGCCTTGGCCTTGCGCGGCGCCGTGTTGCGCGCCTCGATCGCGGGGTTTAGATCGCTTTCCCTGCCTGTCTCGTCGTACTTGTGGACACGCGCCATGCGCTCAACCTGCCGCATGAGCAAATCGACCTCTTTGAAGTCGCGGCCGTCTTTTTCCGGCTTGGCGATCAACACCGCAAGCCGCGTCTCTAGCGACGACTCGATACGCTCGATCGGCGTCGCCTTGTCCCATTCATTACGCTGTTTCCAAGCCTCGACGGTCGCGCGCTTGATCTCCAGATGACGCGCGATCGACGTGACACGCCAACCCTGCCAGTAGAGCGCGCGGGCGATACGGCGTGGGTCTGCATTTGATTCCAGTACGGGGGCGATTTCAGCGGCTTCTAGCATGGCCCCAAGTTTCTCGCGACGCGCACGCGCGAGCATCCCCAGGCGTCTGTACCCATATCGGGAACATATGCCAACCGTTGAGTCCCGGCGGGCGCGAAAGCAAGATATGGACTCACGCCTAACCAACCTTTTCGCCCCTGTTGGAGACCTAACAAATGCAATCTCGCAAGCTGTCGCTAATGTCGTTCGCCGTTGCGGTGATCGCCTTCGCCTTCACGCTAGACGTACACGCGGCGACCCTCGCCGTGAGTAGCGTTCTCGATCATTCCGACGTCATCGGCGGCCACCTCGGCGCCGGCGCGCTCGCTATCGGCTCTGTTGCGGCGGCCGGTGCCAGCGAGTCGGCGAAGCATGCGGCAAGCAAGTTTTTCCGCATTGCTGTTGAAGGTGCGACGACTGACGGGCGCAGCATTTCGCGCGAATGGCTCGCGCAGATGGCGAAGAACTACAACCCTGCGTTGTATGGCGCACGCGTCAATCTCGAACATATTCGCGGCACGGTGCCCGATGGCCCGTTCAAGGCATATGGTGACGTGATCGCGCTCGAAACCCGCGATGAAGCTGGCCCGCTCGCCGGCAAGCTCGGCCTGTATGCGCAAATCGTCCCGACGCCTGACCTCGTCGCCATGACGAAGGCCAAACAAAAGATTTACACGTCATGCGAAATCGATCTGTCTTTCGCTGACACGAAACAGGCCTATCTGATCGGGCTGGCCGTGACCGATAGCCCCGCGAGCCTCGGCACCGAGATACTTTCATTCGCAGCTCAAAACCCCGAAGCGCATCCCTACGCGACCCGCAAGGTATCGCCGACGAACCTTTTTACGGCGGCGGCTGACGCGGTCAACGGCCTCGCGATACCGAAGCGCGGTGACGATATCAAGGTCGCAATTGGATGGGTCGGTAAGCCGCTGACTGACAAGGGGACGTTCACCGTCGACGAGGTCGAACACAGCGGCGCGCCCGATATCATCACGATCCGCGCGCGCTCGGCGTCGATGACGAACGAGATGCACGAGCGGCGGGAAATGAGCTGGCACGGTCAAACCCTCGGCTCGATCGTGCGCGCGATCGCCGGCCGCCACTCGCTGAAAGCAGCGATCGCCGATGCACTCGCGCAGGTCGCGATCGCGCACATCGACCAGACGCATGAAAGCGACATGTCGTTTCTGACGCGCCTCGCCCGCCGATACGATGCCGTGATGAACGTAAAGGATCTCAACTTGCTGTTTATGCCGGTCGGAGCCGGCAAGACCGCGAGCGGAAAGACGCTCGACGCGCTCGACCTGACGCGCGCAAGCGGTGACCAGCATCGCTACCACGTCGCGCAGCGCGAAAGCTATACAGCCGTGCGAGCGCACTACCATTCCGCCGGCGCAGCCAGACGCAAGTCGGTAGTGGTCGGTGGCGAAAACAATAAAAACGTCAAGGTATTGCCAGAGGACTATGCGAGCGAAGCCGAAGCGCGCGCAGCAGCAGAAGCCGAGCTGGCCCGCACGCAGCGTAGCCAGGCGACCATGAGCTATCACCTCGCGATCGGTGTGCCTGAAGCGTTCCCCGAAATGCCGGTCAACGTTTCCGGCTTCAAACCGGAAATCAACGACACGCCCTGGCTTGTGAAAAAGGCGAGGCACACGATCGCCGATAGCGGCCTGACGACTGATCTCGAAATGGAAGTGCGCGACGATCCGACTACCGGCCGGCACCGCTCGCATTTCAGGAAGGGGGGGCGGTAGGGCGATGAACCGCTGGAGTGGCGTGGTTGCTACAATTGACACCTGCAGGCGGAGAGGGAATTAGTGAGTCCCCGGTTGATCCTGTGCGCATGGTGGGGGACAAATGATAATTCCTTACAATCTCGACGACGAAGCCCGTAACGAGCTGCTGACCTACCTTGTCGTCTCGCAACTGGTCGGCCGCGCCAGGTCGGGCGAATGGCTAAAGCTCGAACATCTGATTGAATCTGAGAGCTTGTGGCTAAAGGCAAACGGTGGCAACTGTAACGTGGTCGAGCGACTTCGATTGCATAAAGAGTCGCTCCTGGTTGCGTCCAATATGCTGGTCTTCCCGGTCATGAAGGACCCGGCGTACCTCAGCAACCTGTTTACCGATGGTTGGCGGCTGGACTATCGGAACCCGGTCGTGCGAGGTATTTTCGACGTATGCGCGAGTCACTTGCTTGGGCCGTTGGATGTTCGGCGAGATAGCGGGCATCGCCAGTGACCCAAACCTACGTCTGGCAACAGTCGGCCACTTGCCGCCGCTTGGACTGGAATGCTCACTGCCCGGTACTGGGCAGGTATCAGCCACTCACCTGGCAGACTAAACACAGCAATATTTCGCTGCGAATAGCAGGTGAAGTCCACGCAGAGCATGCACGTGCGTATAGCTTGTTGTTCCTCTTGCTCGGGCGCCGCTGCGGAGACAGCGACCACAGCTCAATCGTCTCTCGACGCGTCAAATCCCAAATACGTTTGCCCATCGGGCAATGCTTCGGGCGCTGCAGCCTGCGCATCGACCGAAGCGAGCGTGTCCCTTGTGCTGCAGCGATTCGAGATCAGGGTCCACGATACGATCGACACATTGCCGTCGAGGCCTTCAACCTTGTCGATTGCAAGCGCGATTGCTCGCGTCATCGTCTCGCGGCCCGGTGAGACGACCACGAAGCCTTCATTCGCGAGTGCGGCCGCGCGGACGCCAAGGACGCTACTCAGTATCTGCTTTGCTTCGACGTCTCGTATGTCCGTTGCGCGAAGAGCCTCGATGTCGGCCGTGAGCGTGCGGTCCACGTAACGCCCCGACGCTTCCAGCACCGGATAACGATTGTCCCACGCCTCCGGAGGACATCCTTTCCCAGCCGGACGAAGCGCGATGAACGGATTGATCTCCGCAGGATAAATGCGACAGACGCGCGGCCGGCGATCGTACGCCCCGCACCGCAAATCGGATTTCAGGTGAGGGCACGGGCCGTCGAACGCAGCCACGACCGTCACGATCACGCGTAACGGTAACGTACCGCTCAGCGCTGGAAACGAACGCTGAAACTTGTATGCGGCAAGCAGATTGTCAACAGCTGGCTCCGCCGGCCACGGAATGGCTTCGCACAGGAGCTGCGTTTCTCCACCGTCGCTCAGCCAGTCGATAGCTTCTGAAAGGTTCAGCGGTATACGAAGACCGCGGCAACAGTGGCCGCACATCGTGCACGAAAAATGTAAGGGCATCAGTTGTCCGACGAACGGATTCACGAAACGGGGTGGATCCCGATGGGCATCGGTGCGCCGCAGCGCTACGGTACATCCGAAGGCGACTGTGGCTTGAAGCACACGTGATAGGCACGGTTGATTGCCGGAATCGACTCGCGATCAGAGCGAGATGTCCCGTCGGCTCGACTCGCCTTGGGCCGCGCTCGAAACCGGCTCCCACTCCTGCCAGGTGGCAAGGCGCTCGGCATATACTGCGCGCGCGAGTGGAAGCCCCTCGGTGCCCAAAAACAGACGCAACGGCGGCTGGGGCGCATCGACGATCTTCAGGACGGCCTCTGCGGTCGACTGCGGGTCGCCGAAATCGATCTGTCCACTCGAAGCAAAGACCAGCGCCCTGAGATCCGCATATGCGTCGATGCCGGCTGCGAGCTTTAGCGACACCTGGCTCGAAAAATCGGTCGCATATGCGCCAGGCTCGAGTAGGGTCACGTTGATCCCGAAGCCCTTGACTTCTGTGACGAGGCTCTCGTGCAGTGCTTCGAGAGCCCATTTCGACGCGTGATAAAAACCGACGATCGGCCCGGCCACAATGCCGGCGACGCTCGATACGCCGATGATGTGACCGCGGCGCTGCTGACGCAGAAACGGTAACGCGGCCTGGATGACACGGTACGCGCCGAAGAAATTGGTTTCGAACTCGGCGCGCACGTCGACCTCGCTCGCTTCCTCGATCGCGCCGACGAGCGCATAGCCTGCGTTGTTGACGACGACATCGAGCTTGCCGAAGTGCGCATGAGCCTGCGCGACGACGTGACTTACCTGGGCGGAATCGGTCACATCGAGCGCGAGCGGGAGTACGGCGTCGCCATAGCGTTCCGCCAGCGCGTCGAGGCTGACCACCTGCCGCGCCGTCGCGGCGACCTTATCGCCGCGCGCGAGCGCGGCCTCGGCCCAAATGCGACCGAAGCCGCGGGATGCGCCGGTAATGAACCATACTTTGCCTGTCATGGAATGCCTTTCGAAGTGGATTGCGGTTTCAGCGATTGCAGGGAGATTTGTACCGCTTCATCGCATCTTCGACATTGGCGAAATCCGTCAGGCTTGTTGCACACCGCGCCAAGCGGAAAAGCGGGTGTACTTTGCGCGGCGACGGGGCCTGCTATCCCATACGTATCAGGTCGGTTCGGCGGCAGGACGCGTTGAGTTCATTTCACGCCACCGATTGGGCGTGACGCCTTCCCAGTCCCGGAAGGCGCGATAGAACGAACTCGGGTCCTGATAGCCCAACAGACAGGCGACCTCGTCGTTGCCTGCCGCAGGGTCCGACAGCAGTCGCCGCCAGAGCTCTTGCCTCGCTTCGGCGAGCAGGTCCCGGAACGTTGCACCTTCATCGGTGATACGCCTTTGCAGCGTTCGTTCGCTCATGCCGAGGTCGCGCGCGACGTCCGGCAGTTCCGGCCGGCCGCTTGCCAGACATCGCTTGAGCACGACCTTTACCTGCACGCGAATCGAACTGCGCGCGTCGAACTCCCCCAGCGCGGCGGCGAGTGCAGGCGTCAGCATCTCCAGGAGTTCTGGATTGTGGCTGGCAAACGGCCTGTCCAAGTCTGCTGACTTCAGCACCAGCGCATTGCGCGATGCCCCGTAGCGGATCGTGCAGCCGAAATACTCGCGGTAAACGTCGTGCTTCGGGCCTGCCCGGATGAACTCCACCCGGCGCGGCGTCAGGTGCTGACCAGTGCTCCGCCTAGCGAGTTCGAGGAGCGTCGCGAACGCAACATCCGTCGTAATCGCCGGCTCGGGTTCGGTAGAGTACAACCACTCGGAAGTGACTATGCATTCGGCACCGTCTTCGGCGATGTGCAGCTTCTCTGGCGTACAGAGCCGCTTGAAACGGGCGATCCGCTGCAGGCCGTCACGGTAATCGCGGGCGTGGAATGCGGCGAGTAAGGATGGTGGATGGGTCGCCGTGTCGGCTTGTGTCACCAGTTTGATGCCCAGCCCCGGCTCCGGCGTGAGTTGCTCGATCGCTTTCCACAGCGCAAAGTATTGCTCCGTGCTGACGAGCGCCTGGGCGTTCAGATGAAGCGTGGCTGGAAGCCTGGCCTGCCGCAGAACCGCGGCAGGCGGCAGGCCGGCGTGCGCGATTGCATGCCAGAACGCTTGCGGTACTTTGCACCTGTCCGAAATGACGCCGCTCATCGTTCGATCCCGTGTGGAACACATCACTCCGCTTATGCGCCGACTTTATGCGGATGCACGCCCATCCTAGCCCATCTGGCTCGTGATCAGCCGATCGAACATCCGGTCTCCCAGCCAGCCTCGCAGCAAGATCATCGGCTTCGCATACTTGCCCGCGACATAGCGCGTACGCGGCTTTCGTGCGCGCACCGCCTGCGACACGACCTGCGCGATCACGTCCGGGTCAGTGCCGCGTCCGTTGCCATAGGCTTCCTGTGTGGACTTCGCGACAGCCTGTGTCAGTTGCGCGTAGGCACCGCTGCCGGATCGCGCGAGCAGACCTCTGGCAACCACATCGCCGAATCCCGTCTCGATCAAGCCGGGCTCCACGATCACGACACGTATACCGAACGGCGCGAGTTCGAGCCGCAAACAATCCGACCACCCTTCGAGGGCGTGCTTCGTCGCGTGATACCAGGCACCGAGCAGCGTATAGATCTTGCCGCCCATTGACGTGATGTTGACGATCGTACCGGCCCCCTTCCTGCGCATCGCCGGCAGGAGCAGTTGCGTCAGCCGGGCGGTGCCGAACACGTTGACTTCGAACTGGTATCGAGCCTCGTCGATGCTGATGTCTTCGACTGACCCGTACAGACCGAATCCGGCGTTGTTGACGAGTACGTCGACGCCGCCCACTTCCGCGAGAATCGTATCGACAGCCGACATGATTTCAGGTTCGCTGGAAATATCCATCCGCAGCGGCCTCGCGCCCAACTGCGCCAAGTCGCTCATCTTTTCCACATGGCGTGCGGCGACGTACACTTGGTAGCCGTCGCGTATCAATTGCGTCGCGATTTCCTTGCCCATTCCCGACGAGGCACCGGTCACAAGCGCCGTCTTTTTACGTCTATCAAACATCGTTGTCTCTCTGCAGGGTTTGACTGTCGTGAACGTTACCGGCTACGCGACGCCTACGCACTATCGAAAGGCGCCATTGCGGTTGCGATTCACGCCAATTCTGTGGCGCGTAGTAAGGCGCAGACCATGGCAGCATCATCACTGACTCACGCGGTGAAATACACGGGTCTGACCAAGAGCTGGGATTCCGATGTATCCCCTGAGGCGCATCTTGTCGTCTTCGAGCACCACCTCGCAACGGTAGGTCCGACCCGACGAGGCGTCATAGAGCGAGCCACCGATCCATTTACCGTCTTCCCAGCGAAGGCCGCGAAGGAACACGATGTTCTTCAGTGAACGCGAGCGCAGCGCCGGATCGGGATTCTTCGCATCCTTCCTGAACGTGACATTGTCGGACTCGACGACCTGATTGCCGTACAGCAGATGCGCTTGAAATTCCGGTCCGTCTTTGACCATGGCGAGCTTGATCGTGCCGTCGTCTGCTTCCCACGTTCCGACGATCGCGTCGGCGGCAACATATTGGGCATAGGCCGGCAACACGGGAAACAGGGCGGGGATAGCGAACATCATGGAGATGACCATGCGTCGTGAGATCAGATGAGACTTCATGCTGCTTGTCCTTGTGATCGTAGGGGTCTGGTAGGCCCGTGCCGAGCGGCCAATCGAAATATTTGCAGGCATTGCCCGATCCGCCCCGTGATCGGGCGAGTGGCGCTTGCGTGCGTATCTGCGTGCGGTTTCCGCGTGGCTCAGGCCGAACCAATCCTAAAGAGTCGGCCGGAATCCGGCAGTGACCGATCGCGTCATCAGGCTTGCGGTAGGTGCCATTTTTGGGGGCGGTGGCGGATCATGCCTCAGCTACACGCAGGCATACCGCACCTCGGCACGAGGTGATTTCGTCCTCGCACCGCCTGATTCGGTGTGCTTCGATACTGGGCGATACATGCGCTCCGCCGATCACGGAAACGATGAGGGAACGCCCGATATTGGTTTGACTGCAGACGTTCGTGACCGGGCGCCAACGGTCCGAGTTGGGTCGACCTGAGACCGTCGCGGAAGTTGACGCGGCACTATCTGGTAAAAAAAGCCGACCGGAAATCGGTCGGCGAAAGGTTCTGGCTATTCCGAGGGCCGTGCCAGAACCTGAGAGGCTTGCATTATGCCTCGTAACCTGTCACGGCAAATGTATTCCAGGTAACGAAGGTCTACGCTGTGCCCGCGTGGCGTAGCGCGACGGAGACGGCCGCCGCGGCTTGGAAGCGCACGCAGGGAAGGGGAGACGGACAAGAAAAAAAGCCCGCGGAAGCGGGCCTTCATCACATCATTCCGTGTGACCTGGCATAGTCGCGCAGGGCGTCGTTCATGCGTGTCTGCCAACCTTCACCAGTTGCACGGAAAGCGTCGAGCACATCGCGATCGTAGCGAACGCTAGTCGCGACCTTGGTGATGTCAGCCGGCGGGCGGCCTCGACGCTTCAACAGTTCAGCCGCGAAACTTTCACCGACCCGCTTTGGAAGAGTTTCATGTGCTGGGCGCATCCGTCGAATCTCTTCGGTGCTCAGTTCTCGCGTGTCGGCATCTGCCGCGATGCCACGATTGATTACTGCATCTTCCTCATCGGTCGGCATCACGATGCTGCGTTTGCTCGACATAGTCGCTTACCTCACGTTTGTTTGCCTTGCGAAGGCTGATCGCACGCAGCGTTTCGCCGCGCACTGTATAGACCAGGCAATAGACACGGTCGCCGATCAAGCCATACGCGATAAAGCGTTGCTCGCCGTAGGCGTACCGGTCGTCAAGCGCGTCGATCGCGCTACTCCATTCGAAGCTCTCGGCAAGAGCCAGTGACACTCCGTGCTTGCTGCGATTGACCTGGTCTTTTGCCGGGTCGAATTCGATCCCTTGCAATTTATTGTACATACGATAAATATTTGTTGCAAGGTTACGCGACGCGCAGCGAGGTTTCTTGTCTGCGCGCCGCCGGCTGTGTTGATTCAGGTTCAGTTGCGGATCTATCGCCCACGTCACGGCGCCTGTTCCTCGTGTACGTATGCGGGCGGGTCGATGCCCGCAAACATCCGGCCAGAGCGCCACATGCGCGGCAGCTCGACCGCCAGCAGGCGCCAGTGCGCGAGCACGGTCGAAAACGTGCCGTTGCGCTTTGCACGTCGGATTTTTTCGACAACGCTCCATCCGCGGACGTACAGCGCGAAGCTGCGTCGGCTCGACAGAAAATGCGGTGCGTGAACGCCGACCCACGCGAGCAATTCGGAAGGCGGAACGTCAGGGGCGGCCGGATCGGGTTCGATATTGGCAACGACAGGGGTTTCTTCCTCCCGCGTGGCGCCGCTGGATTTGTTGAGCGCCGCGGAATTCTCCAGCGCGAGCAGGCGAAGCAGTTCGATGCGGTGCCACGGTATAGGCGAGCGGCCGGCCACGTAGTTGCGGACCGAGCGCGAGCAACAGCGCAATGTCCGGGCGACGGCGGCGATTGAAAGGCCCTCGGTCAGGGCGAGAAACTCATGAAGGCAGCCGTGACGTGGTTCTGCGGACACCTGGAATCCTGCTGAAAATCAGAAGCGGCGCGAAATATAACAGAGTGCTTACAATTTCGCACAATCTTCAGACAAATGTAATTTTCAGTGTCGGAGTCAGCCAAGCTATTTGACATAATATAAATTATCAACATTTCGGATGTGAGTCCCAAGTTCAGATGTCGTGTTTCCGCTAAATAGAGATATCGACGGAACAGAAATGTGGGTGGTAATTCCGGCTGTCTGCACAGAAACCCGGGGGGAAATGTCAGAAAAGCCCGTTTTCGGCTTTTCCCGCACGGATTTCTGTCCATCAATGATCCCGCCGACATTTCCCGAGGCATTTCTGTACATCGCCGCTCGGCGCATCGACTGAACAGAGATAGTGCTTCGGAGCAAAAATGTGAGTGCGAGCTCGTTTTCCGTCAATTTTCACAGGGACGTTATGGACCGGACAGAAAGTGCTTCGCAGCAAAATTATGAATGCGGGGTGTTGATTTGCGCGGAATCCTGACCCACCCTACGCAGTAATTTGCATCGAATATTGACCCACGTAGAACACTGACCTGCTCGGCAACGGGCGGGGGAACGGAGTGATC